>NZ_FQVL01000018.1:25840-44686 GCF_900129355.1 Seinonella peptonophila | reverse complement strand
TTCAATATGTATTAAATGGCAGAACAGTGTACACCAATGTCGTTACAGGAGAAAAATTTGAATATAATCAGGGGGATTTTTATGCGATCTATCCGGAAATTGCTTATGAGCAGATAAGTGATCAAGGTACTAGAATCTTATTTATTAAAATACCATCGATTAATGATAAGATGAATTGGGAAATAGATAAATAATCATTTTAAAAACTGAGACTTGAGTCAATTTCAAGTCTCAGTGACAATATAATCAGAGTGATTGGATTAATTTGTAAAAAAACGCGAACCTTTTGCTCTGGCCAAACCTCGGGGGTTCGTGCTCTAGATATATCAAGGGTTTTAGCGATTTTTGAGGAAATGATTGGAGGTATTAGCTGATGAAAAAATGGGGTTCGCGATTTAGGGCTTCTCAACCCAGAAACCGTATTGGTTAATATCGCGTGCCGTTGCATCCGGACTAACCTCCGGATGAGGATTGAAACAGTAACACAGGTGGAGGAAAGACAGCCGCTAACTATCGTACGTTGCATCCAGAATAACCTTTAGATAAGGATTATTGAAACCTAGAATTGATCATCTACTATTCTTATTTCTTTCTCATTGCATCCGATTAACCTCCAATGAGGATTGAAACGATAGAAAAAGTGCGGGAGGAACTTGATGAGCAAGGTGGATCAGATTTATCGTTCACTGGTAAATGAAATTATAGAATTTGGCGTTTCAGATGAAGATCAATAAGTACGCACAAGCTGGGCAGATGGAACTTTCGCTTATACAAAGAGCCTGATCTCTAAGCAATTAAAGTTTGATGGCGATGAGGTTCCGATCTTAACAACAAAAAAAGTTGCCTGGAAATCGGCAATTCATGAGATATTGTGGTTCTTTGTTCAAAAAACAAGTGATGCATCGTATCTTGATCAACATCAGGTGAAAATCTGGAAAGAATGGACCAATGATCAAAATAATATTGGCAAAGCATATGGGTACCAAGCTGGGAAGAAAGTTCGACATACCAATGAGCATATCGTAGATCAGATTGATTATCTCATCTATCAAATTTGTCATAACCCTGCTAGTCGTCGATTGATTACTTCTTGGTGGAATATCGATGATTTGGATGAAATGGAATTAGAGCCTTGTTGGCACAGTACCCAATGGCTCGTCAAAGAGGGAAAGTTACATTTGATTGTTACCGCTCGTTCATCAGACCTTTTCCTTGGCTGGTCTTTTAACGTCTTTCAATATTATGTATTGCAACGTATGGTAGCTCAGGTTACAAACTATGATCTTGGAACGATGACTTGTAATATTGGAGACATCCATATCTATGATCGACATTTAGATATGATTGCTCGCCAAATCGACTCGCCCCAATTTGCAGCTCCAACGCTCTGGATAAACCCAAATATTAAAGAATTAAGCTATTTTACAATTAACGATTTTAAACTGATTGATTACCAGCATGGACCTACTTTAAAAGAAGAGGTTGCAATCTAGTGGCAGTTTCAACATTACCTAATATGAAACTCCCACTTCTACAGGTGGGAGTTTCTAATGACAACCATTTTTTAGGCTCCAACATATCCCAGAGTTTGGCTTTGAACCTCGACGTTTTATGGAGAGCTTGGATAGCTTCACATTTTCTTGATTCATCAATATTGATTTTAACCCTGAGTGGTGTACTTCTTTATCGAATGGTAGAATTTGGTGTCCTGTTTATTAATTTTAGGCATATCCAATGGAGTTTTATTTTGATTACTTTGTGCGGATTAATTTTGTTGGCATTAGATTTCTTGAACAAGTATATTTTATTTGTTTAGATTAAATGGAAAATATTCGTTTTACAGATACATAGTTGGCTGAGTCATTGATCCAGTAGTGAGTTTAAATGGTCTATACTAAGAGGAAGGCGTCGTTTATTGGATGGAGAACCAAGATATATAGAATAAGGATAGATGCGGTAGTTAAACTAGTCAAGGATTCCCAAGGTATATGGTCGAGTGAATATGAATTAGGGAGAAATTGAAGGTGAAAACACCGGATAGACGTTTGCTTAAAAGCTATATAGCGACTCGATCAAATCCGAATCTACCTCTTTGATCGAAAGCATTTCTCCGATGGTCTATAGCTTCGTCTCAGACATGGGAAACCGTCGGAAAAGGCGTAACGCAGGAATCCCAAGGGTTTGAGGAGCATGAGTAAAGGGGAATGTTCTTCATGATAGAGAAGAAATGTTATGATATACTGAGATCGTCGGAAACAGCTTGTAAAGGTCTTGTGAATCAAGGGGTTTGCAGGTTGCTGTTTCAAAAGAAAGAGCCTTGCTAAAAGGATTGAAATCGCGGGAAATTCACCATCAAAAAACACGTCTCCATTGATGTTTCAAAAGAAAGAGCCTTGCTAAAAGGATTGAAATGATATCCTGTTCCACTTTAGGCAGTCCCGCGATAGTCTGGTTTCAAAAGAAAGAGCCTTGCTAAAAGGATTGAAATTTAGTCTTCTTAGTAGGATTTGGTACTGGTTCTTGAGTTTCAAAAGAAAGAGCCTTGCTAAAAGGATTGAAATGACGGTCACAAATGCCATGAGATGACCGTATCTTGTTTTAGTTTGGTTTCAAAAGAAAGAGCTTTGTTAAAAGGATTGAAATTGATTACCTTGCGGGTCGTTATCGATTACCAAGACGTTTCAAAAGAAAGAGCCTTGTTTAAAGGAATGTAACCCCACCGCAAACTATTCCTACGCGAGGATGCACTCGGATAAAATCCGCGATAATCACGTATTCTTTGTTGTTGCATCCAGACTAACCACTTTTCTCCAAAAAGGCTTAAAGTCTATTTACTTACAATTTGTGGGCAATAAGAAAAAACAAAGAGCGAGCTGGACTCTCAATTCTACTCACTTTTCCACACTCTTCGAAAGCGAGAAAAACTGTGGAGAAACTTTCTGATTGCTACAATAGGTAAAGTCCGACTTGTTTGCTGCTTACAACTTGTAAAGAGATCAATACAGCCATGGTTGGCTAAGTTATCATGTCAATATATTCGAATGAATGTGGATTATAGGGAAATTGAAAGTGAGATGCCTGAATAGGAATTGGTAACGAAACTGGAAAGCGATTAGGTATAAATCTGAATTTACCTTATTGAACGAAAGCACTTTTCCGACGGTCTATAGCTTCGTCTCAGACCTGGGGGAGCGTCGGAAAAGGTGTAGCGCAGGAATCCCAAGGGTTTGAGGCGCATGAGTAAAGGGGAATGTTCTTCATGATAGAGAAGAAATGTTATGATATACTGAGATCGTCGGAAAAAGCTTGTAAAGGTCTTGTGGATCAAGGGGTTTGGCGGTTGCGATTTCAAAAGAAAGAGCCTTGTTTAAAGGAATGTAACCACGCCGCAAACTGTTCCTACGTTTGAGTGGAACCGAGGGATGCACTTTGGATAAAATCCGCGATAATGATGTTCCGTCCGTGTACTCTTTGTTGTTGGATCCAGATTCACCACTTTGCTCCAAAAAGGCTTAAAGTCTAGTTACTTACAATTTGTGGGCTATAAGAAAAAACAAAAAGCGAGCTGGACTCTCAATCCAACTCGCTTCTCTACCTCACTATTTACTAACAAAATTGAAAACGTAACCGCTTGCTTCTGATTCGCAAATTTCCTCATATTTTAACCCCTTGATAAATTAAGGGCTAATGGAGGTCTGTTTCGCTTATTCTCCTTCATTCGTACAACTTCAATTTCTTTTCCATTCTCGTTTAAGAATGCCAAATAACAATGAATCACGCCAACCACCCTTGATGAATACATTTTCGCGCATCCTTCCCTCTTTGCTCATCCCAATCTTTACTAATACTTTTGATGAGGCAATATTTCTTGGGTCACAAGTAGCGAAAATACGATGGAGATTTAGTTCGCTAAATCCAAAATCAATGAAAAGTTTTGCTGCTTCTGTAGCAAAACCCATTCCCCAGTAGTCTGGATGCACGATATATGCTAGTTCACCATTTTTATTTTTAAAATCTCGAATATTTATTTCAGCTGCTCCAATCAACGACCCTTTTTCATTTTCGATTATTGCAAAAGCATATCTGCTTCTTGGATTCGCTTTAGAATCAACAATGGCTTGTTCAACAAAAGTTTTAGATTCTTCTTCCGTATTGGGCCCCCACGGTTGATATTTACATACAACGGACTGAGAAGCATATTTATGTACATCCTTCCAATCACTTTCTACAAATTCCCGTAGAAATAATCTTTTAGCTATTAGATTATCAACCATATAAACTCCCCATTTTGACAGTTTTTACTATTAACTTGACTTTTCCCCGCCTCATCGCTGTGGTGTTAGGAAGAGTGTAGTTTCAAAGGCTTTCTTCCTCACTTTAGCTAGTGTTTTTTCTCCGAGAAATGCGAAAATGAAACTCTCTACTCTATAAATCTTGTTGAAAGAATTGACTTTGCTAGACCTTGATCATTTCAAATATATAGGTTTACAAATCGGGGCTCCTTTCTTTGTGGAATACGAATGATCTCGGTCATAATCTCAACAAATTGAAGCTCGCTTTGATTCTCAAGCAGCACCTTCGCAACCAATATGACCCTCAGTACTCAGTTATCTCAGCCCATATTACTCTGGTTAATAGCAGGAACGTTTTTATCTCCTAGCAGATTAAAATGTAGGGATAATACCATCATTGAACTTTATGATCAACCATAAACAATGGATCTTTAAAATCGATTTCAATGAGGTGTAACAAGTGCAAAAAGAAGAGCCTAAGCAAACGGCTACACGTTTGGTTAAACAACGATTCCCTCATTGCCGTGTTGCTATGTTAGCAGGAAGTGTTGTCCGAGGGGATGCGACTGTTCACTCCGATTTAGACATTGTGATCGTAGATGATACGATTCCGAATCCTTATCGTGAATCACTGATTTTTAAGGATTGGATGATAGAGTTCTTTGTTCATACATCAAAGTCCTACGTAGATTTTTTTGTTAGCGATTGTAAGCGGGGACGACCTTCTCTTCCACAAATGTGTGCTGAAGGAAAGATCATTAAAGATGATGGAATTGCCACTCGAATCAAAGAAGAAGCCAATCATTTATTGAAACAAGGTCCAAAATCATGGTCAATCGATGAGTTAAACCGTAAACGTTATATCATTACCGATTTATTACTTGATCTAGAGGGTTCAACAAATCGAGCGGAAGATTTATTTATCGTCAATAGTTTAGCAGCAATCACTCATGAATTTGTTCTACGAACGAACAACCAATGGATTGGTGGAGCAAAGTGGATCGTTCGTGCGCTGGCCAACTATGATCAAGAACTGTGTCATGAATTTGTCCAAGTTTGTGAGCAGTTTTACCAGCATGGGAATAAACAACCCTTCATTACTTTTGTGGATCGGGTCTTAGAACCGTATGGCGGGAGGTTGTTTGATGGGTTTTCAATGGGGAAGGAAAGTAATGAGGATTAAATACCTTAAATAATCGTTGGTGATAGTGACATAGGATATCTTTAATGTTTCGATTAGTAATTTAGAGGGGAGTCGGGTGGATCTTCGCCCATGGTATACAGATGTAAGTCCAAACGTTCAGGAGTGATATTGTGCTACAGACCCATCTTGAAACAGAACGGTTAATGTTGCGATTGTTTCAATCAACGGATGCAAAATCGGTTCAGAAGTTAGCTGGACATGAAGAGATTGCGAGAACGACCCTTGGTATTCCACATCCTTACCCTGACGGAGTCGCAGAAGCATGGATTGAACATGTACGTCGTGCGGCTGAAAGAGGAGAGATGTTTTCTTTTGCCTTGATCAGAAAAGAGGATCACCAATTGATTGGATGCGTTAGTCTACGTGTTAAATCAGCTAATGATGGGGAGCTAGCTTACTGGGTGGGGCGACCCTATTGGGGACAAGGATTTGCAACTGAGGCATCCAAGAAGGTGGTCAATTTTGGATTCGAAGTACTTGGATTAAACCGTGTCTATGCGAAAGCAATGACGAAAAATCCAGCATCCTACAAGGTGATGAGTAAAATTGGAATGAAATATAAAGAGACACTCTCTAGACACCTATTAAAGTCAGGGGTTTATGAAGATCTTGTACTCTATGAGATGACAAGACCAAAGTCGATGATTTAACAGATAGAGTATCATCGGCTTTGTTGTGCGAACGAGCAGGGTAGAAATATATTAGCTGAAAATTAGTTTTTATTAGCTGTATACGATCAGAGGTGAAAACAATATCTGAAGGACAAGATAAGAAAAGTAAATCAACGTTGCATTATAGTCGTTTGTTTAAGATTTTGTGCGAACTGTTAGAGGATCCAGGGCCATATAAAATAGCGGATACGGCTGCTCATTATGGTGTAGGAGTTCGAACCATTCAGAGGGACTTGCAAAAACTTATTCAATTTTTAAATGAGCATGCAAAGAGGGAATATATTACACGAGAAAAAGGTGTATATGAAGGGAACTTTCCGAGAGCCGCTTTGAATTTAGAATTGGAAGAAATGATGTACCTATTTCTGGCTTTACAACAGGTAAAACCGATATTAGCTGGCGTGGGAAGCGCAGTATATAATCGTCTAATGAGTGCTGTTAACACACTCTTATCCAAAGAGGAACGGGAAAAGTTTGAAGTTTGGTCGGAGTGTTACCAGGTGCGTGAATTTGGCTTTCCATTGAAGCGAGATGATTACTATCAAAGTTTACATCGAATTTTTGAGGCGATTCGAAAGAACCTATTGATTAAGTTTTGGTTTAGAGGAGAAGAACGTTATTTGGACCCCTATCATATTCATTTTACCAAATCTAATTTTTATGTTGTGGGAGATCATTTTGACTCACCAACTGAACAGAAAAAACGTTTTCTTCTCCACTATCGGTTAGATCGGTTGCGAAAAGTGGAAGCACTTCCATTCGTTCGCTCACAACTTTATAAGCGTTTGAAAGATGCTTATGCCTATAAGAAACAAAAGGCTAATCAATATTTAAACAAGATGTTGGGCGCTGAAAGCCATGGGGAGCCAAAAGACTATTTGATTGAAATTCTCGATGAAGAAGTTTATCGCCGAATGACGGAGAAATGTTGGCATAAAATAATCAACCCATCTAAAGACCAGTTTTGTGGTCTATTGAAGATCCCACAGATTTCAAGTCAAGTCGAGATGAAAAAATGGGTCCTTGAGTGGGGGGCGGATATCCGAGTATTGGAACCCGCTGATTTTCGCAAGAAGATCAAACAAGAAATCGAAAAAATGTTGGAACTTTATTAGCTCGTTTTAGCAATTATCTTTTATTGCGACATTTAAGATGTCGCGATTATAGAATTTACACAATTTTAACGTATTTCTTTCCCTTGTATAATAATCATTGTGAGGTGATGCGGTTGAACATTCGAAGTTTTGCAAAGGAATTGCTGCTTCGCTTTCATGAACTAGAAATTGAGGGAGAGCGTTTTGCAGAGCAGGAGGCAAAGTCACATAACTACAATCCAGATCGCGGCTTAATCGATCAATCGATGTGGAATCATATCCACTCGGGTAGTGAGGCCTTTCTGACATTGGTCGAATACTTAGAGGAACAAGGATTATCATTTGATGTTCAGGAAATGCAAATTGCATTACTTGGATATGTCTTACATGATTTACACAAGAATCAGAGCTTAAAAGAGCAGTCGACCAGTGAGTATGATCTGAGTTTGGAAGATTTGGAGCAAGTCTGCCTAGATCTTTGTAGAAATTTAGACGTAGAGATTCCACCAGCTATTTTTATTCGAGCAGCAGGTATCTCCAATTTTTCTAACAAGCATGGAGATAAGTCCTTTTTGTCTGATGAATATCGATGGACGACGATTCTCGATTGGGTGAAGTTGATGGATAAAGTGGCTTCCATCTCCAGTATTGCTGAATGTAAAGAATCGGCACTCGGTGGGTTAAGGAAATTATTACGACAAATTCTGCCACCCGTATTTCAAAAATATGAGCTACAGTACCATTGGATTCAGGAATTTCGAGGTGTCTTAACCACCCAACTCCATGATGCCATTTCAGTGGTAATGTTGGAAAATGGATTTTTTCCATGGTTGCGATTTGGGGATGGAACGCTTTATCTATCTTTTCATCTAAGGGAAAAGCGTTCATTATTGGAATTGGCACAGGAAGTGAAAGATCATCTGAGTCAATCAATGATGATGGTGAAAGATGAGATGTCAGAGGATAAATTATTTTCACGCGATACGCTGGAGTGTACAACGATCACGTATATGCTTTATCAACAACCAAAAGAATACGCTCGGCTCTTTTACAAATTATTTAAAGGACAAGGTAAGTATCAAGAGTTTCCAACAGATAAATTTGCTGCTGATCAGCTAAAGAAATATGGCGTGAGTACACATCCGCAATTGTGGAAGAGGATGAATGTTAAGCAAGATGTAAGTGATGATTTTCGCGAGAAGTGGTTTTTTACCGCTCGGTATTTTGGAGCTCTTCAACGTTTGATCCAGAAAATTGATCGTTCGTTAACGTTATCTGATGCAATAAAGAAAATCGCACAGTTTTTTGATCTGCTGTATGAGGATTTGTTAACCCTAGAGCCTGTGATCAAGTGTAGTAATCGACGTTACGATGGGCATATTTGGCTGGCGTATCGGTATCTAGACTCTGTACGAATCGATGATCGACCGATTGAGCAAGTTTCAATTGAGCAATATTGTATGGACATTCGCAAACATGCAGCGTTGTTTTTGCAAGATTATATCTCAGCAAGCCAAGTCAAAAATGTGGTGAACCAAAGGTTGGCATTAGATGACGAATTGATTCGCTATATGCAGGAACAAGTGGTACTCTCCTGGGAACAGGAGCGAATTCTTTCACCCCCAATCTTCGATGACTTATATAAACCAAAGACTCGAACCCATAAAAGGAGATGCAATATTTGCAATCGGATGATCCCATCCTCTGTATCTGAAGAGAAAATGAAGTACTCCATTATCCAGGATAGTGTCAACGTGTTCAGCAATCAAATCCTACCCAAGCCAAAGAATGTTGAAGCGCTCCACTGGTGCGGCATCTGTGCCTATGAATTCATCTTGCGGCGAACATGGGAGATGGATCGGCAAGGAAAGGAAGAGAACGTACAGCAGATCTATTTATTCGCAGTTCCGTCCTATCAATTTACTGATGAAGTGATGTCAGAGTTTCGTCAGGATTTGAAAGGACATTTTGGTACGATTCATGTCCATCCTCATGAGGGGATTCGACATGCTTGGCAGCAACCTTTTGTGGAGCAGGATGTAGAAAATATTCGAGCACATCTCAAAAAGCATTTCGAAATCTATTATGAGTATGTCCAAGAACAAAATGCATTGGCCTCTACTGGGGATTTGCTCAGTGCGGGTCCAATTGGGAATTTTATGTTGTTCTCGTATCAATCTTATTCCAGTCAATTAGAACGAACACGAGAGGAAGCTTGGCTAAAAGCATTATCAGCTGCGTTATCCCTACATTTACTCTACGGTTTTCGAATTTTCTTAACCGAAAAGCCGTTTCTTGCCATCACGGATTTACGTGAACTACGATATGCAATCCAGCTGGATGCACCGCCTTATAAAATAAGTCGGTTGTTAGAGCCGATTGAGATTCGTAAGACAGCAGAGGATATTGTGCCGATTGAGTTTGTAAAACCGATGATGGAACGGCTTGCGATCATATGGGAAGTGCACCGATTTGTCCACCCATATGATCATAAGAAACCTGTTGATAAGCAGGTTTCCACAATCCTACATGCCAGAGAGATCAACCCGCTATGTGGTGCCTACTTTTTTAAACGCTATCTGATTTCTTCTGGGCAGTTTTATGCACCAGAATCGTTTGTTACAGCTTGTAAAAAATTGAATCAAGATACAGGAGGAAAGTTGATGAGCCTAATCCAGGAGATTACCGAGGCGTCGTTAGCCTTGTATCGTCCTACTATACATTCTGATGGACGAGCCCATCGATTTGAAAATCTGTTTCGGACAGTCATCAAAGGAATTCGAGAAGGTCGTGAGAAGGCTGAGCTTCAGGGATTGGTGATGAAACGGCTTGAACGATTAGTGGGTCAGGATGGGGGGTATGTGGTAACTTTGCCGATCCCGATAGAAAATGTGAAGTATTTCGTCGATTTGATCTATGACCAAGTCTATATCGGTTTATGTAAAGGGAATTTAGCTAAGTTGAATCAGCGTCAGAATGCCCTTGCCGATGGTGTCTATTTTGAAACCTATCTCACCTTACAAAAATTAAAAGCAGAAAAAAAAGGAGAAGAATAAAATGACTGTGCAAGTGAATTGGAAAGAGTCTACCCTTTATCAATTGTTGGAATCCCATCTAGTATCGGAAATTCCACTTGCGCCACAACGTAAGTTTGCCAGTATTGTGTTGTTGCGTGAATTCTCTTCCACTGCGGTATTAACCACAGAAGGACAAATGCTAGATGTTGAGCAAATTCGTGCAGGTCGGGAAAAGAAAGAACTGATCTCACGTGTGGTATTGCAAAAACGGAAACAAATTGCACCTGAACGACGCACCGGTCGAGCGTTTAATCGAGAAGTTGGTTTAACCACCGATCAATGTGTCTATCTCGAAGGTATGTGTGGCGAATGTCCAGATTGTCTCATCTATGGGTTTGCGGCTACCAAAGGTGAGGGTTCGCAACGTTCAAGAATTTTAACAGACTCAGGCTTTACGATCCGTGCATATGAAGGCATACAGCGCTCGATCACACTGAATGCCATCCATGATTCACATAAAGGAGGCGTCGTTGGAAGTGCCTTTGCTGAACGGGAGCATATTCGACCACAGGTATTTTTCCCAACGATTGAAACGACTGTCGATGTCACCCCTGCCGAGTTGATATATATTTTACGCAATATCTTGACGACTAGCCGTTATGGTGCAGAAAGCAATCGTCAAGGAACGGTTCGTAATATTCCGGTTGCCATCCTTTTTGGCCAAACAGAAGTCATGTCGAATTTGGATTTGACACAACGAATCTATGATCAGTTGTTTAAAGATGAGGATCGAGCACAGGATATTCCATTAGAGCGTGAGGAAGTGCAAGAAGCTGCTCTTCAATCCCTCAACCAGGCCATTCAATCCGCTTACTTACCGACCAAGATGGTATATGGAGGAGAACTATCTGCATTCCTAAATGATCTACGGGCGCTTTGGCATGATGAGGAGGGGGTTAAGCAGTGGTTACAAAGTCTACAAATCGATCATCAAGATTATCAAAAGCGAAAAAAAGCAAAGAAAAAGTAACACCGATCGAGAAAAAAATCGCTTATCGGTTAACGATTCAATTGGAGGATTATCTGTTCTTTGCTAGCAATGAAAAAGGAAAAGTCGTGGAAACTGCACCACTCTTGCATAATTATGCCCTTGCTTATGCATTTGGGTTTGTCGCTTCCCCATACTTTCATGAGCGGCAAGCTCCGCTCTATGATCACCATTTACAGCCATTAAATGAGAGTGGTGTCTACCTCTACCCGGCGATCGCCAAACAAACTACCTATCGATTGATGCAATATAATACGACAACCGAACTCTTTTCAATGCAACGAGAACAGAGTCTTGGTTTTCCCAACTGGGGTTTATCAAATGTATGAAGCCGGGTTCCCAGTTTGAAACCTATTTGCTGAGTCAAGAGCCGATCGAGCTTCCACGTCGAATACGGTTAGGGAAATGGATGAGTCAAGCCTCAGTTAAAGTAGAACAAGTAGCTATAAAGAAGTCCTATCATACTAAATCTACCCACCTACTTAATCTTGCGGATCTAGTAGAGCTACCCAATACCTTTGGTAGCCTTTATAACATCTTGCCTACTCGCTTGTTAAAAATGGCGAGTTGGCAAGAATCATTAGCTGGATATAAGCTTACGTTGCCAAAGGAAGAAAAAAACGAGTCGCTATTTCTACCTGAATCAGTCTTTATCTGGAGAGTGCAACGATGATTCAACTATTGCCAGAACGGGCGATGACTTATGATGTTCCATTTATAGAAGATATCAAGCCTTATGCTCATCAAGTGGTTCAACTGAAGTTGATCGAAGAGGTCTTGACCCAGGGAAGACAAGCTGTCATTTGGAACCAAGCATTGACTGGGGCGGGAAAGACCCTTGCCAACTATAGTTACTTGACCAAGCAATCAAATGCGTATGCTCTAGGCGTCTATCCGGTTAATGAATTAATAAAAGATCAATATCACTCCCTGCAACAGGGATTACCGTTGGGTACTTTTGATTCGATCGCACTGTGGACATCTGAGGTGCTACGTCATGATCGATTGCCAAAAGAATCGATCATTGATCAGATGAATCGACTATCGGGCAGATACACTCGCTCGATCTTGATCAACCCAGATTACTTAATGCTAATCAGCCAACTGCGATTAGGAGCAGGTTACGCATTGATTGGGCAACGGTCGAGTCCTTTTTATCGGCTTGGCGAGTACAATCTACAGATTTTTGATGAATTTCATCTTTACAATGTGTCCCAGGTGAACTTACTGGTGCAATGGATGGGCTTAATGTTAGCCGCTTTTCCTAATAAAGCCCATGCTTTTGTCTTGGCATCTGCCACTCCACGACCTGAGATCATTCAGCTCTTAAAACGATTGGATATTGAAATCTTATTTGTCCAAGAAGAAATGAAGCGATGGATCGGACAGGAACAACCACCTGAGTGTCAAGAGCGTCTCTATTTGGAGCCATTGAATTTACATCTTCGAACCAGTCAATTGCATATCTGGGAAACGGCGGAACGAATCGTAGAAGATTGGGGAGAAGTCGAAACCTATCTTCAGCAATACCCAACTGCAAAAGGGTTGATCATTCTTGATTCGATTCATGAAGCGCAAAAACTCGCCTATGAATTACGTCTGAAAGGCTTTGATGTAGGGGAAGTACATGGCTTATCTGACCGAGATAAAAGCCGCGAGGAATTAGCAAAACCGATCACTGTGGCTACGGCTACGGTTGAGGTTGGGGTCGATTTTCAACAGGATATTCATAAAGATTTTCTCCTTTTCGAATCTCGGAATGCGGGAAGTTTTATGCAGCGAATTGGGCGAATCGCACGAGGAAGCAGGGAAAAGCCTGAAATCCCCATTAAAGTCTGGTCGTATGTTCATCAATATGTAGCAAAACAGATGAAAGCGCAATTGGGGAACGAAGCGACACGAACCGAGTTACAGCAAGTGGTGCAAAGCGCCTATCGAAAATTCCAAGAGTTTACCCCGTACTATGAAACTGTAGGCGGAATGAATCTGATCCATAACTATTACCAATTGAAATCTCATCATCTAGAGAAAGAGCAAAGCCGAGTAGCACATGAGCTCCGATCCGTTACAGAAAAACTGTATCAGCTTGGTTTTAAGGAGCAACAAAAACAGTATCATGAATGGAGAAAGCAGAAGATTTTAGAACCTGTGATTAGTTTCCGAGGGCAAAATGCAATGGAGTCCCATCTCTGGACACGGGAATCATCCGAGCTCACCAGTGAAGAGTCTGAAACCTTTTATCCAGATCTCTGGTTTTGGGATGAAACGAATCCGGGCGATCCATTAAAACGTTATCACTATCAATTTGTTCTCTCGAGAAGAGTGATATCGTTTATTTCAAAAGATGAAATGAGCCAACGAATTCAGCGATACTATTCTGAACCACAAAGAGAGCAGAAGTTGGCAGAATTAAAAAAAGAGTCTGTGCTGGGTTATGCATTAGTAACAGGATGGCGTGAGAAGCGGGCTTCGCTCTATTGGCGGTTACCGCAGCGAGCAATTCGTATGACTGATCAATTAATTCGATTAAAAAAATTACGATTAGAATCAGAAAACGAATTATTAAATGAGCAATTGCATGGACTATTTCAAACCTTAACCCAAAAAACATGGATCGTCTACATTACGAAGCAATCACCCAATGAACTGGTCGATACTTGGTCACTTCCGCCATTTTTCCGCCTTCATTCAGCCAGAACCGCAAGAGGGGCAGAATGGAGCATTGCGTTTAATAATGAGGCTTTTCAGTTGTGGAGTATATTGAAACAGCCAAAGAGTGAGGTGTTTTAACTTGGAACTATTTGTTGAAGGGCATGCGATTAATGCGTATGCTTTCTGCCCACGGCGCTGTTATTACGAATATGTCGAACGCATTTTTTATCATAATCTGTATACCATGCATGGCAAACTCCTTCATGATCATGTCGATACCCTCGGACAGGAGAAACGAGGCGAACGAACTCTGTTCCGCTCCCTCTATCTCAGCTCGGAAAAATTAGGATTATCTGTTCGATGTGATGTAGTGGAAGAAGAGGAAGGTCAAGTTTATCCTGTTGAATATAAACGTGGGAAATTGGCTGATTGGGAAAATAATGAGCTACAACTATGTGCCCAAGCTTTGTTGTTGGAAGAGAATCTAGGTACTACCATTCCATATGGTTATCTATTCTTCTATGGATCATATCATCGGAAAAAGGTTGTATTTGGTCCAGAGATAAGAATGAGAACACTCGACGTGATTCAAGAAATTCGGCAATTGTACCAGTTAGATGAGCCACCGGCTGGGATTGATGAGTGGAAACGATGTAAGAAATGCAGCATGGTGGATTATTGCTTGCCACAAGATCGAAATCAACTGAGGGGTAAAGTAGAGTGGGAACATTTTATTTAACCGAGCCCTATTGTTTTGTTCGCAAAGAATCAGAGCGATTAAAAGTCTATAAGGGTAAAAATTGTTTAAAGGAAATTCGAGTAAAAGATTATGCCCGCTTTTTCATCAATGAAGATTCGACACTATCCACTGGTGCACTATCTCTTCTAGCGGAGAAAGGAATTGATGTGGTCTACTTCTCTGGATCTGAAGTTGTGGGGCGATTTATCGGAAAAGAAAATAAAAACGTACGTCTGAGGATTGCCCAGGTAGAAGTTCATTTGGATGAAGAAAAGAGTTTGGCGATTGCCCGAAATTTTGTACTTGCCAAGATTAAGAATACTCGAACCATTGTTCAACGGTTTGCCCGCCGTAAGAAACTAGATCTAAGTAAAACAGACCTCGCTTTAAAGCAATTGATGAAAAAATGCATTCAAGTGAAGGATATTGATTCATTACGAGGAATGGAAGGTAGAGCGGCACGGGTGTACTTCGAGACATTTCCACAATTTATTGAGAGTAGCGGATTTGTCTTTACAGGAAGAAGTCGTCGACCCGCAAAGGATGAAGTAAATGCACTGCTCAATTATGGTTATGCATTGCTTCGTGCAGAACTCACCGGAGCTTTATCGGCCGCAGGGCTTGATCCTTATATTGGTTTTCTACATCGTGAGCGATATGGGCGTGAGTCATTGTCGTTAGATTTGATGGAAGAATTTCGATGTGTTCTCGTCGATAACCTGATTACACGGATTGTAAATAAAAAAATTATCAAACCTTCTGATTTCATTCGAGATCAAGGCGGGTTTCGTTTGAAGGATCATGCAAGAAAACGTTTTTTACTTGAATTTGACCAAAGGCGAATCGACAAAGTAAAGCATGAGTTTTTGGGTAGACAGATGTCATATCGAGAAATCTTGCATAAACAAGCGATTCTGCTTGCGAAATATATCAAGGGAGAAATGGAGGATTATTATCCTTTTCTGATCAAATAGGGGTGAAGCAATATGATTCGGGTCATCTGTTATGATGTGAAAGATGATAAACGAAGAAATAAGCTATTTAAATTCCTGAAAGATTATGGACAATGGGTCCAATATTCAGTTTTCGAACTAAAATGTAGCGATATCGAGTGGATTCAAGTAGAGCATCGGCTCAAGTCGATGCTTTCAGGTGATGATTCTCTATGTGTTTATCAGCTGTGCAAATCATGCACGAAGAAGATTCATTATGATCAAAAATTAAGTGAAAATCTAAAAGAACAGCAAACCAATATAATGTAGGTGAATGATATGTATCGACTACAATTGCATGTTAAAGCCAATCGAAATTGTAGCCAACGAATGGAGCCAGGTGTACTGACCAAACGCTTCCATGCTTTTATTTTCTCAGTCATTCAACGAATCGATCCACAATTTGCAGCAGATTTACATAGTCGAAAACAACGTCAACTCTTTTCATTTTTAATGGAGCAGGATCAGATCGTGATCCATTCGCCCAACCAACAATTCATTCAGTGTTTACAACAAGGACTGTTTGAACTCGAACAAATTAATCTCAGAGATTGGAAAGGGAAGATCCAAGAAGTTCATTTTTATCAAATCACCGAAGCGGAAATTGAGGCAACCTTTTCGACTTATGTCACGCTCCATTTCATCACCCCGACCACCTTCTGCCATGGCGACATCGACTATCCATTGCCAGAACTTTATCGGGTCTTAACCAGTGCCAACAAAGCATATGAACTGAGCACTAACCTCATGGTTCCTCAAGAGAAAATCAGTTCCATAGCTGATCGGATTCGGATCAAGCATGTGCAAATTGAGACCAAACAAGTAAGCTTTCATTCCTTTCGTGTAATGGGTTTTACTGGCAAACTCGAACTCAGTCTAAAAACCTTAACAGATCAGGAACAGCGACTAGCTTACAATCTCCTTGTCTATGGTGCCTTGATGGGGATCGGCTACAAAACCGGATGGGGTCTTGGTCAAACCCGAATCTATCCTTTTGAACGAAAGAACTTTTCCGACGGTCTATAGCTTCGTCTCAGACCTGGGGGACCGTCGGAAAAGGTGTAGCGCAGGAATCCCAAGGGTTTGAGGTGTAGAGGATCGGGGAATGTTCTTCATGATAGAGAAGAAATGTTATGATATACTGAGATCGTCGGAAAAAGCTTGTAAAAGCCTTGTGAATCAAAGGGTTTGCTGGTTGAGGTTTCAAAAGAAAGAGCCTTGCTAAAAGGATTGAAACGTTTTTAATCACTTCCAACAACAGTTTATTTAAAGGTTTCAAAAGAAAGAACTTTGTTAAAAGGAATGTAACTCCGCCGCAAACTATTCCTACGTTTGAGTGGAACCGAGGGATGCACTTGGGTAAATTCCGCGATAATGATGTTCCGTCTGCGTATTGTTTGTTGTTGCATCTAGACTAACCACTTTGCTCCAAAAGGCTTAAAATCTAGTTACTTAGAATTTGGACAATAAGAAAAACAAAAAGCGAGTTTGGACTCTCAATTCTACTCACTTTTCCACACTCTTCGAAAGGGAGAAAAACTGTGAGGAAACTTTCTGATTGCTACAGTAGTTAAAGTCCGACTTGTTTGCTGCTTACAATATGAAAAAAGATCAACACGAGATACAGCCATGGTTGGCTAAGTTATCATGCCAATATATTCGAATGAATGTGGATTATAGGGAAATTGAAAGTGAAATATCTGAATAGGGTAACAAAACTGGAAAGCGACTTGTCACAAACTCGAATCTGTCCTTTTGAACGAAAGCATTTCTCCGACGGTCTATCGCTTCGTCTCAGACCTAGGGGACCGTCGGGAAAGGTGTAACGTAGGAATCCCAAGGGTTTGAGGTGTAGAGGATCGTGGAATGTTCTTCATGATAGAGAAGAAATGTTATGATATACTGAGATCGTCGGAAAAAGCTTGTAAAGGCCTTGTGAATCATGGGGTTTTGCTGGTTGCGTTTCAAAAGAAAGAACCTTGCTCAAAGGATTGAAACGAAAAGTCTATTTTTCTCTTCCATTTAATCGCAGGTTTCAAAAGAAAGAACCTTGCTCAAAGGATTGAAACGGGGCTTTAGGTTGAGTGATTTTTGTGGTGTTACCTTATTTCTTGTTTGCTGCTTACAACTTGAAAAGAGATCAACACGAGATACAGCCATGGTTGGCTAAGTTATCATGCCAATATATTCGAACAAATGTGAATTATAGGGAGATCGAAAGTGAAATGTCTGAATAGGAATTGGTAACAAAACTGGAAAGCGACTTGTCACAAATCCGAATCTATTCTTTTGAACGAAAGAACTTTCCCGACGGTCTATAGCTTCGTCTCAGATCTGGGGGACCGTCGGAAAAGGCGTAACGCAGGAATCCCAAGGGTTTGAGATGTAGAAGATGGTGGAATGTTCTTCATGATAGAGAAGAAATGTTATGATATACTGAGATCGTCGGAAAAAGCTTGTAAAGACCTTGTGGATCATGGGGTTTGCTGGTTGCGGTTTTAAAAAAAAGAGCTTTGCTAAAAGGATTGAAACGATGGCATTCATCGTTACCTGAAACCTCCTGTTTCAGGTTTTAAAAAAAAGAGCTTTGCTAAAAGGATTGAAACAATACAAAGGTAACGGCAGGGCAAACCATTATTGGGTTTTAAAAAAAAGAGCTTTGCTAAAAGGATTGAAACGACAAAGGGCAAAATACCCTTCAGAAGATGAATCAGTTTTAAAAGAAAGAGCTTTGCTAAAAGGATTGAAATGACTTTTTGGATTTAGCGAAATCTTCAGTCCGTTTCGGGTGAAAAAACCTACTTATGGGGTTAAAGCTGTTTATCAAATAATCCCAGAAATTGACTAATTCGAAAGTGAGAAAAACTGTGGGGAAGCTTTCTGATTGCTACAGCAGATAAAATTCGTCTTGTTTGCAGCTTACAACTTGAAAAGAGATCAACACGAGATACAGATACTTGGTTGGCTAAGTTATCATGCCAATATATTCGAATGAATGTGGATTATAGGAAAATTGAAAGTGAAATGCCTGAATAGGAATTGGTAACAAAACAGGTAAGCGATTTGGTATAAATCTGAATCTACCTTTTTGAACGAAAGAACTTTTCCGACGGTCTATAGCTTCGTCTCAGACCTAG
>NZ_FQVL01000018.1:0-25115 GCF_900129355.1 Seinonella peptonophila | reverse complement strand
AGCTTTGCTAAAAGGATTGAAACTAGCAAGTAAATACAAATGATCCTGGTAGA
This sequence comes from Seinonella peptonophila, assembly GCF_900129355.1. Lineage (GTDB taxonomy): Bacteria > Bacillota > Bacilli > Thermoactinomycetales > Thermoactinomycetaceae > Seinonella > Seinonella peptonophila. The sequence continues at coordinate 25,062 of NZ_FQVL01000018.1, read as the reverse complement.
TACTTTTGGTTTCAAAAGAAAGAGCTTTGTTTAAAGGAATGTAACTCCGCCGCAAACTATTCCTACGTTTGAGTGGAACCGAGGGATGCATTTGGGCAAATTCCGCGATAATGATGTTCCGTCTGCGTATTCTTTGTTGTTGCATCTAGACTAACCACTTTGCTCCAAAAAGGATTAAAATCTATTTACTTACAATTTGTGAGCAAAAAGAGAAAACAAAAAGCGAGTTTGGACTCTCAATTCTACAACTCACTTTTCCACATCTATTCGAAAGTGTGAAAACTGTGGGGAAACTTTCTGATTGCTACAGTAGGTAAAGTCCGACTTGTTTGCTGCTTACAACTTGAAAAGAGATCAACACGAGATACAGCCATGGTTGGCTAAGTTATCATGTCAATATATTCGAATGAATGTGGATTATAGGGAAATTAAAAGTGAAATATCTGAATAGGAATTGGAAAGCGATTTGGTATAAATCCGAATCTACCCTTTTGAACGAAAGAGCTTTTCCGACGGTCTATAGCTTCGTCTCAGATCTGGGGGACCGTCGGAAAAGGCGTAACGCAGGAATCCCAAGGGTTTGAGGTGTAGAGGATCGGGAAATGTTCTTCATGATAGAGAAGAAATGTTAAGATATACTGAGAACGTCGGAAAAAGCTTGTAAAGGCCTTGTGGATCAAGGGGTTTGCTGGTTGCAGTTTCAAAAGAAAGAGCTTTGTTAAAAGGATTGAAACGATACAGGTCTGCGAGTTGTTGCGCTGCCTGTTTAGGATCGTTGGCGTTTCAAAAGAAAGAGCTTTGTTAAAAGGATTGAAACCAAAGCGCTTCTGAGATCATCCCAAAATAGGATAAAGTTTCAAAAGAAAGAGCTTTGCTTAAAGGATTGAAACCATTGATCAATATCACCTAATTTTTGATAGTAAAGATGTTTCAAAAGAAAAAGCCTTGCTAGGAGGATTGAAACCTGATAATTTGGGCATAGCATATGGGAAGAAGTATTAGAAGTGCGAATGTGTACTGCACATGATTTCCCTAGGAGTTTCGCACCAAAATTATCGATCGTATGTTGTATGTTTGTTTTCAGAGAGTTCTTCTATTTTTTGAAGAAAATGATGATTTTTGAGGTGGAATGATTATAAATGAGTATGTTTCATCCGAAAATCGCTATCACATCCTAATGGATGTGTGGATTGAGATTCCTTTTCACTCTTCTATAAAGATCATTTAGAGGACAATCAGTACGAGTTTGTCCTTTATCCAAATGAAGAAGTGAATATGTAAAGAAAGTCAACCATCGAAAAAGGAACTAGAGTAATCCTTGTGGCTCGTGAAGGAAGAGCAGTTGAAGGAAACCATGAAAAATTGAAACAGGGGGAGTAACGTCTGGTTATCGAGTCACATATTTCTCCAGGAGCTGTTTTAACTGAATTGCCAAATGCCAATACAGATGAAGATATAAAATCTGGCACTGATCAGTTATATGAAATTATAGCGATCTGTGCTGAGTGTATTGCAGAAACCATTGCTTTTGCAATCTATACACCTGCTGATTCCACAATGAATGAGATTCTTTTACGCCCTAACTGTTCAAGTAGTTTAAAAAACCTTTACCATATTGGTGTCATGTAAATGTAGGATGTTGTAGCGTTTGAAAAGGTCTTCCAATGAATGACTCATTCGTTCCATAACATAGATGAACCAGCCAAATAGTAATGGCTGGTTTCTCATTTCACTACATCTAATGATTGATGCATTAGTTTGCATAAACTCTGATGAGAGTGGTGTATTTTGTAGATTATCGCAAAAACCACTTGCGTAATGGGTGTCTTTAAATGACTCTTTCTCCAGTTCTCTGAATGGGAGTGGACGGGATGTCTTTCGATTCATGATTCTTTATCGATTGTATCAATGCCTTCCTAAACGCCTGTAAAGGAAGTTTGTTTAAAGTTGCTTTGTTTGTACGATTGTCCATAATCTCATCAAAAACGTCAGGCGCAGCCATTGCAACTCCAACTAAAAAATTCTCCTCTTTTGGTTGTGGTTCCCTTTTCGTTAAAGCTGATTGCACGACAGAGGAGATATCATGATCTTTTAGATAGTCATAAGCTTCAGGTTTTAATTGTGTATTCGGGATCATTCCAACATCTTGAAGTCGATTTCCTACTATTTTTTGTACAACTTGTCTTTCTTGTTCAAGATTCATTTCCAATGATGAAGATAAATAATCTTTAATCTGTATAAGCTCCTCAACTGTTAAAGTTCCTACACCATTGGCAATTGCTGTTCCCATTAAACTTTGCTGATACGCTAGTTTGGTTGATTCAGGTGCTGCTGAATCTGGTTGACGATGTAGATCCCAAGCTAGATAGTCCACCTCATTTGGAAATTCCGCTTGGGGAATCTCTTTAAATTCTTTATCTAATTTGTTGAAGGGAGTATATAATTCGATACCCTTCCCGTTCGTTTTGAAGATAAAATCTTGTTCAAAATAAGGTGTAGATATGTGATCAGGTTGCTTTGGGTCAATCCAACACTGTAAAAATGGTCCATCGTTTCCTTGGCGAATATAAACACCTGAAACACCCTGATGAGATTCAGACTCCATTTCTACAAACAAGATTTCCATCCCATCATTTGCCCGTCCCATCCGATATTTTGGCTTACCCAATACCTCTTCCCCTGCGAATTCTCTTCCATATAATGGGAGGTTGACCGCCTTATCTGATTTGAGTTGTAAAACAGAACCTTGTGGTGACTGCTCTTGTTGGGCCTCGATCCATTTTTCAATGGGTTCAACTTCAATTTCATTTGGATGTTTTTCTTTAGAACGAACAAACTCTTGTCGGAGCTCCTTTGCCCGCTTCTTTGCCTCTCGTCGCTCTTTCCCAAATCCTGTAGCAAGTGGTTCATAAATACACTGATCTCCGTCCAACCGAACCACAAGTCGACGATCATCTGGACGCGTTGGATCAATAAGTATAATTCTTTCCACATCGCTACTCAGGTTATAAGGATTTACTTTCACTACTTCATCTATTTTCATCTGATAATAGGGTCCATTCGTTTTTGGCTGATAATAGACTTTGGGTTGTTCTTTGAAACTATAATATTCTTCACCGGGTGGACCATAACGCTTAGCTGGCTTCTGAATGATTATCGATCCGTTTTGGGATGTAAAATAATCTGTAAATATCGAACTGAATGTGGTTCCCTCATTCAATTTCACCAGTGTTTTTCCTGAATCTACGTCACCTAGTTGTTCATAACTATTCGGTAATCCTTGCTCCAGTTGATTCTTAATTTGCTCTGCCAGATCGTTTCTTGCTTTTTGGACAAACTGTTTCATATCGCGATACCAAGTAGTTATCTCCTGTGGATTCAGCTGCCCTTGAATGACCTTACCTAAGTTAAATCCATCAGTAAAATACTGCCGATAATCTTCATTGGAAGATTGTAGTGTTTTAAGATCCAATAGATCAGAGCTCGATGGAACTTCTTGTCCCATTTGATGATTTGTCGTTTGCCTTTTCATTGCATCTTTTGTGGCACAAAAATACCCACTGACCATAGCAGGTAAAATATTTCTAATTTCGCCTGTCTCAGTCGCTTGTCGCAAAGAATATACCATACGATCTAATGATGATAATGAGCCTATATCTGGAGACGCTTGATTTAGTCTTTCAGTCTGATCAAACAGCTCTCTTAACTCATGAGTGTGCTCTAGTACTTGTAAAGCAAGAAACTCATTCCATTGCTCTGTGTTCGTTGGAACAACTTTGAGTCTATCATGTAGATCGGTTGTCTGCCGCTCCAATTTCTCTGGCTCCTGAGTTCCAGGTTCCTCCTGTTCAAAAGACGATGGGTCCCAGGAATTTTCAGGACGTTTTTTGATCATCTGATTGATCGTTTCTTGGCTTTTATCCAATGACTGCGCAGCATAGACGGCACCTAAATAATGAAAAAGATGGAACTTCCGATTTTCTGACCTGATTGCATAATCGATATAAGTGGTATCTCGATAGTCTGCCGCTCCTTGAAAAAAAGCGACCAATGAAGCTAAATCACGTTGATGAATGGCCTTTAAAATAGCAGATGGAATCTTCGGATTTCTCAATGAAGGTATATTTTGTAATGTAGTTGGATCTGACATTTTGGTATCAACCCCTTTCTGGGAAATTGCTAGATAACTTTATATAAATCGTAATGTCATTTTATATTATAATAATCTTTTATATCTTTGCGAGCGAGAAACCCCCTACTTTATACGTAAAATGTCTTAGAAGAATGATTGATTTACATCTGATTACTGACTATATTGATGAAGCGAACGAATTGTACAAGTGTTCAACATCGACTAGGTATGGGAAAAACGATCTATCATGAACGGAAATAGATCATATTTGAAAAAATGGCTGAGTCATTACAGATAATATAGTATAATTTTTTTGCTCAACAGAAATAGTTCCCCTCCAAAGGAAGTAGACAGGAACTCTTTATATAGAGCCACAGTTATCAGTAAAAGAGAGAGTATTTCATGGCTAATAAGGAAAATGACCCTATCGTAGAGGTCATCCCAGATGTCGAGGAATCCGTCAACGAAGCTGGCGTTCTGGAAAGGTACCAAATCGGTGCTTGGAGAGTACGTAAATCGGGTAACCGTGAGTATGTCAACATGGATCGCCGGCGACTGAACTGATAGCCAACGCCCTCACTCCGGTGAGGGCGTTCGGCTTGCTTTTAATGATTACTCAGATGATTGAAGTAGTTTTGTATGTGAAACTACAAAGTGTGTAGTAGTATTGTATGTGATGAAAGTGATAGCGGACTTTTCTGACTTTTTTCATGAAAAACCGTGCTAGCTCAAAAACTCAATATCAGCGAACGACAAGCTCGGCGTTGGAGAACAGTGATTATATGTGAAATGGCGAATATTTTAGGATAGAGATAAGACATATCTTTTCATACCATGGATATGTACGCTATACTTTTAAAGAAACATTTCCTGTTAAAAAGGAAGCACCTATCGAATAGGAGCAACGTGTAATACTGATAAATACACGAGACCTACCAAAAATAGGGGGTGAATGTTGCCTAGTGAACTTGAGACGCTCAATAGTAAGATTAGAGCACTCGAAGTCAACATTGAGACACTAAAAGCACGTGTCAACACAGGCACTGCAACAGACAAAGATCGAAAGAGACTGAAATATCTCGAAACTAGACTAGATGGGATGATCAAACTTCGAAATAGAATTTCTTAAAACTAAGCAACAGATGGGTAGAGTATTTCTTCAGTTTTCTGTCTTGCAGTTAGTTGCAAACGGTGACTGGCACACAGATTGAGGGACCATGCTCATCAGGCTATATGCCTTGAGGTCTCCACTATATACAGGAGAAGCTGTTTTCTCACCTGTGTATGGTTGGAGGTCTCAAGGCATTTTATATCGGATGTTCAATCTAATATTTCCATTAAATGTCCATGTTGATATATTATGTTCGCTTATTATGGAATTAGGGGTTCCAAGTTAGTCGGAACGATAGGTGTATGTAGTCCGTTTTAAATAGCCGCCACTCTTAGCAGACATGACCGTTGAGTCGTGATTCAGTGATCGGGAGGGCGGATTTTACTATGTATGGTAGTGTAATGGCAACACGACGGTCTCCAAAACCGCAGATAAGAGTTCAATTCCCTTCCGATCTGCCAAGCAATTGCTAGTCTGAATTACAAACAGAAATTACATAAAGAGTGAAGACATGGCACCACTCAAAGAATCTTATCGATATAGGACGCAAGATGACAAACATATCAATCTCTTTATGTTTTATAATATTCCCATGTCAATTCGCGAGATTTTCTTGATGAATGCCTATAGAATGAATTATTATAATGGTGGATTTCGGGGATTCTCTCTCATCTCCATTAAATAATTAAATCTATGACTTGGGAGGTGAACCTCAATGGCTGATGAAAAAAAAATTACACCTGATGATAAGATTCAAGAAAGTGTACTCAAAGCCGGGGAACGGGCAAGGAAACTTGCGGAAGCTTTGGGTGCTGACAAAGACGGACAAGATGCTGCAGCAGTTGATGGTTATACAGTAGAATTCAAAAGACTGATTAAAGAGCGAATGGGTAAAGATGAACCCGAAAAATAAACTCGATAGCTAAGGTAGGGATAAGCACCTATGCGGTGCTTTTTATTATTGTCTTGGAGGTGGGTGAGACATGTGAAATTAAACCCAAAACTGCAAGCATTTGCAGATTATTACATTGAGCTAGGAAATGCAGAAAAGGCAGCGATTAAAGCTCGAAAGGAAGATTTTAAAATGCTCTACAGTTGGCTAGAGGGCAATAACGATGCTCTAGCACTCAAAGCTGATCGAAAACAGTGACTGGTATGTATCCCATTAACAAAATTCTAAGAGCGTTTCAGACCGATTAAACCTCATCCATTGATTGATATCAAGACAGATGTATGTTCAGGCGATCCAATTATAAAAGGAACCAGAATTCGAGTTTCTGATGTGCTGGGACTTTTGAAAGAGGGCATAACAGTCGATGAAGTTGCAGAAGATTATGACTTGCCAGACGTAGACCAGGCAATAAACGGGGGATTGAACATCTAGCAGCTTATCAACGAGAAATATCCTTTAATCCAATTTGGATTCAAAACTATTCTTATGGGCTATTAGTAGGAAATAGTTGTAGGGAATCGAATTACAGAGAGTGACCAGAATCGAATTGAAGAAGCTTTAAACTTGCTATCTCCATTGGAAAGGGAAGCGTACTTGATGAGTCGAGGAAAGGGGATTTCCTTTTCAGAAATTGGACTGATGTTGGGAATTGAAGAAACAACCATTGCCAATAAGATTGAACGCCCAGAAAGAAAATTGTTGGGATTCAAAAGAGATAATTTGGTCGGTTAACATGCACCAGACAGGGGGACTCCCCCTGTCTGGCTATGAGCGTGTGATCAGCCGCCGTAGAGGTCGAATGAGGTCAGCATCATGAGCTCTTCTCGTTCATCGCCGGTGAGACCACCGCCGTTGTCCCTCTTCTCGACGAGTTCCTCGATGCGCTTTTGGTCTTCTTCGCTTAGTTCTCTAGGCACTGTTTTTCCCTGTCTGAAGGATCTAGCATGGATTATACCAGTATCTCCTCAGTAAGAGGAGTCAATCCAAACCTCCTTACGATCGACCATATACATGTCAACTATATTATAATGAAATATAAAAAAATTGCATAGCATGAGGTACGAATGCCACCTATATAGAAGGACTTCTCCCTCCATAAATCGCAGGGGATTATGTAGTCGTATGTTCACCTAGGGGTCGGAGTACTGACTTGAAATCCAGTATTAAATAGTCCGGTCGATAACCGCCACACTCAATAAACATGACCGTTGAGTTGTGATTCAGTGATCGTGAGGGCGGTTTTATTATGGTACGGTAGTGTAATGGCAACACGGCGGTCTCCAAAATTGCAAATGAGGGTTCGATTCCCTCTCATCCAGCTAATTGTATTATCTGTATCCACATAACGCGAGGCGACAACTACGTTAGAATTGTACAGCATTTTATCAAACATCAATTCGATAGTTCTATGTTATTATTATAATGTTATGAATAATCCCCCGAGTTTGATTTATCAGCGTCTATTGGAGGTGGTGTTTTGCTCGGGGATCTTACCAGGTGTTACAGCATCCAATTGGTTGCTGAGAGTTGTGAACTCTTATACAGATGAGGGTCATCCATGACAAGAAAGCGCCCCGGCACTCAGGCTAAGTGCTATGTCAAAGATTGCAAAAATAAGGCGCAATCGACGAAACTCGTGAACGGGGAATTACTTCCCGCTTGTTACGTCCATTGTGACGGCTAGCAGCCTCTAAGAGGAGGGGGCATTTGCCCCCTTCCTCGGTCGTTGAGTAAGGATAAAGCTATTAACCACTCATAAGATCTCGCGGCTTGTGGGCTTGGAATTCAAGAAACAAAAAAATTTGAATTTAATGAAAATATATTTTATATAATAAACAAACAATATTATTTTTTTGTATAATAGAGTATGATGTCGTTTGAACGGAGGATCAGAATGTCTAATGATGCAAGGAAAAAGATAATAGAAGACTTAAAGGGGCTTATTGGTAATATATCAAAAAAGAAGGATGCGAAGTTTCTAGGAAGTGATTTACCTGAACAAAGCGCCGATGAGGTTGAACTGATTTGGGAAGCCCAACAGTATCATCACAATCCTGAAATAGTAACCAGAAACTATAGAATGCCAGATAAAAGGATTGTTGTGGAAGATCATGATCCTAGAAATGGGACATTCGAATATGAACATGGCTCAGATGAAGATATAGCGCGAATTCAAGCATATCGTGTTGAACATGATGAGTCTACCATTCAGGCTCATGATATAGGAAAAGCGCGTAAAACCTCTAGTGGCTCAAGGATTGTTAAATTTGAACCTCCACGTGAACAAAATCATGAAATAATTCCAAAACCATCATCTAATGATTTCTCTGATGCATCTATAAAAAGTGGTCTCGAACAGGATGACCACACAAGAGAATAACATTTTAATATGGATTATATGAACGATGAGGATTCTGCAGATGCAATTAAGACAATATCTTGGATTTTAATATGAAGAGACTCGATTTATAAGTTTTAACTTCAGTATAGGTTTTTATTCATAAAAAGAGCTAGCTTGGAGTTTTTTATTATATAAGTTAGCTCTCGCATACTTACCTTTGGTTCTAATTGGTCTCTTTTCGTGAAATTACCCGTGTCCGTGTCGCTGTTCAATGCGGTTAGAGCTAATAGGAATGGAGACAACCAGAACAAGATGTATACTGAATGATTAAGAAAAAGGTAACCATAATATGAAAAGCTATTTTTCTGGAGTAATTTGATTATCAGTCACTCGTATAGAGCCTTCGCTTTCAGATGGTTGATTTGCTGTTGTTTGTTTCCGTAACTTTTTTTGTACTCTAGAGGATAAATCACTTGTGATATCATAAGGATCATTGTCTAGAGATTCATATGCACTGATAACATCACTTGCTTCTTCATAACGCTTACCTCTCGATAATGCATGTACAGCTTGACCTGCTTGGTGAGCTAGTTTTAATGATAAATCATTTGATAGTTCTAATGGGGATCTTCCTCCTGTAAAGCTAATCTATCAAGTGAAAAGTCTAAACCTTGCTTATGCTGATCAACTTTTCTCCAATATCTACGTGAAGATAATAATGCAGAAACATAGGTTAACGAAGAGAAAGCTACTCCAAGTCCAGTTCCTACTAGTTGATTATTGGTTAGACTTTGTATTGTTATTGTGCCAGCGATTACTGCAGCAAGTGTGAACCTAAAACCTCTTTTAATTCTATGTTCATTTTCATTAATATTCTCAGCATGATTTTGAATATCTTTAAGAACTTCTAAAGTGTTATCGAAATCCTTTGATGGTTTAATAGTAACACCTCATTTAAATGGGAAGTTTTGAATGCACTTTACTTATTATTTTACTAATGAGTAAATATAATTGCAATTAAGTAATATTTAAACTACTATGCAATTGAACTAGTAGGGCATAGGGGGGGAACAATAAATGACAAAAGAGGAAATCAAAGAAACCATTACAAATCAACCTAGTAATTGCTCAAAATTATGAATCGATTAACTGTAATAAAAAATATTGAGTAGGATGCCTACGATCAAAGATGCCCGGATTCAAATATCTCTCCTCTTGGCATGTTTGCGTGATGGAATGAATATATAGGGAATTTTGGTAATTATCAGTTGGATTCGAACGATCTTAACATACAAGAGGTCATTTCGTTTGGAAATGATGACAATGATTTGGTAATGCTGAAAAAAAGTCGCTATGGCATTGCTGTGAAAGAAAGCTCTAAAGTAGCAATTGATGCAGCGGATATACATTTAGATATTGGGTTAGGAGATTTTTTGATAGGATTGTGATTGCCGCTTTTTAGCAGAGTGAGCATTCGTTTCTCCACAGGTATGGGCTGCCATTCCACAACTCGTTCCATCCAATGAAATATTGAAAGCAATGGGAATCGCGACTGCAGGACTAGCTGTTTCGCAAATGCTAGGAGTGCCCATTGGCAGTTATCTCGCTACTTTTGGTTGGCCTGTCCCATTTATCGCAATCGGAATCTGTGCTTTCCTAATGGTTATTCTTATTGCTACTTTCTTACTATCGATTCCAGCGGTTATTTCACAGGGAAAAGTTCCTTCTATATCCGACCGTTATCGTACACTTCTCAATGGAAATCGTTCGAAAATCGCTTTTCTTGCTTACTTTCTGTTTCAACTTGGAAATTATGCAACGTTTTCCTTTATGGGAACATGGTTTGCTGATAAATTTGGGTTAAGTGTTGCAAGTATTGGAACGGTGATACTGTTTCTTGGCTTAGGGAATACATTAAGTAGCTTTTTTAGTAGTGGCTTGGTGCAAAAGATCGGGCTAAACTTCCTTCATTTTAGGAATGATCCTACTTGTTTTACTCTTTTCAGTCCTCCCGTTTTTGCCAAATATTACATCTGTAACGGTGTTCTACTTTTTGATCTATTTCTTATTTGGAACGGTTTTTCCACTCATGATGAACTTATTGCAGAGGCTATCTTCTACAGCACGCGGAACGATTTCCTCACTAGCAAACTCATCCATGTATTTAGGAGCAACTGTTGGATCGTCTGTAGCTGGAATCCTTTACGCGAGTATGAGTGGTTTTATTTCGGTTAGTTTTTTTACGGTAGTCTGTTTTGTTTTTTCTTTACTTTTATTTCGAAAGAGTGGCGTTTTACCATCCAAAAATTGGTCTTCCCATGCTGAAGAAGAATTAGTTCCATTGGAACAGGAATTGGATCAATCGTACCGTCAACCGATAGAACGTTAGGAAGAAAATACAGCTGTTCGAATTGTATCCTTCGCAGGAAAAGAACGAGTAGTCTTGACTTCACTGGATCCTTTGGAGGAACCAGAGCCCTTCAGAGATGTAGCTAGAATTCAGGCTTATAGAAAAGAACATGGAGAATCAACAGTCCCAGTTGATTTTATAGGAAAACAAGGAGAGAAATATTTTGGAGAAATTGAAGATGAAAGGGGATATACAAAATCTAGCATCTCTCCTAAAATAAACAGTTGAATCACCAAGAGTAAATGAGATCACAGTGATGGACCCAATATAGATGAGTTAGTAAAAGTCACATTATGCTTGTGGCTTTTTATTTAGGATCGACAAAACAACGAGTACTGGTATCGCAAACAGATTTTTTAGAGCGTCCAAAGCTCTCCCTCTCAACATAGCCGTTGTAATAATATTCCCCTTATCTGGGAGCTATTAACTCTTGATATAGCTGTATTGAGCAATAACATATGCTTATTTTTAGTGATAAACTCATAGGAGGGGTCAAATATGAGTAATGATCAAAACAAAGAAAAACCAAAACGAAGACGACCTAAAAGAGATCCTGTGAAGGATTGGTTAGTGTTAGGATCTACAGAAAGAGACTTAGCAGGCGATGAAGAAGGCAGAAAACGATGGAGTAATGGGCTTGAAGCATTAGAAAGAGATCGACAGGAAAGAGGAGAATAAAAAGCCCCATGCATAGTGGGATGGTTGGGTGTGGGGTTTGCCTATTATCATTACTCTAATCCTTAGCTTTTTACTCAGGGCCAAAACACGTTGGATGTATCTTAAACAAACGCAAAGAATAGCAGCAATCTGCCTTGGATAGGCAGTTCTGCTATTCTTTGCTGGGTGTCCGGTCAGGACATTCGTCTTTCAGCTTTCATTTTTGTTCTTGATCGCACGCAGGAAGGCGTCTCCCATGGAGGTCAGTTCGGATGAATCTGGAAGGGAGTCGTAGTCCTGTTGTTCCTCTTTTCCTGAGGGGACGTGATCCGTCCCTGTACGATTGTTCACATCACGTGGACGCTGATTGGATGCTCTTTTCCCCGGCAAATCTGCTCCATCCATTTCAGTCGATGAGATTTTCCTGATGAGGGCTCTTACTCTAATAATAGTAAGTTGCTCAGGTCATGGCTGTGCTCCTATCTAGGAAGAGACTCTCTTCTATCATACCTCATACAAAACACCAAAAACAAAGAAGCAGCGTTCCGTTCATGGCTTGGGCAGTGCTGCTCTTTGTTGTGAACGAGGGGTGGTTACACCATGAGTTTGGCGATATTCCCTTGTAATAACCATATAGCCTTATTTATAGAGACTATTCTAAGTAATATTTATTCAACTGAAATAAAAAAACACGATTGATGATAGTGAATGAAGAAATTACAAGAACGAAATCAGCTTTTTAGTTCTGATGTTTTTATACCTGGTAGTATTGAAATTGATTGTGATTGTTGGCAACAACCGTGCCAAGGCAAAAGATATTCTTGTTTAGGTCTCGAAAGTAAAGCAGAGAACCGATTCTTTTCATATCCGTTCATTTGTACTAAGCGCCAACAAGCGTTTTAGGTTGTCATCAATAAATTTATTATCGGCACCGTTGATTCCACGACCGGCAAAATGACCCCAAATCGACTTTATAGGATTAAAAACAGCATTAGGTATAAGCTTAGACTCGTATTCGTTATCGTCCGCCGTGCAGAAGAGATCTGTGCTCCCTGGCATAATGTAGGCAAACGCTTTAATGCTTTTGAGTGCCTCAACAAAATCTCCATTATAGGCGGGGTTTGCGCTAATATCTGCAAATTGCCCTGTCCATAACATGGTCAGGAAATTATGCGGATCCATCTTCATAAAGCTATCTTCCCAGACGCCAGCCACAAAATCTGTCAATGAGTCATATCCCAGCTCACGATAAAGTTCCTCTCTGTAAAAAGCCTGCGATAATCCCCATCCCGCATAGACACGACCAACGGCACGCATGTCCGCAAATGTCAACTGGTTTAGTTTACTTGAATCGAAGCCAACTGCAGACATGAGCGGAGCTTTCATTCCTTCCAGGACTATGTATGTTTGTTGCCAAGTCTTTGCACCTCCGCAGAAAGGTGCAATTCGTTCCACCATGTCTGGATAACTTGCCCCCCATTGGAATGATTGAATGCCTCCCATTGACCATCCAACTACAAGAGCGATTTTTTGAATGCCGAATTTTTCGGTCACCAGCCGATGCTGTAATTTAACATTGTCATAGATGGTTACCTGCGGAAAATGAGTTCGGTCGAATGGGGGAGGCGTGTTACTCGGAGACGAAGATAATCCGTTTCCCAGCAGATTTGGAACGATAATGAAATATTTCTGCGGATCTAGTGCCATCCCGTTTCCAATCAACCATTCATTCTGAACATGCTGGTCTCCAAAAGCGGTAGGATAGACGATGACATTATCTTTCTGTTCATTTAATCTTCCATAAGTCTTATAAGCAAGAAAAGCACTCGGTAACGTCACTCCTGATTGAAAGGTTACGTCACCCAAATCATAAATCTCATAATCCATCGTATTTTCGCTCCCTTTAAAATGAAACCGTACACTTAGAATGTATTTCTTGTTGTTAGTATAGACCTATGCTATTATCAATAAAAGTGAATGAATTTGAAAATAGTATTCAATAATATTGAAAGTAAAAGGGGGATAGTAGGATGGAATTGCGCCAACTGATTACATTCCGCACGGTTGCATCAACTTTAAATTTCAGTCGGGCTGCGGAAGCGCTGAGTTACGTCCCCTCCAACGTTACGATGCAAATAAAAAAATTGGAGGATGAGCTTGGTGTTCGTCTCTTTGACCGCTTAGGCAAGCAGCTCGTTCTCACAACTTCGGGTAAACGCTTTTTAACCCATATCCAAAGCGTTCTAGACAAATTGGACGAAGCTCGCAGCGTCGTTCATGATAATGAAAATCTTAGTGGCACCCTAACGATAAGTGCTAACGAGGTTCTTTGCGCCTATCGGCTTCCAGATGTCTTTCACCTATTTCGTTCGCGCCATCCGGGAGTTCGTCTCATCTTCCGATCCGTTCAAAATCAACAACTCAAGCAAACGCTCTTTGAGGGAACCGCGGATGTAGTCTTTATGTTAGACGAACCCATTCGCTCAACGGGAATTGAAGTGGAACCGTTGCTGGAAGAAACTTTCCGCTTTTTCGTCCCCCCAGACCATCATCTCGCGAAACGAGCTGTACTTCAGCAGGAAGATTTTCACGGAGAAGTATTCTTGGTTAATGAAAAGGGTTGTACCTATCGAACCATGTTTGACCGGTCATTTGAGAAAAAGGGCATTGATAGTATTACGTATTTAGAATTTCAAAATGCCGAAGCCATTAAGCAATGTGCAATTACAGGAATCGGTATTGCCTTTCTTCCTGAAATAACAACGAAAGCCGAAGTTGAACGGGGTGAACTTGTTGCTCTTCCATGGCAAATTCCAGACTTACACGTATATACACAGATGTTATGGCATAAAGACAAGTGGCTTTCACCGGTCATATTATCTTTCATAGAAGCAGCAAGGGAGGTTATCGCTATAAAAGAGGAGAATACAACCGTTTAATCTATTCAGAGATAGGAAAACACCTATTCATTTGTGGGCGATTTGACCTTCGATATTATCGTCAAGTCATGAATTCATTTAATAAAAAGTATGTAGTAGAAAATAAAAGTCAAATTTTAGATGTCCTATCCACCTCATTGTTCATAAAAGCGGGGAGTGCTCTTGGACAATCTGGATAAGAGCAGATATAGAGCGTGGGGTAATCACACCCTTTGCTATATAAGGGCTTGTATATAGGGTTAATTGTATGGGTATAGGTATTCTATATATAGTAATATATGCAATTGAAGAATACTATATATAGTGTTGTATATTAAGTGTATTTTTAAGGTAACAAAATTCCTGAACTGTAACCTTAATGAATGACGATGAATTAGTCTATAAAGCCTTATATATCAAGGGTTATAGTGATTACCTAAACAATCATATAACTAATCGATTATTATGTTACCAGGTTTGATGATTAGTTTATTGATCAATCGATTCAATATTTAAAGGTTACAGCAAGGGTTATAGGGGGTTTATTATTTTGATTATTGAGATTTTATTAATTGATATCGTAATTTTCTAAAACCCCCAAGGCACCCCTAAAGATGGCGTGCGGCTTGTGGGAGTAAAATCCTAGAATCAAAAATATATTTCAACTACCAAATATATACAATTGGTAATTATGATCACCCAATAACAGGACTCTTAATTGAGTCCTATTTTTATGTCCAAAAACCATCCCAGAAAGGAGGTTACAAATGGCGTGGATTGATTCAGAAAAGAGATTTGTGAACCGAAAAGAACGCGAAGAAATGATTCAAACACTAACGAATTATATCAACTCGGTCGATATTAATCAATTAGATGATGAAGAGTTATTTGAGTTACAAGAATACCTCACTGAACTAACCCGATTAAAAAGAATCCATAAAGCAGAGGTTGATTTATTGTATTTCTGTTGGGAATACTTCAGTGAAACCCAGAACCCAGATAACGCGGGAAATTGGGAAGGATTCGAATTAGATTCACCTGAAGATGCAGCCGAATTTCATAAGGAAATATGTAGAGATATGGATTTGGTATCCAACAAGAAACCCAATTTAAAAATATGCCGTGCAGCTCCACGTGGTCATGCTAAGAGTACCTATTTATCAAAAGGCTTCCCAATAAGAGAAATCCTGTTTAGAAAACGAAAGTACATCATCATCATTTCAATCACGCCTGACGTGGCTAGCAAGAACTTGGAGTGGATCGCGCTTCAACTCAAACACAACGAGAAATTAAGGGCAGATTTTGGAGAACTCTTGTCATCCAAGAAACAGGAAAACCCACGGGATAGTTCTGAGCGTTTCGTTGCTTGGTATCCAATACCTGAACATAACCAAAAGCTCCTAACCTTATGTGAAGCAGCCTCGACAGGTCAGGCTTTACGTGGTCGTAACTGGAATGGGGTTAGACCTGATTTGATCATCTGTGATGACTTAGAGGATAGTGATAATACCAATACCGAAGAATTACGAGCCAAATTAAAAGATTGGTTTAGTAAAGTCGTTGTTCCCCTTGGCGATCCAGCAGGAAGAAAAACAGGGCTTATTTATATGGGAACTACGGTTCATCCTGATTGTTTGTTAATTGGATGTTTTACACAGACGTGGAGATTTTGATACCAAGGTTTATAAAGCGATTCTATCACCACCTGAGAATCAAGATTTGTGGGCGCAATGTGAGGAACTATATAAGAACCCAGATGAAGCTCCGCAAATCAGGGCTAAACGAGCATGGGAATTTTACCAGGATCATAAAGAGGAAATGGATGAATCGTCTGAAGTGCTTTGGGCAGATGTACAACCTTTGTATCGTCTTTATAAATGGAAATGGGTAATGGTTCTAAGGCGTTTAGTACTGAGTACCAAAACGAACCGATTGATAGAGAATCTATGTTGTTTGATCCTGAGACGTTTCACTATTACGATCCTGATTTGAATTTTAAATCGGGTCAATTTAACGTGTTTCTAGGAATAGACTTCGCAATGGGTAAAAAAGAACGTGGTGATTACTCTGCGCTTGTCGTTCTAGCTCAGAACAAACGAACTCGTACAATGTATGTAGCGGAGGCTATCGAGAATAAACTTCACCCAGATAAGTTCCTGGATTTAATCGTGGATAAGGTGGTTGAATGGCAACCTGACCGAATTGCAGCAGATGCGAATGTTGCCCAAGAATTCCTTGTATGGACCTTGCGCCAACGATTGAAAGCAGTAAATTATCCAGAATATACGAGGGTTAAAGAGATTAAGAACCGAACCCGAAAGGAACTTAGGATAGAGGCAATGCATCCAGATATTGAAGGCGGGAAAATCCTGTTTAATAAAAGACATTCTTTATTACTGGAGCAGTTTGAGAAGTATGGGACGAATGGTCATGATGATTTACTGGATGCTCAAGAGATGGCTGTCAGTATTGCGAGAACTGGAGGACCACAGGAGATTATTGAGAAACCGTGGTGGATGTAATGATAATTTATTGTTTGTATTTATTGATACTCTCGGTTATCGCTTTTTTTGTATTTTGGAAATCCAAATTCAATTTCTGTATTTGTTGTTTAATTTTTTCTTTATCATATTTTGTTTCACTAGATTCAATGGATTTAATTTCAAATCCATAATTCAGTAACATAGTTAACTTAAATTTTTCGTCAGCTTGTGACACTTCTAGAATAGAATTTGCCGCGTCTTTAAGGGCAATTAAGGCGCTTTGGTTGGATCTATTTTCGGCGAGTAAAGTATCCAAAGATTTTATATAAAAATCCCATAATTTATTATATGGTTCGTTGTTTAAATGAAAAATATTTATATCTGGGTTGCCCTCGCTGTATATTTCTAATGCTCTATTTTGAATTTTGTCTTTAAAAATAGCTGTGTATATCTCAATTTCTTTGTTAATGACTTCATTCATAATAGAGTGGTTATTCTCCAATTCTTTTTCTTCGAAGTTTTTAATTCGTTTATCAACTTCTTCTTCAACCATTTCACGAAATTTAGTAGATTGATAGTAACCAAAAATAGTAAATGCAACTCCTGCAATTGCACCTGCCAACCCAATAAAGGTTAATAGATAGTTCATGCTCGAAATCTGATTTGCCATAATTGAAATTTGTAATGCAGCTCCATCTTCGTTACTGTTTTTAACTGGAACCAATGCGTGATTTTCAGGCAGTATATATACACCAAAAACCAATATGACAAGCACAATAATAGCACCAAAATAAACCCATTGTTGTTTACTATTCATCGTTGTGTAAAACTCCTTAAACTTTTTAATGATATTATGTACGAAATTTTTGAGTGAAACAATTGCTTTTATTCCTAATTTTATAGGCATCATCCCAACCTCTATCAATTGGTAAGGGTTCTTTTTATACCCAAAAACAACTTTATGGAGGTTTTACACTATGACTTTACCAGCAGTGTTTTTTAGCCCTCATCAAGACGATAAAACTCTTTCAATGTCAGTTGATATCATACGTCACATAGCAGCGGGAAGAGATACCCACGTTGTTCTATTGACGGGTGGAGGGAATACTTCTGCTCGTTGGGCAATCAACGGGTATAATAGCGATACTAATACACCTGTTACTTCAGGATATTGGGGTTCTCGACATGATCCAGCAATTGAAGGCTATTCGCCTTTAAGTTGGAACGATATTTATGACGCTCGTGACAAAGAATTCAAAAGCGCTTTAGGTCAATTAGGAATCCCACCAGCTAACATCCACATGATGCGAACCACTAATAGAACAGTTGCTGGATTTAAAACAGCAATGCAAAGTGTGATTACTCAGTTTCCGGCTAATACCAGCTATAAAACTATGTCCCCAATCGATACCCATGATGAACATAGAGTAATTGCCCAAGCTCTTTGGGAATTATGGAATAGTGGTATAGTCAGTGATGTTCGTTTTTGGTTATCTCGATTGGATGTTCAAAATGGCGTTACAGGAGGCAGTTACCAAACTGCTGCTACCACTTCAGCCGAATTAGCCAAGGTTGAAAAAGCAACAAGGGCTTATAAGGCTTGGAACCCTGCTGCTGGGTCATTTGCGGTTGGATATCATAGTGTGCCTATTCAGTTTGAAGCTCTGCTATCTGATCCTAAGTTTCGATATTTTTTGCCAACTCAATTCACGACTGCTGATTTACCTTTTTAAATAGTAAAAATTGATAATTTAACGATATAATTGCTGACATGTGATAGTTTCAGTAGTAATTACAGCTTCTAAGAAGTAAAAATAAGAGGTCCATTAAAGGACCTCTTTTGTCTAAATCAAGGCTATTTGATGGGGGGTTTTTTAGTAAATATATTTCTTTTTAATATGAATTGAGTAGACTTACTAGTAACTTTAATAGTTTTGTCTATAACTAGTCCAGATTTGATGCCTACTGTAACTCTATATGTGGTAGGAGTTAAGTATTCTTGATAAACACCATTTGGTATCTCTAGACCAACGCCAAGTTTAAAAATTAAGTTGCCGTTATCGTCACGATTCTTGGTAGGATCAATGTTTAGAGATGCATTTTGCAATAGTCGATTATTTTCGTCGACCATAATGAGTGTTACAGGTGTTGGTTGTGTTTCGAAAGCCGAACAACCGAACATTAAGATGTAAGTAATTAAAAATAGTATAATATTAACCTTTTTCATAATAATACCCCTATTAAATATTGTATTTATCCTTTAGTATAATATATAGTGTTTATGGTGTTAAAAAATATAAGGAGATGAGAGATGGGTATTTTAATAAAAAAGAGTATTACAATTTTATTAATTACACTCATAGTCTTCAGTTTTCAGTCGAATATGTCTATTGCTAAAGAACCGGAAATTGTAATACCGAAAGCAGAAACAAAATTTAAGGATTTACCAAAAGAAGAACAAGAGAGAATAAAGAACGATCCTGTCTATGGACCGAAAGATACTAGTGCTTTAAAGAATATTGATATGGAAAAAGTGAAAAAATTACCTAAATACGCGAGTATTGGTAGCGATGGGTCAATCATAACAGACTTACCCAAACCAAAAGCAAGTGAAAAATATGGTTTTCCAGGTTCTGATAATGAAAAAACAGATATAAATGAATTGATTTCACCATATGTTGCTGACAATCTTGTACAGACTCCACATACTACTTACCCATATAATGCTATCGCTAAATTGAAATCTACTAAACCAGACGGTACCATTGCGCATTGTACAGGTATTTATATTGATAGAAATACAATAATCACCGCTGCACATTGTGTTTATAATACTGTGACTAATACACCAGTTACTAATATTGCTTGGGAACGTTCTCCAGGTCCTAGTGGATTACCAATTTACGAACATGGTAATACTACAAAGTTTTGGATCAATAGTGCTTATGTAAATCTTGAACCAGTAGGAACACCTACCGATCCATCCGCTCTACAATATGACTTTGCTGCAATCCAGGTTGGTCAGGACTCTGCTAACTGGTTCGGAATACGAGCAACTAATCACGAAGCAGGAGAGCAAGTATTGGCAACAGGATATCCAATATCTAGCGATCCAAATAGTCCCTATTATTATGGAGACACTCAGTATAAAAGTTTGGGTAACATATCTTCAATTGTAACTTTTCCAGGCCTACTTCAAACAACAGCTTATTTATTAGGCGGAATGAGTGGGGGACCTACATGGAATACCAAGGTAGGGACGACTGCGGTGATCGGAATAAATGTTGGTGGTCCAGAAGATCATTCTTTCTCTGTATCAGTTCGAATAACAGGGAACACTTATAACCAGATTGTTTATTGGAAAGACTTGCCGGATTAAACATCTTTATAGTTAAGAAAAAAATTAAACTCTTTTTCAAAATCATGTCCCTTTTTGTGCTTCTGGTTGCACATATAATATAGAAAATAGTTTAAGAGAAAAGGAAGCTTGACGGAATCAACTCACTATTTATTTTATAGAAAATAGCAAAAGGAAATTTCATCTCTCAAGTATAGAAGGTAACAGAAAAATAGTTGGCGGAATTTTGGCGGTTTTTTAGTGAAAATCTTGATAACATGTTAATGTGTAAAAAAAACAAATAGTTAAATAGTCTCTTTTGAGGTGCTTGAAGAGTGTGCGAATTCTCGCATGCTCTTTTTAATGTTGTTCTACTACGTAAAGTTTGAGTATCAGCTTTGACTGACGCTTGAAACGATGTGCAAAAGCAGGAGTAAATAATTTTTACTACACAGAAGTCCTTTAAGGACATTAGTTAATTTAAGAATCTTATAACATAACGATTCAAAACCAAATACATAGTCTACCTTGCGTTGGAGTCATGACCAGCGTCAAAGGTTCCTCTCCCCTTTGTAGGTAGGCTTTTAAGGCACTCAGTTCCTGGGTGCCTTTTTTCTATTTCAGGGAGAAGGAGAAACGGAGAGTGGTAAATATGGAAAATAATATTATTGAACTGCATGATGGAAATAAGGTTAAGGTAGTATCTGAGGTTGATTTTGAATTTAAAGATATAAAGATACCTTCTATGGTAGACGAGAATAATGGATTTTGGTTTACATTACCCGATGTTGGTGAAATGTTGGGAATTTCAAAAAATAATAGGAAAGACTTACTAAACAGCTTAGAGAGATTTGAAATAGCTGATAGTGATTTAATCATGACCAGCTCTAATGGAGTTGAACAGCGAAGAAAAGTTACATTGATTTCAGAATCTGGATTCTATAATGTAGTGCTGAGAAGTCGGAAGAAGACAGTTAAAGAGTTCCAATTGTGGGTTCGCTGTGAAGTGCTACCATCTATCCGTAAATACGGTATAGCCATACTAGAGGAAAAACTGGAGCAACTTAAAACAAAGGACATAGCTGAGGTTATCAAAGGTATTGATCCTAGTGTTCGTGTTGAATATTTTGAGGAACACAATGAAAGTGGTGCTTGCATCTCAGATTGTAAAGACCCAATGGGTTATAAAAGTGCTTCCTCAATCACATATAAAGTACCAAGTAAATATATCAAGGAGAAAACGGTTTGAAATTCATTCTATCCAGTGGTTTAGAAATACGGGTTTTATCATCTCGCAAATCTGAAGCAACTGAGATTGCAAAATTAGCAAACATCAAAAGTAACAGCATTGTAGATGAAGCAGTTATTAAAGGGGATGTAAAAGCTTTTTTTAATGATTTCAAAATAATCGATGAATTTAGTTTTGACTTTGAAGGAAAAAACAACCGAATTGATTTAGTATTTGAAGATTATAATATTGCCTTTGAAGTGGATGAGCCTACACATGATAATTATGATAAAGATCGAGATGCACGAAGAACCGATTATATTGAAAATGAACTTGGATTCGAATTAATCAGATGTGATCTAAAATGTGCGGGTTCAGGGGATTCAATCAAAAAGTTGTATTTGGCTCTGCAAGATAATGGTGTTTCTTTTTGAACTCAATAATAAAAAAACCGTATAAACACCCATAATAAATATATATGCAATAGGTCCGGAAGTCAATACAGAATTAGTTACCAACAAGGTTTGCTTAATCGGTAGATTAATATTTATTTTTGGTATATTTTAATATATAGAAAGATTAGGTCAAAGGAGGTTTCATATTGCCAGAAGATAAGCCAAACAGAAAAATTAATATAAGTAAATTTAGAGAAAGCTTAACACCTCAAGGTACTAAAGCTAAAGATTTACCACGAGAATCAAGTGAAGGTGTGGAGTTAGTAATGGGAGGTACAATGTATGCTTTTGGTAAAGATGATTTACCAAATCGTCAATATTTTTTTAATGGTGGTTTTATTGGAGAGACTTTCGATCCTGATACAAAAAGATTTGAATACTCCTGTAATCCAGACAGGGGAAATCCGCTTCGAGATATAGCAAAGATCCAGCAATTTCGAAAAGAACGTGGTGAGCCTTTAATTCCAGATGAGTATTTAGCAAGAGAAGAAGTTGTAGATCTTATGAAGGAATTATATAAGAGCAAGAAGATTTGATTCCCAAAGATAGAACTATGGAAACGAAGAGAATAACTTTTGAACCATCACGAGAAAAGGATATAACAGTTATTGGTAATGAAAAAGGATCACATGAACCTGATGGTCCTGATATCGATGAGCGATAGAAAAAAGTCACTTGTATGTGTGACTTTTTTATTTACCCAAAAAGCCAAAGGAGGTGTAGCCATTGAAACTATTTGATGTAGGTGATCAATTCCCAGATGACGAAAGCATCCCAAGAATTGCCCGATACATTCGCGGAAAGTTCTATTTTGAAGGCAAGCAAGCAGAGTTTGTAGAACGAGCAACTAACATTTTAAAAGACACACCACATGCTGAGAAATTAGCCTTGTTATATATTGGGTTTCATATGGTCCAAGCCTTGACAAATAAACCTGCTGACCTGATGTTTGGGGAACCACCTAATTATCAAGTAAGTGAGGACGAAACCCCAGAACAACAAGCATTGGAGCGGATAACAAACGATAACGAACTAAATACAATAGGGCATGAATTGGTAGTATCATCTGGGATTCGTGGGGACGGTTGGTTAAAGGTCTTTTATGATTATCGTGAAGATTACATGAGTTAACAAACCTAGTTTTGCTCATACCTGAAGGAGTTGAGTCGGAAGTAATTATAGAACCAGTTCCTGCTAACTTCGTATTCCCAGAAACGGTCAACTTAAACAATAAAAAATTCAAGGCGATCAATATCTGTTATGTCTCATACCAAGACCGAAAAAGCGGTCTTTTTTAAGTTTCTTGGAAGATCGAATTCCAGGATTAGAAAATGAAGAAGAGATTCCATATCTCAATGTTAAGAGGCGTATTTCAGGCTATATTTTTTATGATAGATACCGATTAGCTGAGAAGACGGTTAGTACCAAATACGGGGCAAATATACAACTCTTTGATATTATCGAGCAAATAGGTACAAGACACGAAAGCGATATAGTAGAAACAGGATTGGACCATATACCTGTTCACCATATTCCTTATAGCTCTTGTGATGATCGGGTCATAGTAATTTGAACTACTACCACCTACAGAGGTGGTAGATTCCTGCGAACACCAGACCAAGTCCAGTTATCTTAGCAGGCTCTACCCGCCGTCCCAGCGGTGAAAACAAAGTATGCTCTGCTATGCTCCCTACTTTCGCTTGGTTTTCGCAACTTCGGTGAGCTGGGTGGTTGAAGATTTTACGTTACTGACCCTTTCCAGCAACAACCCCATATCTTCAGTTTTCAAAGAGCGACAACTATTCTAACAAAAAAAGTGGTTCATCCCCGCAAAAGGGATACCGAACCACGTCCCATTCAAACCGCTTGTAGAAGCGGAGTACTCTTGGACGAATTTGGATAGAAAAAATCGAAAGCCTAATTACTGCAATCAAATGATGGTCCGATAATGTTGTTGATCAAATGAAGGTTCGTCGTTCAGATATCCTTTCTTTTCAATACTTAAACAAAATCATTGAATCTATCCGACGGATAATTGAATTCAATTGCAGGAAAATCAGAGTTATCTTAACATAAACCTTTTCACTTGCATTAATGTAATAAGATAAAGAAGTAAGATGATTTTTGAAAATAAAGAAAGGATGGAAGGATGAAGCTCAATCATCTTAATCTGACTGTTACAGATGTTACAGCCGCACGAAAGTTTTTAGAAACATATTTTGATATGACTTGTGAAGGTAGTCGCGGGAATAACTTTGCAGTAATGTTTGATGACAATGGTTTTGTGCTCACTTTAATGAGTGGGAAAGAGGTAAACTATCCAAAAACGTTCCATATTGGATTCCCACAAGAAAATGAAGCGAAAGTTAATAAGATTAATCAGCGTTTGAAAGAGGATGGCTTTGATGTGAAACCACCTGTCCATTCTCATGGCTATACTTTTTATGTGAAAGCACCAGGTGGATTTACTGTTGAAGTGGTCTGTTAACCAAGGAGAGAGGCATTATTGTTACCAGAAAAGGAGGGTTGGTTTTAATGAAAAGGGGGATGTCTCCCTTTTCATTAAACCAATTTGTAAAAAAGTAGTAATGTTAACAGTTACTCTATTCAGCAATCGTGCCATTTTGCGGAATAAATCAGATCAAACAGGGAAGTTTGTAAAGAAGTGCACGTAAGCTAAAGGGGTAGAATATGGAAAATAGTGTTTTTGAACAGATGGCAAAAAAATATGATACAGAAGAACGAATTGAATTAGCCAACGTTATCGTTAAGGAAGTAAGAGCAGAATTACGAAATAGTAAATCAAAATCTTTAATAGACTATGGGGGTGGTACTGGTCTAATTGGATTAGAATTATCAGATTTGGTGGATTCTGTTTTGTTGGTGGACTCATCTAAACAAATGGTGGAGGTTGCAAAAGAAAAAATTTCTCGCAAAGGAATTACAAACGCCAAGGTGATTTGTTCAGATTTTACTAAGGAAACACCTAAACTTAAGTCAGACATCGTTTTAATGTCACTAGTTCTTCTTCATATTCC
>NZ_FQVL01000008.1 GCF_900129355.1 Seinonella peptonophila | reverse complement strand
CACCGCTGGGACGGCGGGTAGAGCCTGCTAAGATAACTGGACGTTGGTCTGGTGTTCGCAGGAATCTACCACCTACAGAGGTGGTAGTAGTTCAAGTCTTTTCAATACTTGGACAGCTGTATTTGTTAGTGACACCGAGCGTTGACTTCCCCTTTTGTTTTCGGCTCTTGTAAAATTAGTCTCCCTCGTATATCCACAAGGTATTTTCGTGTATTCGCTGTTTGATTATCAAAATCAATATCTTTTCATCGAAGACCTAAAATTTCGCCCCTTCTAAGGCCTGTTGTGACAGCCAAGGGAAATGCAGTGAATAAAGGGTCTTTTTTTGCGTGCATTAAAAACTGGTTAATTTCTGCTTTATTACCATGTGATTATTTCTTTGTGCCCAAGGGTAGGAGGATCGGCTAGTTCTGCTACATTCCGATTCAATAACTGCCATTTGACAGCATGTCCTAAAGCTGATCTTATGATAATGTGCATAGTCCTTATAGTATGTGATGAGAGGCCGCCCTTCCCATCTTTTCGAGCATGCATTAGTTTTTCCTTATAAAAGCGTTGCAAATGGGTAGCTTGAATTTTATGGAGCTTAATGTCTCCAATAGATGGAATGGTCTGACTATGGATAAAGATATTTTGTTAGTCAATTATGCTGTCGCAGTTTTTTTCGTAGAAAAAGAGCCACCGCAGCCGCTTCTTTAGTTTGCAGACTTTTGTCTAACCTTGCTCGATGGCGGTTGTTCCGCTATGTGGCGATTGACAGGTCCCCTAACTACTGCGATCCATACAAGTAGAAAAAGCATAATAACTGGAACGATCACATCGCCAGCCGCTCCTTTCACAAGCGATGATATCATCGCACCGATCATGATCAATGCCAATAATATCACGCCGTAACGTGAAGAAGACCGAATAAGCAGCGCAATCGCTCCGACTATTTCTAAGATCCCAATTACGATACGAAACCATGCAGGATAACCGAGCTTGTTGAAAACTTCTACCATCGCTTGCACACCCATTAGTTTAAGGAACGCCGCCTGAATAAAGATCAGCGCTATCATAGCAAGTCCTATCCATCCAGCATATTTCCACAATTTGTCCATCTACACCTCACCCCTTCTCACTCCGTAGACAAGCCCTACGACTCCAGAGCTAAACGTTTTGGTTTCCACAAGTTTTAGATCGACTCTGTCCTTGATATTTTTAAAGAGAGGTTTTCCTCCCCCAACAACAATAGGATTGACATTAATCCGATACTCATCAATCAAACCGAGCTGCATAAACGTTTGCGCAAGGCCGGGGCTGGCAATCATCACAATGTTTTTGTCGGGCTGTTGTTTTATTTTTGCTATTTCTTCCACAATGTGTTCTTTCACCAGTCTGGAATTGTTCCAGTCCACCTTTTCCAGAGTCTTGGAGAATACAATTTTCTCTGTCTTCTCGATCCAGACAGCATGTTCGGAATGGTACTTCGATTTAGACCAGACGGGATGCGCGGGTACAGCTGGCCAGAAGCTTTCCATCAATTGATAAGTCACACGTCCAAATAAAACAGTGTCTACGGTGTTTAGCAAGTCGGTGACATAGTTCTGTTCTTCCTCTGTATGGATAATCCAATCCATTTCTCCGTTTGGTCCAGTTACGAAGCCATCAAGCGATATGTGCATGAGTAAAATGATTTTTCTCATTGTTATAGTCTCCTTTATTTTACATGGAGAAAAAATCAGTCAAAACGGGAGCGAGGAGATCTGGAGCCACATTATGATCTTGACCTTCCAAAATGTGGCGCTTTATATTGGGGAGTCTGTCCACGAGCGCTTTCAACGCATTTTGCTGGTACTCAGGACTTGTTCCTCCACCCACCACGAGCATAGGGATTGAAACGGAAGACCACCGTTCGGATGGCAATGGGTTGCCCGACATGGTGTCACCCATGATGGTACCATCATAGACCAACGTGTGCGCTACATCTTCCATCGCCTGCCAGGATGGCGCGTTTCGCATCGGAGCAATGAAATCAGCAGGAACGCCTGCTGCCTTCGTTAAGAAATACTCAACTGCGTCGCCTCGGCGGCCCGACGTTGTCAGCTCTTTGAGCTGTTTTAAGTAACCTTTCGGCAGCGGAGGACGCGTATTGTCAACGACGAAAGGTGGCTCGTACAATGCCAGCTTCGCGATAGCAAGCTTACGAGCCGCTTCGAGGGCAAGGACTCCACCGGAAGACATGCCGAATACGAATGCCGATCCGTCAGCCTCGTTGATGAGAGCTTCGATATCTTCGACTTCGCGCTCAATCGCGTACGGCGCCGTGTCACCGCTATCCCCTCGACCTCGACGATCGTAGTTGAAGACGGTAAAGTTTGGGGACAGAAGCGATGCAAGTTGCGACATCATCGGATCAGAACGAGTTTGAAATGCAGCGCATACCAGGATGATCGCCGGTCCATTCCCAGATTTATCAAATGCAATGGCGGTCCCGTCTTTCGAAATTACTTTTTGCATTGTATTTGCCTCCTATGATCAAATCGATTTGTTTTCACGATCAGTTTTGTCATCTTAGCAAGTTTTCCAACTTTCATTCTTGTAGCATAATCATCCCCTTTCTTGGTTGCTAGCTTTTTACCAGTACCCCCACTATATGACATTACGTTACGTAAGGGTCAAGCTATTCCTTTACTTAGGGTATGTGAACGATTCACTAAGTTTCTAACATCTGAACAAAGGGTACAGCAATATGGATAATATGATAATAGCTGGAGAAGAAACAAAAAAACCCCTGTTTTTCAGAGGTTACAATAAATAGAATTCACTTTGCGGGTAATGACACATTCGTTGGTACTACCCCTTCTTGGAAATAATATTACATTAGTAACATTCATTTCTGTGTCTTTCTTAACCCCCTAATACCATAAGAACTACGGTGTAAGCTTGATAAGCAAGAAACCAGTCGGATTCTATTCCCAAGAACCCCCACCTCAAAAATAAAGATTACAACCCTTCGTTTTCGGAAATATACTAAATATACTTGTTTTAATAACAAATGAGAGGAAAATATTATGACGGCTCAAGTGAAAGACATTATGAGAATCGGTGACATCAATTACACTATATCCGCAATCGAAAAACCGAACTATTTTTTCAATGTTTTTGATTTGGGATTCTCACCCAAAAAATTTTCTACTGCTTGCTATCGAGGCTTTAAAGCCATATTTGCGATTGATGTAAACAATCAACTGATCCTAAAGGACCTATATACAAATAACGGAGACAAAGAACCTATTGTGTTAAATGGAATACAACCTGAGAACATTCGGCATTCTGCTGGAGACCTGTTCTACAAAGATGTAAATTTACCACTTCATTACACGGGGTCTATTTTAATTACTGACGGTTTTATCCAAAAATATTATCGACATATGGGGTTTCAATCTCCACTTTACTACAATACGGTTGTGAAATATGTGTTTGATCAGGGCATCTTCATGGAAAGTATTGATCTATCAGAAGAAGCAAAAAAAAGACGAGAGACGGACCATTCAACCTATATTAAGCAAAGGGATAGTCAAAATTGGATTGAAAAGTGCTTTGATATAAGTATGAAAAATAAATGGGATGATTAGGTAGGTGATGATCCCGCTATGTTCCACCAAAACAAACCATT
This sequence comes from Seinonella peptonophila, assembly GCF_900129355.1. Taxonomy (GTDB): domain Bacteria; phylum Bacillota; class Bacilli; order Thermoactinomycetales; family Thermoactinomycetaceae; genus Seinonella; species Seinonella peptonophila. The sequence goes on along the minus strand of NZ_FQVL01000008.1, from coordinate 143,157 downwards.
GCATATGCAGGGGTTTTTGTTATATCAACACTTTATAATTGAAATGGTTAATATCCAAAAGTATTGTAAAGATAATAAACCAATCCACTTAAAAGTATGATCCAAATAAGTAAAAAGATTGTTCCAGCTACCCAATTTTTTGGCTTCTTAGTCGATAACCTCGTATGAGCCCGCTTTCGACTTTGATCTAAAATGTTTTGAGGAATTAGTTTGATTGCAAGCAAAACTCCAAACGGTAATAGAATAAAATCATCCAAATAGCCCAGAATGGGAATGAAATCTGGAATCAAGTCAATAGGGCTAAATGCATAAGCAACTACTAGAATGGTCACCAACTTTGCAAAAATAGGTGTATCAGGATTTTGATAGGCGTAGTAGAGTGTGAAGATTTCTTCTTTTAATTTATTTACCCCAGATTTCCACTGTTTGATCTCCATTTTAGCGACTCCTTGATATGGCAGCTTATGTTATACAATATGGTAATCCAAAGGGAACTTCCATTAGATTTGAATGGGTGGAGAGGTTTCCTTTTTTTGTATTCCAATTTATTAGGCAGATGCAAATGCGTACATGGAGTGTTGGTTTCGTACGCTTCGAGAAGAGAGTTTTAACAAAGAGAAAATAAGTCTTTTCTGGATGCTTTGACAGATATGCAAGACTTCATCAAATTTTATAACGAGGAGTGACCACATTTTCCTTGAATGATCTTACTCTCCGCCAATTTCGTGAGATTCAAACTAGAAATGCAGTGAATTGGTCATGAAACCCGCCAAGGATCGTCAAAAGTTCACAATATTTGTTTGCTAAGGTAAATGCAAGCTGAAGGTATGTTAAAAAAATATCTTTGGCCATTAGTAACACACTTACCAGATGAATGAGTTAGAAGGAGTAGATGATCCAAATGGCTTATCGACTTAATCAAAAGAAAAAAAGCTTATTAGTGGCGATTCATGTGATTTCTGTTGCCTCATGGATTGGCGGTACATTGGGGATGTTGTTGCTAGGAGTTTATTTGCAAAATGCCGCTAATGGTGAACAACTTTATTATACTTTGGCTAACATGGAAATTATTGATGAAAATTTACTTAAATATCCAGCGTTGCTTTCCTTAATTACAGGAATTATGTTATCCATTTGGACTCAATGGGGACTTGTGAAGCATTACTGGGTAACGATTAAATTCATATTAACAATTTTAACCATTATGATTGGGATTCTATTTCTAAATAAATGGACTGCAAGTATAGGAGAAATGGTAAAAGACATCGGATTTGCAACATTACAGAACCAAGATTTTCAGACTACTTGGTGGTCGATTATAATCACAGGAACCTTCAATTTACTATGTTTGGTATTTATGGTTTTTATTACCTATTATAAACCATTTGGAAAGATAAAAAAGAAAAATCGAAAAGTAGACGAAAAACAGAAAGGAGCGATTGTGAAATGACAAATACTGAAGCATTGAAGCAAAATTTCATTTTGATTTTAGGTTTAGGTGCTTTAGCACTTATTAGACCCCTTATGAAAATAACCGGTTTAATAGATCTAATAGGGCAACAGTTTGGAAGCATTTTGTTAACAATACTCATTTCATTGGCTTGGCTCTTAATCGTCGTGAAAAAAAACATTCAAAAACCCATTCTAATTCTTGTTTTTGCTGGGATTAGTTATGCAATATTTGCAACAATAATAAGTGGTATTTTATCGCCAATTCTCCTTGGTCAATTACAAGGTCCTTTGACAAACCCACTTGGATTTATAAGTGTCATAGTTACAAATATTATCTGGGGCTTAATTGTAGGAGGAATCGCTTTGGCTATACGTAACAAGGTCAAGGACTGATCATTCGAAGTGATAATCCCACTAGGGATGAGGGAAAGAAGCCCCAATATGATATAAGCTACAATTTCTACTAATAATTTACGTAAGGAAGTCAACAATATACTCCTTTTGATTAAAATATCCGAACTATTTAATTAAAACATTCTTATATATAATATTCAATTTTATAATGAGTAGAAATCTTTAGCCTATTGTATATTGGGGTGTAAATCAATTCATAAATCAGAATCTACTGAGACAAAAAATAAAGCACAAGAGCAAAAATAAAAGGTTGCGCTTGATAGAGAGGCAATTTCTTATGCAAAATGGGTTCAAATTCCATGCCACATGAGTTTAATCAGTCGCGTATATATGAAATGTTATCTTTCACAAAGGTTTCATGATCATGAAATACATGATCACAATAGGCAAGATTGTGGCAATGGACCCAGCAATCGCCCAATGGAGGGAAGATTTTTTATATTCCGTTCCTAACTGTCCATTTTCTACAGATTTAGAGGCATGTTTGATCATTTTACGCTGTACGGGTATTAGAATAAACAACCATAAGATGCCTGTTAAGCCAAATAAGATAAGTGACAACGTAAACCAATTGAACCCTGACATCGGCATGCCAGCTTTTATTGCCATCGCTAAGCCGGATATTAAGATGAATATAATACCAGGTAGAGTGAAAATATAGTCAGCAAGCATGACATTTTTTACACTATGAAGAACTACATGTGGATCTTTTTGACGATCTGCTCGGATTTTCCAAAATGCAGTTACAATAAAATTGCCAATAGATAATACAACTCCAACTAAATGAATCAATAGCCAACCTGTCATTTTACTCAGATCCTCTCTATCATCAGTTAACCTGCTAATAATACAAGTATAATAAAGATAATTTGTATCATTGTTCTTGGCCAAAGTGCGGGAACTTGTTTCCCTGCAATTTTGAGTTTCTCCTTAGCAGCTTTTATGTTTGCTGGAAACATAGCAATGAGTAAGATCGCTAAACATATCGAAACCAATCTAGAAATAGATGGGATATGAATGCCGATCGCCGCAGCGATTTCGAGTATGCCTGTTATGAAAACGATGAGATCCGGTCTAGGGAAAATTGATGGAACCATACGAATTAAGTCATTTTTTCTCTCTCCAAATCGGGCTGAAAATGCAATAAGTAGCATAGCAGTAATAGATCCCTGAAGAGATGTATGCCAGTTATCAAAATAAGATAAACCCATTTTTCCTATACCTAAGAATCCAAAGAATGAAAGCACAAGTACATAAAATGTCGCCATCATTTCTCCCCCTATGCTTTTAATAAATCACTCATAAACGACCTTAGTTCATCTAATGTAAAAGATGAATTTTCTATGGGGATAGATTGACGAACTCTGTAACCAAATGTCAACAAAATCAATAATTCTGCTACTCTACTAGCATTAGTAAAATTTTTAATCACGCCATGCTTTTGACCGCTGGCAATCCATTGTTTTGTATAATGAAATACTTGTTCATAGTATTGCTCAAGTACTTTTGCGACAGAAGGTTCGTTTTCCCTTCCTAATAAATACAACAACACGCGATTCGTCACAGTTTGATTTTCATGAGATGATAGACTTTGTAAAATTTTATCCAAAGGCCCTTCAAACGTCTTTTCCCCATGGTTCACTTCATTAAAAAATTTTTCATTTGTCTGATCTAATTGTTCTTGTAATACCCAAGCAAAAATCTCATCTTTGCTGTTTACATAGTGAAAGATCGCTCCTTTTGATAGTTTCGATTGTTTCATAATGTCATTCATCGTAATAGAGTGACAACCTTTTGTTTCTATCAGTACTTTTGTTGAGTCAAGTAACAATTGAATTGTCTTTTTTCGTCTCTCTTCTTGTTTCATTTCCAATCCTCCATATTCATACATAGGAAGTACTAAGGAATATTATATATACAGACCGTCGGTTTGTAAACGTAAATCGTTGTAGTCTATTATTTCCTAATCGCCCTCCTATTCGTTATATAAAGAAGTAATACTTGGTTGATTCTCTTTCATTGTTCTGATATCTAAACTTTTATCCATTACAGATGATTGATCTAATAGGTTAGATGAGAACAAAATGTTCATTGTGCATATTCCCAAAAACACTAACAAAACACGGTCTGTATAAATCAAAAAGCACAATGAACCTCTATCACAAGCGGTTACACGGTCAGACAGACCTCATGAAGCGAGTGAGGAGGTGAATGGCAAAGCTCCATTTTGGACGCAACTGGCGGCATGGCAGCCTAAGCGGCATTTTCTATTCGGACAACTGTCTGAGTCTCCGCAGGCGGATACCGGACGGAGGAGGCGAGTTTTATCCTGCTGCCAAGGCAACCGGACGCGACAGCCACACATCTTTGCAAGCCCAGATCGAAGCGTCGCCGAGAACCACGATCACGAGCAGAACATGTGACATTTACAAGATGACCCAGCTTTATTGGGATTATTTCCATCTATGTTGCAGTGTTGGTTCAAACAAGGTTGTTGCATATGGATAAGGGCAACGATAACGAATATGTTTTACGTTTTTTCATTCATAGAATGATAGGATGATTGATTTACATGTATACAGGTAATGAACATTATGATTGATTACCGTCTAATTTCATTGAAAGATTTCGTTGATTTAGTAACTGTTCGGTATGGATGAATCCCCATTCGCGCATTTTCTCAACAATTGGGATGAGGGTACGTCCAAAGTCAGTCAAGGAGTATTCGACTTTAGGGGGGACTTGTTTATATACTTCACGATGAACGATTCCATCATGCTCTAATTCTCGCAGTTGCAGTGTTAACATTCTCTGGGTGATGCCTGGCATCTGTTTCCGTAATTGATTAAAACGCATGGTTCCTTCGATGAGGTGGAATAATATAATACCTTTCCACTTGCCGCCTAACACATCGATTGCCACTTCGACTGGGCAATTGTAACCATTTTTCTTCCAAATCAGCCAATCGGTTTTGTGATCCATATCGCACCTCTCCAATAGTATAAAAATTGATACTATGACACAAATTTGTGCGTTCTTCTCAAAATCTATTGTACCGACTACAATGGATTAATGTAAAGAGACCTATTGAAATCTATATTACTATAGCAAAATAGAGAGGTTGATTGACTTGGCAAATTCAATCAAGCAACAAGTGTTAGATGCTTTTCAATTTCGTCATGCATGTAAAGCTTTTGATCCCAATAAGAAAATAAATGATGAGGATTTTCAATATATTATTGAAACAGGTCGACTCTCCCCTAGCTCATTTGGCTTTGAACCGTGGAAATTTGTGATTCTACAAAACCAAAAACTCCGTGAAAAACTGAGTGAAGTCGCTTGGGGCGCACAAACAAAATTATCCAATGCAAGTCATTTTGTGTTGATTTTACAACGAACTCAACAGCAAATGAGATACGATTCTGACTATATTTCTTATATGATTCGAGATGTAAAACAGTTTCCGGAAGATATGGTCGCTGGTTTTCTAAATACCTTTAAAAATTTCCAGGAAAAAGAATTCCATTTACTTGATACAGAACGTGGAATAGCTGACTGGGCTGGCAAGCAAACTTATATCCCTCTCGCCAACATGATGACATCCGCCGCTATGATTGGAATCGACTCTTGTCCTATCGAAGGATTTAATCGAGACAAAGTAAATGAACTCCTCGCTGCGGAGGGTATTATCAATGACGAATTTGAAATTTCTGTCATGGTTGCATTTGGTTACCGAAATCAAGAGCCTCGCCCAAAAACCCGCCAAGCATTACAACAAGTAGTTGAATGGGTTCGCTAAAGAAGCAAAGGCTTAGGTGACTAAGCCTTTGTAAATGAAACATCTAACAAAATGTTTTCAATCTTGATTACAAAATGCGAGTGTGAAAGCCCACGGGTTTCAATCGTGGGATGAGAACGAGTATTGCTCGGTAATCCCTTTCAAGTGATTACTAAGAGCAATCTTTTTTGTATGATGGAACACATGAGCGTGCTCATCCTGCTTGTAGCAGGTGGTATTCCTGTGTGCGTGATGGTATAAGGTTCAAGCGGCGAACCAAACGATGTTCATGCACTTTTACGCTCATGAAGGGTCAGTCAATAAAGCTCGCCTTAGACGACGAGATCAAATTCTTCTTGCTCGATTCTTTGTCTATCTTTAACGGAATTCAATATTTTTAAATTTAATGAAATCCATGCGCATGAAATGAGTGAGAAAAAACATAGAAGGGGGAGAATCCTACTCAAGATGAAAGATGAGGTGTGAATGTTACCATAAAAGTAGAATGGAACGGTTTTTCAATAATCTTGATATTTTAGAAGAGGTTGTATGTGATCAGAAGGGGATTGGATGATTTGTTATTGAAAGAATGATTGGGATGAATAGGTGGTATCCCTATCTTTTGAAAAATTCGAGTTGTATTTCTTCGCCAACTCGATCGCACCTGATTCGCTATCAGCTTTGAAATATTGAATAAATTTTGTGATATGGGGGTTTGACATGCAAAAAAAATAGTTTTGTGAGAAAAAATCCCCACTTTCGGTTACGACTTCTATGGAAATCCTAATTGGGAAATAGGCCAATTTTTTTTCTTGAATTGATTCAGGGATCAGATCGAAAATTTTTAACTTGATTTTATGTGAATGCCCTGATTTTAAAAGAGGGAAATGGGTATTCTCTGATATCATTTTAATCTCGCTTAGTAGAAGATTACTACGAATGGTGTAAAAACAAAATGCGTTTCTGATCTGTATGGGAAATGGACTAAAGTTAGTAATATTAAATATGAATACACGGTTATCCTCTACGTAATGATCATGATTAATTTGTAGTGTGGGTTTAAAACTTTTTTCAGCTACAGCTTTCGCTTCTCGAGCAATTTTTAGTGAGAACCAAACTGCTAAAAATGTAGCAATTGCCCCAAGCACTTCCCCGATTGCTGCAATTGCATTCCAACCAGCCCAAGAAAATATTTCATTTTGCAACTAAAATCATCCTTTTAGTTAAGATTGATACCGATTGTTCTAAATATACCATAAAATACGGTGAATTCAAGTAATGAAGGAGGGATGAGCAATCTTGCTTTAAGCTGTCATCCTTCTCTAAATTTGCTATGATAGGAGCTATAGGAAGATAAAGTATGTACGCATTTTAAAGTAATGTAGGGATTAAAATGCCCCTTTATATCATGAAAAGATGTATCCATTTAAGTTCTGAAATAAGAGGAGGCTCATCATGATTAAAGATAAGACGAAATCAAAATACCAAAATGGAATCGAGATCACTTTAGATATCATTGGGGGGAAATGGAAGAGTGTGATCTTGTATCATTTGATGACGGGGAAGAAGCGTACGCATGAATTACGAAAGTTAATTCCCAATATTACTCAAAAAATGCTGACAAAACAGTTAAGAGAGCTTGAAAGTGATGGAATGATCATCCGAATTTCCTATCATCAAATCCCACCAAAAGTGGAGTATCAATTAAGTGAGTATGCTTGGAGTCTGAAAGAAACATTGGATCAGTTTTGTAGATGGGGTGAGAATCATGCCAAAAAGGTCTATGGAGATAAATCTGTAGTTTTAGAATGCTATACAGAAGATTGAAATGAAAATTCAGTAAAATGGGAATGCGTGTGCACCCCAGCGCGCAGTGTAGTGAGGACGCTGGGGTGCGTGTTTTTTCGATCAGTCGATCCGGGAGGCCCCTGAACCGTGGGGGCAGCTCACCGCTGACCGATGATGAGCAGGACTCCCTTCTCACCTCGGACGGTGTGCTTGATGCGGCGGATGGTCAGCCCTTCGAGCGGCTGCTTCTTGAAGAACTCGACGATCTCCCGCTCCCTGAAGTCGGGGTACGGAACGATCCGTCCCGACGGCAGTCGGAAGGCCGGCGGCTCCACCATCATGGCGACGGCGATGGTTCCTCCCGGCTTGAGGAACGTGTTGATCATGTTCCTCAAGCCGTAGAGGCAGAGGTTCTTGTCTGCCGACCATTCTTCCACCGAAAGGATAGCCGTCAGGAGCTCGTACGGCTTCTTCGGCGTTCCGAACATCGTTCCCATGATGGGACGAGTTCGCTCACAGGCCTGATCGAGCGTCCCGTAGAACGGGTCACCCGGTCGCTGACCGGCGATGTCGTAGATCAGCGTGTCGAAGGCTCCCCAGACGAAGGGGGCGACACCCTGGTAGACCCTGTTCCCTCGTCCGCACAGCTTGGCGGTGTAGAGGAAGTCTTGCGGGAGGATGGTGATCTGGTCGATCAGACCCTCCACAGGGTGCATGTACCCGTTGTGGAACATTGCGGGGTAGAAGTTCTCCCCAAGCACCACGTTGCCGGCCCGACGGACGCTCTCGGGCTTGATCCCCATCCGCTTGTACACGGAGTGGAGCGTTCCGATGATCTCCACGTCGAGCGTGTGCGGGATCATGAAGTTGCCGGGGATGTACCGACTGAGATCGAGGTGGTTCTCCCACAGCGGAAGGTTCAGCCCTTCGAGGCTTACTGCGTTCATCGTACTCCTTTCGGCGAACTCGTTGTCGTCAGTCTTCGGGCAGGGGCTTCAGCAGCTGCGCCGTCCAGACAGCAGCTTCTTCGGCGCCCTCGCGCGGCATTCCCTCGCCGTCCAGTTGGGTTTCTCCGTACACGTACCGGATGTACCCCGCCTTGGCGAGGAGGTTGAGGAAGTTCAGGATGAACTCCCGGGTGATCGGCGTGGCCGGGCAGCCGATTCCCTCTTCCTCCTTTCCCGCGGGGTAGACCCCGCTGGAGTTGAGGAAGGAGATGGAAGTGACATACCCGCCGACCTTCACGGCGCGGAGCATCTGCTTCCAGGAGTAGAGAACCTCGTCCTCCGATTCCGTGATGGCGTAGGCGACGTACGACTCCACCAGGTAGTCGTACACCACACTCATCAGGAGATGGAGTGCCTGGCGCAGCGTGTTGATGTCCCCGTCGATCCCACGGCTGTGGTCCTGGACCTTCTGGAGTGCGTTGAGGCACCTTTCGGCCTCCTCGTCGCCGAAGATCTCCCTGATCTTCCTGAAGATCCGAACCTCGAACTTCCGATAGATCGCGTTCGGGTCTTCGGGATGCATGGCCCGGAGGATGGGGTCATCCGTAAACCCGAGCCGCTCTCCCAGCAGAAGCAGATTGGAGTCGGTCGGGTCGATCAGGTCGTACCGGCCGTATGTAGCCCGAAGGCGCTCGAACATCATCGGCACCAGCAGGACGGCTGCGCTGCCGATGATGCCGAAGCGCTCGATGCTCTCCGACGGAATCTCCAGCTCGGCCTGCTGCCGCAGTACGATCTCGATGACCTGCGCGTCGACGAGCTGGAGCTGGCGATAGTTCAGCTCGTCGTACTTGCGGGAGTCGAACGCGCCATTGAACGGCGCTACGGTCAGACCCGTCACGCTGACGGGGCTGTTTTGTGTCATGGTTGGATCTCCCTTGATCCCTAGATCGATTGTTTGTTCCTTGGAAACTGGACTCCTATCTACCTCCAATTTCTGCTGATAGGTGGCTAGCCTATGTAGCCGATGCTGGAAGGATGAATCCTTACTACAGCATTTGGCATCTTCGGCTTACATTTGTAGTCATCATAACATATTCATTGTATATTGAGGAAATATTCGCGGACATTCATCAAATATGGATGCACCATTTTTGGATATTTTTCTTGTCTATCTGCATAAAAATAATAATTGTAATATTTAAATAAATCCATAGATAAAGGGGGGATATAGTTGAAGTTGATAAAATCCAAAGCGAAAGCAAAAAAGGTTAATTTTGCTGTTATGTATGGCGGAAAAACACAGAGTCAATGAAGAGCAATAAGATCAGGCATACAAAAAATTCTCGTATTGAACCGTAGTCGCAAATGGTTTGCAAAGAAGCCGATGATGAGGAGCGTGATATACCTAAGTAAACGGTTCCTACGACATCTCTCATCGCGGAATCCTACGTCAAGACGTTGATCATATAAAGAATGACCCCATGACTATGGTGTAAAAAGGATGCTCTCTTGGTCAAGAAATTATGCAATTGACCAAGAGAGGTTTTGATTCATAAATTGAGTGATGTGGCTGTGTCAGGATGGATCGGAAAATAGCGTTGCCCAGTCTTTCGAAGTATTCATGATGAAAGTGGGGGAAAGATGAACATCTATATCCACGTGAAAGAGCAGACAGTCAGTTTTGCTCCAGTAAAGGCACTATTGGACCACATTGGGTATCAGCCCAAACAAACATATGAATTAAATGGAATGAAGTTGTTCAATCCGCGACGCAGAGGTCAGATAAATGAAAACAGCTTAACAGATTCACAAGATTCCAGTCATCAGTTGCGTTTTTTTGTGAAAGATCGTGTGATCCGCAATTTGATCAAAATTGCTCATTGTGCATTGGAGAGCCGCAGATTTCATGTTTATCTCTATCATGCAAAACATCTAGATGAGGGATCAAAGCTATTTTTTGAAGCGGCTGAGCAACTTTCTTTGATTCAGCTAAGCCTCGTTTACGAAAAGCAGGCTCCATCTCCTTCTATCGTCTATCAACCAAATCGAGATGAACAGAGACTTCATATGTTGACATCTGTTCCAAGGCAGTTATCTGATGAGGAACAGAAATTTATCTATCAATGGGCTAGAGAGTATATCGCCTGTGGAGATGCATGGACAGGCAAACGGTTATTGTTACGACTGATGGAAGAACAAATACACCCTGACTATTGCTATTATTTAGGCATTACCTATACGCAATTGGATGAGACCATCAATGCCGAATATTATCTCAATCTAATCCCGAAAAATGGAAAACCAAGAGATATCGTAGGTAGCTATTATGTGCTGTCCATGCTATATGCTCGTCATCATCCGAAATACTTATTATCAATCGATCGTGCTGAACAGTTTTTACAGCAAGCGTATGATATTCTACTGAATCTCGACGCAAAAGGTGACGAAACGATCGAGTTTCAAAGGATATTTAATCGAAATGGATATGCGTTGATTTTATTTCGCCGTCAGAAGATTGGTGAGGCAGTTCAATTTCTGCAACAAGGAATTGAAAAACTTGACCGATACAAAAATGAGCAAGCCTCATTACATCAAAGTGTTTTGATTTACAACTTGGCTCAATGCTATCTTCGTCTCAAACGTTTTGAGCCAGCGATAAATGTATTCAAAAGGTTAATTCAAATAGATCCAAATTACCCAGAAAACCATCTGGAATTAGCATATTGCTATCTTGAAATGGGAAATCCCGAAAAAGCAATCCATCATCTCGAAGTTGCTAGAAGACTTGATCCATTTATTGCAGAAACGTATGGATTATTGGGATATATTTCCCTACAAAGAGGGCAATGGCATGACAGTATCATGCATTATAAAAAAGCAGTTCAACTCTCATTGGGTGAAGCTAGTTTTACTTACGACTATGCTTATGCTCTATCAGAGCAAGGGGACTACCAGAAGTGTTTCGAATTAATCGAAAATCATGAGTCACCTATTTCAGATGAACAATTGCTAGAGGATTTTATTTCGCTAAAGGCGGAGTCCCTCTGTAACCTTGATCAATTTGAACAAGCCCTGAGTGTCTTACAAACAGGACAGACGATCTTGCCTGAGAGTGAGAAGTTAAAGGTAAATGAATTCATGGTAAAAAGGAAGATCGTGGATGAAAAGCTTTCATCTTCTGCTAAAGAATAGTACGAGTGCGCGAAAATTTATGATCTTTACGATTTTATTTTATATGTGTATGTTTACCTCTAAAACGATTCATCCTTTATGGTTTCAACAGAATAAAGCGCTCGTTGCATTTGGTTTTTCCTATACAGCAATGGCCATCGCAGGAAGTTTATCTTTTTTTACAGGATTCTTAGGAGATCGATTGGGTTCCACCCTTTCGTTGAGAATTGGGGTATTGGTCTATGGATTGGGACTTTTGATGAGGATATATACCCATTCGATGTTGATTGTCGTTAGCTCAGGCTTTATCGCTGGTTTGGGTGCGTCGTTGGTTATTGTGAGTCTTAGATATTGGATATTGGATTTAGTACAAGAAGATGACCGAGCAACAGTGGTTTCCATTCATACAACAGGAATTAACACAGGGACTGCGATTGGTACACTCGGAGCAGGCTTTCTGGCCATGATCTTAGGAGCACCATCCTTTTCATATCCAACAGTCCTTGTTTTGTCTGCCATTTTATGTGGATTCACTGCATTTTTAGTCCCTAACATGCAGACTAGAAATGTGGAGAAACAGGATAAGCAAAAAGGTCGATGGCAAGATCATTTATTGATCTCAACAGGTGTGGTGTTCTTTGGTATGATGTCTGGTCTGTCTGTTAGTATGCTTGCTCCATTTTTGCCGATTATTTTAAAGGAGCAAGGTTTTAACATAGCTGCTTTGGGGATCATCATCGCCGCTACGAGTATCATAAGGGCAATTAGCGCCCCTTTTTTTAGTAATAAAAAATTCAATCAACACAAGGTGGCTTATTTCTTTTTTGCAGAATTGATCACAGGTATGCTTGTGTTGATGCTTACTTATCAACTACCTGCTATTATGGTTGTCTTTGCTTTCCTGCTACGGTCTTTTTTACTCACGATTTCGGTGATATGTGAAGAGTTGATCCAGTTATCACTATTCCCTAGTCATTTGGTTGGTTTTTTCTTTGGACTTCTTCAATCGGCATTTTTTATAGGTGATGCCTTAGGTGGATCATTGGGTGGCTGGTTATTTCAGCTACATACTCACTATGCTTTGTTCGTGAGCGGGGGGATTACGATTCTCAACTCAGTACTATTTCCTCTGTTTTACACCCTCGTTCAATCTGTGAATCGCTCAAGTAAAGAAGGTGCTATAGATGAGAAAGCAAGAAAAAGTATTTCATGAGATTTATCAGCACTATCTCCATCGTTTGGTCGGATTCGATGCCGACCAAAATCCCGTATTGATCCAATATATGGAGCCTTTAGCAGTCGTTATTTATCATAGAGCTACTTGTCGTTTGGATACAATCTATGTATTGACTGAAGAAGATCAAGCACTATTATTTCCAGATAATCGTCCCATTTTGATCATGATATCGGTTCTTGATCAACGTATTGTTCAAATAAAGGAAATGAATATGGACGGAAGCTGGCGAGTAACAGCAAGCTATCAGATGCCCTCTGAAATCGAATTATTGGTCGATGCTTGTCTAGCAGCAGATGATCCAACATATATTTGTGTGGTAGTTCAAACGCAAGCAAACAGAAATGAAATTTTCTCTTTACAAATCTATGGTAAAGCATGGAAGCGGATAAGAGGAGGATATGAAAACATAGTGTATTATCACCGGAATCGTCAAATTCTGTTGTCGCTTCGTGATCGCACCCCTGATTCATCTGAACTTGTTGTCTCACTTCCTTTTCATGCTAAAGAAGTGGTGATCAAGGATCGTTATTTATGTAGTAATCGGGATTATTTCTGTCTTGAGCATGAGTTAGAGCAAGGGTCTGAATTAAAGATTCTCAATACATTAGATCAAAAAATGATCTCAACCATTTGCACGAATAATGCTGTTGTCGATGCGGCATGGATGAAAGATGAGCAATTGCTGGTTATTCTTAATCAAAATGGAAATCATTTTATTCAGTATATTGAATTAGATGGTACTAAAAGTGAACCGATTGATATGCAGGGAAGTGTGCGCATTTCCAATCGATTTAACCACCATGTTTTGCTTGAAAAAGAAAGTTTATTAAATGGCACGGAGTGGCTTCTGATATCACAAGAACAGAAAATAACAAAGTTACCTGGCTTTATAAAAGATACGTGTATCGGTGATCGGCATATTGTCTCATCTCTCCATCTCTTAGTCTACACACCACATGAACAGATCAAAGGATGTATGGTCTCTCTACATGGAGGCCCTGAGTCGTGTGAGTATGATGAGCTTCGGTATTTAGGTTTGTACCGAGTGATGTTAAAAGCGGGTTGGATGGTAGTTGTACTAAATTATTCAGGGTCTTCTCAGCTAGGTATGATGCATAAGAAACGGCCATGGAAAAAATGGAAGAAATGCTTTGGTGAAGAGATCGATGCCTTAGTAGAATACTTATCCGATCACTATGGTCTGGATGAAAATGAGCTGGTCTTGTATGGAGTGAGTTTTGGAGCAAGCCTAGCTTTGTTAGCAGGCTCATTGCGATCGCAACTACAGCGAATTATCGCTGTATCACCAATGGTCAGCTTGGAAAGACATGTGAAGCGTTTAGCGTCACCTCAATATAAGCGTTGGTTTCAAGAACGATTTGGTGATTTTCATGCTGAATTTTCACCAGACCGTTATCTGATCAATCAAAATATACCGGTTACAGTGATCCAGGGTGATCAAGATGAGGTCGTCGATTACTCAGAATCGAGTGCTTTGGTCGAACAGGCGAAAATAAGGGGGTTACATTGGGAATTTATCTTGGAACCATCTGTAGGACATGTTCCACAGACCTTAGATGAATATCAAAATCGATTGAATCATATTGTAAATGCTGTGCTTGGGGGATCGTAGTCAAATGAGTGCTAAAAGGATCAAGACAAGATGAAGATGTGTCTTTTGTTCAAAATCGAGAATCATAGCAATAAAGTCGAATGTTAAGTGTTAAGAAGTCACAATCCTCTTATAAATGAAGTACCATAATCATTCGATCAGACTTCGTACTTTTTTTAGTAGAAATTTAAGAAGAGGTGATCGGCAAAGTTCCATTTCGGCGTATCTAAGCGGAATGACAGCTGAAGCAGCATTTTCCTTTCGAGCAAACTGTTCGAGTCTCCTCAGACGCCAAGGTTTTGATAGGATTGATTGACCATAAAATTCCAAGCATAGGGAAAGTACTTGTCTAGCTGCTATTAGTATGTTCTAGCATACTAGGTCAGAAACAACTAAGTACTTCTCTGATTTTTATCAACCATACATAATAATAATATCAATTTGTTGAAAGGATGAAATGATTTATGAAAATGATGGTTATCATTGCACATCCAAACTTAAAGGACTCACGAGCCAACTCTGCAATGGCAAAAGAATTGAGCAATCATTCGACCATTCAAGTACGAAAGTTATATGAGGAATATCCAGATGGAAAGATCGATATTGAACGTGAGCAACAACTGTTGCTAGGGGTTGATCGGATTGTTTTACAATTTCCTTTCTATTGGTATAGCTGTCCGCCGCTTTTAAAAGAATGGTTTGATCAAGTTTTAACTTATGGATGGGCTTTTGGCCCTGGTGGTGAAGCGCTAAAAGGAAAGGATTTTATTGTTGCAACAACAACAGGAGGTCCCGAAAACGAATATCGATCAGGTGGAAGAAATTGGTTTACGATAAGCGAGTATCTGAGACCGATCCAGGCGACGATTAACCGTTGCAATGGTACCTTTCTTCCTGCCTTTGCCACTTATAATGCCGATCGAGCAACGGGTGCTGCTCTAAAAGAAGCAGCTAAACGATATCTTGATCATATTCTGGCACCTGCCGAAGCCCTATACCGCTAAGAATCAGCTTTCATCATCTAACGCAAAAGATAAGATGATTCCGCTCTCTTATATACCTATGTGGGGTATATAAGAGAGCGGAAAGACTTCAATATGTTAAGATAGGTAATTCTCTTGCGTGATCTGTGAACGATTACAAGCGGAATGAATCGGCACATTCGTAACTCGTGAACGCAACCTTTCAAGTGGATGATCAGATAAATGGAGTAGGAAGTCCGACGAATAAAAGAATTGAAGAACTAGCCTCTATTCTTTCTTAGAGGCTAGTTTTTTACCATGAGCCTGAACTGAATGTCGCTCGATTTGAGTACTTCCCCAATCGCACATCCTCTTTAAGATAGGAAGCAAAGTTTTACCATGTTGAGTAATCGAATACTCAACTCGTGGTGGAATCTCTGGATATACATTTCGACTGATTAAACCATCTCGTTCCAGTTCTCGAAGTTGGGTAGTTAGTACCCCTTGCGTAACTTCTGGAATAATCCGTCGGAGTTCTCCAAAACGTTTGGTTCCTTCTTGGATGAGAATAAACAAGAGTAGTGGTTTCCATTTTCCACTAATTAAATCTATGGTAAATTCAATCGGATACCGATAGTTTTCTTTTACCACCTGATCAGCTCCTTGCGAAGTTAAATCGATGTAGATATAAATTGTTGTCATAATTACTTAATTTTACATCTACATATGGATTGCCACAATCATTCGATAAGATTTCATGCTTTGCTTAGTAGAAATTTAAAAATTGGCGAAACCCGTTGCATAATGTGCAGCGGGCATTACACCTAGCACCGTACAAAAAGCACTTCTGAATAGATTTTCAGAAGTGCTTTTTTCAGTCTAAGGAGTGCTTGATAGAACTTCTATTCTCCAAGAATGAAGTGGATGATTATTTCTTAGTATATGTGAGAATTCTTATTTCGCTATTGGGGTAGGAAATGGTTCAGCTTTTTTTAAGTTTTCACCGTCGTTTTGCATCCAAAATTTAGCAATATTTAGAGCATCCTGTTTACTATTATTCCATACAAATACCATTACATAATCAGGAATTCCTTTATTAGGGTTTCCTCGCCACCATGTTCCATTTTCAGCTTCTTTGAATTTAGTATAGTTGTCTTCTAAATATTTTTGTGTATATTCCTCTTCTGTTTTGCTACCATCAGGTGGTGTATCAGGAATCGATGGGTTCAAACCAGGTGGTTCTCCAGGGATTTGGTGAGGTGCTTTGGAAATGAACAGTCCAGAGCTAGCCGATGATCCTGTATCTGCAAAAGCTGAAAAAGGGACTAGCAAAGAAAAAGCAAGTAGTGATACAAAAATCAGGGATTTTTTCATAAGGGCCTCCTTTGATGTCAAACAGGTAAATAATAGTTATTGACTGATAGCTGTGTTTAATAGGAGTTTTAATAAAAATACCATGAAAGGGGATTCTTTTAAATATATTTAATATAAAATCTCCGATAAAAATTGTTTTGCGAAGTCATGTAATACTTCTATACATGATATCTATTGAGGATGATTAGATCTCATCTAAGGATTGCACCATATCAATTGAGTGATCTACAAATCCGCTGATCCCTTAAAGAGGGGATTATGATCTGTTTTTGTTACCACTTTTCCGTTCACATCTCTAATGAACAGCACATATGTATTATTCTCCTTTGCAGAAATAATAGGTTTGATGACTCAAATATTCTACGAAGTAAACAAATCATAACTAGCAACAGATTGTGTCCAAAACAAGAAAGCGATTTGGGAAATTAGACATTTTAGTGAATAACGGTGCTGAACAATGGAATATATTTCGACAACAAAACTTGACCGAACGTTTCAAAGGGTAACGAGCAACGATTTAATTACTCAGCAACCAAAGGGACCATACTAATCCCTGCTTCTTTTCTTGTGAGCAGGTAACCAGTTGGGATAGTAAATTTTCGATGAAACGTGCTGGATAACCAATAGAAATAGCACCAGCTCGCATGCTCTGATTTTTCTTTGGTTGATCGCTCCATTGGCCCCTTTGACTTTTTGGTTTTTCGATTATATATACAAATAATTAGCGTTTCATGTATAAGTAAATTTCAATAATAGAAGTAAAATGCTGATTCAGACTGTAGTCAAGAATAACTATGACAGATCTCCGGTCTGAATTTCCATTAAACCTAATTTTCAAATGGAATATGATTCTTTTGTTTTAAAATATTTAATGAGTGATTAACTTGAGTGCTTCAGCTGTTTTTCTTGCAAATGTAATTGGATTTTCGACGGATTGCCAATGAATAAACATCATACGAGGTTTATCAAACAACCAATGATTATGCAGAGCTGTTACCATAATATTTCGTTTGCGTAATGCGGAGATAAAAGGGTTAACGTCTTGTTGTAAAATATGCGTTTCCCCAAGGTTCAATGCCCGCCCTTTTCTATCCATAGATTCAAATGAAAATAAAGCTGCCAACGTCAAAGCAGATTTAGACCTTCGACCTAAAATCGTTACCCTATGAGGAATGATGCGGGTTACTGTACAAACACCGTTTACAATTTGAGGAGTTCCACCAAGTATTGTTGCAAATCTCTGGCAAAGAGGACCAACTGTTTTTTTCACTTCATATCCTCCTATTCAATTGGATTCCATTTACGATATGAATGAAATAAGAGGTGTGAAACTGTCATTTGTCTAACAATCATCAATAAGGTTCCCTATACTTTTATAGTTTCAAAAATCCAAATAATATCACTGAGGAAGATACACTGGGGATTTTTCTCGTAAATAGCCATGATGAAAAAGCGTTTGGTAAAAATACCAAACGCTTCAGAGTGTAGACCTTCCTGCTAAAGCAGGTTTGTCTACACTCTGAATCTGCTTGTAACAGCAGATTAGGAAAAGCTCTTATGATATGAATTTTCTTTACATATGAAAAGATTAGCCATATGTTTTAGCGAAGACACGATATCTGAAGGCAGGATCTCCTCATAAAAGCCTGTGTCATTCAAAAAGATCCACTTACGTAGGTAGTTTAAATCCTTTGAACTGTGGATGGTCGATGCTGTACTGCGTCGATGTGTTTGCAAGCGCAAAGTAGTGTCATCAATTTGAATACGTTCACTGCTTAGTGCATCTTCTCTTGTATACCATTTCCCCAAGCTTCTCCCCATTTCCTCATCTCAACAATTACATCTCTAAATGCTCTGCCTTTATCTGTTAAAGAATATTCTACAGTTACTGGTACAGTAGGGATGACATTTCGATGAATAACTCCACTTTTTTCTAGGTGCCGTAAAGTGTCTGTTAAAGATTTGGTACTAATGTTATCTAAGCTTCTCCTTAGTTGGTTAAAGCGTTGCGGCTGATGACAAAAGAGCTGACCCAGAACTAAGAATGACCATTTTCCTCCAAGCAGACGAAGTGCTTGTTGAATAGAAAGAAAACATTGCTCTTGTTCTAATTTGATTTCCATCTTTTTACCATCCTTACGAAAATATAGTTGGTTTCTTATATGAAATTATATATAAAAATATTGCCTACTTTAAATAGTAATCTAATAAAAATAAAATATCATATAGTATAGTAGAGACTCAATTGCTTCAATATCATTGAAAAAGGGGAAACGATGATGGCAGCAAAAACAATTTTAGTGATCGGGGCAACAGGTCAACAAGGGGGAGCAGTTGTAAGACAACTCCTTACAACCGGATGGAATGTTCGGGCATTGGTACGTGATCCACATCAACCAACTCCCCAATCACTTCAGAAATTAGGTGTTACAATCATTCAGGGTGATTTAGATGATCCTATCTCGGTTCAATCAGCAATGAAAGATGTATATGGCGTTTTTAGTATGCAAGCATTAGATCTTCATAATCTTGATAAAGAGTTGAGCCAAGGTAAATTGGTTGTCGATTCTGCAAAAAATGCAGGTGTTTCTCATTTGGTCTATAGTTCTGTGGCAGGGGCGAATCGGCAGACAGGCATTACTTCATTCGAAAATAAAGGAGTGATAGAACAGTATATACGTAAATTAGATATACCTTTTACCATTCTTCGACCTGTGATGTTTATGGAAAACTTTCGTTTTACTCTGCAAAAAGTCGATGGTCAGATTCAGCTTGCTTATAAAGGGGCACTTGAAACAAAAGTACAAATGATTGCTGTCCATGATATTGGTGTGTTTGCCAGAATTACATTTGAAAACCCAAATCAATATATAGGAGAAGTGCTCGAAATCGCCGGAGACGAACTTACAGTTAATCAACTGATTGAAAAGTTTCAAAGGTATTTCTCGATGCCTGTACAATATCAAGCGTCGCCTCCAAAATCATCTCATGAACATGATGGAATCAAAGCTTTTCAGTTTTTTATGCAAGAGGGTTATCAGGCTGATCTTGCATATTTACAGCAATTACACCCCACGTTATTAAGCTTGGATACTTGGCTAAAAGAATCGAATATAAGTTTGTAGTATAAAACATGATGTATCTAACACTTATAGATCTCTTCTAAGGAGTTTATGTATTAAGAGAAGAAAGGTAGCAAGGACTACATGATGACCCTACTACCTAGCTTTTTTAAAGATGAGCGCCTCCTGTGGCATCGATCATTTGTCCTGTGATCCATCGAGCATCGTTAGAGGCAAGGAAACTGACAATATCGGCAATATCTTCAGGCTCGCCAATTCGACCTAGCGCAGACATTTCACTTGCATGTTGCTGTCCTTCTGGCGTATGAAGCCAAGCAGCGTTCACATCTGTATCCACAATTCCTGGTAAAACGGCATTAGCTGTAATGTTACGTGGTCCTAGGAGTTGTGCAAGATTAAGTGTAAATGTATTGATAGCCCCCTTGGTTAGGTTATAAGCCATGATATGAGGATAGGCGATACGTGTTACACCTGATGATATATTGACGATTCTACCTCCATCGCGAAGACGTGTGAGTGACTTTTGTACTAGGAAGAAAGGTGCTTTAACATTAACCGCAAACAATTGGTCAAACATTTCTTCCGTCGTTTCTTCGAAAGTTTCAGCAGTGCCAATTCCTGCATTGTTGACTAATATGTCAAATTGCTTACTGTCTGTCCGTTGCAGTAATTCCTGATCGAAAGATTGAAGTAGTTGCTCTACGCCGTCAAGGGTGTTTAAAGGAGCTCCAATTGCAAATGCTTCTCCTCCATCCGTTTTAATCTGATTTACCACTTCTTCTGCTGCTGCAAAACGGCTACCATAGTGTACCGCTACTAATGCCCCTTCTTTTGCTAATCTGAGTGCTATCCCTCTTCCGATTCCTCGGCTACCCCCTGTAACAAGGGCAACTTTCCCTACTAGATTTTTACTCATGTAACTCACTCCTTTGATTTGGTTGATTCTAATTTACACACTCCATCATGGTGGAGAGTCAAGGGCCGCTTTTAAAAAAATTCACCCCTTCATCGCTCTGAATGAAGGGGTGAATTTATAGCTTTTCAACTGGGATTAATAATTCGGTAGTGAGTAGCTTTCCATATATATCTTTATCCGCTGTAAGATAAATTTCTCGAATAGGTGCCTGATCGGTTGGACGATAGCCATTTTTAGAGATCCATGTAGTTAGCTGCGATTGTGCCAAGCAAGCTGTTTGATATGGGTCGCATAAGTGTACATAAGAAGCTGCTTGCGGTATTTCAGGAAGTTCGTAGATTTTGATACGATCACTATCAGGGATTTCCTTGGCTAGGGGAATCGCAACTTCTAAGTCAACCATATCTTCATGATCTCTTTTATGGTGATGTTGATGTCGTAATATATGCATGGGCCGATTTTCGTCTTCTCCTTGAAGTTGAATATACTGTTTGAGCTCATGTAAAAGGAGGCAGAGTTCTACTTGTGGAATCTGATCACGGATGGAAGCGACAAGTTGTTTTTTTACATTGCGCACCACAATGGAAGAAGACGAAACTTGTTCATCTAGTTCTTCTATACATCGTAAACCAGTATCAAGCTCATTTAATTGCCGTTGTGCTTCCTTGATCACTTCTGTTAACTCATGCTGCTTTTCAGCTAGCGATTGTTTTACATGGGGAAAGGATATATCCTCGGCTAATAGTTGTTTAATTTCTTCTAATGTAAAGCCTTGTTTTTTCAAGGCAATAATGCGCTTAATCTTTAGTAATTGACCAGCGGAGTAATAGCGGTAACCCGAATCCTGGTCAATCATCGCAGGTTTCAGCAAATCCCGCTGATCATAGTAGCGGAGCGTTTTGATGGGGACACGACTCATTTTGGAAAAAGAACCGATTTTAAACATAGGTTTGCTCCTTTCGTACAATCCGATCACATCAAAAATATTATCAAGAAAGTTAAGTAGGATCAATATTACTGTATTTTTTAACTAGTATAGAAACTCATTAGTAATTTAATCATACAAACGATTGTATATTCGAGTGGGATGATTTTGGGAGATTTACATTTGCTTCATATGGCATATTGACACGTGTTCTCACATAATGGCTGAGGGCAATTGGTGTTAAACAGAGATGATTCAAAAAAGATATGTTTATTGTGATATAGGAGTTATGGTTGAATAATATGATGGATGCTTGTTATGAGCATCGAGATGGGCTTAGTGGTTGACAGATTAACAACAGTAAAACGTGTTAAAAAATAAAATAAGTTCGATCTCATCAGCATAAAAAAGAGATATGGTTCAAATCATTTGGTCTATTTGATATAGTATAAATGAATGGAGAATATGCTCAGTTCGGGAGGTTTATCGACCCAACACGAGATCAATTGTTGTGCTTTTGATGCTACTCATGTGGTTGTGAATTGAGAGGGAATGAGATCCTATGTGTGACAAGTGCAAACAGAAAGAGTGGATGATCACCATCGGTGGTAAGAAGCTTTGCCAGGATTGCTACGACAAGGAGACCATCGAGAACTGATGACCTGATGAGTTTCTAGTGATGGCTGTGACCATGGGGGTGTGCCCCATGGTCACGTGGTATAAATTGAGGGAAAATTTGCAAATCTATAGACATCTAAAGTCTGAATAGCCATTTTTCGGAGCTATAAAGGGACAACGACATTTCATATCGTCTCGTACCAGTCACTTGATATCAATTGTATCTTCTATCGTGGAAGACAACAATTGAAATGAATCGGAATATTTAACTAAATTTGGATCAGTATGGTCTTACCTTTGGTAACCTCATCTTGTGCTAATACTTCGACAGACCGATCACCTTTGGTATCTGTGATCACAACAGGGGTTACAGTGTTAAGTCCTTTTGCTTGTAACAAATCGAGCTGAAATCGGAGTAGAGGTTGACCGACTGAGACTCGCTGTCCTTCTTCGACGAGTGTTTCAAACCCTTCTCCTTTTAACTGTACAGTATCAAGTCCAATGTGGATCAAAATCTCTACTCCTTGTGGCGATCGAATGCCGATCGCATGTTTCGTAGGAGGAATGGTTACCACTTCTCCTTCAATTGGGGCAACTACTTCTCCTTCAGCCGGTTGAATGGCAACGCCATCTCCTAGCATCTTTTCTGCAAAAGCAGCGTCTGGAACTTGATCAAGTGGGACAATTTGACCAGACAGCGGTGCAAAAAGAGTCTCTTTGCTATTAGAATTGGTACGCCCAAATAATTTTTTAAACATACTACCCTTCCTTTCTTGTTTGCGTTTCAACTTTCGCCTTGAGGCAACCCCATTCCTTTATAGAGATTACTTGACTATTAAAGCGATGTAAGGAACAATCAACTTGTGATTGATTCGATTGATATGACGAATCATGAATTTTGTAATCGATCAGCTTCTTCGATTATGGATTGCATCGACTGTCTCTAAATAAAGTGCTTCTCGCTTCTGATCTGCAAGAAAATGAAGACTGATTCTATCAATTAAATAGAGTGTACTCATATCTAGACCCGTAAGTATAAAAGTATTTCGCATAGGATGAACCGTCCATAAAAATTCATCCGCTATTTTTATGAGAGGGGAATCACCATATGCAGTAAAAGCAATTACTTTGGCACCTTTATCTTTCACTTTTTGGATCGATTGCAACAGATCAATCGTTTGCCCCGAGCGAGAAAAAGCGAGGACTAAATCACCATCCTGTAAAAGTGTGCTACGAATAACCATCAAGTGAGGATCAGTGATCGATTCAGAGATAAAACCCATTCGACTGAGACGATAATTTAACTCTTGGGCAGCTAGACCTGAACTGCCTAGTCCATAGATAAAGATTCGCTTTGCGTTCTGGATCAGTTTTAAAACATTTTGGAAACGCTTATGATCGATCAATGACTGTACATCTGTTAGCATATCCCGATAAGAAGCGAGTAGTCGCTGTTCGATTCCTGTACTTGGTTTTGGATCAGCACCACTAGCTAGCTTCACTTTCATTTCAACAAAATTTTTGCAAGATACCTTTTTGGCAAAACGTGTAATGGCACTGATAGAAACGCCTGTAGCATCCGCAAGTTCCTGTATATGCCCTCTTGAAGTCTCTTCAGGGTGGGCTAGAATATAGTTGGCGATGCTTTTTTCCTTATCGGATAAAGATGAGTAAATGCTTTGGATTTCATTTAAAACCGAGGACATGCGTCAAACTCCCTTTTTATCCCATTGTCTGATGGAAGTGAATCGATTTCAATCCTACATTGAAAGGATTTGTTTGTTCATTTAAGCATCGTATCGTTGAACTTGAGCTGTGAGAGGGCGAGAGACGTATCGAGTAGATTTACGATCTCTCACCACTTCGCCTAAAGAACACGCTTGAACCTGAATATCGAATCTAGTGTATATGAGATCAGCTCGTTATCGCTGTGTTTCTGCAGTAACAGTGTGGTTTTGCTTAGAGATTTGCTCAACAAAACGAGCAGTAATTTGGTGTGGGCGAGTGATTGCTCCTCCCACTACTACGGCATGTGCGTCCAGTATTAAGGCTTTTTGTGCCATTTCAGGTGTGATGATGTTCCCTTCAGCAATGACAGGAAGAGAAACATGGTGTAATACGTGTTTTAAGAATGAAAAGTTACTGTCATAGAGCTTCTGTTCTTTTGTTTGATCGGTGTACCCATATAAGGTAGTTGATACACAGTCAAATCCGAGTTTCTCAGCATATCGTGCCTCTTCGACTGATGATATATCTGCCATCAGTTGGATGGCTGGATTTTGTTTGCGAACATATGTGACCAGATCAGCAAGTTGTATACCACTAGGTCTTTTTCGAAAGGTGGCATCCATTGCGATCATATCACAACCGCTTTCGAATAGCTCATTCAGCTCTCTTTTTGTAGCTGTTATAAATACATCACTATCTTCATAATTCCTTTTGATAATTCCGATCACAGGTAAAGCTACCTCTGCTTTGATCGCTTGAATATCTGCTTGTGAATTTGCTCGGATGCCCGCAGCTCCGCCTTCTTGAGCGGCAAGAGCCATTTTGGACATAATATAGGAACTATGAAGTGGTTCATGCTCTAACGCCTGGCAGGAAACGACCAAGCGCTGATTGATTTGTTTAAGCATATGATTCCCCCACAATTTCTTCCACTTCATTTTTAATGATTGTGACCTCAGGACCATAGATTACTTGGACGCCATTTCCTTTTTTGACAATTCCGCGCGCACCCGTCTGTTTAAGGAGTCCATCATCTACTAATTGGACATCCTTCACTGTTACTCTTAAACGAGTTGCGCAACAATCAACATCTTGTAAATTTTCTTTACCACCCAGACCCTGAATAATTGTGTTGGCACGCTCACTCTGACTTGTGATCTGTACGCTGGCTTCCTCAGTGTCCTCTCTTCCAGGTGTTTTGAAATTGAATTTTTTAATTAGGAATTTAAATGAGAAGTAGTATAAGAAGAACCAGAAGATCCCAATAATCGGAACCATGACCCAGTTGGTCTTCGCATTTCCTTGCAGGATGCCAAAGAGGATGAAGTCAATAAATCCACCTGAGAATGTTTGACCGATTGTGATCTGAAAGATATGGGCAAGCATAAAGGCCAATCCATCAAAGAAGGCGTGTAATACATATAAAGCAGGAGCGATAAAAAGAAAAGAGAATTCGATTGGTTCTGTAATGCCGGTTAGAAATGAAGTGAGCGCGGCAGATGTGAGCAGACCGGCAACGAGCTTCTTATTTTCAGGCTTAGCAGCATGATACATAGCTAAGCAAGCGCCGACTAAACCAAACATCATCGTAATAAAACGGCCAGACATAAAGCGTGCTGTACCGATATAGAATTGCTGTATATTGGGATCGGCCAACTGTTCAAAAAATATACGTTGTGTTCCCTCGATCAGCTTTCCATGGATCATCATGGAGCCGCCAAGACTCGTTGTCCAAAATGGCATATAGAAAATATGGTGGAGTCCAAAGGGTCCAAGCATACGGAGAACAAAGCCATAGATCAGTGTTCCGATATATCCAGTCGCCTCGACTAGACCACCCATTTGAAAGATACCTTTTTGGATGAAAGGCCAGACAAAAAAGAGGATGATACCAAGAAAAATAGCGGCAAAAGAAGCAATAATGGGTACAAATCGTGAACCACTGAAAAAGCCAAGGAATTTGGGCAATTGCTTTTTGTTATAGCGATTGTGAAGCCAAGCGGCTAATATTCCCACAAGCACCCCACCAAAAACGCCTGTTTCTAACGTTTGAATGCCCAGTATAGAACCTTGACCCACTGCAGCTGGGTTTTCTGTATTGAGCTTCCCTGTAATAGTCAGCAAGGCAGAGATGGTTGCATTCATGACGAGAAAAGCAAGTACGCCTGCTAATCCGGCTGTCCCTTTATCTGTTTTTGCAAGACCGATCGAAATTCCAATGGCAAAAAGGAGCGCCAGGTTTGCAAAGACAACAGTACCTGCACTAGACATGATCGTAAAAATAGATTGAAGCCAGCCAATATCCAGAAAAGAATATACCTTTACTGTATTTGGATTGGAAAGTGCCCCTCCAATTCCTAATAGTAGACCAGCCGCAGGCAGTACAGCGATAGGAAGCATAAATGATTTACCAAATTGTTGTGCTTTCTCGAAGAAAGTACTCATCAAAAAACCTCCTTTATGAAAATTATTTTCATATATCATAAAATATCTATGGACAGAAAGCAAGAAAAGGCTTTCATTTTTTCACCATCAAATCCGATTGTAGATTTTACTTGCATATGAAATAAAAAAGAGCTACACTAAAGAAAATCCAATATACAAATATCTGTATATTGAAGGTTAGAGGGATCAAGTTGGAGCAAATGCTTTTAACAAAGTATGGATTCGCTGCCCAGAAAATAGCTCGAAAGATGCTGACAATCGAAGTGAATCAGCGGATTCCCAGGATTAGTGACTTTGCGAGCGAGTTATCATTAGGCAGAGGTACCATCCAAGGCGCTTTACGTTTCTTAGAAGAGAATCAAGCGATTCGTGTAGAATCGCGTGGACACTTAGGGACATTTTTATTAGCAAAAGATAATCATAAGCTCCTTCAATTTTCAGGGATTGGTCAATTGATTGGTGCGATGCCATTACCTTATTCGAAGAAATATGAAGGCTTGGCAACAGGATTAACAAAAGCATTCAAAAAAAAGGACTTACCTTTTCATCTGGCTTATATGCGTGGATCATTACCCCGTGTAAAGGCAATGCTAGATGGTAGATACGATTTTGCGATTGTCTCGCGATTGGCGGCTGAACTAATCTGCAAACAGGATCCAGCCGTTCAGATCGGCTTAACTTTTGGACCTTTTTCCTATGTATCTGGTCATTCGATTTTCCTTTCTCATCCTGAATATACCCGAATTGAAAGTGGAATGAAGATTGGGATTGATCATACTTCAGATGACCAGAGAGAGCTAACGCTTGCAGAATGTGAAGGACTAGATGTTACATTTATTGAGCTAAGTTATATGAATCTCTTAGATATGCTAGAAATCGGACAAATCGATGCAGCGATCTGGAATAAAGATGAAGTAGGAAGAAATGCTCCATTGATGAAACAGATTCCTTTGAGCCGTTCACATGCAAAAAAGATTGAACAGAAGATAACAGAAGCATGTCTCTTGATTAAAGCGGAGCAAACAGAACTACAGACGATTCTTTCTATGTTATCAGTGGAAGAAATTTTAGAGACACAAAAGAAAGTCGAGACAAAACAAATCTTGCCCCATTATTAGCCTATGCTGCGATTCGCGCAATGTGGATGATTCTAATCTGATCTGGGGGATTAGAATCATCTATCCAATTAAAATACAAAATACTGTACTTTGTAAGGAAGATGACAATGAAATATGCAAATGATCGGCTAGCTTTTCTGCTTAAACAGGAAGTGATCACCCCTTTAGCTTATGATATAACGCTGCAAATAATTCAACAGCTTCAAATCAATACGCCAAGTAGACATGAAGCGGCTGAGATGATGTTAACTCATCTGGCGATGGTCGTAACTAGGATCGAGCAGAATGAAGCGCTTCCTCTTCCCGCGCCTGGAATTGAAGAGGAGGTGAAGAGCTCTCCCTATTACAGTCAGGCAAAAGAGATGTTTGAAGCGATACAGGCGAATTTGCCTTATGTCCTTCCAACTCAAGAACACGGATTTATCATGGCACATCTTGCTAATTACTTAGCACAGGTCGATACAAAGGAGGGATAGGCATGTTTACTGATGTAATCAAAAGGCGAAATCCGTCTTTATTAAAAGCTTCTGTGATGCTCCATCAATCGGGACAAATCCCTCCCAATACGTATGTAGTTGATTTGGATGCACTAACACACAATATCCAAAAACTATCCCTAACAGCAAAAGAACATGATTTTCAGCTTTATTTTATGTCAAAGCAACTGGGTAGAAATGATTTTATCGGTCGTTGGATTAGTCAACATGGAATTGATCAAGCCGTAGCAGTCGATTATGATGAGGCGCGTATTTTAGCAAAATCAGGCGTAAAAATCGGTCATTTGGGTCATCTTGTACAGCCTGGCAAAAATGAATGGGGGCATATTTTAAAGCAGATACAACCGCAAGTTGTGACGGTTTTTTCAAAAGAGAGAGCAGCTCAGTTATCTGCTAAAGCGATCCAGCATGGGCTGGTGCAGGATGTTTTGCTGCGAGTCGTTCAACCAAATGATGAATATTACCAAGGTCAGGCAGGTGGTTTTACTTTAGAGGAACTATCAAAGGTAATACCTGAACTGAACAAACTATCTGGGATTCGCGTTGTAGGGGTTACGACTTTTCCTGTTTTAAAGCTGAATGAAACACAGACCGAATATCTGTTTACCTCAAATCTAGAGACTTTATTGGCAGCGCGTGACCTTCTGCAATCTTTTGGAATGAATGTGACACAGCTAAATGGGCCTAGTGCGACATGTTGTCATACGATTCCCATGCTGAAGCAACAGGGGATTACACATGGAGAACCAGGACATGCATTAACAGGTACAACCCCTCTTCATGCAGCTTTGGATCTAGATGAGTTGCCAGCGATGGTATATGTCACGGAAGTCTCCCATTTTTATGATGACCATGTTTATGTGATAGGAGGAGGATTTTATCCTCGATCTCATATGAAAGGTGCATTTGTAGCACGTCACCCTGATCAGATTCTTCATCATTATCATCGAGTGACAGAAGATTATAGAGGAGATCATATTGATTATTATGGTGAGTTGGAACGTAAAGAAGATACAGCTATTGGAGATACGGTAGTCTATGCTTTCAGAACACAGATTTTTGTTACGCGCGCACATGTTGCTTATATCCGCCATATCGACCAAAAACCTGAACTTGTTTATTTGCAGAGAAGAGGGACATAAATGGGGAAAATAACCTTACTCGTCCTTGATGGTTTTGGAATCGGAGCGATGGAAGATTGCCTACAGATTCAGCCTTCAGATCTAAATGCTCATACGTATAAACATATTCGTGAACAAGTGTGTTTGCAGATCCCTACTTTATATCGTTTAGGATTGGGACGACTTGTCGATGATCAGGGTGTCCCTACGGCAGCCTTTGGGCGTAGTAAATTGGCGCATTATGGAGCAGATACTTTTATGGGCCATCAGGAGTTAATGGGCAGCAGACCAGGCAAACCACAGAAGCGGCTGATGATGGAAGTAGGAGATCTATTTGAGCAGGTACTAAAGCAAGCTGGATATCAAGTGACACATCCTGTTTCAAATGGGAGTGTGTTGTTGGTAAATCAAGCTGTTGTCATTGGTGATAACCTTGAATCGGCATTGGGCAATATTATCAATGTGGTCTGTGATTTAAACCAGATCTCTTTTGCAGAATCGATTCAGATCGGAAAGATGATTCGTCAGCATGTTGATACAAGTCGAGTGATCGTTTACGGAAATCAAAAGACAAATATTGAACGTATTCTCGCAGCGGTTAAAGAGAAAAATCCCGGACAATGGGGTGTCGATAGCCCAAAAGCAGGCGTTTATGGGGAAGGTTATCAAGTGATGCATTTAGGTTATGGAGTAGACTACGAAAAGCAATTTCCAACACTTGCCGAACAATTTGACATCCCTGTATATCGAATTGGAAAAACAGCCGATGTAGTGCATGGACGCGGTTATGCAGATCCGGTTGTTCAAACTTCCGAGGTATTAAAACGCTTTCAAAAGCTCTATGAAGAGGAGAAGAAAGCTGCGGCTTTTCTAGTCAATGTCCAAGAGACCGATTTAGCAGGACATGCCGAAGATGTGACATGGTATCGGTCAGTACTGGAAACAGTCGATCAGTTCCTAGACTCATTTATTCCACTGCTTCAAGACGATGATGTACTGATTATTACGGCAGATCATGGAAATGATCCAACGATAGGACACTCAAACCATACTCGTGAATATACGCCGATTCTAGTGATTGGATCAAAAGTTCAACCGGTTTCAATTGGAACACGTTCAACAATGGCTGATATTGGTGCGACGATGAGTCAGTTTTTCCAATTACCAAAGCCTGAGTTTGGAACCAGCTTTTATGAACAAATTGTAATGAAATAGGAGATGAATACCATGATGAAGTTTGCCATTGGCGGTCAATTAACAAAGAATGAGATCAAAGCGTATGTCGAGCAGCATGCCAGTCAACAAGCAGTGGCTGATATTTTTACCGATGTAGAAGCGGCAATGTTAGTGAAAAATGGAACTTATGACTATTACGTTGGAGCATGCCAGAGCGGTGCAGGTGGTGCATTAGCAATGGCTTATGGTGTCTTAGGTCGCGATAAATGCGCGACGATCTCGATGGCTGGTCGAGCGCCTAAAAAGGAAGTTGTTGAGGAAGCCGTTAAAAAAGGTGTGAAGGCATTTGGTTTTACCAATGATCATGTAGAACAATCGATGAAGCTGCTCTTAGATACCTTACTTGAAAAAGAATAAAAATCGACATAGTCATAGTAGAAATGGGAGGGTGAACCATGAACTCGATGCAAATAATCAAGATTATCATCTTTGCAATCATGGGTGGATATGCATCATTTCTCGCCAATCGGGCGATTGCTGTCTATCATGATGGTTTGCGACCTATTATGCCTGAGTTTCTCAATGGGAATATGAAACGCAGAGAATTGGCAGCAGTCTCCTTTGCGATCAGTATTGGTTTTATTACAGGATTCGCCATGCCGATCACCTTAGCAACAGGAATCATTGTGATTCATATTGTTTTACTTGCAGCGGATATTATTGGAACATTTTTCTCCAGTTCGATCATTGCGACAATCGTAGGTACATTATATGGAGGAATTGTCACCGTTACATTAGATGCGATTATTAAAGGCTTTAAGCATCTACCCGTTAATTTCCTCGATGCATTGGCTTCTGTTGGTGATCCAATTGTCTATGCTTTTGTCGCTTTCCCTGCATTGGCAGTAGGATATCAATTTGGTAAGAAAAAAGGTTTGATTACATTTCTGTTCTCACTAGTAGCGCGAATTGTGGTAGAGAAGATAAATCCGCTTAAAATTGGTGGAAGTGAAGTCTCCCTCAGTCCCGAAGGGATGGCGATGCTAGTCGGGATGATCTGCTTAATCGTGATTGCTGCAAGGGATAAGACGAAAGAGATCGATATGGGCGAAGGGGTATTTGCAGAAAACGCCTCGCGAATTCGTAAAAATATCTATTATCTATTGCCGATGGGGGCGATTTTGGCCATTGCCGCTAGTTTCCATTGGATCGCAGGTGAGCCCATTGCGGGAGCGTTGTTAGGAAAAGGAGATATTACCTCTGCTGCCATTGTTGCCATTGTATCAGCAATTGGATTTTTACCTTTGATCGTTACCACTTCTTTAATTAGTGGTGTCTATGCTACAAATGGTTGGTGTGATTGGCTGATCGGAATTGGCTATTTATCAGGCAACCCATTATTGGCTGGGGTGCTAGGTGCTTCAGCGATGGGGGTTGAGGTGCTAAGTCTAGGGAAAATCGGTCGTTTTCTCAATAAATTCCCTGCGCTAAAAAATTCAGGGGATAATATTCGAAATGGGATGACGCAGATTTTAGAAGTTGCCTTATTAGTAGGTGGAATGAACGCTGGGAATCAAATTTGGGCAGGAACGGGCTTCTTTGTTGTTGTATCACTCTATGTGTTAAATGAAATTGCGGGAAGACCTGTAATGAGATTAGCGGCTGGTCCTCTAGCTGCGATCATCGTCGGGATTTTGGCCAATGTTTTAGCATTGGTAGGACTTTATACACCTCCATCATAAGGTTGTTTTCTAACAGTCCAAAATGATAACGTTAACATATGCCGTCCATCACTTAAGGACGGCATATTTACTTTTGATCAGGTATGAATGCATGTTTTCGATTGCGCCAGACTGTAAAGAGTCCGATCAGACTAAGTAGTACGAGCGCCCAAGGAAAGGTTCCTGCTCCAACATAATCTAGCAAGAGACCACCTACCATGCCACCTGCAGCAATTGATAAGTTAAAAACGGTTACAAACATCGACATGGCTACATCAGCATTCTCTTCGGCTGTGTCAGCAATGGCTGTTTGCAATAATGTAGGACCTCCTCCAAATGTAAGACCCCAGGCAGCGATTCCGATATAGATCAGCAGTGGGACTGAAACGAAGATACCCAATACCAATGCTGCAACGGCAAAGCTAGCAAGACTGATCAAGGTAAGTGTACGAAGTCGACCATCAATGAAGAGACCTGTGATCCAGATGCCAACTAATGATGAGATACCAAATACCAGCAGAGCAATATCTAATCGATTTGCAAGACCTGCATGCGCCATAAAGGGGGCGATGTAGGTATAGAGGATATTATGAGCCAAAACCCAGACAAAAAGTACAAATAAGATGGGACGAACGCCTGGCATAACAAAGACTTGACGAAGAGATTTTCTTTGAGCTGCCGCTTGTCCAGGGAAATCAGGTAATAAAAAAAGCATCCAAATGATTAGCCCTAAGATAATCATCGAAATCAAGCCAAAGATCATTTGCCACTCTATAAACTTGCCAAGCCAAGTTCCAAGTGGTACGCCTAAAGATAAAGCGAGTGGCTGCCCCACCCCTGCAATGGCTAACGCCCGCCCTTGTAAGTGCTGTGGAACCATCCTCCGCGCATAGCCTGCAAATAATCCCCAAATTAGAGCAATCGACATGCCAGCACCAAACCTGACAATAAGAGTTAATACATAGTTAGTTGATAGAGCCGTGATTGTGTTGAACAAAAATAAGCCAGCAAGTGCGAGGATAAATACCTTTTTACGCCCCCAACTTCTTGTCAGAGCGATCAATGGGATTGCTGAGACCATCGCGCCGATTGCAAATAATGTGATCAACTGCCCCACTAAGGCTTCTGAGACTTGGAGGTCTCTACTAATTTGAATCAAGAGACCTGCTGGCATAGTTTCCGTCATAATCGCGACAAAACCGGCCGCTGATAAGGCAATCAGCTTCCATAATGGGAGCTGATTGTTTTTTGATAAGTTTTGAGGTTGGCTAGTTGATATACTGGATTGAATTGTATCTGACATAATAATAAAGCCTCCTGTTTAAATAAGAAGAACATATAGAAGGTGATAAGATATCTTGGAAGTATTCACTTGATATACTGTTGTATATGTTTAATTCCGTCAAAACCGTCAGAAATACTTTTATTTGTTATAAACCGAAACTCTTCCATTGTATCGTGGATCGCTTTCTAAGTCATCGCTTTGTAAATTCCAAAATCTGTATGATGTCAAATCAAGCAGATATCAAAATCGTTAGGGCTTTCTGATAATCTGCTTATAATGAATAAGAAAAAACGGATTTCAACTTTTCATTTGGAAAAATGAGTGAACAGCCAAACATCCTTGCAAGCTTAAGTCGGAGCGTCGACGTGAACCATGATCACGAGCAGATCACATAACTTTATCTACAAGACTACAGCCCTATGTGAGAGAAGGGGGCACATAGGGCTCGTTTATCGTATATAGAGTTATTCTTATCTTCACAGTGACGATGGTTGTCACTCTATGATCGTATATGGTTTGAAAGAAGGTATATTTATCATTATATTTCAATATAAAGTAGTTTATTTGATTGAAGCTAAAAGAACGCTCTATAGTTTTATAAATAATTGAGACTTAATCATGCAGGTCTCCATCACCGCCTATACTCACATTTACACCTCCTTTGTTGCAGGTGTTTATATAAATCTCAAATTTATTAGAATTTTCCAATTTTAATAATAAATCCCTCCCTTCTTCGCAATTGAGAAGTTTATATACATGTGAGCAGTATGGGTTTCTATTAAGTTTTTAGTATTTTTATGCATACAAATGAAAAGAGGAGTGGCACACTTAACTTGAAAGTGAGTGATACCACAACTCTTTCAGGCATATCTCTATCATCATACACTTACTAGGTAGAAGATTTCAAATAGTGGATAGCCATTGATCGCTTTTTCTGTGTTCAATTGCAATTATTTGCTAACTCTTAATAGAACTCTCCATTTGCTGAGCGCAATCATAACAAATGACACCTGAAAAATGGTCAATGCATGTTGAACATAGGGGGCACTCCACATTTACATTGATTGATGGCAGGTTGTTCAGCGTGATAAAAGCAGTCCAAGATTATATCTTTTTACATACGAGTTCCGTTCTAGAATCAAATTCGCATTTAAAATGTAGCAATGATTGACTATTATTTCAATATGATATATTGGGTCAATTTTGAGTCTAGTAACATACCAAATGAACAGGATAGAATGTCCTATTATAGACTATTTTCAAATGGGTTGGAGATAGTACGTTTACTCACTTGGCATAGGGATGACAAAGCTCAGCTCGTGTCAGAGAGTGATGCGAACGTCTT
Organism: Seinonella peptonophila; assembly: GCF_900129355.1. Classification (GTDB taxonomy): domain Bacteria; phylum Bacillota; class Bacilli; order Thermoactinomycetales; family Thermoactinomycetaceae; genus Seinonella; species Seinonella peptonophila. The sequence continues at coordinate 108,441 of NZ_FQVL01000008.1, read as the reverse complement.
CAACCTTGCTTTTATAATGTATGAGTTTGGTAAGGAAATCATCTCACTGCGGTAGAGGGCTTTTAAGATAGCTTTCGCCCAGTAGAAGGAGTCGCTTACGGATCAATGCCGATTTATGATTGATTAAATTCGGTGTACCGACTCTACTCTTCTGAGAGTATGGATGGAATAATTAAAAACGGCTGCTTCATTAGCAACCGCTTTTACCACCGACTACATGGCAACTGTTTTGGCGAAACATCCATTGTAGTCTTCACGTCTCTATTCTAAAGGCGTTGACAGGGACGCAGTGCGTCCCTTATCTGATTTAGTATAGCAAAAACAATTTTCTGCAAAGTCTTTTACATTTCTCTACCGAGGCAGGCGCTTATGATTCTTTATCGTAGATGGGTACCCAGCCCTCTTTACCTTTAAATATACGAATCGCAACGACCTGGCGATCATCCATCAGCGTAAAGTAATGACGGTAACCCTCAGGTACAGAAATTAAATCACCCGCTTCTAATTCTACATCTGCAAAGCGACCATTTGGTCCTTGGATGGCAAAGATGCCATGTCCACTCACGATAAAACGGACTTCATCATCAGAATGGTGATGTTCTGCTAGGAAGTTGGTGAGTAGCTGATCTAGATTAGGTGTTTGTGGCGAGAGGGAAATCACATCTTCTGTTACATAGCCACGACGTGCAGATAAATCATCAATTTCACTTCTGAAGGTTTGGATTACTTCCGCTTGTTCTTGTTCATTTAATTGATAGTTATCCCGTAAGTGGGCAGGTAGTTTTGTAATATCCCATTTTTCATAAATAACCCCTTGGCTTTCTAAGTATGCGCTCACTTCCGCCTGATTTTCCACTCTTTCCTCTGTATCATGAAAACGTAATTGTGCCACCTTAATTCCTCCTTTATTTTTTATGCAAATTGTCTAAGTTTTAGTTCATATGAGCATAAGAATTCAAATGCTTCAAGATGTTTTTTAGCCGTAAATGCATCTTTACCCCAAACGGTAATCCCATGATTGCGGATTAAGACGCCATAGCTCTCAGCGCTGATCGCTTGGGCAAAAGCTTGAGTTAATAATTCCATATTAGCATGATTTTCTATGATTGGTAGAGTAATTTCACCATCTTGATCCCAGATTCCAAATGCTTTAATCAGTTCCTGATTGCGAAAAGTGATATATCCTTGCTCTGCATACAGTTCAGAGATGACATTATTATCAACGGTGTGAATATGAAGACAGCAACCTGCATCCGTTTGTTCATAGACCTGGCAGTGTAGACTTGTTTCAGCAGATACGCGCAGCTCCGTTTGATAAACAGGCTGCCCCTGTTGATCGACCAATATAAAATCTTCCTCTGTACGTTTGGTTTTGTCGATTCCACTTGCTGTAACGAGGAAACGGCGTGGATTTTCATCTACTTTAATAGAGAGATTTCCACTAGTACCAGGAAACCAGCCTCTAGAGGCCAGTTCATCTTTTACATCAGCAAGTTGATCCCAATAATTTTCAATGAGAATCATGTTGTGATCTTCCTTTCTTGCAAGTCAGCAAGAATATCATAAAAAGTAGTAAATGGTGTATAAGGAATTTGTAGTTCTTCACATTTTTGCTGTAGAAAATCGCGTGCATAGACATGATCAGCTTGTTTGCTTGCTTCAAAATCAGTAATCGAGTCGCCAATCATGATTTTTTCGTATTGATCACTGGGAAAACGGCGGAAAAGTGATGGTTTACAACAGCCACAATCATTCTGACATTGATCATCACAAGGATAAGGCCAATTAATTTGAATCCGTTCACCAGAGAAGTCACCTTCATTGCAGAAAATGGAAGCTGTTGAAATGAAATTTTTCAGTACCGGATAAACAAAAAAGTCGACTCCACCACTCACGATGTAGAAAGGGATTTGTTCCTCATTGACATATTGAACCAATTCTGCAAAACCTGGACGGATGTGGGCATTTTCTTGGACAAATTGGACAATCTCTTCTTTTAAATTGCTTGAGAGCAACTGAAACATCTGCCCAACACCATTTTTAATCGAGATTTGTTCAGACAGGATGGCATCTTTGATCGGTTCCCATTCTGGTGGCGCAAAGTGTTTCATCACCTCAATGATGTTGTCTGTATCGGTGACTGTACCATCAAAATCGCAAAAGATCAGGAGTTGTTTGCTCATTTTTGCCCACCCCATTGTCTGAGCGCTGTAGCGAGTTCAGGATGTTCTTTTGCCGCTTGGGATAATGGAATGTTTGCTTGCGCAGCAGTGATTGCCTGTCGAAAGGCACGTCCGCCTGCTGCTGCTCCTTGCTCATGTCCATGAATACCGCCGCCTGCATTGATTACAGAATCAAGTTGAAAGTCTGCTAGCAGTTGAGGGACGAGCGCGGGATGAATGCCTGCCGATGGTACAGGGAAAGCAGTCTTCCAACTAGCGGAGTCTTGCGTTAGCTCCTTTGCAATTCCTAAAGCTGCCTCTTTGGCAAGCGCGACACTTCCATAAGGAGAAGGAAAGAGAACAAGATCAGCACCAACAGCACGAAGGAAACGACCAAACCAAAGGGAATGAGAAACGCCGTAAAAAGTGGATGATGTTACTGCACCACCAAAGGCTGGATGGGCCAAGATGGGTATATTGATTTCTGGATCTTCACTTAGCGCTTGTAAAACATCAAGTCCATAAGTAAAAACGTTGAATAAGAGAGCATCTGCACCAAGTTCGACCGCTTTTTTTGCCTTGTCTAATAGTTCAAAAGTATGTCCAGTCAGATTCACAGCATATAAGGTGCGTTCGCCTGTTTGTTGTTCTGTTTCATTCAATACTGCACGTGCTACGCGAATGCGTTCCTCAAAAGGAGTAAGTGTATTATCGAACAAAATTTCATCATCTTTCACAAGATCAACACCGCCCAAGGCTTGGGCACGAAGTTGTGTTTCAAAGAATACAAGGTCTCGTCCGATGATACTTTTGAAAATACTCATTAATAACGGGCGGTCAAATACCTGTAGTCTTTCACGTACACCGTTAACCCCAAGTTTCGGTCCAGGGAATTGCTTTGCCAGTTCTACAGGGAAGTCTAGATCGATTAGCTTTACTTCACCATCAAGCGATAACTTACCAAATACAGTGGTAAGGATCGCAGGTAAGTCAGCAGAGAAATTACGTGTAGGATAAGCGATTTTGATCAAACCTTTGATTAGTTCCCGATCAAAGTATGTGTCAGCTTGCTGATCAATGGGTAACTCTTCGATGGAGACGACTTCACCCTTATATAAGCGTAATTGTTGTTGATCAATCGCAGGTAAGTCTGTCCAAGAACCGACAGTTAAACCTAGTGCTATACTTTCTGCTTTTTTCGCAAGATTTTTCTTTTGATCATAGACCAAATAGGTCGCTATAACTTTACTCACCAGTTCGCACTCCTTTTAACATCAAAAAACCTCCACCAGAGGAAGAGGTTTATCACGATCCGCTTCCTCTCATCTTTCAGCCTGTCATGACTGCAAGAATTAGCACCGTGTTTTCTACCATACAGCTAAACCGGTTGCCGGGTTTCATTGGGCTTGTCCCTCCACCTACTCTTGATAAGAGAAATACAATTTATATTGATTTAGTAGGAATTATGGCTGAAGTGAATCGGTTTGTCAATTGAAAAATGTACCAGATTTGATTCGTTCAACTGCTTCCATTAATCGATGCTCATCTGTTAACAGCCCTACACGCACATAGGAGTCACCGGTCTTACCAAAGCCAATACCTGGAGCCACCGCAACATGCGCTTGCTCCAGCAGTGCTTCAGCAAACGCTTCTGATCGATAGCCTTCAGGTACAGGTAGCCAACAGAAAAAAGAACCTTTCGGAGCCTTGGCATTCCAGCCAATCGAACGTAAGCCATTCATAAAGGTGTTTCTGCGCTGTTCATAAGTAGTGACCAATTGTTCCACACAAGCTTGCGATCCAAGTAAAGCCGTGGCAGCAGCATGTTGGATCGCGCCGAATAGACTGACATAAAAATGGTCTTGCAGCAGATTGATCGACTCAATTACAGAGCGATTGCCAAGTGCAAAGCCAATGCGCCAGCCCGCCATGTTATAGGTTTTACTCATCGTAAAGATTTCGATTCCAACCTCTTTTGCACCTGCTGTCTGTAGAAAAGAGATTGGCTTTTGCTGATCAAAGCCGATCGCTCCATAAGCAAAATCATGTACGACGAGCAGATCGTGTTTCTGCGCCAATTGTACCGTATCGCTAAAAAATGTAGGTGTTGCAATGCTGCCTGTTGGATTGTTTGGATAGTTTAAAAAAATCAGCTTTGCTTGATCTAGACTTGCTTGATCGATCTGTTGGTAATCAGGGAGAAATTGATTTTCTTCGAGTAGCGGCATCATCTCCATCTTTCCATCGGCGATGGCAATACCAGACCAGTAATCAGGATAGCCAGGATCGGGTACCAATGCCAGATCGCCAGGGTTTAATATTGCCTGGGAAATTTCCACTAGCCCCGTCTTACCCCCAAATAGAACTGCTACTTCTGTTTCAGGATCAAGTGTTACTTGATATTCTCTTTGGTAATAAGTTGCGATTGCTTCTTTTAAAAATGAAAACCCTCGAAAAGGCGGGTACTTATGATATTGTGGATCGCCCGCTGCCTCTTGCAAAGAAGCTACAATATGATCTGGCGTAGGTAAATCAGGATTTCCTTGTCCCAGATTAATCACATCAATCCCCTGCTCTAGATAATGATTAACCCGTTGCACAAGCCTAGCAAAAAATTGCGCTGGTAACTGCTTCATTCGATCTGCTTGTTGAAAATGTACCATATCTCATTCACTTCCTAAGCTCAATTGCTTTGATTGTATCAGAAAGTGGGGCAATTGAAGTAGAGAGAATCAAGTAATTTGTGCTAAGCCATGGTCTTGTTAGTGAAGACATGTTTGTCCTCTAAGTGATCAGTCGTATTACAACAAGAATGAATCTATTCATTCTTCAGCTTGTGAACAAAGTTATGTAATCGGCTCTGTCGGCGACGCTCCAACCCGGGATTGCCATGATGTGTGTCATTAGGGTTCTCTTCAATTCGAAGAATGCATCTATTCATTGTGTATGTATATCACAAGATCACAGTTTTATAACCTAGGCACAGTTGAACTAATGCGGGGGGTTCTCTACTATTTATTTAGGGTTATTCTTTAATGTTCATTGAAAACATTCATATAACTCGCTTAACTGTGGTGTAACATTAATGACCAAAACGACTAAAGAATGCAAGGATATCATCTCTATATAATATTGCGATCATACAAATGAGAAAGAATGGTTTCGCAATATAGTGATCAAATTTTGTTCCTTCAAGGTCAGGTAATTCTCCCCAAAGACGTTTCAGGATGCTTAAAACACATAACAAAGTGAGACTGGCAAAAAGGTAGAAGTAATCATTTTTCATATAGTTAGCTGTTATCACAGCAGTAAGATATGAAAAAGTAATTCCATATTCAATCAAACCATTTCTATAACTATTGTTTAGCTTTATTTGTAATTCTTTTTCGTTCAATCAACAAAGCTCCTTTGAATGTTTAATAAATATCTCTATATTCCAGCTTGTAGACAAAGATAATGGTTCCGTCAATATTTCACGCTTCACAGATGTCTTCAATACACTGCATCTATTGGCTCAGGGCGGTATCAACTCCGCTAAGCGCATCATAGTTAGACTTGCAGCGTTAGCTGCTTAGCGAACTTGTGCACGGCGTGTGCAAACAATGCTACTGTCTATTCTTCACTACACAGATGCTGTAGCGCCTAGTAAAATGCGGGGTAAGGAGCATTTTTCCCCGTAATGAACGATTGGCTCTGCTATTTGTCCTTCTTCTATCCAAATGTCTCATTATTCTCCATTTAGTAAATAGAGTTTTTTTAGTTTGAGGTATATATCTATATTAACCCTCTTCATAATATAAATCATTCGTATAATATAGAAAAGGTTGCATATTTCTATTTGTAGACTTATGAAATGCACCTAGGACATATCTTTGGGTTGTATAAAATATATAAATTCATTTTTTATAATGTAGATATTTTATTGTAAATTGGAATTATATATTTTATTATTAATATAATTATTAGCTTTTAGCACTTAAACAATGAATCTGTTATCACAGGTAGAGCAAAGGTTGCTAACATAGGAAAAATGTCCCCAATTCAACAACGTTTTAGCAAATAGGAGGATGATTAAATGGAAAAATCATCTTTATATGAACAATTAGTAGGCACAGAACTTATGAATAAGATAGTAGAAGAATATTATCAACGAATTAAATCAGATGAAAGTGTAAATTATCTGTTTAAGGGAGATGACGTTGGTCAGTTTAGACGAATTGTGTATTATTCAATGGGTGCTCCTTATAAAAAAGGTAAAGAAGGAATAAAAAATTCACACAATCATTTAGATGTGACTACTGAGCAATACCAAACAGTTGCAAACCATCTGTTTGCAACATTGGAATTGTATGAGATAGATGTAGAGCAAATTAAATTTGTTAAGCAAAAAATTATGTCTGTACATGATCAAATCGTCTCTTGATTAAGAGTCACGGGTGTTATGATAGAAGCTTTGAAAATGGATATGATCCCTCCCTAGGAGATACTATGAAATCTTACGGAGGGATTTTGCATATGGAGATGTGTAAAAAGCCCACCTGCACACAAAAAAATTCGTTTGCAGCTCCCAAGGGTGTTATTTTTATAATTTTTATATGAATACGATTATTTTGTAACCTCGTACTTCCTCCTTGGAGCTGCTTGAATAATGTTACAATGCTGATAAGTAGATAAATCTAGAAGATAATCAGGCACAGATCGAACAATGTGCCTAATACCACCTAACACAATGTGTGCCACTTATGTATAAGAGCTCCTAAGGGGTTAGGAGGAAAGGAAGTTTCGTGTTTTATTGGTTGAAAACTCGGTGCAGACTCACCGAGGTCGACCCTGATGTCCGTCATGGACTCAGGGTGATGATCTCAATCCTCTGGCGTTCGTCGCGCCTGTCGTACGCACTCTTTTTGGCGGCGACGGTCATGGCTGTTGTCTTTGCTGTCCTCCAGATGGTTGTGCTTCGCCAACTGGAAGGTAATCAAGAGAACACAGCATTTGGCTGGATGATTGTCGTTGCAATGACGGCGATCTTTGCCATCTCGCCGATGACCACCCGATTGTCCTTGTTGTTTCAGGAAATGGTGGAAAAAGAGGTTTTTGCGTACACCATGAGAAAGGTTCTGAATCACCTCCCTGATGTGGAGATTGAGGACTTGAAGGGTTTCAAGAAAAGAAGAAGTTCACCTGAACGGGTCGTCGAGGAGATTTCAACGACCTTTGGTCAGGAAATGCCTAAAGTAATCAGCGAGATGTTGTTTTTCGTCATCTTCAATGTGGCCCTAGCGGTTGCATGCGGATGGGAGTACGCGGTTGCCTCTGTAATGATTGGAGGAGGTTTTACCCTCGCATTTTTCCCTTTTTCATCCAGGCAAGCAAAGACGATTGGAAAGGAGGTAAGCCAGCTCACCAGGAAAGCAGTTGGTGAGCTGAAAGAACTGGTTGATAATTTGGAGGACATAAGAGCTAACGAAACGACATTGGAAAAGATTAATGCCATCCAGGAGTCGGCTCTAGGGCCGTCTCAAATGGCAAGGCGCCTACTGTGGAAAAAGTGGGTGCTGTCTGGTCTTCCGCGGTTTGCAGGGTCGGGTATGACTATCTTGTTGGTTCTGACCTATGCAATCTTCGTGGATCACCTTTACATCGCCCAGCTATTCATCCTTAACAATTTCGCCGTGACTTCATGCATGAGCATCTATGGGGCTGCCGATGGGTGTTTGAAAGTAATGGAAAAGAGCAGTGCGATGAGGGAGCTTTCGGAATTCCTCAATCTGCCAACTCGTACAGGAGGAGAGGAAAAAATAGAGGATTTCCATGGCTTCCGGATTGCCGGGCTCTGGATCGAATTCTCCACTGGAAGGGTACTTTTTCAGTATGGGCTGAATGCTATCTTCTTGTGCGGTAAAACGTACTTCATCTCCGGACCATCGGGAGTCGGTAAGTCACAACTGATTAAAATCATGAGGCGACAGATAGAACTTTACCCTGTTGACGACTACAGCGATATTGTAACCCTTTCCGATGAATCGCAGGTTTGCGGTCAGCTCATTGTTATGACGCGGAAAGCGGGAGCGATCGTCAAAATATCGAAAAATCAATCTATCTCGAATATGTACGGATGTCTGTTTAAAGGAGAGGTTTCAGCTCACCAGATATCTCTTCTAGAATGGAGAAAGAGATTCCGATTTGTCGGGCAAGATTCTGACACAGTTTGGGCGACTGTGTCGGAGAAGCTATCCGATACGCTCAAGCATGCCACGATAACCGAAGAAGAGAAGAGTGAGATTATAGAGGAAGCCCTTTATGTAACGGGGCTTTGTGGAAAGGAGAATGCCTATCCGAACGAGCTCTCAGGAGGAGAGCGCAAGCGGGTGCAAATAGCCCAGCAAGTTTGCTACCTCCTATTTGCAAACCGAGCTAGGATGCGTATCGTCCTGTTCATGGACGAGGCGTTTTCCCAAATTGACACCGCGCAAGCGAGACCGATGATTGAGTACCTTCATTATAAGATGAAGGAAAATGGCGGGATCCTTATCATCGTGTCTCACAACGCCCTCCAGGATTTGAAGAGCGCAAGCTCCTATGTACTCACAGACGACGGTCTGGATTATTTTGAGACCATAGAAAAGGCTAGGGCTTATACAACTTATAACCAGGTCACGGGCCACCCAAGGATCGGCCCACCTTCAGTAGCAAGATACTTTAAAAGGGAGCGGAGATATCGGGGAAACTGAATAGAAGAAACCAACCAGGCGCTCTCCATCACGGAGAGTGCCTGGTTGATGTTTGTGGGATAAGAAATTAGCGCTAATAAAAGGGAGACTCTCTGATTTAATGAAACACATCATTCTCAGTAGGATTAAGTGATGGCTGTATGATGAGGAGAATAGACATATTTTCAGAACGAAATATAGTTGATGGAGAATAGAATCCATATATCGTAAACTGAAGTAGAAAATCCTTATCACTATGCAGGTTATCGTTATGATAAGGAAATTGGTCTCTACTATTTGCAGACTCGTTACTATAAGCCAGATATTGGGAGATTATTGACGAGGGATACTTTTGAAGGAATTGATAACGAATCACTCAGTTTAAGTATACCTATACTCATAATAATCCCGTTATGTATGTGGGTCAGAATGGTAAATATATCGCAAGAGGAAATAAATGAATTGGCTAAAAAAGGGATTCGAGCTGCAAAGAAGGCTAAAAAATGATTAACTGATAAACGCTTTAATAAAGGAGATAACAGGAAATGAATACTAGTAAGCATGTTTATGATATAATTTTTAAATATTTCCCTAGATATAAATTATTTGACATGGAAGAATATCAAAATTCAAAGCAATATCAAGCACTCTTATCACTCAGCCAGGAAAATTTAGAAAATAAGGATATCCAGTCACAATTGGAAATGGGTATTAGGAAAGCATTTGCAAATTTTGCTTACCTAGATTGGACAAATGCATTGGAATACAATGGTTATGAATATCGAATTCTACTACACGAAAACCAGCCTCTATTAGATGATGATATAGAGCTCATTCGTGTTCTTGGTGGAAAAAGAAGAGATTTAAATGTATTCATCAGTTTTTTGGGAAAGTATTATTATTATTTCATCAGTGAAACCCATTATGAAGAAGTAGAGGATAAATGGTCTTTCTACACTGTCGAATGTACAGATCAGATAGAAGTGCCCCTAACCCATTTCAATGATTTTATGAAAAGTAAGGGTTATGTAAAACTAACTACTGATATAGTTCGGCAGAAAGTAGATGGCATTGAAACAGAACTTTTGGAAGAAGGGCAAGTAGAAGTGTTTCATTGCCTTTTTTCAGAGATCATAACTATCTAAATCATATTATGTGAATCATCTTTCCAAATCATGAAGAAAAGCCCATATCAGGTCTATTACTTTTTATAGTGGATTATCTTGGCGGACCTTCCTTCAAGTACTGGTTTAGTGCCATGTCTATCATAGTCACTATTTTCTTGCATATTATTTCAAGAGGAGTACTTTATGAAATCCTACATTCATTTAATGAAGGTTATGGGTGTAATTATATTGACATTTATCATTTCGACCCTCTTTATTCTATCAAATGCATTTTTTATATATTTGATAAGTAAAATACCTATTTTTGATCTTACAGTAGCAAATTTTAAGTCACTATTCCCTTTTTCATTGATTATGATTCCAGTGCTTTTTTCGGGTGTATTTCTGCAGCATATTACTAAAATACTATTCGATATATTTCATCTTAAAATAAGATGGGTAAAAGCATTTACTTTACCTGTCTATGGAATATTAACCTACTTCTGTACACATCAAATCGATGAAATCTTATCGACAGTATCCATTTCAACCAATACTGAACTGTTTATAACGATTGTTTATGTTATTTCACTGCCTAATCTCGTTACAGCTTTAAAGAACAATGAAGAAAATAAACAGAATTCATGTTAGATTGGAATTAAACATGAGATTCTGCGTATGTTAACAAAGCGTTTAATGAACGACTAATCGATCGATATATAGTACAAAGGGTGCATACAATGAATAGCGAGATACAAGCTAAACCTCAATATGATAAAAATGAATTGATTAAGAGATTTTATCGTAAGAATCTAGATGGGAAATATGATTTTTTACAATCACTGTCTGAATGGGAGCCAAATGATAGTTTGAAGAAAACACTGATATATTTGTATTGTTCATATCTAGATAAGTATATTAGAAACGAAATATTTACTATTTTGATGACTTATCCAGTTGATCAGGAACTAGAACTTGTTTATTTAAAGGCATTAACTGATTCGGAAGAATTGATTAGAGTGAATGCTATTGAAATGGTTGGGGATCATCAGATACATTCGGCGGTTCCCCCATTAATCAAATTATTACTTGACCGATCTATTTTAGTAAGAGGAACGGCGGCTATTGCACTAGCGCAAATCAACGCCAAAAAAGGGGGATTTGCGATTAGAAGGCGTTTAAAATATGAACGAAATGATTGGGTGAGGCTAAACTTTCATACATCTTTATATCTGTATGGAGATCGCAATAAATTGTCGAAAATCATTTTTTATATCAACCATAGATCATATAAAGTCCGATGTGCCACAGCCAACTTATTAAACTTCGTTTCAGATGAAGAGAATAGAGACGAAATCATAGCTTCCTTACTGAAACGCTTAGAAATCGAAAAGACAATAGCGGTTAGTTCAAGTATAAAAGATGTAATTGATTGTATTAGAAATTTATAGATAAGGATGATTGAAAGAAAATCAGAGTAGTAGAAACCATCTTATGAAGTGATGTGAATGAATATTGTATAGATTAAATTTGAAAAAAGAGAATTTTTGAGAGAAGAGATAATGATGGATCTAGAACGAGAAAAAATGATTGTGAAGAGTCTGTTTAACAAGAAATATCAACAGCGAATTCTATTTGAATTAGCATCAACTAACAAAAGATTAAAGGTAACTTGTAGACTGAATTATCCCTATGAAGTGATCAGAAATCAATATCTGATTCAAATACCTCCTCCAAACTCATACTACCTAGATATATTGGATTTGTTAAAAGAGTATGGAGCGAATGACTCTTGTTATGCAATTTCTAACAAATCAAAAATAGATGGGAAACATTTGACCTTGACAGAAGGACTAGAGCATGCAGTAGGCCATGGACTGCCTTCACTTATCTCTTGTATACCTGATCGACTTGCATATTTGGAATGTGAACAGGAATATGGTCCGCCTGATCGGTTTATTATTTATCGCGAAAAATAAACAGAAGAACCGCTTATTTGCGGTTCTCAAATTTAGCTTGTTCCTGGTTCATCACTCCTTAGCATATGGATCCCTCCTCTCATGGCTTTTTCTATGGCATATTTTTCAGCTAAAATCTGTTGAAATAGATCTGGTTCATCTTCCTCATGAATATTTGCTAAATGCATCAATATATCGAGTAGCAACTTGTTAAAATTATGTTCGGTTGCGATTTTTTTAGCTTCATGGAGCTTGATTTTTGCTTCTAACTGTTGGTTTTGCAGCATGTATAATTCTGCATGAAGAATCATTGATTTGGTTTTTCTCAATGCATCGTCATGTTTATCACATAATGAAATGGCTAATGAAATGTGAAGTTGTGCCTCATCCCATCTTCTTTGATCAATTAATAGCCTTGCATATTCTAGATGTGTTTGGATAATATTGCGCTCTTGGTCAGTCGCTAAATGATCATAGATCGTAATCGCTGTTTTTAGCGAATCTTCAGCCACTTCGTTATGACCTGTTTCTCTCATAATGGCACCTAAGATTGTCCATAACGCAAAAGCAGTTTCCCGTAACTTATTGATACGAGCTAAGACCATACCATCCCTTACACATTTTTTTGCTGATTCGTAATCTCGTTCATATTGATAGATTCGAGCTTGTACTACATACATTCGACCTTTTGTAGCTGCTTGATCAATCTTGCCATATTCTGACCAAAGGATAGATAGACATTCTTTTGCTTTATTGATCATTCCCAATTTTTCATAAAATAGAGCTTGGTTGCTAAGCAATGTATATTTTAAGTGTAGTTCATCTCCATTTTCGTTAAATGCTTTTAAACCTTTCTCCATAAAGTATATAGCCCGATCTAGGTTGTTTCGGAGATATTCAATATATCCAAGGTCATTATATGCAGCTGCTTTCACATTGTTATGATCTTGTTCGAATGATTTGTTCACAGAATCCTTTGCTTTAAAATAATATGCTTCTGATTTTGGATCATTTTTTTTAAAGCGTTTTTTACCATGGAGTAATAGCATTTTAGGATATTCTGAATGGCCTTCTTCGATTTTCTTTCCAACTCGTTTGATAGAACGAGAGACATAATGTAATGCCTCACTTCCAAATAGATCAATGACGCCTTCAATGACCATTAAATGATAACTTAATACCTGATCTTTAAATTCTTGTTCTTTTAAATACTGTTGCTCTAGCTCTCCTATGCTCGTCTCTAATTTTGTTAAGAGGTAATCCAATTTGCTGGATGAGTTTCCATGTTCGATCTTACTGATTGTTGCGGCCGATATATTTTCATCTGCTAAATCACCTAAACGTAGCACATCAACCAAGTATAATGGTACAGAGCGCTATACTTTTGAATATGATCCCAATGGGAACCTAACAAAAGAGACTGACCTGGATAACAATCAGATTACCAGCTATACCTATGATGCAGATAATAAAATAAAGACAGTAAACGAAGGAAATAACAATACTGCTGAATATCAATATGACCAAAATGGAAATGTCATTCAGCGAAAACATGTCGCAGGAAGTGCAAATATTATCAATGGGTTCACTTTTGACAATATAAACCAATTAATCAAAATCACAGAAAATAATCTAGTCCGCGCTAGATTCACATACGATGAGACAGAACGACTAGCCAGTCGAAGAAACGGCGATAAAACTACCTCGTTATATCGCTATAACGGTGCTGGCGATCTGCTTCAAGTTGTGAATTACATCGAAACAGGGGAGATCATTGATTCATTTAGCTATACTTATAACCAAAAAGGAAATATCACCAGTGTAACATCAAACATTGGCACTACCATCTATGACTATGATCAACTAGAGCAGCTAACCAAAGAAACCCGTCCCAATGGTGATACGATCGAGTATACCTATGATGAGGTAGGGAACCGACTCACGAAAAAGGTGACAACAGGTGGAACATCAACTACGACAACATACACCTATAATGATGTCAACGAACTAACAAGTGTAGGTGGGACAACCTATACCCATGACCTGAATGGTAACCTCACCTCAGATGGCAGCTACTCATACGTATATGACACGGAAGATCGCCTGATTGCCGTTAAACAAGGCGTTAATACGATCACCAGCTACACCTATCGGGCAGATGGGATGCGTAAAACCAAAACAACCGCAGCAGGAACGATCACTTTCCATTACGATGAAAATAAAAACGTCATCTATGAAACCAACGCGAGCAATGCCATTATCGCCAGCTACACCTGGAATGGCATCCATCCAGTCAGCATGACACGAGGTGGCACAACATACTATTACCAACTAAACGGACATGGTGATGTCGTCGCCCTCACCACAGGCACCGGAACCGTCGCCGCTACCTATACCTATGATGCCTTTGGTAACATCATCAGCGAAACCGGAACAGTAGAAAACCCTTATCGCTATGCAGGCTATTGCTATGATAAGGAAATTGGACTCTATTATTTGCAAGCACGGTACTATAAGCCGGATATTGGGAGATTTTTGACCCTTGACCCTGATCCTGGAGATGAAGATGATTCACTCACTCAAAATGGATATATTTATGGTGATAACAATCCAGTAATGAAAGTTGATCCTGATGGAAATACTTCTGGACTAGCCATAATAGGATTAGGGTTGGGAGTATCATTAGGACCATTAGGTTGGACTTTGTTAACCATCGCAGCAGGTATAGCTACTGGATTAGCAATATATACTTATACGAAGAGTTCCACAAGAAAACGACGCTCGAAAAATAAAGCCAAAAAGAAGGCAAGATCGAAAGATGAAATTGAACCAAAAGTCAGAAGTAAAGAACCTATTGCACTTAGAAGACACTTCAGTACAAGAAAAAAAGCATTGGATGCTGTAAGAAGAGCAGGAGATGGGAGATATGCTAAGCATCCAAGGATCAAGGGTAACGGTAGGAAAAAAAATAAACCACATTTTCATCCGTATAAAAGAGGCCAAAAGGATCACACTCATGATCATTATTATTATCCCAGAAGATTTCATGGCGGAGCCAAAGGGGTTTAATTTATATAGTGATGAAAGAGAAATTTAAACTTATTAATAAATTTAATTATTGTTTTCCTATTTACTAGGGATAGAAATTATCTATCCCTTTTTTTAAAAAATAGGAATGAAACTCAAAATAAGTGTAGCAATGTTAAAGTGGAATTAATCAGTACCCTATTTTCAATTATCTTTAAAAGAAAGGGAACAAAGGTATGGACTTAGAAAGCGAAAAAATTATTGTGAAGAGTCTGTTTAATAAACGATTTCAAGATCGGATTCTCTTTGAATTAGCTTCAACGAAGAAAAGATTTAATGTTTCATCTCGATTTAACTACCCTTATGAGGTGATCAAAAATCAATATCTAATTCAAATACCCCCACCTAACTCTTACTACCTTGATATATTGGAGTTGTTAAAAGAGTATGGCCCCATACAGACTGGCTATGTAATTTCAACTTTCTTTTCTGAAATAGACGGAAGACATTTGCCAATCAGAGAAGCGCTTGATAAAGTTGTAGGTTTTGGTATGCCTTCTCTCGTCTCCTGTATACCTGATCGACTTGCATATTTAGAGTGTGAACAGGAATATGGTCCACCTGACCGGTTTATTATTTATCGTCAGGATAAGAACATATAGAAACTTCTATTTCCAAGTAGTTTGGATAAACTGGGAAATGGTTAATTTCCCAGTTATATCCTCTATTTCCTTCTTGTATGATAAGAATATATGCAGGATAATGAAAAATTCTTAGTATCATTGTTAAAAATACCCTAAATTCAAACAACTTGCTAACTTTAATAATGTTTAAAATGATAATGGGGTGAACATATGGATCGTTATCTTCAAACTTTTATGAAGGAATCTATGATTAAAGAAAATCTTGTATCTGTACATGCTTATGGTTATCAAAGGGATGAAGTATGGACTGGGTATATTAATCTTTTAACTGAAAATCAATTTCTAATGAAGCATGTCACGGAGGATGGTTTAGAAGATGGTTTTATACTCGGGAGATTAGATGATGTGTTTCAACTAACTCGGAATGGACAATACGAACAAGAATTAGATCAATTATACAAACTGCAAGATCAACAACATAATCCTTTCGTTTTAAAATCAGACATTCAGAAATCTAATTTGTTTAGAGAAGCATTTATTGCAGCAAAAAAAAATAACTTTATAGTCAATGTCTGCTTTCCTGGAACTGAAGAAGAGGAAGATATGATTGTGGGATTTGTGAGAGATGTTTATTGGAACGAGGTTGTTACTTTAAATCTTACTTCTTCTGGTACTGAAGATGGAGAATCAATCTTTTATCTAGAAGATGTGGTGTCGATTCATTGTCATTCCAGAGATATGCGGAAATTAAAGTTACTAAAAGAGTATCATGAAGGAATCTCCTGATTGATCCATTATTTTTCCCGAAAAAATGATATTACTTACAAGTTTAATGTGAAAAAATGTTGCTTGATCTATTATCACGATAGATTAATTAGTTAATTAATCTATAAAAAGCATAGCTCGATTGGGAGCTGTGCTTTATTTCTTTTCTCTATATAAATGTTTTGTTTTATAGAATGATTCAATTTTAAGAACAGTGAGTTTAAAAAGAGGAGTAAGTGCTTTGAAACCTGTGACTACCACTGATTTACTGAGAGAATTAATACATTATAATTTTTTTGACTGGGACGATGAAAACGAAGAAAAACAAAATTTGATTGTTTATGGCATGCCTCAAAATATATTAGATGATGTTCACATAAGTAATTTTTATAAATCTTGGGGTTTTGATGCTCTTAATAATTCTGCTGCAAAAGTAGAGATTATAGAACATCAATGGAGAAAGTTAGAAGATTACTTCTTTGAATGGCTAAGTAAAGCAGAAAATCTTATTTTTCCTACAAATAAAGTGATCTTTACACCTGATTTAGAAACTTATTGGACGCATGATTTACCAGACTGGGCATCAGATTGTGATTGGATTCAAAAACAGTACAAAGAATATACTACTTGTTTAGAAGAAAACAGGATAATAGCCCCTGTAACATTGATTAAAAATGACTATCGTAGTGGTAAGATTGAAAATTTCCGAGATTTAGAGATAATTGGTAGAATGGCTGTAAAGAGTTTTCCTATACTGTTTTTATCAGATTATCAAATGGTAATAAGGCTAACAGAGTATTTAACCTTAGAGGTGTTTTTCAAAGATGGGAAACAAATGGATATACATCGACAAATCATGGATATCCTATCTCCACAAGTATTAAAGAAAGCATTGTAGTAATGCTACCTTCTATTGATCACTTGATCTAAATTAAGCAATTACAAAATATGTTTGGCTTGTAGGTTGATTATGAAATACTTGCTTATGTATAGAATAAAGTGTAGTCCGTTTGGGAGGTGATATGATTTTTAATGAATTAAAAACGAAATCCGGACAATATTACAAAAAGATATTAATAGTGTATGCGTTTAATTTTATGTTTGGAATTGCTATAGTAATTTCTGCCTATATGGATTATCCATTAATAGGGATCGTTTCAAGTGTGATTTGGCTCGTTTGCTTGTTTTCAGTTAAATGGAGATGGGGCGGATTACCTGATACTAGGAAGACAAAATTTCATCAGTTTATTTTTATACCTTTTTATTTTATTATTTTTTTCTCTATCCTATTTAAAGGAGAGATTTTATCCTTTATTTCGAAATTCTAATATTCAAGTCACGATGTCGAATAATAATTTTGGTATGAATTATTTGTAATCGAATAAAGCGTAGCCCATTAGGGAGCTATGCTTTTTTATATTCTTTATATAAATGTTTCATTTTCCTAAATTAAGGTTAGTTCAAAATATATTCATAAAAATAGGAGTGATGATAAATGGCTCGACCAGTTGTTTTTTATTCACCACATGCAGATGATGAGACGTTAAATATGGGGATTACGATTGCGGAGCATGTTGCCGCAGGTCGTCCGACACATGTGGTGTTGATGACGCATGGGCGTGTTACAGGGGCGTTGGCTGCAATTAATGGGACGACTGCTTCTGGTTATTGGAAAGCAACACATAATCCAGCTTTAGAGAATTACTCACCATTAACTGCTGAGCAATTAGCGGAGGCACGGATGCATGAGTTCCATAATGCGTGTGGACAGTTAGGTGTACCTGCTTCCACAAGGCATGTGCATGATTTGGACAATCCATCATCAGGGGATACGCTTACCTATGATGAGGCGAAAAGTGTGATCCAAAGCTATATTACCCAGTTTCCAGATGCTGATCATTACACGCTCTCTGATCATGATATCCATCCAGATCATGCTGCATGTGGACAAGCACTACGTGATTTGTATAATGCTGGAGCGATTCAATATAATGTTCGATTTGTGATCAGTATGGCGACACGTAATGATTATGAGAGTAAAGGCACTACAATCCCTGGCGGAGGCTGGAAGGATACGCCGACCGATGCCACCATTACGCAAAGAGTGATCAACGCTTGTCGCTGTTATGCGGCATGGTCTCCCAATACCGGTGCATATGCGGTAGGGTATCACTCGGTAGCGGGGCAGTTTGATAAGCTCTTAGCCAATCCTTTTCATTATTTGCATTATGTGAATCAATAACAGGGTGCTTTATCGAAGGAGGTGGAAATGATGAAAGAAAAGGGTGGGGTGGTCATCTCCATTGAAGATATCTATTTTGCCCTGCAAGAGATTAAGACAGATGTCTCAACAGTAAAAAGTGAGGTAAAAAACCTGCGTGAAACAGATGAACGCAGTCGAGAAGCGTTAGAGCTGGCGAAAGATGCAATGGCGAAGGCGGTTGAATTGGAAAAGCAGGTGGAGAAAATCGATGCGCGTCAACAGTGGTTACAGGGGCTATTTTTAACAGCGATCCTTGGGATCGGCAGCCTACTTTTCACCTTGAATTAAGTAGGCGGTAAGCAATCTACAAAAATAAGATGAATATAGAAGAAGGAGAAATCGTGGAATCCATATTTCACTGCAGGCGGATAAATACCTTCTTAACCCGCATTTTACTAGACAATACAAAGCCTTGTTAAGTGTAGTGAAGAATAGGCGGTAGTACTGTCTACACACGCCGTACACAAGTTTCGCTAATGTAAGTTTCACTATGGCGCGCATAGCTGAGTTGATACTGCCCTGAACAAGCAGATGCGTGTCTTGAAGACATCAACGCATCTTGAACTGGAGGCGAAGCGTGAAATATTGACGGAACCATTACTATGTCTACAAGTTGAAAAAGCATCCTGAATAATCCAAGTTTTGAAAGGAGGTAACCTGCTACAAAACGCAAACTCAATGTCCTAAGTCCATAAAGTGCATGCAATCACATAACGAATTTATCCATCTACCATAAGTTAGTCGGAGATGGAAGTATGTGGAAAATCAAAACAACTGTAGTAGCGAGATTCTAACAAGTAGGACTGATTAAAGAAGGTGAAATTTAGGAAACAGGACGTTTCTCTGTGTTTAGTAGCGGGATTCAAATGGTGGAATATGACAATGTGATCATCATCGGCTTGATCACAGGCTTAGTGTCGTTGCTGAAAGAAGTGGGGCTCCCTCATAAATGGGCCCCGCTTTTTGCTTTATTTTGTGGTCTTTTCTTTGGAGTTGTTTATCTTTCATATGGAAGTCTTTTGCAAGGCATTTACACAGGGCTTATTTTGGGGCTAGGCAGTATTGGTTTATATAGTGGTCCAAAGAACCTAATAGAGAAGGTGAAGAAATGAAAATGATCCAGAAGTTCATCCCTACTAAATTTAAAAGAATTCGACCTGGATTCAAAAGAACGCCGTTGTTCGTGACAATCCATGAGACGGGTAACGAAAGCAATGGTGCAACTGCGCTGGCACATGCCAATCTACTATACAATGGGAATCAAGAACGTGTAGCAAGTTGGCATTATACAGTAGATGAGAACAGTATCTATCAGAGTGTGCCGGATGATGAAGTGGCTTGGCATGCTGGTGATGGTAGGAATGGAGAAGGAAATCAGGCTAGCATTGGGATTGAAATCTGTGTGAATCAGGATGGTAACTTTCAACAAGCAAAAGAGAATGCGGCTTGGCTTGTTCGATGTTTGATGGAGCAACACAACATACCCATGCATCATGTTGTCCAACATCATCATTGGAGTGGTAAGGATTGTCCGCATCAGATTCGGCAAGAAGGTTGGCATAAGTTTATAGGTTTAATCCAAGGAGGAGATGTGAATCAGTCTGCTGGATATGACAAAGATGCCCACTATCATCGATTGTTGAAATTAACCCATCCAATGATGAGAGGGGAAGATATCAAACGGCTTCAACAACGATTAAAGTCTAAGCTGGTAGATGGAATCTATGGAACCGCAACAGCAGCGGATGTAAGGGCTTGGCAACAAATTCATGATGAAAGAGGAAGAATTGTTGCAATGGGAAACGGATTAGTCGTTGATGGGAAGGTAGGGGTGAAGACTTGGAGAGCCTTATTTAGAGAGAAATAAATAGAAAAAGTAATAATGAATTTCTAATATAATATAATTTATAATTAGTTGACTATTATTAAAAAGGAGGCTGTGATGGATTTAGCATACGAAAAAATATTGGTCAAGAGTTTCTTTGTCAAGAGGGTGCAAGATCGAATCCTATTTGAATTAGCATCAACTAAAAAGAGAGGGATCATCCCATTTAAATTAAATAATTATATGGATTTTTTGAAAGAACAATATATGATTCGGATTCCAAAACCAAATTTCGATTATCGATATATACTAAATTTGCTAAAAGAATATGGTGCTGGTGAATCTTGTTATGCCAATCTCCCACAATGACGAAATAGATGGAAAGCACTTACTGCTGATCGAAGGATTAAAGTAGTCAGTAGGATATGGGATGCCTTCTCTCATCTCTTGTATACCTGATCAACTTGCATATTTAGAAGGTGAACAGGATTATGGTCCGCCGAATCGCTTAATTCTCTTTCGTGAATAATAAATCAAATAAAGAAAATAGTTTAAAATTGTTCCGAGCTTCAAGCATGTAAAAGGAGTATTGCAAATAGGCAATTCTCTGAATCTAGATAGTTAAATGAGGAGATGGCATATATGGATCTTTTATCTAGATTGGAACAGTCAATCAAAGATACGGAAGTTGTTAATGTATTTTCAAATCAATATGAACCGAACGCTGCTTCAGTAGGATTTATTGATCAATTATCAGAGAATCAATTTTTAATGAAACATATAACACCAGAAGGATTAAGCGATGGTTATATGATTAGAAGAATAGACGATATTTTCAGAGTAGATTTAAATGGAGAGTATGAACAAAGGCTAAGATTGTTGTATGATCTTCGGAATCAACATCATGAAGATTTTATACAAATATCAGTAGATTCACAGACGAATTTATTTAGGGAAGCTCTTATGGTAGCTCAAAAAAAGAATTTAATCGTGTCAATTTGTATAGATGAGGCCGAAGAGCAAGCCGATATCACTGGTTTTGTTAAACATATAAATATGGAGGAGATATGTATATCAAAAGTTTCATTTAACGGATTGGAAGATGGAGAGTCATTCTTGTATGTAAAGGATTTAGTTAAGTTGAATTGCGATACAACGGAAGAAAAATTGTTAAAAGTCGTTTATGACTACAGTGAAATTCAAAAGAAAAGGAAGAACAATATAAAGCGGTAACTTTATGTTCAATTTTTTCCCAGGAGCATCTGATAAGCTATATTCACGAATTTAAAAAGGAGCGTGTCCTTGATTGGAATCAATCACTACTATAAAACTATTGTAATGATTATTATGTATAAATGAAATTGCTGGGGTTATGATTTTGATAAAATAAAATAGATTAAGCGATATCTAAAAGAAATCTCTATTAGAAGGCCATGTTTAAATGGCAGCAACCCGAAAGGAAAGGGATGTACAAGCAGCTGCTTTTCTCGGATGAGTTCCTGAGACTTCGAAGAGGACTCCGTATCTTCGCCTATCTGGCCTGGTCACCTCCGTACGTCACGGTCGGGGCGACACTTACGGCTCATCGGGCACATACGCCATCCGTGTGGGTCTTGGCACTAACTGTGGCTGCCGTCGCCGGAAGCCTTCTTGGACCTAAGATTGGGGGCAATTTCGCTGACCGTAGAGACATCAAGCAAAATCTTAAGATAAGCTTGAACATCTCCCTCGTTCTGGCAATAGTCTATTTCCTGATTTCGCGCATGAATGGATACTTGCCCAAGCAGGTTTGGCTGTTGCTGATGATGGTTCTTCTGCCTTTCCTGATTTCCTCGGTGGTACAATTTGCCACTACCAACATCGGTACCTGTGTCACTTACTTGGTGGAGGAAGTCGCTCAAAGCAACGTGGAGAATCTGCGTCAAAGGAAGCTCTCCAAGCTGACCAAGTTGGAACAGGTAAACGCTTCTCATCAAAGGGATCGCTGGAGGATTTTCTTCTCTTGGAAAAGCAATCCTGAGAAAGTAAAGAAGGAACTGAGAAGGGAACTTCAGGACCTGAACGCTGTCAGGATACACGAAGTTCGAACGATTCGGGACTATATGTCCCCCTTCACTGCGGTTTCAGCTGGTCTTGCTGGTCTGGTCGTCTCCCTGATCACGGCGGTTCAGTTGACAGATTATTGGATGCTGCCCGAAATCGCCATGATTCTCCTAGTTCGCTACCTTGTGACCCACATGCCTGAAGTAGAGAGGGCAGAGAAGAGGGAGCTAGAGAAGGCCTCTCTTTCTTTGCAAATACGGTTGTGGCTGATCGCCCTTCCGTTTGTGCTAGGTAGTGCGAGTCAGCGTTTGATCACTCTCTTTCTACCTGTGACGTTTGGTGGCTGGGGTGGAGGACTTCTGTTTGTATACTGGTTGAGTTTCGCTTTTAGTGGACCGATCACCAACCGCTTTGCAAAGGATGACCGCAAGACGGTTCGAGTCTGCCTAGTGGGACTTGCTGGATGTAGTTTTCTTCTCTCGACTGTGGATCAACGAGGGTTTATCCCACTGGGATTTTTCATCTGTACTGTGCTGGGGGTGATTATTCGTCGGTTCATCGGTGCAACCTCATCGGAGCTGCGAGAAACAGCCGACCCATATCAAGGACAGGCAACTTCGATCACTCAGCTCGCTGGGCAGCTAGGATTCATTGTGGCTGGGGGCAGTTTTGGCATCGTGACGAGCAGTACGTTGTACTGGGTTGCTTTCAGTGGAGTCTGCCTGCTTGTTTTTGTGTTGATGATGTGGGTAGACCACAAGTGGAAAAAGAGGGACTGAGACTGACATCGGATGTCTTTCATGATAGGTAATACGATCGAAAGGAGAAGTAGCGTACAAAATAAAAGAGAACCACTTGCTTATAAAGGAGTGGTTCTCTTTGTTTTTTCACTCGCAAAGATATAAAAAGTGTCGCTAATCCCGAAATTACCGTTCATCTTCTTCTTTTCCTTGTGCGGCTTCATCCTTCTTCTGTTGCCATGCAGTAAATGCTTTTTCGCGGTCTTCAGCCGTTTCTTGTGTAGATGGATATACGACCCTTCTTGCTTAGTATTCAATGACATAGAACAATCAATAAAATAATTACTCTATCTAAAAGAGATTTTTTTGTAAGTTTTTGAACGAAAGGGGTTGTATTATTCTATCTGATAGAATAATATACTTAATAACTACTCTATCTATTAAAGTAATTTTTAAAGACGCGGGGGGAAAGCGAAATGCGAAATCAACAAGAAAAGGATAATTGGAGAAAGATTATATCTCCTTATGAAAAACCGAGTGTTGGCAAAAGTGTTTGGCAGTTGATCAATACATTTGTACCATTTCTTGTACTTTGGTATGCTGCATATTGGAGCCTTTCTGTTTCTTACTGGCTCACACTTGGATTTTCGATAGTGGCGGCTGGTTTAATGGTTCGTATCTTTATCATTTTTCATGATTGTTGTCATGGGTCCTTTTTTGCCAATCGGAAGGCAAATGAAATCATTGGGACAATTGCAGGCATCTTTACCCTTACACCTTACCATCAATGGCGCTATTCGCATACTCGACATCATGCAACGAGCGGAAACTTAGATCATCATGGTGAAGGAGATATTTGGACGCTTACGGTGGAAGAGTATCTTGCATTGCCACGCTGGAAACGGATTGCTTATCGACTATATCGTAATCCACTCGTTTTGTTTGGCTTAGGTCCGATCTATCTGTTTCTCATAGATAATCGTTTTAATCGCAAAGGTGCAAAGAAAAGAGAACGTTTCAACACATATTTGGTCAATGTGTCCATTGTTGCGATTATTTCACTGCTCTGTTGGTTGATCGGATGGAAAGCATTTCTACTTGTTCAAGGTCCCATCTTTTTGCTATCTTCACTAGCGGGTGTTTGGTTATTCTATGTACAACATCAATTTGAAGGTGCTTATTTTGAGAAAGAGGAGAATTGGAATTTTGTAGATGCTGCGCTCCAAGGAAGCTCCTTCTATAACCTTCCTCGTCTGCTTCATTGGTTTACTGGAAATATTGGTTACCATCATATTCACCATTTAAGCGCCCGTGTTCCAAACTATCATTTAAACCGTGCGCATAAAGAAAATCGCCTTTTTCAAGAGGTAAATTCAATCTCACTCTGGTCGAGTCTTCGCTCATTGTCCTATCGAATTTGGGATGAAAATCGGAAGAAGCTGGTTGGTTTTCAGTATGTAAAAGATTTTCTACGAGCAAAGAAACAAGAGAATAAGCTTTAAAATGGATGAGCTATTCAATTGTGAGGTCGGAAGGGGGAAATGAATATTCGCAGCGATATCATACGAGGCCATTTAGATGCAATCATCTTACGCTTAATCTCTGAAAAAGATCGTTATGGTTATGAAATTTCAAAAGAGATAACAGATCGAACAGAAGGTCGTTTTCAGATTAAAGAAGCAACGTTGTATGCTGTCTTTCAACGACTACATCGAAAAGAATTAATCGAATCTTATTTTGGTAGTGTTTCGCATGGTGGAAAGCGAAAATATTATTCGATAACTCCATTGGGTAGAGCTTATCTTTCAGAGATTGTAAAGGAATGGCAAGAAGCGAAGAATATTATTGATTTGTTTATGGAGGGATTGTGATTGAAAAAACTAAAAAAGCATGTAGATAAACTGTTTTCAGATGTACCAGACAGCGATGAAAAAGAAGTGTTAAAACAAGAAATCTATGAAAATCTTCAAGAAAAGGTACAAGATCTGATCGAACAGGGGAAGGATGAGGAGGACGCCATTAATAAAGCAATTGTAGAATTTGGTGATATAGATGAAATTAAGATGGAACTTGTCGTAACAAAAAATCCATTAAGAAAAAACAATACGAAATATAATCTAGGGTTTTCGATTTGGGGTAGCTTACTCATAATCTCGCTCTTTGTCTTTGCAAATTTTTACTATACACCAGATAATATTTGGTTTGTATATCCGACCTTTGTTGTTCTATGGTGGCCATCTGTTATGTTTTATTATTGGCGTAAAACAAGATGAGAGGAGGTGACATAAATGCGTGCTGCCCATGTAAAGTTCTCTATTGCAGCCTGTTTGATGACAATTTTGTTTTTAGCAATAACGAATTATCTCACATCGCCTGAGCATCCTTGGTTCCTATATCCTGCGTTTTTTCTCATTCTTTATCCGGTTACCATGTTACTTATCTATAAGAAACAAAGTAAACTCTATTCGGTTATCTGTAGTTTATTAACCATTGGATATTTAGCTCTTATCAATTATTTTACTTCATCTGATCATCTCTGGGTGATCTATCCAGCCTACTTGTTCCTTTGGTGGCCAATTACCCTTTATGTCGGGAAATGGGCGAAGACCGTTCAATATGCAGTATTGGTCAGTCTGTTAACCATTCTTTACTATGGTGCATTAAACTTTCTTTTCTCTCCTGATCACCCATGGGTGATCTATATAGCCTTTTTGGTGCTTTGGTGGCCAATCGCGTTACACTATTCATATAAAAGAAATTTCTTTGGTCTATCCATTGCAGGAACAATCCTAAGTGCGTTATTTTTCATTACAGCAAACTTTATCACAACACCCCATACCATTTGGGCAATCTATCCGATCTTTCTTATGCTCTGGTGGCCATTGAGTATGTATTATTTCTCATATGCGCGAAAATCGAAATCTGAATGATGGTAATATTATGTAATATAAGGGGCATATTTTTACGCCCCTTATATGAATATGCTATGATCAGAACGTGACAGCCCTAACTCCTGGAAAGTTCGTTTGGAGCGTCGCCGCGAACACGATCACGTGACTTTATTGCAATCAGAGACAGATATTTGTCCACTTTTAACTTGGATTTGCAAGCAAATTGGGGTTAATGGCTGGAACGAGACCTTCATCAGCAGCACGATTGAGCAAAGTTTTAATCGCAGCATAACCTTCTGCTCCTAGATCATGCGTAAATGAATTCACATATAGGTCAATATGCGATTGGGCGACTTGGCTGTCCATTTCCTGTGCATGGGTAAGGACATATGCTTGTGAGGCAGTGGGATGTTCCCATGCATATGTTACGGATGCTCGAATCCAGCGTGTGATTGCTGCTAAGTCAAGAGAACGGCGAGCAATGATCGCACCGAGCGGGATGGGCAGCGCTGTTTCTTTCTCCCACCATTCACCCAGATCAACAAGTTGTGTTAATCCATATCGCGGGTAGGTAAATCGTGCTTCGTGAATGACTAATCCAGCGTCTACAGTGCCTTGTTGTACAGCGGGCATAATTTGGTCAAAAGGCATAACCACAATTTCCTCGATCTGGCTGGGTACTTCAGCTTTGGCCCAGAGTCGAAAAAGTAGATAAGCAGTCGAACGTTCGCTAGGTACTGCCACTCGTGCGCCTGTTAAGCGGCTATGCTCTTTGTTTGGGTCATGCTTGTCCGAGATCAGTACTAAAGGGCCACAACCTCTACCTAAAGCTCCGCCACATGGCAACAAAGCGTACTCAGACAAAACCCAAGGAAGCGCAGCATAAGAAATTTTTAAAATATCTGGGGCATTAGCTTGAAGTGCTAATTCATTGGTTTGGTCAATGTCAGCATAGATAACGTCCAGCTTAGAAGCTTCTAGGATTCGTCCATGTACCCATGCATGAAAGACAAATGTATCATTTGGACAAGGTGAAAAAGCAATCTGCATCAGTATACCTCCGCAAGTAGTTTACTAACAGATGTCAGCATGTTTAAGGCTTCGACAATTTTCCAGGATTCGCGATCGCGAGGTCCAATCACGTTTGAAATGGTGCGAATTTCAAGGACAGGTATTGAAAATTCATGTGCTGCCATTGCAACACCAAAGCCTTCCATTGCTTCTGCAATGGCATCGGGGTAGCGTTGTAGCAAAGTTGTAGCTGTGTTTGTTGTCCCTGTAGTTGTCGAAACGGATAAGATCGAACCGACTTGGGAAACTAGTTCGCTATCATGAAGCTTGCGAATAATAGGCGCCAGTATCCGGTCTTGCATTGAGATAACGGAGCTACCAAAACCAAGTTCTTCAATTGGTAAAAAGCTTGCTTCAGACTCTGCTCCTAATTCTGCTGCGATGATTCGATTTGCAACTGCAACAGAACCAACAGGGGCTCGATCTGCAAAACCGCCAGCAATTCCAGCCGAGATGACAAGATCGTATGATTGTTCACTTAATTTTCGTGTGGTTTTAACAGCAGTGGAAAATGAACCAACACCGCCTACGATTACATCGATGTGGCTTGCCGATCCCAAACCATGTAAAACAGCCTCCTGTTCGGCGGAGACTGCAGTCACCACTAATATGTGCTGTGCCATATGGGAAATTCCTTCTTTTATATGAGGATAAAATCAATCGTTATTAGAAAAAACAATATCTATCTTCAAGATTTAACTTCTGATCGATGTAGACCGCAATATAGGTTTGTCTTCAATTCAAAATCAACTGAAGAATTGCGTACAAATTCATTTTTTTAAAGTCATACAATCTGATTATACTGTTCTATTTTATCGCTTGGCAAGCGACCATATCTTTTATCTATTGTGATACAGGGCTTCCAATCTGGCTACACGTTCTTCAACTGGTGGATGAGTGGAAAATAAAGCTGCAAGTTGTTTTTTTAATGGATCAGCAAAATAGAGCGACGCAGATGAAGGATTAGCAGCTTGTACAGGTATTGGGATACCAGAGATTTTCCGCAAAGCGGAAGCGAGCGCAAGTGGGTTTTGACACAGTGCTGCCCCTGAAGCATCGGCTAAGTATTCACGATTTCGAGAGATAGCAAGGCGAATGTAGGTAGCAATCAAAGGGGCTAAAAATAACATCAGGAGTGAAATAATAAGTGTAAGCGGATTTTGGCGCTCATCATCTCGGTGTCCCCCGCTAAAGATTAGGAACTGGCTTCCTAGATTACTTAATAGGGCAACAGCCGAAACAAGCGAGATGGCGATGGTAGCAAGACGAACATCATAATTTTTTATATGGGCTATTTCATGAGCAAGTACGCCTTCCACTTCATCTTGATCAAGTAAATGCAGCAGACCTGTTGTCATAGCAACAGCGCCTTTTTGCGGTGATAAACCAGTCGCAAAAGCATTGGGGCTATTATCTTCAATAATATAGATTTTGGGCATCGGTATTTCTGCACGATTCGCTAATCGTTGAATCATTTGCCAAAGATAGGGGTGCTGCTCAGGATGGTCAATTTCAGTTGCATGATTCATCGCCATCACCATACGTGTACTGGAGGCAATCATAATTCCTGTATAGATCAGCCCGATCACGCATGCGATAATAAATCCAGACACCCAATTTTCTGATCGTAGATAAGTAATAGTCGAGCCAATGAATAGTACAAAAGCGATAAAGATAGCAACAAGTAAGATGGTTTTTTGTTTATTAGTTTGAATTTGTTGTTTAAATGGCATATCATTCCCTACCTCTTAGCAAATTTCAGTCTTTGATAGGATATGCGTTTTTTATGCAGATTATCGAAGATGATGGAAGCCGTAGCCATTAGAGTAGCAAGGGGATAAAAAACATGTTTCTACTTATAGCTTATCAGATATAAAAGAGTATATAATTGACAAATCGAAGAAATATATACATATATCGAAGGAGATTTTCAGATTCAGCTTTTCTAATCAATCGATCTACATATCAAAACCACCTTCCCAAGGTTCCACACCAAGGGAAGGTGGTTTTGATTTAAAGGTTGTACAGATTAGCCCTCGTTATCACTCTTGACTGGCTTGTCACCGTGGTGTCGTGGCTCGATGATGAGACCGTTCTTCGTTCGGACGAGGATGTGGATTTGATCAGGGGTCATCCACACGCCCTGAAGGTACTGAAGAGGGCTGCGGGTGAACAGCTTGACGAGCTGGTTGAGCGGGCTGAACAACTTAATCAGCCAGGCGCTCGGCTGCATCTCCCCAGCCATCCAGCCGTAGATCGGGAACATGCACAGCTTCGCGCAATGAGTCGCGGGGTCGAGCAGCATAGCTCGGTTGACGAGATATGAAGTCCCATGTGTTGGAGTGAGCCCAACATAGCACTCGTCTATGACGTGTTTTCCATCGAGAGGAAGCTGAATTTGTGTAATCAATGTTTCTCCGTTAGATGACCCTTGGTTTTTGGGTATGAACATGCTCCAGCATTGGAATTCGTCTGGTTTTGCTCCCTTCCAGATGAACGATAGCTGTATGTAATAACAGAATAGCATTTTGAACAATCTAAATCTATCGAATGCAGGCTTATTATTTTACTTAGCCCGGGACCCTAGGGAGCGGAAAGCTCCCCATGTCCAATTGATGTGGGATGATTACCATTGACAATGCTCTCTTCTGTGCTCTCTTCTGTGTATCTTGACGGTGTGATTGCCGAATACGGTGACGAAACGAACGCATCTTAGGCATTCCAATGGAACAGCAGCAAAGGCAAAACGTCTACGGCTTCTTTTGCATTTTACAATGAGTAGTTCTCCTTCTCGAATATGAAGTCTCACTATTCTTCGACGATGGCGATGGCGAAATCCGCAGTGAACTCTTCTGGTTTCTCCAGGACAAATTCTATGAATATGAATGGAAGGACCAAAGTGAACGATCCGACGATGTCTTCTAGATTCCCAGCCCACGTTTATCACCTCCCTCAAACTTATCTTATGCGAGGGAGTAGAACCTGGCTCGGCAGTTGACCATTGATGCAAATTGATTAACGAAATCTATGGGTGGGTGTTTATTTTTAACACTTGATGATATGCATAAAACGCTAGTATAGCAAAGCTGGTGACCATAACTGCACCCGCCATCTCCGGTGGTAGAAAGCCCATTGTAGCAAGTGGAATAAAGATCAGATGATAAGCACCTACCCAGAAACGATTCATTTTCACCTTGCGAAATGTTTGACGACTGCTCTCTAAAGCAGCAGCAACTTGATGCAAATGACGCTCTATAATTTGTAACTGTCCGTAAGAAGGGTAAATAGAAGCCCCGCTATCAAGTTGAATTTGCATTGCTGTAGTCGAATACGGAACTGGATCAGTAGCAGTATGTATCACTGCTACTTTTCGGCCTTGTTGCTGAAGACGCTTGATCTCAGCTTCTTTGCCACTGCATAGTGCATCTGCCAAGACATAACGAATGCCTGCTGTTTGTGCAATCATATTTGCTGTACGACGACTATCACCTGTCATTAATTGAATCGCAATCCCCATTTTTCGCAGACGACGGATCGCGTGAACCGCTCCTTCACGAAATGGGTCTAGAAAAGTAAGGATACCAGCGATTCGGTGATCGATGGCAATTAAGATTGTCGTTTTCCCCTCTGCTTCTAGCATCCGGAGCTGATCTTCAATCGCTTCGGTGTTGATGCTTTGTTGTTTTAACAGTTTGCGGTTGCCCACAGTGACCGTTTTTCCTTCTACTCGTCCATGAACCCCATACCCAGGTAACTTTGTATATTGATCAACACTCGTAAGCTGAATCTGACGCTCTTCAACGGCGGATACAATGGCATGGGCAAGCGGATGATCGATTTGCTTTTCTAATGAACCAACAAAACGTAGCAGTTGGTATTCAGATTGTCCAGAGTAGAGGATAATATCGACAAGCTCAGGCTTTCCAGCAGTTAGAACCCCGGTTTTTTCTAGTAGAATGGTGTCGATTTCATATGCTTGTTCGTATTGTTCACAGCTTGAGAAAATGATGCCATGCTGAGCTGCTTTGCCGAGTCCTAGGATGATCATGATGGGGGTGGCGATTTGGTAGATACATGGGCAAGAGATGACAAGCACTGCGATAGCTGCTTCCAGTGAGGGGACAAAGTGCTTGAATAACCCAATTATGAGTGTGAGTAATGAGATCGCCAGAATGGTCGGTCCAGAATAGGTTGAAACACGTTGGGCCATTTTTTGCATAGATGATTCTACTTGAAGTGCAGAGCGAACGGCCTGAATAATTTTGGCTAAAATCGTATCTTGATCAATCGATTGCACACAAATTGTTAGTTGTCCATGTCCATTTAATGTACCTGCTATCACGCGATCCCCTGGTTTTAGGGATCTGTTTTCTTTGCGTCCCATAATCATCGATTCATCTACCATCGATTCTCCGATGATCACTTCTCCATCAGTTGGAATCCTCTCACCTGGATTTACAAGTAAATGATCACCAACCACTACTTGTTCCAAAGGAACTGTTTGTTCATCTTCACCCTTAATTCGTGTAACTTGAGCTATCTGTAAATCGATTAGCTGCCGAATCGGATCAATCTGATGTATTTCTATTTTTTTCTCTAACCATTTACTGACCAGAAAAAGCGTGATCAAAAGTGCGCTTGTTTCAAAATGAGGGTCTGGTTCTTGCCTTGGAAATAGAAGGGTAATCAGACTATATAAATAAGCGCATGAAGTCCCCAACATGATTAAGACATCTATATTGATTTGGCGATTTTGTAGTGAATTCCATGCTTTTCTATAATAAGGCGAGCCCCAAAAGAATTGTAGTGGAGTTGCGAGTAGCAATTGGAACCACGGATTTGTAAATAATGTCGGTATGTAGAAGAAGGAAAAGATTGATATTTCACTTAACAATGACCATAGAAGCGGAATGGTCAGCATAATCGCTATCCAAGTTTTATCCAGTGAAGGAGTAGCAGGAAATTCCCATTGTTTGGTGGGGGGGCATAGCTCACATACTGATCCATCTTGAATAGACGTTGAAGCTGCGATTGTTGCGGCAACTTCTTCAACAGGGATGTTTGGTTCGGCTGTAAAATCGCTATCTAACTGAGCGGGAACAGGCTTTAAATGGGGTTGGTCTAAAATAACCGATAAACCTAATTTTTCAATTGCCTCTTGCAGTCGATAGGGGCCTGTTAATTCAGGCTCATATATGGCTTGGACAAATTGTTTTTCAACATTAACATTGGCTTCGATCAGTCCAGGCAGTTGGTACAATGCGGTTTCTATCTTTTTCATAGCTGTCTCCTCATTCATTCCTACTATTTGTAGTTTGACTTGTTCCGACATGTAACCACACCTCTTTTTCCTGAAAATTGAGTAATATCATAATTTTTCAATGATTAATTGTCCATTCCTGCTAAGTTCGTACATTTTTTGATCATGATATATTATTAATTTTCAGATTACATATGATATACTTTTATAAAACAAATGTGCTAAGGAGGAGGTTTCTGATGAGCCGAGTATTACTACTTTTTATGATCATGGTAACAGTGTTAGCAGGATGTATGTCATTAGATAAAGCGGCTACGGGATCGAAGCAACCGCAAAAGGTAAAAAATGAGCCACAACGAGCAACAGCAAAATTAATCGATCAAACAGGTAAAAGTGTGGGGACTGCTTCATTTGAAGAAGTACAAAATGGGGTGAAAATGGAGTTAGCCGTTACCAATATTGCCCCAGGTCAACATGGATTACATATTCATGAAGTAGGCAAATGTACCTTGCCCGACTTTCAATCAGCCAAAAAGCATTTTAACCCAACTCATAAAGAACATGGTGAGAAGAATCCAAAAGGAAAACATATGGGTGACATGTTAAACCTAACAGTCGACTCAACAGGAAAGGCAAATGCGAGTCTAGTCCTAGCAGGGGTAACATTACAAAAAGGTCAAGCACATTCATTATTCCATTTTGGTGGAACATCGATTGTCATTCATGAAAAGATAGATGACTACAAAACGGACCCAAGTGGAGACTCAGGAAAACGAATTGCATGTGGTGTAATTCAATAAAAATCGAAAGGAACCCAAATCGGGTTCCTCATTTATGCGCATTAGTATTGGTAGCTCGCTAAATTTCGACTATAATTAAGTGAGTAAATAGAGTGAATAGGCTGTTAATAGGAAGGGATTTCTCATCGTTCAGCAGAGTAGAGAGATAGATCAGGCGGCGAAGGGAATTATTGAATTTTTTATTGATCTTCTATTAAGGATTTATGAGCAAGAAATGAAGAAACGAGAGTTAGCTGAATATGCGGAACGTGCGCGTGATGAGATGATCAAAAGAATTGAGATTCAAATGACAAAGGAGGTTAGGGAGCAGTTACCCACGCCTGACATTCAGCCAAAGGAAATGAAAGACCCAATGGGATTAGTTGAACGGCAAGACCCAAATCAAAGCAACCCATCGTTTTCATCTTTTCAAGAAGTGCGGGATGGAAAACTGGTCTTTCAAGATCCCAATACTTTAGAGGAAAAATCTGTTTCTTATCGACAAATGCCATTACTAGAATCGACAAAAGGGAAGTTCCATGCATTAGAATTTCTTCGCCAGATCGAGACAAAGGAATTGATCAAGACCGTGGCTTTGGGTGTGAGGACGGCTGAGAAGAATTGTGGATCAATTGGCATAGAATTATTTGGAAGGTTATGGCAAAAGGTAGTCGATGCTAACCGTTCCTTCTAGGCGCCTATCATCAAAAGATTGATCCCTTTTCTTTTTTCTATCAGCAACTTGCTAAGTCTTCTCAGGTGCTGCAAAACAATCATCATTTGTAAAGAGGCAAATTGTTTTAACAATCATCGCTCTATTTTTTGGAATTTGGTTATATAATAAATTAAAAGGGAAAAATTTCAATGAAGCAGCTATCTATGGTGCTTATGAAACTGCGCGTTTTGCTGAAGCAAAAGAGATTTTTAATGATCAAGCCTTTGCCCGAAATACATGGAATCGCAGCAGTAATGAGAATCTCAAAAATCCATCGAGTTTGATATCAGGAGTATATAAAAATAAACCAGTGATTCTTTCGGAGTAGACAAAGATACCGAATCGAAATGTATTTATAGTTGGATCGCCAGGATCAGGGAAAACGAAGTCTTATATTTTAACGAATATGATTCATGAACAAGAGCGTTCAATTGTTGTAACTGATCCAAAAGGGAGATTGTACCAGTTATTTACCGGATTTGAATCAAATTTTTACTGAACATGAGGTTCCAAATTCACATTTGGCTGTAAAAATGATTTATCAGTAGAGGCGATTATATGAAACATCATGATAAAGGACCCATCGATGTGCAGTTTCTTGAAGAGACAAGGACAGATCATCGAGGTCTCCCAGAATACCAAAAGTTGCAAATGATCATGCAACGGGTAAACGTCAAAAAACCAGTAATCGTGAAAAAATGGATTTTACCATTGATTGGATTTATCCTGATTACGATTATGATTATTGGTAAGATAGGTGAAGGGTCGAAATCCGATCAAATAACAAGCGAAGAACTCATTCAGATGATTCATCATACAAAGGGGTTGGATGAAGAGCCGGTATCAGGTCTATTTGATCCATGATCGAAGAAGAAGGGTGATTGATATGAAAAAAATATCGTTTAATCAAGGAACATTAGCAATTGACGAAAACCAAATCTTCTTTGAGTTGCCAGCACGGGAGCTGATGATCGATACCCCAAAAGAGCTTGATCCCATCTTTCAGTTACCAGATCTCAGTTTTTCTTGCCAAGTAAACCGATCTGATGATCGAGAGA
Organism: Seinonella peptonophila; assembly: GCF_900129355.1. Classification (GTDB taxonomy): domain Bacteria; phylum Bacillota; class Bacilli; order Thermoactinomycetales; family Thermoactinomycetaceae; genus Seinonella; species Seinonella peptonophila. The sequence goes on along the minus strand of NZ_FQVL01000008.1, from coordinate 73,424 downwards.
GTTTCTTTTTCTTATATCAAATTGAACCAGGCTTTTTACCCTTTCAACAAGGAAGAACAATGGATCGGCCGGTAAAATTGGCAATTGTAGATCAATTGGTGCGTATTGCATATTATTTTGAGACACAGACTCAGTTGGTAACCGTCTTTCACCCTTTGAATTTCTTTGTTGATGCGCAAGGTAGAGTAAAGTTGCTCTACCGTGGTGTAAAAGGTCTTATGCCTGCCGATGGTTATGAACAAGAACCGATTATCGATCAAGTGCGCCGGCTGTTGCTCTTGCTATTTTCGGAAGCACGCTTTGATGAAATTCGTCTAAATGGAAATAAGCAGGCTTATCAACAAGCATTAGCTGGGGAACGTCCATTGATCAAAAAGTGGATGGAGGCAACTGATTTAAATGAATTACTCTCCATTATTCAGCAAGAAAGACAATCAGTGGCAGTGGAGCAGAAAGCATCAGTATTGGAGAAGGTAGAACAGAAAACAACCCCGCCTATCGTGAAGAAGCCTGCTTTCCTAGCTTTAACTGATTCAGGAAAAAAGGGAGATCAGTTACCATTGTTGCCTGGGAGACGACAACGCTTAATAGATTGGTTTAAAGCGTTACGTCGTCATAAACTGCTTTATATATTATCTTTGTTAACAATCGGTTCTTTATTATTCTTAACCATCATCTATCTGATGATCCAAAATTCTTTTCAGCCTCTATCCTTTGCTGGCAGCCAGAGTAGTCCAGCTTTAGCAGGGTTACGCTATGCGGCTATCCAAGATTTTACAAATGCCTCAAAGGAATTTGCCAAGATTGATTTTAAGAAGTTAGATCGTGAAGATCAGAAAGCGGTAATCTTTACTTATCTACGCGCTGGACAATATGAACGAGTACTCAGCTTAGATCGAAACTACATGGATGTTGTGGTTGCCTATTTGGAGCGAACGAATCAGAAAGCGAAATTACTTAACATCTCAAGTGATCTACCCGAGGTGCGCTTTGAGCAAGCAGGTTTGTCCGATGATGTACAAACAATGATGTCATTGCGCAAAAAAATAAAAATGGATCGCCGTCGACATCAGATGATTATTAATGCATTTATAGAGAAACATGATGAAGAAGGTGCAAAAAAATATGCGGCTAGCTTAGGGCTCGATCCAGAAGGCGACTTAGTTTTACCAGAAAAATAAACGAAAACCCCCAATAAAGGGGGCTATTTTTTATGCTGATGGAATGGGTTGTGCTTGTTCTTTTGGTACAGGTTCAGATGATGCAGGTTCTTCTACAACTTCTGCTGAGTCTGGTGAAGGTTGATTTGGCTCTTTTACAGCCAGCTCAGGCTTCTTATCTCGACGGACATCGCGTAAGAAGAAGCTGAGAATAAAGCCGACTAGAGCGAAAGCAGTTGCCCAGTAAAAAGCGTCATTAATTCCCGAAACAGCAGATGATTGACCAACGCGGCCACCCAACAATGCCGTAGCTAATTGTTGGCTTGTTCCAGGAGGTGTTCCAGTGACGGCAGCAAGACCATTGCTCAACGTTTGAAACATCTGTTGGAACAGTGGATCGAATAGGTTGGTTTGTTCTTTTAAATGAGCGAGATGGAAATCTGTGCGTATTGTAAAGATCGTGGTGAAAAGGCTAATCCCAATAGAGCCACCCACTTGACGCATCGTGTTAGACATTGCTGTTCCATGTGAGTTCTCTTCACGCGGAAGCTGGTTCAGCCCAGCAGTCATAATCGGCATCATCAACAAGGACATACCGAGCGAACGAATAATATTGATTGTCAAAATGTAGTTATAACTTGTATCTAATGTTAGATGGGTAAATTCCCATGTTGTGACGGTCGTAATCGCCATCCCTACAACGGCAAGCCATCGTGGACCTATTTTGTCAAAAAGATAGCCAGAGACTGGTGACATGATTCCCATCACAATTGCACCAGGAAGCATTAATAAACCTGATTCAAGCGGTGAAAAACCTCTTAGGTTTTGGAGATAGATTGGCAGTAGAAACATGCCTGAGAACATTGCAATGGTGACAATCATGCTGATTAATGTTGATAATGAGAACATGTCATATTTAAAGATGCGAAAGTTAAGGATCGGATTTTTAGCACGTAACTGCTGATAGATAAAGATTAATATCGCGATCAACCCAGCATAGATACAGCTAAGTACAATTGGGTCTGTCCAACCATCTGTACCTGCTTGGCTCAATCCATAAATAAAAAGACCAAAGCCTAGGGTTGAGAGAAGTGAGCCAAGAAAACTAAATTGAGGATTACTTTTCTCTTTTACTTCTTTCATTAAAATCGTAGCAATGATAAGAATGATGATGGATAATGGCACAATCCCATTGAATAGAAGGCGCCAGCTATAATGTTCCATTACCCATCCTGAAAGTGTTGGTCCAATCGCAGGAGCAAACATAATTCCTAATCCAACGATCCCCATTCCTTTTCCTCGTTTTTCAGGGGGAAAGATATAGAGAATGATCGTCATACACAGAGGCATCAAAATTCCAGCACCGATTGCTTGAATTAATCGTCCTGTAAGTAAGATGGGGAAAGTCATGGCAATACCACAAATGAATGAGCCAATTGTAAAGAACAACATGGAACCAATAAAGAGATTGCGGGTTCCAAAACGTTCAATTAAGTAGGCGGACATCGGTACCAAGACACCATTAATCAGCATATAGCCGGTCATTAACCACTGAGCAGTGGTAGCTGTTACTTGAAATTCGTTGATAAAATGAGGGATTGCGACACTGAGCAACGTCTGGTTTAAAACTGCCAGAAACATACCAGACATGATGACAATAATCAACGGAATATGCTGGCGTATGCCGTTGCCTTCTTCAGTAGGCACTTTTGTCCCCTCCCTTTCTAAACTAAAGTAGTTAAATTATTTATGAATCCAGATTGTTGCATTCATTCCAGGTACAATCTCTTCTGGATAAGAGTCTAATTCTATTTTTACAGGTATTCTTTGTACAACCTTTGTATAGGTTCCACTTGACTGATCAGCAGGCAATAAGGAGAAGACAGAATTGGTTGTTTGTCCAATCTCTTTTACTTTGCCTTTAATCTTGCTGTTTGAGGTAGCATCTACTTGAATATCAACATCTTGGTCAATATTTACATCTTCTAATGAAGTCTCTTCAATATTTGCTAATACATAGAGCTTGTTCCGATCTACCATCTGTGCAATGGGTTGACCAGGTGCCACTAATTGTTCGTTATTGGTTTTGTTTTGTACAATGGTTCCATCAATCGGTGCTGTAATATCTTTTGTTCCAGTTGGAAGTGCGACTTTACCTATTACATCGCCTTTTTTAAAAGTCTTTCCTACGGTTCCTTGCCAGTCCGTAATTTTACCCGCTGTATCAGTTGTTACAGGCATCAAATCACCGGTAATTTTCGCGTCATCCGTTTTAACATAGTTGGCTGCTTCCGAATAGTAGGCATAGCCACCAATGGCGATTGCAGCAATCACAATAAAGATGACTGTATTGATTAATATCATTCGTTTCGTACTCATCGTTTCCCACTACCTCCGTACATTATTTGTGAATTTTCACAGATGCATTGAGTCCAATAACCGGATATTTAACAGAGAAATGGTCGATTTCAATTTTCACTGGAACGCGTTCCATTTCTTTTTTATCTGTGCTTGTGCTAAGAATTGCACTGCTTTGTGCAAACTTACCAGCAGTGCTTCCGATTTCTGCCACTTTACCACTAAAGGTTTGATCCTTGTATGCGTCAAACGTGATGTCAACATCTTTGTCAACAGCAACATTGTGAATTTGATCTTCGTCAACATATGCCAAGACATAAACTTTGGATAGATCAGCTACAACAGCCAATGGTTGACCTTGAGTTACCGACTGTCCAGCTTGGAGACGATTCTGAATCACAGTACCAGCAATAGGTGAGACAATATCACTAGCGGAAGCAGTTGGTTGCTTCGTTTGAGCTGTTTGACCAGTTGGATTGGTTCCTGCTGTCAATGGTTGCTCAGAGCCTAATTTTTGATTTTTCTGTAAAGAGGTTCCCTGTTGAATGTCCCAAGTAGCTAGCTTGCTGTTCTGTTTAGCGGAAATGGTCACTTGATCGACAGTTAATTTTGCATTATCGGTCTGTATATAGAGTGAAGATTGATTGTACATGTAAAGAGCAACGCCGACCCCGATCAGAACCAGTAAAACAATGACACTGATTGCCCAAGGAAAGCGTCTATTCTTTTCTACTGTTTGTTCCATTTCTTTAGCCCTTCTTCCAAAGATTGTGTGAAACGTTTGAGGTGGTGAGTCAGGTTAATGATTTCCTCAGTGGACATGCTCTCGGTGTATTTGCGGAAAAATTTCCCTTCGGCAGGAAGGTCACTCTTTAGTTCCTGAGCTTTTTGCGTTAATTCAATTTGTACAATCCGACGATCTTTTCCATCTCGTTGGCGTACAACAAGTCCCATTCGCTCCATCCGATCAATCATTCCGCTCAAGGAACTCATCGAGGAGTCCAGTTCACGGCTTAGCTCGACTTGTGATTGTTTTCCTTTTTCATACAGAATTTTTAATACACGTGCTTGTGGAACAGTTAACCCTACTTTTTTAAGCTCAAGCTGAAATATTTGGTGCATCACTTTTCCACTATGTCTTAGTGCTTGGAATAACTCGTGAACCTGGTCCTGGCTTAACATTTTTCACACCCCAAAACATTTAGATGATAATGTTTCATATACGAACCATTCATATGATAACCGTAAGCAGGAGAAATATCAATACCCGAATGATTAATTTTATGAAATAAATAGTGACATTTTTGTGCAAAATAAAAACCATATCCTATGCGGATTGGTTTTTAATGTAATTTGAACCAAGGGTTTCCGTTCTACTCTTGGGTTTGGGGGCTTGATTTACATTCCACCATTTCGCTACATAGGTTCTTCCTTTATATGTAACCATGTCACATGATTGATATGTAGCATTTGCTTGCCATTGATTGGAATGTGTAGTTGGATTACGGTGCGTTTCGTGATTGGTTGTTGTTGGAGATTTTTTACTGGTAGAGCTTGTATTTTTTTGGTGGATTGTGTTTTGTCCTTGTGCGACTCTTTGAATTTAAGGATATAGCCGTTTGTCAGGGATCACTCCGCGAACACCACCTAATGGATTCTCTAGGTCACCCACATAGCGAGGAATGAGATGAACATGAGTGTGAGGGACACTCTGTCCAGCAGCCTGACCACAGTTGATTCCAATATTAAAACCATCGGGTTGATATTCATCGATTAACTTTTCTTTCGCTGCATCCAATAATTGTTCAATTGCAAACTTTTCTCTAATTGTTAAAGAAAAATAATCAGCAACGTGTCGTTTTGCAATAATTAAAATATGACCTTTACTCACAGGATATTGATCAAAAATCGCAAATGCATGGTTATTTTCTAAAATCTTATCTGTGTGCTTACAAAAGATACAATCTTCCATTTGCTACTTGAACCTCCCGCCTTGAATGGAGAGGATTCTCTTTTGCCTACCCCAAACTTTTAACATGAATCTCTCCACGCCATCAAACTACTTCGGTTTAATTTTAATAAAAATAAAATGCAACTCTAGCTACCGATTATACGCCATGTTGTTTATTTTTGAAACTTAATGTCTCAATTGGTCAATTTTTGTATTCATCCAGCTATATCCATCCCTTTTCTTCTGCAACAGTAATTGCTTCAATTCGATTTTTAACCTCCAATTTTTGGAGAATTTCTGAGATGTAGTTACGAACAGTTCCATTGGATAAATATAAATGTTGGGCGATCTCTTTTACAGTTTCGCCTTTTGATATCCGTTGCAAAATCTCTTGTTCACGCTCTGTTAAAGGATTTTCTTCTTCCCAAAAAGAGAAGGAGAGTTCTGGACTGATGATTCTTGCCCCTTGATCAATTTTTCGAAGTGAATCAGCTAATTGAGTGATCGGTAAATCTTTAAGAAGATAACCTTTCACCCCAGCCTTCATTGCCCGTTGAAGATATCCGGTGCGAGCAAATGTTGTGACAATGACCACTTTACAGGGATGATGTTTTTTCTTTAGCTGCTTAGCCACCTCTAATCCAGTCATCTTCGGCATTTCAATATCTAGAATACAGAGATCGGGATTTAACTGAGTGATTTGCTCTAAAGCCTTGTAACCGTCTTCTGCTTTTCCGATAACCTCAATATCTTCTTCTAACTCTAACAAAGCGCTTAAAGCGTCACGTAACATGCCTTGATCTTCCGCGATAAAGATTTTCATGTGTTTATTCCTTTCGATCTTGATGGTGTTTGATTCTAGGAACCGTAATTTGAAGTTGGGTTCCTCTCTTGCTAGGGATAAAATCAACTTTCCCTTCGATGATTGCTAATCGTTCTTTCATTCCTCGGATTCCATTTGTTTTCAATTGATCAATATTTGCTAAGCTGATTCCGATCCCATTATCGATTAGCATCATTCGCCATTCTCCTGGATGTTCTTTAAGTTTAAATTGACAAGCTTTTGCCTGGCTATGCTTCACCACATTTGTAGCGGCTTCCCGTAAGCACATGCCTAAAATATTTTGGATCAATGGTGGAATGGAAAGAGTATGAATGTCTGAATCACTCTCTAAGGTGATTTTTGCGGTTGCTAAAAGCTTTTTTGCGCGGATCAGTTCATCAGCAATTGTGGTCATATTCATATCAGAGACCAACAGTCGAACCTGTTGTAAGGCGTTTCTAGATGTTGTTTGAATCTCTTGCAATTCTTGAATCGCTTTTTCTATCTTATTCTTTTCTATCAAGCGTTCCGCTAGCTCGCTTTTTAGAGTGAGTAAAGAGAGCGTATGTCCAAGTGTATCATGGAGATCGCGAGAAATTCTTTCCCTTTCTTCGTTTTTTACTAGCTTGGCGATCTCCTCATTAGCAAGTGATAATTTTTCTTTTAATTCTTTTGAACGTCTGCCCATAAAAGAGAGAACTGGAAGGGAAAGCACAAAAATCATCCAAGGAATATTTGAGAGGAGCCAATCTATATTTTGCAGATGACTGCTTCCATGCCATATAGTTGTGATTAAAATAACAAATAAAAATGCCAGTAATGTAATCAGCTGCTTGATTTTTTTTAATGTCCCAATCAAAATCACAAGATAGAAACTAAGGAACCAAGCATTGGAATGAGAATAAAAAATACAGATGATAATGATAACCATCAGGGCTAGTGTACAATAAAATTGATATTTGTCATGAATTAATCCTAATGCATAAATAAGCGAAAATATGAGTAATAGCGAAAGATTGATCCAACGATTCGGTCCTTGTTCATGGAATAGATCGTAAAAGTATGCGAGTAAAAAAGTTAGCCAAATGATATGAATTGCTTTTTTGTTTTTCATTATCTTTGTCGACAGGTCTGTTGGGCTTTACTAAGCCTATTCCTGTTGTAACTCCTTTAAGAATGATAGAAACTCACCATCAAAGATGATGAGTGAGGCTTTTATATAGCTTCTTGCCTTTTAATAATAAAGGTTGCCAATCCAATAAAGATGATTGCATATCCAGCTAAAATCCATACTGCTTGTAAATGTGGAGAATGTCCTGCGATTAAATCCCAAGCTCCTTGACCAAGGCGATAAGTAGGGCTCCAGATTGCATACTTTTGTAGCCAGTGGGGCAAGGTTTGAATTGGCATCAACAATCCACCGAGGAGAGAGAGTAACATCATGGTCAGGCTAGAGATGATTTGGACAATTTCAACGATCCGAATTGTACCAATTAGAATTCCTAAGGTCATAAAAGGGATTGTGGCGAGTAGAATCCACACTGTGCATGAAATCCACTGCCATAATGATAATTCGACCCCTTGTGTAAAGGCTCCAATTAAGAATAGGAATACTAGAGAGCTTAAATTAATGATAAACTGACTCACTATTTTAGCAGATAAGTAGTATGAATTTGGTAGCGGGGTCATCTTTAATAGCCGAGTCCATCCCTGTTTTCGTTCATCAGCGAATTGAACGGATAGTGTATTAACGCTCGTCATAACCAGTCCAAAACAGGCAATCGCCATTAATAGATATGTTGAAATATCAGCGCCATTGAACTTTCCAGTTCCATGGGATTGATCATAGACAAAGTATAGAATAGTGGGTAGCAATAGAGATGTAAACCAAGTCTTTTTTCTACGAAGCAAACGGATAAATTCAGCTTTACATTGGGCAAAAAACATGCTCATTTTCATCTTCCTCCTAAGAAATTTTTGCTTTTTCTACATAGTGTTGAAATGCTTCTTCCAAATTACTATTTGAGATTTCAATTTCTTTCATTTTTAAATGACTATTAATTAGTTCTCTTATTAATTGATCAGTATCTTGGCTATATAGCTTGACACGTTCGCCTTCCCAGACCACATCTGTAACACCAGGAAATTGATATAGTTTTTGAGTAGTAGTCTTTTGATCAACGATGAAAGATATCGATTTCCCTAGTGTGGATTTTTTTAATTCTGTTGGTGTTCCATCTACGATCAGTTTGCCTTGATCGATCATGATGATCCGATCGGCCATCTTATCTGCCTCTTCAAGGTAATGTGTAGTAAGAATAATCGTTTTTCCTTGCTCTTTTAGTTTGCGAACTGTATCCCAGAATAATTGACGCGAAATAATATCCATGCCTACAGTTGGTTCATCTAAAAATAGAAGATCAGGATCACCAGCAAGTGATAAGGCAAAGCTAAGCCGTCTTTTTTGCCCTCCGGAAAGCGAATGAGCGATTTTTTTGCGACTCTTCTGTAAGTCGGAAACTGCTAATAAATAATCTAATGGCAACGACTTTGGATAGTAATGACGGAATAAATCGATCAATTCTTCTACAGTTAAGTCATCAATTAGATGTACATCTTGTAACATAGCGCCAATCCGGTTTTTGACTGCTGTCTCTTCAGGCTTTTTTCCAAAGAGGAGAATTTGTCCGCTCGTTTGATTGATTAATCCAAGCATCATGGATATTGTTGTTGTTTTACCGGCTCCATTGGGGCCTAGTAATGCGACAAAGCTTCCTTTCTCTATTTCAAATGATAGATTCTGAACAACTTTTTTGTCAGTAAAGCGTTTGTGTACCTGATTCAGTTGAATCACTGGTTTCATTTTTGATCACCTCAGATAAGTTGCTTTCGTTTGTCTTGATACACTTATCTTACTGGTCTGGGGTAAAATAGAACATTCATAGATGTCATCACTTTCACATGACATTTGTCATCTTCTATGTCTTTGAGAAAAACGTATCTCTTTTACTTTGATTGCATACATTTAAGTGATCTTAGGAGATAAGGAGCGTTAAACAGATGACAGATTGGCTGATGAATGATGATCTTAGAAGAGCGGAGCTCGATATTCAAAGAGGAATGAGTCACTATATGCAGGTGGAGCAAGGCTTGTCGGGGGAGAAGGTGCAGAAGCATTCGCCTAGACCAGAGATTCGCTTTTTACATGCGGCAATTTCTTCGTCAAGGACACCTATTGATATATATATTGATGATCGAAGAGTGGTTCATGCTTTGCCCTATCTTTCGCATAGCTCCTATTTTGCAATACCATCTGGAAATCATCGCCTAGAAATATTTCGGAGCGGTGATCGTCAACGTCTTTTACTACGTAAGCATTTTGAAGTCGATTGGAAGAAGCGTTATACAGCCGGGTTAACGGATCGTCAACGAGAGTCACATCGGATTCAGATGCTGCTCTATCAGGATGAACAAACGGCAGAACCGAGTGTATCAAAAGTTCGGTTCATTCACCTTTCTCCCCAAGCACCAACACTCGATTTAAAGGCACAAGGAGGAGAGATACTCTTTAAACAAGTAAGTTATAAAGGTGCTACAAAATATATAGAGCTTCATCCTGGGCGGATCCATCTTAAATTGTGCAGTTCGGATAATAAACTGAACATTTCGAGAATAACACCCATCACTTTAATATCCGGTGAAGTCTCCACATGGGTTGTCGTAAATCCAACACGTGTGTTAAATATGATTCAACTAAAGGGGTAAAAAAATATAAAAAATATAGCAAAGACGCTGATATAAGGAGATGGGAAAACAGAACCAGGTGATGATCGAAGCTTCACAGCTCATCATCACCTGGCTCATGTTGGTCAGTCTCACTTCACCACGGCGATCCGTACTGTAGGTCGGTTCGCTGAGTAGGTCTCACTCTCACTTCTTCATGGTGACCCAGACTCTGCCGCTCTGTAGGCCGGTCCACTTTCGGTCCCTCCACTCGTTCGGAGGTGTCGGGATCGTACCGTTCGGCGACATGATCACGATGTTCGAAGAGGAGAACATATTCTCCTCGGATGGAACGAGTCCTTCTCCATGATTTGTCCAATATAACTCTAATCAAGCAATAGTCTTCTCTATATTTGCTATGGACCCTTGCCTTTTTACTATATGTTCCTTTTATTAAAATATATGTTAATTTAGTTGATCACATTTTCCTTGGAAACATTTACAAGCTTTTAATGTCTAATTCTATTCATCTTTTTCTTTATCTCACATAGGATAATCGATTAAAATATAGTTAACAAATATTCCGAAAGGGGAGGAGCGCGTGAATGTTCTCGAGATCAATGAGATTGGTAAGTTTATCCGTAATAAGAGGAAAGAACAAGGGTTACGTTTAGAAGATTTAGCGGATGAGCATATTTCAACTGCTACCATTAGTAACGTAGAACGCGGCGTCCCCCATGTTAATAAAGATAAAGTTTTGTATTTGCTAGATAAGTTAAATATAAATATAAAAGAAATACCTAAGTTGATGATAGAAAACAGTGAGAATACGGAACGAGTGGAGCTAACTTTTACTGCCATGGAAGCATTGATTGATCTAGGTAAAGATGAAGAAGCGCTCTTAATGCTAAAAAGTATTCCTAAGCGATCCATTGCAAACTATCAGGCGATCCAACATTTGCTCCAAGGGAAGAGATTCTTACAAAAGCAACAATGGAAAAAAGCAGAACGTGAATTGAGTGAAGCCATTCGATATGCTGAACAGGATTCCTATGCTCAAGAGAACAATGTCATTGCTAGCAGTTACGCCGAACTAGCCCGCTGTAGTTTTGAACGTCAGGATGTAGATCAAGCATTGATCTATGTAGAACGAGGTGTAAGGGCATTTCAAAAACGGGGAAATCATGAGGATCAATTAATCTATCAGTTGCAATTACAACAGGTTACCTATTTAGAACAACTTGGGCATACAAATGAAGCGATTAAGTATTTAGAATTGCTTTGGAACTCAATTGATTCCATTCGAAAAGATGGTTTTGTGTTGGAGATGTACAGATTACGGGCAGAATTATATCTGCGTATGAAGTTGCATCATGATGCAATTGTTTATGCACGGGAAGGAATCAGGTTAGCAAATGGAAGTCGTTACCAAGATCATTTATTTCATCTCTGGGTATTACTGGGTAAGATTTACCTTGAAGTGGAGCAGTTAGAACATGCAGAAACCTGTTTTCACTTTGTACGGGGAATGGTTGAATATGTTCGTCAACCATTTGATATTGTACAGGCTTATCTGCCCATGATTCAGTTAGCATTGAAGCAGGATAATATTCACCTTGCTGATACGATTGCTGATGAAAGTTTAAAAATGATTGGTCAAAATACTGGTGATGAATGGGCTTTACGATCCCTCTATCTAAAGGCACAGATAGAGAAACAAAAAAAAGCATGGAATCAAGCAGTTGTCCATCTGGAACGAGTGATATCCGCTACTCAAGAAAACGGTTTCACCGAACTTTGTTTTGAGGCATGCTTTGCTCTTGCTGATTGTTATATGGAGCTACACGATGACGAGAAGTTTTTACAAGTTACAAAAAAAATGTACTCTTTACAAAAAGAGTCAAACTTACATACAGCAGAGACTTTTCAACAGCTAGGAAAACAAATGTAAGTACGCAGTTTGACAAGAGTTTGGAAAAAATGTATAGTTATGTAATTGAATAAAATACTTCTCTTATCGAGAGTGGTGGAGGGACTGGCCCGATGAAACCCGGCAACCAGTAGATGAATGATCATCTACATGGTGCCAATTCCTGCAGAGTAAATCCTCTGAGTGATGAGAGCGTTGCATGTAGTGATCGACACAACAACCTTCATCTTCTGAGATGAAGGTTTTTTTGTGAGATAGAAAGTAGGATGATGTGTGTGAATAGAAAATCGATTCAAGAACGATTAAATGAGAAGATTTTAATTATCGATGGCGCTATGGGAACCATGTTACAACAAGCGAATCTAACTGCTGAAGATTTTGGCGGAGAGGAATATGAAGGTTGTAATGAGATGCTTAATCTCACGCGTCCAGATTTAATTCAAAAAATACATGAAGCCTACTATGATGCAGGTGCCGATATCATTGAAACCAATACATTTGGTGCTACTTCTGTTGTCTTAGCAGAGTATCAGCTTCAAGATCGTACGGAAGAGATAAATCTTGCTGCTGCACGGGTAGCTTGTGCAGCGCGTGATCTTTATGATCACCCAGATACTCCTCGATATGTAGCAGGATCGCTGGGGCCGACTACGAAAACCCTTTCGGTAACAGGTGGTATCACTTTTGAAGAGTTAATTCAAGCATATTATGAACAGGTTCGGGCACTTGTAACAGGTGGAGTCGATCTTCTTTTATTAGAAACCTCGCAGGATACTCTAAATGTTAAAGCCGCAAGTCTAGGTATGAAGCAAGCTTTTACGGAATTAGGTAAAGAGATTCCTGTGATGATCTCAGGAACAATTGAGCCGATGGGAACGATGTTAGCAGGGCAGAATATTGAAGCATTTTATCTCTCGATTGAGCATTTAAGACCGCTTTCGGTGGGACTAAATTGTGCAACAGGGCCAGAGTTTATGAAGGACCATATCCGAAGTCTTGCCTTACTATCACAAAGTGCAGTTAGTTGTTATCCAAATGCTGGATTGCCTGATGAAGATGGCAACTATCTGGAAACACCACAAGCGCTAGCGAAAAAATTGGGCGACTTTGCAGCAGCAGGTTGGTTGAACATGGCAGGGGGTTGTTGTGGAACGACTCCTGACCATATTCGAGCGATTGCCGAAACGATGAAACAGTATCAACCTAGGAAACAGCTTATCGACCATTTTCCTGCCGTCTCTGGCATAGAACCACTCTTTCTAGAACCGGATAATCGACCGATTCTCGTGGGAGAGCGTACAAATGTGATTGGAAGCCGGAAATTTAAGGAGTTAATTGCTTCTGGTTTATACGAAGAGGCTTCAGAAGTGGCACGTCGTCAAGTAAAAGGCGGTGCGCAGGTCATTGACATTTGTCTGGCTGACCCTGATCGAGAAGAATTAATCGATATGGAATCATTTCTTCAGTTTGTTACAAAGAAAATAAAGGTACCTCTAATGATTGATTCTACTGATCCACAAGTGATTGAACGAGCGCTTACGTATTCTCAAGGGAAGGCGATTATTAATTCGATTAACTTAGAGGATGGAGAAGAGCGCTTTGCCGAGGTTCTACCAATGGTGCATCGCTTTGGGGCTGCTGTTGTAGTAGGGACAATCGATGAAGCAGGTATGGCTGTGAGTCGAGAGCGCAAGCTGGAAGTGGCGAAACGTTCTTATCAGTTATTAACTGAGAAATATCGGATTCCAGCAGAAGATATTATCTTTGATCCGCTTGTTTTTCCTTGTGGCACAGGGGATGAACAATATATTGGCTCTGCTTTGGAAACTGTTGAAGGAATTCGTTTGATCAAAGAACATTTACCAGCCTGTTCCACCATTTTAGGTGTATCAAATATCTCTTTTGGGTTACCTTTAGCAGGGCGGGAAGTGCTTAACGCAGTTTACCTCTATCAATGCACCAAAGCAGGACTTGACTATGCGATTGTAAATACAGAGCGGTTAGAACGATATGCTTCGATTCCAGAAGAGGAAAGAGAGTTGGCCAATCGGTTATTATTTGAGACCCATGGAGAAAATTATGAGTCAGTTTTAGCGGAGTTTACGGCTTTCTATCGCGAAAAAAGAGTGGAACAGAAAACACCAATCAAGCAACTCAGCCTAGAGGATCGCTTGGCACAATATGTGGTCGAAGGCTCAAAAGATGGTTTAATCGAAGATTTGGATGAAGCTTTAACGCGCTATGAACCGTTGGAAATTATTAATGGTCCTTTGATGACAGGCATGGATGAAGTCGGACGTTTATTTAATGATAATCAGTTGATAGTAGCGGAAGTTTTGCAAAGTGCGGAAGTGATGAAGACATCAGTCGCCCATCTAGAACCGCATATGGATCAACTCGAAACCTCTACAAAAGGAAAAGTGATCCTAGCGACGGTAAAAGGTGATGTTCACGACATTGGTAAGAACTTAGTTGAAATCATTCTCAGCAATAATGGTTACCAAATTGTAAATCTTGGAATCAAAGTGCCTCCTGAGCAATTGATTGAGTCATGTCGGATCGAAAAACCCGATATTATCGGTCTTTCTGGCTTATTGGTGAAGTCTGCTCAACAGATGGTGATCACAGCTCAGGATTTACAAGCGGTTGGAGTCGATGTTCCTCTACTGGTCGGGGGCGCTGCTCTTTCTCGTAAATTTACCGATACGCGGATTGCATCTGTCTATGAAGGCCCTGTGCTATATGCAAAAGATGCTATGCATGGGCTTGAGTTGGCCAATAAGCTAGTAAATGAAGAAGGAAAAATTTCTTTACTGGAAGACTTAGAACAACGCCAAATAAAAGTGCAGGAAAGGAATCAAACTGCTGAAGAAATCGCAAAACCGAGAACACCATTGAAACGTTCGCCGATTGATCGGAAGGCACCTTTATTTACACCGCCTGATTATGAAACCCATATTCTTCGTGAGTATCCACTACCACACTTACGACCATATGTCAATCGACAGATGTTATTGGGAAAGCATTTAGGGATTCGGGGTAATGTCGAACAATTATTAGCACAAGGAGATGCAAAAGCAATTGAGTTAAATCAGCAATTAGAACTTCTTTGGCAGAAAATTGAACAAGAAAAATATCTCTCTCCATCAGGTATGTATCGGTTTTTCCCAGCTCAGGCGGATGGAGACTCCATCATAATCTATGACCCAGATGATCACAAGCGTATAATCGAACGTTTTACCTTTCCGCGCCAACAGGTCGAGCCCTATCTTTGTCTAGCTGATTTTCTTCGTCCTACGTCATCTGGAGAGATGGATACAGTTGGATTTCTTGCTGTTACGGCTGGGCATGGCGTGCGAGAACGCGCTGAGCAATGGAAAGATGAAGGGGCATATTTAGATTCGCATATGATTCAGGCGCTCGCGCTTGAATTAGCAGAAGCCTTCGCGGAGCGTTTGCACCAAGTTATGCGTGATGTTTGGGGCTTTCCTGACCCCGTAGAGATGACCATGAAGGAACGATTTGGCGCTCGTTATCAGGGGATACGGGTCTCGTTTGGCTATCCAGCTTGTCCAGATTTAGCAGATCAGGAGAAACTATTTGGACTGATCCAACCCGAACGAATCGGGATTCATTTGACTGAGGGTTTCATGATGGAACCAGAAGCCTCAGTATCGGCGATGGTTTTTGCACATCCACAAGCGCGTTACTTTAGCGCTGTGTAGGGGGGATATTCGGAGTGGAACAATCGGTACGTGAGTATATGAAAGAAAAAGTATTACTCGGTGATGGTGCAATGGCTACCTATTTATACCAACAAGGAATTCCAGTGCAGATCTGTTATGAAGAGCTCAATTTGACAGAACCATCTGTCATCGAAACCGTCCATCGGGATTATCTGCGTGCAGGCGCAAAAATGATCGAGACGAACACTTATGGAGCAAACCGCGACCGCTTGAAACGTTATGGATTGGAAAATAAAGTCGTCAAAATGAATCGAGAAGCGGTAAAAATTGCTCGTCAAGCTGCTGGTAAAGATGCTTATGTTTTTGGTACAATTGGCTCCATTCTTGCCGGACGGATGATGGAGTATGACCCGGAAGAATACCTAGATTTATATGAGGAACAGGCGACTGCTCTGTTATATGGTGGTGTCGATGGGATTCTACTTGAAACATTCCTCGATGTACATGAATTGAAATTAGCCGTGCAAGCAGTACGAGGCTTAACCGATCTTCCCCTATTTGCACAGTTCTCACTTTTAGATGTGGGGCAGACTCGGGATGCCTATCCGCTTTCTGAAGCGTTTTTAGAGGTGGCTGAACAAGTTGATGGAGTTGGTCTTAATTGCCGATTAGGACCTGTTGAAATTTTACGATGTTTGGAAAAAACACCGATTCCAGCAGAACTTCAATTGTCCGTATTTCCAAATGCAGGGCGACTTGGTATTGATGACGGACACTATAAATATAAGTCGCATCCTGATTACTTTGCCAAGACAGCCGAGCTATTGATTAAGCAAGGTGTCAACTTGATTGGCGGTTGCTGCGGAACGACTCCTGAGCATATTTCAGAGATGCGCAGAGTTGTGGAGCAGTATCGTCCTGTAAAACGGATTAATCCAAAGCCAGTAAAAGTAGTAGAAGAATCGCCTCAACCTGTGATCAAGCTTCCAAAGCGTAGCCGACCAACTGTAGTAGAAAAAGTGGCCACACAGCGCACCATTATTTGTGAATTTGATACACCGCGGGATCTTGATGTGCAGGATTTTCTCTTAGGGGCTCGTCGTTTACATGAAGCGGGCATTGACGCCATTACGATGGCAGATAATGCGTTAGCGACCACTCGAATGAGCAATCTGGCATTGGGCGCCTTGCTAAAGACAAAGTGGGGCATCGATCCACTATTGCATGTTGCCTGCCGGGACCGAAATCTGTTGGGGCAACAATCGCATCTGATGGGACTGCATGCTTTAGGGATTGATCAGATTTTAGTCATTACAGGCGATCCAACTCGAATTGGAGATTTGCCAGGAGCAAGCTCCATTTATGATGTAACTTCATTTGAATTGATTCGAATGGTCAAACAACTAAATCAAGGTACCTCTTTCTCTGGAAAGCCATTAAAACAACGGGCTCAGTTTGTTGTTGGAACAGCATTTAATCCACATGTTCGCAAGATCGAAAAAGCAGTTGAACGGCTGGAAAAGAAGATTGAAATGGGCGCAGATTTTGTAATGACACAGCCAATTTATGATACAGCAGGGATTCAATTGCTATATGAAGCAACTCAGCATCTATCCGTCCCGATTTTTGTAGGAATTATGCCCTTAACAAGTTATCGGAATGCTCTTTTTCTGCATAATGAAGTTCCAGGAATTAAGATTGCAGATCATGTGCTGGCACAAATGGAACAAACGACCGAACCAGCAGCCGCGAGAAGGCTTGGAGTGGAGATTACAAAAGAAGTACTTGATGCAGCGATGGAAACTTTTTTAGGGATTTATTTAATCACACCATTTTCTTATTGGAAAATGAGCCTTGATCTAACATCATATATCAGAGAACAAGATCGAAAACAAAATGTTGCTCATGATTTTAAGTAATGAATAAATGGTTTTCGCAATAAGTATTTGTAAACCAGCAGAAGAAAGCCTATTTTGCTTTGTAAAAAGTATCAGAGTTCTGTACAAATTGCCAGTTTTATAGTATAAATTGAGCGTACAGGAATTATTTACGGGAGGGTACTTACTGCATGAACGAAAGTTTATTAGACTCGTCATTTTTTGTAATTTTTTTCCTTGTTATTTCCATTGTCTTAGCTAGTTTGTATGTTAGAGAACGGATAAAAAATAACGGTTAATCACCCTCTGCTGTTGGAAAGCCTTAAACCCTTGATGGATCGGGGTTTGAGGCTTTTTGTTTACATTCGTATCTTGATCTTTCACCGATGTGGAACGGTTTCTCTGTGATTATGGAGACCCAAACTCATGGACTGCACTGATGTTTATTGACATACGTTAACTGGGTGTGGATTCAAAAAGATTGATTTAGTTATAGACTTATCATTTGTTATGATATAGCAGAGAACAGTTTGAACATTTGCTACCCTAGATGGAGGTGGCACTCAAAAAAGAGGCAACCGTAAGTAGGAGTCCGAAAGGATCAACGTGGATACAGGCAAGAAAAAAGAGAAAGCAAGAGTTTCTGGAAAAAGGGAGCTCTTTCGTTCAACCAGCAGTAGTAAGAGCCTTCTGGCAAAAGTGTTGCTCCTCGCCTTGCTGGAGGCTGTGTCATCTGCTCTGATTCCTCTGGCACTCAAGCAGATGCTGGAGAACCCTGGGAAGTGGACCATCCTGGGGTACGCGAGTTCCCTCGCGGTTCAGGTCGGATTGCTGGTGATGTTCTTTGAGTATGCAAGAACGTTCCAGGTGGTCATGGGCCAGTATCTGATGGAACGCTTGGCTCGTCAGCTGGAGGATGCAGCACTAGAACCTCTCTCGGGACTGCGTCGGCGTTTCGGTCAGGTGCATAGTAGTCTCGTGCAGAAGCTGGTCGATAACTTTGGTCGTGATCTCCCCATCATGATCAAAGATGCCTGGATCGTGATGTTTCAGCAGGTGGGGATTTGTTTGGCGTTTGGGGTCAAGTACCTTCTGATCTCGGCGCTGGGCCTGCTGATCATGAGCTGCTTTGTTTACCTGGCAGTTCGTGAAAAGAAGCGCTTCAGTGAGCGTCAAAAGAAGCTGGATGGCGCTCTCAACAACCACATCGACAGCATGACCGAGCAGCTTGTGGTCTTTCAGGAGACCAGAACGACTGGCTTGAAGCGTGATCATGTCAGGAGAGTGACCGGCAAGATCGTCCAACTCTTCCTGGAAACAGCATGGAAACGTTTCTTGCTGGTCGTAGCACCACGGACGTTGCCGACGCTGGTCAGTGTCTGGAGCGTGCTGATGCTGGCAGTTTCCGAAGGTCATTCGCTGCCTCAACTGTCGATGATCTCTGGGTTTATGGAGACGACTCTCGTCGTTTCCTACTCCTGTATGCTGCTGTTTCTCAATATGGCGGATAGCCAGGGGAATTTGCGGCATCTGGAAGAGGCGCTCAATTCACCTAAGCGACCTGAAGGAAGTGATGTAGTTGGTCCTATTGACGCCCTTTCTCTTTCCCAGGATCTGTGCGTCACACTGCCCTCAGGAAGAAAGCTTTTCCTAGACGGGCTCTTTCCGAATCATCCGAGGGTAAAGGAGCTGATTTTTAAAGCCGGTCAGTTCTACATTCTCGTAGGGCCTTCCGGGTCAGGCAAGACAAGACTCGTCGAAATCGTTGCCCGCCGCAGTGAAAATGTGGCGGACGAAGGGATCAAGTGGTCAGGAACCTATCGGATCAAAAGCAGCGGCAGCTGGATGAGCCTGTTCAGTACGACTCTCAGTTCCTTCTGCAAGTACATCTTCTACTGCTCGCAGCGGGCAAGTTACGTGGATGGTGTGCGAGCTGATGAATCTGAAGCGTGGCAACCTGGGACGGTCCGGGACAACATCGGACTACACCTGGAGAGCGCTGATTGCTCGTCCGAGCGAATGAACCAGGTGCTGGATCAAGTCACCAGTACGCTGAAAGAAACCGTTAAACCGCTTGCAAATGATTCAAAGCAGGCGGAGTGGAAGGAGCGACTGGTTCATCTCATTGCCTGGATCGTAGAGCTTGACCATCTCGACCAAGAGGTGGGAACGCTCTCTGGTGGTGAGGCTATCCGCTGTATGTTGGGGCGAGCGCTGGTAGGAGCGATGCTGGTCGATCGACCGGTGCTCATTCTCGACGAGACATTCTCTCAGCTTGATTCGGGGACTGCTCTGCGGATTCTCAAACGGCTACGCATTCTGATGCGTCTAGGTGGGGGATGCGTGATCATGGTGAGCCATAGTCACGAGTTGAACCCGGCTGATGCAATCGTCTTGGTGTTCGGATCGAATGGTCGGGGCATCATCGAAACAGGACGTGTCGCCGAACTGAGTAAACGAGAGTCTTCGGAGTACAACAAGGTGCTTCGAGCCTGTTAAAGGCGTGGCCTTACTTCTGTTGGAGTGAGGCTGCCTTGTTTATTGATTGAATATTCAATGAATTAAACAAATAGTACTTCAGACTGAAGAAAAACCTAATTGATTAAAAGAAGAGGTGTACAATTGGGTAGAAGTAGGAGAAATTGTAGAGTTAATATTTTGCTATGGAGCCTAAAATGGAAGCGAAGCGTGAAATATTGACGGAACCTTTATTTGTCTACAAGCTGGTACTTTTGATCTAGAGCAGTAATTCTATCAGTTTTTCTGAAAGAGTACTCCCACTTCAAGTTGCTAAGTGGGTGGTGAATTTCAGTTAGGCGATAGCCTAGAGGCATTTGTTTTTAGAACATTTACTCTTTTTATTTTTATATGATATAATCAGTCTTAATTAGTTGAAAGGTTGTTTTGTATATGAAAATAGATAGTAATAATC
Organism: Seinonella peptonophila; assembly: GCF_900129355.1. Lineage (GTDB taxonomy): Bacteria > Bacillota > Bacilli > Thermoactinomycetales > Thermoactinomycetaceae > Seinonella > Seinonella peptonophila. The sequence goes on along the minus strand of NZ_FQVL01000008.1, from coordinate 52,984 downwards.
ATTCGGTGTTCAGTTTAAGTTATCATTTAGTTTTAGTTATCAAATATCGTCGAAAAGTAATCAATCATGAGGTATCTGAAAAAGCAAAACAAATGTTTATCGACATTGGAAGTAAGTATCATATAACATTGCTAGAGTGGAACCACGATCAAGACCATGTTCATGTGTTGTTTAAGGCACATCCTAAAACTGAACTTTCAAAGTTTATAAATGCTTACAAAAGTGCCAGTTCTCGCATCATCAAAAAAGAATTTCCCCATATCAAAAAGCAATTGTGGAAGGAGTACTTCTGGTCTAGAAGTTTTTGTCTTCTAACTACAGGCAGTACACCCATTGATGTAGTTAGAAAATATATTGAAAAACAGGGAAAGTGAGGTTGAAAAGAAAATGCACAAAGCATATAAGTTTCGGTTGTACCCGACAAAGGAACAAGCAACCCTTATGAATAAGTCCATTGGATGTAGTCGATTTGTATTTAACCACTTCTTAGCAAAATGGAATGAAACATACAAATCCATCCAGTCAGCTTTGTTCCAACTGTGGTTACAGAAATAAGGAAGTAAAAAGCCTCAACCTTAGAAAGTGGACATGTCCTGATTGTGGTACAGAACACGACAGGGATATGAACGCCGCTACGAACATCTTGCAAGAAGGTATAAGACTCATTGCCGCTGGAATGGCGGTATAGCTTGGTTCATATCCCGTCAGTAGATGGGAGTTCCCAAGAATCCCCCACCTCTTAGCATTAGCGTAGGTGGCGGGAGTGTTCAATCCTCTAACTGATTATATTGGGAGAGGTTCCTATGCGCAAAAGATTGTACAGTGATGTTTTCACTAGGAACAAAACAGGGAAGTCTTTCAATATCTATTTATTTTTAGGATGTGATGATAATCAAATCAATTCAACAGCAAATCAATACATATTTAAACCGATTTCCCGATGAAAAGTCTAGTCTTACACCCCTTCTAAACCAAGTTGATCAGCCAAACCAACTCTATCATCGGAAAAGTCTACCAGGGCACATTACTGCAAGTGGCATTATTCTAAAAGGCGATCGAATATTAATGATTTATCATCCGATTTTAAAAAAGTGGTTGCAACCAGGGGGACATGTGGAAGTGGGAGAAGTGCCGTTTGAAGCAGCCATTCGCGAAGTAAAAGAAGAGACTGGCTTTAGATGTCAGCTTCACGAATGGCATTGTAAAAATAGTATTCCGATTGATATAGATATTCATCAAGTACCCACCAATCAGGATAAACAGGAGCCAGAACATCTACACTATGATTTTCGTTATTTACTAACGATAGACCCATTCATAGAAACAATAGTTGATGGTGAACATCAATGGGCCTGGATCAAGTATGAGTCAGTTCAACAGCATCGACCGAAAGAATTCGTTAAAAAGCTATTAAAATATCAGTTGATTTTGTAATCTATCTGGTTCGATCTGGGTTTGGTGGTGCAGGAGTCTGTGCTGTGGGCTGTTGTGATTGTGTTCGGTTGACTGTAGAACGGATAAATGCAGTGGTTGCCCGATCTGTGCCCTTTTGAGCAGCTTGAGATAGCGAGCGTTGTCCTTGATTTAACCCTTGCACAAGCCCTGTTGCAGGAGAGGCTAGTAATGAATAAAAGCCATTACCGTTTGTATAGCCCATTGCTCTATCCATCCCTGCGGCAAAAGACCGTATTCCTTGTCCGGCAAACTGAAGAGCCATTTGCGTAGCCATAGACATCCCTGCGATCAGCCCTCTTGTGGCAAATTGACCCACTCTAGCGCCTGCGATCACTCCTGCGCTTGCTATACGATTCATATAAATTTCTCCTACATTCTTTAAAAATTATTCTGTATTTACCCATTATAGCAAAAGAGAGAGGTGTATTGGCTATAATGAATGATGTAGATCATGATAATCAATCGTTTGCAGATGTGCCAATATATAACAGAATATTATAAATAATCCATTTGGTTGATGCTGCTAGCAACTCTTGTATGAAATCAGCGCTATAATAGTTAAAAGGTGAGTGAAGAAAAGAGGGATGGTTTGAAAGAGAATAGATTTATCCTTGTGTGGATGTTGTTAACGGTTGCGTTGGCAGGTGAGTTAAAATTTTATCCCTTTGGTGATAGCTTTCGCATTAGCCTTGGTACGGCAATTTTTTTCTTTTTTTTGCTCTGGGTAAGGGAAGTGCCCGTTATTCTATCAGGGTTTATCGTCGGTTTATTTGTTCTAATCTTTCGACTCGTGCTTGACCTCTTTTTTTCTCCGACTGTTCCATTTTCTCAGTCTTTTATCACGCATGCTCCTGCATTTATATATTATTTTACATTTTCTATTCTATTTCAATTGACAGGGATGAAAAAATTAATTCGGAAACCCGCGTTGGTGGGGCTATTAGGCGTTGTCATTGAGACCTTAACAGGGCTTACAGAGATAGCTGTACGCTACTCTTTTTCAGGGAAGCCGATCACATTTTTCATTATCGATTATTTTCTAATGGTTGCTGTTATTCGGAGTTTCTTTGTCGTAGGTTTTTTTAATATCGTCCAGCTTCGACAAGCGAAATTGGAAAAAGAAGGAGAGCGAAAAAGAAACGAGCATGTATTGTTTTTAATCTCCAATTTATATGAAGAGACCGTTCACTTAAAAAAGTCGATTCAAAATGCTGAAGAGATTACAAAGGATTGTTACCAGTTATATAAGAGTATGAATGATCAGGAAGATCAGCTTTCAAAAGAAGAATTAACTCAAAGTTTACTACAGGTTGCTGGACAAGTACATGAAATAAAAAAAGATAATCAACGAATCTATGCGGGATTAGCCAAAATGATTTCCGATGAGAGCAAAACTGACTATATGTCTGTGGAGGAGATTGGAGAATTGGTCATCTCTACACATCAACGTTTAGCGAAGTTACTCGGGAAGGAGATTCAATTTTCGCTTCAAATCAAAGGAAATCACCCTTTTTATCATGTATATCACATGCTTTCGTTAATCAATAATCTAGTGGTCAATGCTGTAGAGGCGATAAAACATCAAGGAATGATCAAACTTGAGATTAAAAAAGTTCGCCAATGGGTTGAAATGATTGTAACCAATGATGGTCCAGGGATTGCCACAAAGCACCAAGAGATGATATTTAAGGCTGGTTTTACAACGAAATATGATCGATCTGGAAAGCCTTCTACTGGGATTGGTTTATCCTATGTACAGGAGATGACATGGAAATTAGAAGGAGATGTTTCCTTTACCAGTCAAGAAGGAGAGACCTTGTTTCGTATTCGATTGCCTATTAAAAAAATAAGCCGGGGAGGGTGAATAGAATTGCGTTTTTTCTTAGTGGATGATGATGATGTGGTGCGAATGATGCTCACGGAAATTATCGAAGAAGAGGGATTGGGTGAAGTAATTCAAACAGCTTTAGATGGCTCTACTGTCACAGATGAGTTATTACAGATGAATCATATCGATATCTTGATCATTGATTTGATGATGCCAGTCAAAGATGGTTTAGCAACGGTAAGAACATTAGAAACATATCAAGGAAAAGTGATTATGATTTCACAGGTTGAAAGTAAAGAGATGGTAGAAGAAGCTTATACGCTAGGCGTTGAATATTATATTACAAAGCCGATTAATCGTGTTGAAGTTTGTACGGTGATTCGCCGTGTTCAAGAGAGGATGAAGTTGGAACAATCGATTTCAGATATTAAGAAGTCTCTTCGTTTGCTCGATCTAGTGCCTGATCAAACAAGAGTAGAAAATCCTTTTACAGAGAAAAGCATTACAACGGCTGGTCGATTTTTATTGGGTGAATTAGGGATTGAGGGAGAGAGTGGGGAAAAAGATTTATTGGCTATTTTACGTCATCTTTTTCAATTAGAGAGAAATGGATCATTTGAAAACGATTTTCCGCTACTAAAGAATCTATTTGATCAAGTCGCTCGACATCAATTAGGCTCAGATGTGACAGAAGCGAAATTGAAAAGAGAAGTGAAAGCGATGGAACAACGAATTCGACGAGCGATTGAACAATCCTTAGCCCATCTTGCCTCAATCGGACTAACTGATTATGCACATCCAAAATTTGAAAAGTATGCTTCACGCTTCTTTGATTTTACAGAAATTCGTAAGAAGATGATCCAGATTCAAAAACCACAAGTGTTTGGGAAGGAAAAAATCCGAATCAACATGAAGAAATTTATACAGATCCTTTATTTTGAAGCAAAGCGAGCGATTGGATAGCGGAATTGAACTTTTTTTGAACATTTCCCCCTTCATACATGTAGATTTTTGTAGTTTTCTGTATGTCCTCATATATATTGAAATTGTCTACCCTAAAGGAAAATTGGAAGCGCTCTACATGAGGAGGGATTAAGATGAAACGCTTTGGATTAGCTTATCGAATCCTATTTGGTTTAATATTGGGAATTATTGTAGGAGCTATTTTTTATGGGAACCCACATGTTGAAACGTATTTAAAACCAATTGGAGATATATTTTTAAATTTAATTAAAATGATTGTTGCACCCATCGTGATTGCAACATTAGTTGTAGGGGTTGCTGGAACTGGAGATTTCAAAAAGTTAGGCAAATTGGGTGGTAAGGCGATTATATATTTTGAAATTATTACTACAGTTGCGATTATCGTCGGTCTTTTCATAGCCAATGTGGTTCAACCAGGTGCTGGTGTCGATATGAAGCAATTGGAGAAGAGCGATATTCAAAAGTATGTAGACACAGCAAAGAGTGAGAAGAGTCACGGGATTGCTGAGACCTTTGTCAATATTGTTCCACAAAATGTGTTTAAAGCATTTGCTGAAGGAGATATGCTTGCCATTATTTTCTTCGCGGTTATGTTAGGACTGGCTGTTGCAGCCATTGGAGAAAAAGGGAAACCAGTGCTTCAATTTTTCCAAGGATTATCTACCGCAATGTTTTGGATTACAAATAAAGTGATGCTATTTGCCCCGTTTGGTGTCTTTGCTTTAATTGGAATTACGATTTCTAAGTTTGGTCTTGATTCACTGATTCCGCTTGGCAAGTTGGTCTTATCGGTATATGGAGCTATGATATTCTTCGTTCTTGTTATTCTCGGGTTGGTTGCTCAGTTTATTGCCAAGGTTAACATCTTTTCCTTATTCCGTATTTTAAAAGATGAATTATTGCTTGCTTACTCTACAGCAAGCTCAGAGGCAGTCTTGCCTAAAATCATGGAGAAAATGGAGAAATTCGGCTGTCCAAAATCGATTGCTTCTTTTGTAATTCCGACAGGTTACTCATTTAACTTAGATGGTTCCACCTTATATCAAGCATTAGCGGCTTTGTTTATCGCGCAAATGTATGGAATTCATTTGTCGATTACTCAACAGGTCACATTATTGCTTGTATTAATGGTCACATCCAAAGGAATTGCTGGTGTCCCAGGGGTCTCCTTTGTGGTCTTACTAGCAACACTTGGATCGGTGGGCATCCCAGTAGAAGGATTAGCATTTATTGCAGGTGTTGACCGCATTTTAGATATGGCGAGAACCGCTGTAAACGTAGTAGGAAATTCATTAGCCGCAGTTGTTGTCTCAAAATGGGAGAAACAATATGATCAAAAGAAAGGTCAGGCATATCTAAAAGAGCTCAAAGGAGAGTCAGTAGAGAATGTGGCTGCTTAAATGTTGATCCCAAAGTGCCAGCAAAGCTTAATCCGAATGCATCTATAATGACTGAAATAGTAGTCAGTGATAAGAGCGGTTGCGATGAAGCAGCCGCTTTTACTTTTTCCATCCGGAGTATGGACAGCTCCATTTTTTTCGCATTTCATATGGTAAAACGCTTTTTAATATTGAATTTCAATGGATGATAAATTAGATTGGATAAACTGACAATATTCATTTGCAGCATATTCGATCTCTGTCCAATATGAATTGATTGGCACAAAAGGAATGATTTGAATTTCGATCGATTGTTTTCGTTTGATTGGCTTCCAGATTCCCGATATTTGTCCATCGATAACCAAAGTTGGCAAAAACATGCCATTATTACCGGGTACGACTTTAGCGGCATTTTCTTTTGTAATCACGGCGCTTCGTTCTTTATAACCGAGTAGGTATTCATCAAATGCAGGGAGAAGCTGTACTCGGGCTAAGGATTTTTCTGCTATCTCCTGATCGGTAGACGTTCCCCAATATTCAATACCACTGAACTTCTCAGATATTAATGTTGATCCCAATTGATCAATCGCATTTCGAGTATCTTTTACTGTTAATCCAGACCACCAGACAAAGTCTTTGATCGTAGCAGGACCATGACTTTGAAAATAGCGTTCTACCAGTGTGATCAATGCCTCTTCACGGCTCTTCTCGATTGCATGGGGAATCCACTGATCTAAGAGGGTAAAGGTTGGTTGATTTCCGTCAACAGGACCCTGACAGATAAGTCCAATATGTGAGAAATAGGAGAGTATCGTATAGCCGCGCTGTTGCTTGGTTTGGATGCCTTCGGATTCTAGAGCCTCCAGTATGTTGGGACGGGAGACGCATGTTTGATTTAATATCTTCATCAGTATTTGCTCGCATCGAGCAAGCGTCTGCTCGTCCAATTCAAGCCTCGTAAAGCGGCGGGCAAATTTGGATAATTCTCTTGATGCGGTCAGAGAAAGCATCCATTTAATATCTGTAGCTGGGATAAAATGAATGGTTCCGCGCATTGGCCATGTCCGCACAATTTTGCGTTCTGTAATGGCTTGCTCGACATCGATCATCTTCTTTTGGAGTGTGCGTAGCCCAATCGCCCATAGGGCTGAGTGATAAAGTTGAGCTTGCATAGCGCCATGCCAGCGGACAACTTCTTCGACTTGTGCTATGGGTTCTCCTACGATTTTTTGATGTGATAACCGTAACTGACTAATTTGCATGATTTCGCCACTTTCATATTGAATTTTTCTACATCCCTATTATAAGCAAAAGAAAGTGAGTCGATATTCTGATTCGACTCACTCACTTTCTCCAATAGCCACAAATAGCTAGATGCTTCTTTGATGTTCGCTGAGCGCGCTGTAGATGGATATGACTCAACAGTATGATCAAAGAAGAGATCATCTACTTTTTCAGCGTGCAGACAGCTACTTTTTCTTGCATGCCAAATGGTGAAACACCATTGGCACTTAGTGGGACAAAGATATCGATTCGTTTCCCTGTAATGGCGCCCCCAACATCAGTCGCTTTGCCATCAAAATTTTTCTTGGGCAGATATTTTTCTTTGATTCCCATATTGTCGTAACCAGCTACATGTACTTTTGTTCCAAGTGGGATCAGATTTTTATCTACTGCGATTGTTCCCTGCTTTAAAGGATTACCTAATGAATCCACATTACCCCATGGACCATTCTCTACAACTCCCTTACCATAAGCTGAAGCGGTCATGGAGTAAGCTTTATCTAGCCGATCACCAAATTTCGCGCTACAATACGCCTGAGCTGATTTTTTTGGGTTTGGAAGATCTTTTTTAGGTTTTTCTTGGTCAGATTTTTTGTCTGACTTTTTCTCCTCTTTCTGCTTGGGTTGTTCTACTTTAAGCTGTTCAGTCTTCACTGTATAAGGATCATTAGAGGCGGTCGTTTCATTTGGTGTATCTTGGTTGGATGGATTTGGTTGTGGCGACTTTTCAGCAGAGAATTCTTCGTCTAGTCCAAGAGAGCCAATTTGTAATGATTGCCAGTTTGTTTGATCAGGAATTCCTGTTGCTTGATATTCAGAGTAACCTTGGGCAAGTTGAAACTTTTTCACGATTTCTCGATCTTCAGGGGTAAATGTATCCCCTGTACTTGTTGTCGGATAGCCAGCTAGCTTTAAAAAGGTTCTCAGATTGTTTACAGCAGGTTCTTTTTTTCCTTCTTCAAATTTAGGCAAAGTATGATCTTTCATATAATCTTGAATTAAAAGATTCCAAGTGACAGGCCCTGGGACTCCCCATGCGGTATTTTTATTCCATTTACCGCTTTGGATTTGGAATTTTTTACAAGCTTCGATATCCTCTTTACTTATTCGGCCATCTGCAAATTCTTTGTCTAAGAACTTTGTGTGCACCAATAATGCTTCTAACCGGCGAATGGGGATTTGGGATTGCCATTTTACATAGGAATTTTCGGTAGGATATTCCCCATTACTAATCGAGACGAGCTTTTTCCATGTTACTTCCCCAGGGACACCAATTACTTCTTTATCGATCATATTTTCGGAACGTTGAAATGTTTCAACTGCTTTTCCATCTTCATCTTTTTTAAAGATTCCATCGCGTTTTTTAAGGTATCCAGCTTCATATAATAACCACTCTAGTTGTTTGACAGAGTCGTTGGAAGGGTTTTCACCTTGAAATACGGTTTCACCTGGATATTTGCTATTGATTGGAATGGGTCCTTGATTATTTGATTCGGCTGAAATATGTGTTGGTAAGGAATAAAGGCTAGTTGAAAGGAAAATAGTAGTAATCAATGAAAATTTCCCAATACTTTTTAACAACACATAATCTCCTCTCCTCTATATTTAGTTAATGATAGCACAATTTAATTTATTAATATATCGGAAATAATAGGATTTTACTATATAAAATGCAAAATAGAAATAACCCCATCTCCAATATAAGATGGGGTTTTATACTTAGGATTGTGTGCTTTCTTCGACTGCCCAATGTCTTGGTGCATCACCATAGTGGCATGAGGAAGATGAAGAGGATGAGTAGTCACAATCATCATAGTGACGATGGTCATGACCCATACAATGCTTAAAGCATTTCTTGAACATTTTTCTCTCATACCGTTGGCACATTTTGAGTTGTTCGTACATTTGTCTAAACATCATACTACAATAGTCCATATGTGGGTGATGTGGGTAATGATGATGTGGATAGTGGGGTTTATAGGGACGTTGATAGGTCTTTTTCGGATATGGCATTGGTTTATATGGTTTTTCTTCCATGTGATGTCACTTCCTTCCTATTTAACTTTTACACCCTATCCTATGTCATGATGTATTTGTTTGTACCTGAATGACTCACCCAATTCTTTTCCTTGGTGAGAACCCTTCCTTACGTTATAATGGGACAGAGAGAAATGACATTGGAGGAATTTCGATGGAAGTACTCAAAATAACACCTCGTGGCTATTGTTATGGTGTAGTTGACGCGATGGTGTTGGCAAGAACTGCTGCAGCTAATCTCGATCTACCACGACCGATTTATATATTGGGGATGATTGTTCATAATAAACACGTAGTTGATGCCTTTACTGATGAGGAGATTATTACGTTAGATGGGGAAAATCGATTGGAATTATTGGAGAAAGTGGAGAAGGGTACCGTCATTTTCACAGCGCATGGTGTTTCGCCAGAAGTGAGAAAAAGAGCGCGAGAAAAAGGACTCACCATTGTTGATGCCACTTGTCCTGATGTAACTCGTACCCATGACCTGATTCGAGAAAAAATAGCCGAGGGTTATGAAATCATTTATGTAGGTAAGAGTGGTCATCCAGAACCAGAAGGCGCGCTGGGCGTCGCACCAGATCATGTGCATCTTGTTGAAAATGAAGAGGACATTAAAAATCTGTCCTTTACAACGGATCGTTTATTAGTAACCAATCAAACAACGATGAGTCAGTGGGATACTTCACACATGATGAATAAAGTGAGAGAACGTTTTCCAAGTGTAGAGATTCATAATGAAATATGCCTTGCAACGCAAGAAAGGCAGGAAGCTGTTGCAGAACAGGCAAAAGGAACAGACCTCCTGATTGTGGTTGGTGATCCTCGCAGTAATAATTCAAACCGTCTAGCGCAAGTGGCAAAAGAGATTGCTGGGGTAGACTCTTATCGAATTGCAGATGTAACGGAGATTGATGTTGAGTGGTTAAAAGGGATTAGTAAAGTGGGCGTTACGGCAGGTGCTTCCACACCAACACCAATTACACGTGAAGTGATTCAGTTTCTGGAGCAATTTGATGACAATGATCCAGCGACTTGGGAAATAAAACGCACTGTTAATCCGAAGAAAATCTTACCACCTGTACGTAAAAAAAGAGCGTAAGCAATCAGGTGCATCTAGGTACTAAAGCATAACTGTAGCAAAGATCAATGGGAGTACTATTTGCACAATCAGTTTCCAAGTTTTTACGAAGCTGTGCTGTACTCCTCATGCTTTTTCAAAAAGACGCGTTCAAGAGTGTAATTCTCTTGAACGCGTTCTTTTACTTTCGGTTCTGCCTTTTTGGATAATGTTCCTGTAAATAATCATAGCATTCGTTTATTGAACCTTTAAATTCAATCTGGTGATCTTTTTTCATGGGATTGTACCATGAATAATAATTATCCTCACTTACAATTGAGGGTGGCGACTTTTCTGAATCGCGAACCACATAATACAAATGGGAACACCTCCTATTTGTATTATGAGCAAAAATAGTACGAATCATTCATTTGTTATAAAAAACCCCTCAAAAAAGAGGGGTGTGCTTATTCGTTGTTTCGCTCAAGTTTTGCAATGGGAAGCGCGATTAGCTGAGTTTCTCCCATCCAATTTCCCCAAGCCATAATACCGTTCAAATACTGGACAAAAAACTGTTGAGATTCATTTTCAACTTGATACCAAACGAGTGGTTCAATAGTTTCAGGTTTTATCAGATAGGAACGGGCAAAGTCATATTGCTGTTTAAGAGTTTCTTGTTCATGTGAATGGCTGGACTGTAATTGTTTTTTGAGTCGTTCTACTTCATTTTCTAGTTCTTTTTTGTTCATTTGACTGTAGAGCAAAATTGATACACTCCTAGTAACAAGTGTGTTAGAAATTGACTTGTATGAACTGCTTGTTAGTGAAATCATATGCTTTCATATATCTAAGGTATATTTTTGAACTGATAAACTCATTATATAGTTGTTTTGAAGAACCTCTCAAGAGGGGGAGTTTTCCGGCTGCTCCTCATTTTCATTTGATGATCTTAAAAAGAATGGGGTGATTCCTTTGATTTCACAATCGTTAAGAAGCCATCTTGGTCCAGTTTGCCGATATCTCCAGTGTGAAACCAGCCACCTGAAAATGCTTTTTCAGTCTCTTGCGGTTGGTTCCAATACCCATAAAACTGTTGAGGACCTTGTAGTAAAATTTCGCCTATCGTTTCTTCAGGAAGCCTTTTGCCTGTTACTAAATCAGCTATTTGCCATGACACTTGAAATAAGGGACGCCCAACTGTAGTCAATTTACTCATGCCCATGTGTGATGTCCATAGACTGACGATTCCCGCAAATTCAGTACACTCATAGGCTTTATATAGTTCGATTCCATATGAAATATATTGTTCAACAACCGAAGAATCAAGTGGTTTACCACCACAAATAATATAACGCAAGTGATCAATGGTGTAATTTACCCAATTGGGAGTTCCGATCATTTGTTTTAATATAGGAGGTTCTGCCATGAACTGGGTGATTTGCTCATCCTCGATCATCTGCCAAATATAACTTGATTGAACCTCTGTTAAATAAACATTTGTCCCTCCTTTTAGTAGATTGAGGAAGCTCATCCAGACCCCGCTAATATGGTATAAAGGCATAATCACAAGTGTTCGATCACCAGATCGCCAATCAAGATGATGTCCTTGTGATTGAATCGCTTGCCATAAATGACGGTGTGTGATAATGACTCCTTTATTTTGACGATAAAATAGAAATAGAGGCTCGTTTCCGCCGGTTAAAATTTCAGGCTCTTCTGATGATTCCTGTGAAATTAATGTTATAAAGTCCGTAACTTGATTGTTTTTATTTGAAATAGGTATGATTTTCTTTAGGGATTCTTGTTTATCAATTAAATCTCTAGCTATTTCAGAGAAAATATTCTCGTAAAATAAGATCTTAGCTTTAGAATTTAAGAAAATATCATGTAACTCCCTTGGAGGAAGTTGAGGAGACAATGGAACAATAATGGAGCCTATTTTAGCTAAGGAAAGGTAAATGAGAAATACGGATGCCGAGTTTCGGGCTAAAACAGCAATACGATCTCCTGGCTCTATATTCTGCTTTTGTAACCAGTTTGCCAATTGGTTAACAAATCGATTGATATCTTTTTGTAAATAGCGCCCTAAACCGTCGACAATCAGTTCGTGTTCAGGATAAAGTGTTGCCCGATATGTAAGAAGCTGTCCCATGTTGATGTTCATTCTTGATGTATCCCTCCTATTGGACCAGCCAATAAAGTTCAAGTGATAGATTGCCTAGATGGATGATGGAAATATAAAAGGGTCTGCTTCTCGAAATATTTCCTCTATTGCTATCTGTATTATAGCAGATCATTAAAACAAAGGGAATTCTATCCTTTTTGTTTAAGAACAACATAGGGTTTTCATTGGTAAAAAGTATATAATCAAAAGAAAATTGTTTTTAAACGACTCTCACTCTTAGACTGATGAAAAACCTAATGAGGGAGTCTCCAAGCAATTTGAATAGAAGGGAACGAAATGACATGATGAAGAATCGGTACATACCTAAGATCAATGAAGCTGCTATTCCAGAAAATGGAGGCTGGGCTGAGATCATGGATGAGCCCGTCTTGGTTTTATCCATTCCAGAGTGGGAGTCAATCATGAATCAATCAACGGAAGAGTATCAGTCGGTTTGGATGTATGATCGGATCGAAGATGCATATATATTCTGTTTTAAATTAAATGAGCAAGTGGAGAGAGCCATCGCTTTTGCGAAAGATCATGCAGGTGTACTCTTGAAAGATGAACGAGCGGAAGGGGAATTTTCTATTTTAATTACGCATGAAGGTTTAGAAGATGCTGATGAAGAGACACCATGTCTTTACTTTAAAGAATTACATTTACGGAGGCATCCAAAGGCTGGGTGGTAAATGGAGGGGTCATTTTTTTGTCCTCTTCTAGTTGAAGAGACAGGAGTCTGAGAAAAGGCGACTGTCCATAGTCTACTTCTTGTAAAAAAATACTCATCCGTTACAATAAAATAGATAGGATTTCATACAATTTCGGCAGAAAGGCGGTACACATATTTTGTTTGGAATTCGATATTTAAAAACAGGTCCTACGCAATATGTCCTGCATTACAAAAATGGGCGACTAAAACGAAGTGGCAAGGGTTTATCGTTCTATTACCTAAAGCGTTCTTCCTCTATTTCAGTTGTTCCGATTGGTAGTCAGGATACGCCTTTTATATTTAAGGAAATCGCAGCAGACTTCCAAGAGGTAACCGTTCAAGGTCAGTTGGTTTATCGAGTCTCTGATCCCGAACTGGTGGCGTCATCCTTGGATTATACAATTCGTGATCATCCTGATCAGTATGCTTCTGAGGACCCAGAGAAACTTGGAGAACGGCTGGTTAATCTCGTCCAAGTACATACCCGATCAGAGATTCAACAACACGAAATTAGAACAGCGATCAAAATCTCTGATCAAATCAGCCAAAATGTGTTAGCAAGCCTTCAAAAGAATAAAGTGTTAGAATCCTTAGGCATAGAATTACTCTCGTTAAATATTTCTGCAATCAGGCCAACTCCAGAGATGGGACGAGCTTTAGAAGCTGAAGCACGTGAAAAGCTATATCTACTTGCTGATGAATCAATTTATGAACGTAGAAATGCTGCTGTTGAACAAGAACGGATGATTAAAGAAAATGAGCTAGAAACTGAGATTAAAGTTGAGGAGAAGAAACGGCAGATTCGAGAAGCAAAAGCTGATGCAAATCTAGCAGTTGAAGGCAAAGAGCAGCAGCTTCGTGAAACGAATTTACAGGGGAACATTCGTTTAGAGGAAGAGCGAGAAAAATTAGTGAAGGCACGAGCTAAAAATGCGCGTGTTGAGGCAGATGCTCAAGCATATGCCATAGAAGCTTCATTGCGTCCGTTAACAGAGCTCGATCCTGCATTGATTCAGGCACTTGCCATACAATCGGGTGAGCCAAAGTTAATGGTTAGCATGGCAATGAAAGAGTTGGCGCAAAATGCCGGTAAAATCGGGCAGCTCAATATATCACCTCACTTACTTGAGTCACTTCTTGAGGAGACCAAGAGGAAATAATGGATCGCTTTGAGAAGGCTGTTATTGTTACACGTCCCACTCGATTACAAGGGCTATTATCACAATATCAGACACGCCAACAAGCTAGCTTCTACTTGAAACGTGCAGGTGTTGATTTTAAGCAGTTTTCTGGAGAGCATGATACTTATCAATATGCAGTAGAGCAGATCAGGAAAGAACTGAGTCGGCGTTTAAAAGTGCAAGTGATTGATCGGAGTTTTTTACCAAATTTTCTTTTTACAGATAAAGATATTATCATCACGATTGGGATTGATGGACTCGTCGTAAATACGGCTAAATACCTGTCTGGTCAACCTTTAATCGCTGTTAATCCAGATCCTGAGCGAATTGATGGAACACTATTACCATTTACAACAATGACTACATCTCAGGCAGTTGATCGCGTTTTATCTGGAAAAGAAAAGTATCGACAAGTTACCATGGCAAAAGCAATCTTAAATAATGGTCAACATTTGTTAGCTTTCAATGACCTATTTATTGGAACGCGTTCACATATTTCTGCACGCTATCGTATTTCTTGGCAAAATCATCAAGAGAATCATTCATCAAGCGGAATCATTATCTCGACAGGGATAGGCTCTACAGGATGGATGAGCAGCGTTGTCAATATGGTAAATGGATGGGTAAGTCAGTTTCAGTCACAATCGCCGCCATTGCCTTATCCTAAGCTATCGTGGGAAGATGAACGCCTCCTGTTTGTAGTTCGAGAGCCTTTTGTTAGCAAGATGACTTCAGCTTCATTAGTAAGTGGTTATATTACAGCTAGTCAACCGTTGCAAATTGAATCACAAATGGATGATGCAGGTGTCATTTTTAGTGATGGCATTGAAACTGATTTTCTTTCTTTTGCCGCAGGATCGATTGCTACCATCACCCTCTCTGAGCAACATACACGCCTCGTAATCGGATAAGAGGCGTTGGAAAACTTAAGATATCCACCTGTATAGAAAAGCAATTGTCGGACAAGGAGGAGCGCCTCTGATCAGTCCGACTTTTTTTATGAAGCCTTGCATTGAGGATCAAAGAAAATCAGGCCTCATCTATATCAACAATGTGTGTTTGAATGTAGATGGAGTCTTCATATGTTTGCTGTTCGTTTTTTAGCCGAGCTAGTAATTTCCGATATTCATCAGCACGTGCATAGACCGGTTCAGTCTCAAGGATTTTTGTCAATGCACGAATAACCAAACCACGTTCACTTGATGATAAGAACATCATGCATCCTCCTACCTCTAGTTAGTAGACGAGAATCGTGTCATTGCTATCTTTACCCATTGTAATTGGGATTAATCATCATGAAGTTGATTGCTTTTGGTTAATTTAATAAGAAAAGATTTTAACGGATGATTGAAATTTCTTTTAGAACATGATAGTTTTTATATGTTATTTTGAAGATGTTCATGAGCTAGTAGGATCTCAGATTCACTCAAAGGGTTGGATTGAGTTCGATGAAACCTCCCCCAAAGTGGAAGTAGATCTTAGCGGAAGTGGCTCACACCATTTTTTTGCTAGGAAGGGGGGCCGAAAAGTGGAATATTCTACTTTCGGTAGACATGTAGTCGTCGATGCCTGGGGGATACCCTATCAATTGCTTAATAATCGCGAAGAGTTAGAAAAACTTTTACTAAAAGCTGCACAGGAAAGTGGAGCAACGATTATTTCTTCGCAATCAAAAGACTTTGAACCACAGGGGGTCTCCGTTCTTGTGATGCTCTCTGAGAGCCATATCTCGATTCATACCTATCCTGAGAAAGGCTTTGCGGCTCTTGATTGTTATACCTGTGGGCATACTGTTGACCCAAGTGCTGCTATCCAGTATATGCTGGAGCAATTACAACCGACACAAACCCAGGTAAAGGCATTGCAACGCGGAACAGGGTCAATTAAATTGATGAAAACGGAAGAAAAAGGATTACTTGTATAAAGTGAATGGATAACATCCTTTATGTATAAGGGTTTAATTAAATGACCACTTTTTAACATAAGCGTTTTTTTCAACCTGCCCCATTCTTTAGATGGGGATTTTTGTTTAGTTGATAAATATTTATATTTAAATAAAAAATATAGACAAGATTTAAAGGGTCAATTATTCTTAAAGAAAACAAAGGAGGTATGAAGAGTGAATGATCCTTTACAATCAGTCAAACAAAGGGATGTAGATAAGTTGGTTGCAACTGAACAATTCCAGGCACTGATTAAAAAGAAAAAGAATTTTATTATATCTACATCGATATTCTTTTTTGTATTTTATTTCTCATTACCAATAATGACATCTTTTACGGACTATTTGAATTATTCTATCTCGGGAGCGCTTACATTTGCTTGGGTTTTTGCATTTGCCCAATTTGTGATGACTTGGGTGCTATGTAGTCTCTATACCAAAAAGGCAAAACAGTTTGATCAGCTTGTTGCGGAGATAAAAAGTTCATCAGTAGATAAAGAGGAGGAAAGTGCATGAACTACACCGCGTTTGGCCTATTTCTGCTGATTATACTGGCAACTTTAGTTATTACGTATTATGCAGCACGTCGAACAAAGACGACTAGTGAGTTTTATACCGCTGGTAGCAGTTTAACGGGTTGGCAAAATGGACTTGCCATCGCAGGAGACTATATGTCAGCAGCTTCTTTTTTAGGAATTGCTGGGATGATTGCACTTACAGGGTTTGATGGTTTCTTTTATAGCATTGGCTTTTTAGTTGCTTATCTGGTCGTCCTCTATATCGTCGCTGAACCCATTCGTAACTTGGGCAAATATACAATGGCTGATATGATCGCAGCTCGATTTGATGAGAAGAAAGTTCGTGGAGTAGCTGCACTGAATTCGGTTGCTATCTCAATCGTTTATATGATTGCACAGTTAGTAGGTGCTGGTGCGCTGATCAAATTATTGCTCAATCTTGAATACTCAACAGCCGTTCTCATTGTTGGTGTTCTGATGACTATCTATGTAGTGTTTGGTGGAATGACAGCCACCAGTTGGGTGCAGATTATCAAAGCCGTTCTCTTAATGGCTGGTACTTTGCTTATTTCTTTGATCGTCTTTGCTAAGTTTGACTTTAGTCTTCTAAAGATGTTTGCCCATATGAAGACTGCCACACCGCTTGGAGAAGCATTTTTAAACCCAGGTAATAAGTTTAACAATGGTTGGGACACTTTATCGTTAAATCTTGGGCTTGTCCTAGGGACAGCAGGATTGCCGCATATTTTAATTCGATTTTTCACAGTGCGTGATGCCCAAACCGCTCGTTCCTCAGTTGTTTATGCGACTTGGATTATCGGAATTTTCTATCTTATGACCATTTTTCTCGGCTTTGGAGCAGCAGCCTTTGTAGGAACGGATACAATTAAACAAGCAAATGAGGCTGGAAATATGGCAGCTCCTCTCTTGGCACAGGCGCTTGGTGGAGATTTCTTATTTGCATTCATTGCTGCGGTTGCTTTTGCTACCATTCTTGCAGTTGTAGCTGGTTTAGTCTTATCCGCTGCATCGGCTTTTGCCCATGATTTTTATAGCCATATCATTCGCAGGGGGAATGTGACGGAACAGCAGCAGATGAAA
Source organism: Seinonella peptonophila (assembly GCF_900129355.1). Lineage (GTDB taxonomy): Bacteria > Bacillota > Bacilli > Thermoactinomycetales > Thermoactinomycetaceae > Seinonella > Seinonella peptonophila. The sequence goes on along the minus strand of NZ_FQVL01000008.1, from coordinate 35,339 downwards.
GCGGCGAAGTGGGCATCTGTAGGTGTTGCCATTATCTCGGTTGTTTTGGCGCTCTTTGCGCAAAAGCTGAATGTAGCCTTCTTAGTTGGCTTAGCATTTGCCGTGGCAGCAAGTAGTAATCTGCCTGTCATTATCTATACGATTCTATGGCGTCGTTTTAATACTACAGGTGCAATCTGGGGTATGTTAGTTGGACTTTTTAGTTCGCTTATTCTCGTCTGCATGAGTCCAAATATCTGGTCAACTGAACCAGGTAAAGCGATTTTAGTTGGAACACCACTCATTAGCCTGACCAATCCAGGTATTATTTCGATTCCTTTAGGATTCCTAGCTGCATATCTAGGTACCATTTTCTCAGCGAAGCAAGATGATCCGAAGTTTAATCAGGTTTTGGTGCAAGTCCATTTAGGTAATGTAGATCAAAAAGAAAGTTCGGTATAAACATCTCAAAGAAAACAGCAGAAGTGGGGCTGATGTACCAACCCCACTTCTGCTATGTTTCCATTTGAATGTGGTAGGAGCATCAATATCAGATGATCAGATTAGCTGATCAGTCCATCGCACTGAAACGCCACCTCATTTTGTCGTCAGTGAATCCCGAACCTGTTGTCCATCGATTGCTGTTGTAAGGATTTGTTCAGTTTGCTCTTTTGCAACTTGATAATCCGTTTTGCGAACCTTCTGTTTAACTTGTGGGATACTATTTGCACTCATCGATAATTCATCAAGTCCCAGACCGATCAATAGCTTAGTTAATGCTTTATCTCCTGCTAACTCACCACACATTCCGATCGGTATTCCTTGTTTGGCTGCAGCATCACACGCGAGATGGATTAAACGCAGGACTGCTGGATGAGCAGCGTCATATAGATGAGCCACTTTTTCATTGCCACGGTCAGCTGCAAGTGTGTATTGGGTTAAATCATTGGTTCCGATGCTCATAAAATCGACTTCTTTTGCTAATTGATCGGCAATAACAGCAGCAGCAGGTACTTCAATCATGATCCCTAGTGGGATGTCTTCGTTATAAGTCTGGTTCCGTCGATCTAACTCAGCTTTACACTGCTCAAGTAATTGTTTGGTTTTGTTAATTTCGGCTACATTTTCAATCATAGGTAACATGATCCATAGATTTCCATGTTGGCTAGCACGCAGCAAGGCGCGTAACTGTGTGCAGAAAATCTCAGGATGATCTAAACAGTAACGAATAGCGCGATGTCCCAGAAAAGGATTCTCTTCTTTCGGTAATTGCGCATAGGGTAACTCCTTATCCCCACCTATATCGAGCGTACGGATAATGACAGGGTGAGGGGCAAAGGCTTCCAGCACTTGACGGTATGCTGCATATTGTTCGTCTTCACTGGGCCAATCTTGGTTATCCAGATAGAGAAATTCCGTGCGAAATAGCCCTACTCCTTCTGCTTTGTTATCAAGAGCAGGTTGGATATCTTGAGGGCCTCCGATATTGGCAAAAACTTGAATTCGTTTTCCATCAGCTGTAACAGCATCTTTTGCAGCTTCGAGTAATGCTTTTTCTTGTAAGTCCTGCTGCTGTTTGATTTGTTCTTCGATCTGTGCGATTGTATCAGCATCTGGCTTTAGGATACACTCACCTGTTGTGCCATTTACGATGATGGTATCTCGAGAATGAATTTGCTCAATCGATGCTCCCAATCCTAGTACAGCAGGTATACCTAATGTACGAGCCATAATTGCTGCATGCGCCGTTTGACTTCCACGAGCTGTTACCATTCCAGCTATTCCTTCTGGAAATTGTGCTGTTTGAGATGGTGTCAATTCATCAGCAACTACCACATCTCCAGCATGAAGTTGGCTAGGATCAAATGGTTTACTACCCGTTAAGATAAGAAGGAGCCTTCCTCCAACATCGCCGACATCATCAGCGCGCGCACGCATATATTCATCATCAAGGGAGCTCAATAATTGTTTGGTCTCTTTTGTAACTTCTTGACAAACCCATGCCGCATTTTTTTGTAAGGTCTTGATCCTTTGCTCCATTTCACCTGTAAATGCTGGGTCATCAAGGAATACAAGATGTGCGTCAAAGACGGCTGCTTCACTCTCTCCCATACGCTGAGCTGCTTGCTTCCGTAATTGTCCAATTTCATCTCGTGCTTGATTGATGGCGTTTGCAAAGTGAATCAGTTCTTGATCCACATTTTGGACAGAATGATCCGTTACGATGGGCTGATGAGTGCGCCACCAGATGGCACGACCAATGGAGAGTCCAGCAGCGGCCCCTATTCCTTGTAATTGATTCATGTGATCCCCTCTATTCTGTGTAGCTTTCTACAAGTTGACAGAGTTGCTCGACAGCCGTTTCTGCGTCTTCCCCTTCAGCACGAATCGTAATGGTTTCGTTTGGTTTTACAGCTAGAGACATGACACCGAGTAAACTTTTCGCATCCACTTCTTTACCATTTTTCTCGATTTTGATACTACTTTCAAATCGCGAAGCGGTTTGAATAAAGACAGCAGCAGGACGGGCATGCAGTCCGCTAGGGTTCGTTACAGTAACTTGTTTTTCAGCCATGAATACTGCCTCCTCTATATGCTCGTTTCATTTCATTGTTACCTGATTTAAATCGTTCCATGTAAAAGTGAGGTCAGGGAGATGGGGATTGCATTGCTCAGAAACATGCGACAAAATAACACTATCGGATTTTAACAGTCATGCGTATGATTATAAAGAATTTAGCTAAATGAAGCAATCAAACAGCTCAAGGGATAGATCAAGCTAGAAATGACTTGAAATATAAAGCAAAACAAAGAAAAGTAACGAGCCTAGATCAAGTGATGGGATATATTTCCAAGGAGATGAGAAAATGAAGAAAAAATTACAAGCGTATTTACAAGAGCTTTTTCATCTACAATCGGTTATTCGTTTAGCTGAATGGGATCAACTTACATATATGCCTGCAAAGGGAGCTGATGCAAGAGGAAAGCAGCTTTCATTACTAGAACGTCTTTATCATCAACGTTTGATTGCACCAGAGTTAGATGAGTATCTAGAAGAAATGGCGCAAGATCAAACATTATCAGAAATCGACCAATCCATGTACCGCGTGTTAAAAAGAGAACGAGATCGAGCTATTCGCTTGCCTGAATCATTTGTAACAGCTTTTTCTGAACATAAGGCATATAGCTATCAGCAATGGTTGAAAGCGAAAGAAGCAAATGATTTTTCTATTGTTGCTCCAGCGATGAAGGATACACTGTCTTATACAAAGGAATATCTACAATACTTTTCTCGAACCGAACATATTGCTGATCCATTAATTGATGAAGGTGACGAAGGCATGACTGTTTCGAGAGTGAGAAAGCTTTTTCAAGAATTAAAGGATCAACTGGTTCCTTTTGTCCGAGAAATAACCAATCGACCACAACTGGAGGATGCTTTTTTGCATCTTCATTATCCACGTGAGAAGCAATTGGAAATCATAAGCAAAATATTACCTGATCTCGGATACGATTCTCAGCGAATGAGTCAAGATTTTGCAGCACACCCTTTTATGACAAAGATTGCACATGATGATGTGCGGATCACAACCAGGGTCAATGAATATGATCTTGTCGATGGGCTTTTTAGTAGTATTCATGAATTAGGTCATGGGCTATATGAATTAAATTTTTCTCCAACTTTTGAAGGTACTCCTTTGCACGAAGGTGCATCGTTTGGCGTGCATGAAAGCCAATCACGACTTCTGGAAAACCTGGTTGGGCGCAGTTTACCATTTTGGGAACGTTATTATCCTGCTTTGCAAGAACAATTTCCATCACAATTAGGCAATGTCTCACTTAAACAGTTTTATCAAGCGATTAATCGTGTAAAACCCTCACTAATCCGAACAGAGGCAGATGAAGTTACTTATAACCTACATGTTATGATCCGATTTGAATTGGAAATGGCTCTGTTAGAGAATGATTTGACAGTTGATGAACTTCCTACAGCGTGGAACGAAGCATATCAACGAAATTTAGGCGTTTATGTTTCATCGGATCGGGAAGGGGTAATGCAAGATATTCACTGGTACTGTGATTTTCTAGGTGGCATGTTTCATGGCTATACCTTAGGTAACTTATTAAGCGCACAGTTTTACCAAGCCGCAGTCAAATCTTCTCCCCAAATCCTCAATCAAATCCAAGAAGGTAACTTCCAACCATTGATTCATTGGTTAACTGAACATGTACATCGACATGCGCACCAATTTACACCAGATCAAATCGTGGAACGAGCGACGGGAACACCTATCCAAGTACAACCATTCCTTGATTATTTGCAGGGGAAATATGTTAGTTTATATGCAATAAACTAAAAAAATGTTTGAAATGATTGGAAAAAGTTCCTTCCTAAAGTATAGTTAAAAGAACAAGAAGATTTTGCATCGTAGAAAGGACAGATTTTACTTGGTGTCAAAAAATAGCTTTTCTAATGCGGATGGAGATATGGAGTATTTGATCGAAGAGGAGGGGAACGAATTTAAAGAAGAGCCAAAATTGAAGACAAATGTGGTTGATTTTTTTGCCGAGGATGAAGAGCGTTCGCCGCTTGAAGACATACGAGAAACCGTTTCGGATAATATCAGCCTCCACAATTGGACCAACGCAAAATCTCCAATCAATGCTGAAGTTCAGATTGATCTAGAGCAAGAGTGGGAGACAGATGCTTGGTTAGAGCGATGGAGAATGAATCCCGAACGATATGTCGTAACGGCAATCCCACCAGAATTGGCGCAACGAATTGATTCTGTTGTAAAAGAAAAAAATATGAAGAGAAATGAATTTATTTTATTTGCTCTTGAGGAAGCATGTAAAAGAGTTGAGCTTGAAAAATTGAGGAAAAAAGGATTAGAAGAAGGTGACCCAGCGAAATTAATAAAAGACCCAAAAACAGGGAAATATCGTTGTTTTCCTGCTGATTATTTTACAGATGAAGAATTATATGGTTTTGAAGTGATCGAAGGGAAATATTATCTAGTTCCATGGGAAAAGCGTGGAGATGGTTGGGTACAAGTAAATAAGGGATATTTTGAGGCAGCAGATCAAGATGCTCCATACATAAAAATGATGAATAATCGCCCGGTTGGTTCTTGGGAAGTCTATCCTTTTGATTTTTTTGAGGATGGTTGGAAATGGGGGATTTATAATCATGATGTGATTGTAGAGGTGAAGGGAAGGAGAGATGACGGGGAGGGTCCGCTTTGGCTGGATATCTATATGGATGGAGAATTGGTCGATGCAGTCCGCACAACACGTGAGGTTCATCGAATTATTGTCGAAAATGGATAAGTTTCGTCAATAAAGGTTGTCAAGGCCTCATCTTTTCCTGAGGTCTTTTTATTTTTATAAAAGGAGATTGGGTGGTGTATAAAAACCAAAGGTTAGTTCAACAGTTTGATCAAAATGCTGAGCTGTATGACCAGTTTTCAACAGTTCATCAAAAAATGGCATACCGCATGTTAGAATTAATGAAGCAAATTGGGATGGAAGCGAATGAAATCTTGGAGATCGGATGTCGAACAGGATATTTAACCCAATTGTTATTGGATCATATGCAAGCATCTTCAATCACGGCGATAGATCTATCAAAGCGAATGATGCAGATTGCACATGAAAAGATACCGAATTACGAACAAATTAATTGGATTCATTGTGATTTGGAAAAAATCATAGTGGAATTAGAAGCAAATCAGTATGACTTATTGATTTCAAATGCATTAATCCATTGGTTGGATTTTCCTTCTCGGGTTTTCCGAGAATGGTTTGATTTATTGCGTCCTGGTGGATATCTTGTTCTTAGTACTTTTGGCCCCGAAACTTTTCAGGAATTTCGCTTCCTGTTTCAACAAGTTGAAGATCAGTTAGGTGTTCCTCAAGCAGAGCATTTTTTGTCCTTTCAAAGTGCTACTGAATGGAAAGAGCTGTTGCAATCTGTGGGAATCGAAACTACGACCACGATGGAGCACTGGATTCGTCATGAAGCGGCAAGTGGCAAAGAGATTCTACGAACAATAAAAGGTATAGGGGAGAGCGGTTCTTGTCACAATCAAAGCCTATATACCTCCCATCGTGCCTTAACAAGCGTCCTAGAAAGGTATTCGAAAACATATCGATTTAGGGATGGTGTTTATACAACATTACAAATTATTTTACTCGTAGGTTACAAACCAAAAAGCCCTACCGCTGTTGTTTGAGAAAACAGGAAGTTTATAAGATTAAGGTCGTATGAGGAAGGTGCCTGTGAAGGGGACTTCCTCTTGTGAGGATGCTTAGAACAACTATATAATGTTTCTGTCTAGTGCGGAAACACGAAAAACTATTGTTCAAGCAAATACTCGGGTAAATGAAATGACACTGGGCACAAATCGTACGATTGTGAGAAAATGGATAAAATCACATCGGAGAGGAGCGTACTCCATGTTTAAATCACTTTTGGCCTCACTTGGTGTTGGAGCTGCGAGAATTGATCTCATCCTTTTTGGTGATTGTGTGAATATGGGCGATGAGATAAAAGGGAAAATTGTATTAATGGGTGGAGATGTGGAACAAGTAATCGAAGGGCTCTATGTCGATTTTAATTTGGAATCCCGCTATACAGATCATGATACTGTTCGAAAAGTACATGAAGTCATTCAGCGAATTCCGATTTTTAAAGATGAATTTACAATTGAACCAAAACAGACAGAGGAATTCCCTTTCTCTTTTACTTGTCCTCTTGATTTACCTGTTTCTTCAGTTTCTACACGCTATTATTTCCAAACAAACTTAGAGATCAAACAAGGAATTGATTCGAAGGATCGTGATTATGTTGAAGTTTACCCAGTGGGATTGTTGGACAATTTTATGCGTGGTTTTCACCGGTTAGGCTTGATTCATTATGCTGAAGGATATACAGGGAGAGGCGGAAAACAAATTATTCAATTTCAGCCGACTGATTGGTTAAGTGGAGAATTTGACGAAATTGTTTTTGATTATCAGCCTAGTTATACTGTTAACGGGATTGGTGGCTTCTATGAACTAGATAAAAAGACATCAGGTGTGATGGGAGCTTTAGCTGATCATCTCGATTTGGATGAAGCAAAGGGACGTTATCATTTTTCACCACAGCAATTAGCTACACCCGAAAAAGCTGAACAAACAATTCGCCAATTTATCATGACTTACGCTAAGGGACTGATTGGAAAATAATCATCTAAAGTCGACTTGATTTGAATGAATTTATGCCTATATTTAGTTAAAGGGATTGAAGATAGAAGGGGTGTGAATAGCCATAATGGCAAGTACACTTTTAGAAAGATCAGATACAAAAGTAGCGCCCCGAGTCGTTCAAAATCGACCTGTGCAGCGTCAATCCACTCCACAACAAAATAGAACCCAACCTACTCAATCAAAAATGACTCCAACACCACTAGCACAACAATATGCGTCCATCCAAGCATTGCGTGCTGATTTGAAAGTGTTGGATGCACATTTAGCAGTATATCAAGCAAAGGCGCAGTTACAACAAGTAGTACAAGAATATCAAGCAGGACGAGTACAATCAGAAAAAGTAAATCAACAAAAAAAGGATTCGATACCGCTAACGCAGCAATATGCAGCATTGATGAAAGTAGCAACAGCTACAATCACGATGCAGCAAGCAATGTTGCGTTTACAACAAGCAATGCTCGAGCGCCTGCAAATGCAGCAGCGTGCTCAAACAAATCAGCAATCTCAAGCAAAGACTCAGCCACAAACCCGTCAACCCAATGCTGCCACAAGGGATTCTCAACCAGTTTCTAGACAGCAACCGACTACGCAGGGACAGATGACAAGACAGCAGCCAAGAACACAAGAAGAACCTATGCAGGGTCAATCTACACCTGCAAGGCAGCAACGTGGGAAGAAAAAAGGACAGATGGTTAAAAATGCGCTTCTACTAACTGCTGGCACTTTATTGTTAGGGACGCCTGGCACGCTTTTAGCAGCATATGTGATATATAAGCAAAACCAAAAGACGGCAAGCCGCGATCAAAATCGACCACAACAAATTCAACAGTCTCAACAACAGAATCGTCAGCGATCGAGCGATCAAAGGCGAGAACAGCAAATAGCACAACAAGAGTTAGACCTTGATTTCGAACCAAGTCAATCAAAAGGAAAAATTCGCAGTATGATTGATGGGATCAAAGAGCGAAGAGCTGAGCGTAAAAGCATAAAACAAGAACGAGGTTCAAAACTGAGAGGTATGTTAGAGAAAAGCAAAAGTACGATTGGACGAGTCAATCCACTGCGCAAAGATCAAGAACGTGCCATGTGAGTGCTATGATAAAAGAGGTGGGGTAATGCTCCACCTCTTACATGCTCTAAGACTGTTTCTTCAGGGCATTACTTTTCAGCATGAAGAAAGAAGCAATGACAGTGGCGACTTGTTGTTCATCAGGCTTCATTTCTGTATAGTGCTTACGAATTCCATCAATTAAGTTTTGATCACAGGTTGCTTCTGATGCAGTATCGTATTTATAACATAAGTCATGTGTCTTACATTGCGCATCAAGGGCTCCTTTTGTCTCTCCAGAGCCATGACCAGGCCCACACCAATTTCCATAAATCGGTAGGTAGAGATGGATATCTTTGATGTTTTTGGTTTGATGGATGCGTGCTGCATTTTCCATGATATTGCCCATTAGCATGACTTTAATCGAAGCATGATCTTCTTTTGCTGCTTTTTCATCAAAATGGATAGATGGAGTCTCATTTGGATCATATGATACATATTTTAATAATTGTTGTACTTCTTGATCTACTGCTTCTTGGTTGATGTGAATCGAAAAAGGGATAGATAGATTTAGATTGCTCCAAAAGGAAGATGGAAAGTGAAAATCGAAAGCGGTTCCAAAGACGACAAGCATAAGCGAACAAACAAGTAAAGAGACTCTCTTGATCAATCAATTTACTCCTTTGCTATTTTTATTTCTATTATAAATGATTTGTCGATTAAAAACGACAAAGTAGTGGTTCCGTATATTTCATGTTTCTATTCATCAATTAAGTTTTTCATCAGCAGGAGCCGCCCTTGAGTTAGGACGGCTCTTGTTTAGCACTTGGGGCACTTTTGGTTTGACTGGAAGGTGGTTCCATGCCGATCGCAGTGCTTTGTGCCGAGGGCTTTTCTGACACCCTCTGTAACCTTGTCTCCATCGAGAGAGGGACCTTGATCCGGGCTGTCCTTGCCCTTAGGCTTCCCCATCAATTCTCCTAGGATTGGTGCACCCAATACGGGTTCGACACGAGTTGAGGTATCGAGATACCCTCATTCAACACTTATTTTAACATTGACTGTTATGGATGTGAATCAATCACTGTTGATGTTTGGAGCGTTTCATTTGTTTGGAATGTTTCCATTTGACATCTGTGATCAAGAAAGTACTACCTAAAATAGTGATTAGGCCAAGCACTGTACCCCAAGTGATTGCCTCATGTAAGAAAATGGCTCCCCAGATGACACCAAAGAAAGGTACCAAAAAGGTAACTGTAAGGGTTTTAGTTGAACCTACATGTGCAATTAAGTAGAAGTAGATTAAATAACCAATTGCGGTACAGATAATAGCTAAAGCGAGTAGATTCAAGATAACAGTAGAGGAAAATGGCCCAGGTGCTGCATTTGTAAAGAGGAACGGAATTAAGAGAATCCCTGCTGCAAGTTGTTGTCCAATTGATAAAGTGAGCGGTGTCTCTTGTTTAAAGGTACGATTCGCATATGCGCCCCCCAGTCCATAAGTTGCTGCACCTAGGAGAGAAAAGAGAACAGAAAGAAAAACGGTTCCCGTTAAGGGAACTGTATTCCAACCCACTAGGATCACAACACCAATTAGCCCAAGAGGAATGCCGATTAGCTTTTTAAAAGTAAGTGATTCTTTTAACCAAATTCGAGCAATAATTGCGCCAAATAAAGGGGTAGTCGCATTTAAAATAGCTGCCATCGAAGCGGTGAGATGCAATGTTGCCGCGGCGATAAAAGTGAATGGGATCGCTGCATTAAGACCGCCTAGAATCAAATATTCTTTCCATTTCGTTCGAAAGTCAGGTCGTTGTTTAATCAGAAAAGCATAGATAAGTAGTGCAAGTCCAGCGATAAGTACACGCAGATCTACAAGTAAAAACGGACCAAACGCTGGAGCGGCGACCCGGATAAATAAAAAAGAGGCTCCCCACATGGATGCCAATAAAAAGAGAGCCCCTAATTCTTTCAACTTCATCGATTCTCCTTCTCTCATGACAGACTAATGAATCGTTATTTATTTGACTTGCTTGATTTATGACTGGATCTGTTTTTGTAGATTAGCCATTTCAATTGCATTGACAGCGATTTCCCAACCTTTATTACCAGCTTTGGTACCTGATCGTTCAATTGCTTGTTCAATGTTTTCAGTGGTGAGTACGCCAAAGAGGACAGGTAAACGATGACGCATGCTAGCTGCGGCAATCCCTTTAGCAGCTTCGCTACAGACATAGTCATAATGTGTAGTAGCGCCTCGAATCACGGCGCCTAAAGCGATAATCGCATCATAATTTCCTGTGGCTGCGAGTTGGTCAGCGATAAGAGGAAGTTCAAAGGCGCCCGGCACCCAGGCAATGTCAATCTGCTCTTTTGCAACTCCATGGCGGAGTAAGGCATTTTCCGCTCCGCTTAATAATTCTTTGGTGATAAAATCGTTAAAACGACTTACAACAATAGCAACCCGTAGATCAGTGCCTATCAAACTTCCCTCAAATAAATTTCCCATTGGTAACATCCTCTCGAATATATCGATATCTTATTTTATAAATGGAGCAAATGTCCTAGTTTTTCTTTCTTTGTTTGTAAGTATTTATAGTTATTTTCATTAGAAGGTAATTCGATAGGAAGTGTTTCAACCACTTCAAGCCCATAGCCTTTTAAGCCCTTGATTTTACGCGGATTATTGGTTAAGAGACGAATTTTGCGCACGCCAAGGTTTTGTAAAATCTGTGCGCCGATACCATAATCGCGAAGATCATCAGGGAAACCAAGTTTTAAGTTGGCTTCAACTGTATCATAGCCCTCTTGTTGTAGTTTATAGGCGCGAAGTTTGTTCAAAAGACCGATTCCACGGCCTTCCTGGCGCATATAAAGTAAAACACCTTGACCTTCGCGTTCAATTTGTTGCAATGCAGCATGAAGTTGAGGTCCACAATCGCAACGCTCTGAACCAAAGACATCACCTGTTAGGCATTCAGAGTGAACGCGTACCATGATTGGTTGGTCTGGATCAATGGTGCCTTTTACAAGTGCGACATGTTCTTTATGATCAATTAAATTGGAAAAACCAACCATTTGGAATTGACCATAATCTGTAGGAAGGTTGATTGTCACTTCTCGTGTAACTAATGATTCTCTTTGATTTCGATAGTTAATTAATTCTTGAATGGTGATCATTTTCAGCCCATGTTTTTGTTTCATTTTTTCTAAATCAGGTACTCGAGCCATTGTTCCATCTTCGTTTAATACCTCACAGATAATCGCAGCAGGTATCGAATGTGAGAGACGAGCTAAGTCGATCGCTGCTTCTGTGTGTCCAGCACGACGTAAAACCCCACCCGATTGGGCAATTAAAGGGAAAACATGACCAGGTCTGCGAAAGTCAGATGGCTGGCTTTGTGGGTTGATCATCAATTGTACAGTCTCAGCCCGTTCATGGGCAGAAATACCAGTATTTGTATTAACTCCATCGATGGAAACTGTAAAGGCAGTTCCATGGCGGTCTGTATTCTGATCAACCATTAAAGGAATATCCAGTTCTCGTGCCTTCTCTTCCGTAATCGGAGCACAAAGAAGTCCACGTCCATAAGTGACCATAAAATTGACTACTTCGGGAGTAGCGTGTTCAGCCAAAGCTAATAGATCACCCTCATTTTCACGGTCTTCATCATCTACAACAATAATCACTTTTCCTTGTTTCAAATCTTCTATCGCAGCTTCAATTGAATCAAACATTTCGAATCTCTCCTTAGGTGAGTTGGTTTTTTACTGCATTTGTTCAACTGAGAAAGATGTAGGGATCGGTTCGGTTTTGGAGATTAGTTTGGCAATATATTTCCCAAGTAAATCGCATTCGATGTTGACAGAATCACCAATCGAAAGCTGACCCATATTGGTTACTTCCAATGTGTGTGGAATAATCGATACAGCAAAAGTAGTCTCGGTGGCTTCGACAAGCGTCAGGCTAATGCCATTGATGGTGATTGACCCTTTTTCAATCATATAGCGAGTAAATGATGGCTCGATTTGAAAACGAAATAGAACTTCTGTACCTCTTGCTTTTTTCTCAATTAATTTTGCCGTTCCATCCACATGACCTTGCACCAAATGACCACCTAGACGATCACCCATTGCCATGGCACGTTCAAGGTTTACCTTCGCGCCAAGACGGATTGTAGGTAGATGGGTTCGTTCAACAGTTTCTGGGATTGCATCTGCAACAAAAGCATTTTCGTGTAGCTCTGTAACAGTGAGACAAATCCCATCGATTGCGATACTATCTCCGACAGCAGCATCCTGTAAAACATGTTTGCATCCAATTGTAAGCACCATTGAGTCACCATTTGACTTTAGATCCAGGATAGTGCCTACTTCTTCAATCAACCCAGTAAACATAGATAAATTCCTTTCTATATGGTATTTCTTATCAGATTTGATCTATTTTTCATCACTCGTTGTTGGTTTCACATACCCTGTTACACATAGATCGTTACCATATTGCTCCCAGCTAATTTGATCTAATTCAATTGCATCTGCCATTCGATCGGGGCTTGGATCACCAATGGCGGAGAGGCTTCTTTTCCCACCAAGTATTTTGGGCGCAATAAAGGCAATCACTTTTTGTACACGATGTTCAGCCAATAGAGACCCGTTGATCGTTCCACCGCCCTCGACTAACAGGCTGAGGATTCCTTGTTTGCCAAGTTGTTGAAGCATGAGGCCAAGATCAACACGATTGCCTGCTCCGCATTCAAGCAATTGGACTCCTTTTGCTTGAAACTGCTCAGCATGTTCTGATTTCATCGCTGCTTCGGTGGTACAGATCAGGGTGGGGGCAGTACTTACATCGATCACTTTTGCTGTGAACGGAGTTCGCAGCTGACTATCTACTATGATGCGGATGGGATGTTTTCCACCGATTTTAAAGCGAGTGGTCAGTTCTGGATCATCGGCAATAACAGTTTGTACGCCAACCAAAATTGCTTGGTATTGGTCACGAAGCTCATGCACACGCTCTCTTGATATTTCATTTGTAACCCAACGGCTATCTCCGGTATGAGAAGCGATTTTTCCATCAAGTGTTGTCGCCATTTTTAAAGTAACGAAAGGCAAACCAGTTAATCGATGATGAAAATAAGCCTCGTTTAATCGGTTGCACTCCTCTTGCAGTACATGAGTCTTCACTTCAAGACCAGCTTGTTGTAAACGAGCGATTCCCTGTCCTGACACACGAGAATCAGGGTCTGTTGAACCGACTACAACTCGTTGAATGCCTGTTTTTAAAATTGCTTCTGTACAAGGTGGTGTCTGTCCATGATGGTTACATGGCTCTAGTGTGACATAGATTGTCCCACCTCTCGCACGTTCACCTGCCATCTGAAGTGCGTGCACTTCTGCGTGTGCTTCTCCTCGACGCAGGTGTGCTCCTTGACCAACTAGGCGTCCATCATTGATCACAACAGCTCCAACCATTGGATTAGAACCGGTTTGCCCTGTTGTAGCTTCTGCTAAGGTAAGTGCTAGCTTCATCCAGTCTTGATCTGTTTTCATAAAAACTCCCCTCATAAAAAAACTCCCACTACCGAGGGCAGTGAGAGATTGTTTGGCATCTTCAAATAAACTCAAGCAATGAGGCATTTGTGTCAAAGGCAGCATTAAATATAGCTCCATTGAAAAATAACACGCCTCTATGCGAGTCTACGATCCACCATCCTTCTCCCATCCAGACTATTACTGTCGGCTTCGGAGTTGCACCGAATCCACCGCGATTAGCGGGTCACGGACTGAGGTGATTGATCCATCACCATCACCGCCGGTCGGGAGTTTCACCCTGCCCCGAAGGATGCTTATGCAATTGTTACAAGAAGAGTATACCCAATTATAGGATAAAAGTCTAGAGATACTTAAAAAAAGTAAGTGAATTAGACTGAAGCAAAACCGAATGAGCGAGTGGAGAGGTGATCCCGCGCAACTTAGCGGAATGGTAGCTGAAGCGGTATTTTCTTTTCGGGCAAACTGTTCGAGTCTCCGCAGGCGGATGCCGAAGTTTTGCCCGACCGCGAAGGTTGACAGAACGCGAACAGACCCACATCCTAGCTAGCCCAGTTCGGAGCGTCGCCGAGAACCACGAGCACGAGCCGCCGATCACTAGGATTTGTCTACAAGATGAACCCATTCCCTCAACAATACTTAACGTCACTAGGAATTGATTGGTATAATAAAATTAGTTCAGATGAATTGATTAATTCTATATAGATAGAATATATAGGAAAATATCAGGTCGATTAGATGGATGATGAATCACTGAATTGATAGGGGGCAATGAAATGAAGGTGGCTGTACTGGGCGCAGGTGTGATGGGGGCTGCTATTGCTGCTCATTGTGCAAATGTAGGAATCAAGACCCTTTTACTTGACATCTTGCCAACTGCATTAAATGAGGAGGAAATGCGACTAGGTCTTACATTATCAGATTCAAGAGTAAGAAATCGCTTCGCTCAGCAAGGATTGAATCGCTTATCGAAAGAGCGACCTTCGCCAATCTATTCCCCAGAGGTGCTGTCCAACATTGAAATAGGAAACATGACCGATCACTTATCACGGCTAGCTGAAGTTGACTGGATTATTGAGGTTGTAGTGGAGCAGTTGCCGATTAAACAGCAACTTTTTGCCCAGATTGAACAATATTGGCAACCAGGTACAATTGTTAGTTCTAACACGTCAGGAATTTCACTTCATGAAATGGTCAGAGAGCGAACGGCTGCTTTTCGTGCCCATTTTCTTGGCACACACTTCTTTAACCCTCCGCGTTATATGAAGTTACTTGAACTGATTCCTACTGAGTGGACAAAGAAAAAAGTGGTAAATCAAGTACAAGATTGGGCAGAAGAGCGCTTAGGAAAAGGTGTAGTGATCTGTAAGGATACACCTAATTTTATTGCCAATCGAATCGGCACCTATGGAATTCAAGTAACCCTACAAGCGATGGAGCGGTTTGCATTGCGCTTTGATGCTGTTGATGCAATTACAGGGCGTCTGATGGGGCGACCGAAAAGTGCCACATTTCGAACGCTTGATCTAGTTGGACTTGATACCTATTGCCACGTTGTTCGCAATGTTTTAGACAGGAGCTCGGATGAAGAAGATCAAAGTGTTTTTCAATTATCATCATCGATTGATCAGTTGGTACAAAAAGGATGGCTTGGGCAAAAGAGTGGTCAGGGATTTTATTTAAAAGACGGAAGTGGGATCAAAGTACTTGACACAACAAGTTTTCAATATGTGAAAAGAGAAAATTACATCACACCAGCAATGATGCAGGCAAAGCAAATAGGCTCTTTGCCGAAAAGATTGCAATTATTACTCTTTGCAGATGATCCAGCAGGGAAATTTGCTTGGGAGATTACCAAGAAAATTTTACTTTATTCAGCCAGACAAATAAGTGATATCGCTGATCATCCATTACAGATTGATCAAGCAATGCGTTGGGGATTTCATTGGGAGTTGGGTCCATTTGAAGTATGGGAGGCACTTGGAGTAGAAAAAGTGGCGGAACGAATGAAGCAAGAGGGAGACAAATTGCCCGCATGGATAGAGTCTTTACTCAGAAAAGAACATCCTAGCTTCTATCCTCAAGTAGAAGGATCAATAAAAATAGCTCATCCTTCTGGTGCTTTGATTGATTACCCCATCCATGATAAGGCAATTCCATTAAAAAATTGGCGAAAAAGTTCTCATGTCATCACACAAAATCAGGGAGGAACACTGCTCGATCTCGGTGATGGCATCGCTTGTCTAGATTTCCATGCTCCAAAAGGTGCGATTGGTCCTGATTTTATCAATATTCTGCAACGCTCTATCGATGAG
Organism: Seinonella peptonophila; assembly: GCF_900129355.1. Lineage (GTDB taxonomy): Bacteria > Bacillota > Bacilli > Thermoactinomycetales > Thermoactinomycetaceae > Seinonella > Seinonella peptonophila. The sequence goes on along the minus strand of NZ_FQVL01000008.1, from coordinate 19,193 downwards.
GTAGATCGACGATTTCGGGGACTTGTGATCGGGAGTGTAGCGCCACACTTTTGCGTAGGTGCAAATTTAATGCTGATGCTACTAGAAGCACAGGAGCAAAATTGGGATGAGATAGAGGGGATTATTCGCAGCTTTCAACAGACTCTTGCTTCGATTCGAACAGTTGAAAAACCAGTTGTTGTTGCCCCATATGGTCGGACATTAGGAGGTGGGGTAGAACTTTGTCTGCCAGCGGATCAAGTACAAGCAAGTACTGAAACTTATATGGGTCTCGTCGAAACGGCTGTTGGCTTGATTCCGGCTGGAGGTGGTTGTAAAGAAATGCTGGTTCGAATGACAAAAAATGCGAAGCATCCAGTTGCACGTCAAGAAGCTGTCAATCAGCTCTTTCAGCAGATAGCATTGGCTACTGTCTCTACAAGCGCTGAAGAAGCGAGACGTTTGGGCTATCTTCGTTCTATAGATCGTACAACGATTCGAAATGATCAGCTCCTATTTGATGCAAAGCAGCAAGTAACCGCTTTAGCAGAGACTGGATATCGTGCATCAAGCATTGGAAAACTGGCTGTAGTAGGTAACACAGGCTATAGCACATTAAAGATGGCAATTTACGATTTTCAATTAGCAGGTAAGTTAACCGATCATGATGTGACAATTGCAGAGAAATTGGCATATGTCTTAGCTGGTGGAGATCTTCCAGAGGGAACAGAAGTGACCGAAGAGTATCTACTTGATTTGGAAAGGGAGGCTTTTCTTCATCTGATTGATCAACCCAAAACTCAAGCGAGAATGCAATATATGTTACGCACAGGAAAACCGTTACGTAACTAGAAGTTAATCACAAGCTAAGCACCATATGCACTTATAACAGACTGTAGTTGGATGATGAGCAACTGTTTGTCCGATTCGTAAAGCGAGTCAGGAACAAGGAGTGATATGGAATGAAAGAAGCTGTAATTGTAGCGGGTTGTCGCACAGCTGTTGGCAAAGCGAAAAAAGGAGCATTTCGTCATACAAGACCAGATGAGCTAGGGGCTGCCGTGATCCAGGATTTGTTAACACGCGTGCCACAAGTGGAGCCTCATATGATTGACGACCTGGTGATCGGGTGTGCGTTTCCGGAAGGTGAGCAGGGAATGAATGTAGCACGGATTATGGGTTTGCGTTCAGGTCTGCCGACTACAGTGCCTGGCATTACTGTAAACCGATACTGCTCATCTGGCTTGCAAAGTATCGCGATGGCAGCGGAAAGAATTATGTGTGGATTTGCTGATGTGATCATCGCAGGAGGGGTCGAGAGTATGAGTATGATTCCGATGGGTGGATTTCGCATTGCGCCCAATCCACATTTGATGGATCACTATCCACAAGTATATATGTCGATGGGTCACACAGCAGAAGAAGTGGCAAAACGTTATCAAATTTCACGAGCTGATCAGGATCACTTTGCTGTAGAGAGTCATCGACGTGCTACTCAAGCGCTTGAACAAAAGCGCTTTGAGGTTGAAATTACTCCTATTCATGTAAAAGAGAAGTATTTTGACTCATCAGGAAAGGTGCAGGAAAAGGAATCGATTGTGCAAGTAGATGAAGGGGTACGTTCAGATACAAACTGGGAGCGTTTAAGCCAGCTTCCACCTGCATTTCGTGTGGATGGTACAGTAACGGCTGGTAATACATCGCAAACAAGTGATGGTGCAGCCGCAGTAATGATCATGTCAGCAGAGCGGGCAAAATCACTTGGATGTAATCCAATCGCAAAGTTTCGCGGCTTTATGACAGGTGGTGTTGATCCAGAAGTGATGGGAATCGGTCCCGTTGCAGCGATTCCAAAGTTATTAAGCTACACGGGGTTAACACTTGATCAGATTGATTTAATTGAACTCAATGAAGCATTTGCCGCCCAGACTTTAGCGATTATGCGTGAGCTAAATCTGGATGAGCAAAAAGTAAATGTAAACGGTGGAGCCATCGCGCTTGGGCATCCGCTCGGTTGTACAGGGACTAAATTAACGGTCTCTTTGTTAAATGAGTTGCAAAGAAGAAGTCAACGTTATGGAATTGTTACCATGTGTATCGGTGGTGGAATGGGCGCCGCAGGTTTATTTGAAATGATGTCATAATCAGGAGGATGAACCAATGAAGCGAATGAAGGGCGGAGCTTTCTTGTTAGAGTCTTGTCAACCGGAGGATGTTTTTACACCAGAAGATTTAAATGAAGAACAAAAATTGATTGCCAAAACGACAGATGAATTTATCCGTGAGCAAGTTTTTCCCTTGCTTGAACAGATTGAACAACAAAATTTTTCACATACCGTTCGTTTATTACAAGAGGCTGGTGAACTTGGCTTGCTAGCAGCCGACGTGCCCGAAGCGTATGGGGGGATTGGATTAGATAAAGTGAGTTCCACGCTGATTACAGAAAAAATGGCGCAAGGTCGTTCGTTTGCACTTTCACATGGTGCCCATGTAGGAATCGGCACTTTACCAATCGTCTTCTTTGGTACTGAACAACAAAAAAAGCGATACCTACCAGCGCTTGCTAATGGAAAGAAGCTGGCTGCATATGCGTTAACAGAGCCTGGCTCCGGTTCAGATGCATTAGGAGCGAAAACAACAGCAGTTTTACAAGAAGATGGTAAACATTATCTATTAAATGGTGAAAAACAATGGATTACCAACTCCGCTTTTGCCGATCTCTTTATTGTCTATGCAAAAGTGGATGGAGAAAAGTTCTCCGCATTTATTGTTGAAAAGGATTTCCCCGGTGTAAGTACAGGGCCTGAAGAGCACAAAATGGGGATCAAAGGCTCTTCAACAAGAACACTCATCTTGCAAGAAGCGCAAGTGCCTGCAGAAAATTTGCTCGGTGAAGTGGGAAAAGGGCATTTGATCGCGTTTAATATATTAAATATGGGACGATTTAAATTAGCTGCTGGAACAGTAGGAACAGCAAAGCGTGTACTTGAGCTGGCGATCAAATATGCGTTGGAACGGAAACAATTTAAACAGCCTATCGCTTCTTTTCCATTAATTCAAGAAAAAATCGCCACAATGGCAATTGAGCTTTATGCGACAGAAAGCCTCGTCTATCGGACTGCGGGCGTGCTAGATCAGGGACTATCTGGAGTGGAGCAGAAGCAAGGGCAAGAAGTTGCCAAAGCGATTGGTGAATATGCCATCGAATGTTCGATTGCCAAAGTAGTCGGCTCTGAAATGCTTGATTATGTGGTTGATGAAGCTGTACAGATTCATGGTGGCTATGGTTTTATGAGTGAATACGAAGTAGAGACCCATTACCGTGATTCACGAATTAATCGAATCTTTGAAGGAACGAACGAGATTAATCGCTTACTCATCCCTGCTGCATTGATTCGAAAAGCGAATAAAGGAGAACTTCCCTTCTTTGCAAGGGCACAAGGACTGCAAAGTGAATTGATGAACCTTATGCCTACACTTCCTGATCCACAAGCAGCGCCCCTCACACTCGAACAAGAGCAGATCAATCATGCAAAACTACTCTTTTTATTTGTCGCAGGTCAAGCAATTGAACGATATGGAACAAAATTGACAGAGCAACAGGAAATGATTCGAGATATTTCAGATATTGCTCTTTCTATCTACACAATGGAAAGTACATTACTCCGCGCTGCCAAGCAACAAAATCAGAGCAAGCCAAATGCAACTTCTCACCTCCAATTTGCTGAAGCATTGATCTATAACCGAATGCAAAAACTAGAACAAATCGCTCGGCATACGTTAACTGCTCTCTTTACAGGTGACACACTTCGAGTCCAACTCGCCATCCTTCGCAAACTCACCCGAATTGAGCCCAAAAACGAACTTCAATTGAAACGTAACATCGTCAAGCAGCTTCTAAAGGCAAAAAAATATATTGTGCAAAGCAGATCATAATTATTTATTCCGGTCGTAGTCGTGCTTCACTGCATCGCTCCAACACAATTTGCCTGATAGAAAAATGCTATCCAGTTACTATTTCACTAAGTGGTGTATAAAATGGAGCTTTGCTGATAACTTCTCTCCTTGTTCACTAGGTTAATCTTTGGTCTGAGCGGCTCCATTGGAGTCGCTATTATATCATAAATAGAAAATTCTTATAAAAAAGGTGGGTTAGATGAATACTTGTTTATTTGTAGTCGATGTTTCAAATGGTTGTATAAATGATCTTACATATCATGTATTAGAGCACTATAAACAGAAAATATCATGTAATATAAAAATAATCACTGTCTTAGTCATCAATATGACTCCCATGTGGAGCCGCCGCGCCTAGTACGAGGTGAGGAACCCAACGAGGATCAATCAGAAAGGAACGTTCGTGCCACGATTGTTTGGACTGTTTCATAAAATCAAAGAAACAGTCCTGAAAAACAACAAAGTAGACGAGAGAGACGACGAGCAGGCCGTCACCAGTGCAACTAAAGAGGTAAAAAGCTCCATCAATGCAAATAAAAGGCTTTTTATCACAGTGTTGATGATGACTGTGATCGAAGCTGTGGCTGCTGCACTGATTGAAGTCTCTCGTGGACAGCTGGTCAAAAACCAGACTTCCACTGCAGTGCTTGCGATCACGGGAGTCGTCCTGACTCAAAACTGGCTGATGCTTGCGTTCTATGCAACGCTGAAGCCTCTGGCTGCACACATGGATCAGTACCTGTTCATTCGGGTGTTTGATTCCATCTCTGCTGCCACTCGTAACAGCCTGGCAAGATTCCATGAGCGTTTTGGTCCCACGACTCACAACATGGTGTCTTCCCTTACTAGAGCCTATGCAACCGATTACCCCAACATTTTCAACGGAGCCATCATCATCCTCGGACAGATGGTGGTGATCGGTTGGGCGTTTGGGCTAAAGTACCTATGCATTGCGGTGCTAGGGGTCGTCTCCATATTCGCTCTCACACCGATCCAGGTGTGGGTGGATCGAAAACTGGCTAACGAACAGAAAAGGATCGAAAACGAGAAAAACAGTCACTTCAACGAAATCGTAAAATCGATCAAAGTCCATCAAACGATGGGCACACTTAAGGTAAAGCGAAACGAGCAGGAACAGCTTCATCAAAAGGCGATCAGGCTTCAGTTTAAGTATCTCCTGCCCAGTATTCTCTGCACAGGAGTCGGCCGGCTTTTGCCTGTATTCATTACCGTGTCTTGGAGTTTGCTCGAAGTATTGCGGGATAACCTGCACCCAGGCATGCTGGTTATGCTTTACGGACTCCTGTACACCAGTATGTTAGTCACCTACACTTCTCTTCAGGTCTTCCGTAACTTGAAAGGAAATCTCTGGGGACAGCTAACGCACTTCGGAACAGCAAGGAGCCTACCGAGCACACCAACGGGTATGGAGGTGATAGCAGAGTCTACCGATTTTCGAGTTCCTGCCCCCTTCCGAGTGGAGCGTTCTACTGAGCATGACGCGGAGGAAAGGCAATCGCCAACTTCCACTATCTTCTTTTCTCGGGGACTTATGGCCGAGAATCTGAAGAGGTACCGTTCTCTCCCGCCTGAAGTGCGGATCGACCCTACAGTAGGGCTGCTTGTTCGGTCAGGGGCGACACTTGTCATAATCGGAGAGTCTGGGAGTGGCAAGACAACACTCCTCGATGCCATCACTGGCAACCTGACTCCAGAAGAGCTGCTGGGAGGCGAGGTTCAATATCGTACATCTGACAACCGGTGGGTGAATAGGTCTGAGATCAAATGTCCCAATGACTCGATCATCCCAATTCCTCAGGAGGCTAATGAATTTTGGGTCACAGGTACCGTTGAGGACAACCTCATGCTGCCGTTTCTGTGGCTCAAGCAGTTTCCTCCTGAGAAGAGCGAGCGCATCATTCGCGCAGCTTTGCGAGTAGCAGGACTACCAGATGAAGCGGATATAGAGTCCGCAAAGCAAGCGATCGTCCAGAAGGCTCTACAGGTGGTTCGACTCTCTGAAACGAAACTCCATCAGAAAGGGGCTAGTGGTGGAGAACGGACACGTACGGTAGTCGCCCGTGCAGTTGTGAGGATGTACCTGGTGATCGCTGTAGAAAAGCATCGACCCATCATGGTAGCTGACGAAATCACTTCCAATCTAGATCCCAAGAGCAAAAGGGAGATGATGGAAGGATTGGATCAGGAGACTGATCGGCTAGGCGTCACATTCGTCATCACGACGCATGACGAGAAAGTCATTCCTGGCACTGCCACTGGCATTGTCCTGGGAAGTGTTGATGAAGGCACTTTCGCCATCGTCGCGGTGGGCCCCGTCAACGTCCTCAGGAGGATGGACGAAACTTACCGTAATATCTATGACATTTCGTGAGCTTGGGCTCACAACTTCCCCCTCCATTGCGAGGGGGAGTAGAGTATAAATTACCCGAATATTCTGGTTATAAATCTCGCCTCATCCGAGATTCCACTCCTTTATCATTTATTCTTCTAACTCAATCTCAATTCCATACCCCACCGTAAAAGTTTAAAGCTCGGAACTACTTTTTCAGGAAAGCAAGTAGAAGTATGGTGTGGCTAGATATAAATAAGAATTCTTTGTTCTTGATTCAAAGGGAGAAATCATTCATATGGATTGGTGTTTTTTGGTGGATTTTTCACAATATCGATATATTTTAGTAGAAAATTGAGATTACAGAACATTTATTGTAAAATAAAATAAAGAAAAATATGTTTTTTGTCGTTTACATCTATATAGTTTGGGCTATGAAATGTGTTAATCAAAATTCGGGGGTTCATATGAGGGAGATTTTTGAGAGAATATTTGATCGTTTTTTAACTCATGGTAAATCTGCCGATAATTGGTTTGAAGATTTTGTACAAACATATGTATCTGACATACTGACTTCCAATGCGTTTGTAAATCGTGAACAGTATTTTTATAAAGGGTTCATCGTGGAAGATGAACAAGGGAGATCATATATCCCCAAAATCACTATATCTGATCGATCCATTACTTCATCCGATGGGCAAGGATATTACATCGCTTATCTTTTCTGTTCTGACTTCAGTGGGTTTTATATATCTTTCAATCAAGGATGGAGCTTTTATCGTGATCAAGGTCAGGGTAACTACCTAGAAATGATCCAAAAAATATCAACAGCCTGGCAGGGGATACTCTATTCGCCATTAGCTGATTTCACCCATTCGATTGATTTAAAGAGTGATGATCCATTAGCTAAAGAGTTAGAGCTGGGGCATATCTGTGGAAAGTTTTATCAACGGGAAAATATACCTGCTGACGATCAACTTGTCAATGATTTGCGTAATTTACTAGGAGTATATCGCGAATTGAAAGGCCGGTTGAACGATACGGATGTCCAATCTTTTCATGATCAATTGATTGGAAAAAGATTATATGAGAGCGATTCCTCTTTTCATGATCGAAGAGACTTAGAGTATCAATTATCGATCTATGAGAGTTTGGACAACTTTGAAACAGAAACGTACCCAAAGTTTCCATATCAGGATGATCTATTTCATACAGAGGTTCGAAATCCTCGTATGGCAAAGCAAGTATTACAAAGAAATAATTTCAAGTGTGAGATTGATCCAAACCATTTTACTTTTATCTCAAATATAACTGGAAAAAACTATGTCGAAGCCCATCATCTGATTCCAACCCATATCCAAAGCCAGTTTGTGCATCAACTAGACATCCCAAGTAATATTATCTCACTTTGTCCGAATTGCCACCGTGCCATTCATCATTCTGCAACGTTTCATAAGAAAAAGCTACTTGAGAAGCTATTTAACCGGCGCAAAGCTGAATTACGCAAAGCTGGTTTGGATATTCATATTGATCAATTATATAACTTATATGGTGTGATATAACAGAACCCTCTGTTGCATCACGCTTCAGAGGGTTTAATTGAATTATTGATTCTGAGCTTTAATCAGTGGCAGCTGGCTCTGCTTTCGCTTTACAAAACGTTCAATCCTTTGTAATGCTTCACCAAGCCGTTCAATTGATGTAGCATAGGAGCAACGAATATGACCAGCTCCACTAGGACCAAAAACATCTCCAGGTACAACAGCTACTTCTTCTTCCATCAACAGTTGTTCGGCAAATGTTTGTGAATCCAGACCTGTTGCTTGGATCGATGGAAAGACATAAAAGGCGCCATGTGGGTCGTGGCATGTGAGTCCCATATCTTGAAAAGCTTTTACGACAAGACGTCGGCGGCGATCATATTGTGCTACCATCGATCGGCATTCATTCATCCCATTCGTTAAAGCTTCAAGAGCGGCTGCTTGGCTAGTAATCGAAGCACAGAGTGCTGTATATTGATGGATTTTTAACATGCCGTTCAATAATGGTACAGGTGCGGCTACATAACCGATTCTCCAGCCTGTCATAGCAAATGCTTTGGAGAAACCATTGATGAGAATGGTGCGTTCTTTCATCTCAGGGAAACTCGCAATCGAATAATGATCCCGACCTCCATATGTTAGCTCTGCATAGATTTCATCAGAGATCACAAGCAAATCATGTTTTTTAATTACTTGGATAATCGGCTCCCAATCACGTTTGGTCATGATGGCTCCAGTAGGATTGTTTGGATAACAGAGAATGATTGCTTTTGTCTTAGGTGTGATCGCTTTCTCTAGATCTTCTGCTTGGAGCTTAAAGCCACGATTAGCTGGTGTAGTGACCGGCACAGGTACACCGCCTGCTAGTTGAATACAGGGTGTATAGGAGACATAACAGGGTTCAGGGGTTAAGACTTCTTCTCCAGGTGAAAGAATGGTACGCAGTGCGAGATCGATCGCTTCACTAGCCCCAAATGTAACCAGAATTTCCGATTCTGCTTGATACGTTATGGAGAATCTTTTTTCCAGATAGACTGAAATTGCCTCAAGAAGTTCTGGCGTTCCCCGATTTGATGTGTAAGAAGTCATCCCTTTCTCTAAGGAATCAATACTTGCCTCTCTTACATGCCAAGGCGTGACAAAATCGGGTTCACCTACACCAAGCGATATAGCGTTTGGTTTTGAATTAGCGAGATCAAAAAAGCGTCGAATGCCCGATGGAGGAATGTTGCGAACGATGGGAGAGATTTTATCTTCGAGATTCATGGACTAATCACCAACCGTTGATCATTTTCAGGGTCATCAAAGATGACACCATCTTCTTTATATTTTTTTAAAACAAAATGCGTCGTTGTACTTACAACCGAGTCAAGGGGAGAGAGTTTTTCTGTGACAAAACGCCCTACTGCTTCTAAGGAATCGACTTCTAAACCAACGGAAAGGTCATATGTACCAGACATCACGTAGACACTATGAACCTCTGGAAAGCGATAAATGCGCTTAGCTAAAGCATCAAAACCATGTCCTCGCTGTGGTGTGATTTTCACATCGATCAGGGCATATACTTTTTGCCTCCCTAATTTCTGCCAATTAACCACTGTGCCAAAACGAAGAATGATCCGTTTTTCTTGAAGTTCCTTTAGCTGTTTCTCAACCGCTTGTGCTGTTACCCCCAACATATCTGCTAGTTGCTGTACTTCAATTCGGGAGTTCTCTTGTAGTATTGTAACGATTTCCTCTTGTAGCTGTTCGGGCTTCATCTTTTTACTCCTTCAGTAAATGTAAAATCTAGAGGCTATTATATAACAATTAAGTTTGTCATCATAGGGTTAATATGTCACTGATTTCACTGATTTAACCGAATCAGATTATGAAATATCAAGATCAGGGAATATTATATGTGTGAAGATAAGATAAAATATGTATTGAAAGGACTCTTTAAGGGGGCATATTAGGATGATCGAATTTCAGAATGAGCCGTTTACCGACTTTTCGGATGATCAGGAACGTATGTCATTTGCACGTGCATTAGATCGAGTCAGGTCTCAACTTGGGAAGGAGTACCCTTTACTGATCGGCGGTGAAGAGATTGAAACGGATCAGAAAGTGAAGTCGATCAATCCTTCTCGACTCGATGAAGTAGTCGGAATTGTGTCTGAAGCTGATGAGCAGTTAGCCGAGCGTGCGATGGAGGCAGCGGGTTTGGCGTGGTCATCATGGAAGCGATTTTCACCTGCGGCTAGAGCTAGAGTTTTATTTAAAGCAGCAGCCATATTGCGCCGTCGTCGGCATGAATTTTCCGCTTGGATGGTGTTAGAGGCAGGGAAAAGCTGGGTTGAGGCAGATGCGGATACAGCAGAAGCAATTGATTTTATTGAATTTTACGGTCGCGAAATGTTGCGCTTGGGAGAGCCGCAGCCTGTTACCTCTATTCCAGGTGAAGATAATCAATTGGTCTATATTCCATTAGGTGTGGGTGTGATCATCCCTCCCTGGAATTTTCCGCTTGCGATTATGGTAGGCATGACAACAGCAGCTATTGTAGCTGGGAATACAGTTGTTCTAAAGCCTGCGAGTCCTACTAATGTGATCGCTTATCAGTTTATAAAGATATTGGAAGAGGCAGGATTGCCGGCTGGAGTAGTAAACTATTTGCCTGCTCCTGGTCGTACAGTTGGTGAGTATCTAGTTAAGCACCCGCAGACCCGTTTTATCTCTTTTACAGGTTCACGCGAAGTAGGATTACGAATCAATGAATTGGCTGCCAAAACGGTACCCAAACAGAAGTGGATCAAGCGAGTTGTGGCTGAGATGGGTGGCAAAGACTCGATTGTTGTAGATGAAGATGCAGATTTATCAATTGCAGTTGATGCTATAGTGAAATCTGCATTTGGCTTTTCTGGGCAGAAGTGTTCAGCTTGCTCCAGAGCCATTGTTCATCAAGCCGTTTATGATGAAGTATTGGAACGAGTTGCCGAGAAGACCAAAAAATTAAAGGTAAGTGAAACCGATCAGCTAGGCATTGATTTAGGGCCTGTTATTGATGAAAATGCATATCAGAAAATCCTTGAATATATCAAGATTGGCAGACAAGAAGGGCGGATCGTCGCGGGAGGAGAGAAGGCTGAAGGTAATGGCTACTTTATCCAACCGACCGTGATCGCCGATGTGAGTCCTGATGCGCGGATTGCCCAAGAAGAAATATTTGGCCCCGTCGTCGCTTTTATCAAGGCAAAAGATTTTGATGAGGCGCTAGCGATTGCAAATAATACGGATTTTGGCTTAACCGGCTCACTGATTTGTCGGGATCGATACAAAATTGAAAGAGCTAGAGAAGAATTTCATGTAGGAAACCTTTATTTCAATCGAAAATGTACAGGCGCTTTGGTTGGCGTTCATCCTTTTGGAGGGTTTAACATGTCAGGTACAGATTCAAAAGCAGGAGGACGCGAATACCTACTCCTTTTCCTACAAGCGAAAAGCATTTCAGAACAATTGTAGCTTTGTTTAGAAGCCATTCGTTTTATGAGTGGCCGAGACTGACGAAAAACCCTAAGTTGAGAAAGCGAATTAGACAAAGTAGATGTATCATTCCCATGAGGAAATGGTTCGCAATGTAGCCGACTTTCAGGCGCTACAAAGCCGCGACTGTGTAGCGAAGAATAGGCGGTAGTACTGTCTGAGGCATAGCCGAGTTGATACACCCTGAGCGAGCAGTCGTGGCGCCTTGAATACACCTTCGTAGCCTGAACTGGAGGCGAAATGCGTAACCATGACTCTAGAAAAAGAGAAGTTGATTACTTTGTCTACAATCTGAGCCACTCGTTTTATGAGTGGCTTTTTTTATTATGAAAAAAAGGATAATCTAATTTTTTATTGCAATTTTTTCAAGTTGGGTTATAATGAGAACCAATCTCATATAATTGATAATGAATATCATTATCTTGTTTATACCAAATTTGGATAATACTTGATGTTTAAAATAAAAAATACATCGTAGTTTGTAGAGGGGAGGAATGGGCATGCTTGAAGAGTTGGTTGTATGGAAGGATGACCTGCGCCTGACGGATACACCTTCTCCGATGGACTCTCTAGCGGTTCGAGACTTGTTAGACTCGGATCGATGTCAGCATTTTCTCCGCAAAATATCTGAGCAATTGCAGACGCCTAGTCCACTTGTTACTGCCTCTATATTTTCAAAACGCTATGCATACTCACTGGTTGTTTCAACACTTTGGTCGATGAGCATTCTAAATCGAGGGCTTCCAATTCAAGTTGATAATTGCTACCTCGAATCAGATTATGATCATGGAAAATGGCTTCCACGCCTACGAATTGTCGACTGGCAGGCGACAGAACCAGGGGAAGATCGAGTCGCCTGGCGCAATCAGTTACTCATCCAATTATTTGCAGATCATTTGACTCCTATTTGGGAGCAGTTACATCAAATAACAGGGATTGCAAAGTTAGTATTATGGGAAAATACAGCGATCTACATTTATTGGCTATATCAATCAAAGTTACAGGATGCTCATTTATCAGTTAATCAGTATGCTCAATCAGAAGAAGATTATAAAGCGATTTTATTTGACTTGGATGCGTATCATTTTGGTGAACGTATTCAACCAATGAGAAGGCTTTTGGCCAGCGTAACCAATGAACAGCGGAAACGAAAAACTTGTTGTCTAAGCTATCTCTCATGTGGTGGTCTGGAAAGTTGTGCCACTTGTCCTCGCCGTCGAAGCAAGTCAAAAGCTATCCTTTCAAAATAGTTATAGTTCAAAAAATAGGTAGACGTTTGGGATTTCATTTCGTTATGATTAAATAGTTGTTATTACTTCTAAATAAAGGTAGGTCAACTATACGTATGATCATGTCTCTTTTAGAATGGCTAGGGAATTTTGGCTATTTTGGTATAGCGCTGGGTCTCATGATCGAAGTGATCCCCAGTGAGATCGTTCTTGCTTATGGTGGTTTTCTCATTGGACTAGAGAAAGTTACTTTTGTCGGCGCAGTGATCGCAGGTACAGTCGGTGGTGTCTTGGCACAGATATTCCTCTATTGGGCTGGCTATTATGGCGGTCGTCCACTTATTGAGCGATATGGAAAATATGTACTGATTAAGAAAAGTCATCTTGATCTTTCAACAAAATGGTTTGAACGCTATGGAGCAGGCGTGATTTTTGGTGCACGCTTTATTCCAGTGGTTCGACATGCTATCTCAATTCCTGCTGGTATCTCACGGATGTCATTTTGGCGCTTTACCATTTTGACCACATTAGCAGTTATACCTTGGACAATCTTTTTTCTGTTTCTAGGGTTACAGTTAGGAAAGAATTTTGACCAAATCAAAGAGTACTCAGCACCATATGTAACCCCTGTAGGGATTATTGCAGGATGTTTACTTGCCTTATATCTATTTTTTAACTGGTATCGTCGTCGACGGGATTCAGCAGATCAATCAGCGTAACGAAACCTCCAATCTTTTCGTCTAGAATCTATTGATATTGGTGTATAATATCAAAAGAAGAGATTGGAAAGGGACGATCAATGATGAGTATTAATGGAATCGAGTGGGTGATTATTTTTGTAGCAGCTCTCATCCTGTTTGGTCCCAAGAAACTCCCTGAACTAGGTCGAGCCCTCGGCAAATCTTTACGTGAGTTTCGGCAGGCGACCAGCGGAGTATTGAAGGAAGAAGAGAGTTCTTCAGAAATACCAGATAAAAGTGCTCGCTAGCTCGCGATAACCAATCGTGGGCTTTTTTGTCGATTATCTAGATTGCTTTCCTGTGCTATACTGTGAAAAGGTTGAGACCTAAGAGAACGTGAAGAATGGAGGTTTTTTTATGTCTATTTCAAAAGAAGAGGTTCAACATGTTGCCAAATTGGCTCGTTTAACGCTAACACCTGAAGAGACCACATCATTTACGCAGCAGTTAAACCAAATTCTAGATTATGCTGAAGCGTTAAAAGAATTGGATACAGATGGTGTAAAGCCGATGAGTCATCCGATGCCTGAGCATAATCGGATGCGAGAGGATCAAGTGATTCCATCGATTGAACGTGAGCTAGCTTTAGCAAATGCACCTGAACAAGAAGAGGGAATGTTTAAAGTTCCCCCTGTATTTAAAGGCTAAGGAGGATGGAGATGTCATTACTCAGCAAGTCTGTGCATGAGATACATAATGGATTAAAGAAGGGCGAATTTTCGGCAAGAGAACTAACACAGGCATCGATTGATCGAATTCAAGCAGTGGATCAAGAGGTACAAGCCTTTTTACACCTTGATGAAGAAGGAGCTGTTCAAAGAGCGGAAGAGATTGACAAACAAATTGCAGCAGGCAAGCAGCTCTCAATGCTTACAGCTATACCGATGGGGATTAAGGATAATATCTGTACCAAAGATTTATTCACGACCTGTGGAAGTCAAATTTTAGCGAACTATAAAGCAATCTATAATGCTACTGTAATCGAAAAGCTAGATAAAGTAGGAGCAAATCTGATTGGTAAGACGAATATGGATGAATTTGCGATGGGCTCTTCCACTGAGAACTCAAGCTTTTTCCCTACAAAAAACCCTTGGGATTTAAAAAGGGTACCAGGTGGTTCGAGTGGCGGTTCTGCTGCGGCAGTAGCAGCGGGTGAAGTGTGTTTTGCTTTGGGCTCTGATACGGGGGGATCCATTCGTCAACCTGCCTCTTTTTGTGGAGTAGTTGGTTTAAAGCCGACTTATGGACGGGTTTCTCGTTTTGGATTAGTAGCTTTTGCTTCTTCTCTGGATCAAATTGGTCCTTTGACAAACACAGTTGATGATGCAGCTGTAATATTAGAGGCGATTCAAGGTTATGATGATCGAGATAATACGTCAGCCACAATAGCCCCTACATCATATAGAGACTCACTGACTGGCGACATAAAAGGGCTTCGTGTAGGAGTGCCGAAAGAAATGATGGGCTCAGGAATCGATGAAACAGTCCGTGAGCAGATTAAAGGAGCATTAACCCAATTGGAAAAAATGGGTGCAGTAATTGATGAAGTATCCTTGCCCCATTCTCAGTATGCAGTCGCAACTTACTACCTGATTGCCCCGGCGGAGGCTTCTTCGAACTTAGCGCGTTTTGATGGAGTTCGGTATGGCGTGCGGCGTGAAGGGATTGACCTGATCGATCTCTATCATGAAACAAGAAGCCAAGGATTTGGTGATGAGGTAAAACGTAGAGTGATGCTAGGAACTTATGCTTTGAGTTCGGGTTATTATGATGCTTATTATCGGAAAGCTCAGCAGGCACGTACCCTGATCAGCCAAGACTTCGAAGCAATCTTTGCTGATTATGACGTTGTAATTGGACCAACAGCTCCAACCACCGCTTTTGCATTAGGCGAGCAGATTGATGACCCACTGACAATGTATATTAACGATGTTTGTACCATTCCGGTAAATCTAGCAGGGTTACCAGCCATTAGTCTGCCATGTGGCATGGCAAATGGTTTGCCTGTTGGTCTACAAATTATTGGGAAAGCATTTGATGAAGCAACCATTTTACGGGTAGCTCACGCTTATGAACAGGAGAGCGCATCAATTGGAAAACCTGTGATTGGAGGGGTGTCCGCATGAGTCAGTATGAGACAGTGATCGGATTGGAAGTACACGTTGAATTATCGACAAAGAGCAAGATTTTCTGTGGATGTTCCACTCAATTTGGCGCTCCACCTAATACGCACACTTGTCCCGTTTGCTTGGGGCACCCTGGTGTATTGCCAGCACTGAATCGTGAAGCTGTGGTCTTTGCGATGAAAGCAGCCCTGGCTCTAAATTGTGAGATTGCAGAGTATAGCAAATTTGATCGAAAAAACTATTTTTACCCTGATTCACCAAAAGCATACCAAATTTCCCAATTTGATCGACCCATCGGAGAGCATGGCTGGTTAGAGATTGAGGTAAATGGGGAGAAAAAGCGGATTGGCATTACAAGGCTTCATTTAGAAGAGGATGCAGGGAAGTTAAATCATATGGAGAATGGTGAAGGATCACTTGTAGATTTTAACCGTGTGGGTGTTCCATTGATTGAAATCGTATCAGAGCCTGATCTTCGTTCGCCTGCTGAAGCACGAGCTTATCTAGAAAAACTAAAATCAGTCATTCAATATACAGGTGTCTCTGATGTGAAGATGGAAGAAGGGTCATTACGCTGTGATGCGAATATTAGTCTGCGACCTGTAGGAAGAAAGGAATTTGGCACAAAGACTGAATTGAAAAATTTAAACTCATTTCGCAATGTCGAGCGGGCGCTTGAATATGAAGTAGAACGTCAAACCGACTTGCTAGATGAGGGAGGAGAAGTTGTCCAGCAAACATTGCGTTGGTTAGAAGATCAAAATAAAACCAAAGTGATGCGCAGCAAGGAAGAGGCACATGACTATCGTTACTTCCCTGAACCCGATTTGGTCGAGCTGCATCTTGATGAAGCGTGGAAAGCGGAAATTTTAGCTACCATCCCCGAACTTCCCGATCAACGATTGCATCGGTATGTGACTTCTTATGGATTATCCGATTATGATGCGCAAATTTTGGTTGCCCAAAAAGAGATTTCCGATTTCTTTGATCAAGTGGTTGCCCAAAAGGCAGACTCAAAACAAGCTGCCAATTGGATCATTAGTGACTTGTTAGGCTATTTAAATACAGAAAGTGTTGAACTTGCTCAAACACCTTTAAGTTCTGAGGGGTTAGCCCAAATGATCCAACTGATTGAAAAAGGAACGATCAGTAGTAAAATTGCCAAGAAAGTTTTTAAAGAGATGCTGATCAACGGTGGTTTACCACAACAGATCGTGGAGGAGAAAGGCTGGGTGCAAATTAGCGACGAAAGCCAACTTCAAGCGATTGTCGAGCAAGTGATCGCTGATCATCCGCAATCCGTTTTGGATCTACAAGGTGGAAAAGATCGTGCGCTCGGATTCTTGGTTGGTCAAGTGATGAAAGCAACACGTGGGAAAGCAAATCCACAATTGGTCAATCAATTAATTCGGAAGCAAGTACAATCGTGAGGCACATTCACTTCTTCCTAGCGATAGCCCTCTAGATTGGAGGTACATGATGCGACGAGGTGTTTTGGTTATCGCCCATGGGTCACGTGATCCAGATTGGATTCGTTTGGTTGATGATGCAGTAAACCAGGCAAAGATAGAATGCCCTGTTGTCGTAAGTTTTCTTGAGATTGTTACAGGGCGTTTGATCCCTGATGGTCTTCGAGAACTAGAAGAGATGGGAGTAAATGAAATTTTTGCACTCCCATTGTTTGTATCATCAGGGAGTACACATATTGCCGAAATCGCTCATCTACTGGGCGAGTCTCCACACTTACCAATTGAAGTTGATGAAGAACCTTATCCCCATCATGCGAAAATTCACTATTTAGAGCCAATGGATGATCATCCTTTGATTGCTGAAATTTTAATTGAACGGGCGGAGCGGCTGAGTCAACATCCATCTGAAGAGGTTTTAATGTTAATTGGACATGGAAGTGAATATGCTGGGTATCGGGAGCGCTGGCATTCCGTTGTTCAAGGATTAGGACATAGAATTTGTGAGAAGTTGCCGTTTTCAGAAGTAATAAGTGGTTTTATGCATCCTGATACGCTAGCAAGCAAGGCAAAAGAGTATGCAGGTCGTCGTATAATCGGATTACCATTATTTTTAAGTGAGGGTTATTTTACCCGTCATGTAATCCCACAGAAACTATCAGATTCATCTGTTATTTATGATGGTAAGACTTATTTGCCCCATCGTAATGTTTCTCTATGGTTAGAAGCGGTAGCGAATGTTTCAAGCTAGGATGTGAGTAATTGTGCGACAACGTGCCAGACTCATCTATAACCCAACAGCAGGTAGGGAACAGGTTGAGAAGTTGCTTGGTAAATTATTGATGTGTTTAGAAGATGCGGGTTATGAAACTTCATGTAAAGCAACTGTTGGGCATTGGGATGCGGCGAAAGAAGCGGAGTTGTCTGCACAGCTAAAATTTGATTTAGTGGTTGCAGCAGGTGGGGATGGAACCATTCATGAAGTGATCAATGGATTGCTAACACATCCTTCACCTCCCAAGTTAGGGATTATTCCAGCAGGCACGACGAATGATTTTGCTCATGCACTTCAGTTGCCTCGTGATCTTCTACAAGCATGTGAGGTTATTGCGCAAGGGAAGAGCAAAAAGGTTGACTTAGGTAAGTGGGAAAGTCGGTATTTTTGTAATGTAGCTGCGGCAGGCACGTTGACCGAAATTAGCTATGAAGCACCAATCAAATTAAAGACGATGGTAGGGCCACTTGCCTACTATGCAAAAGCACTCGAAAAAGTCGGCAAATTAAACCAAGCATTCCCCGTAACACTGAAAACACCAGAGAAAACGTGGGAAGAAGAACTGCTTTTACTAGTCATTGCGAATAGCGTGATCATTGCTGGATTTGATAAGTTAATTCCAGATGCAAGTTTAACAGATGGTTTATTTGATGTTGTGTTAATTCGAAAAGGCAATGGCTCATTGCCAGCCTCTGATTTACTTCAGATTGCTGCGCTCGCATACCGGGGCGAGCATCTAGGTGATGATCGCGTTAGTTATTTTCAAACATCAAGTATTGAAATCTCAACTCCTCATACGATTAAATTAAATCTCGATGGGGAGTGGGGAGGCGATTTACAAGGGCAGTTTTTAGTCATGCCAAAGCAAATTGAGATTTATTGCCCTTAAATGACGAACATCTGTCTCTATATAAAAACATGTACAATATATTGTCCAGATGGAGACAAAGGTAGTTAATTCCATCCATATTTCACGCTTTGACGCTGGTTCTGGCTGTATGTAAGTATGCAAGGCGCACCGACTGCTTGTTCTGAGCGATATCAACTCCGTATGCGTCATAGTGAAGCTGTAGTGTTAACTGCTTGAGAAAATATTGACTCCACTTTCTTATCAGTCTTCGTATACTCTTGGCTGTTACACGATCTTTCAAGCCACGGTGTTTCGTTAGGCATTTGCTCCATCTTTGACAGAAGAGTCTGCTTTCGAGTACAATAAAAAAGACGAGGGTTTCCCCTCGTTGTCTCTATAACAGAGACTGGATGATGACTACATGGAGGTCTGGCGAGACGTTAGCCATGTAGTCGTGGAAAGCGGCTGCCACCAGGGTAGCCGTTTTTTCATGCCCAAAAAGAGGGGCGAGCATCCAATCGTATAACTTACCACCAATGAGCTTCACAAGGTCGGAAAGCAGGTTGGTCGACACTCCAGCAGCCATCATGGGGATGGTCATCAAAGTGACATACAGCTTCCAATTCTTGCGGATGCGCGACCAGAGCGTGGGTGAGGT
>NZ_FQVL01000024.1 GCF_900129355.1 Seinonella peptonophila | reverse complement strand
AAAGTCAATCAACTAGAAACAGAAATCCCCGCAGGGACGTTCATTCGTATCCCCCTTGCTCAACGTCAACCTGGTCAATCCAAGTTATCTATTCCAGGAGAAGATGGGTATATGATGCACCAAGATTTACAATTATCGAAAATTGGATTACCCTTTGATCCACGCACTTTTCATCAATTTAATGTAGAACAAGGAGAACCTCAAATGAGAACACCACCAATTACATCAGGAAATAGTAAGAGTGAAACTCATCAAACGAGGATACCGCCAACTCCAACAGGAATGTTTAAAAAAATAAAGAATATGGCGGATCGTTTTCATAAGAACCCATGGACATTTGGTAAAGGTCGAGATCGCAGCTGAAAATCAATTATTTAACCATATTAACAAAGAATATTTTCTATCCAAATTCGTCCAAGAGTACTCCCGCTTCTACAAGCGGTGAGGTGAATGGGACGTGGTTCGGTATCCCTTTAGAACCACTTTTTTTGTTAGAATAGTTGTAGCTCTTTGAAAACTGAAGATATGGGGTTGTTGCTGGAAAGGGTCAGTAACGTAAAATCTTCAACCACCCAGCTCACCGAAGTTGCGAAAACCAAGCGAAAGTAGGGAGCATAGCAGAGCATATTTTGTTTTCACCGCTGGGACGGCGGGTAGAGCCTGCTAAGATAACTGGACGTTGGTCTGGTGTTCGCAGGAATCTACCACCTCTGTAGGTGGTAGTAGTTCAATTGTGAGTTTGGATGTGTCCATGTATTCGCTTAACTATCCCCGTTTCCTGCCAAGTGATCCCATATTGATCTTTCACTTGTCCATAAGCTGGACTAAAGAAGGTCATTGTGGTGTGTCAATATAGCCATGACACACCGACATATCTGACGCACCACCCAGTCACGGCAGCTCAACGCTGAGGGAAAATCCATCGGGGAACCGCCATGGATCGCTTGCAACGTCTCAGGAGACATATATCCATTTTATTTTAAAAGCAAGGCGAAAGCCATTTTGCTAATTCCAGCTTTTTTTAGCCTATAATATTTTCTTTCGCTAATCGTTAACTGATTACAAACACCTTTCACAGACATTTTCACAGGCCAATAGGTCAATTCAATCACCTCTTTCTCCTCAGCCGTTAACACGGAGAGAGCCCCCTCAATTTGATCAACAATTCGCTGTTTAGCTGCTCTTCTCATGACAATTTGTTCGGTAGTAGACTCTTTACTTCCTCCATCTACCCGTTCTCTCAATGGAGGAACCAGGAGTGATTCGCAATGTTGCGAAAGTGCTTGTTTATAGATTGGATAGAGTTCTAACATCTGTTCAACTTTGCGACGCCACAATGGCTTTTTATAGTGAAATTGATTTTGCAAGACACTCATCTCTGATCACTCCTTCATTTATTTTTAAGTAGCTCCTTTAGAGTGGATAGTGGCATACACACCAACCATTCCTCATGATCTGCTTTTAGTGCTAACGCATCCTTACTCCCTTTGAGCCATCCATTCAATAACCGAAAACCACCTCGTTGAGTCTTAACCCCCCAGTGTAATCCTAATGCCTTCACATCTTCATCAAATTTTCCACCCGTTGTTCCATTCAAACTTGTTCCGCCAATTAAGCTTGCAAAATCAAGTTCTCGATGATTAGCTATATCTGGCTGAATTCCCCTCTCCACGTTCTCTAATTTCTTTCCATCAGTCATTGCTTTGTTTTTCCTCGTCATTCTCCATTCTTGAATTCGTTTCGCCTTATTGCATATTCGCCTACCATCTTGAAGTCATTTAAAAATGATGCCATATAACTTTATCCTTGATCCAAAAGGTAGACCAAGCCAACCGCACACCCCAAAATACCCATCGTTAGAATGAGCCACCGACCGATTAATTCCATCCATTCCATCATCATGATGTCCACCCTTCTCATTTTCTTATCTCTTCAATCTTTGCTTTGACTGCATGAATCAGCGCTTTTTGATTCATTGACTTTTGCAACAACACTTTCATAACGACTTCATCCATCGTGCCTTGTGTAACCAAATGATGGACGATAACTCTCTCAGTCTGCCCTTGTCGATACAATCGAGCATTTGTTTGCTCATACAGCTCTATGCTCCATGGTAGTCCAAACCACACAATTTGGTTTCCTCCTATTTGTAAGTTCAATCCATGTCCAGAGCTTGCTGGATGGGCGAGGAGCAACGGAAGTTGACCCGTATTCCAATCGTCTAAATCAAACCAAGCTACCAATGAACTACGCGAGGATGCAACAGCTATGAGACCTCTTTTATGGCTTTCTTACTTACTTTCATCGGTACGATGGTAACTTTAACAGGAATTGCATTTACCGTTTATAATTTCTTCCAGGTAAGCAAAGTACGAGATTCTGTAGACCAAGGAATCCAAGATGGAATTAACAAAATGGGGGCAGAGTACGAGCAAAAGATTGAAACGAAGTACTTAGAGCGTTTAATTGAAGTGGAGAAATTCAGTTATTCTTCAACGATAGTAATACAGAAATTGTTACTTGTTATGGAAGCAACTAGAAAACAAGAACAGCAGAAATTAAAACAAGATGGTAGGAAAGAACTGAAGCAGCTAGATTTTTTATTCCATTCATTAATCAGTTTTTATATACACCAAAACTATATCCATAGTATTTTTTATTTTGAAAAATTCATGGAAGCAAACCCTTCCTGGATTCCTGCACTAAGAGTGAGTTTGTTTTATTTATATGTGAATGCTGAAGTTATAAATGAAAACATTGATAAATTTATGGAATTAGCAAGACAAGGTTCTTTCTGCTATCCTGCATATTTAAATAAGATTAGACAATTCCTGAACAGTGACCAGTTCGCCGAAATAGAATTGAGAGATCAAAATTATTATCTTACGGCTTGGGAGAGAGATATGATTGAGCAAAGTTATATATTTTGGGAAGACTTATTCGAAAAACCAACTAGTACTCCACTATCCTTTAAGGACATAAAAATAAAGCATTGGGAGAAATTTGAATTCTAAAGTACATAAGTAAGTTAATCTATAGTGTTGAAACTTTTTCTAGGTTGGATCTACACATAAACAAAACCAGCACATTTTATAATGGCTGGTTTTATCTATTGATGGAACTAAAAAGTCATTCATAAAGGGGGAAATTGTTACAATCCTCTTTGTCAATGTAAAACTTGACTCCACATTTTTTGTACTCTTACCATACTTTCTTAATCTTCTTGACTCATCTTAAATCAACGTTTTGGAACCATCTCTTTCCCTACTCTTATAATCTCATTCCAATTTTTATTATACTTTGTTAATAGTTTTTGATATCTCAAAGGTTGATCATTTTTGTTAAAATCCCGCTCAAACATGTGAAATTCTGAGTTTTCACCACTCAATCGTAAAACCTTATGCCAAAATCTCATCGCTTGCTCTATCTCATCCCTATCACGCTCTGAACATTGGACGATTAACCAATGGGATCCTTCAAATTCCTCGGAACTTTCAGCTAAAATCCAAGTATGTTCATCTTCTTCACGTCTCACACAATATAAATCCATATAAAATCCTTCGTAATAAAAAAGCAAATTTAAAATTCGATGCATGGTTCCAATTGTCCAATAGATATAATCAAGATCGATAGAGAGTTCAAACTGATAGTACTTCATTTCTTAGATCCCCATTTCTCATAGAGATTATCCAAACTTATTTTTGATAAATGTAATAAAAGTGGGAGTTTGCTTTCTGGATCATTGATCTTGTTTTTTGGAACTGCATCTTCACCTGTAAAATAATTTAATTGCAGTTCAATACAGCCGATTCGATCCCAATATTCCACAGAATGACGAACCTTTTCCTGATACTTCTCTTCACATCTAACAATCACATCCGTAATCGAATCAGAATTATGATAATCCAAGAGGACAAAGTTATTCCGATTCACGCCATCATAAAACATATTTAATTCACCTGGCGAATTGAACCTTCTGACATCAAAGTGAAAGCCAAAAATGGAACATAGATCAGTACCAACATTCTCGATAAAGAGAACAGGCAGCCAAAATTCATATTGATACACTTTCATCTCATACACCTCTTTTTATTAGAGCTTGTGATTTAATCACAAGCTCTAATTCAAATTCTATAATTCACTAAGACGATTAAATTCACTAATGCCTATTTGATCATTTGAATGGACAATTATACGTATATTTTTAAACATTTGTTTGAATTGCATGACCACTCCCTGACAACTTACACACACTGGTCGTTCACTAAATAGACGTACAGTTCCAGTTGCATCAGGATTGTTTACTAACTTATTAGCTAGGTGGGCAAAAATCCGAAGCTCACTATCATTGGTTCTAACCATACTGTTATATGCTTCTACTTCACCTTTGTCATTAACTTTTAATACCTTGAAACCATGAGTAGAAGGTGTGTGAAGCCATCCGGGTGGAATATATTCAGGTTTCACTCTTGAGGTTGCTTTCAGCAATGTATCATCGATCTCTTGAATCTGAAAACGAAAGTATGAGAGAGAGAAACTTAATTTATAGAGGAAGTAATTTTATTGAATTATTGAGTAATTCATCTCAAAGGTAACACTTTTTTGGCTTCTTTTGCTACCTCATTCCATGTTTTCTTGTACTTTTTAAGTAGCATATGAGGATTTTCACCTTCCGATATTCCAGGTTCTAAAATCTCATACACATAAAATTGTGGTGAAAAATGATTTATTTTTAGATTTTCTCGCAAAAAATCCACTGTTTTTTTCATTCGAACGAAGTCTTGCTCAGAACACTGGACAATGATCCAATTGTCATCGACTAATTCCTCAGATCCTTCTGCAAGAATCCACGTATGCGGATCTGTATCTCGATAAATAACATATAAATCATGATCAATCCGATCATAGTCTATTTCAACATTAAGCACTCGATGCAGCGGTCCTAATGCACCTATCACATGATCTACAGGAACTGTCAATTCAAATCGATAATACTTCATTCACTTTTCCTGCACATTTCAAATAAAAAATCTAATTTCAGGTCTGAACGATCTAACAAAATATTCAGTGCACTATCTGGATCATCAAATACATTAAGAGGTATATAATCTTCCTCTCTTTTATACTGGTAATCGTATTGCTTTCTAGTAATTCGTTCCCAATATTCAATACTATTTCGCACTTCTTGATGATATTCTTTCTCACAACGAACAACAATAAAACGGACATGATCAGGGGTGAACTCATCAACGAGTACAAAATTATTCTCATTTACACCATCATAAATCATATAAAATTTTTCACCGTTTTTATAAGTCCCTCGTTCCCACATTTCGCCCCGATAGTCAAAGTAAAATCGAAGATCCAAAATCGAACATAAATCAGCTATAATTTCATCAAAAAAATCATCATATGTATACATTTCATATTCATATAATTTCAAGTTGATACACCTCAAATTAGTTCATAATTCTAAACCTATATGTACATATAATTAAATAATAAAATATAGCCCATCACATTATTTAGATAATGAGCTATGCTTAAAAAATTAATCGAATTTTGGTGGGAAGTAATTTAACCTTTTAGGATCTGGAAATCCTAAGTGCTCATTACTATATACTATTATTTTGATTCTATCCCCAAACATATTTTTGAATTGTTGCATAGTATTCGTGCAACCTATACATGGATTTCTTTCTGTGAAAAGATGGATTGTCCCATTTGCTTGAGGTTTATCAATCAACTTGTTTGCCAAATTTTCTATTCGGGTGACCTGGTCCATTTATCAGACCCTTACCACAACCTGTAGAACGTTAAAACCATGTTTTTCCGGTAACTCAACTGTTTGCAACATCCACTTACTTTCCACGTAATACATGGGCGATTTTTGATACCATTCATCCGGTTTATTTGGGTAAACTTTCTATTACTCCCTCTCCCAAATTGCAAAAATACCGCCCATTCCATCTTGTGCAATAACCAAAGTTTTCTTATCTGAAAGAAAGTAAAATTCTTCTGTAGTTAAATTCGGGGCGATTACTTCAAAATCGAGTGGCATGCAAAAATGTCCTTCAGTTTTGGATCTAATGCAATTCTTTCATATAATCTTGGAAGATTCATATTTATATCACTCCTCTCTTTAACTAATTGCATCTATACGTATACCATTGAGAACACATAATTTAATAGTCATACATATCAAACATAATCTCCGCTTGAATAACACTCATAAAGTCGATTAATCGTTGGTTTAAATAGATAGACGAGCATCTGTTATTTTCAATTTCTATTTAAGCAAATCAACCCCAATAGAGAGAAACTCTTTTGGGGTTGTATAAAATGCTTATAAAGGATTATCAAACTTCCATTCATTATCGAAATTTGAAAAATCATCAATGTACTTAGATACTTCTTTTTCCAGTTCATTAAGGCTTTGAATATTATTAATAAAAATTGCATCATAAAGCTCCTCTTCCGAGACATCCAAATCATTCTCTATATACTTGGTTTCGATTTCATATTTCCGAAATAAAAACCTTACATTACTTTTATCAGCATTTAAAAATTTACTCATCTTTCCATTAGGCACATATGCTTTTATTTTAATAAAAGCTCTACGTTTTTTAGAAGTAGATTTAATCTCTATTGAAAGAGCGTTACCTGTAAGCAGTTTATTTATTTGGATTAAATCAAACTTTTTCATGTAGACCTACCTCTCCCAAAAAATACGAATAATCTTTTCTCCATCTGGATGTATTTGCAAATGAGGTATCTTAGCATGAGGATTGTTCTTGTCATGGTTTAACAAATATCCATCTTTTCCAAATTTATCATCCCAATGATACATATTTTCACCTTTAAAAAAACTCTTAGCTTCAGTTGATCCCATACCTGTAGAGTTTTTGTATCCTTTTCCTTGATAGACTCTGAGAAATAATTCCTCTGCTTGACTACGATTTTTAACAGTAACTTCCTTTTCACCTTTATTTAGTTTACTTGCGGCAGACTTAACTTGGTTAGATGACCATGGAATACATGAATTATGCGTCCAAATGTGCAAATTCGACACATAGTACGAATGGTAATCTCTTACCTTAAAGTTATAGACAAAGGTTTGTTGTTTCTTAACGATAACTTGATCTACTTTCACCAGTTTCCCATCATCATCTTCCAACAACATGCCTGGTTTGAGGTCTTCTACGGCAACCCAGCCAAAGCCTTTGACCCAGAAGGGGTGTTCTTCGGTGGTGTGGATGATGGTTTTACCAATGTGAACGTCATATACTTTATGAACGGTCTTTTTAAATAGCCATTCGACTTCTTTGTAGGCTTGTTTACCGGTTTTGTCGTCTTTGGCAAGGACGCGGTCACCGACTTTAATCTCTTCTATGGGCTTGTCACCTTTGTCTGTTTTGACAATGGTTCCTGCGGTAAAGCATTTACATGCTTTTACTACACTGGTTGCTTTGGTACCCATTTTAATCGCGGCTGCTCCGCCTCCGACGAGAAGGAGCCCTGCTACACCCATCCAACGGGGGGTATCTTCTCCTGATATCGCATCATAACCAGTAATGGCAACCCCGATATCATTTAGTTCACTGACAACAGGGGCAAATCCTGCTGCGATAGCAACTCCTTTTCTTTCAGTAGACCCAGGTGTTATGGCTTTTTTGACTGCCTTTTTCACTGATTTTGCTGTATTCTTTATGGTCCGAGAGACGGTCTTCTTTGCCCTAGATAACGATCGTTTAATCTTTCTAACTGCCGTTCGGACGTGTTTCTTTGTTTTCCTCACAATCCGCGAGATGATTTTCTTTGCCCTTTGCAATTCATTGGATGGAAACTCGATTTGGTCGTACTACACTTCCAGGAGATCCAAAACGAAAAGAAATGACAAGCACTGTAGGAGCGATTGGTCCAATGCAATTTATGGATCTCACTTGGATTGGCTGGGATTGGAGAAAAGATCATCCCAATGTTGCCACAACATTAGGAGATATTCCAGATTCTTTTATGGCTTCACTCACCAATCCAGAGGAAATCAAAAAATACAATGGATCTGGTATAGATGGAAATCAGGATGGCATTGCTGATCCATGGAACGAAATCGATGCGATTCATGCAGCAGCTAACTACATCGCTATACATGGTGGAGCACAAGGAGATTATCAAAAGGCAATTCTTGCCTATAACAAAAGCCAAGCATACTTGCAAAAGGTTTTAGCAAAAGTAAAGCAGTTTCGACAACCGTCTACTCAACAAATCACTGGTGAGAGTTATATCTGGCCTGTCCCAACATTAACTAAAATCACTTCGAACTTTGGCAATCGAAACCATCCCCTGTCCCGAAAGATGAAACAACATCAAGGAATTGACATTGCGGGACCAGGAGCCAGAGGTCAATCTTGCTATGCTGCAAACGCAGGAACCGTTATGGTGAAACAAGATCCAGGTGGATATGGCAACTATATTCTCATTGATCATGGGAATGGATACTCAACACTATATGGGCATCTCGATAGTGTCCTTGTTCAAAGCGGTCAAAAAGTAAATCGTGGACAACTGATTGGAAATGTAGGACAAACGGGTGGCGTAACAGGACCGCATCTTCATTTTGAAATCCGCTATCAGGGTACTCCTCAGGACCCTTTGAAATGGATTCGACCATCTTAATTAAATATTAATGAATCGAACAATAAAACAAACCAGCCCCGTTTCTCTTTGCAGTGGCTGGTTCATTTCTATTATGGAACTAAAGAGCCATTCATAAAGGAGGAAGCCTAAAAGTCCTTTATATTAGATGGAAATATGTTACCAAGATCAATAATAACATGGGATTCCAGCTCCAAATGCATATAGATTAAAGTTATCAATATCGATGTAGATTCCTTTGTTCACTGTTGAATTCTCATAGTCTGTTTTTCATATTATTTTTTAGGTATGTCCTCAAATCCTCCTAGTTTTACATGTTCATCTAATTTCCCTTTACTAAACCTTTCATATCGGAATTTATTATGTAAACAAATATGCAAATTCAATACATTGAAATAACGCAGACTTTATGTTCTTGGAATTTTGATTCCTTACTTCGTTCTCGGTGAAAGTTTGACTTCGGTACCAATTACTTTTACATCTTCGGTAGGATTTCTATTATTTTGTAACTCTAATATATTTTATCTGACATATAAATCATCTCCTTTATTCATTAGCTTTTAATGTCTTCAAACGGTTTGGACATAAAAACACGACAGTTTAATGACGTATCGGAGGTAAATAAAATTAGACTTAATATATGGAATAGTATTTTAAATCAAAGTATAATTAAGGTGTCATTCGTACCAGCTCCTCATGGCGGTGGTGATAAGGATGAATGACAATAAATCTGTTGTGACTTGGAATGACGTATTGCAAGTTATCAATATATTAGTAGCCGTATTCTTTAGCACCATTGCTACTATTTTGGGTTTATTGTCGTATTTAAAATAACCGCATAGGGGGTCTTTTCATAATATTTCTTTAACAATATAAACATTATATTCATACCAAAAAATAAAACCAATATTTAATAGGGGTATTATTATGAAAAATACTAATGTTACAATATTTTTGTTTATTATACTGGCGTTCGGTTGTTCGGCATTCAATACACCTCAAAAAACACCAGTAACACTGATTTTGGTTGACGAAAATAATCGACTATTGCAAAATGCATCTCTAAGCATTAATCCTACTCATAATCGTGATGATAATGGCAACTTAATTTTCAAACTTGCTATTGGTATGGAAACATCAAATGGTGTTTATCAGGAATACTTAACCCCTACCACCTATAGAGTTACAGTGGGCATTAAATCTGGATTAGTGATAGACAAAACTATTAAAGTGACTAGTAAGTCTAAACAATTCATTTTAAAAAGAAATATATTTAATAAAAAACCACCCATCAAATAGCGTTGATTTAGATAAAAGAAGTCCTTTAAAGGACCTCTACTTCTTAGAAACTGTAAAACTATTGAAGTCAGCAATGTTAGCAATAATAATAAATCGTTCCAAGTAACCCCTGCGTAGTTCACTTGTTGCATTCCTTCTACTCGAGACAACCAAAAACGAACATCATTGAAATTCAACTATTCTCAAAGTTCCCAAAGAGCTTGTGCTATTACTCTATGTTCGTCATGGGATTTCTATTATTTTGTAACTCTAATTTATTTTCATCTGACATATAAACATCTCCTTTACTCATTAGCTTTTAATGTCTTCAAACGGTTTGGACATAAAAAACACGATAGTTTAACGATGTATCAGAGGTCTTATTTTTATCTCTTTGCACGCAGAAGAACCGTGTCTCCCTTACTCTTACTTACGAGTAGGTATGACACGGATTTCTCTGTCTGCGTTGCAGATCCCGCGCTACCTCCTATCGTACCTGCCGACGAGGAAGCAGCCGAGCCCGAGTAGGATTGTGGGTACGACCTTAGTCAGAATGAATAGGATCGGATAGTTTTTCGCAATGAGTACATGCACAATCGCCATCCAGAACCCATCCGATGTAACGCACACTTTCCTCCAGGTAACGGGTGGCTTTGTTGTGTCCACTTAGGTCCCAATAGGGCTTCACTAACATGGACATATCGGTTGTTACTAATATTTAATCACATAAATACATTTTAAGAAATTAGGAATTTTATTTTCTATCCAAATTCGTCCAAGAGTACTCCCGCTTCTACAAGCGGTGAGGTGAATGGGACGTGGTTTCGGTATCCCTTTTGCGGGGATGCTTAGAACCACTTTTTTTGTTAGAATAGTTGTAGCTCTTTGAAAACTGAAGATATGGGGTTGTTGCTGGAAAGGGTCAGTAACGTAAAATCTTCAACCACCCAGCTCACCGAAGTTGCGAAAACCAAGCGAAAGTAGGGAGCATAGCAGAGCATACTTTGTTTTCACCGCTGGGACGGCGGGTAGAGCCTGCTAAGATAACTGGACGTTGGTCTGGTGTTCGCAGGAATCTACCACCTCTGTAGGTGGTAGTAGTTCAAACAACTCTATATTTTGTGGAGGTAAAGATTCCCAATTTCTAACAGGAAAAACATGATGCTTACAATCTGGATGAAAGATTTCTTTAAATCCATAAGCTCTTAACTTCATGTAATACCTAATGTTGAAATTCCTTTATATGAGGTTTATTTCTTGTACTTGCCCGAATAGCCATTCTGTATAATCCAGCTTCTGACACTAATAATATATTTCGGCCTTGTGTAACACCTTTTGAGCTGGTACGCCAAGTTTGCGTAGTAGCTTTTCATCATTCTCAAAGGCTTTAGTTGCGGTGGTATGATCTTTGACCCCTATTAAATTTGTCGCATCTTTAGTTATAAACCAAAATTCGTCATTCTCATCAACTATAGCAGGTAATTTTAATCCCTTAAAATCAACTTCAGAAACAACTCCATAAGAAATAAGCCCACCTAATGGGAGGACTGGGAACCTTATAACGTTGGGGCATGAATCCAACGCAGATGGGCTTTGTATTTGATCGTTCATTTTCACCATACATAGGCATTTGAAAAACCATTACGCATCTAAAAATAGGAATAAAAAAGGGCATGCGTATAAACGCACACCTTTACTTAAATCTTTTATTTGGATCAATTGTTTTATATCGGTATACCCATTCCCCAAATCCACGATTATCCTATTACTTTTTAAATCCACTGCTGATTATTTTTAAGACGCTCACTCAAGGTAATGTGTTGATATGGATTTGCTAACCATCTTCTAGATAATGTTTTATTTTCTTTAAACACAGTCATCAATTCCTCTCTCTAATGCTTGTCTTATGCTATTCTAATCTCAGGTAGCCAATTGTCCATTCTCTCACAAAAAGGAACTCTCTTAAAGGCTACTGTTTTATAAGGTAAAACAGATTCGTCATACGAAAAGATCAGGATCATCCGTGGAACTCTTCTGGATTTTCATCGTACTAATCATCTTGATCATCCTTGCCAACAACTAACACAACCACAACAAACCACCAAAGCCCCGATAAGGGGTGGAGGTGGTCTTCTAATTTTATTCTTACTATATATTGTGCAGTTAGAAGCACAAAAAGGGTCATGATTTTGGTAACTCTTCTTTTTTTCATCCTAGTGCGTATTTTCATTGACATTAAAAAAATGAGTATGCTTTCATTTATTTAACGCAACATCCGATTAGCCCAATTCAGAAATTGTTTGGGCAAGCAACCTGTAGGAGGAAATGTGGAACTCACAACCAAATTCTATACGGCAGTTCTGATTATTCATAGTATGTTGGTGATGAAGAACATACGCGCCCTAGTACGTCGAAGAAAAGAAGGAAAATTACTCATAGAAAAGGGACGAAACGACGAACTAAGCTCCGAACAATCGAAGGACCTGTTCAATCAGCTCAAAGACAACGCGTCGCTAAAACGGAGGTCAATGATAATTCTCGTCCTAAACTGCGTGGTATGGACAATCTGGTGCGCCAAGTTGGCGATAGCCACCTACAGGAACCTAATAGGGCTATAAAAGAAAAAGAAAGAAAAGCAGTCACAGCAACATTCGATTAGCCTATTCAGAACCCTGGTTAGGCCAGCAACCGTTCGATACACATCGAAAGGAAAGAAATGGAACTTCTCGACATCATCGGTTTCAGTCTCTACGGCTCCTTGGTTGGAGGAATCCTCGGATACTTCGTCAAGCAGCGGGGACATCGTCTAGTTCTAGAAATGGGATTCATTACTGCTCTAGGCACCGCAGGTGGATGCGGCGGTGCCATTCTAGGTATAAAACTATGGGGGACAGGCGAAAATCGTCGGTGTACCCGTAGGTGTGGCTGTTGGAGCCAGCATCGGAGTCGTCATCGTTGTTCTCGTCACTAAGTGGCTAGAGGACAAGTCAGACTGACTCCCCAGAAGAAACCGACAAGAAGGAACGTCCAAAAGCAGTCGCCCTCCGCAAGTTCGAGGGATGGGCTGCTTTTTGGTGTTGAAATAAACTTTTAAGACACCCAGAAAACCTGAGTGTCTTAGCTTATAAATAGAGTAATTATTAAATGTATACTTCCTCCACACTATCAATTTGTATAAAAAAAGTGGTAAAGTAACCATGGATCTACAAGAAACATTTTTCGGCAAAAGCTATGGTCAAATAATAAATTGCTTTGGGATTCAATAGCAAATCTCCCATCAAAGTTCATGAATCACAACAAAAAAGATTAACCATTGATATTGGATAAGCTTTTTCTGATCAATTACTTCGTGATTCGTTTTCCACCATAATAATGCTGTTTATAATATCCGTTGGTAAGATCGCTAAGCGTTACTTGCCCTTTTACAGAAGAAGCATGGATAAACTTTCCGTTTCCAATGTAGATACCTACATGGCTTATTCCTTTTTTGCAATTACAGCGATAAGTATTTTTAAAGAATACAAGGTCCCCTCGTTTTAAATCCTTTGGATCGGTAATGTTCTTTCCTTTGGTAATCACGTATTGATCATCCGCTAGTATCGGGAAATTGTTAATACCACGATACTTCTTCATTGCCCATTTGATAAAAGAAGCACAATCTAATTTTCCAGTTCGATCGGCATTGGGGGTTGTACGACCACCAAATACATATTTGATTTTTCCATTATCCGTATATTTCTCTTTTAAATCAGATGAATCTTTTTTTGAAAAAGTGTTCCCTTTTTTCTTCTTTGGTTTATCCTGATTTGGTGGCTGATTCTCTTGTTCGCTTGTTGTTCCATTTTCATCTTGGACTACATAGACATCTTGATTTTTATTGTCAGTTATAATGATTGTGCCAGGATTTAATGGTGTCATGCTGGATGGTTTGTTGTCCTGTTGTCCATTAAGCTGGACGATGCTTGGCTGATCCGGATTCAATACCGTATCAAGCGATTTACCATTTGATAAATAGTATGGATCAGTACTATTTTCATTTTCATAGGTTAATGTATAGCCATCGGTTGATTGATCTGTAGGGGAATTGACATTATTGAGAGCCGCAAAGACAGAAATAGGCCACAACATTGCAACCATTGAAAATAGAGCAATCTTCTTTTTCATACTATCCACCTTCTCTAATACACATATAAAAGTTTCAATATATAAATTCAGTCTGTTGATTAACCAGTAAATGGATCGACATTTGGTCGAGATGATTCGCAACGCAACGTGATGCTAGAAGATCGAAAGAGGAGAATCGAAGAATGCTTGGAACAGCTAACGGATTTCCGTTTCCCCACTTGGATGGTAGCTCATCCTGCAAACAAGAGAAATCGACTGACGTTACTGTACATTTCAACGATTAAAGGAATGGAACGGGCACATGCCCCTCGCCGTGCATGGCGAGGGGCATGTGCTCAGTGTCCTGCTCAGCTGGGGTTGTTGTACCAGCGGTCGGGGTCGAGCAGGCAGCCGTGCCCGAAGTGATCGAACTGGGGACCGCGGACCTCGACGACCACGATGGTCTGGCCAGCCTTCGTCATCTCGTCGAGCATGATCCGCGCCTTCCACCTCGTGTAGCGCTCCATCCACCTCGGGATGGAGATCATCAGCAAGATGATCAGGGCGATCCCGATGATGATCCACATCATGTAGTTGACCACGAGCCCGATCGACTCCATCACGCCGCGGGTCCCCTCGAAGAGGTTGTAGACGAGCGAACCGAGAGCAGTGGTGGTGAGGAGCGTGACCTCGTAGCGGTTCATGTATCGCCACAGCTTCTTCGGGGTCTCGTTGTTCTTCTGCGACCAGCGCATCCGCGAGTAGCAGAGGAAGGTGAGCATGCCCACCATCAGGACGAGGATGAACCACGAAGCGACCGCGTAGGACAGACCGAGCGCGATCACGAACAGCATGCCGAGGGACACGATCGGTCGCCTGATGAACGCGTAGACGATCAATCCGACCAGTCCGACCAGCATCAGGAAGAGTTGCACACCGGCGAGAATGTAGCGGATGTTCTGAACCATGTTCGCCGTGCTTTCGAAGATTGCCGGGATGGTCAGGCCGAGGACAGCACCCGCCACATAGGCGAAGTTGTAGGCGATCAAGTTGAACCGCCTGTGCACATCGAGCTTGACCTTCTCCATCTTCTCCCCGAGAGGGAACTTCCTCCTACGGTACATGAAGAAGTTGTACCCGATCTCGGCGATCCAGAGGCCGACGAAGCCGATCACCAGCCAGTAGGTGGAGCTTCCCGCGAAGCCGATCACTGCTCCGATGGCAATCGCGAAGAGGTTCCGCAGCTGCTTAAAAAACAACAGGATGTTGAGCAGGACCTGCCCCATCTGGGACCGGAAACCCTTGATGCGGAGCAAAGTAGCCTCCGTTTCTGTGATTGGCGCCAGCGACGCTTCGACGGTTGTCTTTTCGGCAGCATCGAGCAGATGCCCGTCAGTAGGGTACTGTACCTTGCACTGATTCTGCCATTTCTTAATTTATACTTTAGCATAATTAAATGATTTCATCCACATGGGAATATTTTGTTTAATAGAGAATGTTAATTATATACATCTAGCTAGGCACAGGTCTGTTGATTTACCAAAATCAGTATAAACACCTCTTCCAGATCTCATTTGAAGAAACTCCCATATGGCCAATCGCCACTCAGAAGGAAGTTGTCCAAGCCAGAGTTTCCGTGTGAAATCAAGGGTTGAGAGTTTTCGAAGATGTTGAGTGAGCATCTTTTGCGAAGCTTTTGATATGAGCTTTTCTAAATCTCGAATCTGAGTTGATAATAGTTTTGCTTTTTTATTTATCACGTTTGCGATCCTCATAGGTCTTTATTACTGGATTTCAGGAAGATTTGCGTCTTATTTTTCCCTTGATCATCGTTAGGAAACTTCTTACCTTTGGGATAACATAAGACTTAAAAATACGAAAATGAGCTGATTTTATTTTAATAATGATAATATCATCGTTACAGAATTATCTATAAATGAGCGCTCTGGACGGGATTTCATTAACACTGTAAGTCCGATTAATGAAACAACTAGTGTCTGTGCTACCTTTTTAGGATTTAGACTGCTTTCGAGCTCTCCTGACTTAATACCTTCTGCAATCGTTTCTTGAAATATGACCGAAAGATACAACTGGTGTTCCCTAGTAAGGATTTCAAATTTCTCATCGTGAGGAGCAAGTTCTACCATTGTATTAATACAAAAACATCCCTTACTCGGACTTTCTTTATATTCCTCTTCCACCAATTCTTCAAAAAATGTGCGAAATGCTTTCTTTACAGACTGATTGTTTTGAAGTTTTTTTCGAATGCTGGAAGAATGTAGTTTTACATATTTGCGCAAGGCGGCTTCAAACAATTCCTCTTTGTCACCGAAAGCTGAGTATAAACTTGGTCGTTGTATCCCCATTTTGCTTGTCAAATCGCTTAACGAGGTAGCCTTATACCCCTTTTCCCAAAAAAGCCGCATAGCATCATCTAATGCTCTTTCCTCATCAAATTCACGTTGTCGAACCATTATGATTTGCTCCCCCTCTGATCAATTTTCCTAAATCAACTCATATGCATTCTCTTTTAATACCGATCAGTATATTATACATCTTATTTTATTAAGGTAGACTTGTCAAATCAAGAGGATTTTTCAAAAAAGAAATTGAGTAACCTTAAAAAAACTTGACATTATACCTTTATGTTGACTATATTCATTTAGAATCATTATTTACCATTCGGTATATTATACTATATGGTACAGTGAAGGGATGTAAATCATGAATGTTAAAGAAAAAACTAAAACGATTGATAAACATCACGACAGTCAGTTACAATCACGCTCCAGTGCAACTATGTCTCGCTATATGGCATTATTATTCGCAACAGCCTGCGGGATGGCTGTTGCGAATATATACTTCGCTCACCCGCTACTTGATGCTCTATCGAGTGAATTCAAAATTAATCACTCAACCATTGGCATTGTTATTACCATCACTCAGGTCTGTTATGCACTGGGATTACTCCTATTAGTTCCACTTGGTGATTTATTGAATCAACGACGACTAATTATTGGTCAAATGCTCATATCTGTAGTTGCTCTAGTTGTTATAGGTATCGCTCCCTCAAGCATCATATTTTTTATAGGTATGGCTACAGTAGGAATTTTTGCCACTGTTACACAAACGCTCGTCGCATACGCATCCACATTGTCTACTCCAACAGAGCGTGGGCGAATAGTAGGTTTCGTTACAAGCGGAGTCGTAATAGGGCTCCTTCTTGCGAGAACATTTGCTGGCGTATTGACAGACCTGGGGGGGTGGCGTTCAGTTTATCTTACCTCTGCTGCACTCATGCTCTTGATAGTTGGTTTATTATATCGAAAATTGCCTAACTTAGATCACAAGCGAACGACTATGTCCTATCCAAAATTGTTGCGTTCTGTTTTTTTGTTATTCGTACAAGAAAAGATCTTACGTATCCGCGGAGTATTGGCACTCCTAATCTTTACTTCCTTTAGTATTCTATGGACTTCATTGGTACTGCCTCTTAGTGATTCACCTTACTATCTCTCACATACCGCTATTGGAGCATTTGGCTTCGCTGGTGTGGCTGGAGCAATCGCTGCTACTAGAGCTGGGCGCTTGGCCGACCGAGGACTAGGACAACGAACAACCGGAATAGCTCTAGCTTTATTATTAATATCATGGTCCCTAATCAGCTTGATTGATCACTCCCTGTTAGCATTAGCTATTGGCATTATCCTTCTTGACCTCGCTGTGCAAGCCGTACATGTCACCAACCAAAGTATGATTTTTACAGTGCGTTCAGAAGCGAGAAGTCGACTTACTGCTGCTTACATGATTTTTTATTCTATTGGCAGTGCAACAGGTTCAATTGCTTCAACCAGTATTTACACAATTTTTGGATGGAACGGAGTATGTCTATTAGGTGCATCAGTTAGTGCTTTCGCTTTTTTGTTTTGGGCACTTACATCCCGTTTGACTAAGCAAAGGAAATAGGAATATTTATAGTTTTTGTAGAAAATTGATTCATCACATGTACAGGGTTTTCCATACGTACAAAAGGAAATGGATTATAATAAACAAAAAAGTCACCTACGATAACCTAGATGAGTATCCTATATCAATACTCTTTAAACGGAGGAATCGGATGTGGGTTACTTTGTAAATGTTGAGCCGGATATAAATTTATATGTGGAAGATCTCAATCCCAGTGGAAATAAGACCATTGTGTTTTTACATGGTTGGCCATTTAGTCATAAGCAATTTGAATATCAATTTAATGTTCTTCCTTCCATGGGCTATCGTTGTGTAGGAATAGACTGGAGAGGATTTGGCGATTCGGATAAACCAATAGATGGTTACAATTTTGACCGATTAGCTGATGATGTACGTGCTGTAGTGGATACACTTAAATTAGACCCTTTTACATTGCTTGGTCATTCCACAGGTGGAGCTATCGCGGTTCGCTATGCAGCCCGTCACCATAACCATCAACTATCCAAACTTGTCCTGGTTGACGCTGCAGCTCCCAAAGGCTTTACAAAAGAAACAGCTAAAAGACTCCTAGCTGGAACATTCAATGATCGACCCAAGATGATTCGAGATGTCATCGATACTTTTTTCTTTCAGTATGTAACCACCCCATTCTCAGATTGGTTTTTCCAATTAGGTTTACAAGCGGCAAGCTGGTCGACAGCTGCAATCATCATTTTGCTACGAGATGAAAACCTTGATGCAGACCTACCCAAAATAGGTGCCCCTACTTTAATCATTCATGGCATTCATGATCAAGTTATTCCGTTTAATCAAGCGAAAGAGCTACATCAAAAAATAAGACATTCACACATCGCGCCATTTCGATACAGTGGTCATGCTGCTTTTTGGGAAGAACGTGACAAATTTAATCACCTTCTAATAAATTGAAGAAGAATGCAATTAGATAAGCGTTTTCACCATTATAAAATCAGTTTGTTTTTCATCTCCCATATAAAAAGAATGAGTTCCATTTTCTACAAAACCCATTTTTTTATAAAACTTGATTGCACCCTCATTTTTTTCCCATACACCTAACCAAACCAGCTTTTTATTCTGAGCTTTTGCGATTTCAATTCCTCTATTTATTAGGTATTTTCCAAGTCCTTGCCCTTGAAATTTATTCCTTATATAAATTCTCTCAATTTCCAGTGCATCATTCTCAATACGCTCAGTCTGGGCTATATCGACATTAACCTTTAAATATCCAGCCAGTTCCTCATTCACATATATAAAAAAGAAGGTTGAAGAAACATTTAATAATTCCTTTTCCAACTGTTTCAAATTAAATGCTTTCTGTAAATAGGCTTCCATATTTTCAGGTGTATTTAGATGCTGAAATGTATCTTTAAATGTTTCATAACCTATATCTTGAAGAGTTTTTAAATCTTCAAGTGTACACTTTTTGAACGTTGTTTTCATTTCAATACTTGTCTCCTTTTTTTCAGTAAAGGGATTGCTAAGAGCAACCATTTTTTTGTATAATCGAACGCATGAGCGGTGCTCATCCTGCTTGTAGCAGGCTTTGTTCCTGTGTACGTGATGGTATGAGGTTCAAGCGGCGAACCCCTCTCTCCCGCTTGGTAAAACCATAAGAGTGAGTGATGGAACTGAAACTAGCGTACTGGTAACAGGTACGCCGCCCATGTAGATACATGCAACAGAAATTGTAGAACTGCATGGGATGGGCTGATGGGACAGCCCTAGCTTGGGAGTTGCACGAAGCAGAAATGAATGGAGTGCGCAAACTACCCAAGAATCCCACGCTTTTAAGCGTGTGGAGTCTCAAACCTTTAAGATTTCTTTCTAAAATTTACTTTATAAGATAGGCAATTTCCCCTTCATCCTCACTTTTAGATTACCCGAGTTGAGAAATCACAAGTTTTATTCAATCAACCGAGTGGTTTTGACTCAACTTTGCCTTATTCCAGTCCCTCCACTGATCCAATCAAATTCAGTGTAGCAGTCCAAGCATTTTATGTATACATTGAAAATCTAGCCTAGTAAGTTCTAGGCTTTTTCAACTCAATTAGCACGATTATTATACAAATTTTGCAAGGGAAATATAGTGGCTCTATCATCGACCGAATATAAATAATACTTCTGTTTTCATGTTGACTAAATTGATATAATTACTATTTTCATTAAATAAAGGGTGATTTATTATAAAGTAAAAAACTAATATTCAGAGCAACCTCTGATTCAACAAGCTACTTCACTCCTCATTAACTTTGTTAACATCACAATATTTGTTTTATTTCACATTTTAAAATCAATCTGTTAAGTGTAAAATACTGAGTATATAGATTAGAAGGGTTGATCAAAATCACGAAAATGAAACTATCATTTACCAAAAAATATTATTGGTACATCGGAATCGCCATTCTTGTTCTGATTTTTCTCTCTACCACCATTATCGAACCAGGTTACAAAGGATTAGTATTTAGCCTAAATGGTGGTGTGAAAAAAGACGTTCTTGATCAAGGATTAAACTTCCATGCCCCAAGTCCATTTAACAAAATCACCCAATATCCTGTCTCAACAGAAACCGTTTATTTAACACAAGGCAAAGAAAAAGATGAGAACGATGATGATCAATCTTTTGATGTAAACACAGCAGATGGTAAATCAGTCAATGTAGATATTGTTTACTCATATCACATGAATGAACAGAAGCTATCACACATCTTCACCAAATTCCGCAGAAAAACCCACAAAGAAATTGAACAATCATACATAAAAACACAAATTAAGACGATTACTCAAGAAGTTACAACAAAATATTCTGTACTAGGTGTCTATACTGAACAACGCGCGAAAGTCACAAAAGAGATTTTCAAAAACCTCTCCGCAACATTAAGTAAAGACGGAATCATTCTCGAAAACTTTGCTTTGTCCGATGTACGACCTGATGAAAAAACTCTTAAATCTTTGCAAGCAATTGCTGATGCACAAAACCGACAAGAATTTTTAAAACGTGAAGAAAAAAATAAACAACAAGAAGCTATTAATAACAAGATTGAAGCTGAAGGCAAAAAACAAGTATCAATCATTGAAGCTGAAGGAAAAGCTGAAGCCAACGCAAAGCTAAACTCTTCATTAAACCCTCAATTGATTCAGTATGAATGGATTAAAAGATGGAATGGTAAACTCCCATCTGTTCAAGGCTCAGGAAATTTAGTGCAAATTCCACCAATCACTGAAACCAAATAGCCATAACTAGAAATCTAACAACTCACTCTGGAGTGATTTATATGAGAATTGGAGATCGACTATTTGGTTCCATACAATCAGAATTGGAACAACTAAAGACCCAATTAGAATTAAGACCAACCTCTTTAGATGAATTTGAACAGTATAAAGACGTGAAAGTCAAACAAATAGTAAAAGTTATTGATGGTGATACGATAAGAGTAATGTTAGAAGACCATACACAAGTACGTATCAGATTACTCATGATCGATACACCCGAATTAAGACCCGGAGGTCAACAACTTTATGCAATGAATGCAATGAATTTCGTCAAAACAAAATTAAGACAAGGGAAAGAGATAACAATCCGAAGAGATGAACAGATGTGGGATCACTATCATCGGCTTTTAGTGTATCTATATATTGATGGCGAACTCATTCAAGAAAGTCTATTAAAAGCTGGTTTAGCTAGAACTTGTGATTTGAATGGCAAAAATAATGAAATGGTAAAACGATTTATTCTCTGGGAATCAGAAGCCGCTCAATCAAGGAAAAAAATTTGGGGAATAAATGGTTACGTTTTACCTAGTCGAGGCTTCAATGATGAAATGAAGAAAAAAAATCGACGTGGGAAACGAGGAAAGAAAAAATCAAGTCAAACGAATTGGTAGTTATATAGCTACATATGCGAGAGCTGTAAACGCCTTTATAAGCAGCAAAAGATTTCGAACATGATCCATGGTTATATGCGGATGTTTTGGAGATGAAATTACAAATATATTTTCGATATGAACGAAAACAAAAACTAGTCACCCCTATATACGCTGATCGACTCTTCAGAAAACAACCATCGATTGCACATCTCCGATTGTTAAAACTGGCCTTGCTACCTAATTAGTTTAGAGAAAGTACAAAAGGTCATTAGACTTTTTGTACTTTTTACTATCAATTTATCATTTTATGATATAAACTTCTATTTCATTCCGGTTGATTGATCATTTGGTATGCTGTAATTTCCAACTTTGACCAAATTTCTTTCCGTATCGCTCCATGAAGATTTACTTCATCCATTGACTCTCTCATACAATCTAGCCATGCATCGGCAGATTCTTTGGTAACAGGAAAATGAAGGTGTTTGGATTTTAGCTTCTTTTGTCCAAAAGCTTCTGAATAGATTGCAGGTCCACCTAAAAACTCAGTGAGAAAAAGGAATTGTTTATCTGGCTTGAAATCCTCAGGAAACAAATGACTAAGAGAATGATGTACCTTTACTTTGTTGTAAAAAATATTGACTAACTCTCTTAATTTACTTTCACCTCCCATTTGTTCATATAGAGAGATTCCCTTGTTCATTTTCATCATTCCTTTAATTGTGGTTTGGAAAGAAATTTAGTTATGTCTGTTAATAAGGAAAGTGAACAATAAATTAAAATATAGGATTATACAAACAATATTATATTAAACTCATTTTATTTTCAATTAAATTCAATCTCTCTATCATACTTTTATGATTCATTTCAAGGAAATAAAAAAAGTGATAATATTCTTATTTAAATCCATACCTATAAATATATTGAGTAGATCTTCACAACGCACTCCCCCGTTCTGAAGGATGTGAAGGCACTGTCATCAGGATCAAATCTCGCCCTGTTAGCCGCGTGCTGTGGTGTCGACTAAATTCATTTTGATTGGGATGATAGATTATGCTGGT
The DNA here is from genome assembly GCF_900129355.1 of Seinonella peptonophila. Taxonomy (GTDB): domain Bacteria; phylum Bacillota; class Bacilli; order Thermoactinomycetales; family Thermoactinomycetaceae; genus Seinonella; species Seinonella peptonophila. Next base: position 2,053 of record NZ_FQVL01000024.1, on the reverse strand, counting down.
AATGTGGAGATGTTTGCTTTAAACTCCATAAAAATCCTCCAACCCACACAAGCAGAGCTAAACCTTCTATAGCTATATACATATTGACACTCCACACGCTTGAAAGGCGTGGGATTCTTGAGTCGTTAGCGTCCGCAATCCTTTTCCGTTTTGGACAACGCTCAAGTTCAGGGGTGTGCCATCACCCCATCCCATGCAGTTAGAATGTACCTGCATGGGCGGCGCACCTATTACCAGTACGCTAGGTTGCTAAACCCGAGATTGCCTTCCCTACATTAATGGCTCCGTTGAGATCAGCATGACAGGTGTGCCCACACTCTTTACATCGAAACTTGAGACCATTTCGATTTGCTTTGGCTTGATGTCCATTTTTACAAGTTTGACTCGTATACTCTGGATTCACTAACTCAAAACGAATCCCCACCATCTCAGCCTTGTACTGAATAAACTCTTTGAGTTGGTAGAATGACCATGAATGTAGATTTCTGCCTGGATCCGTTTTCTTTGACTTGGCAGTATTGCGAATATCCGTCAAATCTTCCATGCGAATCACTCCAACACCGTTAGAGATTGCATGATTGACGATTTGACGACTGATTTTATGATTTTGATCTTTCATCCAACGGGATTCTTTGTCTTGGGATTTTTTGATCGCTTGTCGTTTTTTTGCTTGTCCTAGCTTCCTTCTTCTCGATGCATATCGTCTACGAGAAGAAGCAACATGAGAACCTTTAAAAAAGATAGATTTCGTTCCAATACTAGCAACAGCTAGATAACGAAGACCTAAGTCAATGCCCATGATTTTCTCATCTTGAGTCGATTCCACATTCCAAGTGATTGGAATCGCAAAATACCATTTCTTTTTCTTTTGATAGAGCTTTCCAGCTCCTTGTTTAACGGTTCCGTTGATGATTTTGTTCAACCATGCAACTTGGAACGACTTCGCTACCACTGGAACGCCTACACGCTTTTCAAGCGTGGGAAAAGAAACTGTGTAGAATGCACAATTTTTTTCTATTTTCAAGTTTTGATTATTGAAACAACACCATATCTTGCGGAAAGTCCTTGCATTTTGATTTTTCTTTTGAGACTTTACTTCACGAATGGTTTGATTCACAACAGCTGATGGAAAGTTTTCATTGGAAAATTCCTTAAAGATCTTGCTTGTTGCTTGATTGATTGGTGGATGCAAAAGAAGCCAGTTCGCAAATTCGGTATTCATTTCCGTCATTTTTTGATACATGACTTGTTTTGCTAATGTTGGCTTATGTAGCTCTATGCGTAGTGTGATCGTTGACATCTGCTCACCCCCTTTTTTTCTGTGCTTCGACATAACGCTTCATGGTATCACTGGATACTTTCCCTGCTGTGCTGACAAAAAAAGAACGTGTCCAAAGGCTTGACAGATGAGACAAATGCTGAAATTCTTGTCTCAGTCGTCTGGAAGTCACTCCTTTCACTCTTGCCATCACATCCGATGGAGAATCAGTGGGAAGACAATTCAAGAACAAATGACAATGATCAGGCATTACTTCCATCTCTACGATGATCCAATCATTCGCTTGACAAATCTCTGCCACTAACTGCTTGAATCGTTCTTCTACTTGGTTTACGAGTACCTTTCTTCGGTAGCGTGGGCAAAAAACAAAATGATAGTTGATGAGAGATACAGTCGTTTGAGTTCTTCTATATTCTTGTTCCATAGTTCAATTGTATCAGTTTGATTTATCCAATGCAACATCCAAGTACGAAAAATTGTTGCTCTAAGCATCCACAGAAGGGGAAATGAATCTTATACCTTCTTGCAAGATGTTAGTAGCAGCGTTAATGTCCCTGTCATGTTCTATATGACATTCAGGGCATTCCCACTTTCTAAGGTTCAGGTTTTTCACTTCTTTGTTTCTGTAGCCACAGCAAGAACACAATTGGCTGGATGGGAAGGTTTTCCCTACTTTCACAATGGTTCTTCCGAACCATTCCGCCTTGTATTCCAACATGGTTACAAATTCTGACCAAGAAGCATCTGTGATGGATTTAGCTAAGTTATGGTTTT
>NZ_FQVL01000016.1 GCF_900129355.1 Seinonella peptonophila | reverse complement strand
CACCGCTGGGACGGCGGGTAGAGCCTGCTAAGATAACTGGACGTTGGTCTGGTGTTCGCAGGAATCTACCACCTCTGTAGGTGGTAGTAGTTCAAAGGAAATAAACAACGTAGAAAAGTAACTTTGATTTCAGAGCCTGGGATATATCATATTGTTTTACGTTCATCAAAGAAAGAAGCTAAGGAATTTCAAAGATGGGTTAAACACGATGTGATGTCAGGATCAGGACCGAGATGTTTTTAAGCATATTACCTCCATTTTGATGGAATTGCTTAAAATTCACCTATTTCTGTTTGGTTTATAGCTTGATGATTTTTTTGCGATTTTAGTAACCCACAAATTATATTGATGGATGAACCAACATCTGCATTGGATGCAAGTACAGAATCTTTACTACAAGAAAATTTACAGCCAATTTTCAAAGGAAAAAAGCTGTTGTTGGCTCACCGACTGGCTACAGTGCGAGATGCAGATCGAACGATGGTCAATTAAACGAAATAGGAACTCATTAAGAACTTATGAATAATCGTTAAGTGTACTATTGATAGTTTAATGTGCAGTATGGAAATAGATGATAGTGAATGGCAAGTTCCATAAAGAATATGCAATTTAGTTCATCGAATGAGGAATTGCACAATTACTTTTCGTCAAGAGATAAGTCAAGTAATGCTATTCATTATATACACATATTAAAGAATATCTTTAGTTCAAGGATAATAGGAGTAAAGATACAGTTATATTCTCAATTGATGGCAATTTCTAATTATATTTTTAACTAGTTAAGGTAGCAAAATAGAGAAAATCATGACCACCCGTTCTACGAATGGTCATGATTATTTGGAATACTGAGGGGACGTTTTTTCTCATTTTTCTTTGGAGTGTATATATGTTGAAGCTATATTTCTTTTTATTCTGAAAACTACCAGAGTTTTAGGATTGAAGGTATGTTGGTCTCATTTGTCAATTAATATTTGACCTAGTTTAGGTATAAGATGTTGATTAACGATGGTCTTATATTCTTGATAGGTACGTGGAACTGTATTATTTTTAGCATAATCCTTCATCCATTGAACGATAAAACCTCTTAATGTTAATTTTGAGTGTTCCACATATGTACCTATGTTTAAATGATATAATTGCTCATCTAAAAATCTCTTTGCTTCTTTTTTTGTGCGAAAGCCACTATGCCATTTTCTTTTTCCGTGTTCATTTCTAAATTCAATAATTGCATACAACGATTTCCTTTTTTCTCAACATGTCCTGGCATAAGTTTGATCCTCCTGATTAACCATTGAATTTGATGATGTGAACATGACAGACCATTGTTTATCATATTGCTCTTCTATAAAACTGTGCTTATGGAGCATTAAGCGTTTTTTTACTAAAGAAGGAGCAACCCGGAAGATTTCGGATATTTGAGAGACCCTATGGAAAGGCTGTCTGAGTCTATTCAGCATACTAGAAGGAATTAAGAGAAATGTAGCGCCTAATTTTGCCTCTCTTTCTTGATGCTGAATTACTGATCGAGGGAGCAATAGCTGATTTCCTGAATGAAACAAACAATGAATCAACTCGTGGGCAATAACTTCACGTTGTTGATATTTATCAAGGTCTTCATTCACATTGATACAAAACCAATTGGCCTTCAGAGGATGGGATGCTACCCAACTACGTTTCACTGAAGTTCTAATAATATCAATATTGCGAGATTTAGCTATAAAATCAAGGTCTATTTCATGAGGGTGATTAATGTCCAAATGATCAAGTAAATCTGCAATCGATTGTTCTAGGTTTTCTATTGACTTAAAAACAAAAGGGATCATTTAATCGGCCTCCTTGTACTGACTAGTCAGTACAAAAAATAAGTAAAAATAAATCCTTGCAAGATAAGCAAGAAGAATGAAAAGGCATATTCCGTATGATGGTATATGCCTTGTTGTTCATTGAATATTTGTTTTTTAGTCATTCAAGATCCTTGTTTATATTGTTTTCTGATCTTAATCCAGTCTCTTACTATCATTTCTCGCTCTTCTTTTGAAGCAGAGAGAATATCATCGAAGAATAACATTTGATAAGGATCATCCCGAATGACTTCAACGAATTTTTGAACTAAGTCTGGATCTAAATCCTCCAAAGGGGTATTGGAAACATCAATAGGATTAGTTTCAGAATTGGAAGATAAATAGGAAGGTCGCGATTCACTGATTTGAATAGCTATATCATTGCTATCTGTCAAATAGCCCGCTAGACGTAGTAATTTTGAATCAGGTTCATTCAATGCGGCTGCCATTTTTTTTACAAATTCAGCCTTTGGAGGAGCATCTTTTGCTCCACTAATCGTCCGTGAGACTAAAGAAGTGCTGACTCCCGCTTTTTTTGCAAATCGACTTTGTGTCCAACCTAGTTCTTTGATTTTTTTTTGCAAGAATAAACCAAGTTTATTCACACTAATCACCCTTCGCTAGATTAAAGCTAGTATAGCAATAGATTTTACATAAATCAATATTTTCAGAAATAATTTACAAATAGGGTTGACATTGGATAATACGAGCGTTAATATTGCTATACAGCAACGAATTGCAGAATATGAACACTACTAAACAACTGGAAGGTCAAATACCTCAAAAATTAACACAATATTCTATCATTTTGTTGCTAAATGTAATGAGAGGGGGAAAGTGAATGAACCAGCTAGAAGGAAAAGAGGAAATTCTGAACATCACAACTCAAGATATCACAAATCTATTAGAAATGTTACAACAAGAGCGGTTGCCAAATGTACTACATCCGATGGATGTGGAGAGAATTCTTCGAATCTCTCACTATACGTGTGGAGAGTTGATGAAACGCAACGACTTTCCGTCTATCAAAATTGGAAGAAGATACAAAATACCCCGAGATGTTTTTTTTTGATTGGATGAGAAAAGCAGCGCTGGAGAAATCGGAAATTTCAGTAACATAGGAGAGGATAAGAGAATGGCAATATGGCCGTTTAAACGAATTATTGGCTTTGTCAGGAGAGGATTTAGACAGTATCGATTTTATGTACAAAGGCAGGACAATGATCGAGTGTATTTATGGACACCTGAAACCATGTTGAGAGTTAAAAGAAAATGCTCACTACCGACTATAGTGAGCACAACAAAAGACAAAGAAAAATATCCACATAAGAGTTTACCACAAATGGAAGAAAAAGGCGATGAGGTGAATTCATGTTCCAACCAGCAAACCAAGTGAAAAGGTATTTGAAAATGGTGATCTATGGGAAAGCAGGTGTTGGTAAGACTCTTTTTGCTTTGAAAGTTCCAGGTCGAAAAGCTGTGATTAATACCGGCAACGAAACGGATTTTTATAGACGAGCCTATTCCTTTGATGTAAAAAACACGTGCATATTCAGAAGTCAAGCAGCTCCTTGAGATGGTAGAACATCTTGCCAATCAATATGATGTTTTAATCATTGATCCAATCACTAATATTTATCAGAAAATGAAGGATGTAGCTTGGGAAGATGCAGAGCAACGTGCGAAACGCAAAGGGAAGAGTCCTGATGAAGCTAATCTTACACAATGTGATTGGGGAAAGATTAAACAAAAATTTGCGTCTTTGATCAGTCAACTTTCCAATCTGCCTTGCCATCTTATTGTTACTGGATGGCAAAAGGATATCTATGATGAGAAGTCAATGAAGATAATTGGTACTCGGATTGATGCTGATAAGAAGACGAATCATTTGGGTGATATCGTCATTAAACTCGAACGAGATCACTATGGAAATCGATTTGGAGTCATTGATAAAGACCGAACTCAGACTTTTCGGGAAGGACAACGAGTTAAAAATCCGTCATTCGATCAGTTTTTGCCCGTTTTAGAAGATGGGAAAGTGCTAACGATTCCTGAATCGACATATGACCAGTATCGTGACATTTACATCATGGGATCAAAAAAGGGATTGAATAATGGGAAAGTGCTAACGATTCCTGAATCGACATATGACCAGTATCGTGACATTTACATCATGGGATCAAAAAAGGGATTGAATAGTGATCAAGTCAAAGAGTTCGCTTCTAAAATATTCGATTTTACTGTTGACTCCTTAAAACAATTGAATGCAACCGCTGCTGAGAAGTTAAAATACGAAATCGAAAAATTAGAATTGGTTGGGCAGTGATCGAAATGAAACTAAAAAATGTGGATTTGGAAATGATGGAACGGCAAATTACAGCATTGGAAGAAAGTCTACAATTTCAAGATCGGCATTGGACTTGGAGTGTGTTGCTTCAGTTGAAACAGTCATTTGAAACGCTGAGAGAAGAATTAGAAAAATAATTAACTTTTTGATCAGGGAATTTCTTTTTCCCTGATCAAAAAAGGGGTGTACATATGCGATTCAATGAATTTGTTTCTGTGTCACGTGACACAGTTGAAAGTCAAATATGGGAGAAGCCGCCGATCTATTTTAAGGTTTGGATGTACCTACTGATTCGAGCAAGTCAATGGAAGGAATATGGATTTAAAAAAGGGCAATTGTATACATCCATTAGTGAAATTCAAGATGCTTGCGGTTGGAAGATTGGTTATCGAACCAAACGACCATCAAAAACAGATGTGATTCGAGTGCTCAACTGGTTACGTGATTTGGAGTGTGAGCATCATCGAATCAAAACCGAATGGAAATAACAAGGCATGATGGTTACCATTGAACAAGATGTTTGGTTTACCTGTCCTAAGTGATGATCTGTTGAGGTAATCCATCGAGACAGAGTCTCTTTGGTATGGCTTTTTGCTGGTCTTGTTTAGTAAGGAGTGAGCAGTATCGAAGGATGGATCAAATTATACCGAAAAATCTTGTTAAGTGATCTGTATCGTTCGTTAAATGCAAAGCAAAAAATAGTCTTTTTTACACTGTTACTTATGGTTAATCACCAATCAAGGAGATGGGAGTACCAAGGGGAGATTTATCGATTACAACCTGGACAAGTGGTGACCTCTTTGGCAAAGATTCGAGCTATGTCAGCTGATTGTGAGGTATCTATTCAAACCGTGCGAACCACTTTGTTGAAGCTTGAAAAGTGGGGATTTCTAACAAATCAATCAACAAAGAAGAATCGCCTCATTACGCTTGTTAATTGGGAGTTTTACCAAGGTGATAGAGAAGAATCTACAAAGAAATTAACAAACAACCAACAAAGTACTAACAAAGAGCTAGCAAACCATCAACAAAGTGATAACAAAGAGCTAATAACTAACAAGAATGAAGAGAATGTAAAGAATGATAAGAATGAGGAAAATGAAAAGAATCGTCATCTCTGCTCTTCCACTCATTCAAAACAAACTTGGTTTGAAAGAATTGAGCAGCATTATTTGAAACGCAGAGGCAAAGGAATGGATTTAACTACAAAAGATATACAAGCCATTCACAGTTTATTAAACGAGGGATTCACTTTGAATGATGTGATAGAAGGTATCGATTATGCATTTAATCGGTTCCAGCCAAAACATAAAAAAGATGAAATTCAGTCGTTTCGCTATTGTGAAAAAGTGATTCATGATCTTGCAGCTAAACGAGATTGGAAAACGAGAGGAGGATTGAGGAATGAAGAAGATCCATCAATTGATTCCGCATATGGAAAAAATGATCCGATCGAAGTCGATTTCCAAAATAGTTACTATGCAGGAGTCATCGCGGATGAGTGCCTTGAATAATTTATGCCCTCATTGTCAGGATACGGGTTATGTTTTGAAAGATAACTGGACGGCACAAGAGTGTATGTGTTTGGAGCAAAAACGTTTGCATGCACGGTTGAAAAATAGCCTGATCCCTGATGAGTTTCAAGAGGCAACATTTCATAATTACAGCACTCATCATTCTGTCCAGAAAAAACTACTGAAAGCTGCCTTACAGTATATCAATCAATTTCCATCTATTCACGATCAAGCCTCAAATAGTCTAGGGTTTATAGCGAAGGTTGGCGAACAAAAGATTCGATCAGTTAACAATCTAGTGGAAAAACGAAAATTGAAGGAGCGGCATAATAGCTTTGGCTTAGGTAAAACTCATTTGAAAATTGCTATTGCTAAACACTTAATGAAACAGGGAATTTCGGTTTTGGTCATTTCGGATGCTACTTTTATGGATGAACTCATGAATGTCAAAATGTGTGAAGATCAGAATATATTTTCGCAATTGCTTGAAACAGTGACAAAAGTACCAGTACTTGTTTGGGATGACATCGGAAAGGCGAATCCTAGTGAGGCAAAAAAATCGGCTTATTTTCGAATCATCAATGATCGTTGTAGAAAGAGGAGACCAATCCTCTTTAGCTCAAATGAGGACTTAGAGACCCTTGCTTTTCGAATTGGTGATGGAGCAGCTTCACGTTTATTTGGAATGTCTGAAAAACGTCTGTATCTAGTCGAGGGCCCAGATTATCGAATGAAGGGAAAAAATAATTCCCTTTGAATATACCTTGCCGTTTTAAAAATTTCGGGAGTCATTGTCCAAACTAAATATCAGTATCTTCAGACTCCCTGTTCATGTCTTGAGGGGAGAGAGGCAATGAAGGACTTAGTGAAAGAGTATGCTCACTCGCTGAGAAAGGTGAGACAAGCCATCAAATCGTTAGAACTGTCAACGAAAAATACAAGAGATGATGCTCAACTCAAGATCTTACGGAATATGGAAAGAGATTTGGTCTACACCATTCACTTAATGAAAAGGCAAATTTGTGCTTCAAAACGAGATTTATCGCGCAGGAGCAAATCTCAACGCGAGATACCAACTGATCCAAATAAAATGGATTACTATTCATATATGGAGGTATTCAAAGAACCTATCTGTTCAGTTACGGACAACGATCGATTGAAGTTATTTCGAGTGTTGCAAATATTGTCTCCCCACGAGAAAGAAGTCTATATATTGCGAAATGGACAAGGTTTTTTACATAAGGAAATTGCGAGCTTTTTAGGTGTAACTGAATGGAATGTACAACAAACACTGAAGAGAGCAGAACAAAAAATAAAAAGAAGAGTGGAGAATATGGAAATAATTGATTTTTATCAAAATAATTGTTTGAAGTAATGCTGCTGATGTAGATTTTTATTTTATATCGATTGATTCGAGTCAGGTTTTGCCACCTATTAGTGAAAGGCTTTTGATCTAACATTGTGCGAGAATGAAAATAGACATTTCTCAGTTGAAGAATGATAGAGAGGAGATATGAAAGATATGAGATGGTCACAAAAAGTGAAGCAGAGAGATGGGAAATGCGCCATTTGTCAGACTCCAAAGAATTTGACCGCTCACCATTTGTATTCAAAAAGTCGTTATCCCATGTTCTCGGAGGATTTGAACAATGGGATTACCTTGTGTCAGAAACATCATCAGGAATTTCATGATCAATGCGGGAATCAAGCAGGTTTTGGATTTGCGAAATGGCTTTTGAACCAACAACGGGTAAGTAGGAGTCACAAAGATAAAGTGTTTCAGAGAGTTTGCGAGCTGCAAGAAAAACTAGAAGAGTTGCAACGAAAAAGATGGAATCATAATAAGTCGTCATCATTTTCTCAAACGAAAAAAAGATTTGTACTGTTACAAACGAGTGTTTCAGAGAATGAATTTGATACGTTTCAAAGTCTCTGTCAAGCCCTATCGTTAACACCTCAACAAGCATTGCATCGATTGGTTCATGATGAAGGACAAGCATGGTTAAAAAAAGAGAAAGTAAGAGAAACATTACTGTCATTGGCTTAGATGGGAGGTGAAATAGGAGATGAAAGTCTTTGTATATGAATCCAAGCAATTATTGGGTAAGCTTTGTCTGTGGTATTTTCGAAGAAATAAGATTGAGGTTGTTTCGAATCGAAAAAAAGCTGATGTCGCTTTTGCTCCATTTCCTATTCGTATTCTTTCCAAACAAGAAATTGAAAAACCGAAATATGGAACTTTGATCTTCCATCCAAGTCTATTGCCTCGTCATCGTGGCCTTGATCCAATAGCCTGGGCGTTTCGATTTCGTGAAAAGTATACAGGAGCTTGTTGGTACTGGGCAACTCCTGAAATTAATCAAGGTGATATTTGTGAAATGGAAGTACTAGCAATTGGTCCTAATGATACACCTCAAACGTTTTGGGAACATGTTGCAGTTCCTTCAGCCATTCGAATGCTTTATTTTATTATAGAAGACCTTTCAAATGGAATTCAAAGAAGAAGACCTCAGAATCATGATTTCGCCACCTTTGAACCATATGTGACGGAGCCTCCTGGAAAGGAGGATTTTTTTTGATATGGGTAGTTGGATATCTAAAAAAAGATGGTGTTCTCAAAAGAGTAAAGGGCTACAAGAGACAAAATAGGTTGTCAGTAGGTGATAATGATGTTGAAGCAACGAAAGCTAACGTTGCGTGAAATGAAGTTAAAGAAGTGGTTGTTATGGGGGTTATTAATTGGCAACTGTTTGATGGGACTATTGATTGTATTTCTTTGGTTATCTGGAGAATTAAATATAAACGTCTTGAAGAAAAATGAAAAGGAGAATCTAGCGCTTTCAAATGAGGCAAAAGCTTTCGCTGTGCATTTCGCGGTCGATTATTACAACTGGACATTGGGACAAGAAGAAGCAAGAGTGAAACGATTACAACCTTATTTGCCAGAAGGAATGGATACACAAGCAGGTATCCATTTCACTCAACTACAAAGAGAAGCTAGACCTGGAGCAGCACAAGTTTGGAAAGTAGAAAGTCAAGGTTTCAATCAGTCTACGATCACTATCATGATCAATGTGACTTACTATAACCCCAAAAATAGTCAAGATTTTTACACCATTAAACGATGGCTCGCAGTTCCTATTCAAGCGAATCGTTCCGATGGATTTATTATCCGAAATATTCCGTACGTAATTCCTCCTCCTGCTATTGTCCATATGAAAAAATCAGTAGAGGAGGTAAAAGGAAAAGTGGTGGACACTGTTACTCAGAGGCAAATACAAGAGGTGTTGCGAAATTTTTTTGATGTATATAGTCGTGGCAATTTAGATGATATTCGATACTTAACACAATCAGATAAACCAATACAAGGCTTTCAAGGATTGATGAAGTTTCTTTCGCTAGAAGATTTAAAGGTGATTCAATCAGGTCCCAATTGCTATGCCTATACAACAGTTGTTTTACAAGAGAAGGATTCCTCGACCGAGATGATGTATCCCTTTGAAATTAGACTTCGCAAGGAAAAAAATCAATGGTTTGTTTACGAATTGAACCATCAATAGGGGGCGATTGGATGGATGTGCCTATCATAGGCAATGTGGTGGATTTTTTTCTACATGCGTTGAGTTATATTCTAGGTGGCATAGTAGGATATCGGGTATTTATTGCCTTTCAACAAGATAATGATGTTCAGTTATGGAAAGCATGGTTTTGGGGGTTTATTGCATTCGGTCTGATTTCTAAGGTGGGAAGTGTATTCCAGATATTTGGTGATATATGGGATGATATAATCAAGTGAAGTGAGGTGTTATATGCAGAATTTAACCAGAATTTTGGAACGTGAAAACAAGTGGTATAAAGTCGGTCCGATCGTAATTGCACGCGGAATCCCAAAACGGATTCCTTTTTATTTTGTTCTACTTCTTGGGATAGTTTATTTCATCTCTTTGTTACCATTTACGCCTTTTTGGTTTTTTCTTCAGTTGAAAGCGGGTTGGGTGATCAATTATTTGATAGTGCCTACATGGGGTGCGTTATGGATGGAGCGGTTTCAAAATGGACGAAGATCACCTGAGCGATCGGTTTGGATATGGATACAATTTCTTCTATCCAATAAACGGGTGAATCCCTATCGGTCAATAGATCAGCCAGTATGGATTCGTGTTGTCCTTGATTATACGTACCGCCTGAAACCCCGAAAGGAGGAATTGCATGTTTAAATCCTTTGTTTTCCCCATACAACATTTGGAAGGAAATCTTGTTTTTACAACTAAAGGTGAAGTAGTTGCTTATTATGAAATCCCATTGATTAATTATGCCTATTTATCTGATCAGGAAAAACAAGCAGTTACACAACCGTGGATCAAATTGTTTGGTCGCTTGAAAAGAGAGATTCATATATTGTCAGTCCCGCATTTTTTTGATCTAGAGGCGCACCAGGGTCGGCTCAAACAGGAAGTCCCAGATGGATCAATGAAACGGAATGCATTGAAGTACTTGGATCGAATGACGACATCTTTACATCATCTTCAACAAAAGCCCATTCAATCTCGCATTTTTTTAGGTGTGAAGCTCAAAAGAATGCGAATCCGGACTCGACGAAAAAAGCTACTGAAACGGCTGGAATTTAAATGGAATGATTTCCGACAGTATGTTCAATCCGAAGCTGAGTTAGAAAAGACAGATATTCTAGAAGAAGAACTCTTTACCTGCCAAGAGCAAGAAAGAAAAGTGTATGAGGATATTAGCTGTATTTCGGCTCAACCAGTAACCACAACAGATTTAGAATTCATTATTCGACATCAAGCATTTCGAGGGGTTAAAAAGGAAATAACAGGGAATTGGAAGCCTCGAGTCGAAAAGAATAGGGATCAAGCATCTATTCAGTCGAATCCAAAAGATGTTCGTAATTTATTATTAGGCGAGTATGAAATCTCTCCTCAACATATCCGTGTTCGTCATGTTCGAGATGGGACGTTAGAAGATGAGTGGACACAATTTTTGTATCTCTCCTACTTACCAGATCATATTCATTTTCCAGGAGATGAATGGTTATATTGGTTGCAATATCTGCCTTTTCCTTTAGATGTATCGCTAAGAATTCGTCCCATACCAAATGCTCAAGCTATTGAATTGATTGCAAAGCAAAAAAGACGTCTCAATCATTATGTATCCCATACACGGGAGGAAGGGAAACAGCAAGATTTAGATTTGGAGCAAGCATATCTAGAAACAGTTGAGGAAGAAAAAAATCTTAGAAGAAGTCGTGCTCCGTTGCTTGATATTTCAATTGCATTTGCTGTATATGGCTCAACTCAAGAAGAGTTATATCATCGTTCTCATCAGCTGATGAATTTGTATCGAAATTACAATAAAGATATGGAGGTCATCGTTCCAGCAGGGGATCAGCTCCAAGCTTTTTATGAGTTTTTACCTGGTGGCGATACACTTATACCAGACTTTCGCCACAAACTAAAGCCTGAGATGGTTGCGCAAAGTATGGTGAATGGATCGCAGTATTTAGGGGATAATCGAGGGATTTTTGTTGGATTAACTGGACCTGCTGAGTTCTCCAATGAAATGCTAAATCGTCCAGTTTTTTTACATCAGTCCTCAGCGATTCAAGGAGGAAATCAGATTGATACCAAAAGCCCTGGCATTCTATTAATTGGACAAACGGGTTATGGAAAATCTTTTGCTGCATCGCTACTGATGTATCAAGCGATTCATCATTTAGGTGCAAGGACGATTTTAATTGACTCCAAAGGTGAACGTAGTCATTGGATAACTGATTTGCCAGGTTTAGAAGGTCAAGTGGGATTAACCCGACTCGGCAGTGATCCAAAATTCAAAGGTATGTTAGATCCATTTCAGCTATTTCCGCAAGTGGAAGCACCTTTGTATGCCAAAGATTTTTTACAGCAATTGGTTCAAGTCAATCGACAACATCCTTGGCATCATCTCATTCAGGAAGCCATACATCAGGTTAAATGGAGCAAAAATCCATCAATGTCTCAAGTATTATCGGAAATCGAAAAACGAGACAAGTATCTATACAAAACCCTTTCACTATATGAATCGTTTCCGTTTTCTCAGTTAGTATTTGGTACTGGGGAATCCATACTCAATCCATTAGATCTAGATAAGCCGCTAAACATTATCCAAATCGATGAGCTACGAATCCCTGAACGCGATAAGCAGCCTGAGCGTTATGATGAAATGGAGGTTTTGTCTAAGGCATTGATGACTCCAATCACGGGATTTGTAAATCAGCTTGTGAGAAAGAATCGGTTGTACAACCAGATATACTGGGAAGAGGCTTGGATTCCTTTGTCTTCTGAGTCTGGAAGACGTGCAATCGAAGAGGGCATCCGGTTAGGAAGATATTGGAACAGTGGAATACTATTGGTTACTCAAAATGCAACGGATGTTCCAAGAGAGCTTGTGAATAATTTAGGTATTAAGTGTGTATTCAAACTATCCGATGAGAAAGAGATAGAAAGAGCGCTTGAGATATTGGAGATGGAGATTAATCAACAAAATAGACAATTGATTCAGAATCTAAGGGAGGGAGAGTGTATGATGCGTGATGCATTTGGTAGAGTGGGTCGTTTGTTTTTTCATTGTGTATTTCAAGAACTAGCTCAGGCTTTCGATACCACTCCTCCTGAACAAATAGGAGATGAACAAAAGTGAATCTATTACACAAAAGAGCTTTGAGAATTCCGCTGATCTCCATTGGTGTTGTTATGACCATAATTGCTCTATTGATCATGATTGAATTTGGAATCAATTACTTTCTTGTTCCGACCGACAAGTTTGGAAGAGGACCAAGGGGTGTTGTTGCGGCATATGAAAAATCAAAAAAAGAGAAAGATGGTATTACTCTTCAACAAGTCGCACAGCCCCAATTAGCAGAGATGATTGCAGATGTTTATGATTTTAGTCTAGATCAAAAAGCGAAAAAAAAAGTTCCAAGTCCTGGTTTTGTAATGAATGAATACAAAATTGATTCATTTGAATTCTATTATCATGTTAAATGGCAGTATTTGAGCGGAACATCTTCAGAGGAAGGCTATCGAGTGATTTATGACCGAGACAAGAATGAGTGGAAGTTAGAGGAGATTGATAGGAATAAGTTTGAGGTTTTGACAAATGGCTTAACTTCGGAAGTGATACGGAGGAATGTGCATGATCAAGATGTGGATTAGAGTCCTATTAGGAGGGCTCTTATTTTTTATAGTTATTCCGCAAATAGTTTATGGAGCACCTGAACAAAAAGTACCTGATTGGAATTGGATAAGCAAAACAGGTCAATGGATCGGAAACTTGTTCAAAGAAGGAGGGAAACGATTAGATCATTGGGTATCTCCAAATCAATATAGTAAGAAAAAAGAGAAATCAAGTGACTCTGTTGGTATAAATCTCATTGATAATTTGTTGCCACATTCTAAAGGAAACATGAGAGTGGGAAGAGTTGAAGTATTATATAATCAGTACCCATTATCGCACTATCAAATTGATTTATCTTTGGAGAATCCATATTTTTGGGAGTTCAATGACAAAGCAAATAATGTAGGTAACTATTTTTTCAATGAAATCAATAATGCAATATGGAAAGTTAATGTTTTTGGTTCACGTGTGACAGTTTGGGTGTTAGAGAATGCGATCAATTTAAATTTGGTTGAGGATATAGGACAATCAATAAGCGAAGCTCTTAAACGTTTGGCAGGAATCAGCCAAGGAGAGATTTCTCAAAAAGGAATTTATGGTTTGTTGTTTCCATTGATGGTCATCATAATGGGTTTTTGGGTGGGATGGCAATCGATTGCATTAGAGAATGAAGAAGGTGCAATCAAAGGAATTATACATGCATGTGTGGTGATTTTTTTCGCTCTATCCTTTTTCTATTATTCTCATTCAATTATCCAATCGATGAATCAAGCAAGTAGTGGTATGACAAAAGAGTTTCTAGGCATTTCAACGAATCTTATAAGTATGGATTCGATTGATTATACATCCGATGAGGCGGAAGTACGTGCCGGCAATAACTTATGGAATGTGATGGTGTTTAAACCGTATCTCCTGTTGCAGTATGGAACAACATCTGTTGAGGAAAAAAGAAGAAATGACTTATTAAAACAAGATCCACAAAGTAAAAAAAGAGCAGATTTAGTAAAAAAAGAGATATCAGTAAAATCGGATGAAGGTTATGAAAATAAAAATATGACATCATCAAATAACAGCACACGATTAGGTTTTATTGTGATGGTGCTTTGTTTCAACGTCGTGTTAGGGTTGATGGTGATTCTTTTATCAGCAGGTATTCCCTTTTTTCAACTTTACTTCATGTTTTTAATTTTACTCTCTCCTATAGCTTTAGCATGGGCCATTGTTCCTTTTTGGAAAGAATCACTTTATCGATGGTCTTCAGAAGTACTTGGGGCCTTGCTAATGAAATTGTCCTTAGGTGTCGTATTAGCTATCTTTTTTGCTTTTAGTAGTGCTCTGTATGATTTCTCTGAAGAAAAAGGTTATGTGTTTATGATGTTTATGCAGCTTTGTCTTCTTGCGCTTTTATTTTGGAAAAGCAAGGAAATTTTTCAGTTGGTGACAGCTCCAGCAGTGTGGTTAGGGAAATCAGGAACTGGGGTTGATCAAACGATGGAAATATTATTGAGAAAATTGTCTAGTCAATTAATGACGAAAGAAAATATTTTGGGAAAAATCATCCCGAATTCAGACGGAAATTCATCAATGAAAGTAAATATACTGGATTCAAATCAGCCTAAGTCAAATCCACTATATCAAAAGTCAACAGAAATAGATCAACATTTAAGTGTAAAGAAAGAAAATCAAGTTACGAAGCCTACAATGAATCAGAATATCATTCGAAAAAACAATGAAACTGCATTTCCAATGGTCGAAGGTTCATTATCTCCGAAAGATAAGATTAGAAAGGACGAAACGAATGAAACATAAACAAGCTCTCATCTATATCGTTTTTGCATTGTTGATTGGTACCCTGATATGGGGCTTTTTTTATTGGACTTATTCAGAAGATCAGTTGAAAGAAAAACAGGTATCGATTCCTTCAGATTCTATGGTAGCAAGTGAAAAACGATATACGAAAGAAGATATGAAGCAATCGGAAAAAGTAGCAAGAGAATTCTTAATCATGTATCTCAAAGAAAAAATGGAATTAGATCAAATGAAATATCTTGTGACGCCTTATTTGTACATGCAGTTGCAACAGATGCAAAAATTTCATCGAAAGACGGCAGAGGTTCAACTGTATCAAACAGTTTCCATCAATCGTGGGCTTTCAGAAATGACAGAGAATGGAATGTCCTGGACATTTGATGTAATTGAAGAAATCACAAACGCTCAATCAGAGAAAACAACTGAGGAAAAGTTCTATACTCTTCAGCTTATCAAAGAGGATCGATGGCAAGTGGATGAGGTGGATGCACATGGAACCTTTGATTAAAGATAGAGTGAAAAAAGTTAGCAAAACTAAACGTTTAATCAAATGGATCTTGATCTGGAAATATCCGCTCTTATTTTTGACATTATTCCTTGTACCAATCATGATTCCAATTGGTTTTTTATTTGTACTCTTCATTTTGTCCAGCGTTTCCTCTGCCCCAAATCATCAAGAACAGGTGGTGCAGGGGGCAGTTTCTTCTCATTTCCCATCAGTGGCCGCTTCTTATTTACCTATTTACCAAACTGCTGGGAAAAAGTATAGAGTTCCTTGGAACATCTTAGCTGCTATTCATAAAGTCGAAACTAACTTTGGTCAAAATCTCAGTGTTAGCACAGCTGGAGCAAAAGGTCAGACGCAATTTATGGAGAAGACGTGGTTGGGGTGGAGATATCCAGGGGGAAATCGACTTGGCAATTTACCAGACTACATCAATATCACTGATCCAAAACAAATAGCTAAGTACGGTGGATACGGGGTAGATGCAAATGGGGATGGAAAAGCTGAACCAAGTGATCCAATGGATGCGATATATGCTACTGCGAAGTATCTATCTGCCAATCATCGATCAGGAGAAGATTGGTTTTCTCAAAAAGGAGCAGTCTGGCAGTATAACCATGACTATTCTCGCTATGTACTCAAAGTTAAGAAATATGCAGAAGAGTTTATCGATCCAAAAATTACATCGACAGACTCTTTTTTGTTTCCTGTACAGGGTGGACAGATTACTTCACAGTTTGGATCGCGTAGACACCCGATACAAAAAATAGTACGTCAACATGATGGAGTTGATATTGCCAAAGAGAGAGGCACACCCATCTTAGCTGCTGAACAAGGAGAAGTCGTAGAAAGTCGTCCTTCAAGTGGATATGGATGGAAAATTGTTGTTCAGCATGTAAATGGATTCAAAACAACCTATGCACATATGTATCCACAAGATGTCAAAGTTAAGGTGGGTCAGGTTGTGCAAAAGGGTGAAATTATCGCATTAGTAGGAAGCAATGGATGGAGCACGGGGCCTCATCTCCATTTTGAAGCGGAAAAAGATGGGCAGTTGATAGATCCAATGTATTTATTCAAAAAGTAGTCTTATGGGGGATTGATCAAATGAATAAGAAGGAAACTCCATCAATTCAATTCCCATATCAAATTGTGGTTCCACTGTTATTGGGCTGCTATATTTTTAGGAAATATTTATGGGAAGCAAAGTGGAGTTTTAAGACTTGGAAGAATTTCTATGATATATGGAGTTCAAAATCTATCAATCTTACTGTTATGGGTGTCATGCTTTCACTAATTGTAGTAGTATTTCTCTTATTCTATTATCGATTGCGGGCAAAGAGCGATGTGAAATTTTTACGTATCATTCCCTCAAACAAAGTGTCCACTACAGCAAAGATTGCAGAAGAATTTGTAGCTGATTTATATGAGCGTTATCGAACCAAATGGATGCGAATCAAGAGAGGAAGGGAATGGTTTGGACTTTTAACCTATGTGAATCGCTATAATGAGATTGAAATATACTTTTCATATCCTGAGGATAAGCAAACAAGTGTAATACGAGTGTTACAGGAATACTTCCCAGCTTGTGCATTGGAAGAGATCGCAAAAGAAGAGTTGCCCTTGCCAAAGAATCAAAACATGAGTGGGGGCCATTTTTTTATGAATCAAATAGGGAAACAAGCTGGGCTTCCACTTCAATCAATCCAAGAATCTAAGTTGGGAAGTATCTACAGACATATGGATCCATATACTTGGATTTGGGTACGCTTTAGTCCAAATCAATCCTCAAAACGATTGGAAAAAAGGGCTGCTAAGGGATTGGAAAATTTGGGATTTACAAAAGAAGAATTGAAAGGTCTAGTATTTTCAGAGATAGAGTATCCAGAAAAAAGAGTCATGGATTTAAAACCAGAGGAAAAAGCTAGGTATCGATCATTATTTCAGCAACATACTGGACGTGAGAAATCGTTTCAAGTCGCTGTATGTGTGTGGTCACAAAGCTCGGCGAGAGATCGTGTGGTGCAGGATGTAAAAGGATCAATTAAACGTGTGCTGGAGTGGGATAATTATGTTGAGTTAAGGAAGAGAAGATGGTTGTCACATTGGATGAATCCTCTATGTACCTATCAGTCAATTCCTTGGTGGAGACAAGGAATGACGTGGAGCCATAAGGAGTTGGGAAATCTGTTGCATGTCCCTGATGGGAAAGATCCCATATATAACTTGCCTGAGGAGGATGAAGAACGTCCCTATATTGCGACACATGGAGTTCCAGGCCATGAATTGAATGAAGGGATGTTAGTTGGTCGATTGGATCAAGGGTCTGAAAGGGAGATAAGAATTCCCTATCGACAGTGGACATACATGGGATTTGGTTCAGGAGAGACAGGAAGTGGTAAAACTGCTCTATTTTTGAATATGATGTATTCACACTTAGAAGAAGAGTGGTATCGGAATCCATCAGCTCCTGGATTTACATTTGTCGATCCAAAAGGGGATGCGGGACTGAAGTTATTAGCTAAAATCAACAGTGATTTCAAACGATTGGAGCAAGAAGGAATAGATATAACCTCATTAAAAGAACGGATTCATTATTTTGACTTAGCTTCAACTAAGTACATTTTAGGATTGAATCTGTTGCATAAGCATGAAGGAATAGACAAAGAATCAATTGTGAATCAAGCAATGGATTTACTTAAAAACGCCTATCAAGATGACTCTATGTTACTAGATAAATTTGGTCAAATGGCACTACATGCATTACTTGCAGATCATAAAACACACAGTATTTTAGGGATGGAGCAGATATTGAAAAAAGACTCCTCATTTCGAGACCAGGTATTGCCATATCTTGCGGGTTCGATCTATGAAGCTGATTGGGCTGAGAACAAAAAAGCGATTGATCAGGGTAAAGTTACACAACCGATTGTGAATAGAATGCAGAAGATTCGATTAAATGCTAGGATGCGTCGGTTATTTGGACAAGCCGATTTGGGATTACATCCAGCTAAATGGATGGATCGGGGAGACATTTGTATTTTTAATGTTTCAGGACTCGGAAAAGAAGAAAGACGAATGGCAGTTGGGTTTATTATCACGCAATATCATGTACAAGCTCAACAACGAAAACGAAAAAACAAAATTCATTTGCACATGGAAGATGAATATCACTTAGTGCAGATTCCAATTGTTAAAAATATCTACGCGATTGATCGGTACACAGGTCACTGTTTTTTGCCAATGACTCAATATGTAGATCAATTAGAACCAGATATATTGGATGCTTTTGATGGGAATGCCAGTACTCTTATCGCATGTAACCAAGGAAATAAATCGGCTCGTGCAATGGCCGAAATATCTGGAGATCATATTGATCCTTACGAGATACAGAACTTGCCTAGCTTAACAGCTGTGGTTTCCACAAAAAACAGTAAAGGAGAACGTATTACGTTTCGAATCAAATCGAAGCCACCTTATTTGTATCATGAGTCTGGAAAGCCAACCTATTTTGGAACCGATCAGGCAAGGCAAGATCGTGAAGAAGAGGAAGCCTTTCAGGTAGCACAACGATTTGGGGAAGAGCTAATGAAAAGAGATTGTACTCCTGTAAAAGAAGTGGATCAATGGATTCAACAATATCTTAGCAAATAAGGTGGAATCGCTGTTTTTTAAGACAGCGTTTTTTTTGTTGCAAAATGAGGAGGGAAATCGATGAAGAAAAATCATATTTATTGTATCGATAATGTAGCAGGACTGCGTCAATACACCCCAGATGAAAGCATTGATTTGACTGTGACAAGCCCTCCGTATGACCGTTTACGCAAATATCATGGATATATTTTTGATTTTCCAAATTTAGCACGAGAATTGTATCGAGTGACAAAGCCTGGGGGTGTTGTTGTTTGGATTGTGGCCGATCAGACCATCGAAGGAACTGAGACTGGAACGAGCTTTCGCCAGGCTCTTTATTTCAAAAAAATAGGTTTTTTGCTTCATGATACGATGATTTATCAAAAAAGAAATCCAGTACCATCAAATCAAATGCGATACCAGAGTAGTTTTGAATATATGTTTGTTTTTAGTAAAGGGAGGCCTAATACCTTTCATCCAATAAAAGAGCCTACTAAGTATGGTGGAAAACAGGAGTTTCATGGACGAAAACGATTAGCCAATGGACAGTTAGTGAGATACAAGAATAGTGGAAAGCCCATCAAAGCAATGAAAGTACGTTGTAATGTTTGGACCTATAACGTAGGATATCAGCATAGTTCCAGGGATCAAATTGCGTTTGAACATCCAGCTATTTTTCCAGAGGCATTAGCAGCTGATCACATTTTATCTTGGTCAAATCCAGGTGAAGTGGTTCTTGATCCGTTTATAGGTAGTGGTACAACTGCAAAAATGGCGATACTTAATAATCGGTATTATGTAGGTTTTGAAGTTAGCCGTGAATACGTTAAAATTGCGAACAAAAGGATGTCCTCTATAAAATAGCTAGGGATTTGATTTGACAAGATCTTATGGTTGATCATTTTTGAATCTGTCTGTTGGTGGATACTCCTATAGCTAGCCTTTTAGCGTTGGTACAAGATACTCTTTCTATAAGCTAGCTTCCCACAGTCATTCATAATCACCATAGAGGATTTTGAGAGATAGGAAGTTGGGTTAAACACTAATAGAAGACAAGACAATACGACGGGAACATAGTTTTAATATTAGGAGAACTCTAATCCTTTTCTCACCTGCAAAAGGGTTATCCAAAACTTGAATAGCATATTCGACTAATTCTTTGACCATATTGGAAGTTAGTTGGTAATCTTCACATATTTCTTTTTATTGTCATCTCGTCTCTTAGACACGCTAGAACTAGAGAAACTTGAATTCGCGTACCTTTTATTACGGGCATTCCATTGATTATTCTTCTATTACTAGAAATACAATTATGTGCCTCGGCTATTTTGTTCAAATATAAACAACCATCCATTACAATTCCTCCTCTTGTCCATCATCTTATTTATTAGTCATATTATCTTGAAAAAACATGGGAACTTTGTTGAGATAGCCCTGTGGATTGGCACGAAAGCTATCAACATGTTGATTCTCTTCACTCCACCATATCGCTTTGGTTAGACCAAATGCTTGTTCAAGTGGATGCCCTCTATATAATGAAAATAAGACTAAAAAGATTGGGATCTTTCTTAATTGGTTCATTTTCGTACGGGATGGTTATTTTGGAAATCAAAACCCTATAATTCGGCTAACATCGTACAAGACGTTTCTAATCTGCTGATTACTTCTTCAGATCTAATTCAAGGGGTACTTACTTAGCACCAATCTATTTGAGTAACTCTAACATATAGGGCTGTATGATAGGTCGATGTAAATCCTCTTATATTCGAAAATAGGAAGAAGAGCTTTTCAATATGTATTTAGTGAATCAAGTAATATTTTATAAAATCAATAGTAGGTGTGTGACAATTGAAAAAATTGGTTGTTGACGATACAGCTTTCCTAAACCTAAATGAAGAACGTAGGGAGTGCCTTAAAAACGAACAGGCACTCCATGTTTTTGTAGATAGGAATTATATAGAAACTCCTTTTTAATCAAGAACCTGGAGGATCACTTACAAAGTTATGATGAATGGAATCTAAATTTTTTAGCATGAAAACAGAAATGACTTTTGTCATCTCTTTTCACCTCCTTTGTTTAGTTGAATTCTAGCTTACTAACTTTATATTTAGCAAGATAATTCTTAGATCGACTCGAGTCTACTTCTTCATAGCAATGGGATAATTTTAAGTAAAGTTCTGGATCAGTAAACGGGAAGTTATTATTTTCCGATAGAGACTTTGCCTTTTCTAAGAATATAATCGCTGATTCAGGTTCTTGGGTTTTAATATAAAAGTCACCAAGTGTAACCAATGAAGTATAATAACGAATTCCATCATCGTTTTTTTTGCCAAGATCTACAGCCTTAATTAAGTGTTCTTTGGCTTTATCCCAATCAGATAAGGTCATATATAGTTTTCCTAACCTTGTATAGGTTGTAACAAAAAAGTATTTTTGCTTTATTTTCTTTTCTAGTGGTAGAGCAGATGAATACCAATCCTCAGCTTCCCCATAATCTTTTTTAGAGAAGCAAATATCACCCATTGCAGTTAGTAGTTCTACAGCTCTTGAGTAGTGTTTGTTTAACCTCGCTAATTCGATTCCCTCTTCTGCATAATTTAACGCCTCAAGATGATACCCTTTTTTTGAACATAGTATTGCTTTAATTTCAATCGCGTTTAAAAGAGAATCCAAACTCTTATGCCAATTATCCTTTTCTTTTAAAAGCTTTTCCACTGTTAGTAATGCTTCTTCATCCTGATGCATTTTTTCTAAATAAGAGGCTTTACCACTAAGAAGAGAAAGTTTTATGAATGATCTTAATCCGTCTTCTTGAAATGCTTTTAAACCAAGATCAGAATAATGTAAAGCCTGCTCTAAATCATTCTGATAGAAAAAAGCAATCCGACCCAATTCAACGAAACAAGCTGATCTAATATTTGTGTATTCCAGTTCAGGGTATTTGTTTAATAAGACTATAGCTTGATTGAATCTCTTTCTAGCTTTTTCATAATTCCTTTTATAATATAAACAACGACCTTCTAGATGAAGGTATAAAACTTTTAAGTGATTGTTTGTTGGAACAGGAATACTTTTGAGCTCTTTGTATACTTTTTCCGGGTCAATGATATCAGTTAACTTTTCAATTCTCAATAATTTTCTTTGGATTGATTTTTTTTGTGTGTTTTCTTCTTGAATAATTGAAGGTAATTTTTTGAAAGGAATTTTTAAGAAAGTGCAATACTCTTGAATATATTTTTCGGTAACGCTAGGGATGCCACGCTCTATATTACTAAGAGTGGCAGAGGATAATGTTTCCATCATTTTGGCCACGTTTTCAATTGACCAACCGTTCTGTTTTCTTACCTTCCTGAGTGCCTCACCTATTACCTTACGATCAGAATGTATCATAATTAGTCCCTCCTAGAAAGTTCTCTTTAATCTCGTATTAGACGAAATTCAGTGAATTTCCTGCATTCGTAATGTAATTTACCCGAAAAAATATGTTTATTATTATTTTTCTGCATTTCACTATTACGAATCGGGGATTTTCGATGAATATATATATATTTACAAATATTTTATATATTAATAAAATGATGATACCAAGTTAAGTAGTAATGATGAAACGCTATCTGCTATTCAATTACTTATTTACGGAGGCCGAATATGGAAGATAAACATATCAATCGGGTCATTCTCCGATCCTTAAATGAGTATCAACGAACCCTTATGTCTCAACAGGAACAGATTCAAAAAAGTGAAAAACCTTATCGATTTTCTAACGCTTTACTCAAGGGAGAATTGATATGGGTTGAAAAGGCGCAAGCTCTTTATAATGAGAGAACAAAATCACAATCGAGCAAAAATTTAACAAAAAAGATGCAGGATACTCGTCTATTATTGAAAGATTTAAGATCTGAACCAGAAGGTAGTGTGATGGGAATATCTGGAGATTATCAGCAAGTTCAAGTGCTCTATAAAACAACTCAAGGTTTTATTCTGAAAATCGATGGTCAGCATATTTGGGAGACAGAAGATTTAGAGAAAATAAATTTACTGTTTGCAACATTGATTATTTGAAAAAGAATTTGATTGATCAGAATCAATTGCCAAGTTTCATAATGAGAATTTCATCTTCATTCTAACATGAAGAAATGTGGGAGGATTATAAATGAACTTTTTGAAGAAAACCCAACAGGTTGCATTTAGTTTACAAGAGGATTCAAGATTTCCGGACAGCTACGATACATTTACTGAGACGTTAGGTATTCAAACACAATCTAATATTTATGTTATTGAAAAAGGATTAGAAAAAAGGTTAATCAGTTCTTACTCATGGAACGATAATGATCCAATTAATGGATGTTTTAAAGAAAATGGGATTCATGACGATGTTGAGATAGAGTTTGAAGCAATCGATAAGACGATGTCAAATCTGCAATTTCAAGATTTTTACTTTGTCGAATCAGACGGAACTGAAGAAGAGAGTGTTAGGAAACTTTTATCTAATAAAGTCACTGTTGTTCCGATACGTAATAAAAAAGAAAATTTAGGTTGGATCATTTTGTCGCGATACCAAAAGTTTGGTGCAAATGAAGTGTTATTAGCTGAATATGGAGCGTCGATGATCGCAATTCTTATGACCATAAGCGAGCAGGGAAAGAAAGAAAAGGAGTATCAGGATCGTTCTAAGGTTAGACGAGCTTTAAATTCTCTATCATATAGTGAATTGGAAGCTGCGAATTTAATATTAAGTGAATTGGATGGTCTTGAAGGTCTATTGGTAGCAAGTAAAGTGGCTGATCGAGAAGGGATTACCCGGTCTATCATTGTAAATGCATTACGCAAACTAGAAAGTGCTGGGATGGTGTATTCAAAGTCATTGGGTATGAAAGGAACCTTTGTTAAAGTGCTGAATCCAAACCTTTTATCAGCTATTGAAAAGGTAGCGACTTCATATTTAGAGATGACTGTTTAAGATTAGCATAAACGCATAGGATAGGAGATTCTTGTATTTGAAAGAACAACAGATCAATGAGTGGGTAAAAAGTTTGTCTTATACCATTCATGTACAGTCGGAAGACTCATGGAAAATAGAAATAATGGAACGATACAAGGAACCTAGTAAGGTAACATTTCAAACTTGCTGTGCTAAACAATCCTTTGAACATTTACAGAATAAAGGACTTCCACCTATATTAGCAGGCTTTAAGTGTTGCCAGTGTAATGCAGAAAGCCACAAAGTATTAAAAGGGACTCGTTTAATTCTTTTAAAAAATGGTTCATTCATTTTCCTTTTTGATTTTGCAGAGGGGTTTGATTGAATAATACTTCAAGTACGAACGGAGAAATGATATGGTTCCCTATTCAACTGATATAAATGTCTCCCAGTTGATTGAAGAAGAGTTTAAACAGACCATTCCTATCATACATAAAGAAAGCGAATACGATTATAGGATTATACAATTTACAAGAAGCGGTGTTGCGCGGGTTTTAGGTCGAGTATCCACTCAAGAGCAAGCTCGAAAGCTTGTAAATTGTATGCTACTAGTACAAATGAAGAGTCATCCAGTAGGCGGCAACCAGACTGGATGACTAGATAACATAGAAAAGAACGAAATTTAATTATAACAGATTCATCATTATACGTGGAACAAAGGTAACTCTGTTGAGACCTTACAAAAGGGGAGTTGGCTTTATGAGAAAACTACCCAAGGATCAATTATATCAACTTTATATTGAAGATTTTTACACATATCAAGAAATCGCTGAATTCTTCAGATGTTCTACTGAGACTGTACGGAAAAATATTGAGTTCTTTAATCTACCTAAACGCTCAAAAGGAATGTCAATAACAAGAAGGTTGAAGATGAAAAATCAAGAATTGCGAAGACTGCTGAATCATTTGTATTGGGAGAGGGGAATGTCTACTCATATGATTGGGATCATTTCAAAGTAACACAAATATCGGTATGTAATAATATGAATCGCCTAAGCATTAAACTATGCTCTCCTGGAAGAAGATCCAGCCATAATAAAGACAGATTATGAAATATTGGAATGGTCATTGTATTTGGGCTTAATAGGTAAATATATGTTATCTAGCTTATTTTAAGATCATGGTGACTAAAAGTAAATGATAGATACGCCTTAATTCGAAGGAGGAAATAAATGAAATATCAAGTGGCAAAAGAAGCTTTTTTTAGTGAGATTGATGAAGGTGCGTTTATTTATCATAGTCAAACAGAAATATGCTTTGGGTTGGATGAAGTTGGATTAAAAATTTGGCAATTGATTGAACAAGGAAAGGAGCTAGAGAAAATTATTGAAAGTATCAATTTGGAGTACCAAGAAGATAGATTGCAGGTTGAAAAAGATATTATTCGTTTTGTCAATCAATTAACGGAACATGATCTTGTGATAATGAACAAATAGATTACTGATTAATGCAGGGAGGTGATGCAAAAAAGATAACTACACTTTCTTGCAAATTAAAAAAAGGGGGTATAAATCGTGAAAGAAACTAAAAATTCACCAAAGAAATACACAACTCCAAACCTAATTGTATTAGGTAACATTGTTGATATTACTTTTGGTGGTAAAGATGGTCATAACACTGACACTTTTTCAACAAGGTATCCTCGTAGTGAATAGTTTTTGAGTATATTTCGAAGAGTGCCTTTGGGTACTCTTCGAAATATTAATATCTGGAGGGAACATGAACTTTTATGATGTATCAGGAATAAAGATTAGAACTAAAATAAACTTTGATTCATTACTATATAAAAGCTGCAAGAATAATTTTGATTTCGAGGTTATACATGATGATGATTTTTTCGAAGAGAGTTATTTTAAAAAAGCTGATGTTTTATTCAGGAGGTTTATTATAAACGAGTCAACTCCGTTCGAAGAAGTTTTCCAGATGGATAATGGAAAATACCTTATTAGATGGTTGAATACTTACTTTTTTTATATTGACAAGCGATTAGTGATATTTAAAGGAAAACTTGATAGTGAGTTTTATAGTTTGTTTTTCTCAAAGGTACTTTCTTTTTTGCTGTATTTAAAAGGATATACTCAGCTACATGGCAGTGCTGCACGTTATATAAATAAGACTGTTTGTTTTATAGGAGAGTCTGGATCTGGAAAGTCAACATGTGCCTCCCAAGCTGTTTTAAATGGAGGAAAGATCATTACTGATGATATTATCGCTTTGCATCCAGTGAGCCAAAAGCTTATCAGCGGTGTGCCAAGTCTGAGATTGGAATCCACGTCTTCTCTTATAAAAATGGCAACTAAAACTTTTGATGAGGTAGATAAACTTCGAATAGATCTTTCGCACGGTTTTCATTATAGTGATTTATCAACAATTGATTGTTTTATTTTTTTAGAGGTTAATGACGAGACTAAGCTTTCAATTTCTAAAATAAAAGGAAATGAAAAGATGTTGCACCTCTTAACAAATGTATTTAATAAATTTTTTTTGAAAAACGTATTTAATCATATTCTCTATAAAGAGAACATGAAAGTCTTTTCTTATTTGACTAAAAGAATTCCTATGTTCAAGGTTTATAGGCAGTCCAAAACGAAACCTACTGAACTATTGAATCTAATCCATTCTATAGTTTTGAAACTCTAATTTTGAGGAGAAAGCAGGGATAAAAGAATGATAAAATTCATTTTGTTCTTAAAGAGCTATTGGTATTTACTGTATTTTTATGTGATGTTGAGAAGAAGGGGTCTTCGAATAGTTCTTGATGGAATTGACAATAAAGAAAAAATCAGTAAAAGATCCATTGAAGTTGACAAAAATTCTCTTGTAGCTGCCTTTCGTTTGGCATGCAATTTCCATTTTCTAAACGTGGAGTGCTTGGAGCGTTCAATCACACTTTACAAACTACTCATTTCAAGTAACTTTGATGGAACATTATGTGTTGGTATTAGAAGAAAACCTTTTTTAAGTCATGCGTGGGTTGAAACAACCAGCATTGAAGAACTTAATGAAAGTAAGTATAGAGAGAAATTTCAGGTGTTTTTATCTGTGTCTCAAGGAGGTTCTTGAAATATGTCTATAGTAGTTTATTCAATGCAAACTAACCAAAAAAATAATACATCTTACTGTATCTTATCTACTTCCAGCAATCTTAAATGTTATAAAACAAGTGAATTTGAGTTTGTGGTTTTTGAAGATGTGAATAATAGGATGGGAGCATTAATAACGAAATGGATTGAAGAAGGCCAACAATTTCATGGTGAATTGCTTCAATCAATGAAAGGTTCATACTCCCTATTAGTATATGATAGAAAGAAAATGAAAATAGAAGTATTTAGAAGTTTGACAGCTAATCCGATATTCTATATTGAAGAAAATGACAAATTATATGTGTCTAATCATCTTCAATCATTGAGTCAATTTAGCAGAGATTTGGATGAAGATTATTTTCGCATGTATTTGCACACAGAGTTGACTGATATCGAACTAACACCTTATAAAGATATTAAACGTCTTTTACCAGGATTTAAAATGGTTAAAGATAAGAACCTGAGGTTAAAAACGAAGAAAAATTGTTTTTTTAAAAAGCTAGAAGTAGCTAACATGAATATTGAAGAGTATATTTTTATTTTTTCAAAAATATTAAAAGAGATTGTAGAGGATTCTGTTAATAACCAATCAGTTATTGGATGCGAAGTAAGTGGCGGATTAGACTCATCAAGCGTTTCTTGTTTAGTTAATCAATTAAAAAGTAAGGATGCACAATTGTATGGATATACCTATCTATTTAATCTGCTAAAAGATGGAAAATCAAATCGAGAAAAAGTAGATATTATATATGAAAATACAGATATGGCTCCGAAATATCTAAACCTATCTGATTATTGGTCTTTTAAAGACACAGAATATAATATTACAACGTATGATGAGCCTAGTCCTCTTATTTTGAATCTTGCAATGTACAGAGATCTTCACCAATATGCAAAAAAAATGAAAGGGAAAGTTCTTTTCTCAGGAGAGGGCGGAGATGAACTTCTCATGACAAGCTCACATTTTCTTCGTGATTTATTCTTTAGAGGAGAGATTAAACTGGTTTTTGATAAATTAATGGAGCAATCAAATAAAAGAAATCAACCGTTGTGGAAACTTTTCAGTATTCATATACTCCCAGCTCTATTACCTATAAAGTTAAGATATCGTCTTGAAGGCAAAATTAGAAAAAGAACTTGGCAGAATACAGGATTTGATCTTAACTGGTATCATACGCCTACCTGGATAGGTGACTGTCTTAAAAAAATTGATTATACCGAAGTAGAATCTGAAAGACAAAAGGTACGAGATGAAAATATCGAAGGTAGATATTTACGGGAAAATTTTGAGAGAATGATACTTGTGAATCCGTGCCCTTGGTTAAACAATAATATTAGCAGACCATTTGGTTTGTCTAGAATATACCCTTTTCGAGATGAAAGAATGATTGAATACCTATTCGCATTACCACCGACGATAAAACTAGAGATAAGTGAGAATAAAAGATGTATTAAGGAAGGACTTCAACACGTAATACCAAAAGAGACGTTAATAAGTCCTGATCGAAGTCGATTTATAGAAATATTTCGTAAAGGGTTTTATATAGAATCTAGGTTTGTAAATGAGTTGATTCAAACGTCTAGAGCTGTTGAATTGGGATGGATTGACAGAAATTTGCTACGAGATGCAGTCGAAAAATTTAAATACGGCTTTAATAATGAGGTAGGATTAATTTCAAAAACATTTGGGTTAGAACTTTGGCTCAGACATCAAGGATTCTAATTTAATTTGGAGATGATTATATGGTAAAAGTTGAGTCAACCTGGCAAAGAATAGGACTCTCTCAACCATTAGGTGAAGCTTCAGGACAAGATGTAGGTATTATAATTTTAGATGATATCGTTCCACATACTTGTATTAGTCATTTAAAAGGAAGAGTAAAACGGATTGAAGTAGATAAGGAAATGACTGTTACTTGCCAAGATATTTTTGAAGAACCATTTGTTGAAAAAGTATCAAGGTATTCGGAGCATGGACTAATGGTACTAAGCTTGTTAGCTCACGCACCGTTTAAGTGGAGAGGAAATACTCATTGTGGACTAGCTCCATCAGCAAATTTTGTTTTTCTTCCTACTACCAAACCGAAACGTATAGAAGCAGGCTTGAAGTGGATTTTGAAACAAAGTTGGGATACTAAGATTTTACTAAATTTATTGATTCCACAAGAAAGAGGATGGATGTCCCCAACTGAACGAGATCCTTATGTACAAGCTATACAACCAGCCTTAGATGCAGAATTGCTTGTCATTGCAGCTGGAGGTAATTCTCGTGTGCACAACAATCTACATCCGAAAAAGTTTTTCGTTGCAGGTGGTTTCAATGATAAAGGAGAAAGAAATTTCAGTGATTATGAGTTACATCCATCAGCATCTTCAGGATTAAATGGAGATGGTCATTGGAGACCAGATATATTAGCACCTTACACATACTTGCCTGTTCCAAGTTTTAAAGAAAAAGGAATTGACTATTTTGCAGGAACATGTGGTTGTTCAACGTTATTAGCAGGTTTTAGTGCATATCTTTATTCACGAATGCCAGATCTAACACCGAATGATTTACGCAGTGTTATAACGGAAACAGGGGACTCTCTGAATAATTTTCCAGCTCCCATTTTGAACGGAGATAAAGTGATACAAAGGTTAAAAGAAGGTTTTCGAAATAGACATTCGCCTTCTTATGAACCAAAAGTAGTGGTGACTGATGAAAAAAACTCGATATCATCTGTGAATTCTCTCGAAAGAGCACTGGCTTTAACAGAATTGATAAAAAAGAAGAAGTTAACAAGAGCAAGGATATGGGGATATACACAGGATGAATCTCCTATAGTGAAAAAAGTAGCTATAAGAGGTTTAGGTAATCCAATTGATGAAATGGAAAGAGAAAAGTATTGGCGTTTTCTTCATAAAGAATCGAGTGAATTTGGTGTAAAAGAAGATTGGGCGTACACACTATTACCAACAGCTTTCAAAGAAGAATTGCATCAATGGATAGGGATTGGTAAGTATTATTCAATAGATATTCAAATTTGTATTAACATGTTTTTGAGAAAGTTTTATCCAGATGCTCCCAAGTTAGAACCATCTCCTGACCCTGATCTTAAAGTGGTTCGTTCAATTATTCAGCCAGTGTTAGATTGGTATCAAACGATTCAGCAAAGCCAATAGTAGATGGTGCAACAGTATAATGGGATTTGATTGAATCTAATGAGCAGATTCATTATATGAAATTGATTTTTTGGAAAGTGCTTCGATGCCGGATTAACCTGATAAATTTAATCCCCTCAACGGAGACTGAAGGGAAAGTGGGAGATTACATTTCGGATTGATTGGTCCTATATACTTTCTAATTTTCCTGTGACACTGATTTTGGCGATCCTTTTTCCCAGTCTTCGTTGAACATCAATTTAATAAATTCTTGGTTTTCTATGGAAATTTGAATCTGTGTTTTTAACCATTCGTGTAATTGTGCTTCACGGTACGGATAATAGAATCAGCAATTTGCGCTCCGATTCGAATTATTCGTGAAGTGATTTTAAGGAACCTGGAAATCGAGGTGGTTGCTTTATCCATTCGGCAGCTATTTGTTTGAATTAAAAGAAAAAGGAGCTTTAATTATCGGGAATAAGCGTGCTGGAAAGACCACCACGACTATGTGGCAGTTTCTTTTGACAGATCAAGCAAGTTTGACCGAGTTGTTCTTTTGCAGTCGGAAGTCGATGTTCACATGTAAACATGGCCATTATCTATTAATTTAAGGATGGGAACACTGCAATCTACAATGACGACAATAAGTTTCGTCAAAAGCAAGATGAAGGATTGTGGCAGCAAGAAGTAGAAATCGAGATTAGTGTATAAGCAATTGAGTAAATCGTCAAAAGCTAGAATTAACACCTGTAGGAGTTTCTAATCTTCTGGGGGTAAACATACGAGAACATTCAAAAGTACAATTGATTATCTTTCCTATGTTGGCTATTTGTACAGGTGAATTACGAATCGGGGTAGCTGATGACCATTTTCAAGTTTTGTCAGCGAATCTGCGAAAGTCAGATGACGAGGAGCAGTCAATTAGGAGTTGTATTTATGATTGAAGGTGAAGTAAAAGAGGTAGTAAAACAATATTTTGAAAGAAATTTAATGAATCAAAGTGCTTATAAATACTTGGGATCACAAATTGAAAAAGCATTGTTGTTAGTTGTAGGTAGCTACTCTTCCGGAATGGCTCATTCTCAATCAGATTTGGATATCGAAATGATCGTTTCTGATGAGGCTTATAAAGAAATGTTGCTGATTTCTGGAAGTCCAAAGGCATTATGGGTTCATGATGAGGAATATTCGATACTAGTAGATATAAAGGTAAGGTCTTATAGTTGGCTTGAAAAAAAGTTGAATGGAGATCCTGAGTTTTTATGGGTTTATGAGCAAGCTATCTGTATTCAAGATCCAGGGCTCTTTAAAAGTTGGATTGATGAGTCTAGAAAACTTTTTAAAGAAAAATTGGATCAATATATCTTCAACAGCTATAAGGATTTGAAGATTGGAGTAACTCTAGATGATCAGAAAGATTTATTAGGAAGATATCTTATTAAAGCGAAGACAATAGAAGCGGCTCTAGTAATCCCGCTCCTATTGAATGAGCTTCCCTATCCATACCCTAAATGGCAAACGTGGTGGCTAATGAAACATGTAGATATAGGAGAAAAAATTGTTGGAATGTGTGAACTATTTACAACAAGGGATCAGACTTATCGGACTATCTTACATTTAATTAATGATCTTCTTGTTCAAAAAGGACACGGTGAGCTAACTAAAGATTTTTGGCGTAAGTTGTAGTTCAAAAAAAGTAATTAAGTATCTTTATCACCACTTTGTGATTACACATAACCATACAAACTATTATAACAGTTGTATGGTAGATAAATTAATTTGTAAATATATAAGGTTGAATTTTATTAGTTAAAGCTGTGTGTCTAATAGTAAACGTTTGCTTTGTAAAGAAACGCTGTAATAGTATTGAAAATAACCTCTCTACCAATGAAGAGGGTATTTCCTTTTATCAGCTCTAAACACTAAAATTCTTCATTTAATTCTTTTAAGTCGTCTTTGTTATCTTCATTATCAAGCATATTTCGAAAATCTATTACAGCTTGATGATCACTATAACCAGATGATTCAAGTGTATTCAATAAACGATAGGCCCTACTTTTGGCGTGCGGAGATTTTAACAATTTTGCTTTTCGATAAAACTCGAGCCCTGCCTCTACACTTTTTTCAATTTGCCCTAACATTAAATTAGCTCTTGCCCAATCTAGTGGAATCCAAGCATCTAACCAAATATTCGCTTCCAATGCTATCTGATTTTGAATTTCCTCTTTCATTGCTAATGTTGCCTCTGGATCATTAACTTCAAGATGACCATAGCTTTTTTCTGCTAGAACACCACTGAAACTATGAAAAACGAAATCAGTTCCATCACCATAGGTGAATTCTTCCATACTATTTGCTGTACGAATGGCAGCATTGATTGCCCTTTCGAATTTAACTTTCATTCCAGCACTTGCATAACATCTTGCCAGATAAGCATGAGTCACAACGATAATATGTTTAGATCCTCTTAAAGCCTCATCTCTCGCCAATTCTAGGTGATCAATTGCTTCTTCCTGCTTTCCCATTCTTTCTAGCTCTGTCCCAATATTTAAATAGCTCATTGCCAGCGTTGCTGGATGATCAATCGCCTTTGCTATTTCGTTCATCTTTCTGAATTTATCCAAAGCTTCTACATATCGCTGATTTTCTACATCAACTACCGCGTTTAAACGAAGTACTTGTGCATAAAGCATCTGAAAACGCTTGTCTAATCGTATTGGTGGTGGAGTATGCACATGAAGATATTCAAAAAGTCGATTTAGATCATTAACAGACTCTTCCACATAGGGTACAGACATTACACGGCGTAAACCCCATGTTCTTTTAATTAAGCTTTCAGCGGTGTTTAAAGTTTCCTCATACATATTAGTTCCCCTTATTATGGTAGTTGGATTATGTGGATTGTAATCAGATAGTCCTACCTTCCAAAGTGGTATTTGTAACAGATTACATAAACGACGTACTGTTTCCAAATCGGTAATTTTTTTTAAGCCTCGTTCTACATCTGAAACATAGTTCTCACTTACTCCAGTTCCACCACCTGATTTTGGCCATTTTTCTGCTAATTGAGCTTGGGTCATGTTCATCTTTTCTCTACCTTCTCGGATAGACATCCCATAATGATATTTCATATTCATCCACGCTCCAACCTATTAGTATGGATAGTCTATTCACTCGATATAGTAAATACAAACTATTCAGTTTGTTCTATCTCCTTTAGCCAATAACACCTGTTTACAATTACTATTGAAATCTACTTCTTGATTCACACTCATTGAAACCATCTTCAATTTTTCGTAAGAGTTTTTTTTCTTATAACAATTGATTAATCGATAAACATAAAATGGTTGTTTCAATAAAAACCACTTTGATATATGAGAATCTACATGATCGGATTTTCTTTCACCTGTTATAAAATATTCGCATACAGACTCATCCAGATATCACCTGGAGTGAAGATATGGGAGACATTACGATTTTAGATAGGCGGTCTGGTGAATATTTTAGTTTTAATCGAACGGGTGGAGTCATTTTTTTGTGCTTACTAACATCATCATCTGAAGATCAAGCTATGTCAAAAGCGTCCAAAGTGTTAGCAGTTGAGTTGAATGAATTAAAGATTTCTTTTCAAGAATTTCGTAATCAATTACTTACAGAGGAAATCTTGATAAAAGTCAAATTGTAGATTAGGTAGGGAGAGGGTAATCAATGGATGAGATGAAGTCGACTTCTATGTATCAGTTAATGAAACTACAGTATAAGCGGGTTTTGCTAGGGGTCTTATTTATGACCTTCGGAGTCGGGATTCAATTACTATCGCCTTGGGTTATGAAAATATTAGTTGATCAAGCAATTCCTCAAAAGAAACAAACGTTATTGTATGGATTGATTCTCATATTGGCGCTCTCTCCGTTTTTGGTAACATCGTTAGGTGCGATTCGGAATCAAATGACTCATTATATTGGTGGATATGTGACAGATCAATTTCGGCGACTTATTTTTAGGAAATTGACTCGATTGTCTCCAACAACATATTATCAATTCCGCTCAGGTGAGATAGCCAATCGAATCTATAGTTGTGGTGAAATTGGAGATTCACTCATTTCTCAGACCATCGTTCCAGCTATTTTTGATACATGTATGTTAGTTGGGATTACTGGGGTAATGTTTTATATGAATTGGAAAATGACCATTGTGATTTTATTTATGCTACCTATTTTATACATCCTTACTCAAATATTTACTAATAAAGCTCGTCCGAAGATTGATCAAATTATTCAGATGCAACAAGAACTAAGTGGATATTCCACAGAATTTGTAAGTGGGCTTAAAACTGTACAAAAGTTCAATCAAGCAGAGCGTGAACATGAGTATCAAGACCACTGGATTAACAAGTATCGGAAGCTACGTAATCGGGCTGCATTTTTTGATAACTTTACTACGCTAATCGTAGATTTTGGTAGGGCCTTGGGTTTAGGAATCGTGTTTTCATATGGCGCAATCCAAATTATGAAAGGTCATATGACAGTGGGTTCATTAATCGCGTTTTCTGTATACTTCCCTCAAATGTTTGGTTCGCTTCAAGAGGTACAAACAGCTTATATGAGAACGGAGTTAACGAAACCAAAGGTAAAGTTGATTTACGAAATTCTACAATTACCCGATGAGATTGTGTACCTTCCAAGAGAACACAGTCAAGTTGAAGGAAAAATCAAGTTCGATCAGGTTTCTTTTTCTTATGATGATGGGAGAGGGGAAATCTCAGATATGAGTTTTACCATTCTTCCTGGGGAATTTATTGGGATTGTGGGTCCAACGGGGAGTGGAAAATCTACACTTTTAGATTTAATCATGCGATTTTATCAACCACAAAAAGGTAGAATATTCCTTGATGGTAAAGACATCGCTTCCTACTCCTACGAAGATTTACGCTCGCAGATAGGACTTGTTTCTCAGGATGTTTTTTTATGGAATCAATCCATTTTATATAATTTAAAGTACGCGAATCCAGAAGCGACAGAGAAAGAAATTAAGATGTGTTGTGAAAAAGCGCAGATTCTTGAGTTTATACAAGAACTACCTGATGGATTTGATACAATCATTGGGGAACGTGGCGTAAAATTATCGGGTGGAGAAAAACAACGGTTGGGGATTGCTCAAGTATTGCTTCGAAAACCTCAGATATTATTAATGGATGAACCCACATCTGCTTTAGACGCAAATACAGAGGCATTACTACAACGCCAGTTAAAGAATATCTTTCTTGGAAAGACAGTGTTGGTAGTTGCGCATCGATTAGCCACTGTTCGGGACGCGGATCGGATTTTTGTATTGAAAGATGGTCGGCTGATTGAGATGGGTACTCACGAAGAATTAATGAAAAATCAATCATTGTACTATCGTCTTTTCAACGAACAGTATAAAGAAAAATAGAGTTACCTGGA
This sequence comes from Seinonella peptonophila, assembly GCF_900129355.1. Lineage (GTDB taxonomy): Bacteria > Bacillota > Bacilli > Thermoactinomycetales > Thermoactinomycetaceae > Seinonella > Seinonella peptonophila. Next base: position 26,413 of record NZ_FQVL01000016.1, on the reverse strand, counting down.
GTCATTAGAAATAATGTTAAATGAGATCGGATCCTTCAAGTGGTTGATTAATAACTATTACCTGCACAAAACACCAAACATGAATTATAGATAATTAGCAGATGAAACTGTCAAGTAAACAATTGATGTCATTAAAATTGTGATTACTTTCTCTTTATTATGTGAATTTGTTATCGTTTTTTTCTCAGTTTATCCTATCATGACATAGTAAATTGGAAATCCTTTTGGATTTATCGAACAAGATTTATTAGTTGCGATTCCAATAGGAGGTTAGAGATAATGGTTAATCATGAACATGTTTACAATGAGTTAGCTGGAAAGTATGATCTTTTGATATCCAGACAAGCAGATATACTTGATATAATAGAATCTATTAGACCAATCGAAGGATTGGATGTTATTGATTTGGGGGCAGGCTCAGGGCGACTTACATCGGTTTTAGCTCCGAGGGTGAAATCGGTCCTTGCCCTAGATTCGTCAGTTGAAATGTTAAAAATAAATGCAAAAAAATTGAACGAGAAAGGTCTCTCTAATTGGAAAACACAAGTTGCTGATCATCGTAGAATCCCAGTAGAAGATCATAGTATAGATTTAATTGTAGCGGGATGGACTATTTGCTATGTAGGAAGTTCCAATGTATCAAATAACGAACAAAATATCGAAAATACGATTCAGGAAATGAAACGCGTTCTCCGTCCGAATGGCACAATTATTATCTTTGAGACATTAGGTACTGGATACAAAGAACCTAATCCACCTGACTATTTGAAACAGTATTATTTCTTGCTTGAGGATCAATATAAATTTTTACATCAATGGATCCGATTAGACTACCAATTCAAAAACCTAAAGGAAGCTGAAGATTTAACTAGATTCTTTTTTGGAGATAAACTAGCTAATAGGGTAGTAAAGGAAAGATTAGTCCACTTACCTGAGTGTACGGGTATTTGGTGGTTAACTAAGTGAGAATGGAACAGATTATGGATGCCATTAGGGCGCAGCAAATCAAATATTTAGGCTGGCTAAAAATATCGAATCATTCTGATTAGTAATCGGTTGAAAATGAACTCCTCATGACTGATATTATCAAGATTAAACTAATTGAAAGAATGGTTGCAAAAACATCAAAGCGAGCTAGATGAATTAATTTAAACAGTGCAATTGGAATAACCATCAATAGTAAGAGTTGATGGTTATTCACTCTTCCAGCATTGTTCAAACTGCCATCCTTGGAATTGCGTTTTTTCTAGAATGTCCATAAAAGAATCAGTAGCAAAAAAAGGAGCTGGTGATTGAGGTAAACGGAAAAATAAAGGTTCTTTTACTTGTTCTTTATGAAAATCATACTTATCGATTAGCATTGGTTGTTTTGGATATGGGTATATGGTGCTTTGATCGATGTTAAGTGCATGATAGGGCTTTAATACATGATATGCGTAGTATATACCATTCTCACTGGACATTGGTAAGAGTTCGCCGTATGGAATTAGTAGTGGAGCTAAAAGTTCAATTGATTGTTCATGCAATAAGGGAATAGATGGTGTAAGAAAAGTGAGTTCACCATAGGATAGCTCTTGTTCTTTAAGACCTGTTGTTAGTGAGAACTGTTGGGAATTCCATTCAGACTTCCAAGAGTGATCGTTTGAATTATGTAGAAGTTGAAACAGTGGTTGTGGATCTTTTAACTGGAATAAGCAATAACGACGATTACGGAATACCCGATAGACGGACAGCATAACTGATCCTCCATTTCTATAGATCTTGCTGGCTACTTTTCCAAACCGGGATAAAACGCAAACCATTTAACTGGTATTTCTTGACGACCTTAACAAACTGATCTGTTACAAAAATGCGTGAGGAAGATTCGGGAATTTGGAAAAGATATTGATCTTTAATTAGGTGAGGTTTAAAAACCAGTTTATGGAAATTCGCAATTTCTCCATTGCTAGGGTAACGTCGGACGATCGATTGTTCCAAATCAAGAGCAGGTATCTTTTTGAGCAAATGATAAAAGTAGATCTCTTTCTCATGATTGTGGATGGGTAAAAACTCACCTGTTTTAGAAAGGATTTGTTCAAGGAGAATTTTGGTTGAAGCATCGAACAATAGGATCTCTGGTAAAAACAATTGCATGCTAGCATATGGAAATTGTATCGTTTCCTCATTCGTCTGTACATGAAATGGAAAATGAGACCATACATGATGTAGAGGATAATCCCAATAGGTTTTTAATAAGTCGAAAAGTATGGTTTGATTGTATCTTGAAGATACATAATGGGCATAATCCCATGTTCGATAAGATTTTTCATTACGTAGTTGATATACCTCTGCCAAAGATAAATCGCTCCTTTCTGAAGGCTCGCTTTGATTGTATCATACTTTGAATTTAGAATATAATGAATGAACAAAGTCCAATGTTCTATTCAATTCATTATAATTTTAATTTCTACGATAAAATAGTTCGTTACGTTTCTAATCAAGGTAGAAAAAAAGAGGTTATCATCAGCGTGAAAACATCAGATAAAAATGCACAAACATTGACAAGTAAGCAAATTAGGAGTCGATCTGGAGAGATATTAGGAAAGAATTTAGCGAAAAATGAGGAGTTTGCAATTCAAAATCATGCTGCTCACCATATCATTCCGCTGGCAGACGGTCGAATCAAAGCTGCACGTGATGTTCGGGAACTATTTGATGAATTCTTTCCTCCAGAAGAATATCAATATTTACCTTTAGAAGAATGGCCAATTAATCAACATTTTAATGGAGTTTGGATGCGAAGCAGCAATCTTCATGAGTTAGAAGAAAAAGAAATTCCCCATACCATTACTCATGATGAGGATTATTATAACGAATTGTATGAACGGCTAAGGGGTGCAAGTACAAAAGAAGAATTTTTAGCAGAGTTAAATTTTATCAAGGAAGATATTGAGCAAAATCATTTTTGGGATCATGATCCAGAAAAATTATCAGAGATTGAAAGCTATCGGCAGCAAAAAATAGAAGAACAACAAATCCTGGATCGATATGAAGATGACTTTGATCAATCTTTAGATGAATTAAAAGCGCTAAAGGATACATGGACAAAAAAAGAAGAAACCGCGGCAATGTCAAAAGTACAAGATGAGTTTTCAAGCATATTAGAGCTATATGAAGTAGCAAAAGAAGAAAAGAACCCAGACTTGTTTGATCAATTTTTGTTAGATGAAGTTCCATCAAATGAGATAATTAAAGAAGAGAGTAGAGAAGAAGTGATTACTACACTTCACGGTATTATCAATGAACAAGGCTTTATTCCTTATGAACACTCGGTCTCTCCGTCAGATATTGAATATTTAAAGAAAGAGGCTAAAGGAAAAGCTGCCAAATTGAAAACTAAGTTTCAATCGAAATTAAAACATGGAACAAAGCGTGAAATCGACTTGGAGAATATTCATCTAAAGGATGATATAAGAGAGAGATAAGTTTTATAAAAGATTTTGTAGGAGTAGCGTCAGGAAAATGCAGATTTACAACTTTAAGCCCATGTTCCTGATGATTCTCTCATTTTTGTCAATACCAAGAAGGTTTTAATGATTTTAAAAAATCTTATGATACCACTTTCCCCGAATTAAAACGGTATTCTTCTAGTAAATTGATATGTTCCCATCCTAAAGGTGACATATGGTGCAATAAGTCTTCAATAAAAACTACCTGATTGTTTAGATATTCAACTGCTTTGTTAGATGTAGAGTATTCCAGATACTGATAGCATTGATGAATTATGTTTAAGGCACTGGCTCTTTGCAGATGTTATATGACATACCTAAAAACCCAATTTCACATTTCCTAAACTGTGACAAGGCGTTTTTTGGTTGGAAGGAATTTGTAATTTTTTATAGATTAATTATGAAGATGATCAGATAATAAATTTTTACACATAAGGAGATAAAATTATGGCAAAAAACAAATTACTAAGAATGGACAATGTCGGCATTGTTGTAGAATCCCTTGATGATGCAATTTCTTTCTTCGAGGAGATTGGATTGAAACTCGAAGGGCGAACCACAGTTGAAGGTGAATGGGCTGGTCGCGTAACTGGACTGGGTTCTCAGTGCGTAGAGATTGCGATGATGGTTACCCCAGATGGCCACAGCCGACTTGAACTTTCGCGATTTCTCAACCCACCTACTATATCAGATCACCGGAATGCTCCTGTAAACGCACTTGGTTATCTACGTGTTATGTTCACCGTTGAAGACATTGACGAAATGGTATCCAGACTCACTAAGTATGGTGCTCAGCTCGTTGGCGAAGTGATTCAGTTTGAGGACTCGTATCGGCTCTGCTACATTCGTGGAACCGAAGGACTTCTAATCGGTTTGGCGGAACAACTCGGTAACAAATAAGTTAGTGACGTTTTATAAAAAGACTTTACTGAAATATACATTACTGAAGTAAAATTGAAACAGAAAAGCAGTATGAAAGTAATGCTAAGAAGTCGGATACGTCATATAACACAGTATTCACGCTGCAGAAGATGGCAATATGGCTGCTACTGCAGCTGCCTCTTGGCTATATATGTCCGTCAAAGGATTAAGCATTTTAAGAGAATTCCCTTGTATTTCGCTCACAGAAAGCAGGATCATTGCACACGATTAATTCGTAATGTCGTTGAAAAGTATAGGATAGGGGCAAGTTTTGCGGTTGTCCCAAATACATTGAGAATATTGAGGCATTCATGTAGAATGAGATTATGGATGCAAGGAAATTCCGAAAAGTTAAGGTTTATTTCTTGGACTGAAAGATTGTCAGGTTTCAAAATAGCAGATCATTTAATAAAGTAAATCCCCTCAATGGAGACTGAAGGGAATGATTAAGATTTCTAATTGAATAGTTTGTTTTACCAATTGTTGATTAGGTCATCTTTTGACTTGATGTAAGCTTGATTGAATCAACTGCCATAATACTTGTTCGAGGATACGGATTTCATCATGTGCTGGTTGCTGATCCTCAAGATGATAAAGTGTTTGGATAATGGATATGCTGGCAGCTCCAAAAATGGCAGTCGCTGTTTGATAGTGCCGTAAAGTATGAGGTTGTTTCTCTGCAAGAATGGATGCGATAAACTCTATATACTTTCTAATTTTCCTGCGACATTGCTTTTGGCGATCTTTTTTTCCAAAACCTTCGTTGAACATCAACTTAATAAATTCTTGATTTTCTATGGAAAACTGAATATGTGCTTTTAACCATGCGTGTAATTGTGATTCACGATGTTGATGGCTTTCAATACTAGTTTTCGTATAGTCGATAAGCTGATCCATTCCATGATTCATTATAAATTTAAATAGTTCCTCTTTTCCATTCTTAAAGTGGTAATAAATAGTTCCTTTGGCTACTCCAGCTTGTTGTGCAATATCATCAATGGTTGCTTGGTCGAAACCACGATTCGCAAATTCTTGTATAGCGCCATGAAATATTTGATCAGCGGTACTCATCAGGAACACCTATTGCATCAAGAACAAGCTCTACAATCTTTTGTTCTTCTTCTTTCGATAATTTACGATCACCCAAGCAAAAAGTTATATCCTCTATATCAAAGTCATCAGAAATAGCGCCCTCGTTTGAAAGATTACGAAGAAGTAATTCCATTGGAATCTTCAAAGCAACTTTCATAATGAGTATCTCTCTTAGACTTGGTTGGCTTATGCCTTCTTCCCATTCTCGAATGATATTTACAGGTTGCTGCACAATGGATGCCAGTTGATTTTCGCTCAAATGATTGAAAATACGTTGCTCAAAAATAAGTGTGGCTAACGACATGAACATTTTCCTCTCTTACAAAATATGTAATGATTATAAATCATATTTTCCGTACTAGCAATAATATTCGATAAATGATATGGTGACTCATTGACTTTTTATACTGATAATAGTAAATTATCTAAATAGTTGATAGTGGAAATGAAGTGGGAATCAACAGAGAGGAGTTTTCATTGAAGATTCAATCTCACCACATTTTCATTGTTTTTTGGTCCCTCGTCAGTATTTTGATCATTGTGAGCCTATTGTATAAATGGTGGAAGCAGAGAAAGCAAAAGGAATTACAGGTTGTTCATATTAGTATTCGTTTTTGGTGGTTAATGGTTGGCATTTTTCTAATTGCAGTGATCATCCACTCTAGACTTTCAGTTGCTTTTTTTGGTTTGATTAGTTTTTTGGCGTTAAAGGAATTTTTTACACTTATCCCTAATGCAAGAGCGCATCGAAGGGTGCTTTTTTTTGCTTATCTAGCTATTCCAACCCAATTTTACTGGATCTATATCAAGTGGTATGGCATGTTCATTATTTACATTCCAGTATATATGTTTCTATTGATACCTTTCATGGTCAGTTTAACAGGGGATAGTCACCGATTCTTACGTTCTGTGGGATCGATTCATTGGGGATTGATGTTGATGGTTTTTAGTATCAGTCATATCTCTTATCTATTTATTCTTCCTCCTTCTTCAGAAGTCAATTATGAGGGAGCGGGTCTATTGCTTTATGTGCTGATCTTAACTCGTGTAAATGACACAGCACATTTTTTGATAGGGAGGAGGTGGGGGAGACATTCACTTGCTTCACCCCAAACTAAAACTTGGGAAGGCTTTACAGGAGGAATGATTGTAACAATAAGTATGTCTTATTTATTAGCCCCGATGTTAACCCCTTTGAACGCCATTCATTCTTTGTTTTGTGGTTTCATTTTGAGCATAGGAGGGTTTATGGGAGCAGTCAATATTTCTTCTTTGAAATATGATTTAGGAGTGAAACCAGAGGAACTCATTCCTGGTCATGGTGGAGTGCTAAGTCGATTAGATAGCTTAATGTTTAATGCACCTATTTTCTTTCATTATATGCACTACTTCTATTATTAAGAGAAATACAGGAGTGTGTATGAGGTTACTGCAAATTTTGTTTTTCTTGCTCATTGTTCGTCCCATTTTGTTTATCATTTTAGGAGTCAATATTCGAAACAAGGAAGGTCTTCCTAAAAAAGGTCCAGCTATTATAGTGGCTAACCACAACTCCCATTTGGACACTTTGTTGTTAATGTCGTTATTTCCTTTTTATATGTTGCATCAAATTCGCCCGATTGCTGCTGCTGACTATTTCTTACGAAAAAAATGGATTTCATGGTTTTCACTTAATATCATGAACATACTTCCGCTTGAACGCCAAAAATGGAGGAAGATCGATCAATTATTCGCAGAAGTATATAAGGCGTTGGCTAAAGGAGAAATTGTCATCTTATATCCTGAAGGAACTCGTGGTGAGCCTGAACAGTTACAAAGATATAAATCAGGGATATATCATTTAATGAAGAAATTAAATGAAGTTCCGATCTACCCTGTCTTTATACACGGTTTTGGGAAAGCATTGCCAAAAGGAGATCCAGTTTTAGTTCCTTTATTCGTAGATGTTTTTGTAGGTGAGAAATTCTTTTGTAGAAATGATAGAAAGCCATTTATGGAGGAATTGAACCATCGAATGAGTTCGCTTGCGAATATGGGAAATTTTTCGGAATGGGATTAAACAGATCCAAAGTTAGACGTCCGATCCAATTGGGAAATAAGGGATTGGACGTTTTTGCTCTAGGAGTGATTTAAATGAAAATGGCTGAAATCTCTAATACATTATTATTTGTAAAAACGTATTCAGCAATACTTGTCACGTCTTCTGTAGAATCTTTTATTATTTTTATTTTTTTATCAGAGGCTTTTTCGAGTTTAGGAAGAATGATCTCAATTCATTCCTTTTACTTATTCCAACACTATATGTTATCTGTTCGAGCTTACGCATGTTATCAACTATTTTATTGCCTCTTAAGAAACCTAAGAACCTTCCTGCTTTACCTTCCAAATTTAAATTTTCCAATTCCATTAAACCTAGGCTATCAAGAGTATATTGTTTTAGTTGCTATTATGTAGCAATAGATCAGTAACCAGACTTGATTTTTTCTTCATTCGACATATTGTTCCTCAATGAATAAGTAATTTTATAGGTGTTATTTTTTTCAGATTATTCATTTATATTGATTTGTTTTTGTCTTTATCTAAAGCAAAATAAAGAAATGCTGATTTGTTTACATAGAGTTAATCAGGAATAGGGAGTTGATTGTATGAAGGATTACTTGTTTGCGTTGGAAATTTTCGTTAATGAGAGACAATTACATCTCTTCTATTTGTTTCAAGGAAAAAGATATTCCTGGGAGCAATACAAGAGAGATGAAAAAAGATATGGACCAAAGCCTTTTTCAGACAATAACTTTTGTGCAAATTCTTTTATCTCTGATTGGGTTAGTTATGTTGAATCTGAGTTTAATAATATACTCATATATTCCACTTCTAAAAAATACATGAATCGATCAGTATTAGCCAATTGCATGGTTGAATTAGACCAGTTAAGTCGAGGGCAATGCCTTTTAAAATTTCTAAGATAGGTCAAGATACAGACACAACGGTTACTTTAGTGCCTGTAATGAATGTAAATGCACTGTTGGATACACAAAAATCTAATTTTGAAGCTACAGCGGGACAGAAATTCAACTATGATTTATTTTCCAAAGTTTTGTTTGTGAAATCAGAAGAACATATGATAAAGGATCTTACTAAAATCAGATTTGATGTTACCCGAATCGGTTTTGAAGTTCCTGAAGTGGATGAAGTGAAGACAGATGAAGAAGTGAAAGAAGCAGCTAATGATTTGCCTTTTTAAGGAGGCTTGAATATGCAAACATCACAAGATTATTCATAACAAGATTATTCATATGAGAGGAAATTACAAGAACCTAGGTTAATTCAACCAGGTTCTTTTGTTTTTACTTTTGAGGATTTAGGTGAATTTATTCTTTTGATCAAAAAGGATTGTGAGCAGCAGGCGTTCAACGTAGCATATGAAGCCTTTATCAATGGATTAAGAACTGCGCTTAATTTTGATGAATGTGATGATATCGACAATTGGTAAATGGAAGCCTACGGGCTTCTTTTTTGTTTGTCTAAAACAGCTTTTGGAGGTTATTCAATTGATCAAAATCGAGAAATGGTTAGAACATGAAATTCGGTTTGTTTTAGGTGAAGATGGTGAATGGTGGGCAGTTGCTAAAGATGTAGCTGAAGCGTTGGGTTATCGTGATTCAAACGATATGACAAAACGTATGGATCAGCAGGAGATACAATCTTTCAATTGGAAGAAAAAGCAAACCGAAGATTACGCGGGTTGCTTTCGAGACTATAAATATAAACCCCAAGTACCTATCATTTCGGAATTTGGGATTTATGAGGCAATACTAAATTCTAGACGTGAGGAAGCAATCGAATTTAAAAAGTGGGTTAAACAGCTCTTAAAAACCTTACGACAACAATCAGGTCTTAAGGGTTTTGCAGTCTTCCGAATGATGGATAAAGAACATCAAAAGAACGCGATGGATCAGATCAGCCAAATTCGAAATGCAAAACCTAAGCATTACATGAAAGCAAATTCAATCGCAAACAAAGTTGTGTCTGATAATTATGGATTTGAAAAGATGATTAAAAAAGATGAAATGACTCCAGAAATGTTGCGTGATCGACAACCAGTTTTAGATGACACTGTTGATCTAATGAAAGTAGAAGAGAATTTAGGATTGGATGTATCTGTAAAAGAAGCAGTTAGGGAAAAATGGATCAAATCATAGATCAAAGGGTACCGATTTGGGTACTCTTTTTCAATTTAAGGAAAGGTGAAAACAAATGTTAATCCTCGAAAAGCGAAAGCCAAATAAGCGTAAACGATTGGTAATCATCGATATCAAGGATTGGAACGGAGAAGACGCTGATTATATCAAAGTTGGGGATGAATTAAAGACTTTTGATCAGATGTTAATTGAATTGAGTTAATAATCAAGACCTCCTATTGGGGGTCTTTTTCATGTCAACTAAATAGATACATGGGGGAAGCACCATGAACAATCTGAATTCTGAATATGTAACCTTGGCTAAAAAGTATAGTCAATTTAAGGATATCGGTTCCTTTAATAGCTCAATCCGGCAACATTTGTACAACAAGAAGCACAACCTCACTAAATCAGCAATAACCATCTACAAAATCCTTGCTCGTTTCGCTGCTAAATACGTTGGTTGTGCGTTTCTAAAGATCAATTCAATAGCCGAGAAGGCGGAACTATCTAGAAGTACCGTTATTTGATCCTTGAAGTTACTAGAAGAGCTAGAGATGATTTCAAAGCATCATATGATGCGTACTAAATCAGGTGGGAATGGTGCTAACCTCTATGTGTTTAGATCGTACATCAAAGAAGCTGAAGAAGTAAAAGACACTCCGAATATGGAACTCCGAGAGGAACCCGAAAACACAGAAAATATAAACGTTGAACCTCAAAATTCGGAACCTGAAACAGAAATCTATCAAAACATAGATATAAAGATAATTAATAAACGTATTTGTAGCCCGTATGAAAGATTTAAATCGATTTGTTTTTCTTTTATAGAGGACAAGAAATTACTTTATCGATTGTATGGAGTCTACTTAGGACAAATCAAGTATCTCAAAGATGCTTACCTTGAATCTGAATTACTAGAAGCTGGAATCTATGCCTTGCGTACTGCTTTTATGAAAACAAAGAAGATGAACATCAAGAATCTCCCTGGATACTTTCATGTGGTTTTATCTAAATGTCTTGATCGACTTTATGAGGAAGCTATGACCGATTATTGAGGAAAACGACTGATAGACGCATAACAGCTCGCGGTTCGAGGTCATTCCTGTGAAGGAACAGACCGATCACGCGAGCTGAAGGCCCTCAGATGAGGGGATGGTCTTAGAGAGGACTCTCGTCTCAGGAAATCGTGGTGAGAACCCAAATAGACTCGATGACAGTGATCAGCCCGGTGATCACCACGAAAGCTCCGGAAATTCGGTACTCACGGTCTCGGCACATCATGACCCCGAAAAAGGTCAAGAAGAGCCCCAGGAGCAGGAACGAGATTATCAAGAACAACTAAAACTCCCTAAGTCGAGCGGCTGAGTCCAACTAGGGCTAGAAGCTTCACTAGGTGGACAATTGACAATGTACTATGCTCTTTTAGGTAATCACAATTAGGCAGTTTGTTCAATGGAATTTTTAGTAAGTACAATAGGAGATTGATATTGTGTATTCAAAATTTAGTAATGGTGAAAGTCCATTTGAAAAACTAAGTAAAGACGGTCTAAAGAACCCAAAGATATATTTGGAAGGTTCATATGATACTAAATATTGCAGATATTTCCAAGCAATGGGGATTACTAGGAGGTGATCGAGTGGACTATAAAGAGCAATTTAAAATAGATGTATCAATGCTGTTAGAAGAAAATGAGACCGACCGCGAGTTTAGAATTAAGAAAATACAGAAATTTATTGATGGATATATAGATCAAGTACCCAGAGATGAAAAATACCCACAAAATGAAATTCCTGACACAAGCCAACTTGAACGGTTGGCTAATTTTATTCTGAAGGAAGAATTTGAGGATAAGGACACATGGAAAAGGAACCGACATGAGTACCCTATATTAACAGATTATCAACTAAAAAGACGACATAATAAGGAAATTTTAATCAGTCGTCTGACCAACGATTCAGGAGAATGTCACATAGGGACAGATGGGATTGATTACTCAACTCGTAATAAAAAGATACCCATTAAAGAGCAGTTAAGACGGGAATGGTATCCAATATGGAAACAAAATCGAGAACGGATTTATGGGGTTGAGGATGAGTTTATAAAGGCGGCTAATAGCGAACGGAAACGGAAGGAAAGGGAGAGTAAAAGAGCTGGGGAAGTAGTTGTGTATTACAATTGATATGGAATAAAAAGATAACCATCATTGAAACGATGGTTATCTTAATAAGAATTTACAATTCGCTATGTGATATCATCATCTCCATGGAATTTATTCATTAATCTCACCTCCTTCATCTAATTCTACGGCAAGACGAAATAGTTCATTTAGGTTTTGATTGTACATGTTTTGGTCAGTTTCTTTCAATAGTTTCCCTAATTCTAAAATGGTTTTATACTCAAGATTTCTTAAGTTATGTTTTTTAGATAGCTTTAAGGCTTGTTCAAAGTGTTCATTTGCTTCTTCGTATTCCTTCAAATGATAACAACTTATTCCAATTGTGAGTTTAGCTTGTATATATCGCAATATATGCGTTTTACTAATGTCAATATTAGCGAGCGATGATTGCAGCAGATTTTTAGCTTTTCTCCACTTTTTTTGTTGGTTATATATCTCAGCTAGTTCCTTGTCGACCACAATAAGTTGATGTTTTTTATTATGGTGGCTCAGTAAGAATTTTGCTGTTTCCAAATATCCAATAGCTAACGAATTTTTATGCATGGATTTTGTGATTATTCCTAGCGTTTTCCATAGCTCTCCTGCTCGTCCATGCTTATTATTTTGTATAGCTATTTCTAGTCCTTTTTCAATGGATTCGATTGCTTTACGATATTGACCAGATTTTTTTCTGAGGATCGCATTTACATCATACATATTTAAAATGACATCAACATGTTCAATTTGATGAACCTCATTTTTCAGGTTGTTTAATATGTCTTGTGCTTTTTCGTTTTTATTGAGTAACTCAAGGTATACAGCTTGGTTCATTAGAATAACATGTTTTAGAAATTTCCGCATTCCATTATCAATAAATGATTCTTCTGCTCTTTTAGCAAACTTCAGTGCATTAGTAAAGTTACTTTTTTTATATTCAATCGACCCTAGTTCCACAAAAGCATTAGCTTTAATATTAGACTTGAGTGCGTATTCAGGGTGATTTTCAATGGATTGTATAGCTTTTTCGAAGTAATTTTCTGCTTCGTTTACATTGCCCTTTAATAAATATATTTTTGCTCTTAAAAAATGTTGGGTGGCCTTTAATGGATGAGATGGATGTAAATCTAGTTCTTTTAGCTTTTCTAAGGCTAATTTAGGGTGATTGTCTCTGATCATATTTTCGATGATCAGTAATTTTAGTTTAAGAGGCTTGTCTTGATCCTTTTCAACCGTTTGGGTGTCTAGCATTGGTGATTTACTAAAGTCAAATCCCAAAATTCCACAATATTTTTTAATCATTTTGAGTCCAACTGAAGGATGACCATTTTCTATTTTGCTCGCCGAAGCACCTGATAAACCCATTGAGTCAATGTCTTTAATAATTAAATTTTTACTTTTTCGTAATTGCCTCAGTTGTTCCCCAAGAGCTTTACGATCCAAATCCATTTAAATCACCTCTTGTTGAGAAAGTTTATTTTTTTTTGCGAAAAGATGGCGTTTAGCAGTATTTTCCGGAAAACAAGAAATTATACGTGTGTAATTTCGTGAATTTATTGTTTTTAGAATAGTAAAAAACGAAAATTAACGAAAAACAATCTATTTTTACGATTTGTTATACTTTGTTTTATTGTAGCAAAAATAATAGAATATGAATATAGGGACAATCAAAAAAGTACAAACATTCCTGAGAGAAAGTAGTTAATTACATCAGTGTTTATATCAGGTTGAATTCAAACAAGAAAGGGGAGTCTTTATGGATTTTCAAGTTATTGCTCATTCGTTTGAGATAGGGAGGGCGAAAATCCAAAAATCTTTGAGAGGTGATTTAATCTATAGCAGAAAAAAATATCCGGAAATGAAGATTAAAATTCTTGAACAGTTACAGGGAAAGGTAGAAAATCGAAGTTTGAGGGAACCCAGATTTCTACCTTTTGAAATTACTAATCTCTTTTATAATACACCGAATGATGATGGTTGTTCAAACAAGCCAATAATACAATTAACGTCTAACACCCGTTGGAGTTGATTATTCAATGAAAAGAAAATTAACTTTGTGGGTGGATGAAGACGAAAAACGCATTTTAGAACAAGCTCTGAAACAGAATCAAAAGAAGTTAGTTTCAGCTATCACGAGTACTGATTTTCAACGGAAGTTTATTCGAGATGAGCTAGCAATAACAACAGAATTGATACAGCAAATAGAAAAAAGACAACACCTTGTTGAATTACCTACCATAACAAGACTTCATGAAGTATGGAGATTAAATAGTTTCAAAAGAAATGGAAAACATTTTGGAAGGTAAATGCAAGAAACAGCGGCAATGATTGGGCGAGAGACAGAAATTCCACTGTCATGGCGGGTAAAGTTGCATAAGAGTTGTCTATAGCGAGTTTGAAGACAGTTGTTGAAGCAAGAACTCCATTCGGCCTACATGGGGCTGGTTGAGTGGTGATTGTACCTCTTTTGAAACCTGTGTACAGTAACTTTTTTCTCACATTCCTATTTGCAGGGGAGTTATCCAGTCCCCTGCGCTTTTTCCAAAAACTGAAAATAAACTCCCGGAGGAGATAGATGATGACTGAATCAAATCGACAAACCGCTTTGCTGAGAGCTGCAAAACAAGAGTTAGGCCGTTTCTTCCAGATGTTTGCTGATGGAGTTAAAGGACTAACCATGCCAAGTAAGTTAATTGACTTGGTTTGGCATGGTATGCAGAAAACGGAAGCATACACTTCATTTTGTTTAGAGAATTGTGGTACTCTGGTTCAGCATGCACCAATTAAAGGTGTTGGAACCGTATCTTGGGTTAAAGATTATGAAAATCGATTTGGTTCGCTTCATCCAGTGTGGTTCATGAATGAAAATGGGCGATTGGATGAACAGGCATATAGTGAATATGAAGCATCAGGAAATTGGCATCGGGCATCGTGGGATTGTGGACCAAAAGAATAGTAAGGTCATTCAATTTGACCAAGCCTCTGTATTCGCTGAGTATTGCAAAGTAATTTCTGATACATTTTGCCCATTTTTAAAACCTGCCGAAAAAGCGAATGTTCTATTTGCCACTGAGTATAAGGTAAATGCGGATGACTTAGCAGGAATTCAAGAAACAATGTTTTACTACGGGGTTATGCACGTGGAGGCGCTTCGGCGCTTCCGTTATCAAAATAGAAACTCATCTAAAGGAATCTTGGCTTGCGATAACGTAATTTTCGTGTTAGATGATAAGTTCCATGGAATAGATGGACAAGCTTTATTTAGTTGGCCGCATTGGTTACTAAAAGTATTGTATTCTCAAGTCGGCGTAATGATAGGCAAGTTCTGGATTGGTGAGAAAATAAACGGTCGAAATGGACTGGCGATCCCTGAGCCTCCTTGTCATTTCTTTTCAATTCGTTCGGTTATAAAAGAACGCGACCCCTATTTCTTCACAAAAGCACCTCAGCTATTATCTCAGATTATTCAATCCACCGATTCATTAGCTAATGTTCATAAATCTCTTTTGCCAAATGGGTGTAATCTGGATTTTGCGAGTATGATGAAACATGATTATTATCAAATCGTACTAGAATGGGGTAGGAAAGAGTGGGAAAAGAAGGGTACGAAAGCATAGGAATGCTAACTCCTGCACTGCTTGAGAGTATTCAGAATCAGGTAGGCGAGAAAATAGAGATTATCCATTCTGTTCGTGTAAGGGATGGTGAATCTTACAAGGTTGAGATACAAAAGCAGGCGATGTTGTTAAAGGTAACAGAACAGATTGAACGGAAGAATGGATTCAAAAAAGAGACCCAAATACTAAAACTAATTGATGCTACCAAAAATCAAACAGCTAGTTATGGTCAGTTGAATTCGCGAACATGGTTTTTGCGTCCATGGATTGATGGAGTAAGTGCTTGGAAACGCTGTTCTTATGTGCATGACAAACCGTTAGATTCCGCCTCAAAGGAAAAGTTTATATCTGACCTATTAGCCATGTTGCAAAAGTCAATTGATTTGAAGCAAGTCGGGTATTTACATGGAGATTTGCAACCTAATCATTATCTGTTTGACTCTTTTGGTACTGTACATTTAATTGATCTCGAAACGGCAGTTCAAGTCAATATATTTCCGTCAGGTTATCGAGGCGCACTCGTTCACTTTGTCCCACCTGAGACAGCAATGGGAATGATTGAAGGGAATAAGGATATACCTTTAGATGTGATATCTGAAATCTATTCTTTTGGCGCAGTTGCTTACTTTCTATATACAAACGCTTCCCCAGTTGCTTACAGCTCTTCAATGGAAGATACCGATTATCGTTCGATTCCGTTTGAGGACAAGTTAAAAGCTATCAAAGCCGGAAGGATTCGACCGTTTGAATATGTAAGGAAAGATTCTAGATTCACTGAGCTAGAATTGATAATTAGCAAGTGTCAATCGAGGGAAAAGGAAGAAAGGTATCAAACATTTGAAGCGTTGTATTCTGACTTACAACTACTGCAATAGTAAGTGAATAGAAAGTGCTAATTTGAAGGGGTGGTAGATGAATTATCCAACTTAACTTCATCTTCTATCTACTATTTGTTTAATTATTTTTGACCCATAATAAATATGAATTAGTTATTAAAATAGATCGACCATTGATTCAATAACTTTCTTATGTTGTTGTTGCGATTACGGAAATAGGAGGGTTGTGGATATGGCTAAACCGGATTGCCCTAACTGTAAAGAAAATGATAAAGTAGTGCAAACGGATGACGGAAATTATGGTTGTCAAAGATGTGGCGACTTTTTTGACAAAGAAGGTAAGAAATTAAACCGATAGTATTAAGAGAATAAGGGGTACTAAGTCAGTACCCCTTTAAATACATAGAAATGGGGTGATTTTTTTGATCGATTATGAGATGTTTCTAATGGGCGAAAAACCAGCACTCATTGAATACTCAAAGAGTAATGCGTTTCTATCTAATAAACATCTGTTGATGCATTACCCACACATATTAACAAATGATTATTACATATTCTTTCAGACAATAGAGCAAAAAAATGAATTCATTCCCAAATTACGAAAGGTGAAGTTTGATTCTCCAGAATTTCGAAAACTAGTAGGGTTAGAAATAGGATACCCACCTAAAGCAGTTGATTTCTATGTCAAATACTCCGAACTTGAGAAGCAAGAAGGAAGCTATGAAATTAATCAATTAGAGTCACATAGAGTTTCCATTCGTTATGCTGGTATTCGTTGTGTATGTCATTTGGATGACTTAATAGAGTGCTTTGAGTGGCTATGGGAAAAATATCCGAGTTTAGATGATACTCCGAAAGTGTTAGTTGGTACGACATTTTATCCTATTCATGGTCGACAAGATATTGAAAATGTGCGGCAAATTGTACTAAAGAATGTTAAAGAGCTGGTTTAAAAGAAAAAATTGCCGTGGGCTTTAGCTCGCGTTTTTTATATGGAATAAAAAACACTCAAAAAGGGCTACTCTAATTTAAAAAGGTTGATAACATGTCTATTAACAGCTCAGAGGTAGCCCTGCTTATCCAAAAAACTGTATATCTTCAGATTTTAAGGGCTGTTCTTGAATTGGTTTCAAACAATGCGAAAATTGTTTTAGAGGAACAAGAAGAAAAGAAAAGATATGTGAAATATCAGCATAATAAGTATACATTTGAAGCTGAGTACCTTAATCACAATATAAAAATTGAATGTCAGAATATTTTGTTATCATATTTAGAATTATAGACTTGCGATGCTCCATATTTTGAAATTGTACAAAAGAAAGTCATTTTGATTAGTTAGGTAAGTTGTATTTCTTAATGGGATACAATTTTTTTGTGTGGAAAAAAATTAATTTGGTTACATCAATCGATTTTTAATTTCTTCAATGGTTTCACTATTAGTGTCATTATAGTGTTTAGCATTTACCTGCTCTTTTTCAAGAGATACAGATTAATAATACTCCAATAGATATTGTAATAATCGCATAAGATCATGTAAAATGAATATTCCGAAAAAAATTATTGAGAAAATATTATTCTATTTAGGAGGATTATATGATTCGTATAATGGCAATGGATGGAACAGGTGAACTGCATTTTCTGGATCAAATTGACGATCTACTACAAAAAACATGGAATTAGTATAGGGTTGATTTTTCAGAACCGACACCTGCTGAAGCAAAGGAACTGGAGCGATTCTCTTTTCATCCATTGGCTGTGAAAGATTGTTATTATTAGTTTTAAAAACCGAACGGAAAAGCAGCGTTTAAAACAAAGTCTCAATAAAGCGCAAGGTAACACGGCAATGGTTACGAAATGGGTCTTCCCCTCCCATCTCTTACTAGTAACTCTTGTGATTCCAAATAAAGATCATGGATAACCAGTGAAAGAGCCTCGCTGATCCGCAGACCGGTATAAGCCAGTAAATTCACCAAAGCATAATCGCGTTTGTTTTTTGATTCTAACACGGTCTGAATAAATCGTTGTACATCGGATTCACTATGTATGGCTGGTGAGGCATACCATGTTGAACCTTCTTCCAATCCTCTTTCTGGACCACAAAGTGATCTTCTTCCCTTGTTTGAATAAGATATTCATTCCAAGAACATAAACCAGCCATATGAGAGTTAAACGTACTCAGATCAATCCCTCTTTGCTGAAGAAAAACTTTATATTCTGCTACATTCTCCATATACATCTGCTGTGGAACCCTCTGAAATCGATCTTGAAACCACCGAATATATGCCTTTACAGAAGATAGATAAGAAAAAATTGTGTTTGGAGATTTTCCGTTCGAGATCAAATGTTGTTCGAACAAGCAAAGAATATCTTCTGATAAATTATGTTTCATAGAATTTTGCACTCTTTTCATCAATTTATGTTTCCTTATTGGGTAGAACCAGCATCCGGCGACTGAGGGGTAACGAAACCATATAATTGTGATGACACATAAACAATTTCAGTTCTTTAGCGTATTTTTTTGGTTTGTATAAAGTAGGGATAGGGCTCCAATTGGAAATGATCATTTTTGTTTCCTGCAATACTCATATGTATAGGATGAATCTCTGGTGATCTTGAAATCGGATACCATGTTCGAGTACTAGCACCAAGAATAAACATCCCTTGGTCATTTCCTAATATTTGAAATGTTTTCCCATCCCCTGTATATGAAGTTACATCAAATTCAGCACATAACTTTTCAATTGTTTGCTCCATATCATTTTGTAAACCAAATCCTATTTCACTTATATTGATTATCGATAGAGGATCAAATGGTTTTACAGACGAATTATCCAGATTTTTACGAGCGATAAATTCAACCAGATTACCCTGAGGATCATAGAAATACACAGACTTAGCATTCGTTGCCCCAAAAAAAACAATCTTCTGATCAGCATAAATATTTGCCTCTTCAATGGTTGTAGCATCTAGTATATGGCATCCCTTTTGCAATAGCCAATCGTGAACTTCCTGTATTTGATTATGTGGTATATCCATTGCGAAATGATAATATGGATTCTTTTGATCCTTATCATAAGTAAAAGTGAGTTCCGTATGACCTGCAGTAATAGTAAAGGAATCCTCGGATTCTTGTTTCAAAGGAAAGCTGAGTTGTTCTAAATAAAAATGCTTCATTTTTGAAAGGTTAGTGATTGAAAGTTCAAGAGAAAGAATTTTCATATGTATCCCTCGCTTCATTTATTTATAATTATTATTATATGGTAATTAGAATAATATATAATAGTTTCAATTGCAAGATGTAAGAATTAATAATGAATGTCGGGTAGGTCAGGCTCTTCTCGGAGCCATCCCCACCTAAGAACTAATTATTTTGGTATTTTATTATTTTCAGAAAATTTTCTTTCCATTACTTGAGCAAATTGCGCTTTATGACACGGATGCTGGTTCTGGGCCATTTTGAAATAATCGAATGGGATATTGAAAAATAAAGAAAAGACCTTGAGATTGCGCCCAAGGTCTTTTTATACCAATAACTCCACTAAGGAGTAAAAAATATTATAGCCTATGTGTCCATGAGATCTGTTCGTTTGCTTATTAAAGCCCCAACACCTGTCCTAGAGGCACAAATTGGATCGCCGCAACCGCACAACCAAACATAGATAATAAAGCGAGACTTTTCATTGAAACAACTCCACTCTAATATTTTGATAATGTTCTTTCTATTATCCCTTAAAATATGGAAATTGTCTAACTTAATGAGGAATGACCAACTTCGTTTTTTTAAAAGAAGTAGCTCATTTTTTGTTAGAGCGAAAACTCGTTAAACTAATTACAATATGGGAATGAATAAAATGGCTTCTCAGATTGGAACAACACGAAAATATACTACATTAGATGAGGGTATAAACCAACAACACAATGCCCACAATGCCACGTTCGAGCGGTACCAATTATATAAATTAGCCGAAGCCATAGCTCACAAGAACGATTTCCTAAATATAATATTGTAACGGAATTAGGTGTCTGTTTTGAGCAGATAAACGATCCCAACGGTTTAAACGAATATGTATACAAATTTTTTCAAATAAGAAAAAGGTGGATTGAAGAAAGGAGCATTGAACAATGATAAAATATAATTCCTTTTTTCTTGGACCAAGTGCCCCTGAAGGAGATTAATACAGATAATTCTAGGGTGAGCAAAGGCTCACTTTTTTTATTGCTTTAGCAATTTAATATTTCTACTTCTAATTTTTATAGAAATCACCTGAATATATGTAAAAGTTACTTAGGCATGATAGCCTCTTAAAACGAACATCCAACCTTTAAGAATTCGGCTGAAAATGCTGATTTAGAGCGGTTTTTAAGCAATCGGTCAATTTGCGATATCGGTGAAATATTCGGTATACTAATTTTAGATCGTAACTAAGATTAATTTACATCTCACCGTTACCTTTAGGATTTTTTACAACCTATCCAAGCTGTTTTATCGTTTACGATGTTGCGATCAAGAGTCTATAACAGTAAGGAGGGTTGTATGAATGTCCAGCAAAAAACGTAAATTTAAAATTAACCTTCAACCTTTTAATGGCCCCATTCATCTACAAGGGCTTGCTATGTGGGGTAGTGACGAGACACCATATTGTCACGTGTGTAAAAAGAACGATAAAGTAATTTGGGATGAAGGAGAATATAAGTGCAGTCGCTGTCATGTAGTGGTTGAGCGCTAAAATAACATGGTTTGAATAGTTTGATGATGTATAATTAAAGGTAGCTTCGTTTACTTGGAGTTACCTTTAATTATTGAGGAGTTGATTAAATGAGCCAACGAAAGAAGTACGAGGTTGCTTTTCTAGAAGGTTATAAACCAGCAGTAATTACTACTAAGAAAAATCCTTTTATTCCTGAACTCATTAAATACCCGCACAACTCTTCTTTCGATTCTGATTCTAATTTATATATTTTCTTTCAAGAGGAGCAGCAGAAGACTGAATTTGAAAAACAGATAGAGAATATTCAAGAGGAAAGCTATGATTACCATTACATTATAGGTTTAACTCTCGGATTTCCCAAACGATCCGTCCAATTTTATGCGAATATGCGTCAACTTGAAGAAATCTTAGGTAAGTACCCAGAAGAGGAAGAAAGAAATGGTATAGGGGTTATATGGTCAGGATTCTTTTTTTCATCTCATTTTGTATTTTTCAAAGAAGATGTTCGATGGTTATGGGATACATACACTCATCCCAAGGCAATAAATCACCCATTATTCTTGTGGACAGAAGAAACCAGTTATCTAGAAGTTCCATATGGTGATTTTCACCGTTTAAACGAAATGCATGAATACATATTACAGAAACGTGGACTTGTACCAGCGATATAGCTTAAATGTTGTACTATTACGATGTCTCACGATAGCAAAATCAAATATTCATTTTGTCTCGTGGGCTTAAAGCTCGCGTTTTTTATTGAGAAGTAGAGTTATTATTTTAATAATTGGTGACAGCTTTGTATAATTGTGTAGCAACGTGAAACTTGACAAAGGGGGGTATATTCCACCTTTGATTTTTTAGAGGAGGTCGAATGATGAAACAAATTATTGCTATGGGTGGCGGTGGCTTTTCGATGGAGGAGGATAACCCTCTCCTTGACTTATACATATTGGCTCAATCAAAAAAAAAGAAACCTAGGGTCTGCTTTGTTCCTACAGCATCAGGTGATGCGGATGGATATATTCGAAAATTTTATCGATGTTTTGAGAAGTTCGAATGTGAGACCTCTCATCTATCAGTTTTTAAAGCCCCAGTAGACTTGGAAGGGTTCATGTCTGAACAAGATATTTTTTATGTTGGAGGAGGCAATACCCGAAATTTATTGATTCTGTGGAAAGAGTGGAGAATCGATGAATTACTAAAAAGGGCCTATCATAAGGGTGCTATTCTTACAGGGCTAAGTGCTGGATCGATTTGTTGGTTTGAGCAAGGCGTGACTGATTCAATCCCTGGAAAGTTATCTTCACTAGAATGTTTAGGTTTACTGAAAGGTAGCAATTGTCCCCATTATGATGGTGAAAAAGAACGGAGGCCCAGCTATCATAAATTGGTTGAAAATGGGGAAGTCACAGATGGGTATGCAGCAGACGATGGAGTAGCCTTTCATTACATAAATGAATCCCTACATCGAGTTGTAAGCTCTAGAGAAAATGCAAAAGCGTATCTAGTAAAGAAGAAAAAGGGTTCAATAGTGGAAACAGAGGTTCATCCGATCTATTTAAAGGAATCTGCATTGATTTAAATTTCTTAGAGACTTTACATGAATTTAGACAACTTACCAGCCTAGCGTACTGGTAATAGGTGCGCCGCCCATGTGGGTACATTCTAACTGCATGGGATGGGGTGATGGCACACCCCTGAACTTGAGCGTTGTCTGTCCAAAACGGAAACGGATTGCGGACGCTAACGACTCAAGAATCCCACGCTTTCATGCGTGTGGAGTGTCAATGTTTCTAGCTATGAGTGAGAGATTGGAATGTTAAACTGCTAACTCACACCCGTTTTTTATACATCCTCATTGCAAAGAAATATGCTACGAGTACAATCCCAACACACCACGCAAGAGCAACCCAAATATCATTATCCACTGAATAACCTGACAGCAGCGCACGGATGGATTCGACTATTGAGGTCACTGGCTGATTTTCGGCGAAGGCACGAACAACAGATGGCATCGACTCGGTTGGCACAAACGCCGAACTGATAAACGGTAGGAAGAGAATAGGGTAGGAAAAGGCACCTGCGCCATCCACTGATTTTGCGGACAGTCCTGGAATAATCGCGATCCAAGATAATGCAAGCGTAAACAGCGCGAGTATACCTGTTACTGCAAGCCATGATAGTATCCCCGCCGGCGAACGAAAGCCCATAATCAATGCTACAATAATGATGATGACAACCGATAGGGCGTTGGATACCAGTGAGGACAACACATGCCCCCATAGTAAGGTAGAACGTGAAATCGGCATGGTGTGAAACCGCTCGAATATACCTCCTTGCACATCAATAAATAGGCGGAGAGCAGTGTAGGCAATACCGCTGGCAATAGCAATTAGAAGTATACCAGGCAAGAGGTAATTTACATAGTTATCAGTTCCGGTTTGAATGGCACCACCGAGCACATAGACGAACAGCAACATAAAGCCGATCGGCATGATAGTGACCGTGATGATGGTGTCCATACTACGGGAAATATGGCGCATGGAACGCCCAAGCATCACACTCAGATCGTTGAAAAAGTGTTTTTTTGTCCCTTCCATTTACTTATCCTCCTTTTTTCCGACGATTGCGAGGAATATTTCCTCCAATGTTGGCTGTTTTTCAACGTACTCCACTTTTGGAGATGGGAATAGCATTTTTAGCTCCGATAGTGTTCCGTTGGCGATAATCCTGCCCTCGTGTAGAATAGCAATTTGGTCAGCAAGCTGCTCAGCTTCTTCCAAATACTGTGTTGTTAGGAATACCGTCGTGCCTCCGTCGGAAAGCTCCTTGACAATCTTCCAAACCTCGATGCGCGATTCCGGGTCAAGCCCAGTAGTCGGTTCGTCGAAAAAAATGATCTGTGGTTTTCCCACAAGGCTCAAGGCGATGTCGAGCCTTCGACGCATACCACCCGAATAAGTAGACACTCTGCGATCGGCGGCGTCAGTCAAACCGAAGCGTTTCAGCAATTCGTCTGCAACCTGATGCGGATTTTTGAGGTGTCGCAGCTTGGAAATCATGATCAGATTTTCCCGTCCGGTCAAAATTTCGTCCACGGCTGCAAATTGCCCAGTCAAACTAATCACCTGTCGCACATGCTCGGGTTTTGACACAACATTGAATCCGTGTACGGTGACGGTTCCGCTGTCTGGTTTTAGCAATGTGGTGAGGATTTTGACAACTGTTGTCTTCCCTGCTCCGTTGGAACCGAGCAGGGCGAAAATACTACCCTTTTCCACTTCGAAATCTACACCCTTTAGGACTTGAAGCTGCTTGTAAGACTTTTGCAACCCAATCACTTGAATGGAATGATTTTGCATATTTTCCCCTCCATCTAAATCTTATTGTTATTTTTAATAACGACTGAGTTGTTTTTATCTAGAGTTTGATACCATTTATTTAAACTCCATAAAAAAATACCAAACCAAACGAGCACAAAAAAACTGGCAAGAAGGACATAAATGGTTGGGTCTATAATCGATTTTCCTATCCATGTCTGTATGAAGAGGAAAATCAGGAGAAGTAGCCATGATATACCACTAATATGAACCCATTTGTTGGTAGAAGATATGCGTGTCTGTCCAAGTAACCAGCCAATTGACGGTATCGCCTGAAGACCATGAAACCCGACAAAATGCAAGATCAGAATGTCTCCTTCCAAACCCGCCGTACGACCTAGATTGGAGCTCATCCAAATTCCAGATAAGATTCCGCCTGAAAACACAGCCATTAAACCATAGAGTAGAGAATTGAAAAACGCTTTATCTATTTTCTTACGTTCTTTAATGATTATCACTGTAAAATAGATAAATAGAATCATTAATACTATTTGCAACATTGGATAGAATAACATTGCTTCATCATACCAACCGATGGTATGTAACATTCCAAAAATAATCTGCCTTAGAGGCAGTTCATTTTTGGGTCGTTGCATACAGTAATTATGCTTTTTCATTATATATACGGAAAAGATGTACGAATCGTTCGATCATTTGGTCATCGAGCAGGTCAAGACCCAATTTGAGCGACAACTCCTGAAGGAACCTGCATTTGTTCAACGCACCTTCAGCTGTATCGCTAAACACAAGAGGATTCAGCCACAAGTTGCCCATTAGCATTAAGACTTCGCTGAGTTCCTTGGGATAGTCGGTTTTGATCGATCCGTCCGCCAACCCTTGTTCTACAATGGGTTGTATATACTTGGGGACAGATTCTTCGGTAATGCTGCGCATCTGACCCACCAACATCCTTGGATTATCCATCAGGCTGGGGGCGGTGGACACCATCTCAAGCTGCGAAGGATTATTTAGAGAAACCCAAAATATTTTGCGAAGCTTCTCAATTCCGGTTAGTGACTTGTCATCCCGAATCGAGGTGAGCATTTCGTCAAGGCCTTGATATAACCGTTCGGTCACTGCCTGCATAATCTCCTCCTTCGATTTGAAGTGATGGTAGATTGCCCCTTTCGTCAGACCGCCGAGCCCGTTGATAATATCTTGAATAGAGGTACGTTCATAACCTTTCTCCATGAACAGGTTGAGCGAAACAGTTAATATTTGATTGATAGTTTCTTCAGGGTATTTATTTCGTGCCATTGTCTCTTTCCTTTTCCATACATTCGGTTGGTATGTAATCGATATACAGGATCATTTTGGTGCCGTCAAGACCCGAAAAAGAAGTAATTCGTACAGCACCCTATAACCCGCCACATTCTATATTAAAATACGACGAAAATTGATACAATACCGGTGCCAAACATGAGCAATAAGACCGATTAACGACTAAAAAACTAGTCATGTTTTACATAGGCAGGTGATTCAGATTAGTAAATCCGTGATAAGCGTTGATTATTTTATTCACTAAGAACGCAAAGGACTTCATTCATCAACTATGCAGGCTCATTGGTCTTCGTAAAAAAGTAGTAATGTTAACAGTTACTCTATTCAACAATCGGGCCATTTTGCGGAATAAATCAGATCAAACAGGGAAGTTTGTAAAGAAATGTACTTAAGCTAAAGGGGTAGAATATGAAAAATAGTGTTTTTGAACAGATGGCAAGAAAATATGATACAGAAGAACGAATTGAATTAGCCAAAGTTATCGTTAAGGAAGTAAGAGCAGAATTACGAAATAGTAAATCAAAATCTTTAATAGACTATGGGAGTGGTACTGGTCTAATTGGATTAGAATTATCAGATTTGGTGGATTCTGTTTTGTTGGTGGACTCATCAAAACAAATGGTGGAGGTTGCAAAAGAAAAGATTTCTCACAAAGGAATGACAAACGCCAAGGTGATTTGTTCAGATTTTACTAAGGAAACACCTAAACTTAAGTCAGACATCGTTTTAATGTCACTAGTTCTTCTTCATATTCC
>NZ_FQVL01000015.1 GCF_900129355.1 Seinonella peptonophila | reverse complement strand
ATTCGTCCAAGAGTACTCCCGCTTCTACAAGCGGTGAGGTGAATGGGACGTGGTTCGGTATCCCTTTTGCGGGGATGCTTAGAACCACTTTTTTTGTTAGAATAGTTGTAGCTCTTTGAAAACTGAAGATATGGGGTTGTTGCTGGAAAGGGTCAGTAACGTAAAATCTTCAACCACCCAGCTCACCGAAGTTGCGAAAACCAAGCGAAAGTAGGGAGCATAGCAGAGCATACTTTGTTTTCACCGCTGGGACGGCGGGTAGAGCCTGCTAAGATAACTGGACGTTGGTCTGGTGTTCGCAGGAATCTACCACCTACAGAGGTGGTAGTAGTTCAACAAATTAGCCCTATACACCTCTACTTCTGACCCACTCACTTTCTTCCCTCCCCAAAGTAAAACACTCAATCATTTTTCATATATAGTCTACTAATCTTTTTCGGCTTCGTTCATTCGATTTGCTACATTAGCTCGATAAGTAGCTTGTACTACGGGAATAAATTCATATGCCCATACCACATCAAACCCAGCCATTCGATACCCTGTACTTGAGTTACTCCAACAAAGAAAGCAGAAACCGAATGGTTTTTGTACCTCATTATACTCCGTATAAAGATCATAACCATATAGGAGTTCAGTTATCTTTCCCTACGCAATCGACTTATCCAACCCCTTAAACCTTTCTTTTCGTTAGCAGCACTTTTCTCAAATTTTTCTTTTAAATATAACGGAGATGATTCAAAATTAGGGTTTTTAAATACTTCAGCACTTGCTCCTTCTCCTGTTCCAAATCTCTGATAATATGCTTGCGTTCTTCTATTTGTGTAATCTTTTATGGGTTTTAGCATTTGGTTTCTATGTTCACAAAGCATTTCAACAAGTTCTAAACTCCAATCGCCTTTTTCCACTATGTCACGTAAACCATCTGACATATAATCATCTTTTGATCTTGCTTTTGGAATAAAATCAAGATCATGACCTAAATCTATCATATGTTCAGGAGAAACAAGTGAAAAAAAATCAAAACCATCTTGTTCATATCGAATATGAGTATTTGATTTTCCTTTATCTTGTGAAATCAAACCTTTTACCTCATTTACTTCTTGCCAATTTCTAATAGTTTGTACATCTGATTTATCAGCAAGCCACATTTCATGAAAAAAATCTTTTTCTTCTGGAGAACATGGGAAAGATATAGGATATGGTGGATACAGTAATTCAACCACTTCCCTATTATCTATTTTATATTGTCTAACTCCAAAATTTTGTTGCTTATCATTTGTCCAATATTTTTCTAGTATTAATTCTACATTCATAACCAATTTCACATCCTCACGATGAAATTTCTTTAAAACTCCTATGTTTTAATATAAATCCGTTAGAGCCAATAGATATGTCGAATTTTCTCTCTGACCACTTCTAAAATCAAATACATATCCAATCATTTTTATTTAAACCAACTAATCACCTAAAATACTTTTTAATTTTTCTGTTTACTCGCACGAACTTATTTGCAACTGTTGTTGCTTTTATCCCTAACATAAATGAAATCTATCTATAAGAAAAGAGACTAACACGATTTAAATTAAATACCTCTTCTTCTCGTAATGAAAGAACCACTTGCAACAATCCTTTCAGTAGTTGTCCCATCCAATAAATAGATCCATTTTAAATTCCGCTGTATCAATTCAATTTGCTCAACAATATGATCCGTCGCTTTGCATGTGGTATGAACTGGCTTAATATTCAATTTAATAAATCTGAGCTGCCAAATTTGATAAAAACATCTATGAAGCCCGTAATAATGGTCTTTTCTAACGAAAAATTTTATTCTTGACAATCGAAGCTACTCTGTATTACTATATAACTGTAATCAGTAATACTTAATATCAGCAATACAAAATACCTGTGGTACAGAGTACTGTGAAAAAAGTTAGTGAAATACTAATGGAGGAATTTATATGGAAAATATCACAGAAATGCTGAAAGGAGTGCTGGAAGGTTGTGTGCTAGAGATTATCAGTCGTGGCGAAACATATGGCTATGAAATCACGCAACACATTCGTGAACTTGGCTTCACCGATGTGGTTGAAGGCACCGTTTATACGATAACGATGCGACTGGAGAAACACAATTTGGTGAACATCGAGAAAAAGCCATCCACTAAGGGACCGCCGAGAAAATTTTACACACTCAACGCAGCAGGTCAAGAGCAACTTGAACTTTTTTGGAGAAAATGGGGTTTCATTTCAAGCAAAATTAATGAACTCAAAACGAAACAAATCACATCAAAAGGAGAGTAATAAAATGAATATTTTTGAAAAATTGATCGGGAGTCTGGATGAAAAGCGAGAATGGAAGGCGATGGAGGCACGTGCGAAGGCACTTCCAAGTGATTACAGCAAAGCTTACAATGCGATGAAAAATTACATTTTTTCATTAGGGGTTGGCACTGAATGGAAGGACTGCAAAAGGATTTTTAGTGGCATTCTTGACCTCCTCGAGGAAGGAGCAGCCGAAGGCAAGAAAGTCACGGACCTAACAGGCGAGGATGTGGCCGCTTTCTGCGACGATCTAGTGAAGGATGAGAAAACTTGGATGGACAAGTATCGTAAAGAGTTGAATCAGAGTATCCAGAAGCGATTGGATAAAAAGTAAGTTCAATCCATCATTCTGACTGAATAGCGGATTACAAATGAGATTTTGCCACCTTCGCTATTCAGTTATATTTTTAACTCAGTAGTAAGTAATACAGATATTCATCCGTACTGATTAGAGGAACATTGGTAATCTAGCGCCTTGTTGCGCTTTATATAAGGAGGAATAAGTATGAGCAATGCAGTGATTTCTGTAAAAGGGTTAAAAAAATCCTTTAAAGACAAGGAAGTCTTAAAGGGAGTGGATTTTGAGGTTCGACGTGGCGAAATTTTCGCACTGCTGGGCTCAAATGGAGCGGGCAAGACAACAACGGTCAATATCCTCTCGACATTGATGAAGCTAGATAGCGGCGAAGTAAGTATTTGCGGCTTTGACGTGAACCGTAAGCCGGATCATGTTCGTCAAAGTATCAGTCTGACCGGACAGTTTGCAGCTGTAGACGGTATGCTCACTGGACGAGAAAATCTGATCATGGTCGCTAATTTGCGGGGCGTTTCCAAACCGGCACAAGTTGCCGACGATCAGCTTTCAAGATTCAGCTTGACCGATGCAGCCAACAAGCGGGCAGATCAGTATTCCGGTGGAATGAAGCGTCGGCTTGATATCGCCATGAGCTTGATTGGGACACCAGCCGTCATTTTTCTTGACGAACCGACGACAGGGCTTGACCCCGAAGCACGAATTGAAGTATGGAATACTGTCAAGGAGCTTGCTAGCAGCGGCACAACAATCTTCCTGACAACCCAGTATCTAGAAGAAGCCGAACAACTGGCAGACCGAATCGCCATCCTACATGGCGGAAAAATCATCACGACTGGTACTCTTGACGAACTCAAAGAAATGTTCCCTCCAGCGAAGGTGGAGTACATTGAGAAGCAACCAACATTGGAAGAGATTTTCCTCGCAATCATTCGTAAAAAGGAGAAGATGTAAATGAAAAGCAAGACAGACGTATTACTCGGTCGTTTACTGCGCAACATCATGCGTAGCCCAGATACAATTATCACAGTGGCGATTATGCCGATTATGATGATGCTGTTGTTTGTCTATGTATTTGGTGGTGCTATAAAGACAGGCACGGATAACTATGTCAATTATTTATTGCCAGGAATCTTGCTGATGTCAATTGCATCCGGTGTCGCTTACACTTCACTGCGACTGTTTACAGATGTACAGAGTGGACTAATGGCGCGTTTCATTTCCATGCCCATCAAGCGCTCGTCGGTTTTGTGGGCTCATGTGTTGACTTCGCTTGTTTCCAACGCACTTACTATCGTGGTGGTGATCCTCGTCGCTCTCTTGATGGGATTCCGTTCCAACGCTGATCTCCTGGATTGGCTCGCAGTAACTGGGATACTTGGGCTTTTTACACTGGCGCTGACTTGGCTGGCGGTGATTCCCGGATTGACAGCGGGATCTATGGAAGGAGCAACAGCCTACTCGTACCCACTGATTTTCCTGCCGTTTATCAGTTCCGCCTTTGTCCCCACGGAAACCATGCCTAAAATTGTCCGTGTATTCGCTGAGAACCAGCCCGTGACTTCAATCGTGAATGCGATTCGTGCCCTCTTGTATGAAGGATCTGTTGGCAACGATATCTGGATCGCACTTACCTGGAGCGTCGTCATCATGGTCATCGCTTACTTCTTCGCTATTAAACAATTTAAACGCCATTTAGGATAAGGGAACTATTATCGCATTAGCTATATTATATAGATCTTAGTTCTACCTCATTTAGATAAAGTATCGATAAAAGCATTGATATCAATATTAAGAAAATGGCTCACATGTAAAAATGATGTGGGCCATTTTCAATTCAAGTATACAATTAGTACCGATACCCTTGCTGTTGTAATCGTCCGCATTCCTAAGTTATATCCAATAATTCTATAACTTCAGCCCCTAATTTAAAAATCTCTTGTAAATAAACATCAATAATCTAGATTCTATAATTGGAAAGAAAGTCTTGTATAATGTAAGTAATCTTAAAAGTATAAAACCCCTAATGTTAATAGTGTGCTTTAGTTTATAAAAGAATCTCGCAAGAATTTAAATTAACATCAGATGTGTATCTATTACTAAGTAATGAGGAGAGATGAACGATACTTACATCACTATTTAAATTTGCTCGATTTGGAGAAAGCATATCTGAGCAAGAATTAGCTGAGACGACTAAGTTTATGGAGGAAATGGCAACTTATCTGAAAGACCCGAGTTCTAGAGATACAAGTATTGAACCATATACCTTTAGTGAAATGGATCGTTTTACTAGATTTCATTTTAGAACGTTTGAACGTTTTTCAACGGATTACCGTCCATATCAGTTTGAAATCGAGAAACTGGAACCTCTGCAAGCTGCAGCGCAACAAGCAGCTGAGAATTTTTTGGAAGCACATCAGAATCCTGACTTACGTTCACAATTATCAGAAACCTCATTCGATAATTTTATGCAGATTTACACTCATATTGCTGAACGGATTCAACATACAAAAGTGAAGCAAGCACTTCGTGGAATTGAAAGTTTACCTATTCAGCATCGTGACAATCATCAAGCAGCGATGGAGCAGATCGCGGATATACACAGAGAGCGATCTACACTCTGGCTAGAATGAGGAGTGGGGATTACGAGATTTCAGATGCAGATCTACATCATGCATTTGATCAGCTCAATCAGTTAGAAATTGGATTAGATACTTTAAGCGGAAATTTGGTCAAGGATATGCCGCAACTATTTGAAGTAGCAGGATTTGTTACTGCAATGGATAACTTAAGTTTAAGGGAACCCCAATCAACAGAGCAATCACAAATAGATTCATTACAAAGAGTAACCCCCCTTATGGAAAAAATCGAAGATATTAAGCAAAAATGGAAAGCGATTGACTTTTCGCCAGCGTACAAGGATTCTAGACCTGGATTCTATTTATCAAACAAAATAGGCAATCTCGCTTCCATTCAAACTAAACATCAAATTTCTTCATTACTTGAAGTAATCAAAGGAAATGATCCAGGCAACCAACTGAGTAAGCGTGATCAATCAATTGTTACCCTAGCTAAAGTAGCTGCCGGAGATTATTCACTGCGATCATCGGACCTTGACCTAGCAAAGTCATTTTTCACATCCCAAGAGAACAAAAGTGATATGACTCAATCGGTCGTATTAGCGGATTCATTGTTTTCACAAATGAGGACACAGCAACTAGTAAATGACACATCAGCAACTCCATCAAATGAGATACGTGATTTTATGGAAGCAGTCATGCCTGTTGTTAAATTTAATGCATATCTAATCGAAAGGAAATTCCAAGATATACAAGATGAAATGGAGAGCACACAGCAGAATACATCAGCTCCACAAATACAATTACCAGAAGGAGATTTTCATAGAGATGCTGGTGGTCCTCCGATTGGTCGAGATCAGGATCGAGAACTTTAAAGAGTAGTCGACCATCTTGATGAACCAGCAGTTGATTATGCAGCTCTTCTAGCTTCCTATGGAAATCATTTTTTTCATATCCTGCAAGATATAGAGCAGATGTCGCGTTATTTGTTGACCGAATTCATTTTTATCATGGTACATTACACTTCAAGTATTTTTGAACATCTCTTCGAAAAAGAAGAATAAGATGGTCGATCTAATGTACAACTTTGTTTGACCAACCTAGCATTTTAACCTATCATAAAAACAAATCGCAATGGTCTTCAACAGTTTAAGAAACAGAATCTTTCTGTTGGTTACCAGCCAGTAATAGGGGGCATCGAGCTTGAGCTAAAGAGCTCTTGCCGACTCTAAGGAGCTACTGTGGGTAAGATCGTGAACCTCACTTCCGAAATCGTCAACCTCTTCAGCGAGAATGGCGAGATGGTCGCATCCTATCCCCCCGAGGGTGTTGTTTCTGTGACAGCCACTGCGAATCCACGCGAAAGCAGTATCTGGTGCGACACGGCTCGCATGAATGTCCCACAAGTCTCGCTCAGGTACGAGATCGTAGGGCTTCCGGAGCAGTGGAACGTGACTTACATCGTATCGAGAGAAGTTCTCAACGCTATTGTAATACACAATCTCGAGAATATGCTTCGCTTGGAATCCAAGCATAGTTCTGAAGAGGAGGACTCTCAAGATTCTCGGAACTTTGGGAAGAAATTCATAACAGGAGTGATGGCCCCCGACTACAGTTCAGAGAGTGCCGTCCTTGACAGCAAGGGGAACATCATCGGCGTCAGAAGGTTTGTCATCTCCTGACGCCACACACAAAAGAGCCAGGCAATGAAATGGAACGCAAGAACCGTTCATTCGCTGTTGGCTCTTTTTGTATTTATTAAAAATTCCCTTGAGAATAGATGAAAGGGATAAAACAATCTGCTGTAACTTCTTAAAACCATTTCTAATGTACATATACAATTAGTATAGATACCCTTGCTGTTATATTCACCCTCATCCCAAGGTTATATCCAATAATTCTACAACTCCACCTCATAATTTATAATATTCTGTAAATAAAGATCGATAATCTAGATTCTATAATTATATTTGGAAGCACATAACAGAATACGTTATCTTCACAAATACAATTATGAAATGAGTCTAAGCGTACAATTTTTCCGAGTGGCCCAAAAAGAACGAATTCATGCCGTATCCCCCTATACCTCAATTATGAAAACACAATAGCACACAACCACATTGTGGCAAGTGTGCTATTGTTGACTCTCGAGTAGACACGGACTATGATGTCAGGCAACTAATCAAGAAGCCTGTCCTTGTGCTTGACTAGTGTCTTCTTCAGGAGGACGACTCGTCCTCCTCCTGTCTTGGCAACTGGGATATCACCACCCTCCCCACCATGCTGACCTGGATGGAGAAGATGATGATCTGGATGATGCTGCCGGTGAGAACGACGGGGAAGGGCAGGGACACTTCCTCTGTAGAGCCGATGCAATAGACTAGGAGACAGATGATCATTAGCATGCCGATCATACTTGCGATCGTGCTGATGAGCAATGTCTTCAGTCCCCTTTTGTTAGACTCTGAAAGCATGCATGATCTCCCTTATAGTAAGCTTATAACCGCAATAAACGGTTCGGACATGGCCGTCGCTTCGAGTCAAATCGAATCCCGTTCAGGTTCGAGATGAAAAATCCTCCTCTACTAGAACGAATAAAGATAACGACCTTCAACCATAATTATATCATTGTTCATAATTTTGGTTAGTTCTAGGTGAAGTATGGAGCCTAGCGCCGAAAGCACATCGTATTCCCCTCGATGGATTTTCTTATGATAAACCCAATCACCTGTACGTTACTGACATCACTAATGTATCGATGAATCAACGCTTTTATTATTTCTCAGCGATCCAACTGTTCAACAATGAAATTGTCGTTTGGCACTTATCCAATCAAAACGATTTGAGATTAGTTATGGATACACTTGAAAAACTCATACAACAAAGAGATGTATGGAGCCATCCTTCATTCCAGATCAAGGCTTCCAATGCTCTGGATTCAAGATGCTGGCTACGAAAGTGCCAAGCGGGTGTTTTCCAAATCCTTGAATAAGGTACAGCTAGACTATCTCGATCTGCACCTTATTCACCAACCTTTCGGCGATTACTACAGCACTTGGTACGCTATGGAAGACCTGTATCGCGAAGGCAAAATCAAGGCGATCGGTGTCAGCAACTTCCTGCCCGACTGTCTGATGGACCTCATCGTGCATAACGAAATCGTGTCCACCATCAACTAGGTCGAAACTCGTTCTACCAGTAGATCGAGAATGCCGTTCTTATGAAAGAGCAAGGAATGCATAACCAGCCATGGGCGCCGTTCGCTGAAAGACTCAACAATATGTTCGGCAACGAACTGCTGACCTCAATCGTGGAAAAACACAACAAGTCCGTCACCCAAGTCGTGTTGGACCGACTTGTTCAGCGTAAAGTTGTTGCTATTCCAAAATCGGTGCGCTAAGAGCGTATGGTCGAAAATTCGACATTTTTGATACCAGATAATTTAGTATTTTGCAAGATCTGATCAACCCCGTAAAGCTCCGGATTGTTGATAGTGCTCTCGGCTACTCTTTTGCAGTGTACAAATCAAAAGGTATGACTAAGTATAGTTGGGTTGAGACTCCACACGCTTGAAAGCGTGGGATTCTTGAGTCGTTAGCGCATTCAATTCATTTCTGCTTCTTGCAACTCCTAAGCTAGGGGCTGTCCCATCAGCACGTCCCATGCAGTTCTACAACGCTAGTTGCATGTATTCACATGAGCGGCGTACCTATTACTAGTACACTCGTTCTCATTCGCGAATGAAAAAGTGGGCTTTCACACTCGCATTTTATAAGCAGATGAAAATAAAAAGAAACATCGACTTAACAACTTATGCAACACCACATTGGACAAAATGTTTGGAATTACCATCGCAGTTCACAATGCTGCATAAACAAAAAAAAACTGCCCAAAAAAATGGTCAATTTTCTAAGTTGATAGAAGCATGAATTCCACCCATAAACCAATCATTAGCCAATCATTAACGTCGTATGAGGTACAATCTGTTCGCTTTCTTTACACAAGTCCCTTCCTCAGAAGAAAAATATCCCTATTTCTATATAATATGCACACAAGCGATAAAGTTCCTTTCTAATGGAGCAAAAAGCATGCCTCTAAATCGGTTCCTCTTTATATATTTTGACCGCTACGTTCAAATCCCGTCTAAACTGAATAAAAATTCGAATAAGTATTGACCGAATCGGTTAATAGGAGTACACTGACAACAATAAACCGATTCGGTTTATGAGAGCAATTTCGTTTAAGTGAGGTGACGCAGATGGAGAAATTTTTCAACTTAGCAACGGAAAAACAACAGAAAATCGTCGATGCAGCATTGGCTTCTTTTGGAGCGAATGGATACAAAAAGACATCGATCCGTGATATTGCCACAGCGGCGGGCATTTCAAAAGCGATGGTCTTTCACTACTTTGGAACCAAAAAACAACTCTATCTCTATTTGATCGAGCACTGCGCCAACACCCTTTTTCACGAAATCAAACACAAATTTGACCCTCACATCGACGATTTTTTTGACCGTATCGAGTTAGTAGGCAATATTAAGTTTGAAGCGATGAAAAAACAACCCTCGATTGGTACGTTTTTGTGGAGTATGTATGAGGAGCAAGATAGCGAGATCAAGCCAATGATTCAAGCTTCGATGGTGAATGGCGAAGCGGAGAAATTTCGCGAGAGTATTGCCTTTACCGGGATGGATGCATCTAAGTTTCGCGAAGATGTCGATCCAAAGCTCGTCTATAAAATGTTGCTCTGGATGGCAGAAGGCTGTTTTCGGCATGTATCCAATTTGGAAGATGGACATATCGATGCTGCGTATGACGAGTACAAAAGAGGTTTGCAGTTGCTAAAAACCGCTTTTTACAAAGAGAATCAGGAGGATTGAGCGCATGTATGCAATCGAATTAAAAAATCTCACCAAACAGTATGGCGCTGAACGTGGTATTATCGATGTCAATATTGCGATCGAACAAGGTGAGATTTTTGGTTTTATTGGACCCAATGGAGCAGGGAAATCGACGACCATCCGCACGTTACTGGGATTGATCAAACCGACGTCTGGGAGCGCGACGATTTTTGGCAAAAACAGCGTGCAGCATCCGGAAGTGCGCAAAGAAGTGGGCTATTTGCCTTCGGAAGTGTTCTATTACGACAACATGCGAGTGGTTGATCTGTTGAAGTATTCGGCGTCGTTTTATAAAAAAGATTGTAATAAACGTATACAAGAACTTGCAAAAGTATTGGATCTCGATCTCAAAAAGAAAATCAACGACCTTTCATTTGGGAACAAGAAAAAAGTTGGTATTGTCCAAGGACTGTTACATGAACCCAAATTGATCATCCTCGATGAACCGACGAGCGGTCTAGATCCGTTAATGCAACAGCGCTTTTTTGAGCTCATCGAAGCAGAAAACAAAAAAGGCGCAACAGTGTTCTTTTCTTCACACATTTTGAGCGAAGTGCAACGGCTGTGTGATCGCGTCGCTTTTATCAAAAAAGGGAAAATTATACAACTCGAGCGTATGAGCGTATTAAAAGAGCACAGCTACAAGCGTGTTGTAATCGAAACGAAAACCGATGTCGATAAAGACGTATTTGCGCTTGATGGAGTCAGCGATCTCAAGCAGGCGGGCAATTCGGTCAGTTTTATTTACAAAGGCAATATCAATGTGATCACTGAAAAACTAGCACAACTAGAACTTATCAATTTATCTGTCGAAGATCCTGATCTCGAAGAAATCTTTTTGCACTACTATGAGAAAGAAGGGTAAATCCGATGAATATGTATGTTCACGAGTTACGCTCGCTCCGCAAATCATCATTCATCTGGGCTTTTGCGCTCGTCGCTTTAGCCGCGCTCTATCTTTCACTCTATCCTGGTGTCGCCAAAGATGTCACGGCGTTTAAGGAACTGATCAGCGGCTATCCGCCAACAGTGCGTGCATTGCTTGGCATCAATCTTGAACGCCTTTCAACGTTGCTAGGCTTTTACCCGATGGTGTTTAGTTTTATTGTGTTGTGTGGTGCAGTGCAGAGCATGCAACTGGGGCTCTCCATTTTATCGAAAGAAATGAGCGAGCGAACAGCAGATTTCTTACTCGTCAAACCAGTTTCACGCTCGGCGATCGTCACATCCAAAGTGTTCGCGGCGCTAACGATGATTTTGTTGATCGATATCGTTTTTTTTGCAGCGCTCATTGGCTTGCTGCAAGTGATCGATGTTGGTGCGTTTGATCGCCAGCTATTTTTCCTCATCAATGTGACACTTGTATTTATCCAGTTGATCTTTTTCGCACTAGGTCTCGCGATCTCGGTATTCTTCCGCAAATTAAAAGCAGTATTGCCGATCACTCTTGGCGTCGTTATCGGGTTTTACATGCTTTTTGCATTATTTGGCAAAGACAGAGGAGAGCTCTTCCGCTTTTTCTCGCCATTTCAATACTTTGATGTCGGCTATATACTCGATCATGGCACATTGGAGTGGCCATATCTTCTGGCAACAGCAGTCGTGTTTCTCGTTTGCTTGGTGATCAGCTATCTCGTGTTTACACGAAAAGATATTGATGCAATCTAAAGGAGGGGTGAACGATGAATGTTTTTTGGCAAGAAATAAAGGCTAACACCAAAGCACTGATCATTTGGAGTATTTGTATGGTGTTGCTCGTCGCTAGTGGCATGGCCAAATACACAGCATATTCCGCTGGTGGCGCAGGGAGCGAAGCGATTAAAAGCTTGCCGGAATCGGTGCGGGCGTTACTGGGGATCAACGATTTTGATGTGACGATGATGGCAGGATTTTTTGCGATGCTCTTTCTTTATATTGAGCTAGCACTCGCCATTCACGCAGTCTTGCTCGGCAGTGGCATTATTGCTAAAGAAGAGCGCGACAAAACAACGGAATTTCTACTCGTCAAACCGCTCTCGCGAGCAAGCATCATCACGGCAAAACTATGCGCCGCACTCGTAAATATCCTCATCTTAAATACGATCACCTTTGTGGCATCTGACTTTTTTACAAAGCAATTTAACGATGGTAAAGCAATCACGAGCGAATTGCTAACATTTTTCTTCAGCCTCCTGCTCGTACAACTCTTGTTTGTAACCCTTGGCGCCTTTTTTGCTGCTACCCTGCACAATCCTAAGTCGTCTGGCTCATTGGCGGTAGGAGTATTGCTTCTTTCATTTTTTATCGGAAAGATTACCGATCTTACATCCAATCTCGATGTGTTAAATGTGTTGTCGCCGTTCAAATACTTTGACTATGCCTTGATGGTGCAAGGCGATCGGCTTGATGTGCTCACCGTGGCGCTTACCTTTGCGGCGTCAGTGCTATTGACGGTGGGGACATATGTATTTTATCGCAAACGTGATATGAGTGTTTAATGTTATAGTTAGCGGGGCTATCCCAAAAGGTCATCGAATGACCTAAGGGCCCCTTTTTCCAAGTTGAAATTGATATCTGAACTAGTTCCTCTTTTGTATCACAACCATATGACCCGGAAATTGTATTTGCTTTTGACCTACAAAAACAAAAGGTAACAATGGTCCCTGCTGAAAATGTTTTGGATTAAAGCACTCTTCAATCATGGCTTTACTTATAGGAACTGGCGGGATCACTCCATCCAGTTCGGGCAATTGAGAAAGCATGTGCTTGCCCATTTGATAAACTTCCTCAGTCAATTGGGCAAGACCACGTATAAACAGCTTTCCTCCTGGCTTTAAAACCCGATATAATTCTTTTGCGTATTGTGGTCGATCTGCTTCTGAAATGATGTGAAAGCAACCTCTGTCGTTTGCGAAATCAATAGACTCGTCATCCAATTCTAATGCCAATACATTCTCTTCACGAAAATCAATATCCAACTTACATTGTTGAGCATTGTTTTTCGCTATTTTGATTGCTTCTTTCGAAAGATCTATACCGATTGTCCGAAAGCCAATTTGAGCAAGAAAAATTGATTCATATCCACTTCCACAACCGATATCCAAGGCTGTTTCGTCTTTCGACGGTAAACCAGAAGCTGCTATCAACGCGACCAATTCGGGTGTAACTGCACCATAGTCCCAATGTAGATAAAA
This sequence comes from Seinonella peptonophila, assembly GCF_900129355.1. Classification (GTDB taxonomy): domain Bacteria; phylum Bacillota; class Bacilli; order Thermoactinomycetales; family Thermoactinomycetaceae; genus Seinonella; species Seinonella peptonophila. The sequence goes on along the minus strand of NZ_FQVL01000015.1, from coordinate 49,902 downwards.
ATCATCCTCATATACACGTTCCCATAACACAAAAATCACCTCGTTTTAATGTTCTAATTATCTGCATAATCTTATATTTTTTATCACCTTATATCTCCATTAGTACGATTGTTCAGATAAAATAATCACCAATAAATTATTTTGGACTAATGTCAACGTCATTTCCAATCGATTGCTCAGTCCATGCCTCATCCACTGTCGCAAGCTCAATCATTTTTAAGATGGACCCTTTACTTGATCCAGAATTACTTTTCCCGCTTCCATTTCCATTGCTTGCGAGGTGATTTTGCTACTCTTGTTATTCACTTTGATCGATGCCGTCTCAATGGCTTGCACCTGTGCCTTCTCTAAATGCGTTAAGGGACGTATCTCAATTTCATAGGTTTGATCTCCTACTTGGATTTGAACGGTTTCTGTATAGTCTTTTCCTGCCAGCATTGCAGGTGTTAATTTAACTTGCACTAAACCTCTCTCCTTCGATTTAAATTCATTTAGAGGATACAGAGTATTAGTATATAATTAAAAAGCGAGGTGAGAAAATTGAGTAAACTGAATCGTTCTGATCAAACATTAAATAGAGCCTATGCTCTTTCAAGACAATCAAAGGGTTTACGCGTTACATCTCATATTGTTAGTTGGGCTGGTATAGCATTACTTGCAGTGAGTTTAGGCTCAGATGTTTATGCAGTCAGTAATATGATTGAAGCATCCAGAACTCCTGCTGTTGAACAAAAACTAGAGAATTCATCAGAAGCCAGAATTGGGATTGGCACTGCACTAATTTCAGTATTAGCCAGTATTCCTTTCAGTTATGGCTCATCTGCTTTAAAAAAAGGGGCATCTTCAAAGAATCAACAAGCACGAGAAACATTCAAAAGCTATGTTAGAGGGAATCCAAGCGCCGTGACATCAAAAAATCTGGAAACTAAATTGTTGAAGTTAAAAGATCATTATCCTGTTCTCGGCTCATATCGAATACCAGCACCCAATATCAAACAAAGATAAATATTATTTTTTTAGTAATTCACTTTATTATTGGTAACGGAAAACTCAATGGGTCCCACTCCATCACTAGCGACTAATCCGCGTAGTGTGGCAGTTTGTTCAATCCGTTCCCGACCTTCAAGAAGCTGCGTCATCGAAGTATAGACAAAACGTGGAATCAAGATATCAAAATTTGAGCCTACGTCGATGGTGAGAGCATGCTCAGAAAGGGTGCTAGGATTCGGACCTGTCGCACTTCCCCAGAACTTTTCTAGTTGTACCGTTGAGAAAAACCCCATTTCTACCTCGACTATAAACGCCCCTCGAAAAGCTCTTCGGGGAAATATGTATAAAAATATTCACAAGCCTTCTCTACCAAATCTATTTCATCATAAATTTAAAGAATATATAATATATACTTAATTCTCTTTAAAAAGCGGGTGTTATATGAATATTTCATTTAACATGGACATAAAAGACAATGCAATATTCCAAAGGTTTATGCTTAAAAAACCGAGAGTTATGTTTTTCCATAGTTATTTTCCATACTTTGCCCTTTTCATGTATATTGGATTTTATACATTTCAAGAAGAACCATTGTTATTATCAATATGGGAAGAAATTTCAATTGATATCATAATGCTTTTGATTGCATTACTGTTTTCCATCATTACATCCCACTTAAATATCCATTATTGGATCAAAAAAAATCCTAACAAACTCGAACTAGGACCTCATACAGTGAAAATCGATGGAGAAGGTTTAACCTATCAAAGTCCAGTAAGCAATGGGTTTACCCAATGGTCAGGACTAGAAAGAATTGAAAGAAACAAACAATATTTCTATGTGTTCATTAATCCAATCATGGCTCACATTATACCGATTCGAGCATTCTCTTCCTCAAATGAAGCCGAACAATTTTATTTACAAATTCAAACATACTTAAAAAGAAAATAATGAACACAGCAACCTTATTATCCCAAAACAAATAAGGTTGTTTTTCACTCTTTTCTCTGAATCCGAAAGGCAAATTCTACACTGACCAATAGACATTACTATTGGCAACTGCTTCATAGCTAGGTTCAACATTCAAAGGACGCACATCATAAACAACTCCATTTAGCGTCCGTCTGTCGAGATCACATCATAGACCAAAAAAGCCAAATCATCGGCTGAATCTTTACCTTGTGTTGCATTGAGATCATGAACCATCACCACAAAGGCAAAGGAGAAGTTATGAATGGCAGTATGACCCCCTCGTACTTTCCCCACGTTATTTAATGAGTTTTGGAGATCGATATTTCCGTAAAGTTCATGAAATTTATGAGCTACTTCTTCGATCTTCTCTGCTAAAACAAGATCACTGTCATGATCTGGTTCATCTGGAATAAGCACAGGACCATAGACGATTTTCTTTTCTTTGTTCTTCAGAACCAATGGCGCTGTAAGTTCTGTCATACTACCTCTCCTCTCTATTTATGTAATTTACTTAGAAATATTGAATATACATAGAACATTATTAATCGAAAATGGGGTGAAGTCATGTCTGATCCATTTGTAGTCCGTTCGTTAGACGAAATACGATTTTGGTCACGAATCATGAAAGAGCACTCACTCTTCTTAAAGCTCGGTTTCCGATGTGAAGATACCCAATTGATTCAGGAGGCAGACGAGTTTTATAGTATTTTCGAAAGCATTGAAAACAAATCCCATGCTTATTCAGAAGAAACAGACCCAAAAACCATCCATCGTTTTAATTCAAAAGTTTATAATGCCGCAACACATATTTGGGCTTTTAAAAGAAAAGTATTAGGATTAGTTCTAAGATGTAAGCTGCCTGGTGCAAACAACTTCCCTTTATTAATCGACCATGTGAGTAGAGAGGCTAATTATTTTAGAAAACGTCTTAAAGAGCTTAATACGGGGACATTAGAACCGATATCTGATGCGATTATTTATGAAAATGTGTTCTTTTTAAGAATTATGGCTGACCATGCAAAATTTATTAGCCATTTACTTGATCCCTCTGAACGTCAACTAGTAGAGCAATCAAGAAACTTCAGTTTCGAGTTTGATCAATTACTAAATCAAGCAAGAGATTTAGATTCAATGAAACCTCAATCACAAACAGGTCCATTACTTGGTCAATTTTTAGATCAGAATCGAGTATCAGTTAAATCACTACGAGATTTTAAGAAAACAGCACGAGAATTAATCGAGGCATGCCGAATCAAGAGCATCATTCATCCCTTACTAGCAGATCATGTATTTCGAGAAGCTGAACGATTTCTTTTTATCATTGATATGTTTGAAAGATACCTAAATACCAACGATGTGAAAAAAGATAATCGAAAAGAACCTCATTCTATTGAATTCTAATTTACAATTAATTTACTAAGGACTCTATTACCATTAGCTTCTTCCATGGGAGTTGGAAAAATAGGGTCTAACCCTACATCTACAATTGATCCACTCGACTATTGGACCCGTTCGATCTCCTGGAATATAAAGTCCATTGGAAAACCGTTCATGGATGCCTACGACTTCTCCATGCAGCTTAATATGATTCGCTTTATCCCTTGGATCATGCCCACGCACGCGTGAATCTCTGGCTGTGAGCCACTGTTTATACTGCACCCCAAACCCTTCCATTGTTCGCTGTGCGCTTTCATTTTGAGCTTGGTTGATTTCGGTTCGAGCAATCAAACGCAAACGAGATCCCTTCAATCCTTGAAATACTTCACGTAATTCATTTGCTGCATCTCGAATCCCTAAACCTTGTTCATAAGATCGACTAAGCGATTCTGCGACATCTCCGACTAATGCTTCAATCGAGGATTGGCTAAACGTATACACCTTCCCTAGTAACCAACTTGCTGTCCCAAGGATCAAACTCAGTAAAATTCACCTGTATCCCATGTTCTCGCAACTCTTGCAGCGTAATGAATCGACCCCACTTTTGTTCCCGCTGGGCGGCTTCTACTATCTGCTGTGTAAAATCATTGGTAATCTCTTTGACAAACTCATCAATAAAAAGTCTTCTTCCCTCGATCGTAGAAGAAATATACCCACACTTGACCAGCTTACAGATTGAAGCTGTTCCAAAGGTACACCACCGATAAATGTCTGATCCATCAAAGAATGCTCCATTCTCTCTTCACCCAAATTCTCTCGAATCTGATTCAGCGTAATTCCCCCCATCTGAAACAGCATCTGGTAAATCTGTGTGTCCCTCTGTTCATCTCGGGTGCGGACAGAATATCGAATAACCCGTAATAGTCCGACTGGGAAGTATAGTTCACAATCTGGAGACTTCATATGCTTGCTGTTCCTCGCTTAAATTGTCTATGCTCCAATCTTCTTAAACCATCGCTTTTATGTCCTCTCACTTGTACATCGCGAATCTCATCCTTATGTCTTCGCATCAAATAAGCAGGAGTATGCTCAAAGCCAACTACAATATCTTGATCCTTGATTATCTCTAAATAGCCATCGCCCGTTGCTTCATAGTCTTCCATCCACTGCGTAAAAATCTCTTCCATCGTTTGATCAGGATGCAAATCAAGGGAGATAGACAGCTTCATCTGATCATCTCCACTTCATCTTCTTCAATTAAAAGTCACAACATCCATTTCTTCATTTGCACTAGTCAGATAGGAAATCCCGTAACTCTTGACACATTTACTCATGCAGTAACCGAAAACAAATAAAATCTCAATGTGGTCAAATCAACTTTCTCAAAATACAAAAAGCCACAAACCCTTACGCATCAAGGGATTGCAGCTTTTTGAAATCGATCTCCAATTATACCTCCATGATGATCGGAAGGATCATTGGGCGGCGGCGGGTGCGTTCATAGAGAAATTTGCTAAGTGAATCACGGATACTTGTTTTAAGTGATGCCCATTCACTAATTTTCTCTTTCATACATCTTTCCATCGTTAGATTAACGACTCGATTTGCTTCATCTAATAATTGTTCAGATTCACGAACGTAGACAAAACCGCGAGAAATAATGTCTGGTCCAGATAGAATATGACCGTGCTTTTTACTAAGGGTAACTACGACTACTAATATGCCGTCTTGTGAAAGTAATTTGCGATCTCGTAGGACGATGTTTCCTACATCTCCTACACCAAGTCCATCGATTAATACTTTGCCAGTGTGAATTTTGGCTCCATAACGAGCTTTCCCACCAGATACTTCAACTGTGTCTCCATTATCGCAAACAAAGATATTCTCTGGTTTTACACCGACAGATTCAGCGAGTTGGGCATGGGCGAGTAACATACGATACTCTCCATGAATCGGAATAAAATATTTTGGTTTCAGCAGATTCAGCATTAATTTTAAATCTTCTTGGGCACCATGACCTGATACATGAACATGAGCTGTTTTACTATATACAACGTGGGCACCAATTCGAAAGAGTTGATCGATGGTTCGACCAATCATCCGCTCATTTCCCGGAATCGGAGTAGCAGCGATTACAACGGTATCTCCAGGGAGTATCTCTACTTTACGATGGGATGCATTAGCCATCCGAGTAAGAGCAGACATTGCTTCTCCTTGGCTTCCTGTAGACATCACAGCGACCCGATGAGCAGGTAAGCGGTTAATCTCATCTGGATCAATGATCATATCTGAAGGAATCTGTAAATAGCCTAACTCTGACGCAATGTTTACTACGTTAATCATACTACGTCCTACGACTGCTAATTTGCGTCCATGAGCAAAGCAAGCATCTACAACCTGTTGAATCCGATGAATATTAGAGGCAAAAGTTGCAACGATAATACGTTGTTTCGCCTTGCGGAAAACTTCGTCTAATCCTTCGCCTACTGATCGTTCCGATCCAATAAAACCAGGTCGTTCTGCATTTGTACTATCCGACAAAAGACAAATAACGCCTTTTTTTCCTATTTCTGCCATTTTATGCATATCAGCCATTTGTCCATTAACGGGAGTCATATCAAATTTAAAATCTCCTGTATGAACAACGGTTCCTTCTGGTGTATCAACGCAGACTCCCACCGAATCTGGAATACTATGATTGGTGGCAAAAAATGACACACGAAATACACCTAACTTTACAACTGAATGGCTATCAACAACAATCCGTTTTGTATCATTGAGTAAGTGCGCTTCTCGTAATTTATGTTCAACAAGACCCATTGTTAACCGTGTAGCATAAATTGGAGCACGTACCTTTCTTAAAACATACGATAATGCACCAATATGGTCTTCATGTCCATGAGTTAAAAATATACCTCGTATTTTCTGCTGATTTTCAACCAAATAGGTAACATCAGGAATCACGATATCAATTCCTAACATCCCTTCCTCAGGAAACATTAATCCTGAGTCAATTACAATCAAATCGTCCTCATATTGGACGACATACATATTTTTTCCGATTTCATCCAACCCACCGAGAGCAAAGATCATTAATTTGCCTCGTAGGTTTTTTGCCAAAAACGTAACCTCCTATATTCAATTGTAGTCACCCTTGACCGCACATATCTCACTTATTTACATTATATACGATTTGAAAAGCACTATGCAACAGAATAAACAAAAAGAAAAGCCCTTCTTGAGCCATTTTGCCCAAAAAGGGACTAACCTACCGCAAAGAATAAAGCCATTCCTTAACTGCTTCTTTTTCTTGCTGGTTTAATTCAATTAAGGGTAGTCGCAATGTAGGCTCACATAATCCTAGCTCAGACATTGCATACTTCAATGGCGCAGGGCTACTTGTCAAAAATAGACCTTTGAATGCAGGATAAAGTTGTTGGTGCAACTCTAACGCACGTTTTACATTTCCTTGCTCGTAGGATTGGATCATTTCTTGTAATTCAAGACCAAATAAATGACTCGCTACACTGATTACCCCTACTCCACCAATCGATAAAATAGGCAGTGTCAAAGAATCATCGCCACTATAAATCACGACATCATCTGGTAAAAGTCGTGCCAATAGCGAAATTTGATCTATGTCACCTGATGCTTCTTTGACAGCTACAATATTTTGATGCTCAGCCAGTTGAGCGACTGTAGCTGGTAATAGATTTGAGCTTGTTCTTCCTGGGACATTATAGAGTACAATTGGTAATTCTGTTCTTTCCGCAATTGCTTGAAAGTGTTGAATCATCGCTTCTTGTGATGGTTTATTGTAATAAGGAGCGACTAACATCAATGCATCTACATCACAAGCCGCCGCTTGGCGGGATAATTCAATACTTTGTTGTGTATTATTACTTCCTGTTCCAGCAATGATTTTTACACGCCCAGCAGCAGTTTTTACTGCAAAACGAAACAACTCCAATTTCTCACTATGTGTTAAAGTGGGTGATTCAGCAGTTGTTCCGCTTACAACAAGGCTATCTGAGCCTGTTTTGATCAAGTGCTCAATTAATTTTTCTAATTGAATCCAATCGATTTCCCCTGTTTTTGTAAATGGGGTAGCCATTGCCGTGATTACGCGCCCGAACATGCGATTCCTCCTAACTCTTCACTAAATTTATTGGCTTGATGCAATTGAAAATGGCGATGTAGTGCCTGAACTGAACGAATCATATCTTCACCACGCACTAAAACCCATATCGTTGTATGCGAATCGGCTGATTGAAGGATCTGAATATCTTCTTCTGTCAATGCTTCTAATATTTGTGCCATGACTCCAGGTACACCTGCAATTCCTGCGCCAACGGTCGATACCTTCGCACAATGGCGGCGTAACTCTGGCTCCAAATCAAGACTCCGTAAAATCATTTCCGCATGATCAGCATATTCATCATAGACGGTATAGGCAATTCCACTTGGATTTACACTAATGAAATCAACACTAATACCTTGATCGGCCATTGCTCGAAAAACCTTACGTTGAATATCATAATTTCCATCTTTGGTTGCTACACGTATTTGTGTTACTTGGTCGCGCTGTGTAATTCCTGTGATCAAGCGCTCTTGGACTTCGCTAGCAAACGTATGCTGTTCAGGTGTGCTTACAACGAGTGTTCCTGGATGATCAGAAAAAGTAGAACGCACCCGAATCGGGACATTCGTTTGCATCGCGATCTCGACTGCACGAGGATGAATCACTTTTGCTCCTTGAAAAGCGAGATTACACATTTCTGTATAGGTTACCATTTCAAGTGGTGCTGCATCGGCAACTATTCGTGGATCTGCAGTCATAATTCCTTCGACGTCAGTATATATGTCTACACGTTCCGCGTGCAGAGCGACCCCAAGCGCTGTTGCCGTGGTGTCACTTCCTCCTCTACCCAGCGTTGTAACTTCTCCTTTTGCAGTTTGTCCTTGGAATCCTGCTACAACTACCACTTTTCCTAATTCAAGCTCTGCTTCTATTTGATTAGGATGAATCGCTAGGATTCTAGCATCCATAAAGCGATTATCTGTCACAATGCCCGCTTGTCCACCGGTCATCACACAACTATCAATGCCATAGCTTTTTAGTAGACTAGCTAGTTTACTAGCTGAAATAACTTCACCACAACTAACCAGCAAATCAAGTTCACGTGATGACAAATTGGCTTTTTCTCCACCTACCATACTTAACAAAGTATCTGTTGCATAGGGATCACCACTTCGACCCATCGCCGATACGACAACGACAATCCGATACCCTGATGCCAACTCACGGCGAATATGATGAACAACATGCTCTCGCATCTCATCAGATGCTACAGAAGTACCTCCAAACTTTTGTACAAGAATATTCATCTTTTGATCCCTTCTTATCTCTTGCTCGCAATATACGCTTCGGCGATTTGAATCGCATTTGTAGCCGCACCTTTTAGTAGGTTATCGGATACAACCCATAGATTCAGTCCGCGATCATGAGTTAAATCACGGCGAATTCGACCAATAAAAACTTCAGGACGATCTGCTGTTTCAAGTGGCATGGGATAGATCTGTTGCTCTATATCATCCTGAACGATCACACCTGGTTGTTTTGCTAATAAATCTTTTACTTCCTCTAACTGATAATCTTGTTTTAACTCAACATAAACTGATTCACTATGCCCTCTCTGCACCGGTACACGTACACATGTAGCTGTTACACCTATCTGATCATCATTAAAAATTTTCTTTGTTTCACGAACCATTTTCATTTCTTCTAATGTAAATCCATTTTCTTGACCAACATCAACTTGTGGAATCACATTAAAAGCTAGTTGATAATGATTATCTAAGCTTCCAACTGGTAAAATTTGAGTTGGTACTTGATCACCACTGATAAACGCCTGTGTCTGTGCATCTAATTCTTTACTAGCGTTCATACCAGCGCCAGAAACAGCCTGATACGTTGAGACAATGATGCGTTCGATGCCAAATTGATCATATAAGGGCTTCAGTGCTACAACCATTTGAATAGTCGAACAGTTAGGATTTGCAATAATTCCCTTGTTTTGGGCAATTGCTTCTGGATTCACCTCAGGTACAACCAATGGTACTTCTGGGTCCATCCGAAAAGCGTTCGAGTTATCGATTACTAAAGCACCGCGTGCCACAGCTTCTTTTGCAATCGCTTTACTCACACTTCCGCCAGCGCTAAATAGAGCAATATCAATCCCCTCAAACGCATCAGGTGTCGTCTCTTGAACTTTTACTTCACGTCCCTGAAACATGACAGTTTTTCCAGTTGAACGTTTACTAGCTAAAGGTCGTAATTCTTTTACAGGAAAATTACGTTGCTCTAAATACTTAATCATCTGTTCTCCAACAGCACCTGTTGCACCTACAACGGCTACACGATATTCATTGTCTGACATCTCTTAACTCCTCCCAAAGAACCATAATTTCTACAGAACTGCTGCGGCTGTTTCTTGAACTTGCAACAAGCTCTATTGTAAGCCCTTAACGCCTTGGATCATGATCCTAGGGCTTAAACATCTACGTTAAAATTTCATTCTCTATTATGAGGTTAAGTCACGGTATTTTTCAACTATTAATGGCTGAATTTGTTTCCCAACAATCGCCTCAAAACAAGTTTCTGGAATCATTTCCATACGGGCAACCATTGATTTTGGTTTCTTTTCAGGATTATCCTGACCAAAGGGGACAAAGTAAAAATCTTTTGCAGGTAATAACTTTGCTATATTAGCCGCATTAAAACCTAATGCATCATTTGTTGAAATGGCTAGAACAACAGGACGATGTGTTCGAATTTGCGCTTTCGCCGCCATTAATACTGGCCCATCTGTCAATGCATTGGCAAGACGAGCCATTGTATTACCCGTACAAGGTGCAATCACTAAGCAATCCAATTTTTGAGAAGGGCCTAATGGCTCTGTTTCTGGAACAGTCATCAACGGTGTATTCCCTGTAATCTCAATCACACGTTGCTTCCAATCTTCCGCAGTTCCAAAACGGCTATCAACAGTGGCTACAGTATGGGACAGGATTGGAATAACATCAGCGCCTAAGGAAACCAATCGTTTCATCTCCGGTAAGACTTCATCATGTGTACAGTGTGATCCAGTCAGAGCAAAACCTATTGTTTTTCCATGAAAATTCATGCTTCCAAGCCCTCCTTAATCATCACTTCATCAATCAACGTTGTAATCGCCTGAGCCAATATCTTCCCAGCCGTCTTGGGAGCAACGATGCCTGGAAGGCTGGGACAAAGAAGTGCTTTAATGCCCCTCTTTTCAGCAGCTTTAAAATCAACTCCACCTGGTTTTGTAGCAAGATCCATTATCAAAACATCATGTTGCATTTTATTAATCGCAGATGTCTGGACAACAAGCGCTGGCACAGTATTAAATATGATATCCGCATGAGAGACATGTTGTTCCAATTGTTTGATTTGAAAAGGTATGAGACCCATCTCAAAAACGCGAGCAATATCATCTGGACATCGTACGCCAACGCTTACTTTTGCCCCAATTGCATGTAATACACGGGCAAGCGATAAGCCCACACGCCCTAATCCTAAGACAACACAATTTGCATGATGCAATGTTATATCTGTATGTTGAATCGCCATCATTAAAGCACCCTCAACAGTAGGTATTGAATTATAGATTGCAACGTCATTTCGATCTAGTAATTCAAAAAGGTGAATGTCAAATTCTGCACAGAGCTGAGTTAAGTAAGGTCGTGCCATTCCAGTAAATATTAGACTTCCTTTAGGCAATGCTTGCATATGTTTTCTAGTTAAAGTTAGATTGTCAGAACAGAAAACACTCGCAACATTCCCCTGATCATCTGTTCCTACAATGGGGAGAATTAAAATATCCGCCTTTTCAAGTACAGTAGTATTCCATTCACGTTGCATCGTTCCACTAAGTGGTGTTTGTAAATTATCAAAGCCAACTAGGCTTACTTGTGCATCCAATTCAATAAATCGTTTTATCACTTCTAATTGACGTGCATCTCCACCAAGAAAGACAACATGTTTGCCTGTGAGCATTCATTCCCTACCCCTTTCCCTGACAAGCAGTGGATACAGTAAGGCATATATCCTTGCTACATCATATGTATGGGTGGTTGAAGGTGTTCAACATCGTTTACAGAAATCTGCCAGCTGAAAGCCCACGGTTTGAATCGTGGGATGAAAGATGACGTTGCTCGGTAATCCCTTTCAAGGGATTGCTAAGAGCAACCATTTTTTGTATAATCGAACGCATGAGCGGTGCTCATCCTGCTTGTAGCAGGTTTTGTTCCTGTGTACGTTATGGTATGAGGTTCAAGCGGCGAACTAAACTCTCCCGCTTGGTAAAACCATAAGAGTGATTGATGGAACCGAAACTAGCGTACTGGTAACAGGTATGCCACCCATGTAGGTACATGCAACAGAAGTTGTATCACTGCATGGGATGGGCCGATGGGTCAGCCCCTAGCTTGGGAGTTGCACAAAGCAGAAATGAATGGAGTGCGCAAACTACCCAAGAATCCCACGCTTTTATGCGTGAGGAGTCTCAAATTCTTCTCATATCAATAATGACAAGATCTGCGCCTATCGTCTGAATAGCCGACCATCTCAGCTTCTGGTCCTCTTCTTTTTTTCCAAACCATGATCGTGTTGATGGTATGACAATCGCTTCAATCCGACCTGTTCTCGGGTCAATCTGTAGATCCGCACGTGTAAAATCGCCAACTCGCTCAGCATTTGTCAAATCAATGCATTCTTTAGTCATCAATTCACTCCAACGCATAAATTTCTCCTCCAACCATGTTCTCGTCTAATCATATGACCAATCTTCCTATAAAAAAACAAAACTGCTGAAATCATACAGCAGTTTTGTTTCAAATCCTCTTTATATACCGGTATGACCAAATCCGCCAGCACCCCGCATAGTCTCTTCCAACTTATTTACTATTTGCAGTTCAACGGGAGAAATTGCTTGGAATATAAGCTGGGCAATTCGATCGCCGCGTTGAATGAGAAAAGGCTCTTCACCATGGTTGATTAAAATAACGCCAATCTCTCCTCGGTAATCGGCATCAATTGTTCCAGGTGTATTTAAAACCGTAACCCCATGCTTCAGTGCCAAACCACTTCGGGGACGTACTTGTGCCTCTATCCCATTTGGCATTGAGCAGGCGATTCCCGTCGGGATTAAATGTCGTTTTCCAGGCTCTAACTTAAAAGGCTGATCAATTGCGGCGACCAGATCGAACCCGCTTGCTCCTGAAGACATTTGTCTTGGTAATGGTAAATCCTTTGCATGTTCAAATTGAATGATCGAAACTTGTATCAATGCTATCTCTCCTAAACGATTTTGGTACCTTCCCACTTGGAGAAACAATGGCCAATGAGGCTGGTGCCGTGACCACTTCTTTGGCTAACTGATTTAGCTCTTCTAGCGATATCTCTTCCACCATCTGAACTACTTCATCCAGTTCTAAATGACGATTCAATAATATTTCATTTCGCCCAAGGCGACTCATCCGGTTATGTGTGCTTTCTAAACCCATCATTAGGTTAGCCTTTAACTGCTCTTTTGCTTTCCATAACTCAGATGATGAAAAACCTTTTGCAACTAACTGTTCAAAAATCTGATAAATACATTGAATCACTTCATCTTCCTGTCCATGTGCTGTACCGGCATAAAGAGTAAATAAACCCGTTTGGCGGTGGGCAGAATGGAAAGAAAAAACTGAGTAGGCTAACCCTTTCTCTTCACGAATTAACTGAAAGAGACGTGAACTCATATTGCCACCTAAGATATTATTGAGAAGAATCATATGATAGATTCGTGCATCGTCTAGGGCAAGACCAGGTAGACCAAGGCAAATATGAGTCTGTTCAATCTCTTTCTTCTTATGATAAACGGAAGGTGTAAAAATAGGTCGGGAAGCTGCGTGTAATGGTGAAAGATCAGGCTCCTTAAATGACTGAAAAGCCTGCTCAATCTGCTCTAAATAATCATCTGCTAGATTTCCAGCTACTGCTACAACCACCCGTTTTGGTTGATAAAATTGCTGTTGATAAAACATTAAATCGTCCCGCGAAAAGCGATTTACATTCTCAACTGAGCCAAGAATCGGATAAGCAAGTGAATGGCTTCCATAAGAAGCCTTTGCCAAAAGGTCATGTATTTGATCATCAGGAGTATCTTCTACCATACGAATCTCCTCAGTGATCACCTTTTTCTCCCGCTCAACTTCTTCAGCTAATAGCTGAGAATGCAAAAACATATCTGTTAATATATCTAATGCTATGGAAAAATGCTGATCTAAAACTTTTGCATAAAAGCAGGTTAACTCTTTTGATGTAAATGCATTCACTTGACCACCAATTTCATCAAAAGCTTCTGCAAGTTGACGCGCATTTCTTTTTTCCGTTCCTTTAAATAACATGTGTTCTAAAAAATGAGAAATACCATTATTTCCTTCTGTTTCATTTTCTGATCCAGTATGAATCCAGATCCCCAAAGCAACTGATCGAACATGGGGAATTGATTCCGAAACGACACGCAAACCGTTTCTTAATATATGTTTAGCAACCACTGAGATCCTCCATTTTCTTATGCTCATTCAGGTTTAACGATCTCACCTGACGCTCAATCCAAAATATCATTTTTTTTCTCTTTTTTCCAGCCCTTATCTACCTATTTGAAGAGAGAACATCACTAACACGCTCCAATTTCAAACCTTTTTTCTTTATTATTTGAATCAACTTTGGAAAAGCTTCTACAGTTCGATTTGTCGGATGAGTTAAAATCAGACTTCCATTACTCACTTTTTCATCAATTTTCCTCGTCATATCGGATACTGAGGTACTTCTACGCCAATCTACTGTGTCAACTGTCCATAAAACTGTCTTCATCTGATGACTTTCAGCTACATCAACCACAGTTTGATTAAAATCACCTGCTGGTGGGGCAAACCATCGACTTCTTTGTTTACAACATTGACCAAGTAATTTTTCTGTTTTGGCGATTTCTGTTTCCATTCTAGCTTCAGATATTTGGCTCATAAGGGGATGAGAATACGCATGATTTCCCAACTCATGTCCAGCTTGTAAGATTTTCTTTGCGTCTGCTTGATGCTTTGATAGCCAAGAACCATCTAAGAAAAAGGTGGCTTTTACATGCTCCTTTTCTAAAATTTCCAACATCTGAGGTAAAAATTCTGTTCCCCATGCTACGTTAATCATCAAAGCGACAGAGCGTTTTTGTTCATTGCCTCGATATATCGGAACTTGCTGAAAATGGTTGATCGTGATTTTTGGCTTTATTTCACGATATACCCATTCTATTTTCTTGTGATTATTTTTTCGCCATGTTTTTTGGAATGTTTTATTTTCATCAACTTGAATCCCATTATATCCAGGGATTAGTTTCCATACCGGATCGATTCTAGCATCAATTGCTGGTCGATTCTTTTTTTTCGCTCCTGCATGAATAGCTGCTCTTAAATCTTTATCACCCTGATCCTGCCAAAATACGGATTCTACTTTTCCTGCTTTTACATACGTTATATAATCATTAATCGTATCTGATTCAGCAATATAAAAAACAAATACTACCGTCAACCCCAGTCCGAATATTCTTAATAAGAAATTCATCATACCGTTCCTCCACCGAAACCATTTTTCTATCAATCTATGACTTATGGTAAAACGGTATGACCTGAAAAATGAAAAAAGAGACAGATCGCTCTGACTCTTTGCCGGATCATCTTATGCTATGACTTTGATGGCTTCTTAGATTCTTCTTTTTTCAGAAGAACTTTACGTGAGAGATTAATGCGACCTTGATCATCAATCTCTGTCACTTTGACTGTGATCGAATCACCAACTTTAACTACATCTTGTACCTTGGCTACACGTTGAGTATCTAGCTGTGAGATATGGCAAAGCCCTTCTTTTCCAGGGAACAGTTCAATAAATGCTCCATATTTCTCAATCCGCTTCACAGTTCCCAGATAAATATCACCTACGACTACTTCACGAACTAAGTCTTCAATAATCTCTTTAGCTTGTTGGTTTTTCTGAGAATCAGGAGATGCGATATAGATTCGGCCATCTTGTTCTATATCGATTTTCACACCAGTCTCTTCGATGATTTTATTAATTACACGCCCACTAGGACCAATTACATCACGTATCTTATCAGGATGAATTCTTAAAGTGAGAATTTTAGGGGCGTATGGAGATAGCACGGTCCGAGGTTCTGAAATACAGCTTCGCATATTTTCCAAAATTTCCATTCTACCTACTCTAGCTTGCTTTAATGCTCGTTCTAAAATTGAACGATCAATGTCTGAAATTTTAATATCCATTTGCAGAGCTGTTACACCCTTTTCAGTACCAGCAACTTTAAAATCCATATCTCCCAAGTGGTCTTCCATACCCTGGATATCGGTTAAAATGACTACTTGATCCGACTCTTTCACTAAGCCCATGGCAATCCCAGCAACTGGTGCCTTGATCGGAACGCCAGCATGCATGAGTGCAAGTGTTGAAGCACAGATGCTAGCCTGAGAAGAGGAACCGTTTGATTCTAGTACCTCAGATACCAAGCGAATTGTATATGGAAATTCATCTTCTGAAGGGATAACAGCTTCTAATGCTCGCTCACCCAAGGCTCCATGACCAATTTCCCGACGACCTGGTGCACGGATTGGACGTGTATCACCAACACTAAAAGGCGGGAAATTATAGTGGTGCATGAAACGCTTAGATTCTTCCAAATCTAACCCATCCAAAATTTGCACATCACCTAATGCACCAAGTGTACACACACTAAGTACCTGTGTTTGTCCACGTCGAAATAGTCCTGATCCATGTGTACGAGGTAATATCTCAATCTCGCTCGATAGTGGACGAATCTCTTCAGGGGTTCGTCCATCTGGACGTTTGGACTCCTCTACAATCAGCCGTCGAACTTCTTCTTTGACAATCTGGTCAAGGATCGCATTCAATTCCTTTTCTTTATCATCAAAATGATCGCCAAATCTTTCTTGATATTTTGCTAAAATATCCTCTTTCACCTGGTCGATTGCAGCTTGGCGAGCTAGCTTCTCAACAACTTGAACTGCCGCTGTCAATGATTTTGTAGCTTGATTACGTACTTCATCTTCCAAAGTTTTTTCAAATTGATAAAGAGCTGGTACCATTTTCTCTTTGCCAACCTTTTGCTGGATTTCTTCTTGGAATTGAACAAGTTTTTTAATCTGTTCATGCCCAAACAAGATAGCTTCAAGAATCTCTTCTTCAGCTACTTCATCAGAACCAGCTTCTACCATATTGATCCCCTCGTATGTACCTGCTACGACTAAATGGAGATCAGACTTTTCCATCTCTTCAACGGTTGGATTTACGACTAATTGACCATCGATCCGCCCGATAATCACACCAGCGATCGGTCCAGAAAAAGGAATATCCGAAATCGTCAACGCGACAGATGCCCCCACCATTGCTGTAATCTCAGTTGAACAATCTTGATCAACTGACATCACTGTTGTTACAACCTGCACCTCATTTCGAAATCCGTCTGGAAAAAGAGGTCTAATGGGGCGATCAATCAATCGACTAGCCAAAATAGCTTTTTCACTAGGACGCCCTTCACGTTTAATAAAACCACCTGGTATCTTTCCCACTGCGTACAGCCGTTCTTCATAGTTAACTGTTAGCGGAAAAAAGTCGGTGTCCTTTGGCTCCTGCGATGCTGTGGCAGTTGCCAATACCACTGACTCACCGTAGCGAACCATCACAGATCCATTTGCCAAACCAGCAAACTTCCCTACCTCTACTGAAAGTTGGCGCCCTGCAAACTGTGTTGTAAAAACTGTAGGTTCCATTTATGAATCACTTCCTTTCTAAAAAACAGACAGGCGCACAATCCATACTTCTGCGCATTAACAGTATGTTCCTTCTACTAAATTTCCATAAGGAAAAAAGCGGGGATTAGCCCGCTTTTGGGACAATGCCCGCTTCTATCTGCGCAATCCAAGCCTTTTAATCAGAGTACGATAGCGAGTGACATCTAGCTTCTTCAAATAATTCAACAAGTTACGGCGATGTCCAACCATTTTAAGCAATCCACGGCGAGAATGATGATCTTTATCATGCTCACGTAAATGTTGATTTAATTCGTTGATGCGATACGTCAAAATAGCAACTTGTACTTCTGGCGACCCTGTATCTGAATCATGCGTCTTATATTCAGCAATGATTTCACGTTTTTTCTCCAGGGATAAACTCATCCCTTCACCTCCTCATCTAAAAACCCCTTGATCCCAGATTTACGTTGAGGTACTCGTACATCCGCGACCAGGTTTTGACCAATACGAAAAAAGTATAGCATACCTAAAGAGAAAGTGTAAAGCGAGGCAAACTGATATTTTGGAAAGCAAACCAGTGATTGGAATAAAAATATGCTATCTATTCTTTACTTGCCTGCACAGAAATCCATTGCTCTGTCTGTTCTCGATCTATATTCAGTTGTTGTAGCAATTGATCTACTGAACTAAATTTTCTCTCCGACCGCAAATGATGAATAACTTCGATAGTTAATTGTTGATCATAGAGATCACCTTGAAAATCTAATAGATGAACCTCAATAACCTCACGAGGTTCAGGATGATCAAAAGTAGGACGAATGCCTATATTCATCATTCCATAAAATTGACTTTGTTCATTCTTTACTTTCACTATATAGACCCCTCGGCTAGGAATCCAGTAAGCATCGCTCGGTTCAATATTAGCAGTTGGAAAACCAATGACACGACCTCTTTGATCACCATGAACGACTCGACCATGAAAAGCATAAGCACGCCCTAACAAACGCATTGCGCTAGTAACATCGCCAATTGATAAAGCATCACGGATTCGAGTACTGCTGATCGGTAGCTGATCATCCAATACAGGCGAAACGATTTTTGTTTCAAATATATTTGCTCCGATTCTCGCTAAATCTTCCCCGCTTCCCTGTCCACCTTTTCCAAAATGAAAGTTAAACCCTGTCACAACACCTTTTACAGCCAAAGGACTGAGCACTCGTTCAACAAATTTCTGTGGAGTCAACTGAGAAAATAATTCATCGAACTGCACAATAAAAAGCTGCTCTACGCCCATTTGTTTAAACAAACGTTCCTTTTCCGAGAGAGGTGTAAGATGACGAACATGCTTCAATTGACCGAGCACCACTTTCGGATGAGGATGAAAAGTCATCACTGACAAAGCAGCTTTCCTTTCTTTCGCTAAATTCTTTGCAGTTTGAATCACTTTTTGATGCCCGCGATGTACACCATCAAAATATCCTAAAGCAATCACAGAAGAATCAACTTTATGAATATTAGGATAGGTAAGATGTATCGTTTTCATGTCTAGTTCACATCCCGAAAGACTTTTTCCGCTCGTGCCATACCAAATTCATCAAGTCGATAAATAGCAGCAAACTCACCTGTCTCTGAATATACACGTACAAGTGGAGATTTGCCAGAATAATCTTCAATCAATATTTCCCATCCATCATAAACGTGTTTCATCTCTGATTCTGGAATGAGTATACAGGGTAGATTCCCCAGCACTTCATCTAATGGGACAATGTATTCATCTAAATGATCAGTCTTGACAGTTTGCTCTAACTCATCAAAAGTTAAACAATCTTTCAGATGAAAAGGACCGCTTTTTTCTCGTAACAAACTTTTCATATGCGCAGGAACACCTAAAGATTTTCCCACATCAACACAAAGTGTACGAATATAAGTTCCTTTGGAGCAAGTTACTCGAAAGTCTATTTCTGGATAAGCATCTCGACGCAAATCTAGTAAGTCAAATTGATAAAGCTCAATTTTCCTTGCTTTTCGTTGAATCTGCTTTCCAGCTCTAGCTAATGTATAAAGTGGCTTTCCATCGATCTTTATGGCTGAATACATAGGGGGAATTTGTTCAATGATTCCTGTAAATTTGGCAAATACTTTAAGAACTTGTTGATAATCCAACTCTTCAACCTTTTGTTGAGCAATGGTTTGTCCAGTTTGATCTTCTGTATCTGTAGCAATTCCTAACTTCATCGTTCCGTAATAAGTTTTAGGAAGGGATTGTATATATTCAACTAGGCGTGTAGCTTGCCCTAAACAGATCGGAAGCACGCCCTCCACCTCAGGATCAAGCGTGCCTGTATGACCGACCCTTTTTTGTCCGAACCATCGCCTAATCTTTCCTACCACATCGTGTGAAGTACACCCTTTTGGTTTCCATACAGGCAGAATACCATGAAACATCTTTAAGCACGCCCCTGTTCCTTCTGTACATGTTTAATCACACGCTCAACCACTTGCGGTAGTTTGCCTTTAATTGTACATCCAGCCGCCCTTGTGTGTCCACCACCACCAAAATAACTGGCAATCGAGGCTACATCCGTCTCCAACCTTGATCGGAGGCTCACTTTGATCACATCAGGTTCCACTTCTCGAAAAAGGATACCCACATCTACGCCTTCAAGGTTACGTGCATAATTTACAATGCCAGCAGTATCGGATTCTACAGCATTTGCCTCGTTTAACTCGTGTTGATCTATTTGAGTCCAAGCAATGGAACCATCCACTTGCAAATGGGTCAATGCTCTTTGTAATAGCTCTAATGCAGGCAATGTTGTCGTTTCTAGGAGAATATCCGCTAATTCATGACCTTGAACACCTTTTTCTAACAAGTTTGATGCATAGCGCATCACATCGGGAGTGGTATTTGAATAACGAAATCCTCCCGTATCAGTTAAAATACCTGTATAAACAGATGTCGCTAGAAAAGAGTTCCAATCGATTCTATTAGAATATTCTACCCATTGATAAATAATCTCCGCTGTTGCTGATGCCTCTGTCTCAACCCAATTGATCATACCATATTGATCATTTGTTGCATGATGATCAATGTTGATGATAAAAGCATCCTCTTTTATACATTGTTCGCATGCTATCCCAATTCGTTCACGATCTGCTGCATCTACAAATATGACTGCATCAAACGTCTCATCCAGGTTTGTTGGTTGATAAATCTGATCAATACCAGGTAAAATCTGATACTTATTAGGAATTTGGGACAGATTTAAACATGTATGTTCGATATTCCACTGTTCCAAAATGTGTTTGACCGCTAATGTAGAACCCAATGCGTCACCGTCTGGATTAAGATGTGAAACAACCAACCAATGCTTTTTCGCTAAAATTGCTTGTTCTAACTTTTCTATGCGATCATTCATTCATGATCGTTCTCCTTTTGAACATCATGTAACAAACGTTCAATATGTTCACTCTGATCCAGCGTGGAATCCATGACAAAAGTTAGTTCAGGAACATAACGAAGCTGAATTCTTCTTCCAATTTCAGAACGCAAATATCCTTTTGCTTTTTCTAGCGCGGCTAAAGACTCTTCTTTCGTATTTTCCTGCCCCATCACACTTATAAAAACTTTTGCTACTTGTAGGTCTCCACTCATCTCAACCCCAGTCACCGTAACAAATCCAATTCGTGGGTCTTTGATCTCCCTCTGGATAACTTGCGATAACTCCTTTTTGATTTGTTCGCCGACACGGCTCACTCGAATGCGGGCCAAAGCCGACACCTCCTTAGATGACTCTCATAGGAGAGTAATTTCGTCGCTTATAATTTCTAATTGGGCAACTTGCTCCAGCAAGTGAGCAGCTCGATCTAGCTCTTGTTCTACTTTCTGCTTATTGTTTCCAATCCCAACAATAGCCAAAGTCGTCATTTGCCACTGATCCTGATAATCCACTTCAGCAATAGAAAGATTCCACCGATTTCGCACACGCATCTTAAAACTCTGTACTAAGCTACGTTTTTCTTTTAATGAATGCACACCATGCACTCGGCAAGAGAACTCTCGCAGGATTACATGATAGCTCAAGTACGTTTCACTTCTTCTATTACGTATGCTTCAATCACATCTCCCTCTTTAATATCATGATAATTTTCCAATGTGATTCCGCACTCATAACCTTGGGTTACTTCTTTAGCGTCATCTTTAAAACGTTTTAACGTATCTAACTTCCCTTCATGAATGACAATACCATCCCGAACTAAGCGAATATGCGCATTGCGAACAATTTTCCCTTCAGTAACATAACAGCCGCCGATGGTTCCAACACGGGAAACTTTAAAAATTTGCCGCACTTCAACCGAACCAATGACACGCTCTTCAAACTCAGGATCAAGCAATCCTTTCATTGCAGATTCGATTTCTTCAATCACGTTGTAAATAACTCGGTGAAGACGCACATCAACTTGTTCACGTTCTGCCATAGCTCGAGCATTCGGTTCAGGTCGCACATTAAAACCAATTATGATTGCATTTGAAGCAGAGGCCAAAATAATATCTGACTCTGTGATTGCTCCTGCACCCGAGTGAATGATCTTTACACGAACACCTTCTACATCAATTTTCTCTAGCGATCCTTGCAATGCTTCAGCAGAACCTTGTACGTCGGCTTTTATAATCACATTTAACTCTTTCATTTCACCTTCTTGAATCTGCTTGAATAGATCATCTAAGGTAACTTTTGCCTGTGTACCTTGTGCTGCTTGTTTCTCCTTCAATCCTCTTTGACTAGCGATTGCACGGGCCTTTTTCTCATCTTCAAACACCATAAAGGCATCACCGGCATTTGGTACGTCTGAAAGACCTAAGATCCCCACAGGAGTAGATGGTGAAGCCACTTTAATTCGACGGCCGCGATCATTGATCATCGCCCGAATTTTACCAAAATGATTTCCTGCAACAATAGCATCTCCAACTCGCAATGTCCCAGATTGGACAAGAACTGTTCCAATGGTTCCTTTCCCTTTATCCAACTCAGCTTCAATCACAACACCACGAGCAGGTTTTTCTGGGTTCGCTTTTAGCTCTAATATTTCGGCTTGAAGTAAAACCATCTCTAATAGATCATCGATTCCTGTTCCATTTAGTGCTGAAATGGGCACAAATATATTTTCTCCGCCCCAATCCTCTGGTACTACTCCATATTCTGTTAACTGTTGCATCACACGATCTGGAGTAGCATCAGGTTTATCCATTTTATTTACGGCTACAATTATTGGGACATTTGCGGCTTTCGAGTGGTTAATCGCTTCAATCGTCTGTGGCATTACACCATCATCCGCTGCGACTACTAAAATTGTGATATCCGTTACTTTAGCACCACGAGCGCGCATTGTAGTAAATGCAGCATGCCCAGGTGTATCGAGGAATGTGATTTTCCGACCATCTTTTTCAATTTGGTAAGCACCGATATGCTGTGTAATTCCGCCAGCCTCACCTGATGTTATCTTTGATTCTCGAATGGTATCCAACAATGTGGTCTTTCCATGATCAACATGTCCCATAATCGTGACCACAGGTGGACGTTCAACGAGATCATTTGGATCATCATGTTCCTCTAATTCTTCAAAATTAGATTCATCAACAATCTCTTTATAGACAACTCTGATTCCAAACTCTTCTCCCAATAAAATCATTGTATCCACATCGATTTCTTGATTAATCGCCGCCATTGTACCAAACGAAATTAATTTCCGAATCACTTCAGATGCTTCTTTACGCAACTGTTTGGCAAACTCACCGACAGTA
Source organism: Seinonella peptonophila (assembly GCF_900129355.1). Lineage (GTDB taxonomy): Bacteria > Bacillota > Bacilli > Thermoactinomycetales > Thermoactinomycetaceae > Seinonella > Seinonella peptonophila. Next base: position 26,855 of record NZ_FQVL01000015.1, on the reverse strand, counting down.
AGCGGACCTGTAACTTGAATTTCTTTTGGTAATACAGGCGCTTGTTTCTCCTTTACGAAACCGGACTGGCGGCGGTCCCCTCTTCTACGGTGATTCTTACCTCCAAAACGACCTGCATTATTAGGACGATTACTATTACGCGACTGCGATTTCCCTCTTTTGTTACGATCTTTTTGTGTTTGCTGGCTACGGTCATTCGATGTTTGATTTTGATTGCTCTGCTTTTTACCACTTGTTGTTGTCATTGTTGAAGTTTGACCCTTCTTTTGCTCTACTGATTGACTTTTTTGTTTGTTTTCCTCGCCACTTTTTACATTTTTAAAAAATTGTTGCACCTTAAGCATCATTCCTTCATCCATTACACTCATATGGTTGTTAACTTTCAAATCCATCCGTTCTAAAATTGTCAGGACTTCTTTACTACTCATATTCATCTGCTTTGCATATTCGTAAACACGCATTTTACTCAAAACGCTCACCCCCATCAATTACTGAACGAGCTTTTGATCATCCGAGCAAAGCCGACATCATTTATCCCTAAGACCACACGCTCTGATTTGCCGATTGCCCTTCCAAGCTCTTCTCTTGTGCCATATCTAAGTACTTGAACATCATACGATTTACATTTATCTAAAATCTTCTTTTCAGTATTCTTTGCTGCGTCAACTGTCATCACGACTAAATGGAGCCTGCCTGTTCGAAGTTCCCGCAATACTAATTCTTCACCGGAAGTCACTTTTCGGGCTCTCATTGCTAATCCTAGTATTTGGAAGAATCTATCCATAAAGCTCCAACCGCTTCACATGTTCCACTAGTTTCTCATATAACGCTTCTGGAATTGAAGTCTTCAGAGCTCTTTCTAGTGATTTTCTTTTTTGAGCAAGCTGAATGGTCTCTACCGAGGCGGAAAGATAAGCTCCCCTACCTGATTGCTTACCAGTTGGGTCAATCATAACTTCACCTTCAGGTGTACGAACAACGCGGATCAAATGCTTTTTAGGAAATAACTCTTGTGTGACCACACACTTACGTAATGGAACTTTTCGTTGTTTCATTGATCACACCTCCTCATCAGCAGGTGATATTTCCTCCGTATGATCAGTTGGTAACTCAACTATTTTCTCTTCACTTTCTGATTCACTCTTAATATCGATTTTCCAATTGGTTAGCTTGGCTGCTAATCGAGCATTTTGCCCTTCTTTACCAATTGCCAAAGATAATTGGTGGTCAGGTACAATCACTTGCGCCATCTTCTCATCTTCATAGATTGTGACCGAAATGACCTTCGAAGGACTTAATGAGTTAGCAATCCATTCTTCAATATTATCTGACCATCGAACAATATCAATCTTTTCACCACAAAGTTCATTGACAATCGTTTGAACACGTACTCCACGAGGTCCTACACATGCTCCAACTGCATCCACATTTTCATCACGTGAATGAACCGCCACTTTTGAACGATATCCTGCTTCCCGAGATACGGAACGAATCTCTACCACTCCATCATATATCTCAGGAACTTCTAATTCAAATAACCGTTTCAGCAATCCTGGATGTGTCCTAGATAAAAAAATTTGAGGCCCCTTAGTAGATTTTTCAACCTTTGTAATATATGTTTTTACTCGATCACTATGACGAAATCGCTCACCTGGTAATGTCTCTGAAATCGGCAACAGAGCTTCCACTCTACCTAAATCGACATAATAATAACGGGAATCAACCCGTTGAATGATACCTGTTACAATATCCTCTTCACGATCAATAAAATCTTGATATACAATGCTCCGTTCAGCTTCGCGAATTCGCTGAGTCACAACTTGCTTTGCCGTCTGTGCAGCAATCCGCCCAAAATCGGCTGGAGTAACTTCGATCTCTACAATATCATCTAACTGGTACACTGAATTGATCTCTCGAGCTGCATCTAATGATATCTCTAATCTTGGATCCAGCACTTCTTCAACAACAGTCTTTCGAGCAAAAACCCGAACTGCCCCAGTCTGACGATCGATATCAACACGTACATTTTGTGCTGAATGAAAATTTCGCTTATAACCTGAGATTAATGCGGCTTCTATTGCATCAATTAAAATATCTTTACTAATTCCCTTTTCTTTCTCAAGCTGATTGAGTGCCTCGATGAACTCAGCATTCATCGTAATGTTTCCTCCTTTCAATACTATAGAAGAATAGCTAGTCTCGCCTTCGCAATTTGACTACGTGGAATCTGATACCTCTCTCCCTCTACTTCTACCACTAAAGACTCTTGCTCCACCGATTTTAGTGTACCAGTAAACTCTTTTTCACCTTTAACAGGTGCATATGTAGAAAGGTAGACATATTTGCCAATTGCACGTTGAAAATCATGTTCTCTTTTTAAGGGTCTTTCCGCACCTGGTGATGAAACTTCTAACATATATGCGGTTGGGATCGGATCGACTCGATCAAGCTCTTTGCTTAACTTCTCACTCACTTTACTACAATGATCTAGATTTACTGCTCCTCCAGGTAAATCGATAAAGACACGCAAAAACCAGTTTGCACCTTCCTTGCTGTATTCAATATCGAATAATTCTAACCCTTCTTCTTTGACAATCGGCTTGGCGATCTTCTCCACAATTTCGATTACTTGGCGACTCAAGTTATATCCACTCCTCTTTCCTAACCACATCAATCCCCCACAACAAGTACAAAGAGTGGGCACATACCCACTCTTTCATGTCAGAGATATCTACACTTAAGTATAGCCAAAAACATTATAGCACACTCGTAGAATCGAGTGCAATTCCGTTTTGTCTACTATTCTGAAAGCGGTGGAAAAAAAGGAGTTTATTCTTCCAAAAACGAATATAATTTATATAGTTAATTAACAAGGAGGTAATGTGGTGGCTGAAAAAAAACAACGAGGTGTAGGATTGAAATTTTCATCAGAAGTCATTGAAACGATTGCTGGTATCTCTGCAAGTGAAATCAATGGTATTGTAGCAATGAGTGGCGGAGTAGTCGAGGGCTTTGCGGAAAGACTTGGACGAAAAAATCTTTCAAAAGGCGTAGCTGTAGAAGTTGGAGAACAAGAGGTAGCTGTAGATCTTAAAGTAATTGTTGAGTATGGTCGCAATGTTCCCGAAATATATAAAGACGTAGTGCTCGCTGTTGAAAATGCGATTTATAATATGACTGGATTAAATGTAGTGGAAGTAAACATGTATGTAGAGGGCGTAGCACTTCGTGACGAGAAGAAAGAGAAGGAATACGAAGAGGAAGCCAGAAATATTCGATAAATCATAGATGAATAAATATCAGTGTGTCTCCCATTTAGGGATACATACTGATATTATTTTTAAGACGATATTTTCAAAAATATTATATATATTAAAACGTTACTTTTGTATAATTACATAGATATATTGTATCAATATATCTATTAACAAATTATTTCTTTTAGTGCATTCACTCTCTTCCGAGCCGCAATATAATAAAGAAAGGATATCGTACACATGTATAAAGCTGTTGTTATGTTTTCAGATATTGCAGATATGAAAGAGTTTGAACGTTTTTTCTTCCAAGAAATTTGCCCATATTTTTTAAGTCTTCCAGGAATTGTTCGTGTTGATATAACCAGTATCAGCCCTATCAGCACCGAATTAGCACAAGATGTGCAAAGTGTGCAGCTTATTTTCGATGTTATATACGAAGATGCTCATGCTATGGATCGAATTATCCATTCACCTGCAGGACAGAAAGTAAATATGCTAGCTACTCAACTCGATGCGAAAATGTCGATATTTTATGGACAAGAAAAAAGCCTATATCCTTATGACTCGATACCGGAATAAAATATTTTTATAGCATAAATGATTAAAATCGTTATATATGGGTATAGATTAGAAAAATAATCACCCTTTACTTCGGATATGCAATAGTCACCATCCGTAAATTGGGCTAAGGAGAGATCACATCATGGTCCCATCACCATCACTAGACCCATTTAAGTGGTATCGTAAAATGCAACAAGAAATGCCCGTTTATTATGATGCAGAGTTCATGCTCAATTGGGGTGATCAAGGCGCCTGGCAAGTTTTCCGTTATGAGGATGTTAAGAGAGTCCTGAGCGAATACAACACATTTTCAAATGAATATGCCCCTCAGAGTGATGATCATCTTGCAAGTAAAGCGCTCATTTCAAGAGACCCACCTGTACATAGAAGATTGCGTTCACTTATTTCCAAAGCATTTATCCCTAAAGTAATTAACAAATTAGAACCATGGGTTCGAACACTATGTGAAGAGCTACTTCAGCCTCATTTGGAATCAGGAAAAATAGAATTTGTCAAAGAATATGCAGTCCCTATTCCTGTAAGCGTTATATGTCAATTATTAGGTGTTCCATCCGATTCTCATCCTCAAGTCCACAAATGGTCCACAATCATAACTTCTAATCCTGGCGAAATTGAAGGCGTTAGCATTGAAGAGGCTGTGAAAGCATATTTCTCTGCACAAAAGAGCTTAGAAAATGTCTTTAGGGAATTAGTAGAAAAAAGAAAAGTCACTCCTCAAAATGACCTAATCAGCGAATTGATTGAAGCAGAATCGGATGGTCAACACTTAACGACCGATGAAGTGATTGGTTTTTGCATTGTGTTATTAATTGCTGGTAATGAGACCACGGCAAATTTGATTAGCAGCGCTATGCTAACTTTTATTGAACATCCTGAACTTCAAAACCGGTTGATCGAAAATCCTAGTGATCTACCAAGAGCAATCGATGAAGTGTTACGTTATCGAGCTCCTGTGCAAAGTATGTTCCGTATTACAAAGCAAGATACTGAAATTAACGGTCAAAAGATTAAAAAAGGTGAGTATGTTATTGCGTGGATTGGTTCTGCAAATCATGATCCAACTATCTTTCCGAACCCTGAAATTTTTGATATTAACCGCGACACTCAAGGAATGACAAGTTTTGGCCATGGAATCCATTACTGCATTGGAGCCCCTCTTGCCAGACTTGAGGCACGAGTAGCATTTGAGGTGTTGTTTAAACATATTGAAAAGATTCGTTTACAAGATCATGCCAGCTTATCCGTACAACCAAGCACACTTGTTTACAGCTTAGCTTCATTACCAATCACTTTTCAAAAGCGATAAACACATTTGGATAAAACAAACGCCTCACTTTTATGAGTGAGGCGTTTATCTTTTATGCTATGGCGATCTTTAAGCAAAGAAAATGCGAACTATATCGTTATAGGTAACGATCAGCATTAACATCATCAAAAAAGCAAATCCAACAAAATGAACCAAACTCTCTTTATTCGGATTGATAGGCTTTCCACGTATAGCTTCTAAACCAATAAAGAGTAAGCGACTTCCATCTAGAGCAGGGATTGGCAACAGATTGATAATACCAAGGTTCAAACTAAGTAAGGCTGTCCATTTAATTAATGGCTGTAATCCAGCTTTCGCCACTTCACCAGTTGAACGCCCCATCTCTACTGGTCCACCCAAGCTTTTAATAGACATATCACCAGTTACTAACTTCCCTAAGCTATCAAGCATAATCCGTGTCCAATCTACAGTCAACTTCCCACCTTCGATCACAGCCTGCACAGGCCCGACCTTTGACTGCGCAAAAGCCACTCCAATCATGTACCTATTTTCTTTTGTTTTTTCTGGTTGAATAGGAAAAGTAAGATTTTTCCCGGCACGTTCGACAGTGATATCAAAACTTTTACCCTTTGTACTCAATAAATAATAGTGAAGCGAATCATTTGTCCAAATCCGACTATGATCAATAGCAACGATCTTATCTCCAGCTTGAATGCCGACTTGCTTGGCGGGCAAATTAGGTAAAACTTTTCCAATCGTTAAATCTTGAATTGGAGCTACTGCGACAAAAAGTGTAAAAAGGAAAGCTGTTAAAATAATATTAAACAATGGTCCTGCAAAGATAGTCATCGCTTTCTGACCTACTTTTTTAGAACCAAACTGACGATCCCATGGAGCAATCTGAATCACATTCTTAGGGCTATAATGAATGGTTGCCTTTGGATTCATAGAAAATTGACGCTTTTGCTCTTGACTATTCTCTATTTGAATGGTAAGTTCATGCTCAAAATCATAATGTAAAATTCTTCCTATTTGAACTTCATCGTTTGATGTTTCGTTTGGCTCATACAGATAGACTTCAGTAACCTCTTGATCTGCGTTTAAATGCAAAAATACGGATACTCCTGTTTTCAACTCGTGAATCTCAGGATCCTCACCTGCCATCCGAACATAACCACCTAAGGGTAGAATTCGAATCGCATAAAGTGTTTCGCCAACTTTTTTAGCAAAAATCTTTGGTCCAAAGCCTAAGGCAAACTCTCGTACCAATATTCCAGCACGTTTAGCAAATAGAAAATGCCCCATTTCATGAATAAAGACTAACAAACCCAAGATCAAAATAAATGTGATGATTGTAAGCATATGATCGTTCACTACCTTAACTTTATTTTTTCAACTGTCCCACCAATTGTCTTGCCCACTGATCCGCGTCCATGATCTCCTCAAGACTAGGATCTTTTATCACATTATGTGCTTCTATCGCCTGTTGTACAACCTCCTCAATGCCTAAAAAGGAAAGTTGCCCTGTTAAAAATCGATCAACAGCTACTTCATTTGCTGCATTTAATACAGCAGGCAAGGTTCCCCCGACTTTTCCCACTTCATATGCCATGCGCACGCAAGGATATCGTTCAAAATCGAGAGGTCGAAAATCTAATTGAGTCGCTTGGGTGAAATCTAAGCGCTCATTTGTTAAAGATTTACGATGGGGGGATGTAAGCGCATATAAAATTGGGACACACATATCAGGAGTGCCTAATTGAGCCATGATCGCTCCATCTACAAATTCAACCATCGAATGTACGATGCTTTGTGGATGAAGCACTACCTCAATTTGATGATATGGGAAGCCAAACAACCAATGAGCTTCAATCACTTCTAATCCCTTATTCATCATTGTAGCAGAATCGATTGTAATTTTTGATCCCATCGACCAGTTAGGATGATTAAGTGCATCTTTTGGCGTTACGTTGGTTAACTGGTCACGGGAAAGACCCCGAAAAGATCCTCCAGAGGCTGTTAAGATCAATCGTTTGACCTCTGACTTCTGCTCTCCATTTAAGCATTGGTAGATAGCAGAATGTTCACTATCAATCGGTACTAAAGATACTTCTTTTTTTCTTGCAAGATCAACAACAATATGTCCTGCAGTTACCAGAGTCTCTTTATTGGCCAAACCAATTTTTTTTCCTGCTTCAATTGCAGCAAGAGTAGGGGGTAAACCAATACTCCCAACAATTGAGGAGACCACATATGTAGCATCAGGATGCGTTGCAACTTCGATTAATGCATCTGTACCGTAAAAGACTGGTACATTTTGATCTATTTCACTTTTCACTTTTTCCGCTGCTTCTTTTGTGGCCATTACAACCATCTTTGGTGAAAAATCACTCACCTGCTGAACCATTTCATCAGCATTCGTACCTGCTGCCAATGCCACTACTTCAAATTCCTCTGGATGCTGTCGGATCACTTCAAGCGTATTACAACCAATCGAACCTGTTGATCCTAGAATACTAATTCGCTCTGGCAACGAATGTACCTCCCCTAAATCTGTTGTAAAAAATGTAAAATAATAAATGAAAACAAGAGACTATCGAATCGATCTAGAATTCCCCCATGTCCGGGCAAAAGTGTTCCAGAATCCTTTACCCCTGAAGTTCGTTTCCATGCTGATTCAACCAAATCACCAATTTGACCAATTACTGATATTGTAAATCCAAATGCCAAAATGGTGAAAAGCGGTAAAAATTGAGGTACTGCTATTGCAAAGAGTACACTAATGATTAATGCTAACCCAATGCCGCCTAATGATCCTTCAATTGTTTTATTTGGACTAATTGCTGGCCATAACTTATGTTTGCCCAAATGTTTTCCAACAAAATATGCTCCTGTATCCGTTGCCCAGATTACGAGAATGATCAAAAGAGAGAAAAAAGTCCCATTTTCAGACCACATTAGCTCTAACATAAATGAGAAACCAAAACCTATGTATATTGAACCTACATATAGAAATGCCATCTGTTCTAAGTTAAAAGAATTACTACTAAAAAGCATAAGAATAAAAAGCAAGATCATACCGATCAAAAGAATATTAATCTCATCAAACAAAGATATAGGGGGAAGCACTTGCTGCCTTTTTAATCCGGCTAACAGCAACGCCCAAACGATCAAAAGATTGATCAGGACTTGTGGCATATCCCATCGTAGTCGCTTCATGCGACAATACTCCAAGTAGGCAACAGTTGCTAAAATGAATACCAGGACACTATACCACCATCCGCCTAACCATAATAGGCAGAGGAATCCAGCGGCTCCGATGATTCCTGTTATTACCCTTTGCTTCATTCACTCTTCTCCTGCCTTTAGGTTACGGCGCCATATCTACGCGTACGACTTTGAAACTCCTGGATCGCTTCAAATAACATATAAGAAGTAAAATCCGGCCATAGTGCATCTGTAAACCATAGCTCACTATAAGCTATTTGCCACAAAAGAAAATTACTAACTCTGACTTCACCACTCGTACGAATGACCATGTCAGGATCAGGTAAACCCTTTGTCAATAAATATTGACTAAATAACGACTCATCAATCATATCTGCATCGATTTGATTATTTTTTGCATCTTGAATCATCTGTTGTACTGCATGAATAATTTCGCCACGCGATCCATAATTGATCGCAAAATTAAGAATCAAACCTGTATTCTGCGCAGTCTGTTTTTCAAATTCAAGCAATGCTGCATAAGTTTCTTGTGGAGTTTGCTGTTTATCACCTAGCATCTGTACTTTCACATTACGCTCAATTAATTCTTTTAAGTCACTCTTTAAAAACTCAATTGGCAAACGCATTAAGTACTCAACCTCTTTCCGAGGTCGTTTCCAGTTCTCGGTTGAAAAAGAATAGAATGTTAAAACTGGCAGACCTATTTCATCTGCACTTCGAATGATTTCACGTATCCGCATCATCCCAGCAGCATGACCAGCCGTACGAGGCAGACCCCTTTTTCGCGCCCATCGACCATTTCCATCCGTAATAATCGCAATATGTTGGGGTAGTGGATGCTGCTTAATCGACGAGATTAGCGCTTCTTCATCCCGTTTTGTCTTAGCTGTCGGGTTAACAAGTCGTTTAAACGATTTTAACATATTAGTTCCTCCGCTATGAAACCTGTTTCAATTCATAACTTCACCCACAGTTTCCCACCCCGTGGGTGAAGGATTCTCCACTATATCTCCAACATTTCTTTTTCTTTATTAGCAATAATTCGGTCGATTTCCTTTATAAATTGATCTGTGAGTTTCTGAATTTCGTCCTGCCCTCGGCGTGCATCATCTTCTGGAATGTCTCCGTTTTTTTCCAATTTCTTAATTCCATCATTGGCATCGCGTCGAATATTACGAATCACAACTTTTGATTCTTCTCCTGTCTTCTTCACAACCTTTATCAATTCATTTCGACGCTCTTCTGTTAGTGCAGGGATCACAATGCGAATGACATTACCATCGTTACTAGGTGTAAAGCCGAGTTCCGAACGCAAAATTGCTTTTTCAACTTCGGCAAGGATCGACTGATCCCAAGGTTGAATGAGTAAGCTCCGCGGATCAGGACTGGAAATATTCGCCACTTGGTTTAATGGAGTGACAGCTCCATAATATTCTACTGTTACTTTATCCAAAATTGCTGGATTGGCTCTCCCAGCCCGAATTGTTGCTAGATCCTGTTTTAATACAAGGATTGTTTTATCCATTTTTTCTTTTGCCTTTGATTTTACATCAGACACCATTTTATTTCCTCCCTTTGTTTATGCCTTGTAATTGTAAAAAAGGGACACGTTGATGTGTCCCTTGGTATGTGCCATTAAGCCTTTTTCACTTGAGACATCACTTCTTCGACGAAGTTATCCTGGCGTTTTTCAATTCCTTCGCCTAATTCGTATCGAACAAAACGGCGAATTGTAATGTTCTCTCCGATTAAGTCAATTTGTTCTTTGACCAATTGATCAATGGTGCGACCCTTATGATCTGGATCATTTTTGACAAATTCTTGTTCTAGCAAACACACCTGTTTATAAAACTTGTCCAACCGACCATTGATGATATTATCAAGAAATTTCTCAGGCTTTCCTTCTTCAAGTGCTTGTTGGCGATACACTTCTTTTTCTTTAGCTAATATGTCTTCTGGCACATCTTCTCGACGAACATACTGTGGAGCTAAAGCAGCGATTTGCATAGCTACGTCCTTAACAAACGCGCGGAAGTTATCATTTTTTGCTACAAAATCTGTCTCACAATTCACTTCCAATAATACACCAATCCGTCCGCCTGCATGTATGTAGGATTCAACAATCCCTTCAGCAGCGACACGATCTGCTTTTTTGGCTGCTGAAGCAATTCCTTTTTCACGAAGATATGAAATCGCTTTTTCAATATCACCATTTGTCTCTGTAAGTGCTTTTTTACAATCCATAAAACCTGCACCAGTCTTGGTGCGGAGTTCCTTTACTAGCGATGCTGAAACTGTCATATGTCAACCTCCTTGTACACTACTAAAAACGGGGGAAGACTCAATCAGAGCCCTACGCCCCATTCTTATTTGATGAGTCTATTTTAAGAAGCACTGCTGCTTTGTTGTTGTTCGCCTTGTTTTCCTTCTAAAACAGCATCTGCAATTTTAGATGTGAAAAGTCGAACTGCTCGAATCGCATCATCGTTTCCAGGAATAATATGATCAATCTCATCTGGATCACAATTTGTATCCACAATAGAGATAATGGGTATATTCAACTTTCTCGCTTCAGCAACAGCAATTCGCTCTTTGCGCGGGTCAATGATAAAGATTGCATCTGGAAGTTTTTCCATCTGCTTAATTCCACCCAAGAACTTCTCAAGTTTAGCCTGTTCTTTTTTGAGTAAGACAACTTCTTTTTTAGGCAAAACTGCGAATGTTCCATCTTCCTCCATCCGCTCCAACTGATGCAATCGATCAATCCGTTTACGAATGGTTTGGAAATTGGTCAATGTTCCACCCAACCAACGATGATTTACATAAAACATATCACAACGTATTGCTTCTTCTTTGACAGCGTCTTGAGCTTGCTTCTTAGTTCCGACAAATAAGACGGTTCCACCATTACGAGCAATCTCACGTACAAAATGATAGGATTGCTCCATCATCTTTACTGTTTTTTGCAAATCAATAATGTAAATCCCATTACGTTCAGTAAAGATGTATTTGGACATCTTAGGGTTCCAGCGTCTTGTTTGATGTCCAAAATGAACACCTGCTTCTAATAGTTGCTTCATTGATACAACTGCCATCTTAAAATCCTCCCTTGGTTTGCACCTCCGCTAAGATCATAGTTTATAGAGAACCATGTGAGTGGCAACCCTCTATAACATCCCTCAGCGTGTGTTTTACAACAATGATGAATATACCATAGAGCCTTGTTCTTTCGCAAGAGTAATCAGGAATTTATAACGCTCTCTAACAAACCATAAGATCTCTATTAAAAATATAAAGGTTAGCACTCTTTTCTTGAAGAGAATTCACAAACAACCAATGAATACTGATATTGGCTTACAGGATATATTGGCTTAAATCCCGATCCCCTACAATATCCTTTAGACGATCTTTCACATACTCAGGTGTGATTGTAATATTTGTTGCTCCAAGATCAGGTGCTTCAAAAGATAACTCTTCTAAAAGCCGCTCAAGTATTGTATGAAGCCTTCGAGCCCCAATATTTTCAATGGTATGGTTTACTTCAGCTGCTAAATGTGCTATCTCACGAATCGCCTCAGTCGTGAATTCAACTGTAATCTTCTCTGTCTCTAATAAGGCAGTATATTGCTTAATTAACGCACTTTGTGGCTCTGTTAGGATTCGAACAAAGTCATCTCCAGTCAAATCCGAGAGCTCCACGCGAATTGGAAAACGACCTTGTAACTCAGGGATTAAATCAGATGGTTTTGCCACATGAAATGCACCTGCTGCAATAAACAAAATATGATCCGTTTTCACTGCCCCATACTTTGTCATAACTGTTGACCCTTCTATGATCGGCAAAATATCGCGCTGAACACCTTCTCGTGATACATCCGGACCTGATCGATCTTTTCCGGCAATTTTATCAAGTTCATCGATAAAGACAATCCCTGATTGCTCAACACGTTCTACCGATTCTTGTGTGACTTGATCCATATCGATCAACTTTTGACCCTCTTCTTGGATCAGAATTTCACGGGCTTCTCGGACAGTCAAGCGACGCTTTCTCTTTTTCTTGGGCAAGAACTGACCCATCATCTCTTGCATATTCATCCCCATCTGTTCGATCCCTGCACCTGCAAAAAGATCAAACATGGAAGATGATTGTTCTTCTACTTCAATTTCAATGATTTGCTCTTCCAGTTCCCCGTTTTTCAGACGTGCTTTCGTACGCTCCCGACGTTCTCTGAGTCCTGGTTGATCATCATGATCCGTTTTTTCTTGTGGACCAGCAGAAAAAATCATCTCAAGAGGGTTTTTAAAACCACGATTGGCACGTTTGCCTGGAACAAGGATTTCTACAATCCTCTCCTCTGCAAGTTGTGCTGCTTCAGGTTTTACTCGTTCGATCTTTTCAGCTTTTACCATTCTTACAGCCGTTTCTACCAGATCACGAATAATGGATTCAACATCGCGACCAACATAGCCTACTTCGGTAAATTTGGTTGCTTCACATTTAATAAAAGGTGCGCCAACCAACTTAGCTAATCGCCTAGCTATTTCAGTTTTTCCAACTCCTGTTGGGCCAATCATAAGAATATTCTTAGGAACGATCTCTTCACGCATTTCCCTTGACAGCAGGCTGCGGCGATAGCGATTCCGCAATGCAACGGCTACTGAACGTTTCGCTTGATCTTGCCCAATAATAAAACGATCAAGCTCAGCTACTATTTGTTTAGGGGTCCATTTTTCCTGTGGATTATTCATGATAACTCCTCCAACACAATCTGATCATTGGTATATACACAAATCTCACTTGCTATCGTAAGCGCCGCTTTGGCGATCTCCGCTGCAGATAGATCACTAGCATAACGAACCAAAGAGCGTCCAGCCGCTAAAGCGTAACTACCCCCTGACCCAATCGCCATCACTTCATCATCGGGCTCAATCACTTCGCCAGTTCCCGAAATTAATAACATATGGTCTTGATTGAGTACAATCAGCATCGCCTCTAATTTTCGCAAAATCTTATCTGCTCGCCATTCTTTTGCCAACTCAACTGCTGCTCGAGGTAAGTTACCATGATACTCTTCTAACTTTGCTTCAAATTTTTCAAACAATGTAATGGCATCGGCAACTGAACCTGCAAACCCAGCTAACACCTGATTTTTATAGAGTCTACGCACTTTTTTCGCTTTATGCTTCATTACCATTTGATTACCAAATGTAACCTGACCATCTCCAGCAATGGCTGCTTTGCCCCGATGCCGAACCGCAAAGATAGTTGTTGCATGCATGGATTGCATATGTCGGAACCCTCCTATTCCCATATCTACAATGACTAGAACACTGTTTTATATGGGAACTGCGATTTCTCTATTTTCAAAACTCAGTTAACGATCAGTCATATCATGAATGATCAATTTGACCTACAAAAAGCTGAATATGTTCAATGGCGCGTTTCGCATACTGCTCTGCTCTCTCTTTCTTAGAACGCGATGGCTCTGTTAAAGGTTCAAAAAGTCCAAAATTAGCATTCATCGGTTGAAAATGCTTTGGATCAGCTTGCGTAATATAATGAGCTAAGCTACCCATTGCGGTACTTGGTAGTGGAACAACTGGTTCTTGTCTGCTCATCATTCTTGCGGCATTGATTCCAGCAATCAAGCCAGATGCAGCAGATTCCACATAACCTTCTACACCTGTCATTTGCCCCGCAAAAAGCAATTCATCACGTGATCGAAACTGATACGTTGGTTTAAGTAAACGTGGTGAGTTAATAAATGTATTTCGATGCATGACCCCATATCGAACAATCTCCGCATTTTCCAGACCTGGAATAAGACGAAATACTTCCTTCTGAGCTCCCCATTTCAGATGCGTTTGAAAACCAACGATATTGAAAAGTGTACCTGATTGGTTATCTTGACGCAATTGGACTACGGCATAAGGACGTCTTCCTGTACGAGGATCTGTCAATCCTACCGGCTTTAATGCTCCAAATAATAAAGTCTTTGGTCCTCTTTTTGCCAAAACTTCAATTGGCATACAACCCTCAAAGTAAATCTCTTTTTCGAAATCTTTCAAAGGTGCGGTTTCAGCATGAATTAATGCTTCGTAAAATCGTTCAAATTCCTCTTTATTCATCGGACAATTAATATATGCAGCTTCTCCTTTATCATATCTAGAAGCAATAAAAACCTTTTCATCATCTATACTTTCTCTTTCCACAATTGGTGCAGCAGCATCGTAAAAATATAGATAATCTTCCCCTGTCAATTCCTGCAACTTAGTCGATAAAGTTGGCGAAGTAAGGGGCCCTGTAGCGATTACTGTTACCCCAGTAGGTAGAGTTGTCATTTCCTCATTCAGCACTTCAATCAACGGATGATGCCGCAGAGTTGAAGTGATCTCTGCTGAAAATGCTTCACGATCTACTGCCAATGCTCCTCCAGCAGGTACAGCATGACGATCAGCACACTTCATGATCAATGAATCCAACTGTCTCATTTCCTCTTTTAAAATGCCTACAGCATTTGTAAGTGCATTTGCTCGCAAAGAATTACTACATACCAATTCGGCAAATTGATCAGAACGGTGTGCAGGTGTTCGCTTTACAGGTCTCATCTCATAAAGCCGAACCTGTACTCCCCTTTTGGCTATTTGCCAAGCAGTCTCACTACCGGCTAATCCTGCCCCAATTACAGTGACATATGTCTGATGTTGACTCAATTCCTTATAACCTCCATCTACCATCAAGCTAAATACTTAATTCTCTTGTTCTTCTTCATTATTACATTGTGTGCATTGAATTAAGGTCCCATTTTTCTTCTTTTTCTCTACCATCAGACTACCACACCGAGGACATTTTTGCGGAACTGGACGATCCCATGAGACAAAGTCACATTCAGGAAATTGATCACATCCATAAAAAGTACGTTTTCTCTTAGTACTTTTACGCTCTACCACTTGTCCTTTTTCGCATTTCGGACAATTAACACCGATCTGCTTTAAAATCGGTTTTGTATTACGGCAATCTGGGAAAGCAGAACATGCTAAAAATTTCCCATAACGTCCTAATTTATATACCATCGGACTCCCACATTTTTCACAAAGCTCATCTGATACCTCATCTTTTACCTTTACTTCTTCCATTTCTTCCTCAGCTTTCCCTAATCGCTGCTGAAATGGCTTATAAAATTGATCCAAAATGTGAACCCAATTTAATCTTCCTTCTTCTATCTGATCTAGATCTGCTTCCATATTTACGGTGAATTCAATATTTAAAATCTCTGGAAAAAATTCTTCCATCAAGCCAATCACGATCTCTCCAAGCTCAGAGGGGATAAAGCGATTCTCTTCTAACAAAACATAGCCTCTTCGTTGAATCGTATGCAACGTAGGTGCATAAGTACTCGGTCGACCAATCCCCTGCTCCTCTAAAGTCTTCACTAAGCGCGCTTCTGTATAACGTGGAGGCGGCTGAGTAAAATGTTGCTTGGGAACGATATCTTTTTTCTTTAAATATTCGCCAACCTCTAAAGCAGGTAAAAAACTTTCCTCTTTCGCTTTTTGGTCATCGCTACCTTCTACATATACTTTCATAAAACCAGGAAACTTGATTTTCGAACCATTCGCCCGGAACCATGCTTCTCCTACACGTATATCGACCGCAACTGCATCAAGTACTGCTGATGCCATTTGACTTGCAACAAAACGTTCCCAGATTAATCGATAAAGTCGTAATTGGTCACGTGATAGATATTCTTTAAGAGAAGCAGGTGTCCGTAAAACTGAAGTGGGACGTACAGCCTCGTGGGCATCTTGAGCATTTGATTTCTTTTTTGCTGTACGAGGTTTCTTAGGAAGATAAGCTTCGCCATATGTATCTCGAATAAACCCCGCAGCCTCTTCTTGTGCAGTAGCTGAAATTCTGGTTGAGTCGGTGCGCATATAAGTAATCAAGCCCGTACTTCCTTGTTTTCCAAGTTCTACTCCTTCGTAAAGCTGTTGAGCGACTGCCATCGTTTTTTGTGCTCGAAACCTAAGCTTACGTGCTGCTTCTTGTTGAAGTGTACTGGTAATAAAAGGAGGTGCAGGATTTCGACGTCGCTGACTCTCTTTAATCGATTCGACGCGGAACCGTTTCCCTTTAATTGCTTCAAGTAATCTATGCACTTCTTCTTCGTTCTTTAGTTCTTTCTTTTCTTTACCATATCCAACAAATTTCGCTTCAATGGTATCAGAATTTTTGATTAATATAGCTGTAACTGTCCAATACTCTTCTGGTTTAAATTGGCGAATTTCCTTCTCTCGATCAATCACTAATTTAACCGCAATCGATTGTACTCGCCCAGCGCTCAATCCTTTTTTCACTTTTTTCCAAAGCAATGGACTAATCCCATAACCGACTAATCGATCCAATATTCGCCTGGCCTGCTGCGCATTCACAAGGTCCATATCAATATTTCTAGGGGTTTTAAAAGCGTTTTTTACGGCATCTTTTGTAATTTCATTAAACACTACTCGACATTTTTCAGTAAGGGGGACATCTAAGCTATGTGCTAAATGCCAAGCTATAGCCTCCCCTTCCCGATCGGGGTCAGCCGCTAAATATACTTTTTTCACTTTTTTACGTGCTTTTTTAAGTTCGGTAAGGATATTTCCTTTTCCACGAACAGTAATATATTTCGGAGAGTAGTAATTCTCCACATCAACGCCAAGCTGACTTTTTGGCAAATCCCGTACATGCCCCATGGAAGCTTTCACAATATATTTTTTCCCTAGATACTTTCCAATGGTTTTGGCTTTAGCAGGCGATTCGACAATTACCAATGAATCTGCCATCTAGAAAAGCCCTCCCCTCAAAAAATCAGATGTTCCTATTATTCCAGCAGTTTTTAGCCTTGTCAAACAATCAACAAAGCATACAAAAATTAGCATCCTAAATGATCTTTTTATCTTATTCAGGCGAGTACAGGAATCTGATCTTCCGATAAAACTATTTATTTACATCGTACTACCTTCATTCCAGGAACTGATTCAATATACCCTTTCATCTCTAATGAAAGAATCGCTTGATGGAAGCGAGGAAAAGTAAAATGAACAGCCACTTTTTCATATAATTGACTTAAATCAATTGGAGTATGGGGTATTTGCTGATACAAAACACCTTCATCATCCTCCATAATTGGCAACTCACACTGTTTTGTTTCGATTGTAGCAGCAACCATCGATCCTTCAAATTCTTCTAAAATATCTTGGCATTTTATAACACATTTCGCTCCCTGCTGGATTAATTGAAGCGTTCCTTCACTTTGTAATGAAGAAATCGGTCCAGGCACTGCAAACACTTCCCGATTTTGATCCAAACTATGATAAGCCGTTATGAGGGAACCACTCCTTGCAGCAGCCTCGATCACAAGACATCCGCGTGACAAACCACTAATAATGCGATTTCGTTGTGGGAAAAGGGCGGCAATCGGCGCTGTACCAGTCGGAGCTTCCGAGATTACTAAACCTGTCTCTATAATCTCATGATAAAGCTGTTGATTTCTTCTTGGATATATCACATCAATACCGCTACCTAATACAGCGATTGTTTTTCCTTGTTCTTTTAGAGCAGTTGAATGTGCAGTAGCATCGATGCCATAGGCCAAACCACTTACGATGATATATCCATGTTGAACTAATTCAGTTACGAGTAGCTTTGTTGATTGGACTCCATAGTGGGTAGGTTTTCTTGACCCGACGACTGCAAGCATAGAAGACGAAGAAAGTAACGTTCGATCCCCGCGTAAGTAAAGAACCCAAGGCGGTTGAGCAATTTCTCGTAGTTGTGGTGGATAATCATCATCCATAATCGTCATCACATCGATCAGTTGTGACTCCAAATATCGTTGTAGCCGCTCCATTTTTTCAATTGTATATTGTGTTGTTAACTTCTTGATTGTATCCGGTTTTATTTTCGTATGATTCAAACTATTTATGATAGTTTTTGATAACTCCTGACCAGGACGCCAACCTGCTTTCCAACAATGATTGATTACATGCCAGTTCGAAAGATGATGTAAATATATAAGACTCATCTTTTTATCCAAGGCATATCCTCCTCTCAGAATAAAATAGGGTCCCTAACTTAAGTAGTCGGAACCCCAGATGTTTATAATGAATGATTAGATCACTTCTTTTTGAACTCGGGCTAATAAACCATCGTTTTCTAAACGCTTCACCAATGTCTCCCCAATTACCGCAGGGGTAGGTGCTACTGTAACACCACAACGCTCCAAAGTAGCAATTTTTTCTGCTGCTGTTCCTTTTCCACCAGAGATAATTGCACCAGCATGTCCCATTCTCTTTCCTGGAGGTGCAGTCTGGCCACCAATAAAACCGACGACAGGTTTACTCATGTTGGATTTGATCCACTCCGCTGCCTCTTCTTCTGCGGTTCCACCAATCTCTCCAATCATGACAACAGCTTCAGTATCTTCATCTGCTTCAAAAGCAGCTAGACAATCAATAAAGTTGGTACCATTGACTGGGTCTCCACCAATTCCAACCGCTGTCGACTGTCCGATGTTTCGAGTTGTTAATTGATGAACAGCCTCATAAGTCAAAGTTCCAGAACGTGATACAATACCTACTTTTCCAGGCAAATGAATATATCCTGGCATAATTCCAATTTTACATTCACCAGGCGTAATCACCCCTGGACAGTTGGGTCCAACTAAACGTGTCTTTTTCCCTTCCAGATACCGTTTCACCTTTACCATATCGAGTACAGGAATACCTTCTGTAATACAAACTACTAAATCAAGCTCTGCATCTGCTGCTTCCATGATTGCATCAGCAGCAAATGCTGGTGGTACATAAATGACAGATGCAGTTGCACCAGTTGCGCTTACTGCTTGTTCTAGCGTATTAAACACAGGAACGCCTTCAATCTCAGTCCCACCTTTACCAGGTGTAACCCCACCAACCACTTTTGTACCATATTCAATTGCTTGTTTTGTATGGAAAAGACCTGCAGCCCCCGTAATCCCTTGAGTAATGACCTTGGTCTCCTTATTTACGAAAATACTCAACGAAAGCCCACCTTTCATCCTTAGAAAACTGTCGTATGAACAAGATTTTATTTCACTAGTTCAACAATCTTTTGTGCGCCATCTGCCATTGAATCAGCAGCAATAATATCTAACCTTGATTGCTGTAAGATTTCTTTTCCAAGATCAACATTTGTTCCCTCAAGTCGAACCACAAGGGGTCGATCTAGTTTTACTTGTTTTGCTGCTTCTACAACACCTGTTGCAATCACATCACACTTCATGATTCCACCAAAAATATTAACAAAGATGCCTTTCACGTTTTGATCAGACAGGATAATTTTAAATGCTTCCGTTACCTTTTCAGCTGTTGCGCTTCCACCAACATCTAAAAAGTTTGCAGGCTCTCCATCGAAATGCTTAATAATATCCATCGTAGCCATGGCAAGTCCAGCACCGTTAACCATACATCCTATATTTCCATCAAGTGCAATGTAGCTCAAATCATATTTTGAAGCCTCAATCTCTTTAGGGTCTTCCTCATCAAGATCACGTAATTCAGCAATATCTTTATGACGGAAAATGGCATTGGCATCAAAATTTAACTTTGCATCTAATGCCATTACACGACCATCAGAAGTCGTCACAAGTGGATTAATCTCTGCTAAAGAACAATCCTTATCAACAAATGCTTGATAAAGCGCCATCATGAAGCGAGCAGCTTTATTTACTTTATCGATAGGAATATTAATATTGTATGCGAGTCTACGCGCTTGGAACGGTAACAATCCTACAGCAGGATCGATCACTTCGCGAAAAATCTTTTCGGGTGTTTTCTCTGCTACTTCCTCAATCTCCGTTCCACCCTCTTCTGAACCCATCATCACAACACGGTTCGTTGAACGATCTATTACTACACCTATGTAATACTCTTTCTCAATTGGACAGCCCTCTTCAATCAGAAGACGCTTTACCTCTTTTCCTTCTGGTCCTGTTTGGTGCGTGACCAGTACCTTTCCTAGTAACTCTGTCGCGTAGGTACGAACTTCGTCTATATTCTTCGCTAACTTCACGCCACCCGCTTTTCCACGGCCTCCTGCATGAATTTGCGCTTTTACTACTTTTATATCACCGGATAGCTTCTCAGCTGCTGCTACTGCCTCCTCAGATGTAAAAGCAACGTATCCATTTGGCACATCTACACCATACTGTTTTAATACTTGTTTACCTTGATATTCATGAACATTCATTCCCTATCCTCCCATCATTGCTTCGCCCATTTTCTTGGGCGAACCACTTGCACTATTTGCAAGTATAGCGCAGAAAAGAACGCTTTGCCAACTCCCTTCATTGACCAAAGCGTCCCGAAATAAAAGGCTGTTCAATTTTCAGTAAAAAAATCTTAACATTTAACGTTCAGATCGTCCATCTTTACGCTGACCGGATGAACGAAAACCCAGATTCCCATCTAGTCGTAAGCCTTTCCAAGTTTCAGGATTCTCCTTAATCATCTGATAATCAGTACATTGTTGACCCACATCTTGTAAAAAGCGATGTACCTCCAATATCGCTTGTCGCTCTATGGCTTGTCGCACATCATCTTGTACGGTTTGATTTAGTTGACTGTTCACCATTAATAAACTTTTGCTTATTTTGGAAACAATCGCACGAATCTCTTTCGCATTAGCTAAAAAGTCTTGCTCTGATTCAGTAACCCGTTCAAATAATTCCTGTAACTGTATTTTTTTTCTATTCGGATGGTCTTTCTCTATAGCACTCAACAATTTTCCCTTATAGTGAACCTCAACTGGCCAGACCCGTAAAAAATCTGTATAATCTTCTGCTTGATCCTTAGGCTGAACTTTTTGTTCATCCAATTGTACCGTTAATGTTGACAGTTTTTCCGCTAAAGGTTTGATCAACTCACAAATTTCTGTTAAAATTCTCTCTTGGTTCGCTAGAGGTTGTTCGCGAATATGATGAATGATTTCGAGTTGCTTTGAGAGTTCTTCTAATCCTTCCAATCCTTCACGCATTTGATCAGGCGTAAAATTCTGCTGATTCCATTCTCCAGTATAGACTGGAATCAGCATATTCATTTTTTCATTTAATGATTGCTTTTCACCCATATTCTATTACCTCGATCTTTCTCCCCCTCTATCCTTTATAAACCCTGTTTTTTCTCTGATTTTTTGTGTGATTTTACTTAATCTAAAAGAAAAATTGGGGTATTTCTTTTTACGGGATTCCTTTCCTTTTTGCCTAATTTGATTTCGTTGATGTTTGATCTGATGAGATTGAACATTTTGTGTAACACTACTTACTGAAGGGACACGTGGAACTTTTATGCCACGTTGGGAAAGGACAATTAATGTATCAACAAGATGGTTCACCTTCTTGACCAAAACAAAAAAAGATGCTAAATTATCTGAGGTCTTCCTTGATTGACTAATATGGGTAAGTTTTGCGGAGAAGTTTTGAAGTAATTCTTCTAAATGAGTCATCTGATTTTTTAAACGTAACTCAGTCTGTTTTCGATTTTCAGCTGCCCGCTTTTTCTTTTCCTTAGCCCTCTTTAACATCTCTTTTAAGAGATTTTGTTTGGTTTGCTCTGGGTTATTTTTTTTCGTATCTTGTTCCATCTGATTTAACTTCTTAGCATTTTGCTGCGCTCTATCAATTTCATGTGCAGCAACTTCTAATGAAACTGGAGGTATTTCATCACTTTGATCCTGATGATGGATTTTATCGCCGAAATTTTCCAATACAACCAATGATGATGTGGATTGGGGATCTTGAAACTCATCTTTAACAACAGATACTTCTTCAGAATGGGTCTCCTTTAGCTGTTTTCCCATTTCCCTTCCCCCCAAGAATACGTCTTAAATCTTATATATAATTTTACAATCGTTTAATCTATTATACAAATGTTTCTTTTTATATCCTTTTGGAAGATTTCTATCCATTTACCTTGCGGCACTATATCGCAATCATTCAATCTCAAACAATAATCAAGATCAGACTTCTTCCCTCGACTCTGTAAGCGCTTTCCAGCAACTCCTTCCAAACACCATGCTCTCCAATCATACTGAACTGATGAAGCCTTTATTAATAGAATTTTAGCAAAATCATCCAGCTCAATCTTTGCACTTCCTTCTATTAATCCCTTTATGATGAATCCTGCAGCCAAACCATCTTCAAGAGAAAACTGACCCCTGGTTCCTGCACAGAGTAATAAAATATCATTTTCTAATTGCCTTGCTTGATCAACAACAGCCTGTAAATTTAAAAATGAACCAATTAAGATGGAGGAAGCCTGTTGCGCTCTTTGGATGGCTCTTGTTCCATTTGTCGTACTCTGAATGATTCGTTTTTCATTTAGTTTCATGTTTAATAAAGCCGTAGGTGAATTATCAATATCAAAATTAGCAATCGGCTTCCCCATATATTCTCCTGCAAGTAAATCTTCAGGTTTAGCTAGTTCAAACGCAGTTATTTCTGACTCCACAGGAATAACGGACTGGCAACCTTTCCAGATTGCCGTCACAATAAAGCTAGTAGCTCGGAAAATATCTAGTAAAATGACTGTTCGATCTTGACACATTGAAACATCTAATACCTGATAAAAAGGAACAGCGGAAACTTTCATTGCCTTTATCACCACCATCCAAATGTATCGGCTCTCAAACCATGGCGTAGTGCCTCAACCGATAATGCTTCATCTGGAGCGATATTTCCTAAATTTACATTTTGACCGATCAAATGCAGAAGAGCTACTTGCTGTTTTTTGAGTGGTGCCTCCCAAATCATTCGTTCTCCACCCACTTGTTTGATGATCTGTTGCACATATGTATGATCAAGTTCTCCATTTTGGTCATACATCCCAATGTTCATTCCACTCTCACGTCCTTCTATGATTACATAATCAGCACCTGCATCTAAATCACGCCTATATTGGGTACAACAATCTTTCCAAGGGATGACGACTCCAGCTTCTTTCTTCCCAATCTCTGTTATCACATGCAATCCTTTTTCCTTTGCTGCTTTTATCCATTTTTCCCGCTGTTCTTTCGAAAAGGAGTAAGAACCATCTGAAATCTCAATCCAAGAAAATCCCCATTGTATGACTAGTTCAAAATATCGTTCAACTTTATTTTGAGCAGCATAATACTCAAACAATGTTCCACCAGGATAAAGATTAATTTGGCACTGTTTGGCGATCACCTGCTTCTTTGTTAAGTGCGCCTGTTTGAGCAATCTTGCTGTACCAAATCCTAACTTAACAAAATCAACATATTCTTCAACCATTTCCGCCCAATCCGTAAAAGCATGAACCCCTAAACCTTTATCCATCACCATCGTAACACCTTGTGTTCGTGGTTTCACTTGACGAATCGTTTTACTTTGTTTTTTCATCCCCATATACACCACCTTACACAATAAAACCGATCCAAAAGTATGCGGATCGGTTCATTTTATGTATCTTACATCACAAGTTGTACAATCGTTACAATTACAAAAACACCCATTAAAATGACGGTAGCTGCGGTCGCGGCAGCAAGAAAATCGGTAAAATCATTTTCTTTGTTCTCATGTTCTTCGGGACGCATCTTGATACCCTCCGTTCCGTGATCTTCTATTATCTAGTATATCATGATCGACAAACATCATTCTGTCAATCTCTTGACAATAAGAATGAAAAATCACTCTCTGGTCGATAAATAAACATAACATTTTCCATCAGAAGGGAAGTCGATTAAATTGTTAAAATCCTACCGTTTCTGGGGCTATTTACTCATATGCTTTGCTTTAGGTGCTTTTCTTCTTCAATCATACTTAGGTAAAGATCGCTTTAGCCAAGGTGAATTAAAGCCAGTTCAAGAATTCCATTTATTCACGGTTGAATTTAAAAGCCATGGAACTGAAGTATATCGCTGGGATCCAGGAACCATTGTCGTCAAGAAAGAGCAACCTGTTCGTCTCCATTTACATGGGCTAAATGGGGCGCAACATCATTTTTCCATCCCTGACACGCAAGTTCGAGGTGTTGTACAAAAAGGTCAAGTTACTACTGTAGAATTCACCCCAACACGTGAAGGCACCTATCCACTCATTTGTCATAATCACCAAAATGCAACTACTCAAGGGCCAATGATTGGCTATATCCAAGTCGTAGACGACTAATTCATTTTTCGTGAAAGACCTCTTCATCTAATATGGAAGAGGTCTTGTTAAATTAGACTAGGCAAAATCTAGATTGCGGACTGATGGCATCCAACTTTGTAAACATCACAATATGATCAATTCCATATTGATTCTGGAAAACCTCCCCATATTCTTGAAAACCCAGTTTTTGATAGTAGAAACGTGCTGATAATCGAGCATTACACCAAAGCAGCTCAGCAGACTGTTCTTTTAAAATTACTTTAGCAGCTTGAATGATCTCTCGTCCAAAACCCCTTTTTTGATATGCTGGTTCTGTAACCATTCCTCGAAGCTGATACGATTTTACACTATGAATCGTATGATGTGAGTGTTGATAAAAAGACCCTATGCAAACCAATAAGCTCTGATCATATATGCCCAAATGAAATGTTTCTTCTGCAAAATCACCATCAAACCAACATGTCTCAAGCGGTTCCCCTGGACGCAATATTTTGTGGCGCAATGGATATGTATCCTCAGCTTCTATCATTTTCACTTCCATCTTTTTAAACTCCTTAGGTCACTAATAAAAAAAGCTATGATGATTTCGGTTATATTACATAATTTGATAAAATAAGACTACTAGAATCAGGAGGGGTTTATTTGAATATACATTTTTCTTCACCACACCAATATTTATTTTTTCATTATCATATTAAACATTTACTTGTCATTTGGAAAAAAGAGCTTAGAAAAGATATATATATTGTCCAAGATGACAATGAGGAGTCCATCACTGTTAAATATCCTGGTGAAACTTATCGGGAGCGAGTGTTACAAGAGATCGAAGCTGTCTTCTTCCAAACACTAGAAATGGATCAGGAATTGTTTCAGGTCCATTTGGTTGCTACTTTCCCATATCAGAATCAATTAATCGGTATTTATCAGGATGCAAAAGATAGCCAAAAACAACCATTCTTATTTGCCATTGTTGACGAGGAGTTACAAGAGCTAACAGATCAAGAGTATGAGCAAGCTTGGCATATTGCCTTGCAAGAATTTCCCGAATATTTCAGATTAGAGGAGCGATAAAGATTGGATGATCAGAATATATTGAATACTCCCTCCACCTACGCTAACGCTAAGAGGTGGGGGATTCTTGGGAACTCCCATCTACTGACGGGATATTAACCAAGCTATACCGCCATCCCAGCGGCAATTAATCTTATACCTTCTTGCAAGATGTTAGTAGCAGCGTTAATGTCCCTGTCATGTTCTGTATGACATTCAGGGCATTCCCACTTTCTAAGGTTCAGGTTTTCACTTCTTTGTTCTGTAGCCACAGCAAGAACATAATTGGCTGGATGGGAAGGTTTTCCCTACTTTCACAATGGTTCTTCCGAACCATTCCGCCTTGTATTCCAACATGGTTACAAATTCTGACCAAGAAGCATCTGTGATGGATTTAGCTAAGTTATGGTTTTTGACCATATTAGCGACTTCCAAGTTGCATGGTTGAACAAAATCATCAACGGAACCGTTAAACAAGGAGCTGGAAAGCTCTATCAAAAGAAAAAGAAATGGTATTTTGCGATTCCAATCACTTGGAATGTGGAATCGACTCAAGATGAGAAAATCATGGGCATTGACTTAGGTCTTCGTTATCTAGCTGTTGCTAGAAGTCATTTCAAAACTCATATTTATACAAGATAACAAATAAGCATTCATACGATGAACAGGGAGGCAATGGTTCGCAGCGGAACGACTGTTGGGCTACGAGAGCCAGCCGTGTTAGCAAAATCCGGGCGAGGACTGTTTGAGGCGTAGCAGAGTTCCACAGCCCTTTTGCGAGCGGCTGGGTCGTCATTTCTACTTCGATTGTAGTCCAACTCGGAGATGGAGCGTGATCCATGACGACCGAACTTTGACAATGGATTCATACTCACCTAAAAATGATTGAATTTTTAAATTATTTCGGTCGAATAATTCGGCAAAAAGTACACCTCGCTATTACATTACCGAATATAGGTTTTTGCAGAGTTTAGAAAGAAATCACGAATGCGAATGCGTTGTGCAGGATGCATCTCTAATTGTTTCAGCTCATCTTTTTCAAAAAAGTTGAGTTGAGTTGACTCGGAACTCAATATTAATTTCCCTCCCACAATGGAACAAGCAGAACAAATGGAAAACTGTTGTCGAACCTCTCCATCCGAATAAGCAATCACATGTTGTGGATCTATATAGATCATCGGTTAACTCTAAGCCGCTTTCTTCTTTTACTTCAGATACCTTGGTTCTCGTTATCGAGTGAGTTACAGGTTCAATCCTGTTGTCTGTTCCATATTAGAAAAC
>NZ_FQVL01000020.1 GCF_900129355.1 Seinonella peptonophila | reverse complement strand
AAAACCATAACTTAGCTAAATCCATCACAGATGCTTCTTGGTCAGAATTTGTAACCATGTTGGAATACAAGGCGGAATGGTTCGGAAGAACCATTATGAAAGTAGGGAAAACCTTCCCATCCAGCCAATTGTGTTCTTGCTGTGGCTACAGAAACAAAGAAGTGAAAAACCTGAACCTTAGAAAGTGGAAATGTCCTGAATGTCATACAGAACATGACAGGGACATGAACGCTGCTACTAACATCTTGCAAGAAGGTATAAGATTCATTGCCGCTGGGATGGCGGTATAGCTTGGTTAATATCTCGTCAGTAGATGGGAGTTCCCAAGAATCCCCCACCTCTTAGCGTTAGCGTAGGTGGAGGGAGTATTCAAATCGATTAGAATAGGTATTTCTCATGATATTCTACAAAACCTTCTAAAGGAGTTTATCCATGGATTTTCCTATTTATATTTCTTTTGGCCTTTTTAAACTTCATCCTCATTTATTATTTGAATCATTAGCCTATTTTATTGGTTTTCGGGTTTATCTGAAAATGCGTGGTCAGTCAAAATTAACAATGATCCAAGCAATGTGGGTTGTGTTTGGAGCGATTGTAGGCGCATCCATTGGCTCTAAACTATTAGCTTGGCTAGAAGATCCGATGAGAACAATTGAACAATGGAACCATGTTTCTTACTTGATGCAGGGTAAAACGATTGTTGGAGGACTACTAGGTGGTTTAATCGGGGTTGAACTGATTAAGAAGAGGGTGGGTATCACCCGATCCACCGGAGATGACATGATCTTTGCATTAATTACAGGGATGACCATCGGTCGCATTGGATGCTTTCTTACTGGACTTTCAGATCAAACATATGGCATCCCCACCTCATGGATTACCGGAATTGATTTTGGTGATGGTGTGATGCGTCACCCTACTCAGCTATATGAGATTGTTTTTCTCGTTTTTTTAGGTGTATTGCTTTATTTCATCAAAAAGAATATTCCATTGCATGATGGTGCTCTTTTCCAATTATTTATGATAGGTTACTTAAGCTGGAGACTTCTCATTGATTTTATCAAACCTACTCCTCACCCTTATTGGGGATTAAATAATATTCAAATCGCTTGTCTATTGGGACTTATATATTATGGATGGATATGTAATAAAAACATATCAGGAGAGAGGAAGAGGACAAAAAATGCCTAAAAATCGCCCTTATCTTTTTCATGAATTAACAAATAGCATCTGTTCAACTTGTTATCGCAAATTAGAAGCCAAAATTGTTTTTCAAGATGAAAAAGTCTATTTACTTAAACGCTGTCCAACCCATGGTCCAGAAAAAGTCTTAATTTCTACAGATATCGAATACTATAAACGCTGTCGAGAATTTATTAAGCCATCAGAAATGCCACTGCGATGGAACACACCCATTCGCTATGGATGCCCATATGATTGTGGTCTTTGCCCTGATCATGAACAACACAGTTGTTTGACGCTATTAGAGATTACTGATCAATGTAACTTAGAGTGTCCAATATGCTATGCTGAATCTTCCCCTAAACGCCAAACATGGCGCTCACTTGCACAAATCGAGAAAATGTTAGATGCGATTGTCACAAATGAAGGCGAACCAGATATTATTCAAATCAGTGGCGGTGAACCCACCACACATCCACATTTCTTTAAAATCCTGGATATGGTGAAATCACGACCTGTAAAACATATTATGGTCAACACAAATGGATTACGGATTGCTTCAGATCGTAAATTTGTAAAACAACTCGCTAGTTATTTACCAGGATTTGAAATTTATCTCCAATTTGATAGTTTTGAAGCAGAAGCACTCGAAGATTTGCGGGGCGTTGATCTACGTGAGGTACGGAAAAAAGCGATCCAACATCTTAATGAATTTAACCTCTCTACCACGCTAGTTGTCACATTAAAAAAAGGATTAAACGACCAAGAAATTGGAAAGATCATACAGTATGGCTTGAAACAAAAGGCTGTAAGAGGAGTCACCTTTCAGCCTATTCAGGCAGCAGGTCGTTTAAACTCCTACGATCCAGCAACAGATCGTCTTACTTTAAGCGAGGTACGCCAAATGATCATTGACCAATCCGAAATCTTTCAAGCAGAAGATATGTTACCAGTACCCTGTCATCCAGATGCTCTCGCAATGGGATATGCATTAAAGACAGATGAAGGTGTAATCCCGCTTAC
Source organism: Seinonella peptonophila (assembly GCF_900129355.1). Classification (GTDB taxonomy): domain Bacteria; phylum Bacillota; class Bacilli; order Thermoactinomycetales; family Thermoactinomycetaceae; genus Seinonella; species Seinonella peptonophila. The sequence goes on along the minus strand of NZ_FQVL01000020.1, from coordinate 37,449 downwards.
TGGATTAATTGATCCTGATATCTTATTAAAAGGACGAAGAAATACGATTGTCTTTGAGGGTGATGAAGAGTTAAAAGCTAGGATTTTCGAGTTGTTTTCAACGAATCATTCTCCACATTCCTCTGCCTTGTCATTAAAACAGCTCCTCTGCTGTCTTCCGTTGGTCAGTACACCAGAAGAAATTGGATATGACCGCGTTTTTCGGGTGATTATCATGCAATTCCTTGATGCTTATGATTTTGATGTGCGTTCTGTTAAAAAATCTTGTGTTCATATTGCACATCCTGACGGTCGGATTATTCCTTTTGACACTTATAACTTGTTCTATCGTGATGAGAAAGAAAAGAGGTTAAAAGAACTTCAAGCTCTTTATGGAAATGAGGGATAACATGGATAAAAAGTATCGATGGGGGCAGTTTTTTTTAGGCGTTTTTATATCTATTTTACTCATTATCATATCGCTCATGATATCTTTTAGTGATTACACTTCCGCATATATTTTTATCGCTGTACCTATTATCTATATCATGATCGGACTAACTCCCTTTATTCGAGGAAGTGCTGAAAGAACACATGGATACTGGATGCTAGGTGCACTTTGGGTATGCCTCTACTCTTTATGTGCTACCATCGTCATCAGCAATCAAATGTAAAATAGGAAACACTTCTGTTTACTTTTACAGGAGTGTTTCCTATTTATTTCAGCACTGAGCAGTTTTGGAATATTTTCATACAAGTATAAATAAAACGTCTATTTATATCGTTCTGGATTTGTGAATGCAATGACACTATCTCTCTTATCAGGATTCTGAAGAGCAGATGCTAACCTTCCAGGAACAATCGGAACTCTTTTTTCCGAAATAGATTTCACTCCTATTTGTCGTGAATCCTGCGGCCAAGTATTTAAAAAACTTATTGCACGGGGATTCACAATATCAGGGTCATAGCCTCTGATTAGTAGATTGACCATTTTTTCCGTTGCTTGATCACTCGTATGTTTAATCATTGATTCCGTGTTAAAAGCATTTGACTTATTAAAGCTAAACCACTCAGCTAATCGAAATTCATCAAAGCGTGAATCAGCAGGATAATCAGAAGCTGCTCGTATTTTTCCAGATTTAAGTGCACGGTATAGAGCTTCTAGATCTACTACTCCTGGATGCGTAGCTGTTGTTAATAGACTACCTGGTTTCATATGATCAAAATGAAAAGAAGTAAAGAAATTCATATTTTCGTGATCATCCGAAATACACAAACAAACCACATCAGACTCTTCAAGTAGTTTAATTATATTCTCTTTACGTTGGATACCTAGTTGTATCTCCACGTCTGGATGCTGATGTGTACTATAGTAGGCAATTTGATCTGGCTCGAAAACAGATAGCATCTCGGCTAAACGTTTGCCAATTCGCCCGAGTCCAATTATCCCAATGGTCTGATTTTCTAATCCAGGTGTAGTTTTAAAAGTAGTCTGACTACCCCTCATAAGATCAAAAAAACCTCGATTCATAGCAAGTGAAGCTCCAATCATCCACTCCGCGACTGCATTCGTTGGTGTTGATGGTGTATTAGCAATTGTAATTCCTTTATGGGTAGCATATTCCCAAGCAGGTATAAATCCTTTGTATCCAATTCCAGGAAAGACAATCGACTTTAATCGATCAGCAGCGTTCACTACCTCTTCTGTCACTTGTTCGATACCGCCAAGAATATAACCGTCCATCCCCTGAATAGCTTCACATAATTCTTCTGTTGTAGGTTCATTTTTTTCTAATCTATTTACATGAATCCCGTTATCTTCAAGTTTTTTAAAATGCTCGGGCGACATAAATAAGTCACCTGTTACTAGGACTTCCTTAGGTAAGTTCAATTTTGGGTTCCGCAAATATGCCAGTGGATGAAAGTGCGGTTTTGTAGGAACAAATTGATCAATCTGTTTCTGATAGTGTTCAATCCAGGCTCTATTGCTTAATAACTCATTTCCTCTAATGATATCATCAATGAACGACCATGCTCCGCGCTTCTCAGTTAATTGTTTAAATACGCTAAGAAGCTCATCATTATTCTGATTGGATAAAACCAATTCTTTCAGATCATTTAAAACACTCCGATTAAGATTTGAGTAAATTTCCTGTATCTGAGGAATCATGTCTGGAGTAAGTTCAACATCATCGGTAAAGTTAAGATCAATCCATTTGCTCAATTGAATAGCAGACTTAATACCAGCTCGATTGTAGCTTGATGATCGATAGTATTTTGCATGAGCAATTAATAACTGAAATTCACCACTGTTTTTTAATAAAGAAAATAAAGGTGCAAGTGTCGCTAAATTGGAACGAATCATATCCTTTTGGTATTCGGAATGCTCCACTTCCAAATTGCGGTTGGTCGAAGTATTCTCAAATACTGATTTTAAATGATCTATGGCGTTTTGATATTCTGGTTTATCAATATCTGACTTCAATCGCTTTGATACCTTTAGAGCCTCGTTAAGGAGTTTGGTTGTATCCCAATGATGAGGTCGTTTTCCTAATAACAAACCAGCTAAAGCTGTCGCTTCATGTTTCGTTAACCCAAATGGATATTGAAAACTTGAATCAGGCAAATCCTTCGACCTCCCTTGAAAAAACTTTCTAGACATTTTTTTATTCTCGTTTGACCACTTTGTGGATCGGATTGAAATCTGCATATAAGATTTTCTTTATTAAACCAATGAATAAGATAAATTGTCAACAAAACGGGGAATTTTATTCACTTTCAAAATAATGTTCTTTATTTAATAATCGATTGACGGTTTCTCTGCTTAAACCTAAGAATTGACCGATTTCTTCTTGTGTTAAGAGTTCCTTTAATTTATAATCGGTGCAATATTCATTCATTATCTTATGAAATAGAAGAAGGCGATCTTTAGATGGTAACATTGTTAAATCTAATCGCCTTTGCATTTTTCTTAAATTTTCTTGTAGGATCATCGCCACTTCTTTATATTTTTTTGTCTCATCGCTTAATGATTGATACCATTCATCAGCAGAAATTCTCTTCACTTCACACTGTGTAATGGATGATGAAGCGTCATGCCAAATCAGGATTATCACAGACTGGACACGATAAATGTTAAAAACTAATTCTCCGACGACAGGATGATGCACTCTTCTCTCCTCTGCTTTGCGCAAAACATCATGTTCTACCCACCAATCTCGAAATTCTGGGCTTATTTGATGTTGCTCACCTACATGGCGATCATTGCTCGAAAAGATATAAAAAAACAACAGCCTTTATTTGCACTTCATTTATTACGTGAATAATTTCCGATATCTTTTATAAATTGACATGGAAACTAGAAATAGAAAATATACATCCGATATATATTGCCACGAGGTGACTATTTATGAATCAAATCAAAAAGCAGATCCATCTTCTTGTAGAGAAGTTGATTCAGGATCAAAAATCGAATGGGAGTTGGTCATTCTGTTTTGAAAATGGGCCGATTACCGATTCATATATGATTTTATTAATGATTACCTTAGCTAAAAGAGATTCCTCTGTAATGAAAGTTTTAAACCGTATTATCAAAATGCAATCATCTGATGGATCGTGGAAATTATATCCAGATGAAAACCCGGGGAACATTTCAGCTACCATTGAAGCTTGTTTAGCATTACTCTATTGTGGGAAATGTGCACCTGATGATCCCATAATGCAAAAAGCCAAAGGCTTCATCATGAAACATGGTGGACTTCAGAAAGCGAACCGATTAACAAAAATCCTCTTATCCTTATTTGGACATCAACCATGGCCTAGCATTCCTTTACTTCCGATTGAATGTCTTCTTCTACCTACCAGCAATCCCTACAATCTATTCAATATTGTGGGTTACGCCAGAGTTCACCTTGTCCCGCTCATGATCTTAGCACACCAAAAGTTACAAATAGATCTTCCTCACAAAAATGAAGTTGATCAATGGTTATCAGGCATCCCAATAAATGTAACGGAAGAGGAACCACTGATTCACCGTAAACAAATTGCCCATCACTTTACTCATTCCCAGATCAAATTAGAAAAACTGGCTCTCCAGCAAGGTTTGGATTTCATGATCAAACATACTGAAATAGACGGAACACTGTATAGTTATACAACTTCTACTTTCTTTATGGTTTTCGCATTACACTCTCTTGGCTACCCCTTCAACCATATGTATATCCAGAAAGCATATAATGGTTTAGTCACCTTTCTTTTCCCACTTGATGAAGGGATCTACCATCTACAAGAAACAAGCTCAACCGTTTGGGATACTTCCCTGCTGGTTTATACTTTGCAACAAGCGGGACTCCCTGCCGAACATCCTACTATAAAAAAAGGAATCCAATATCTACTCAAACGTCAACAGGTCAAAAAAGGTGACTGGTCGATTCACAATCCCTATAGCCAGCCAGGTGGTTGGGGGTTTTCGGACATAAATACCATCAATCCCGATATTGACGATACATCTGCCTGTTTACGAGCACTTACTCCCTCCACTTATCGCGTTCAATCTATTTACTCAGCTTGGAAACGAGGAGTCCAATGGTTACTCTTCATGCAAAATCCAGATGGTGGATGGCCTGCATTTGAGAAACAAACGGACCCCATCTGGTTTCGTGTCTCTCCAAAACTCCGCCATGTACTTGCGGACCCCTCAAATAGTGACTTAACTGGCCGAACATTAGAATTTTTAGGTAATTTCACCGATCAACGGGGATTAAGCAAACCAATCGAACATGCCTGTCGTTGGTTGTTTCAACATCAACAAAAAGATGGTTCTTGGTATGGTCGATGGGGAATTTGCTATATTTATGGTACTTGGGCAGCGCTAACTGGATTATCTGCTGTTGGATATGATCATACCCATCCCCAAGTCAAAAAAGCAGTTGCTTGGCTGTCTCACATTCAAAATCCAGATGGAGGTTGGGGCGAATCTTGTGATAGCGACAGACAACAAAAATTTATTCCTTTAGGTCGATCCACAACTGTTCAAACAGCATGGGCATTGGATGCCCTGATTAGTGTGACTACTAAGCCAACCAAAAAAATCCAAGCAGGGATCAAATATCTATTACAAAGGCTAAGCGATCCTACAATTGACGACTATCCAACCGGAGCCGGTTTTGCAGGACAGTTTTATATTCGATATCACGCTTATCCTTTTATCTGGCCTCTACTTACTTTAAGTCACTATTACCAAAGATACAGCTAAATTCAACGATTCTATTAATAAATCCAACCAATTTTATTTGAAGTCTTTTGTCTCTCCTCACTTCGAGACCCATATAAAATTCGCACCACCTTTTTCATACTCTCGATTCGTTTTTCTCGTAAACCTGGCATATCATGTCCATGATGTGAGAGATACCCTCCTAACGTTTTAGGCCAAACCCATGGATGTTTCACCAACACCCATTTACCTGCTTTAAACCATGATATGCCACTTTTTTTAATCCGCTCAATCTCACCTGGGTGAAAGTGTTGATGTGCATAATACCAATCTTCAATCCGATCATCCACCCAACCATGCAATCGCCAAAAAATCGGATTCACGTGGGAAGAGAAAAATTCACCCAACCAATCATACTTGGGATCATTCCACCTTGAGTCAAAGTCTGCATCATGTCTACCAGTTGGAACAATTTCATTTGTAATAGGGTCTCGTGGAATATTTGACCAACGAAGATGCAGATCATTATGAACACTAAATTCGAGCAGAGATCCCAACTCTCCTAGGGTAAGCGTTGCTAGGTAAGCGGGATTTTTAAATTGATAATCGAGCCAACACAGTCGATTCCAATAAAAATCATCTGTTTTTATGACGGAAATACGGCTGCGATATGCAGGTGCACAGGGAATCTCCCATATTGGTGGAACGCGATTTGAAAAGTCATCAATTGTTGCATCTGGGGCTTCACTTTCACCAGGTTTGGGCAGGGATTCCCATTCAATCATTCGCTCTCCCTTTTGTGTCATCATCATCCGGTAATCAGCCACCATTTGACGATGAAAAAAGAGAAAATCTTCTCCTGAGCCGTTAATAATCGCATTTGGTCCTATTGCATACCGGTTCCCCCACACTTGCCAATCCAGTTTTCGAATTTCCTCACGATACGAAGCATCTAATGTATACCAAGAATTCCGAAGTACATGCCAGACCAAATGGTGATAACGATGCACCTCATCCGCGTAATGATCAACAATCGTTTGTGGTAGACGATAAATAGCATATGGAAGCTCTTGACTAACAGCGACAAAGGAATAAGTTGACCCAATTGTTCCAGTGCCCAATGTTTGAATCAACGTTCCGACAATCGCTGGTCGCTGTTGATCTCCATCTCTCCATTGCTCCAACAAAATACCAGTCAAATCAAAAATCTGCCCAGCAACTGATGTATTAGATTTTCCAATCGCCCGCAGTGTTATCGATTCGGGATGTGAATATAACTGAACCCCCCCTTCCACTACCCAAATTCGATCTTCAGATACCATCTCCCCGACGAGAAATGAATGATCATCATCCACTAGACGAAGTTCCGCTTCCATTTTGACCAAATCATTATCATTACATTGTTCTGAATTACCGATAACATTATGCAGGATTCGAAGGGTCCAGCGACCCAGAAATTGCTCTTTTCCCATATAATCGCCACCACTTTCACAATCGACTTATACAGTTATCAATATTCAGTCCCCTGTAATTTATATTCAGATCAAAAGTTTGAGGACTCCACACACTTAACAGCTTTACATAGAAAAACCCGCATCTGAAATAGGAGGCGGGTTTTAGATGTTTATTATTTTGTCTTACTTAATTGCAGCCCAATCGTTTAGAGCAACATTACCTTTCACAATTTCTTTTAATTGTGCACCTTTACTTTTAACTGGAAGTTTATAGATAGTGGTTTTCCCTTCGCTTGCTTGGTTAGCAATTGCTATTTCTTTCCCGTTTGGTGAAAAGGCAGCTGCTGTTACATTTTTAATTGAGCTTGGTAAATCTACAATTTTTGCTTTTTGCGTACCATCTGGTCGAATGGTATAAAGATCTTTACCATCGGTAAATAAAATCTTTTTATGGTCGATTGTCCAACCCAACAAGGTTTCTGCAATGTTGGAGGTGTGGGTAATATTTTTCTTTTTAGAACCATTTAGGTTAATGGTGTAAATATCTCCACCACCATCCTTCTTATTGCTCGAGCTATCATAGCTATAAGCAATTCCTTTTCCATCGGGTGTTGGCTTGATCTGGGTTTTGATAGCATCAATTGTTGTGATAGTCTGATCTGATGTACCATTCGAATTTATGACTTGGATCGGACTTTTCTCAGCACGATTGTTTGGCGAAAAATAGACGATTTTCTTTTTATCAGGTGTCCAAGCTGGAATTCGATGTGTAGGTGGTTCATATTCTTCTTTATTCACTTTGGTTACCTTTCCACCACTACTTGGAATGGTAAATAAACCACCATCACCATATTCACCATGGAAAACAATTTGTTTACCATCTGGAGAAATATCCCCTTCTTCCCCTTCTCCATTTTTAGTTAACAAGGTTTTGTTTTTCCCGTTTGGATCAACATGATATAGTTCGGTTTTTACATCGTATTGTGACGGCTTATACTGAGTGTATAAGATTTTTTCTTTCCCCCCATCAGCAGATACTGGCAAATGAGGTGCTCCTATCAAAAACGCTGACAAAGCAAAAATCGATGTAGCAACTGTTAACATACCTTTTTTCATTCCGCCAAATAACCCCCATCAATTATTCTCATTGTGTATGACCATATTTTCTGCAATAACGAATGGAATAGTTACCAAATGTTACTTTTCACTCAATAAAGTTGCAGTAGTAGTATTAAAAAACACAACTTATTAATTATAAATATTCTTTCATAAAATCACAATATGCCATAAATATTCAAAATGCATTATGATAATTCGCAATATTTAGCCCTTAGCCCTGTCATTTCTATGTGTGTCTAGTTATGGAGCGCCGCTTCATTTTCTATCCCTTCCTCATATCTTGTACTCAAACAAATAAAATGAATGGAAAGGGATATGATGAAAAAAACAACGAAATTAAAACAATTGATTCACTCATCACAGCTTTCATATCTAATGGAAGCACACAATGGTTTATCAGGAAAGATCGTAGAAGAAGCAGGTTTTCAGGGGATTTGGGCAAGTGGATTATCAATATCTGCATCAATGGGAGTAAGAGATTGTAACGAGGCTTCATGGACTCAAATTGTTGACATTTTAGAATTTATGAGCGATGCAACTTCCATTCCTATATTGGTTGATGGCGACACAGGTTATGGCAACTTTAATAATGCAAGGCGACTGGTACAAAAATTAGAGCAACGCAACATTGCTGGAGTCTGTATCGAAGATAAACAATTTCCAAAGACAAATTCGTTTATTAACAGTCATCAACAGCCACTTGCTGATATAACTGAATTTTGCGGTAAAATCCAAGCCATGAAAGATACACAGAAAGATGACGATTTTATGGTCATAGCCAGAATCGAAACTTTTATTGCAGGATGGGGGCTCGAAGAAACTTTGAAGCGAGCAGAAGCTTATCGAAACGCAGGTGCAGATGCCCTACTAATCCACAGTAAACGGTCAGATAGCAGTGAAATAGAAGCGTTTATGAATGAATGGGGTGGTAAATGCCCCATTGTGATTGTGCCGACAACATATTACAAATTGTCAGCTGATGAGTTAGAGAATTTGGGAGTAAATCTAGTTATTTGGGCCAATCATAATCTCAGATCGTCCATACAAGCCATGAAAAAAATATCTCAGCAAATTTTCCAGGAACAAAGTCTAGTCAATATCGAAAATAGTGTGGTTCCACTAAAAGAGGTTTTCCGTTTACAAGGAACTGAGGAACTCCAAAAAGCTGAGAATGAATATTTCCCAAACTCTTCTAAAAGGTAGTGGTGATTTCCTATGCTTGATACACAAGCATTTGGGCATGAATTAAGACAGTTGGGCTATACATTTTATACAGGTGTACCTTGCTCATTTCTTAAAGATTTGCTCAATTATGCAATCAATGAATGCGAGTATATCATCGCATCGAATGAAGGAGAAGCGATCGCGATTGCTTCTGGTGCTTCTATAGGTGGGAAAAAAGCCGTTGTTTTCATGCAAAACTCAGGATTAACAAATGCAGTCTCCCCTTTAACATCACTAAACTATCCCTTTCAAATTCCATTACTTGGATTTGTAAGTCTTCGTGGAGAGCCAACTGCCGCTGATGAACCACAGCACGAATTAATGGGTCAAATCACTACAAACCTTCTCACTTTGATGCGGGTAAAATGGTCTTACCTTTCAACAGATTTGGAAACAGCGAAACAGCAAATCCAACAAGCAAATGCATGGATTGATCAAAATCATTCATTCTTTTTTGTAGTCAGAAAAGGAACTTTTGCTCCACAATTGCTTCAAGAAACTCCTTTTCCAATTCCATCTAATCAGACCAAAGTAAGCAAACAAACTCAAGATCAACTACCAAGTCGCTTTGAAGCACTTACTTCAATTCATTCCTTGAAAAATAAGCATACGATTCTCATCACAACTACAGGCAAAACAGGTCGAGAGTTATATCAAATTGCCGATGATGAAAATCATTTATATATGGTTGGTTCAATGGGATGTGCAAGTTCGCTTGGGTTGGGCATTGCACTAAGTCAACCAAGGTTAAAAGTGATTGTAGTTGATGGAGATGGTTCATTACTTATGAGACTCGGCAATTTGGCGACAATCGGTTGTTATCAGCCTCCAAATCTTCTGCATATTCTGCTTGACAATCAAGTTCACGATTCGACAGGTGGACAAAGCACGGTTTCTCCATCCGTCAATTTTGTAGAGATGGCGGCTGCCTGTAGCTATCCTCGTTCAATCTATCTCCATCATCTTCATGAATTATCTTCCACCATACAGCATTGGAGTGAGAGCAGCACTCTTACGTTTTTGTACTTAAAAATACGCAAAGGTTCCCAAACCAATCTAAGTAGACCTCATCTCAAGCCTCACGAAGTGAAAACAAGATTACAATCGTTTATCAGGCAGGCTCTAACTAAATAAGAGGAAGGAGGTCTCCGATGAAATCAATCAAAAGAAATATTCTCTTAAATCCAGGCCCTGCCACAACGACTGATCGTGTGAAATACGCCCAGGTTGTACCTGACATTTGTCCTCGGGAAGCTGAATTTAGTCAGCTCCTAATCAACCTAACAGAAGACCTCACACGAATAGTAGCAAATCTCCACCAATATACGACTGTCATGTTTGGTGGATCGGGTACCGCTGCAATCGAAGCGATGATCAGCTCTGTGATTAGTGATGATGACCAATTATTAATCATCCAAAATGGCGCATATGGAAAACGGATATGTGAAATAGCTCAAACGTATCAATTACCTTATTTAGAATATCAAAGTTCGCCCTATGACTGTCTTCAATTAGAAAAGCTCGAAACATATATCCAAAAACACCCAAGGAAAATAACTCATCTTGCTATTGTTCATAACGAAACGACAACAGGGCTTTTAAATGATCTTGCTTCAGTCGGCAAACTTTGTGCAACTTATCAAATTGATTTACTTGTTGATGCGATGAGTTCTTATGCTGCTATCCCTATTGATATGATACAGATGAATATCAGCTATCTTGCAGCTAGCTCTAATAAAAATATTCAAGGTATGCCAGGTGTTTCTTTTGTCATTGCATCCAAAGACAAATTAGGCAAGATAAGAAATCAACCTCGCAATTACTATTTAAATTTAATTGCACAATATGATTATTTTATCAAGACTCATCAATTTCGTTTTACCCCCCCTGTTCAAACACTTTATGCCTTAAAACAAGCATTAGATGAACTTAAACAAGAAGGAGTCGAAACTCGATATAAAAGGTACACTCAGTCGTGGAAGACCCTTATCACGGGTCTCAAACAGCTCCAATTAAAAACCCTTGTTCCTGAAAGATATCAATCGAAAATTGTGACTGCTGTGCAGGAACCTTGTTCTCCAAATTACCATTTTCATGATCTGCATGACTATCTTTATGAAAAAGGATTCACAATCTATCCTGGGAAGCTAGATCATCTCCATACATTCCGGATCAGCAACATAGGAGCGATTTACCCTCAAGATATCAAGCAATTTTTGCTCCATCTATCCGAATATCTTGAAAAAATAGATTACATTTGAAAAGGAGGCACTTGAATGAACAGAGCATCGGAAGATAAATTCACAAAATACCGATTTCTAAGTCAATCCCCTGCTTTATTACCTCATTTACCTGAAACACATCTTTTCAATCAACATACCTTCGCTTATATGTTGCATAAATATCAACAAATCATCGTAAAACCAATTGGTAAAGGAGGCGGATTTGGCGTTATTCAAATTTCTGCACAAGGTGACAATCAGTACAAAGTGCATATTGAAAATAAAACACGTATCATTCAAGGTCTTTCAGATACTTACCACTATGTCAAACACCTTACAGGCCCCCTCAGATATTTGATACAAAGACGTATCCCTCTCGCTCAAATCAATAATCGTCCTTTTGACATTCGCGTGATCGTACAACGAAAAAAACGATCTCATGTCTGGAAAGTCACAGGTACTGCAGCTAAAGTTGCTGGGAAAGGTTTTATAGTAACGAATAATACACGGAGCAAAGGGACTCTTCTTCCTCTTTCTGTTGCCATCCAAAGGGCAATCTCTCAGCGAACCATTCATGAAAATCCTATAGGCAATATTAAGCAAACATCAATTAAAATCGTATCTCGTCTTAGTCGTTTATATCCTCCACACCGTATTTATGGATTAGATATCGGTCTAGATCATCATGGTCGTATCTTCTTAATTGAAGCCAATAAATACCCATCGATGTCTCATTTTATTAAACTAAAAGATTATTCCACCTATCGTCGAATTCAATCCATAAAGCAAGGAAGCTAATTAGATCCTACACGATTAAACAAATGAGATTTTTGGATCGTTAACGCACTTCACCCAGATAAGAGAATGAGATAAAAGCATAAAAAGAAACATATTTTTATAGGACGATGAAAGCGTTAGCATCATCATGTAATATAAAGAAGAAGATAAGTGTTATACCTTGACTAGAGTCTCATACTTTGTCTAACTGTCAACGTAAAGGAGTTATGGAGGCTAGTCAAGGATCGTCCGATGCAACTAGCAATCCATAGATTGCTTGAACTGTAGGGAGTAAAAAATGAGCATGAGTGTTATCATACCTCTATTAGCGGAGTATGGTGACGGGTTACGGCGTTTTGCTAATTACATTGTAAGCATTTCGTCTCAGGTCGAAGATTACGAGTTTCAATTCGTAATTGCCGATGAAAGTGAGCAAAAGGCTTATCAATACCTAGCGAATCGTCTCCAAGAGAGCAGTAACGTAGTACACTTTGCTCCTTCTCCAGAATCGCGCACAGGGGCAAACGATAAGATGAACGGCGTGTATGCAGCATTGGAATATGCGCAGCACGACAAAATCTTTCTCATGGATGACGACTATCGTGCATCAAAAGAGACACTGATCAAGGTTCACGAGAGGTTCGAACAATATGACATTTTCAAAGCAATGCCGAAGTTTAACCGCTTCACTATCAATGCACTGATCGATCTCAGTGGTATGTTCGTCATCAATGTGTTAGACCCGCGTAAGCAGTACTGTGGGCACAATGCCTTTCGCAAGCATCATATCCTCCAAATCGAATCTCTTAATCGAGATGCGCTCTTTGACGAATATGTGATAGAGGCACAGTTACGAGAAGCAGGACGATTAAAAGGATACCGAATTGGATTTGCGAAAGATATAGGACTAGAGGCTACACAGGAAATCACTGCATCTAAATTTTTCGAACAGCGCGTCCGATATGCGTATGAGAACTTAGCATTTCCTTGGAGATTTATAGGATTTGCTTGTATCCTTCCTCTTCTCATCGCACTTGGTATTCTCAACATCACTTGCGCAATCTGGCTAGCGACTTGTCTAACACTGGGGATACTCACTGTTTCTTTCATCGGACAGTTGATTTACGGAGCTACGATCGTCGCCCCTTACTACACATTTTTGTGGAGTATAGCGTGGTTCTGGTTCTATCCGTTTACAACTTGGATCGCCCTGTACAAGCGTGTAACTGGCGGAGTACGTTTCGGAGGTAAAAAGATCTTACGAGCAAAATAAGCCGCCTCACTCGAGTAGTTGAGTCCAAGGGAGTTTTAAGACATGACATCTTAAAGCTCCCTTGGCTTTTTATTATAAATACTGTTGTTATGATTATATGCACGAAACCCAATACTCGTTCTGATTACGATAGTATGTCTCATCAACGATAAAGAAAATGAGTGATTCTAATATCTTTTTTCTATTGTTCATTCTTTATTTTCATTTGCCCGCCAGTTTCAATCTTGATCATTGCCTTTAAAGACAATGAGGATTTATCTAGTAACAGTTGTTCTCGTCCATGTCTCTTTTTCCATTCTTTCCATAAAGCTATTTGATCACGATAAAAGACATGTGAGAGTTGGTATACATCGATCCCTCTCTGCAACCCTTTGTTATAAGTATAATAAATCTGCCTTTCCAACTCTTGGTTAGCATATTTTTCTAATATATTTAGAGGCATAAATTGTATCAATTGATAAATTTCTGCTTGAAATTTTACTTTCATTTGAAAAGCGGTTTTTCCGTTTCGTTGATAAGATTGAATTTTCACTTTAGGGTCGCGTAAAAGAAGCTTAGCTGCTGGCTTTCCATTTTTCATTACGGTGATGGGTGCACGAACAAGATTGGGATTTGTCCATTTAAAACCAATTAATTCCTTTTCGCTCATATGCTCTACATAATGTGAGTGAGCGAAAAATCCAACCCCATCATATTTCAATTGATTTAAAGGTTTATTCCCTTCTATCCATATTTTTGATGTGGTGAGAAATGGTAGATAGGCTGTATTAGCAGGTTCAAAATAATAGGCTTCAAATTGAAACATCCGAAGCGGTTCGAATCGGGAATATTGTTCATAAATATTTCGGGGATCACTTTGAATCGTAATAATAGACGGAATCTGAAAAGGCCCTACTGTTGTTAGTATTTCAGGAATTAATTTTTGCGTTCCAAAAATCCACATGGTTTTACGAAATTGAACAAACCTTGACATAAATTCTAGAATCTGTTTCATTCCCCCTTGTTTCAAAATTCTATCTGAAACAATCAGCGTTTTAATATGCTCAAAAGAAATCTTACGCTGTGATGTTGTATATAAACTATATCCTGTATCGATTAATATTTTACCTGTCCCTTTAGCTACAACTACAGGTTTTGTCTGCGATGGTGATGATCCTGTTTTTGACACATTTGAAAAATTATTGAATTGTGCATAAGCAATATATTGTCCATTTTGATAATCTAATCCAAGGGCAGTGATATAAAAAGTATTTTCAGTTTCTCGTATATCCCAACAACCCGTAAGACAAAAGACCATAATACTCATAATGAATAATTTCATTTTAAATCGCATACTTATTCCTGCTTTCTACGACGTGTTGAATCGATCGTTTGCAATTCTCTAGGACGCTTGTTCATTTTCTTAAATCTTGATCGAAAAAAAGATGGAATCATACTTGTGAAATAAGGAGGTGAAATAGGCGTGAGGTAAGGCAATTGAAACGATTTTAAGTTAACCAAATAGATGATGAGAAAAAATAGTGTACTAAAAAAACCTACCAAGCCCATAAGTGCAGAGGCTAGATAAATGAATATACGAATGACGTTTACTGCCCCCACTAGCGCTTGGTTAATAATTACAAACGTAGAAATAACCGAAATCGCTACGACTACAATAATACCAGGTGAAGCGATTCCTGCACTAATCGACGCCTGACCAATAATTAAACCACCAACGATAGAAAGCGTTTGACCAAAAGCTGCGGGTAAACGAAGTCCAGCTTCGCGGAGAAGATCAAAAAGTAATAGGATTAAAAATCCTTCCAAAATAGGTGGAAATGGAATTCCTTGGCGAGTTAATGAATAAGTTGCCAACAAAGTATAGGGAAGCTGATCGGGATGATGTGTGATGAGAGCAATCCAAAAACCAGGTAATAATAGGGAGGCTATCAAACCCAAATAGCGTACTAGTCGTTCGAAACTGCCAAAAAAGAAGCCCACATGTTGATCCTCTCCTGCATTCAAGAGGAATGGCAAACTAACGGGACCCATTATTGCAGTAGGTGATCCGTCCACTAAAATAACAAATCGACCATAGAGTAAACAGTTCATCGCATAATCTGGACGACCAGAATAATCAAGAAGCGGAAAGATTTGTGGTTTGTTCGCATGAAGCAATTCTTCAATCTGAGAACTAGATACAATTCCATCAGTATCAATTTGGTCTAATCGTTTGCTTATATCGTGAATGATATGAGTTGGAATCACATCATCCAAAAAAAGCAAAGCGAGTTTTGTTTTATTTCTTTTTCCAATGACAAAACGTTTTATTTTCAATGAAGTTGTTTTTATTCGTTTGCGTATTAAACCCAAGTTGGTTTCCAGCTCTTCTACAAATCCATCTCTCGCTCCTTTAATCGTAGATTCAGTAATCGGTTGTTCAACTGAGCGATGGGGAATTTGATCAGCTTCAATTGAAAAAACGCAATCTCGACTAAATGAGACGATAATTAAATTCCCTTCAAATACTTTCTGAATGATTTGATCAGAAATTGAATCATCCAGCTTTAGTGACTGGGTAAGCAGTGCATCTGTTTGCTCATTGTTTTCTACATCAGTCAATTGTTCTAAACGTGGAATAATATGATACCTTAATTCTTTTTTGTCGACTAATGTTTTACAATAAAGCAATAAATCATCATCTTTCATCGTATTTTCGATAACGACATCAGTACAACCTTTAAACCAAGTAAAAACGGTATCTTTATCGATCATTTTTGTCTTTCTATCTTTTAATTTTTTCATGGTGGAGTCTCCTTTTTCTTGAAGCAAACATCGTAAGTAACCATAAAACAAGAGAGATCATAAAAGTCAAGCCAAAGAAAATAGGAAAAACATAGTGAAACAACAACTCATAAAAAACATGGTCACTCATAGGTAGATAGGTTCCTAATAAGATGATGATTCCTAAAAGAGAAAAGATAAATGAATTTCTCCCTTTTATTGTTTTAAATTTCCACAGATCGGAGATCAAAAGTACCAGGATCGATAAGCGAACAAAAGTACCAACAAACCATTGATAGATCGCAAAAAAATCCATATGATCAATGTATCTGCCAATGGAAACAATTCTCCATTCTTGAAAAGCAGGGTATCGTTGTAGGCTGGAAACAACAGGTCCAAACTCTGTGATTGAACCAATGGTTGGGCCCAAAGTTAAGAGTATTAAACAAAAACCAACTAGGAACAGCTGATACAGTTTGGTTTTAGTTTGTAAATGATGCTGAAAAAATAGAACAAAGATCAATTCTATATAACCAACACCAGGGTAAATCATCCCTTGTAACACAGATGGTAAACCATTTTCTAAAAAAGGTTTGAGCAAAGTAAAATTCTTATATTGAAAGTTAAATGACATAACAAAAAAACCAAGTAAAATAACAATAGGTAATAAAACCCCCGCCGTCATGGCAATCGATTTGATTCCTTTTGAAGCATTGTAAAAGCAAACAATTAATATGAACATCGCAAGAATGATTTTTGGTGTCTCTGGATAATAAAAATGCAAAAAAGTCAATGTATCTTTTACTGTTATGATACACATCAACAATGAATAAATACCGATCAAAAAAAATAAACAGCTTGTAATGGCTTTTCCAAAATTTTTTTTTAGCCATTCATAAATATTCTGCCCTGATGTCTTCTTATGGATATAATAAAGCAAAGGAATCCAGCAAAGATAAAAAAAGCCTGCTAATAATATGGAAATCCAAGCATCTCGATGTGCACAATCCAATACGAATGGAAGTACAATAACATGATTAAGAACTCCTATTCCTCCAAATAGGATTAATGAGAGTTGAAAAAAACTGATTGTTTGTTTTTCCATAACTAACTTCCTTATCAGGACTTTAGATAACGAACCTATATGTAGAGTATGGGAAAGACCATTCTAAATTATGCAGAGATTACAGGCATAATTCAGCCGGAAGTTTCGATATGCTTTGATATGATGTTGATTATAGTCTTAATTTCTCGATATTGTTTCGAAAAAATCCTCCACATCACTTGATACAATGGGAGATCTTTCATTGCGATCGCGTGAACCTATTTGATTGACGAAATTGTCTGATTCTGGATATTGTTCCCATGACAACTCAAAGCAGTTTAAACAAGTGGTTATGAACTGACATTCACAGCAAGCCCTCCAATCTAGTGATCATAATAAGAATGATAAATAGAAGCTGTCTATATGCAGCTTCTATTTGTGATCAGGTTTAAAATTGTAAATCCCATTCTCTCAATGGATCGGAAAGTTTATTTATTGGACCGATTCCGCTGTGATAGGCATCTTGCTATACTAAATATATGGTAAGAATACTTAACTCCCATTTATGAGTATTTGGTTGAACTACTACCACCTACAGAGGTGGTAGATTCCTGCGAACACCAGACCAACGTCCAGTTATCTTAGCAGGCTCTACCCGCCGTCCCAGCGGTGAAAACAAAGTATGCTCTGCTATGCTCCCTACTTTCGCTTGGTTTTCGCAACTTCGGTAAGCTGGGTGGTTGAAGATTTTACGTTACTGACCCTTTCCAGCAACAACCCCATATCTTCAGTTTTCAAAGAGCTACAACTATTCTAACAAAAAAAGTGGTTCTAAGCATCCCCGCAAAAGGGATACCGAACCACGTCCCATTCACCTCACTGCTTGTAGAAGCGGGAGTACTCTTGGACGAATTTGGATAGATCAAAATTCCGTTTATTGATTGCGAATGTGAATTTGAAAGGAATCTCTTTTATGTCATTGATTGTTAATGCCTTTTTTATCAGTCTGATTGAGTTAGTCTACCTAGTTGGCGTCCTTATTGCAATTGGTCTGATCCTAGGAATATTGGAGAAACGAGAACAAGAATACTTGATCTCAGCTTTTGGCAGGAAAGGTCCATTGCTCACCGCTTGGATTGGAACACCGATTCATGAAATGGGTCACTGGATACAGTGTGTGATCTGGCGTCATAAAGTGGTTTCTGTCAAGTTGCTTCAGCTTCATGATCCAGATGGAGTACTCGGATATGTAGAGCATAAATATAATCCAAAGAGTTTATATCAACGGATCGGTAACTTTTTTATTGGCATTGGTCCAATAATAAGTGGAATCGCCTCAATCATCCTAGCAATGTATATACTGGTTCCGCAGTCATTTGCCACATTTCAGTCCCAAATTGAAAGAAGTAGTACATCCAAACATATTTTTGATATCCAAATGATCGAATCACTCGTGCAAGCCATCGTTATGATAAGTAAAAGTTTATTTACGACCCAAAATGTTACATCCATCTCTTTTTGGATATTTGTTATCATTGCCATCTCTATTTCATCACACATTGCACTCAGTACAGCAGATA
This sequence comes from Seinonella peptonophila, assembly GCF_900129355.1. GTDB lineage: Bacteria > Bacillota > Bacilli > Thermoactinomycetales > Thermoactinomycetaceae > Seinonella > Seinonella peptonophila. The sequence goes on along the minus strand of NZ_FQVL01000020.1, from coordinate 18,801 downwards.
TTCAAAATTCTTTTCAGGGTTTAGTTACTATTTTTGGTCTACTCTTTCTAACCAATATTTTTGCTAGCTTATTTAGCATTGATACCTATTACATCATCGTAAAATATACACAGTACAACTCTTATCTATTAGCTTTTTCGAGTATTGCCGTTCTCTTTTCTCTAGTTTCGTTATTTCTGAGCTACTGTCTCTATAAGCTAAGATCGTAAAGAAGTCCTATGAATGGGCTTCTTTCAGTATGTATACAAAATTAAGAAGCGAAATAATTTCAGCATCTTATGCTATCCCAATAGTACTCATCATTTTACTAAAACAGCTTTGTCTGCCCCAAAATTGAATCAAAATCATTTTTTCGCAGATATTTACCAATTCCAGCTCCTTTGTTTTGATAATATTCTTTCTCCTCAAATTCTTGATCTGTTAGATCATAATAACCCACGACCACACTCTCTTTCTTTGACTTCATCACTTGCACCCCAATTGTTGTTTTACTCGTTTTTGGATTGATCATTGATGTATGGAAAACCAGGGCTTTTTTGATGGATGAAACAGCTAAAATTTCCTTGTCCTGGTCATTGTGATCCCAGAAAAGTGCTTTTTTATTTGCATAAGCATTTTTTAACATGGATCGGTTCTGTTTGGTTCGATATGCTGCAAGCTCGATTTTTGCTACTTTTCCATCTTCAAATCCAATGAGCAGATGTCCTGAATAATCGTGGGTACCTGTAACGAATAAGATCTGTTCATCTTGGAGATTTAGTAGAGAAGGTAAATATTCACCTAGACCCGAAAGTTTATGATCATCCAGTTCATACGTTTTATACTTGTAACAATTAAATTGATCAGTGAAAATAAGAATATCTGAATTATTGGTTGTATTTACCTCACGTATAATCTTATCTCCCTCTTTTACCTTTACAGGGTTACCTCCCCTAAGAGATGTAAGTGGAATCTTCTTCACATATCCCTGATTTGTTAGGAATAAGCGGACATTATAATTATCAATCTTCATCTGTTCAGTAGGAACAGTAGGTAGGTCATCTGATGAGATTATTGATGATCGACGTTCCTGACCATGAATTCTCTTGACTTGTTTCAGTTGGGCAATGATTTTCAGATCACATTTCTTTTTATTGGTTAAAATCTCGCTTAATTCGGCAATTTCCAATTCCAAAGTTTGGATCTTCTCTAAACGAGACAAGATATATTCTTTATTCAAATGACGAAGCTTAATCTCGGCTACATATTCGGCTTGTTGTTCATCAATCTGAAATGCTTGCATCAAATTCTGGATCACTTCACTATTTTTATTTGTTTCTCGAATGATCGCTACAGCTTTATCAATATCGAGCAACACTTGTTTTAAAGCAAGTAACAGATGCTTTTTTTGTTCCTTTTTTCTTTTCTCAAACTGTGCACCTCGCCGAATGGCATTAGAACGAAAATCAATCCATTCCTCAATGATCTGCGGTATACCAAGAGTTTGTGGTTTACCATTTACAATAAGATTAAAGTTGCAAGCAAAGGTATCTTGTAAAGGAGTCATTTTAAACAACTTTTCAATCAATAACTCTTTATTTGTGCTGTTCTTAACTGTTATCTCAATTCCCTTACTGTTAATCCCATAGATATCATTGATGTCAACAATATCTCTTAGTTTTCCATCTTTCACGAGTTGGCTGATCCTCTCAATAATCGCTTCAAATGTTGTCGTATAAGGAATATCCTTAAACACAATCGAATTACCTTCTATATGATAGGTGGATCGTATTTTAAAAGAACCTTTTCCAGTCTGAAAGATTTGATTCATTTCTCGTTTTTGATAAATAATTGCACCGCCAGTAGGCAAATCTGGTGCTTGTATATACGCATGCACTTCTGCATCAGATTTCTTAATCTTGGCAATCGTGTAATCGATAATCTCATTGAGATTAAACGGAGCAATACTACTTGCCATTCCCACAGCAGTACCACTGGAGGTATTAACAAGAATAGAGGGAAACGAAACAGGTAATAACCTTGGTTCTAGCAATGTGCCATCATAATTTTCGATCAGATCAACTGTTTCTTTATCGATATCTTGAAACAATTCATTAGCAATCGATGCTAGTTTTACTTCAGTGTAACGGGCAGATGCATATTTCATATCACGTGAATATTGCTTACCAAAATTCCCCTTTGAATCCACATACGGAATGAGAAGCGATTCATTATCGCGAGTTAACCTAACTAGTGTTTCATATATCGCCATATCCCCATGAGGATGTAAAAACATAGTCTGTCCAACGACCCCTTGAGATTTTTTGCGAGTGCCTTTCAGTAGCCCCATTTGATACATCGTATACAAGATCCGTCTTTGACTCGGTTTTAAGCCATCGATTTCTGGAAGGGCTCTATGCATGATGACATGAGCCGTATACGGCATATAATTTTCTTTTAAACTGTCTGTTATATTTTGCAGAATCATTACTATTCCCCCTATGATTCCAGACCTGCTTCAATATAGGCATGGAGATTCTCTTCAATATATTGTTTTCTGCCTTGCAAATCGTCACCTAGAAATAATTCAAAGTAATGCTGCGTTCTTTCTACATCTTCTTTTACTATCTGAACCAATTTTCGAGTTTCTGGATTCATCGTTGTTTCCCACATCATCTCTGCAGTATTTTCACCCAAACCTTTAGATCGTTGAATCGTTACTTTTCCTTTGCTATTTTTAACAATTGCCTCTTTTTCCTTATCTGTATATGCAAAAAACGTTTGATCTTTCTGTGTGATCTCATAAAGCGGCGATTCGGCAATATATATCTTTCCGGACTCGATCAAGCTTGGGACAAGTCGATATAGAACTGTGAGCAATAAAGTTCGTATATGAAATCCATCAATGTCTGCATCCGTGGTAATAATTACCTTTGACCAGCGTAGTTTATCCAAATCAAACGTATGTAGATCTTTATTGTATTTGGATTTGATTTCAATTCCACAACCAAGCAATTTTATTAGGTCAACAATTATATCATTTTTAAAAATTTTATCGTAATCTGCCTTTAAGCAATTGAGAATCTTTCCTCTAAGTGCATAGATTGCTTGGAATTCAGCATTCCTTCCTTGTTTGGTTGATCCCAAAGCCGATTTTCCTTCAACAATATATAATTCGGTTTGGCTATTATCCTTTGACTTACAATTAATAAAACCATCGATACGATTGGTAATATTATTGACTGATGATTGTAATTTCCGTTTTACATCTAACCTTGTTCTTTCCGCTTTTTCACGGCTTCGCTTATTGATTAAAATCTGTTCAGCAATCTTCTGGGCCTCAAGTGGGTTTTCTACAAAATAAACTTCCAGCTTTTCACGGAGAAATTGGGTCATATATTCTTGAACGAATTTGGACTCCATCTTCTTCTTTGTTTGATCAGTATAAAGAGAGATCGTAGAATAAGAGTTACTGATCACAATGAGACTATCGCGCACGTCCTCAAAAGTAACTCGTTTTTCTCCTTTTGTATATCGATCTTTTAATAAATGGTCAATCGCTTTGGTAAAACCTTGTTTGATATATGTTTCTGGCGTACCTCCGTGCTCTAATAAAGAAGAGTTATGAAAGTATTTCATATATTGAATTTCACGATTAAAAACAAAACTGATTTCGGCTTTAAACTTGAAAGGGGTCTCTTCATTTTTTTCCTTACCTTTCGTTTCTGCCTTCAATTGCATAATCTCAGTAAAATGATTGCCCCTGCTCACTTCCTCGATATAGTCAATCACTCCCTTTTCATAATAATAGATCTCTTCTTCATTGCTGATTTGATTAATAAAGGTAAACTTGAGTCCTTGATTCACAATCGCTTGATTTTTTAATGTTTCCTTAATGAAATCGGTTTCGATCTCTTGCTCGCCCCGGAACACTTCTGTAGAAGGCAACCAGTGAATAATCGTCCCATGATAGTCAAGATGATGCCTCTTTTTTACAAGCTCGCCTACTTGTATACCTTTTTCATAACGAATGGAATACACATAACCATTAGAATTAATTGCTTTACATTCAAAAAAGTCGCTTGTATAGTTCGTCCCAGTAGCGCCAACACCATTAGTTCCTAAAGAAAACTGATATTGTCCATCCGATTCATTGTTATTGTACTTACCACCCGACCACAGCTCATCGAACACCTTTTTATAGGCGTACTCTCCCTCCGAATTTTTATCCATTGGTACCGAGCGACCATAATCTTGCACAGAGATCGATCGATCCAACCACTTAGTAATGATAATTTCATTCCCATAACCTTCTCGATGTTCATCTATTGCATTAGCCAAAATCTCAATAAACGTATGATTGTGATTCTCAAGCCCAATCGATGCTGGCTTTGCCCGAACACCACCTAAAATCCCCAATGATTGAATGGAATCAGAATTATATGTATGAATACTCACAAATGAACCCCCCTTGTAAAATTGAGCCAAATCTCACTTCACTGTGCAATCCAACTTTCATGTCAGTTGCGAAAATTAGTATAACAAAAAACAAAGGCGAAAAACAGTATGTTTGTTCGCCTTTGAATCTGAAATTGTCCAAATTTAATATTTATGATTTTTGGATCACTGAAATGATAACTAACACAACCGAGCAAATAAAGATTATATAATCTTGCAACTTTAAACGATACTGTCGGATCGGCGTCCTCTTTTCGTTGCTATCATAGCACCGTGACTCCATAGAAGCCGCCAATTCTTTTGCACGAAGTATAGATAGGATGAACATAGGCATTAGTATAGGAAAAAGACCAGTAATGCGCGCTCGTATTTTACCACGATGAAAACCATTTCCACGAGCGATTTGTGCTTTTCTTACTTTCTCAAACTCCTCTGTCAAAATGGGAATAAAACGTAAAGCAATTGAAAACATCATGGTTGCCTCATGAATAGGAAATTTCCACTTTTGAAATGGAGAAAGCAATCGCTCTAACCCTTCTGCCAAGATGATAGGTGAAGTCGTCCTGACTAATAATGAAAGCAACAGGACAATACCAGCAATTTGTAAACACATGGATATACCCGAAAAAATCCCCACTTTGGAAAGATGAAAACCAAAAATCTGCAAAGTTTGCGACCCTGCTGAAAAAAGCATATGGTAAACCATCGTGGTTACAAAAAATAACGATAGAGATAGCAAAGTCCAACCTAACATTCTCCAAGATAATTTAGCAACCGCCCATAAACAAATGAGTAAAACAATTTGTATCGCTTTAAATAGCGTATTTTGATGAACAAATAGGCTGATTGCATATAAAAAAATGACCACGATTTTCATTCGTGGGTCCCATTGCTCCAACCATGAATTTTTTTGTTTAAAAAAAATGAATTGACTACCCACAAATTGTTCCTCCATTTATCTGCTGTTAACCTTCTGCCAATATGAAGCTACTTGGGTAATATCCCAAAGACTATTTAGCATCCATCCTTTTCTCTCGAATGCTGTTTGTATTTTTAAAACATCTGGCTCATCCCAATTCATCTTCTGAAGAATCGAAGGTGTAGCAAGTAATTTGGTAGGATTGCCATCCGCCATTAATTTACCATTGTGTAATAATAATAATCTTGAAGCCTCCTTTATGATCTCTTCAGGGTGGTGACTCACCCAAATAATCGTAATTCCTAACATTTGATTTAATTCATGTAGTAATGAAAATAATGAACTTCTAGCATGTAAATCCAAACCTGCTGTTGGCTCATCCAAAATTAAGATTGTTGGTTTTTGGACAATTACACCTGCAATGGCAACCCTTCTTTTTTCCCCACCACTAAGCTCAAATGGACTACGGTCTTTATATATTGCAAAGGGCAGATTCACTCTTTCCATCGCCCACTTTACTTGTTTTTCAATTTCCTGTTCAGACTTTTTTAATTGTTGTAGCGCAAAGGCAATATCCTCATAGACTGTTCGAGCAAATAGTTGATGCTCTGGATACTGAAAGACATAACCAATCGAATCAAACAACGATACATTCTTCTTTAAAAAAGGATTCTTTCCATCAATTAAAACCTCACCCTTCGTAGGAGTATAAAAGCCTTTGAGACAATGGAGTAAAGTTGTTTTTCCAGATCCTGACTTTCCAGCAAGTGCCAAAAAATCTCCAGATTCAATCGTACAATTTAATTGTTCAAATAGATAAATAGGTTCTCGTTTTTTTTCCTTTAAATAAGAGAAGGCAAGATTTCGAAGCTCAATTTTCATAACCACTCCACCAGTTGATCTATACTTGTTGCCCAAGGAATATCCATCCCTTGCTTATGAAGCTGATGAATCAAACGGATGCGATAAGGAATTTCTAACCCGCATCGTATAAATAAATCTTCATTCTGTAACAAGTCATTTGGATGACCATCTGCTACTATCTTTCCATGATGCAAAAAAATCCATCGATCAGCATGAAGTACCTCGTCAAGATGATGTGTAATATATAGTAACGCAAACGGTTGCTTATGACGTATTTGATGAAGCATGTGTAAAAATTCTCTTCGAGCCATAGGATCAAGCATAGAAGTTGCTTCATCTAAAACTAAATATGTGGGTGATAAAGCTAGAACTGCAGCAAGAGCGAGTTTTTGTTTCTCTCCTCCTGAAAGTTCATGGACAAAGTAATCTGAAGCATGCTGCAAGCCAACTAAGCCCAATGCCCATTTCACTCGGTTCATCATTTTCGATTGAGGATACCCAATATTTGATAAACCAAAGGCAATATCTTCTGCTAAGGTTAGTCCAACTTGTTGAGTATCAGGATTTTGAAAAACAACTTGAACAGATCGACGAATCTGAGTTAATTGATCAGATTGATCTGTTGATAGCCCATCGATAGATACGCTACCATTGCTAGGTAGTTCTAAACCATTTAAAAGACGGGATAACGTCGATTTCCCTGATCCGTTTTGACCTAGAAACGCAACAAATTGTGTTGAAGCGAGTTGCAAATTGATATCGTGCAGCGCCCAAGTTTGGCTATCTCCCCCTAGATAACGATAAGAAACATTGTCAAGTTCAATCATTCCTTGATACTCCCATATATGCTCTTTTCATCATTTGGATCAAAATATCCATCTTCTGAATTTGGAATTTGCCAAAAATGATTAAGCTCAATTTGATGTTCGATCACAAGTGAACGAAATTCATCCATAAAAACTCCGTTCCCCGAGTCGCAAGACGGACTATCTGCGATCGAGATTCCACCTACCAGTTCATAGCCATGTCTTTGGTAGATTTTTAATTGTTCGATCACTGGCAGTAAGATTTTCCGACAATGTTGCCTAAACTCCGTTGTGTCATATTCTTCTTTAGACATAGGTGGTCTTTCAGGGCCTAGAAAGGTGAACTCAGGACAAGGAAGCTGAACAATTCCATAACCCTGTTCATGGCACCAATCAACTGCCGATTTCATGATTCCTGTACTTCTTGCTAGACTACGAACAACAGCATTTTGATTCAAAATACAATGCGAAGTTACAATGATTTTTTGACTACGCTGCATGTCGTTCACCTCGATTTTTGGTTGATATACCAAGTAGAGAAACGGGAATCTGTTTTAGTACATAATAGACAAGCAAACTTGATAAAACCTTATCTATTAAATTTTCAATTAACCTGGGTAAAAATGCTGCTGTAAACAAGCTTGTACCTGATTGTTTCAACCACAAAACAGCAACATCCTGAATACCTCCAGTTAATCCTCCAAAAACGAAGACTGCAATAACCGTTCCAATAATAGGACTCACAATTCCGATCACAATTCCACTGATAATCGCAGCCGATATATTAAATCCATTCTTACGAGCTATAAAACCAACAATAAGTCCGATCACACCATTGACAATGGCAAAAGGTATAGATGTGTACGAAGAAGTAACTCCTAAAACGAGGTTGGTTAATATGCCAACAGAAAGCCCCCAATATGGACCATAAATAGCTGCAATAAAAATTGTGCCTACAGCATCGAGAAAAAGAAATGGAATTTTCAAACTCCCTACAACCGTACCAGCAATGACGTTAAGAGCAATCGCTAATGCACTGAGTGTAATGATATAAGTATTTTTTTTCTTCATGGGAACCCCTCTTCCTATAATTTTGATGTGATTAAACTTAAATAAAATATATAATTCTTACCTGTTTACTTAGTTTATAGTAAGTCGCAACTATTTGTTTGTCAATAAAAACATTCATTTTATAAATAACTAATTAACAGCGTTATCCGCATACTCCAAGATCAGCACATGGAAAAATCCCCTACGCTACACATAGGGGAGTAGTCATTTTTGGGAGACTATCATTCCACCTAACGTGGTCTTCTAAATCTTGGAGACTCTCAAAATCTGCGATGCTCTCTGCGGTGTTCTCGATGTTCTCTGCGGTGTTCTCGATGTTCTCTGCGGTGTTCTCGATGTTCTCTGCGATGTTCTCGATGTTCTCTGCGATGCTCTCTAAATGGAAAATGGCGAAAAGGAGCAAAAGGAAAGGGCGTGAAAAAGAATGGAGAAAATGGAAAACGACCAAAAAATTGATTCATGTAAGCTGGGTCATAATATTGGTAAGCATTCATAAAGTAAGGATCATCATATTGAAAATCCATTATTTGCGAAGAGGTTTTACCCATTACGAACACTCCTTTCGTTTCATTATTTTTTTATGTTACGTAATGGGTATATGAAGGTGCATATTACATCAAATTTTAGACGTATATCACCATGAGCATCTTATTAGAAACATCAATTCGTGATGATCTTATTTGGTCTCAATTTATTTATGATAACTACCCAATTTGCCTACCTTCATCTATTTCAGATTTAGGCTGTATTGAATTATGCCCTTCAAATGGTTCTGGCTTATAATTTTCAATGCTAAAACCTTTTGGTGTTTCAAGACTCCCCTGCAGATATTCATGGTATTCCAATTTTTTAATATTTTGCCTACAAAAACGATCAATCATATCAATGTAAAACTGCGGAGATTTTAATACTGCTCCCATATGTTGTTCATTTTCTACCTCGACCAAAGTACATGGAGTTGTAATACCATTCATTTTTCGATGTTGCACAACTGCATCATAAAATTCACGACTTTGTTCTGGCTTCGCAATCGGATCACCTTTTGTTACGATGATCATAATCGGAACATCGTCTAATTTCGAAATATACTGTTTGCTATTAAAAAGAGAGGTGTCCATCCCCAATTTATTACCCACTGCTAAAGCAGATTTCATAATATACTGATTAGGTGGAAGCTGTCCTCCATCTAAAATCGGTGATTCAAGAATTAACACTCCGACATCTTGAGGTTGATTTGCAGCTACATCAATCGCGGCTAAAGCTCCTATCGAACTAGCATGAAGTACAGGAGCATTTTCATAGACTGGATCTAGATTATCTCTTCTTTTTACTTTAATATCAGCAATGATCGATTCAATCGCTCGAGCAGTTCGACGAGGGGTCGTAATATGACCACCAGACCTGCCTGTGCCTGGACTATCATAAGCATGAATGCCATACCCCAAATCATGCAAGGATCGATATAGAGGCTCAGATGCTCTCGCTCCAGTACGATTAGATCGTAAACCATGTATGCTTACGTATGGAATATATTTGCTGAATCCAAATAATCCTTTCGGTAATGCCTCATATCCTCGAATCGTTGGCATAAAGGTATTTTCACGTCCATTATCCACTTCCAACTCATGCTCTTTAAATGAAGTCCTAAGATCTGATGAATCAATAAGACTGCGTAACATAGGAAGACGTTTTGGTTTCATCAAGACCGCTAAGGTAATAGGTGAAAGAATACCTGCTAAACCATACTTTGTAGCTTCCCATGATTTTTTGAGAATTCGATGTTGACTAAAGACCTGAGGAATTTTCCGATTTAACATGAAAGTCACCTCATTTCATTTAACTTATAGATTATTCTAATCTATTTTTGTATATAATAACTATATAGAATATACTATTTACCATCTGTTTTCGGATAATTACTTCTAACACTATTGAGATTTCTTACTTGCAATGCTTAGTTACGTCAAATGGTGGCTGACAAAATCCGTCCTTACACTTCACGCGACTTTGCTAAACGAATCCAACCTAATTTTTTGGGAAACTTTTGTCTCAATATGATAAAAAAACATCCCTCTTGCCTGACCGCTCGCTCTCATCCCCATAGCTGAAGCTAAAGATTCCTCGCTCGCACAGAAATGAATCATCTTAAACAAAACTGCATTCTCCAGTTGTTTTTCTTCGTAATTGCTTACATGACTGCATAAGAGATATCATTAAATAAAAGCATTTCTGAATTGTTTTCAGAAATGCTTTCTTCATCGAGTTAGTTGTTATTTAATACGTCATTTTGTAAGAACTGAATTATTGCGAGATGTTACCATTTGCCTCACAACCGTAACCTTTCCCTACTTTGCAAGTTAAGGTGATATAGTAACGTCCAGTAGTCACACTTCTTGCATATAGCTTTTTTGGTTGTGGTTCCGCCTGTAATAAATTGATCAGTTCCATTGGGAACATAACGATACACATTGTATTCTACTTTTTTGAGGTTGGTAGAATTGACTGTTATATGCAATTTCCCTTCTTTCACAGAGATTAATTTAGATTCACGATGATGAACATTTGCTGGCAAATTGACAGATGCAGTTGCGGCATAAGCAGCAAAAGATCCAAACATCAGAAACGCAAAGGCAAAACATAACAATGAAACAACTTTTTTCTTCATCTCAAATCTCTCCCAATGTATTGATACCTATTTTGAAGTGTATTCGAATACCAACAAAAGATACTGACCGGTTGGTATATATTTATTATTCTACGATAGCAATATTCGAAATTCAATATTTAAAATGGAATCTATTGAAATTTCCCGATTTTAATCTGTCGACACTATGAAGCACGCCCTCTTTGGGGCGTGCTTCATTAGTAGGGTCTCTGAATTTTCTCCTCCCCGTACCTTACTCCTCCCCTAAGCTGTAGTACGATCGCAATTAGCGTGGCAATCGTCAACGACCAGAGCCACACTGGGGAGAAGATGAAGGTGTATGGGGGTACGATTTTCCTCCCGTACACCATTTGCCCGATCAGTCCGAGCAGGAGAGACAGCGTAATCACGATGATCGGAGAGTGTGTTACGATCATCTCTAATATCTCGAAAACAGCTCGAGGAACTACCTCGTTCATTTGGTCTAACAGTGAAGAAGCAGGTGTGAGAATAAACCATGTTGCCAAGATAACTTGCAACACAAACCCTGCGACTTCAAAGCTGATGACCAAATGTTTGTTCTTTTTATTTTCGAACGTCACCGTCCCTCTCATGTCGCCCTGTACGTCGGCTCTTTTCCTTTTTACCAATGTCGGCGCTGCGAGTACAAGACAGACCAGAGTCATCAAGCTCAATGGTACTAGTGGTGGCGAAAGTGCTTTGCTGATCGTTGTTATGGTGTCCTGGAACGGTGCGAGAATGTTTTGGATCACCTGGAGAACTGGGAGAATAACCATCCAATTGCAAAGCAATAGGGATACCTGCAACTTCCAGCCTCCGAAGAGGTTCTCGTAAGCGTACCGTACCCGCTGTTGCAGAAACTTATGATCAGAAGACTGCGTACATTCTAGGGCGATCCTCCTAACGAAACCGACAGCCCTGCCTCTTCGCTTAATGTGCCTAAATATGGCGAAGTCATCGAAAAGCACATCTTTGGGAAACGTGTCAATGTCGACAGCGTTCTTCCAGAAGGCATTATGTCCGAAAAACTGTATTCCGGACAAGAGACATGTGACAAAGGCTCCTGCCATGTCGACGAGTACACCGAGGGGGTAGGTGTCGAATCTGGGCAACATCTGAAACCCACCATCGTACTTGTCGTAGTACGGGTATAGTTCCTTTAGTGTTTCTGGTGACACTCGGTAGTGATCATCGACCAACAAAATGCGGTCGTATTTGGCGAGTGCGAGCCCTGCGACAACGTTGTTTAGCTTGCCGTTTTTCCCCCTTTTCCGCTCTTCTTCCGTTGGGCGGTAATGCAAAACTCTTGTTGTACCGCTAAGACGATTGTCTAGATAATTAGCCGCACTGTCATCGCTTTGATCAACGACGACGACTTGCACAGGAAACGGGAAATCAGAATCGATCGCCGCGTCGAACCCCACAATGTAGTCTGCTAGCGACTTTAATTCATCCCCCTCTTCTGCCAAGAGAGGGATAATCATTGTGATCCCTTTCTTTTTCTTAGTACCCAAGGTCCTCCTCTCTATCCTGCTAGAGCGGTTGCCTCAAGGTATGTACCTTGAGTCCGATAAGAATTGTACCTCTTTTCGGAGATTTTATTACAGTTAAGGAAATTATACCATTAATGTTTCTATATCTAACTATCTAATAAACATTCTGACCCAATTCAGCTACCTAATCCATGTTTTCATCATATTCAAATGGGAGTAGGTATTGACAAATATCCTATACAGAAATAGAATAATGCTAAATATAAATAAGAAACCTTTGTCGAATTGATTGTAAGCGTTTACATCTCGTCATCACCATAATGAACTACTAACACAAAATGATTTGTAGTGAGACTTCATACGATCCAAACCCTAATGGGAAAGATTACCTCTAAATGATATGAAAGCGGTTTCACATCATCCCCTACTACTCTATTCAGTAATGAATGAAGAAAGATTGATGGTGAAGGAGGAGTCAGTAAATGGACCAAGAGACCCATCCAATAATCATGGTGATTGGAAGTCTGAATATGGATATTGTCGTGAAGGCAACTCGTTCACCGACTTCAGGAGAAACGATTATTGGTAAAAATATTCACTTTATTCCTGGTGGAAAAGGAGCCAATCAAGCAGTCGCTGCTGCACGATTAGGAGCCAAAACGATCATGATAGGGTCTTTGGGAGTTGATGAATTTGGAAAAAGCCTCAGTAACTCCTTACAAGCTGAGAAAGTTGATATACGCGGCATAAACATGATCGATGATGTTCACTCTGGAATCGCTTCAATCATTTTAACGGAAGAGGATAACCGTATTATTGTTGTACCAGGAGCAAATAATTTCTGTTTAACGGAAGATGTCGAACGTCATCAAGAGTTGATGAGACAAGCGGATATTGTTTTATTGCAATTAGAAATCCCTATCCCTACGGTTCATAGAGCTATTCAACTGGCACATGAACAACAGAAACCCGTTATCCTCAATCCCGCACCAGCAACAGAGCTTTCAGACCAACTCTTATCAATGGTTGACTATATTACGCCTAATCAGCACGAACTTACTCATCTCACTGGAATTACGGACTTAGAGCAAGCCATGTCAGCCTTACTGGATCGCGGTCCCAAAAATGTGATTACGACACTTGGTAAAGCTGGAGCCGCATGGATGAAGCAAGATCGTACACTTGTTCAATTCAAGGGTTATTCGGTTCCCGTTGTGGACACAACAGGGGCTGGCGATTCATTTAATGCAGCATTCGCTTACTCCATTGCACAAAAAAAATCTATTGAAGAGGCAATTTCTATGGCAATTAAGGTGTCAGCACTGAAGGTGACGAAATTAGGCGCACAGACTGGAATGCCTTATCTGGAAGAAGTTCAACAATTTCAACTAAACACCTAACAATTATAGCAGATTGGGGGATTGAAATGGAAAGGATAATTATGGATGTTGATCCAGGGATCGACGACTCTCTAGCAATTATTTTTGCGCTTTTTTCGCCAGAATTAATGATTGAGGGGTTAACTGTTGTCAGTGGCAATATTGAGGTCGAACAAGCCACCATAAATGCACTGAAAGCAGTTGAAATGTCTGGAAAAGAAGTAAAAGTATATAAAGGAGAAGCCTTACCACTAGAAAAAAACTACATTGATGCAACTGACACCCATGGAGAAGATGGAATCGGTGGTAACTTCTTTACGAAACCAAATCTGAACTATGAATCAAAACATGCTATTGATTTTATTTTAAGTAAGATCTCTACACATCCAAATGAGATTACCATTTTAGCCTTAGGTCCCCTGACAAACATTGCAAAAGCGATCCAAAAAGATCCAGAAACAATGAGGAAAGTTAAGCGAATCGTTCTGATGGGAGGATCAGCTTTATTCCATGGAAATTGTAGCCCTGTCGCAGAGTATAACTTTTGGGTTGATCCTCATGCAGCAAAAATCGTTTTTGCTTCAGAAATTGAAATTATGATGGTCGGGTTAGATGTCACACACCATATTATTTTCACACCACATCTTCGTGAGATTGTTCGTCAATTAAAAACACCACTTTCTAACTATATCTACGATATTACTCAATTTTATGTAGATTTTCATTGGAAACAAGAAAGAACGATTGGTTGTGTCATTAACGATCCTTTAGCTGTTGGCGTCTTAATTGATCCTGACCTTGTCCAAACTGTACCTGCATTTGTTGATATTGAGACAGATGGAATCGCGATCGGTCAATCTGTCGTTGATTTTTACGGAAAAAGAAACCACGGAAAATGCAATACACAAGTTTGTATGCAAGTAAACCCAAAAGCATTTTTTCAATTGTTTTTACACCGACTCTTCCCTGATTTTCAAAAACAACTGGAGATCGGGATTCATAAACATCATTGGGCTGAAGGAGGACGTAAATAATGCCAAAAAAAGTTGTGATCGATTGTGATCCAGGAGTTGATGATGCATTAGCAATTCTATTGGCGATCTTCTCAAAAGAACTCGATGTACTCGGAATTACAACTGTTAATGGGAATGTCGGTATAGATCTAACAACGGAAAATGCACTTAAAATTGTTGAGAAAGCAGGAAGTTCTATTCCTGTATACCGTGGAATGAAAAAACCTTTGAAAAAACCACTCTATTCTTCTGGTGATGTACATGGTCAAAATGGCTTAGGTGGTATCACTGTTCCAAAAAGCAAGCAAAATGTAGAACCCATTTCCGCCACAGACTATTTGATCCAAACAGGAAGAGCATCTGAAGGTGAGATTACACTCATCACTTTAGGACCACTGACCAATATAGCAGTCGCCATTCAAAAAGATCCTGAAGCAATGAGTAACTACAAAGAAATCATCTCTATGGGAGGAGGTGTAGGGGTTGGCAATATCACACCAGTCGCAGAGTTCAACTATTGGGTAGACCCTGAAGCAGCAAAGATCGTCTTTAACTTTGATCTTCCGATCACCATGTTAGGACTTAATGCTACGCATCAAACGGTCTTAACACCGAATGATTTTCACTTTATGCGACTGGTTGACAGTGAGTTAGGTGAATTTTTAGCTCAAATTCATACTACTTGTATCAATGCTTATTGGGAGTTTGATCAACTCATGGGCTGTGTACCTCATGATTCTTTAGCTGTTGCTGTGGCTGCTGATCCGAGTTTAGTAGAGACTGTTTATTGTAATGTAGAGATTGCTACAGACGGTCTTACCCGTGGGCAAAGTGTAGCCGATGTAATCAATGCGTGGGAAGAGAAGCGAAAAAATAGCCATGTTGGCATCACAGTAGATTCAGAACGTTTCCGCGACTTTATCTTTCTAACTCTTTTTTCAGATCATAAGGATGAATATGACACATACAAAAGATTTCTAGGAAATTAGGAGGCATCTAACATGGAAGGTAATAAATATAGCATTAAAGCGGATTTTACTCTAATGGCCATGATGTTGATTCCGATTGCAATCGCTATTAATATTCTCGGTGGACAAATTGCGGCAGCCTTGAAATTACCGATCTATGTGGACACGATTGGAACACTACTCATTGCGATTCTAGCAGGTCCTTGGGTAGGGGCATTAACTGGATTACTAAGCAATCTGATCAATGGGATCTTTGATCCAGTATTTATCCCCTATGCAATGGTATCGATTGCGGTGGGTCTTGTCGCAGGTTACTTATCTCGTGCAAAGATGTTTAATAGTATTGGGAAGATGATTATTTCTGGTATTATTCTTGGTCTAACAGCTGCAATTATCTCTTCTCCAATTACCGCCTTTATGTTTGGCGGAGTGACGGGCTCAGGAAGTACATTGATCACAGGCGTTTTCTTAGCAGCAGGCCAAAGCCTTCTCAAATCAGTCATTACCACATCGATTATTACTGATCTTGCAGATAAGATCATTTCCATCGCATTTTGTTTCTTTATTATCAAAAGTATCTCAATACGATATTTATCTAAGTTTAGTTTGGGAACTCATTTCACGAAAAAGCGAGCTTAGCATGTGTAGGAGATGATGAAATGGCTGGTGATAACATTCTCAAATTAAACCCTTTAACAAAGATCACCTTTGCAATTTGCTTATCGATTTCCGTTTTTTTTGCTGACTATCCTTATGCGTTGGGATGCTTTATTGTGCTATGTTTCATTGCCGGTTTTTATAGAATCCTTAAAGATTACTTGATCATGCTTTTAAAAACCTTGTTTATTATCATCATCTTCATGTTTATATTGCAAGCGCTTTTCTATCCTGGTCATGAGATTGTATGGCAATGGAAGTTTATATCCATCAAACAAGAAGGGTTAATGTATGCCCTCTCCCTATCATCTAAAATACTGGTCATTGGTGGTAGCATTCTACTATTCTTTAAAACGACTCATGTGAAAGATTTGGTTAGTTCGCTTGAGCAGGTGGGGCTTTCCCCAGCGTTTGCCTATGTGATCCTTTCAACCTTACAAATAATCCCACAAATGGAAAAACGATCGAGACAGATCATGGATGCTCAACGATCTCGAGGGGTAGAGACAGAAGGAAATTTATTATCAAGAGCAAAAGCATTCATCCCTTCATTAGGTCCATTAATATTAAGCTCAATTGTCGGGACAGAAGAACGAGCAATCACGCTCGAAGCTCGTGCGTTTTCTGCACCAGTCAAAAAAGTGAGAGCACATGTGGTGAAAGAAACACCGACAGATAAATGGTTGCGCATCCTCTTTATCAGTTTGTTAATTCTGTTTATGATTTGGAGGGTCGTCCTATGGATTATCTAATCGAAATTCAACAAGTCACCTATCAATACCCTACAGGTGAAAAACCGGTGCTTCAAGATGTGAGTTTTCAGATAAAAAAAGGAGAATTTTGTGCGATCATTGGCCCAAATGGTTCTGGGAAGACCACGCTTTGTAATGCAATTCGCGGGTTTATCCCTCATTTTTATAAAGGTGAACTTCATGGCGATGTACGAATCAATGGGAAAAGCATCAAAGATCAAACTGTTGGTGAATTATCACTGCAAGTTGGATTTGTCTTTCAGAACCCCTTTTCTCAAATAAGTGGGGTATCAGAAACAGTTTTTGAGGAGATCCGATTTGGATTAGAAAATCTCGGAATCGACACAGTGGTTGCTGAAAAACGAGTCGATGAAGTGATGAAACTTACCAAAATTACTCATCTACAAGATCGTAATCCCTTTGAGCTCTCAGGGGGCCAATTACAACGGGTTGCCCTTGCTTCCATTATCGTAATGGAGCCGGATATCTTAGTAATTGACGAGCCAACTTCTCAATTGGACCCGGAAGGAACAGAAGAAGTATTTGAGATCATCAGGTTAATGAAAGAGAAACAAAAAACCATCATCCTAGTGGAACACAAAATGGAGTTAATCGCTGAATATGCAGATCACATCATATTGATCGACGATGGTAAGGTGATTCTCAACGGAAATAATGAAGAAATCTTAACCAATGAGAAAGTGTTGGAGCACAATACACTGCTTCCACAATATGCTATGTTAGGGCTGGAGCTAAGAAAACATGGAGTCAATCTAGACCGCATCCCAGTAACCGAAAAACAAGCAAAAGAAGAACTAACAAAATGGTTTGCCCAGGAGGGTCAAATCTATGTCTAACTTCTTAGAGATTAAGGATCTTTCATTCACTTATCCCAATGGCTGGAAAGCACTGAACAATATCTCCATACAGATAGATCGTGGTGAACGCGTGGCCATAATCGGTCAAAATGGAGCCGGAAAAACAACATTGGCCAAATTAATGAATGGATTAAATAAACCAACATCAGGCGATGTGACCATCGACGGTTGGAATACCAAAGAATATACCACCGCCCAGATTTCACGCAAAGTAGGCTATGTGTTTCAAAATCCTGATGATCAAATTTTCCACAATACTGTATTTGATGAAGTAGCTTTTGGACCAAAAAACTTAGGTCAGACAGAAGAAGAGATTCACCATAATGTGCATGAGGCTACTAAATTGGTTGAAATTCACGATTTTCTAAAAGAAAATCCTTATGATCTTCCGCTGTCCATTCGTAAATTCGTTACTGTTGCATC
Organism: Seinonella peptonophila; assembly: GCF_900129355.1. Lineage (GTDB taxonomy): Bacteria > Bacillota > Bacilli > Thermoactinomycetales > Thermoactinomycetaceae > Seinonella > Seinonella peptonophila. The sequence goes on along the minus strand of NZ_FQVL01000020.1, from coordinate 476 downwards.
CGTCATTGCGATGAATCCTGATGTAATCATTTTGGACGAACCCACGGCGGGTCAAGATATGAAAGGATTAACATGCTTAGCTAGTACAATCGCTGAGTTAACCAAGCGTACTAAGACAGTGATCACCATTACCCATGATATGGAATTTGCTGCAAGTAACTTCGATCGTACAATCGTCATGGCTCATAGCAATAAGATCGCCGATGGCGGGACCAAAGAGATATTCTGGTCGAACGAAGTTTTAACTGAAGCTGGTGTAAAACCTCCTCATATAAGCCGTCTAAGCAAATCACTTGGGATAGAAGATAAAGGAATCTTGGAGATAAAAGACTTGATCAATTATATAAAAATGAGGTAACAATTGAAGGTTGATAGGTAGAATCTATCCAAATTCGTCCAAGAGTACTCCCGCTTCTACAAGCGGTGAGGTGAATGGGACGTGGTTCGGTATCCCTTTTGCGGGGATGCTTAGAACC
>NZ_FQVL01000019.1 GCF_900129355.1 Seinonella peptonophila | reverse complement strand
ATCGCGGAAATCGTATTTTTATGAACCAAGATGCCTCAATGTTTATAGCCAGTAGTATAAAGTGACTTCTTCAACAATTTGTGCGCGATTATTGAAGAATTTATCTGGAAATATGCAGAGCACTCCTATTTGTGATAACAGGACTCACGTGATCCTTCGGTTGTAAATATTCTGGTATGGATGCTGCTTTCTTAAATGGCGTTTTCCTTAACAATTGTTGAAACTCTCCAACTGCCCACTTCCTACCTAATCGTTCATCCATAAAATCTTCAATTAATGCAGATAAATACATCTCCTGACCCTTGGGAATTCGCTCTAAAAATCGGTTGAATAATTCATCTTTTGTATTTACTTTATAGGCAATTATTTTTGGATAATCGTTACCATACTTCTTTCTCCCTTGATCAATCTGCTCTGACAAGTATTGTTGTTGATGCTTTAAAAAGATTTTTTTGCGATAGTCTGAACCGTAAGTAGATTGAACCGTTTCGTTAATTTCACCTAACATTCTTAGGCTATAACTATAAGCATCGGATTCTGCTGGTTGTAAGACATAGTCTGGAGTTTTTCTTAAATAACCTGACTCAAACAGATTTTTTTTCAATAAATTTATCTTCTGATTTGTTTCAGTGTTCATACCCTTGCAAATTAAGTGTTGAAAAAAGTGTCTGCCTTCATGGATTAAAATATAGAGAAGCGGAAAATAATCATTAAGTGATAAGAGCATCGGTTTTAAAGCAATCGTTTCTTTCTTTGGAGTATAGGCGCCAACGAGCTCTATGTTTTGACTTATTTCTATTGGACATGCCCTTCTGTTTTGTTGCTTTGCCTGCTCATCTTCTATTCTTTCTGCCATTTCCATTCGCTCTTCAAAGGATGCTGCCCTCCAACTGAATGATAAATCTTTTATCAATTCATCACTTAGGATCATTTATATTCTTTTCCCTTCGATGGAGTTCGTTTTATTATAATTATGAGTATTTTAATAAGTGCTATCCCGTTATGCAATGGCGAATAGAAGAGTAGGTCTAATATATATGGAATAAAAGGGTTCAAGGGCATAATTATACAGGCAAGAATGTTAAATCCGCGATACTTGAACTACTACCACCTACAGAGGTGGTAGATACCTGCGAACACCAGACCAACGTCCAGTTATCTTAGCAGGCTCTACCCGCCGTCCCAGCGGTGAAAACAAAGTATGCTCTGCTATGCTCCCTACTTTCGCTTGGTTTTCGCAACTTCGGTGAGCTGGGTGGTTGAAGATTTTACGTTACTGACCCTTTCCAGCAACAACCCCATATCTTCAGTTTTCAAAGAGCTACAACTATTCTAACAAAGAAAGTGGTTCTAAGCATCCCCGCAAAAGGGATACCGAACCACGTCCCATTCACCTCACCGCTTGTAGAAGCGGGAGTACTCTTGGACGAATTTGAATAGAAGTCATTCAATTTTGAATAATTAGATAAATAACTTTGCTGTGATAGGTTCGATCGGCTACCAATTCTCAAAATCGACAATATGATCGCCCGCGTTTAGCTGGAACTCGGATCGTGGCTAGCGTTCGCTCAGACACAACAATTTCATGAGGCTGTGCGCTTTTTCTCCTTTCTTAATAGATAGAATGAATGGCAACTTAGTATCAATCTGCGTTAGAATGATGATGCTCCATGCTCCAGAAATCGCTATTATAACTAATAAAATCACGATCAATATATATGGTACTTCTTTGTATACGAAGTATAGATTTATATGTGAGGGTGTTCGAAAGGAGTCATTGTGTGTTAATGGTGAGTTGTGCAGCGCATACCGCACCGTGGGGTAAATCCCACCCTCTCGGCCAATAGTAAGGGGTTTGAGAGTGTTTTTAGACAGGTCAATAAGCGAGGGAAACGTCTAACAAACTTCTAACATTGAGTTAGCATTCTTTTTTGCCTCATCAAAAGGAAGGTGTCTAATTTTTGTGCAGCTTCTTCATATAAAGTCAATTGCTAATTGTTCATTACTCGTCAATTATTGATTCTATTTAGACTAATTGCTTTGTGTAGAATCTTGAAGCCAGAATCGCGCCATTTTCATTGTAATTACATCTCTAAATCAAATTCAACTTTTTCCTATTTACCCGAATCACTTGAAGTGATTTCTCCTAAATAGAACCTAATGTTATTTACGTTCTCGATTTTTTTATCTCCACTTTGTAAAACAAAAGTTAGAAAACCACTGTTTTTGACATTGGGTTTAATGATACCACTGTTTAATTTTGAATTCTTTGGATCCATTTGCAGCTGCATGCATCAACTTCAAGTTTCCTTTGAATCAGTCTCCAGTTAACTTCTTTTCCTTTATTTTCATAAGTTAATCCAATCTTTATTTGATCTGGTTTAATATTTAATTCGTTTATATTTATTTTCAGATCTCCAAAGTCTTCAGGGGTTTGTCATCACTTCTTCTTTTGATGGAACTTTCCAGTTCCTTGTTTTATCGTTCCTTGAATGATCTTGTTCAACCATGCTACTTGAAAGCAACTGAGACAAATGTTTGAATTTTTGTCTCAGCTGTCTAGAAGTCATTCCTTTCACGCTCGCCATGACATCGAATAGGAAATCTGTGGGAAGGAAATGCAAGAACAAGTGACAATGATCAGGCGTTACTTCCTTCGCTACAATGATCCAATCATTCTCTTGGCACATCTCTGCTACTAACTGATTGAATCGTTCTTCTGCCTTGTTCACCAGTACCTTTCTTCGGTAGCTTGAGCTTTCAGTCGGCCCATTCTCAAGACGCTAACAACTCAAAAACCCCACGCTTTCAAATGTGTAGAGTGTCAACAGTAAAGCAGATTCTAGATCAATCCGCCTGATGCTGGCAGTACCGTTGTTTCCGCTGTTTAACCGTAGTAAATGCTACAGGATTCATTATTGATAGGCATTTGATCGTTTGTTATATAATAAATGAGAACAATGAAGATTCTAATCACTCGCCTAGTATTGAATGGAGTATACCCTAGGCTAGATTCAGTAAACTGAAGCGATCTTAAATCAGAAGACCCAATGGGTCCATCACTAGTTAGTAGGGAGTATTTTGAAAGGTGTAGAAAAAAGCTGGCTTACTTCCCAGCTGGTGGTTGTACTGCTCAGTCAAACGCTATACTCCAGCGTACTCCTATTCTGTAATGTTTCACTTTTCGTGAAACAAGAGAAATTAGTCGAGTACGTAGGGATTATCCTTGCGATAAGGACAATCTCATCAGGAATTTTCGTTCTGATTGGAGGAAATCTCTCCAGTCGATTCGGAGCGAAACGGGTGCTGCTCGTCTCTATGCTGGGTGCAATCCCATCCTTCCTCGCTGTAGGGTTCTCACAAACCATAGTCCAATTTGTGGTTGTGCAAGTTCTCAGCGGATCAATGAATGGATTAGTCGTCGCATCCTTTGCGATATTGGTCAGTCAAGCAGTATCGCAAAAAGGTAATAATCAGAGAAGAGCATTTGGAGCAAGTATCACCACCCAAGTGTTCTTCATCCCCTGCGCAGCAGTAGGAGGATGGATCCAGTCTCCAGAAAACCGCAGCATGTGGCTGATCGTTATCTCGATCTGTCTGTCTTGTTCCTGGTTCTGTGGATGCTTCATACGCAAGAGCCAGACTCAAGTCACTCTTCCATTCTGGAAACTGATCGATCTAAAAATCGTCAAGGTCGTTTATCCCATTGGAATATCCTATGGGATGTTGCTGATAATCTATGCGTATCTTCCAATCGAAACAGATTGGAGATATGGGTGGATCCAAGGGATTACGATCTTTACCTCAGCGTTGATGGGGATCATACTCCCCAGATGGGTAGAAGCGAAACAGGACAGAAACGACTACTCACTTATCCGCATGGGTTATGGGGCATTAATCTCATGCCCGACCTTATTAATCATGGTCCCAGTAATTCCAGGGGTCATTTACGGGCTTCAAGTGGGTTATCTACTAGCCGGAGTGGCACTAGGCATCGCAGTTACCGCCTCGGTAACGGGGTTTCGGACTCTCTCTCAACTTCAAGTGACTGAGGAGCAAAAGAAAGTTAGTATCACAACTACGACCGTCACTGCAGATGCGGGGGTAATCGTTCCAATGGCCTACAACCTGTTATTAGGGGGTTGGATCGGAGGGAACAATCCTAACTTTCAGGTAGTTTGGGGGTCAATGATTGTACTCTGTTTCATACCTTTCCTGCTCGTACTACGAAAGAGGTTATAGAGACTGAACAGCAGTAACCAAGCCTTTATTGGCAAATGGTCTACTGCTGTTCTTTGATTTGTAACGAGGTCTAAACTCTTCTAGAGATAAGGGGTTCCTGTTCTAACTGTCGTTACAGAAATAGTGTTCAATGAAGAGAGATAAGGATCTTGTCTTTTTAAAGAAAATATGACTATGAAATCGAAGATGATTTTAACTGGTAATCGAAAATCAAAGAAGGGCTGATCGTGGCCCATGGATTACGTTACGCTTTACATCCACCCAAATGCTATGAGGATGAAATCAACAGTTTAGGGTATCATTTTAGAAATCGTGCCTCTACATATTGAACTGAGAAAAGTCGGTTTTTCTACGCTCCTTTTGATCGCTCACCTAATTCATGGTTTCGATCATGAAGAGCCGTTAAAAATCCGCTATCAACAACCTCATCAATTTTAGGGGATATCCCTAGCCATTGCTCTCTTTTCTTCTCATGGGCGAATTGTAGAAATGCCTGGTGGATTTCTTCATGTGAAAGTTCGGATTGTTTCCAAATCTTTGTACGTAATTGATTCAAATCATCAACAAGATGATTAAACACTGGTGTTTTTTCATTTTTAAGATATTTATCAGCACATATTAATGCATGTGTGACCGAATTTCTTGCTAGTTCAAACCGATCATATATATACATATCTTGCTCTGCACTCTGGAGATAAGTTGGATCAACGCCACGTTCTCTCAATCGCTCGATCCTTTGCTCGAGTTCACCCTCTAACAAATGAATCCCTAATCGATGTTCGTTTGCAATCACACCATATAAAAGATCTCCTATCTTGTAACCATCCAAATCGTAAAAATAAGGAATGGTTGATGGATTATCACCAGAATAAGCAATATTCCCTGCATTTCGATCTGCATCAATAAAACAAGGCGGTCGGTTTCCCATCGTTGTAAAACCTTGTTCTACTTCTGCAAAAGGACGTTCAGGAAATTGTAGCAATTCAAAGATGTGACCATATTTGCCTCGACGAGCTTTTTCATATCTTTTTTGTGCATAGCGAGAGTGAGCAAGGGCAAACTCTTTTGGGTTACTCCCTTTCCAACCCTTTGGTGTTTTTACTTCATCTACAGGGATTTGTGTCCATCGAAATGTATAATCATCCAATGCTGTTGATAAGGTGTTGGGAATGGGTCCTCGAAAAGCAAAACCAGAGAGTCGAGTAAAGGATGTTGGATGGGGTATCCAATCTAAAACAGCATACGCACTTCTTTCTTCATTTGGATTGTTAGATGCAAGCTTTTGACCTGAAACATGGTGGATGCGCGGGATTTTACACAACGGTTGTCCTTCTTGTAAGCGTTCGATTAACCAATTCATTTGTGTATAAGGCTCTTTTACCATGGGAAAATCAAGAAACATGTTTAACGGATATTCCTTCACATCGCGGGCAATACGAACAGCATAAATTTGCCTATTTTTTTCGATCGGTACTACCGTATTGAATACACCAAATTTTGCACTCTGATCACCGTTTTTAATCTTTTCCAGTGCTTCTTGATACATACTATCCCAATCAAGATCTAGTCTCCTCATGATATCTTCCTTTCTAACTGTCGTATCGGACAACATCACCAATGGATTGGATACAATCTGAGAGTTTACATTTGAGGCTAGTATCCAATCGTTAACTTTTTCTAACTTTGATCAAAAAGTTACAGCTTATGCTTTTGATGAAGAAGAGGCTTGGCATAAAGCTAAACTGAAGATGACCTGTGACTATTGGATTGACCGCGAGTTGTGTAAGGAAATTAATTTCAATGCGGGAAGAATAGCGTTACAATTCAGGGGAACTATTACATTTTACAGGAGGGGTTATGATTGTCTAGCAAAAATTCAGACGAAAATAATAAAAAGATCAAGGAAACTGGGCATTAGAGCTAATCCCTGATCAGGTTAGTCAACTCAACCACATGGTGAAAAGGGAGAAGGGAAATATCAAGGATGTAAAGGGTCTTGTTGAAAAAAACACACAGAAACGGGAACGGGAGTAGACGCTCATTAAGCAGTATGAGTAACAAAAACGCCGTTTGTTAACAGCAAATTGCATAAGATTCTCTCATTGTAGTGTGAGGGTGTCTAGATATGCAATATTTTACTCAATAGAGAACACGAAATGGTGGCATACACATTTTGTTTGTTTTTACTGAGCTTCCTGATAAGGAGATTGCACTTGATGGGAGGTATTAATGAATATCTTTTTGCGAGAGAAGAGTTTAAACTATGAAAATAATAATAATGGTTTAACTATTGGTATTATACAGTATCACGGATTAAGTGCAAAATGTTAAAGGATATAGCAAATAGATTTAGGAGGGTTAAAGTGATTTTTGATGAACACAAACAGTTAGTAGAATCATTAAGCGATTTTGTAGGTGAGGAAAGATCCGAAGTATCCTATTCAGTGTATTTAGATAGGCTAACACCTGTGTTAAAGAAAATAAAAGAAGATGAGTCAATTGTTTTCATTAAAATGGATGGGGAAAGAAAACGAGATTTATTTACATTCTTGATCACAGGGAAAGCTCTAGATGGCAATGGTATTAGAATGGACACAGATGATTTCGATGGTGGTATGTCTTATGTATGTATTGAATATGCGAGGAAGGTCTGGAATTGGGATGAGTAAAATACAAGAAATCAATCTACTACTTACACAAAATCGTAGGTAGATCGAAGAAAAAATCACTGCAAGAATGATATGAAGAGAAACCAGAATCTAAAAAAACAAAACAGGAAACTTTTATTTTTACTTTAAATATCGAAAAAGATCCTATTCAGAGCTTTTAGAAATTATTTGTTTAGAAATTGAAATAAAAATTTCATCCTTGGAGGGAGATAATATTTAAATTGGGGAATGAAAAAGGTTGAGTAGAGGTGATCAAAGTGAATTTAACAGAGATTAACAAAATTAAAGATAAAAATGACTTTTTAGCATTTATGGATTGGATCATTAAAGATTTCCAGAATAACAGGATAGAATGGGAAAATACGGACTTACTAAATTACTTCGAAGCAATACAATCTTGGATAGGAGATATGGAAGGATTCTATCAAAATACAGGGCAAACTGAACCTAAAGAAGTTGATTGGAGATTTATAGCTACCATTTTGATAGCTGCTAAATTCTACGAATAATGGTTCTGAATTATAGTAACCACCTTGATACACTTAATTGATATGTAGTAAGGTGGTTTTTCTGCGTTGGGTATTTGTCCATGTAGGGAGTATGCGATATTGACAGCATGCTGTCAATTACAATAAATGGAATCCATTTTGCGGGTAATGGCCAGTGACAGAGTAGCTGCACTTGTTTTGCAGCACCAGCAATAAGGTTTCCACCCATAGATGTTCGAATGTGATCAGGTAAATAGGAAAAAGGCTCTTGCTGTTTTGGATTCATATATGTCACTCTTTTCTTTTTGGTTTTTATTATAATGTATGAAATTTCTACATTTCTAACGGTTTATAGAGAATTATTGCTCAATTTGGTGATGAAACATTAAAACACACAGCTCGCTTTAAAGCGTTCGTTGCTTATACGGTAACCCCTTGTAGATGATGTCAATGGCAGCAAAGGTTTGTTTAGAGGTTTAATTCAGAAAGGGAGTTTCATTCTATGATTCGAGTGTTGGCACATGCAACTGCCTTTAAAAGTACCTGCTTTCATTTTGGAATCGGAACTTTGTTTTTATCCATTTTCTTGCTCTATAGACCCATTATTCGGTCAGGCCAGTACTGTGCACATTAGCAATCCATGAGAAACCGGACATGCTGTTGGATGATAAAATGATGACATAAAGGAGGATGCATATGGAAAGTGTAATCTTGATGATGAATGTGCGAGAAAACCAGGGAGGAGAGTCAGTCACATGGCAAAGATCGTTTTCGCATTGAACCAGTCTCTGGACGGATTCGTCGACCACGACCACGCGGCATTTCAGCCCGACCCCGTGCTATTCCGTCATTTCATCGACGATGTGCGCGGCCTGGCGGGCTGCCTGTACGGGCGTCGCATGTACGAGATCATGCGGTATTGGGACGAAGACCATTTCGAATGGGGTGCGCCGGAACGGGAATACGCAGCGGCGTGGCAAAGCAAACCGAAGTGGGTGGTGTCGAGGACATTAAAGTCCGTCGGTCCGAACGCTTCTCTGATCGAGGGCGACCTCACAGCAGCCATAAGTGGGCTGAAGACTCAGCATGAAGGGGAGATTGAAGTTGCCGGGCCGGAGTTGGCCCACAGTCTAACGGAGCTCGGTTTAGTTGATGAGTATCGACTCTATCTCCATCCAGTCGTGCTGGGTCACGGTAAGCCGTTCTTCGCCGGTCCGCGGCCGCCGCTGCGCCTCGTGGCAAGCGATCGAATTGGCGAGAAGGTGATCAGGTTGACCTACGTTCCAGCTTAGTTGTGCGGTTGACCCAGCGGCCTAAAGGGCACGTTGCTTTAATAGGGATTCTCCGGCTGTAGCGGAGTCAGAGGATCCCTTATTCTTTAAAATTTGTTCAGTTATGCGAAATGACATAGTTATTTATGGAATTAACGATTGACCTAACGGGTACGATAGTTTAACGAACAGGCAGCAATTGTGCATTTATCACCCATAAAAGAACTCTCCAAAAGCGGAGAGTTCTTACATGTAGAACCCAATCAACTAGTTTCTTTGCATTTGACAGGATCTGAAGGTGTAAAGGAATTTTTGAAGGTAGAGTTTACTTGGTTGTAGACATGTAGAGTATCCCTAGAACACAAACAGCCAACTCCTTAACGTACAGGTAGTCGGTTTATTTGTGTCTAAAATATGTCTAAGCGTACAATTTTCTCGAAATGAAACGGGGACCCCAAATACCTACGTGAAGAGCAACCCGACTATCATTATCTAAAGAATGTGTTTAGGCATCTGCGTGTTGAATTAGAAATTGAAGTGCCAAAGACCAACAAGAAGTAACCCATGTTCCCACAGAGGAAGAGATTAGACGCTATTACGAAGCCTTTTGGAAAGCGAAAAACTCCCAAGACATGATGATCATCAAAACTTTATTATACACGGAAGTTCGAGTGAGTGAGTTAGTTCGTATCAAGTTAATCGATGTCGATTTGGAACGTTGCCAGATTCGTATCAACCAGGGAAAAGAGAAAAAGATCGAATAGTTCCCTTTCCACCTGTATTTAAAGAGATGTTAGCGAGTCACACGAACCATGCAGAAAAAGCGGGAGCTGTTTATCTCTTTGAGTCCTCTTGGAAAAAGAAATACACGGATCGCGGAATCCGAAAAATCCTGAAAAAATACTCTGATCAGGCAGGGATGGTGCATTCGATCTCGCCAAATAAGTTACGTCATTTTCTGTTAACCTGGCTCAAAAAGCAAGGGATTGACGATGCACTGATCCAGCCTTAATCAGGACACGCAAGCCGCCAATCACTGGAAGTGTACTCCAAGTTAGCGATTACAGAAGCACAGGAAGAATATAATCGCCTGATACCGAAGTTTCCTATATAAACACGAAAATGACTTGAGCTCTCGATGAGACTTCTCAAATATTTCCATTTATTGGACGGATGGCCCCAAAATCGAGCGTCGCTCCCTTTACCCTAGTGAGACTCTATTATTCAAATTTGAATAATAGAGTCTCAATATATATAATAACATTATGAATACTACACAATTGCTTGTACTAGGCGCGATCGCTTTGCGTAAACAAACGCATGGTTATGTTGTTTATCGCGAACTGATCGAATGGAGAGTGGATTCTTGGGCTTGCATCAAGCCTGGTTCCATATACCACGCGCTGACACAACTTGAAAAGAAGCAGTATATTAAGCCCATCAAAAAAGAACCAGGAGAGAAAGGAGGCGCTCGAACGCTTTATGCCATTACCGACAAAGGCAATGTGGTCCTGAAAAAGGGAATAAAAAAAGCGCTAGAAAGTCTTGAGATGGACCAATACTCGGCAGGCATCGCGATGCGTCGACTTATACCACATGACGTATTGCTTCAGACACAGAGAAAACGACTCGAGAATCTCAATAGCATTCATCAATTCATGTGCACCCTTCCAAAGAAAGAAGGTGGTTCGCCTGCGGAAGAGCCTAGTCTTGTAAACTACTGGACGGGATTCTTTGAATACAATATTCAACATGTACAGGCATTTATAAAAAACGTGGAAAATGAGGTCAAACATGAAGGATAAGATCATTATTGAAGGAGCAAGTGAAAATAATCTCAAAAACATTTCAATTAACATTCCAAAGCATGCCATTGTAGTGTTTACGGGTGTATCTGGGTCGGGAAAATCTTCACTTGTTTTTGATACGATCGCAGCAGAGGCACAGCGACAGCTTAACGAAACGTATACCACTTTTGTCCGTAATCGTCTTCCGAAATATGGACAGCCAGAGGTTGAGTATATCACAAATTTGTCTGCACCAATTATCATTAATCAGAAACGTCTGGGAGGCAACTCACGTTCAACAGTAGGAACAATTACCGATATCTATGCGTTGCTTCGACTTCTCTTTGCTCGCGCAGGCGAGCCATACGTTGGGTATTCCAATGCATTTTCGTTCAATGATCCTGAGGGCATGTGTCCACAATGTGAGGGCTTGGGGACAAAGGTATCTCTTAATATTGACAAGTTTCTTGATCCTAATAGATCTCTAAACGAAGGTTCCATACTGCATCCTAACTTTAAACCCAACAGTTGGTACTGGAAGCTTTACACCTTGTCAGGACTGTTTGACAACGATAAAAAACTAAAAGACTACACAAAAGAAGAATGGGATACCTTGCTAAATGGCGGTGATGCAAAGATTGCTTTGCCTTCGCAAGGAGGTAGTGTTCATTCCAAATATGAAGGACTCATCCCCAAATTTCGGCGTCTCTATATCAATAAAGGCACAGATAATATGTCAGAGAAGAATATGAAAATTTTCAAGAGATTTACAACAAATGTCCAGTGTGATCTTTGTCACGGTCAACGATTGAATGAGAGGGCACTAAATTGCAAAATCGCAGGCTATTCGATCGCAGATCTATCTGCAATGGAGATAATCGCTCTTCAAGATATACTGGATGACCTGCATATAAAATCTGTGGCGACACTTCTAGATCAACTCCGCGAACGTCTAAAACAATTGAGCGACATTGGACTGGGATATCTTAGTCTTAACCGTGAAACGTCAACTTTGTCCGGCGGCGAGTCACAGCGGATTAAGATGGTTCGACATCTGAGCAGCAGCTTGTCGGAAATGATGTACATTTTCGACGAACCGACAGTCGGCTTACATCCGAGCGATGTTCATCGTCTGACTGAACTATTTGTGCGGTTGAGAGACAAAGGAAACACAGTCCTGATTGTAGAGCATGATCCCGAAGTGATGAAGATTGCCGATCATATTGTAGATATGGGGCCAAACGCCGGCATTAACGGTGGCGAGATCATATTTAGAGGCACATATTACGAATTGAAGAAGGCAAATACTCTCACAGGCAAGTATCTGCGCACTCGTATGTCACTGAATCAAAATAATCGTCAATATCCATACGTCTATCCGATCAGACAGGCGACTTGCCATAACCTCAAAAATGTCAGTGTGGACATACCCGCCAAGGTTCTGACGGTTGTGGCGGGTGTAGCCGGATCCGGAAAAAGCTCTCTTATTTATGAAGTATTCGCTAGAGAATATCCCGAAGCTATTGTGATCGATCAATCGCCCATACGTGGTTCTCGCCGTTCCAATCCTGCAACATATACGGGCATACTAAATGACATAAGAAAGTTGTTTGCTAAAAAGAACGGCGTAAAAGCCTCTCTTTTTACGACCAATTCCGAGGGTGCTTGCAATAATTGCCAAGGCTATGGAATGATTTGGACAGACCTAGCTTTTATGGATGGTGTAAAAACCATTTGTGAAGTCTGTGAAGGACGGGGCTTCAAGAAGAACGTACTAAGTTACACCTATCGGAATAAATCAATCTACGATGTAATGACAATGACCGTTTCTGAAGCAAGAGTTTTTTTTGACGATGTTTCATCATTTGCAAAAATATTTGCTGCTTTGAGCGAAGTGGGACTTGATTATATTACTTTAGGTCAGACACTTGACAGTTTATCAGGCGGCGAGTGCCAAAGGCTCAAAATTGCAATGGAGTTGGGCGAATCGAGCAGTATCTATATTCTTGATGAACCAACAACTGGGCTTCATATGTCCGATGTGGCAAAACTAATTTCGATTCTCGAACAGCTTGTTGATGCTGGCAATACTGTCATCGTTATTGAACATAACGTCGATGTTATTAAACGGGCGGACTGGATCATCGAACTTGGTCCTGGAGGTGGCAGCAACGGGGGAATGGTTACATTTACAGGTAACCCCTTACAACTAAAGAATGCTTCTGATTCTGCGACTGGCAAATATCTTATTACGGAGGGACTAATATGACTACTAAAATGAATAAAAAAATTTGTATTGATTTTCTGAATGAAGTGCATAACAACGATAATCTAAATGCGATAGATACGTATTTGGACAAAAACGTTTTTTCTCATGATCCCTTCCCGGGTCAGGCACCAGGCTCGGAAGGCGTGAAGGACACCATGAGAAAGTTTCGGGAGGCATTTCCTGATAAAAAAATTTTGATTCATGATGTCATTGCCGAAGGCGACAAAGTAATGGTGAAGTTCGCGGCACAGGGTACGCATTTGGGTGAATTTTCTGGTATTCCCGCATCCGGCAATACAATAAACTACGAGGAAGTTGTCATTCTTCGTGTCAAGGAAGAGAAGATCGTCGAGCATTGGGCTGTTGCTGATGCGCTTACTCTTATGCAGCAAGTCGGTGCTATCCGATTATAGTTTTTCAGGAACATTCCTCACCTAGCGTTTGAGAAGGTACAAATTTCTGGGGCTATCCCTCTGAATTCTTTTTGAAGTGATTAAAAAACTCGAAATCGGGTAGCAGAAGGTGACTCCCACCTGCTACTCGATTTATCTCTAATCCTTAACGAAATTCTTTGACGGATGCATCTTTTAATTCAAATTAAATCAGCCAGCTTCTTAGCTTGATGGGCATGGGGTCACCGTACATAGCTATCAAGCTAAGAAAAGTAAATGGTGGAAATGATGATGGTGGTAGAAATGAGTTTTAAGTCTTTGAAAAAATAGGCATGCCAAATAAACCCGAAGTAAGGTTGTTAATTTTTCACAAACACATTCTTTGAATTTAGGTTACCTTAATCAAACCAAAGTATGAAGATAAAGGGATCACCGTATTACGGGGACCCTAGGAAGCGTGTTTCAATTACGACGAGCCGTTCGCTCTATGCCATCAGCGATTACTTTGTATAGTTGGTGTGGCAAATCGTGTCCCATGCCGTCAACCAACATTAACTCGGCGCCCGGGATGGCAGAAGCCGTGTCCTCGCCACACGCCGGAACGAACAGGGGATCGTCCACCCCATGAATGACAAGTACTGGTACTTTTATGGTCGCCAGCCGCGGACGACGGTCACCGGAGACAGCGATCGCAGCAATTTGTCGTCCGACACTGCCTGGATCGTAGGCTCGCTGGACTTCCTCCAGAATGAGCGCCCGATAAGTGTCCTCTTCAAACGGATAGCCGGTGCCGGCGATGCGTTTGGCAAAAGAGAGGCTGTGCGCCAAAAATCCTGCTTCATCCTCAAATGGGTTCGGCGCCGGTTTAGTCATCATTGCCATGACATCTGGGGAAGATTGCGGAAGGGCGGGATTACCAGAACTGGACATAATAGAGGTGAGTGATAAAACTCGTTCAGGGTACTCACTGGCTGCAATCTGGGCGATCATTCCGCCCATCGACCTGCCAACGAAATGTGCCCGGTCAATTGAAAGGGCGTCGAGCAGTCCAATAGCGTCGTTGGACATGTCATCGAGAGTGTAAGGGATGTCCGTTCGCTGTCCCGACATGAGAGTAGTCGCCAATGCGTCAAAATCCAGCGCCTGATAATGGCTAAAGTGTGTCGAGCAACCTACGTCGCGATTGTCAAAGCGGATCACGCGAAAGCCCCGCGCTGCTAATATCCGACAAAACGGAACCGTCCATCGGATCATCTGGGTTCCAAGACCGGAGATTAGGATAATAGCCTCGTCATTTTCGTTACCGAAACTGTCATAGGCCAAATCAACGCCGTTGACTTTCAGGATGTTCATGATCATATTCTCCTCCAATTAATTCGGTATCGGAAGTTCTGCCATAGGCAGAAGGCGTGAATCTTCGATCGCTGCAGTCCGATGACCGATACCGACCAGATAGTCTTGATGACTTGAAAAAGCAAGAAACGACTGCGCGCTGCTCTGGCGAATCAGCATGATAAGATCCCATCTTTCGTCTTCTGGTCCAATAAGAAACTCTCCGCCATCGCCAAGAAACATGACTTCACCTCCGCTTTCACGGAGAAATGGGAGGGTGTGCTCAATATAGCGGTTGAAAGCTTCGGCACCGCTGATTGGGACCTCCGGTTTTAGTTCAGGATTGGCTGTGTAATCGGCAACATTACGAAAACGCAGCAGGTTCAACATGACGATGCTGCCCTCCATGCCTCGCTTCATGAACCTCATGCCAGCGCGTTGAGATGGTTCGATGTAACGAATAGATCCAAACTCCGTCATAGCAGCTCCTTTCATAGTTCCTTTTTTCATTCTAAATTCTTTACGCCTCTACATGCTTTCATTCATAAGTTCCCTTCAGGGAATGCATTCGCGGCTAATCTTTTGATATGGTTTCTGATATCAGGTGCCCAGTCATCGATGAAGTGGTAAAAACGATCCAAATCACCAGCATACAGTGCCCGCAGAGCTTCTTCGTATTGATGGAAGTTTCCGGCCATAGCTGTCATAAAGTGATATGTTGCTTCTTGTGACTCTCGTATCTTGCTCTGTTTTCCTCCAGCACGGCGAGCCTCATCAACGAGTTTTCGTAATGTTACCGACGCCCCTCCAGATTGACTCTTGAGCCATTCCCAATGCCGTGGCAATAACGTAACCTCACCGGATACAACCCCCAGCTTGGGTCGACCGACCCGCCGTGTAGGCTGGTGATTTACCTCCGTACTGGGCAAGTCACCAAACTGTTCTCCTAATCGTTTGAGCACGTCATCTGTCTTCCCACGAAGATCAACATCTATTTGCTTCCCCGTGGTATCGTCAAATATAAGCAGCTGTGTGAGGTCTCTGTCATCCAGAGCATCCTTCACTGTAGTAACAACGTGCTGTAACGAACCACTGGCGACGACTCCCACACCCAAAAATGCCGTGCAGGAAAAGCGCATTAGCTCATTTCTCAAGCTGTACCTCCCCTTCCCCTTTGAATTCCTCGCTAATTATACCCGGGTAAAAATAAAAAGTCAATATCACCCGGGTAAAATGCATTTTGTCGTTCATTATGGATGGGTTTCGTAGTGCACGTCTGACATGGAAGCCATCCTTTCTTTTTTCTTTATACTAAAGAAAGAATAGCGTGTTTTTTTCGTTTTGGGGGATTATTTTGGTTTTAGCTTGATGGCTATGGGGTCACCGTATCATTTCGGGAAAAATACACGTTTAGACATAATTCAGACACAATTTAGCCAAATACACACACATTAAGAAGTTGGTTGGTTTGTATCTGAAATAATATTTGTCTAGTGTTGATATGAACGTTCGTTTGATATAATGAGCATGAGAAGCTGAACATTTCCTATATACTGAACACGACAAATCCAGCATCCATTAAACCTACTTTCCAACCCAATTTCAATTGATAATGGTACCGGAAACAAAATATCCGATCATTTTGGCGTATTCTCGCAATCAGCCCTTTGAGCAAGGAACGAGAAACTAGCTGGGATTTTTTGGAACATTACAAAAAGTCGCAAACGAAGAGCGGCCCCAGCCATTTGGACGGGCTGACGTGGGAAAAATATTTGTAAAGCTTGAAAAGGAAGATATCGAAAGAGAAACCCCTAAATAAGATGACTTGAGTCTTCCGCGAGATTCTCAAGTCATTTTCATTATGGATTTTTCACCTACTTGGATTAACACCTGGGTCATGGTTTTATACTTTCTATGTAGGACCAATTGGTGTTTTATTAGCTGTTATTTCCATGATAGCGAAGGAACGTACTGTTTTTTCAGTAAGTGCTCTGATTGCTAATATTTTTGTAACCTTGTATGGAATTTCGGGATCGAATCGGCTGTATGGAACTGTAATTAAATTATTTAACAGCTGAAAATGCAATTCCAAAAACGAGTTCGATGATCTAGGGAGTAAACTCCCCCGGTTATTACATTTATCAAAAATAAATTTGGATAATCTCTATGAGAAATGGGGATCTAAGAAATGAAGTACTATCAGTTTGAACTTTCTGTCGACATCGATTATTTGAAATCGGTAGCTGGAACCATGCACCTTGTATTGAATTTGAATTTTTGCGGAGAAGAGATTTATGAAGATCTTTACTGTGTGAGACATGAAAATGATGAATTTACCTGGGTTTTTGTTGAAGGTTGCGAGGAATTTGAAGGGTCTCATTGGTTGATCGCCCAATGTTCAGAGACTAATAGGGATGAGTTGAACTACTACCACCTACAGAGGTGGTAGATTCCTGCGAACACCAGACCAACGTCCAGTTATCTTAGCAGGCTCTACCCGCCGTCCCAGCGGTGAAAACAAAGTATGCTCTGCTATGCTCCCTACTTTCGCTTGGTTTTCGCAACTTCGGTGAGCTGGGTGGTTGAAGATTTTACGTTACTGACCCTTTCCAGCAACAACCCCATATCTTCAGTTTTCAAAGAGCTACAACTATTAAAAAGTGGTTCTAAGCATCCCCGCAAAAGGGATACCGAACCACGTCCCATTCACCTCACCACTTGTAGAAGCGGGAGTACTCTTGGACGAATTTGGATAGAACCAATAGAAGTTTTTTATTTGGAGAACGTAATCAAAGCTATAAAAAAAGGTGATTTGTCAGATGAAGCTGTGGCTGCTTTGAGTGCAAATTTTAAGGATTTATTCCTCCCTATGCATGTTGAAGAAAGAAGAAAGTTTAACTGCGTCTTGGATGGATCAATCAGTGAAAAAGTTTGGGAGTTATAACTGTAAGATCTAGTAGAAGGTGATTTAGGTTGGAATATTTATGTATCACATGGAAATACAGGTCAGAAGAAGATCCATTGGAATATTATATTGAGATCGATCAAAAAAGATTTGAAACAAGAAAAGTAGAAACATATCAAAATCAGGAGTTTTGTTATACCAGTGAAGAAATTGAATTGGGAACCTATTTAAGCCCCCTTCCCACACCTACATTAGAAGAATTAGAAGAGGATGAAGAGATCGAGGTAGTCCGTATTACGAAGGAAGAATTTGAGAAAGTATGGAAATTAGCTACCTTTGATGATACAACCAAGAAAAGAACGATGTGGAGCAACAACTTCTAGCTGATGCGAAAGTTCTTATTGATAAGATTGATCATTTCGTACAGTCTGAAGCGTAACAAAATAACTCCGTTTGTTAACGATTAAGGAGGATGAACAACATGTTTTCACAGAAGCCTTTAACCATCTCCCAGGCAAAAGCACAGTTGCAATTTAATGAATGGTATGGTAACAAGGAAAAGTATGTAATATTGGACACAGAAACGACTGGCTTGGATACAAATGCCGAAATCGTTGATATTGCTGTCATTTCTATGAGTGGTGATGTACTTTTGCATACATTCGTTAAGCCAATTGATCCTATACCGGTAGATGCAAGTGTTATACATGGCATCACTGATAAAATGGTAGTAAATGCTCCATCATGGTTGGATGTACTTCCCCAATTGTATGATGTGATAAAAGACAAGGTAGTTCTGATTTACAATGACCAATTTGATATGCGTATGATGTTCCAGTCTTTGAAGCGATACAAGGATACCAATACCTTTCAACAATACTACGATGCATTACATGCTTGCTATAGTGACTGTGTAATGCGGACTTATGCGCTTCTAAAAGGATTTGATCGATGGGTAAAATTAGAATATGCATGTGGGTATAAAACCGAACATCGAGCGTTAGGCGATTGTATGGCTACTCTCAAGGTTATCCAAAACAGCTTTAATCCTAAATTTACCCAAGCCCACTATGATGAATTGAAGCTGTATCATGAACAGATTGCAGCAGCAAATGATCCATTTGCATCTGATGGCAAGCCGATTGACATATCGGACGAAGATTCTTGACCACTACTTCAATTCCTATGAACGCAGCAAATATAGATTGTTCTGAACTCCTGAAATTGGATTAAATTTGCTTGCTCCTGATATAAAAAGCCAAATATTACATGTCTTTTGAAACCATAATTAGGAGTGAATCCATTTGTATGCATCACCATTCGTTATTCTCATTCTTACTATCTTTATTGCTATCTTTATTATCTGGATACGCGTAAAGGATAAATCAAAATCTTCCTCTATCCTCACAATCCTTTCATCTGTGCTTACACTAGTTTATGTGGGTTATGCCATCAAGTTACTGATAGTTGCGGAGCCCCAATATTATGGAGTCATAGCTTTTTTGTCCCTGCTTTGTGGGCCAGTGTTGATTGTAGTAGGTCTAGTAGCGTTCCTAAGGGATAGGAAAAATTTTTGGGCTAGAATTAGTTTTACTTTTAGTATATGTGCAACGATATTTGGTTTCTTATTTGGTATGATTTATGATTCGCAGTGACCGAAGGAATCAAGAATTGAAACGATTGGAAAATGGATCCCCCACGTTTAATCAACTGTCAACATCAAGTGAGAGGTTAGCATGGATAGATTAACAAGAGAATTTGAAGAAGATAAATTTATTAATGTTGGGAACAACCTGGAAAATAGAGAAAAGGTATATCTATATGAACTTATATTAGATGCAAAAAATATGAAGAATATCAATATGCAATGGCTGAGCCAGGTTATTATATCGATAAAATGACAGAAGATGATTTTTTAGAAACCTATCAACGGATAGAAATATCTGAATCAGGCAATGTGAATATTATATACTGAATTAAACAAAGAACATGGGAGGCGTGAGCCTCCTTTTTTGATTCTAGGGGTAACATACAGGAAATTCCGATAGATCAACCGATTGTAGCGTATTGCAACATGCATCATCACGGGAAATCCAGAGGTGAAAAAGCGCAGCATTTACTCTCGGAGAAAAGTTTCAAACTACAAGCTATTGAGGGTGGATTTAATAAGTAGAGCCGGTTAAAACTACCGGCGAAATTAGAAAAGTGACGAGGTTGAAAAAAGATGACGCAACGAACAGATACGAAATCGTCGATTATAGCAGCACAAGCAAAGGAAAATCCCAAAAGCTCGATTCTTGAAATCCTCGGAGCATCGACGAAACTTGGTTTGACAGCATTTGGCGGTCCTATCGCTCATTTAGGCTATTTTCGCGACGAATATGTCAAACGTAGAAAATGGATTGATGAAAAAAGCTATGCCGATTTGGTCGCCCTGTGCCAGTTTCTTCCGGGACCCGCCAGCAGTCAAGTCGGGATTTCCATCGGCATGATGCTCGGCGGGATGCTTGGCGGGCTCGCTTCCTGGATCGGTTTTACTTTACCTTCCGCTTTGGCATTGATGATTTTTGCTTATGCATTAAAAAACTATGATGTAATCAATGTCGGTTGGCTTCATGGGCTAATGATCGCTGCAGTTGTCGTGGTTACACAAGCGGTTTGGGGGATGGCTCGGAGCCTCGCTCCTGATCGTACTCGGGGGACGATTGCCGTCTTGACCGCGATCATCACCTTATTATGGCCTTCCGCTTATGGTCAATTGATAGTTATTGCCGCTGCGGGACTGTTCGGCCGATTTTTTCTGGCAACATCCGAAATGCCAGAAACTCCTCTTATAGGCATATCCATTAGCCGCCGCATGGCAGTTGTCGCTTGGATTTTATTCTTTGGATTGTTGATCGGATTGCCACTATTACGAGCGGTGTTTCCTTCCTATTGGCTGGCTGTGTTTGACAGCTTTTTCCGGGTTGGTTCACTTGTCTTTGGTGGGGGCCATGTTGTACTTCCCATGCTTCAGGCCGAAGTGGTTCCTCCGGGTTGGCTGACGGATTCTCAATTTCTTGCCGGTTACGGTGCAGCTCAAGCCATACCGGGACCTTTGTTTACCTTCTCTGCTTACTTGGGAGCCGTCATGAATGGATGGATCGGAGCAATGGTTGCCCTAATCGCGATGTTTCTTCCGTCTTTTCTGTTGGTTACGGGTGCATTACCGTTCTGGGATGCGGTTCGCCGTCGCCCAAATTTTCAATCGATCTTAAAAGGGATAAATGCCTCCGTTGTTGGCATTTTGCTTGCTGCCCTGTTTAATCTCGTTTGGATGAAGGCGATTCATACGCCTTACGACTTTTGTCTTGCTATCGCTGCGTTCGGTTTACTTATGTTATGGAAGCTTCCCCCTTGGGTAATCGTTTTATTCTCGGCAGCCGGTGGTGCTTTGACCTCCATGTTTTCCTAAGATAACCAATGAACATGAAGCTATTTATAAGCAGGAGACAGGTTTTCCGATGCATCCTAATCCGACCCTTTTCTCTAAAAAAGGAATGAATAAGTTGTGTAAGGTAAAACAAAGCTAAAGGTGAAACCAATTCACTTCTGAAAGGGGATTTTCACCCATGCATTCGGGCTTCGAAAAGCCATTTATACGTATTCACCTGTTATATCATGCGAATCAAAAAGCAATAACGCCAGAAGGAATACAAGCTGAAATTAACACTCATGGCTATCAAGTCAGCCCACAGGAAGTTCAACAGGAATTGAACCATTTAGCAAGCGAAGGTTATGTAACGGCTAATGGCTCTCAATACAGTATTACAACAAGTGGAAAAGGGGAGCTTCAAAGCGTACATCAGCACCTGGAGCCTTTATATCAAGAAGTTGTGCAAAATAAGAAAGCCGTATCCCCTATGTAAAGGGAAGACATCCATACCAATAAATCTTCTGTTTGACAGGAGGTTTATTTATTGAAAAGAAATTAACTTGAATTCCCGATGGGATATCATTTCCCGTCATAAATCTCGGATAGTTGGGCGTAAATTGTGATAAGTCATAAATGCCCAAAGTCTGTTCAATTCGAGATATTAATTGTACGATCCGTTGAAAACCATGCATTCCGAATCGTTTTTCTTTGATCTCCTCGAATAGAGTCGCCTATACTTTGGAATTCATTTTAAGGAGAGGTTGATATGATGCGCGGCCGATGAACCAGGCACAAGCTAACTAGATAACTCCAGAGGATAGAGGGAAAATAGTCGGCTCAATGAAAGCGGTTTATTTATTTTGATTATTGAGCCGCTTATATGGACATACATAATCCTAAAAGAGGTCAATCATGTCAATCTTCGATAATGATGTAAGTCGACTCATTCAGAAAACTGTTTATCTACAAATTCTCAGATCAACACTCGAATGGGACCGACTTAGAATGCGAGAAACCAAAATGTACAAGGTTTATAACTCATTGATTGACCACGTTATCAATGAAATCTCTCATGATCTTTATGAGTTGAAAAAACAACTCATGATCAACAAAGCAAAGATTGTATTTGAAGATCAGTTAGACAAAGCGAGACATGTCGAATACCAACATCGAGGTTATGTCTTCAAGGTAGAATATCTCAATCATCATATCAAGCTTGCCTGTGAGAACCTGCTGCAAGACTATTTAGGATTATAGCTACTTATAAACTTCTTTTCGTAGTAGACAAAACGAAAATCGGGTGTTTTGGGGTATGGAACCGGTTCGCATATTGAGGGGCCGAGCTGGGGATTACTTACATAATTATAAAGTGGCTGTTGTTTTTGCTTTCTAAATAACGATTTGAAGATCTGAATTTTGAAGCCCTGTTGAAACTAGAGCATAACCCACATTCATTACTCCTATTCCCATTCAGATGAGATGGCGCAAGCGATGAGATTTTGGCATAAGATTTTACGATCAGGTGGTGATAACTCCGAATTCCCCAAGTTTGAACGAGATTTAACAACAATAATCAACCTTTGCGATATCAAAAACTATTAACAAAGTATAGTAAAAATTGGCGGGATATTGTGAGAATAGGGAAAGAGATGGTTCCAAAACGTTGATTTAAGATGAAACAAGTAGATTAAGAAAGTATGGTAAGAGTACAAAAAATGTGGAGTCATATTTCAAATTGACATAGAGTACTGTTTCAGTTTCCCTCTTGTGAATGACTTCTTAGTTTCATTATTTAATTCATTAATCTATGACAAAGACCAAGTCAACAAGGGATCGAAGTTTAAATAAATGGATCTTGACAATCATGCAAGTAAAAAGTATATTATGGTTAATTTGTTAGTTATCAATAACTAACATGGAGGTGAATTATATGAGTTCAAAAAAAGAAGACACAGCTGACAAAATATTATCTGCTACAGTTAATTTAATGGCCGAGAAGGGATATAAGGCTGTTACCATTAAAGAAATTGCTGCTTTTGCATCTGTTAGTGAGATGACAGTGTTTCGAACGTTTGGCACTAAGAAGGCCATATTAGATACTATCATTAATCGTTATCTGTTTTCGGAACCCATTGAGCAAAAGATACAAGAGAATATCACATATGAATTAGAATCCGATTTGTTAATGATTAGTAAATTGTATCACGATGTGCTAAAGAAAAATAAAAAAATTTATTTGATTTCCATTATGGAAAGAAAAACAATGCCCGACATACATCTAAATGTATTCAAGAATGCTTCAAAGTTCTTAGGTATCGTCACTGAATATCTTCGTGATATGCAGCAGAAGGGAAAAGTTATTTCTGGAAATCCTGAAACTCTGGCATTAACCATCATGCGCTACAATTATGGGAAATTTGTGGCCAGTGTACTTCTAGAAGGAACTGTTTCAGAGCCTGAAAATGAACTGAAAGAGGCCATATCCATTATAGCCAAAGGTTTAACCACTTAATTTTTTTAGATCATATGTTAGTTATTAGTAACTAACATATGAATCAACAGATTCAAAATCGTTTTTTGGGTGGGTCACTCTGACTCAGTAAACATTTGGGGCATAGAAAGGGAGCTTGATGATGGAAAAGATACAAAATCAAAAAGGGAATTCTGTTATGACTTTACTTGTCGTTTTAATGGGGGTTCTAGTGGTGGCAATGTCCATCGCTGGAACAGCCATTGCGACTACACGAATCGGGAACGATTTGCACGTTTTTGGTCCAGCACTTAACTGGGTAGTCGCTGCTTATAATTTGACATTTGCAGCATTTACCCTCGTGTTTGGCTCATTGGCAGACTTGTTTGGTCGCCGCCGCACTTTTATTACAGGAGCCATTCTCTTCGCAATGGGTTCACTTATTAGTGTAGTTGCACAAAATATCTATCTGCTTGATGCAGCACGAGCACTTGCTGGTATAGGTGGAGCTGGAATAATGGCCAGTGGAGGGGCAATCCTGGCTGCAACATTTACGGGATCATCTCGTACAAGAGCATTTGCTGCAATGGGTACGATGGCAGGCGTAGGGATTGCGATTGGCCCATTTTTATCTGGATGGCTGATTGAAGTATTGGGTTGGCGTATCACCTTTTTTTCATATGTGGTGGTGGGAGTACTTATCCTAATCGGTACCATATTCATAACCGAATCACGATCAGAGGGACAATCCCAAGTAGACCTTGCTGGAATGATAACTTTTACTGGTGGTTTAGCCTTGATGATGTTTGGTATTATTCTAGGTCCTGAAATGGGTTGGAATAGTCCGATCATTTTTAGCACGCTTATTGCCTCCGTTATTTTACTAGTCTTATTTGTGATGATTGAACGTCGTATATCACATCCTGTAC
The DNA here is from genome assembly GCF_900129355.1 of Seinonella peptonophila. GTDB lineage: Bacteria > Bacillota > Bacilli > Thermoactinomycetales > Thermoactinomycetaceae > Seinonella > Seinonella peptonophila. The sequence continues at coordinate 18,149 of NZ_FQVL01000019.1, read as the reverse complement.
TCGATCTTATGCTTGTCCAAAATGTCAGGTTTATGGCTTGGTGCTTGGGGACGCTTATAACATCTGTTGGTTTTCTTGGAGTGTTAGTTTTTTTTCCAACCTACCTTCAAGGAGTGAATCATGCATCAACCCAAGATGTAGGTTTGATCATGCTGATGCTTACAGCACCTGTACTTGTTATGCCACAAATCGGTGGATGGTTTATAAACCGTGGGATATCACCTCGTGGTCTCATGAGTGTTAGTTTACTATTCATGGCAATCGGAAATGGTTGGCTGACAGTGATTCATCCAAATATCACAAATGGTGAGGTATTTGGGCCGCTGTTATTAATCGGGATTGGAATGGGGATATCATTTGGCATAACTGATGGTCAAGCGATGAGTCTAGTTGAACCCAATCGTGTTGGAATGGCTGCCGGTTTTCTGAATACCATTCGGGGTGGGGCTGAAGCTCTTGTTATCGCTGTGTTTGGTTCAGTCCTTGTTAGCCTCATTCAAGTAAGGGTAGGCTCTTCCGAGTTGGCTAACCAAGTAGCAGCAGGTAGTCTAATGGGATCAAATACACAGTTTCTTGCCCAACAGTATACAGAGGCTTGGGAAATTGTTTTGTGGGGTGTCATGATGATTTGCACCATTGCTGCGATTGTTGTATATTTCATGCTCGCTGAACCGAAGAGAAAAACGCCATGAACCACTTTTTAAAGGTTATAGATGATTGATTAGATTTTACAAACAGGAGCTTTGTAATTTTAATATAACAGATGCTAAACCGAATAATTCCTTTAGTCTTTGTGATGATATGATTCTTTATGAAACATAAGTTATATTCAATATGTATATTTATGCAGTGAATGATGAATAAAAGGATCAAATCATAAAAAAGAGACTTGAAAAGCAAAATCTCTCAAAATACCCCTGGAATTGGCGTACGGCTTATAGGAGTGAAATCCAGGAATTGAAAATTTCTTTTGAATCCCAAATATAAGCAAATAGGGAAGGTGTTATCCATCGAAACGAATGTTGAGGTTCGATTAGTCAAATATGAAGAATTAGATCAATTATTATCCTTATATGGGCAACTAAACAATGATGATCCAATCTTACAAAAAGAACAAATAAGTGATCTTTGGTTTGAAATTTTCAATGACCCTAATCTCTATTATGTAGTAGTTGACGTGAACGGAAAATTAGTATCAACATGCTGTCTTGCAATTATTAAAAACTTAACAAGAAACGCACATCCATATGGGCTTGTGGAAAATGTCGTAACACACCTAGATTTTAGAAGGAAAGGGTATGGCAAATTAGTATTAACAAGGGCATTAGAAATAGCATGGAGCAAAAAATGTTATAAAGCTATGCTTTTAACTGGTTCTAAGAGAGAAGAAACATTAGAATTTTATGAAAACGTTGGTTTTCAAAGAGGGATTAAAACAGGGTTTGTTGCTTTACCTCCACTTAGCTAAGGTTCTTATAGCGTCTATGCTCAAATCAAACTCAGAAAAGAGACAACAAATGGCATGGATCGAATCTGAAAAAGGAAACACGGTGAGGGAACAGATTTATGGAGCACCAATAACCGGATATACCCGATCAAAACATATCTTTGTAGGCGGATCTAATGGAGTGCCTATATTAAAAGCAAAATGAAGAGGAGTAGAAATAAGAAAATGTGGTTATATAAAACATTTTATAGGTAACAGTGATAAATATTTTGCTTGGCTGCTGGTATACTTTAAATCGTATGATGATTATAAATACCTGCAAATCTTTATATGGTTGTCTACTGTCAAGATGAAATTGATAAAGCGTCATGGACTAAGGTAAAGGTTAGAGCATCGACCAACTGGATGTCAGCAAAACGGGCTCGTGCCCTGGGAATCGATTCCCAGGGCACGAGCCATCTTACTTCTTACTGTTTACCATGCATGCTTACGCAGCAAGGAGTGCCGGCAAGAGCTCACCGTCCTCCCACTCCAGGAGTGCGTCGGCGACCGGAACGTCGTTAGCGAACACCTCGGTCGGGGTGCAGAGGCCCTTGCTGTCCACCGCGAGGATGGTCCCCCGATGAAGGGGCATGAGCCGACTGTTCGCACAGTCAACGAGCTGACCCTGCTCGGCCGGAGTGAGGATGAGGACCTTCTTCGGAGAAACTGCGACGGACAGGCTGAGCTGGCCGTTCTTGTCCCACTCCGCCAGGAAGTGGTCAGAGCGGCTCTGGAGAGGCACCTCCCCGAGGAGCTGCTTCTCGTGAGTAGACACCCACTTCACCAGCTCGCAGAATCCCTCCTTGTCCAGTCGAAGAGAAGTACCCGTCTCGGTGCTGGCGAGGTAGAGGAACATCCCCCGCCAATCGAGCGTCAAGCAATTCCCCTGACTGTTGGAACGAGGGGCGGTGATCCCGAGTTTCCTCAGGTTCATCTTAATCGACAACTATGTACCTTCCTGTATCGGACTGCCCAACGATTGGGCTGTACGTAGCGAATCCTGATCTTTTATTACCCTTTCTATCTCTGATCAGGTATGACTGGACATGATAGCATGATTATAACATTATTTATTTTAATTTCAAATACAAGTATTTATTTTTCAATATATATTATTTTATGAATATAACGAGTTCGGTAAATTAATTAAATTAATTTGGGATTTGCAAATTATCGTATTTATTAAGTTGGCGTTGAAATTTCCCAATAGCGAGGACAGATCAGAGTTATGGTTAAATACAATAGCAGCAGTATATAGGATGGATTGAATCCTTAGCACAATTTTCCCCGAAAAGATTGTCTGAATTGGATGACGAAACAAGGATATCTATTACCACCAAAATCTGCTTGTATAGGCTGTTCTTTTCATAGTGATAAGACTTCGCTTACAATGAAAAAAAGTGATTAAAAGTCTTGGAAAGTTGCAGTTGAGTTTGATAAGGAGATAAGAAATTTTCCAGGAATGAATGGAACTGGAATTGCATATTTTGATCAATTATATAAATCTCTTACTGAACAGGATCAATTAGACATATTTAACAATGAATGTGAATGTATGTGTGGATTATGAAAAGATGTGAGTATTCTCATAAAAAACTGGTAGATTTATGGTATAGGTGTTCACAGAAAAGAGAAGTACCAGATGAAATTTAATAAAGTTTGCAGCAAAGAGTCTTTTAGATCGAAAGAGGAAAGTCACATATACAAGAAAAATAGAACTATTATAGAGGAGAGATTAAATTAAATGTTCACAAGCACGGCAAGTGAAATTATAGATCAAATGGAAACCGAAAATATAGCACAACGAGGGGAACAACTAACAACCGATTTTCTAAGTATGATCAACAATTTCCACTCAGAAAAACAACCGTATGACCTGGAGTTAGAAGCCTACATTCATAAAATCAAATATGAAGCGATTCTAAACCCTCCGTCAAAAGGATTGAAAAAACGGGGGGTTCATTATTTTCATCCTTCTAGTGCATCATCTTGCTTACGTGAGCTTTACCATATGGCGAAAGGAGATAAACCGGATGATGACACCATTCAACCACACCAAAAACGATGGCAGAAGTTAGGCGGGATGTTTGGGGATATGATCCAACATGATTTGTTAGCGATCCATAAGCATTATCAGAAAATGACTGGAAACGAACCAACTTTCATACCTGTATACACTGATATGGAAACCAAATCTGGTGATGTTATTAAGGTTCCGATGTGGGAAGAGTTTGCTAAAACCTATGGTGTCTATTCAGGTGTCCCAATCGGAGGTCAGCCAGACGGTATTTTGCAGTACAGAGACGGTTCTAAAATTGGACTAGAAATCAAGTCTAAACAGACATCGTCCGCTAGAACTAGTCAATTCTCCATGCGTGGTCCTGATTTTGACCATGTGAAACAGGTTGTTGCTTATTCGATTATGTACCAGGTCGATGAGTTTCTATTGCTATATGGAAACTTATCAAAGAAAAGTTGGGAAATGAGTGATGAGGATCAAGCAAAATATCCTGATTTACGTTGTTTTCATGTTTACGTGACTGAGAAAGATCGAAAAGAATTACTAGAGAAATTCAATATGGTAATCGAATGGGTGAAAAATGGTAGTCCACCCAAACTGGACATTCACAAATGGACCTTTAACAATTACAAAAAGGTGATTGCTCGATCTATGGCACGAGATGAAATCAGAGAAATAGAAGATGAGGAAATCAATTTGGGTCTTCAACCAAAAACGAAATCTAATCAATCTCTATTATCAAAGTATGAAATGATATTGAATTACATTGAGAAAATTAGACAGGGAAAAGGTTCTTTATGATCATTCTAGGTTTAGATTTATCTCTATCCAGCCCTGGGTATGCAGTGATTGAGGCTAATAAGAAGGGGTACAAATTATTCGAAGTCGGACACATTAAAGGCAAAACCAAAACATTCTCTGAATCAAAAGCTCAGGCGAATCCAAACTCACGACAACATTCTTGACAATTTAGAATGGTCGCTATTTGAAACGTTCGTTTTAAGTCACGTAATTCAAGCAATATCTATCTATTCTCTTTTAATAACGCCAGTTATAATATATAACCGAGTTCAAAATATGATTTTGCAGCGGTACAAGTTGGAAAAGATTCAGCTTTTGTGCTTCTGGTTGCACATATATAGTAGGAAATATTTTTTAGGATTGTGGGGATTATATGGCTTTTGATTTCGTGGTCGAGACGAAGGCTATTGTACGAAAAGATGATCAAGAAATTTCACCTGCACCTGTTCAATATGAAGTTCCGAATTCAGATGAAGCGAACGCAAGATGGTTTGCAATGGTTCGGTACTTTAATTTTGACTTTAATCCAACTAGTAATCAGATATTAAAACGATTAGAAACAAGCGTTATAAGTTCTACACCTACGGAAACAATACCTGAACTACATCATAAGGTAACTCTATCTTTTGAAACAGTAGATCAAACAGTTTTTATAAAAGAATATACGAGAAAAGTCACGTCAGGAGATACTGAAAGTACAAGTATATATCATGTTTTAACTGATCTATTCACTTTTCATACAACTCCACTTCTCTCTTATTCTTTTGTACAAATTGATAGTGTGGAAGAAGTGTACATTTAATAATTTCTCTATTTATAGGCAAAGACACTTAGTTTTTCTGGGTGTCTTAAAAGTATATTTCAACACCAAAAAGCAGCCCATCCCTCGAACTTGCGGAGGTGTGACTGCTTTTGGATGTACTTTTTTCTTTCGGCTTCTTCTGGGATCAGTCTTACATCTTTCGCAATGCTATGATGGAAACAATGATGAAGACTACGGTTAGGAAGATGACAACACTGATACCGATGTCCTGGAGAAGTTCCACTTCTCTCCTTTCGAATGGTCGTATCGAACGGTTGCTGGCCTAACCAGGGTTCTGAGATGGGCTATGTTGTGTTAAATAAATGAAAGCATATTTATTTTTCCTATGTCAATGAAAATCCGATTAGGTGTGAAAAATAAAAATTTATTAATAATGTCCCTCTTTATGCTGCTGACGGCACATATATAGTAGAGGTATTTTTAAGGGTTAGATGAGTTTGAAAACTGAGATATAGTAATCCTAATTAAAAGTATTAAAAAGGTGAATAATTATGTCTACTCAGGATAATGCTATTACACTCACTTCAAGCAAAGAAGTGGGAAATGGGATTGTTTTAAATAATTATCAGAGGAATAATAATACAAGTTTCTACGAAAGAATTTCACTTTCAGGAAAACATGAATTTGGAGGTTATCGAGTTCGATTAAGTGATATTGAGCAAGTAGAACAGATGAGAGGTGAAACAATAGAAAAAGAAAATTTAAGTGTTGTGATTGAAGAAGAAGGGTCTTTAAGTAGGACTGAAAATGGTAATTTACAAGACGAACGAGGTAAACGCGCAACATTATCTTATGAAGAGTTTACTCAATTTGATGCAGATAGGGAAAGCGGAATCTCGCATAATAAAGCTTTACAACTTCACGAAGAAAGAGAAACTAAAAAGATTAATCATAGGAATTTATTAGAAAGTCTGGGGAGAGAAATAGATGTAGAGAAAGGGGAATATGGAGAATCCACAGTAATTGATCCAATCGCCCATGATCAGGCTTTGAAGCTTTTTACACAGAAAGGAGGCAAGCCTGATTGGGATGATATTTTAAGAAGTACAGAAAGGGGAATGGAAGAAGGAAACGAGGATAAAGAAAAATAATTAAATTTAAAGCTTAGATTAACTTTACCTAATTTGGTAAAGGCTTTTTTTTACAAATTGATTGATTTATACCTAAGTACATTTTCACTTGCGTTGCATTCATGACCCAAAACCAAATACATAGCCTGTCCCTTTCCGAGTTGATCTCTGGTAAGAGTGGTTTAACCAACTCCTTCCACACGAACAGGCTTAAAAATTAAGGCACTCAGATTTCGGGTGTCTTAAAAGTATATTTCAACATCCAAAAGCAGCCCATCCCTCGAACTTGCGGAGGTGTGACTGCTTTTGGATGTTCAGCTTCTTTCTGGGAGGCGGGATTTCCTAGTCAGCGAACCACTCAATGAGAAAGGTGATACAAGCTCCGGCAACAAGTCCAAGAGCGCCTCCAACAATAGGGCTCTCCTGGCTGTTGATTTCTGCGATGGCAAATAAAACCATCGAAGCGGACATTATTCCACCGTCTATGAACGGAAAGCGTATTGTGCTGTAGTCCATCATGACTTTTAGGAGGCATCCTAGGAAGCCTCCAATCATGTAGGCGACAGAAAGAAGGCCGATGATCTGGAGAAGGTCCACTTCTCTCCTTTCGAACGTGGTCGAACGGTTGCTGGCCTAACCCGGTTTTTGAGATAGGCTAATCGGATGTTGCGTTAAATAAATGAAAGCATACTTATTGCTTCTATGTCTACGAAAATACGAATTAAAGTAAAAAAATAGAAATTTCCCAAAATTATATCCCTTATTGTGCCTCTGACTGCACATATATAGTAGAAAGTAATTAAGTCTCTGCCTAAATTGGCAGGGGCTATTTTTATGCCACATAACGAACCAAAACCAAATACATAGCCTGAACCGCTTTAAGGTAGCTCCTTATTGCGAGTGGTTTTTCCTTTTCCTTCCCACGTGTTCAGGCTCCATTTAGGAAGCGATAATTTGTCGCTTCCTTTTTTAATTCCAAAAGGAAACAGGAGAAAGGGACAAAAGGGACAAGGTGGTAAGAATGAAAATTAATGAAGGAATGTTGTTAGAAAGTAAATCTGTTCGCGTAACAATGATGGGGAAAACGGAAGTTCTAGACAAGGTTAAGGACTTAGTATTTTTACCAAATACGAAATTGATGACAACCGAACAAGTAGCTGGATTTTATGAGGTAAGTAAAAAGTCAATCAATAGTTTAACATTTGATCATAAAAATGAATTATTATCAGATGGTTATACTGTTTATTCTGGTGAACAACTGAACTCCTTGAAGAAGTCCAGTCACATAAAAACTCGTGCTAGATCATTAGCACTTTCCCTCGCCGTGCAATCTTCGAGTCGGTATGCTCTTACGCGACTCTGAAGTAGCTAAGCAAATTAGAACCTATCTTCTCGACACTGAAGAGCAATCAACACATAGAAAATTTATTGAGTTTTGCGATGACTACAAATTAGATATCAAAGTGGTACAAACCACGTTAACATATTATTATCAAGCTAGAAATTTCATGAAGAATATGGGGTACTCAGGTAACATCACTCAAATGTTAAAAGATTACTTTGATCAAAGCGAGAAAAAAATGATAGATCGTGCTTAGTACATTTCAGAAGAGGGTTTAATTCGTTTTTGTACTGGATTTAAAAGAAAGAAAATAGTACACATATTAGCTCAACACTTAGGGATTAAATCGTTCATGTCTCCTGTTGAAGTTGATATTGCATATGCTTTAAAAGCAGCTTTTCCTGATTTGACGATCATTGAAAAGAAAACAATTGAAGGTACGAGAGAGGAAATTGATATTTATATTGAGGAATTAAAGTGGGCTATAGAAATTGATGAAAATGGACATGCAGGTTATGACCAGGTAAATGAAATACGTAGACAGAAGATGTTTGAGGATGGTTTAGGATGTACTTTCAAGAGATTAAACCCACTAAACCAGGCTTTACAGTAGGTGAAGTAGTTGCTGACATTCGGAATGAATTAAAAGAAGTGTCTTTATTATTTTGTCCTAAATGCAAAAAAATCCATATAAATATCCATTTTTGGTATATATGCAATAGATTAGAAAGTCAATACAGGAAGATCTTCTTTAGAATAGTTTGGTGAATATGTTTAATTAACTTTTATTATTGAATAATATATTATTAAGGTGATTGATTTGATTAAGGAGGTTTTATATGTCAGAGGATAAACGATTTGAAGGGAGAAATTTAGGTGGACTTGGAAAAATAATGAACTTTTTAATTCCAATAACTTCCAAAAACAAAATGCCTAATTTAGGAAAATTAAAAATTGAAAAAAGACTTGGTTTAAGCCGATTTATAAATAAGTTAATACCAGAAGATACTAAAGCAAAAGATTTACCTAAAGTTACATCTGAGGGTGTTGAGAAAACTATGGAAGGTACTCAATATCATTTTGGTAAAGACGGAATAGAATGGCGTAATTTTAATGTTGATAACCGTACAATTGTAGAATTTCGTGATCCTGATACAGGAAAGGTTGAATATTGGTGCCATGGGGCTAATGATCCATACAGAGATGTAGCTAGAATTCAGGCTTATAGAAAAGAACATGGAGAGCCCACAATCCCCGATGATTTTATAGGAAAACAAGGGGAGAAATATTTTGAAGAAAAAGTAGACAAAATGGGATATACAAAATCTGATAACTCTCCTAAAATAACATTCGAACCATCAAGAGTAAATGAGATCACAGTTATTGGTAAAGGAAAAGGGTCCCAAGAACTTGATGGACCCAATATAGATGAGCGTTAGTAAAAGTCACATTATTCTTGTGGCTTTTTATTTGCTTCAAATTTAAGAAGGTGTAGCCATCATGAGAAGAGGAGTTGCCAGTACAATGCCCATGGTAGCAATACAATACCACCAAGAACGAGTAGGGAGAAACGAATCTTATCTAGAAGCCGGACACATGTGCGGTTTTTCCACCAAACCATGATCAACCATAGGGTAAACAAACATGTTGAGATAGTAAGTAGTTGAATCAATAGCCAAAATATAGACCTGCCTAGCATGATATACCCCACGATTTGACCTCCAAAGAACCAGATGAGTAGCAAGTATGCCCAAAATAGAAGGACAGTAACAAGCCCACTAATCGCCAGATGCTTTGCCCATTTTTGTACAAGAGGTGCTGTAGCACTCTTAGATTTTCGATTAAAAATTCCTATTATAAAATAACCGATGAAAACGATAAGAAAAAAGAGAATGAGTTTTAATTGAAACTTAGCAGAATCATACCAATGTAATGATGTAACTTCTGGAGGCGATAATCTCTCTTGTGTAGGTGTTTGCCCGATAACCTTGGATACAGGAGGATTGCCTTTTAACACTTGATCTAGCCAAGTGTTCAGTTCTTTCTCATAATCTGCAGTGAATGATGGCGTGTTGGCAAAACCATCTTCGCTACTTTGAAAACCTTCGTGAGTAGCATCTTTTAGAAAGAGCATCGTATTGTAATAATTCCCAGAAGTATTGAGTATCTTTTTCATGATTTGTGAGCTTTCTTCTGGTGGGACGATTCGATCTTGACTCCCCCAGATTGCCAGTACAGGTTGCTTGATTTGTTTCATAACTGGAACAGGATCATAAGCTGCCTCAGGGAATAAACCTGCTGAATACACAAATTTAGCTCCATTGCGTGCTAATGATTGGATCATCGCGTCCGATGTGACGCCAATATGGTGCAACCGGTTTTCTAAACTCCACGTTTGTTGTTGTAGTGGCTTAACAAGTGGAGCGCCTATTGTAATCATAAATGCAACCTGTTTCGATTTTGAAGCAGCAAGTGGCGCAACCCAACCACCTTCACTAAACCCCCATAAACCTATTTTTTTTGTGTCTACATCAGGTCTGGTGGAAATTGTTTTCATCGCTGCAATCACATCATCTGCTAATAATTGATAGGAGCGTTCTGTTTTGCTATATCCCTTCGTTCGTTTATTGTAGATCAATGTCACCATTCCAGCTCTTACGAACATTTCTGCTTCTTTTCGTAATTCCATCTGATCTCCTTTACCCGCACCATGAACTAACACAATTGCTGGATGAAGACCCGATGTATTTGGGACTAAAACTGTTCCATTCAGGGTCTCTCTATATGGTCCTGTCCCACTCTGAAATGTAATTTTTTCTTCTTGATATGATTTGTTTGCTGCATATGAAGTTGGAATAAAAAGTTGAAACAACAAAGCTACAAGTAAGAATGCAGAAATCAATGATGCCTTATTTATACACTTGCTCATTTATAAGCCTTCTTTCATATGTAAGGTATAAAACAATTACTCTATCAGATATTTATATCTGGTAGAGTAATGTTAATAAAGCATTATTTCATTTGTCAAGAACATATAAATACACACACAACATGATCCACTCCGATGAGATGGCTGAACGCGAAGGGACCCTCACCGCTTACCTAGGGAACTAAGAGTTAACAAATCAATCATTATGGAGGAAAGAAAATGAAACGTGAAAATCGAAAACCAATTCGTTTAATTCAGGGAAAATCCCCATATTTGCTACCATGAACATAAACCAATTGACTGACACCTGGGAACCAGAGGCATTTCAATTGACTAACATAAAAGTAAACCAGTCTTTGTGTCCATTGACTATTCTCAGCCCCAAAGGGGCTAATCGTAAGAAGCTAGGATTACGAAATCAAAATCAAGTTGTTGTTGATACTAACTCTAGAAAAGAGCACTTATATCGAGAGGCTCTTTTCTAGAGTCAGGAGTAGCATTTCTACTAGTTTTTTGACTTATTCTTTTTTAAATGATTCCTCCAAACCGGCTGTATCTTCAAACCCTTGAAAGAATTTGATTTTATCATCTTCAACTTCGACAACGACTGCCCAGTAACTTTCAAATAATTTATTGGTGGTTCGAATGCGATGAATAAATTTCCCCCATGCAAAAGCAGTTAATTCATCTCCAATGATCTTATGAATAGTAAATTCTTGTGTATCGAGATCTTTTTGAAACTTCGATAGCAAGTTGCGTACGCCCTCTGGACCACGATACGTACCATAAAAATGATGTTTAGTAGAAGGATGCTCCTTAGCTGCGATAAATTTGGCGTCCTCATGTACATAGGAGAGTGCTTTTTCTGGATTACTCATACTTTGAATGTATTGTGTTAGTATTTGTTCTGCTTTTTTCATAAATATCATCCTTTGTATGTTAGTATCGTAAATTAAATGTTTTTAAAGGATAAAGATAGGTTTTTATATTTGGTTGACCTTATAAAAGTAGAATTCAAAAATTGAAAAGATGGCGACTAATAGTGCAACGAGAATGATACCTATGATCCCGACAACTGTGAGTGGAAGAAGGGAAATAAGAATTGCACTGTCAATAACCCAGATTAAATCAATAGCAGCAAAGGTAAGCAGCATATTTGCTGGGATTTGTTTTTGCTTAGCCGCCCAGAAGGTAAAAGAAACAAAGACTAGTAGGCCAAATCCAACGAATCGAATGATTAAACCGTTTTCGATTCCTGTTAATTGTCCAACGAAATTACCAAACAGTAATAAGATAAGAGCAAATCCACCTGTTGAAAAAGTATTTACAAGCAAGATCCATTTCAATCCATTTGAGATAGTAACTTTTTTTGATTTCATTTTGCGATCCCTCGCTTTATGTGTTTTAACTTTCAACCTGATTATCATTCATATTTCACTGCCATACCCATACATTTCACTGCTAAACAGTGCTGATTTGCAAAAATAGCACTGTTTAGCAGTATGTTTTTGAAAATATTGGTAAAAAACATCAGCATTTGCATAATCTATTAAGCTGTATTAATTTGTCTAAAGGGGGTGCATGGTTTGGAAATCGTATTTTTTGTTTTATATGGATTATTGATATGGATTGCTATCTATATCATGCAACGGGATATAAAAAATAAATCATTTGTGCTGATAGGCATCAGTCTGATTTTTTCAGCTATTTCTAATGGGGGAATGATTCTTGCTAGTTACACGATAACATTCCGATCTATTTTCGTTTCGATATGTGACTTTTGTATCTTTTATTCACCATTGATCTTAATAGGAGCCATATATGCTCAACTTCCACAGAGTTCAAAGTATCGAACTCGCATGATACAGTTATGGTGTTATGTGCTTTTACCATTAGTAAGTGTCGTCAGTATATATCTATTCTATTTACATAATATCTATAGTTTACAGGTGGTGCTTTTTTCATTTATTTTAATAGCCTTCGTTCTTACTATTATCATCTCAATGAAATCTTTTATTACTCATTTGAAAGATAAGATAACAAAATTCAGCTTATTATTATGTATATTTATTTATGTGGTTAGTTTAATTATGTTGTTATTCAATGATCACGCGATCTTTAGCATTTTAAATAGTATTGGATTAATAGGAATCGCAATCATTATGTTTGCTTCCATGGTTCTAAAACAAGGTGAGCGATGGTTTCCAGATTTCATCTATTCCTTTGATTATATGTTACTGATCACTTTAGTTTTTACCGGACAAGTGGTATTTGTGATCTGGATTAGCTCCAGATTTTCATTTAATACCATACTCTTTATCCTAATAAGTATTTTAATTTCAGTATCCGCGCAAGTGTTATCCCGTTATATCCAAACAATATTTGATTATTTTGTTTTTGTATCGTTTCCCAAGTTACGTCAAGAGCGTTCTCGTTTACGTACAATTGAGAGTGTAAAATTAGTTGTAAATGAACAGTTTTATCCAGAGCAGATGGAAGAAGAAGAATTATTTCGTATGGTGCGCCGTGCATTTAGCCATTTTGGAGATTTACAACGTTTATCAGCAAATCCACTCACTCAATTGCAGGTTATTGATCACCGGTTACAGCAAAAAGGGAATACATCAGACATCTTAGAACGTGCAAATGAATTGAAATTAATTATGTTTGAATGTGTACAACAATTAAAACCTCAAAAAGATCGATCATTCGATACAACAGATGAGTGGCGATTTTATAACTCACTATATTTTCCATATATTATCGGGATCAAGCCCTATAGTAAACGATATGATCATTCTCAACTCGATGAGGATGCCAAAAAGGCATTAGATTGGTTTCGAACTTGTGTCCCCGAGCGTACTTTTTATAATTGGACAAATGCAGCAGCACGTCTAGTAGCTTTGCAATTAAAGGATAAATTTTTAATATCAAAGTAAGATATTTTAGGGTATCCAGAACTTAAACAGTCAAAAATAGTAATAGGAAAACTAAATTTAATATTTTTCTGTGATTGCATCGGTGCCAAATATAAAATAGTGTCTCTTGATTCGAGGCGCTTTTTATAGAGTCAGGAGTAGCATTTCTACTAGCTTTCCTTTGTCTTATACTTTTCTAAATGATTTTTCTGAATTGGCTGTTTGGTGACCCAAAATACCAACTAACGGGTTAAAGACGTTGTTACTCGTGTCGTTATGGAGAATATGAGGAATCGGGAAAGTTGAGGGGTTATGGCTATAAGGAAATCTTTCATCCAGGTTTTAAGAATCATGTTTTCCTATTAAGAATTTGGACATTTCCACCTCGAATCAAAGATCTTTTAAAAGATAAGCCGAAACCATTTGAAGCGCTACTTTCTGATCCAAAGTATCGATATTTCTTACCTAATTCCTTTATATCAATAATGTTACTACGAATCGTGATCGTTTTAACAATTCTGCATCTCCCTTTCATTATGTGTTTTCATAGGAATCAAATTTTTCTAGCGCATGATTATTTTGTACAACGTAATGGAATCATATAATCAGATAATATTTTTATTTGAATATTAATTCATAAATGAACCAAAAAATCCAGAATATTATGATATGTATCTTGATCTTCATTTATCGGATTGTCATCATTGAAATCTAGCTGAATTAGATGTTTTATTAGTTTGTTATTTGAATTATATTTATGTTGATAATTAATCCATTATATATAATAATATGATTTATAAATTAATAGAATAACTAAAGGAGGCATGTTTGATTGACAAAATGTCATAGATTTGGGTTATTCCTATTCTGCTTGATATTAATGGGTTCAATCCTTACCGGACAAATTCCAAACGTTTACGCTGGAAACCAATCGCCTTACTCGCTGATCTTTGTAGATGAATTAGGGGATAAATATGAAACACTGATCAGGAATGAATTTTATCGTGTTTATCCAAAGCTCGTTGCAACCTTTAACCCAAATGCTCCTAAAATCGTAAAAGTAAAGGTTGACAATAGCGATCCTAACAAAGGGGGATTTTATAAATTCAATGAGCCAGATACTATCTATCTTAACATGAGTAAATCTTTACCAGACAATAAAGTTCCTATTTCTCAAGAAATGGATCAGTTGAATTTCCGTGTATTTGATCATGAATTGGCCCATTTGGTTCAGGCATATAGTCCATCTACTCCAATTTGGATTATAGAAGGAATGGCAGATTATGCCATGATTCTTTTAGGAGATGGTATGACTGATGTTTCTGTTCCCATCCACCCAGAACCGAAAGCTACTTTTTCTTCTGAAATTGAAAAGAAAAAGTATAAAGAAGCAGCTCGTTTTCTCATTTGGGCGAAAAATTATAAGCGAAGCACGATCATAGAGGAGATCAATAAATATGCTCGCCAAGAGACCGTTTTTAAAAATTTTGATCAATTATGGGAAGAATATTTTAAACATCCCGTTGCGATAGAAAAGAATCCACAGTGTTATGCTGCTGGCGAAAAAAATTGCCCCGACTTAACCAATGGAAAAGGTGGAAGTTATAGTCCACTTACAAAAGAACCAGATGGCAACAATAATGCTATTGTCACCAAAACCACCTATTTATTAAAAAAACCAGATGTTTCAGATTCAATCACTGAAGTAAAAGCTGCATCTGCTGTTCAAGCGATTTGTAAAACGTCAGGTTCCCCCTTCCTTGGAGATGATTCCAAAATCTATCACACATGGTCATATATCAAAGTAGGTAAAATGAAAGGATATATTCCTGCTAAATATCTCACAACAAAAGGATTCATTCCGTCATGTCCAAAGCCATCCATAACTCCGAATACTGAGATACGTCATCTTGTGCGATCAGACTCCGCTCTTTACAAAAAAGCCGACCAAAATTCGGATATCTTGGCTTACATTAATAAAGGAACTGAAGTAGACATTATCTGTGTAAAACCAAGTAAGCAAGATGCAAACGGTAAACAGGATAATTGGTATTATGTTCAAGTCGATAAAAAGAAAGGCTATCTTTCTGCCGAATCCATCAAAATCATAAAAGGCGAATCATACCCAGGATGTAAGAAAAATCCAGTGATACCATCTGAATTGATGAAAGAAGAGGGAAAGCAAGGTGGCGGGAGGTGAATCAACTCTTGCTGATTAATAAGGATTCAACTGATTTTGAATGGAACCTATAAAGTCAAGAAAAATTAAGCATGTTTGTAGGGTATGAGTTTATATTGAACTCATACCTTTCCATATGAAAAGCGAACCAGAAAAAGCGAAGTGTAATAAAGAGAAAAAGTTAGTAATAAAACGTTTCGAACTGATAATTTTAATTTTATTCCCAAATGGAGCTAAAAACTGGTAAGCAAATTGATTCTCAGACGGTTCAATTGTGGCGAAATAATTCCTAATAGTCACTTTTGTAACACGATAAATTGATCTCTTACTGATATATCTATCAATAGCTGGCACATTATAATGCCATTATCTTTAACTCTATGACAGCAAGTTGGTGATTGTATAAACCGTAAGCTTTGAGGCGCTTATCAGCAATACGAGATAATGAGATTACACAGAAGGGAACAGAGTAAGTTTGTAATTTCGTGTGCAGTTTGGATAAAGAGTAATAGTAATCAAATAGTGTGTATAGGATAAAAACCAAAAATGAACCTGGTAAACAAAGAAAAAGCAAAACAAATGTTTATCGACATTGGTAGTAAGTACCATATAACATTAATAGAGTGGAACCACGATCAAGATCATGTTCACGTGTTATCGAAAGCACATCCTAAAACAGAACCTTCGAAATTTATAAATTATTACAAAATTTACAGTTCTCGCATCATCAATAAGAATTTCCTCACATCAAAAAGCAACTGTGGAAGGAGTCCTTCTGGTCTAGAAGTTTTTGTCTTTTAACTACAGGTGGTGCACCCATTGATGTAGTTAGAAAGTATATTGAAAAACAAGGAAAGTGAGGTGCAAATGTACAAAGCATTTAAGTTTCGGTTGTACCCGACGGAGTAACAATTATTAAAAAATTCAGTCTCTCCTATTACCATAAAAGCAGCAAAAGATGCGGTAAAAATCGAGAACAAACTCAACAAGCAAACTACCAATCAAATAAAAAAAGTAGCTTATAATCATTAACTTTTGATGACCCAAAATATCAGCCAACGGGCTAAAGATATTGTTACTCGTGTCGTTATGGAGAATATGAGGAATCGGGAAATAGGGGGTTAGTTTGAAGAAATTACAGGAACATCATTCAAGTGTTAAAAGAGGAAGCTAGATAAGTTGCTGATTTTGCAATCATTGATCGAGCTAACCGAACTTGTACCAGTTGAAAGCTATTCAATGATGGTAGCCAGAACAAAGGTCATGCAAGCTCAATTTGAAGGTACTATCAATGAATCTTTGAAACGAGATGCTTTATATTGTGTAATTTCTTTTCATAATTTCAATCATGCAAGTTGCAGAAAATGGGAAGGGATATTAAATTGACAGCTGAGGCTTCAGGAGATTATCCAATATTGTCTAATTTGAGGAATTATGGATTTAAAGAAATCTTTCATCCAGGTTGTAAACATCATGTTTTTCCTGTTAGAGATCTAAAATGTATGAGTAAAAGATAAATGTTAAGAATTGTAGACTGGCTTGCTTTAACATAGGTCAGTCTATAACTTTTTTGTTTAAGTTGGATAGATGATAAAGGAATGTATCTAAAAGGACATTTCATTGAGGATAAGATAATCATCTTTTATTATCAAAACAGATCAAGGCGACAGGCCATAGAAAATATCAAGACCGGTTGTCAGTCGATGATATTTGGTGTTGCTTATCAGAAGTAGGATTATTGTAGGGCTAATCTATGCGAATCATCTACAAAAATGCTAATGGGGAATATGGATTCGCGAATCTGTTAGGTGTAAAGAAAAAAATGTGGAGTGTGTTATGGTTGCTGGGATTTTTCAGTTATCATGAAATACCAATCAACTGAAAAACGAAAGCGATATAAGGTTATAATGCCCTATCCATTATGGATAAGGCATTATGATCTTTCACCAATGCAAATGTTGGTTATTCCCTTATAACGTGTGAGGTATCAACTGTTCAAAAAGGAATGCACGAATGAAACAAACTGCTGTTCAAGCTTCTTTTCTTTGAAGATATCTTTGGGAATAATGGCAAAAATATAATCAGAATCAGAAAAATAAAGATATCGATTCGTACTTTTAAGACTTATGTTATCCCAAAGGTAAGAAGTTTCCTCTGAATCTGTTTTTAGCTGGAGTCCATTTTGTTGTACTTCTAGCTCTAACCAATCGAAAATTTCCTCTTTGTAAAAATAACTACATCCATCAACTCCTATAGTTTTATAATTCGTTTTTTTCCATGTCCGAAAAATATCCTTATAACGATGAACAAGGGATGAATAGGATGTATATCTTTCTGAAATCCAGTAATAAAGACCTAAGATGATCGCAAACGTGATAAATAAAAGACCAAAACTATAAAGTACTGAAAAGGATTGAGTTTTAACAGCATAGGACAATAAAATAATAAGAATAGATAGAGGTTGTTGCATTAATCGAAAATAAAAAATAGAAAAATCCGCCAAAATGTGGTTAGATGAAAGCTCTCACACAACCATCATCCACAAAGGGCGGATCATCATGAGTGTAGCACGACTTTC
>NZ_FQVL01000021.1 GCF_900129355.1 Seinonella peptonophila | reverse complement strand
CGATTAATGAATAAGTGGATGGACATTTCCACTCGAAAAGCACCTTGGAACCGCTAACCCTTTGGGTTTAGCGATTAATTATGCAACAACCTCTATATCTAGTAAATTGTTAGGTTTGTGAAAGATGTTTATAGTACAAGTTGAGACTCCTCACGCATAAAAGCGTGGGATTCTTGGGTAGTTCGCGCACTGGATTCATTTCTGCTTCGTGCAACTCCCAAGCTAGGGGCTGTCCCATCAGCCCATCCCATGCAGTTCTACAACTTCTGTTGCATGTATCTACATGGGCGGCGTACCTGTTACCAGTACGCTAGTTTCGGTTCCATCACTCACTCTTATGGTTTTACCAAGCGGGAGAGATTGGTTCGCCGCTTGAACCTCATACCATAATGTACACAGGAACAAAGGCTGCTACAAGCAGGATGAGCACCGCTCATGTGTTCGATTATACAAAAAATGGTTGCTCTTAGCAATCCCTTGAAAGGGATTACCGAGCAACGCCATCTTTCATCCCACGATTCAAACCGTAGGCTTTCAGCTGACAGATTTCTGTAAAAATGATATTGAGGATCGTCGATTTGCTATTTTAGAAGCTGCTTATTCTTTATTTGGACAGCAGAGCTATGCCAATACATCGATCAAACAAATTGCTCAAGAAGCTGGAGTGGGTCATGGCCTAATTCTTCACCAATGAAATATATAAAATGAATTCGAGATCATCAGCGATTTGATCGATTTGATGTCGAATCTCGTCAAAAAGTGGATCAGGATTTTCCTGCAAGACGAGATTAATGATAGAAATAGGAGTTTTCATTTGATGGACCCAAATTGCTTTTCTGTGTGGTCAAAGGCATAAACAATTCTCATATTACTAACACGAAGCTGGTAGTCACTTTCCCACTTAAGCTTCTAATGTCTCCATTCAGAGATAGTCCGCGAATGGCTGCCACCCAACGCTTGCTGAACTTACTCTGAATGCGCACGAAAAAACGGCTGCCTTCACTTAAATAGCAGCCGTTTTTTCAAATAATTTTGATTCGAGGTGACATTACACTGCTGTTAAAATGAGGGGTCTATCTTTGGTAATGACAATCGTGTGCTCAAACTGTGCGGCGTAGTGATGGTCCGGCAGCAGCAGCCCCCAACCGTCAGTGCTCTCTTCTACAAATTCTGCACCGTCCGATACAAAAGTTTCCACCGCGAGCACCAGTCCGTTCGTGAGCAGCCTTCTGTCTCGCGGATCATAGTAATTGAATATACTGTCTGGCATCTCATGCAGATCGCGGCCAATGCCGTGCCCGGACAAATTTCGGATCACAGTGAAGCCGTCCTTACGGGCTTCACTGTGAATTGCCCGTCCGATGCCGCTGATCTTCGCACCCGCCCTTGCCTTCTGAAGCCCCTGATGCAGTGCGCGAAGAGAGCTCTGACACAGCTTTTCCTTGTGCGGTGAACAGGTTCCGACAACTATCGTTGCCCCGGTGTCAGCATAATATCCGTCTAACTCTGCCGAAACATCAATATTAACGATGTCCCCTTCCTCCAGTACCTGAGGTCCTGGAACGCCATGCGCAGCCACTTCATTCACGGAGATACAGGTTGTTCCTGGAAAACCATATGTGATATCAGGCGCGGAGATAGCTCCATTCTCATCCAGCACCCTTTTGCCGATATGGTCGAGCTCTGCCGTTGTGACTCCCTCTCGAACAGATGATAGCATCTTTTCACGGGCTATTGCGACGATACGGCCAATCCTCTGTAAAGCGGTAAGATCGTGTTCTGATTCGATGGTCAAGTTTTAAACCTCCAGGATTTGCAATATAACCCACACTTCATTCCAGTATACTCGAAAATAAGCCTCATGTCCCTTTAGGAAGAAGGTATGGCAAGGATTCTACAAATGAACCTCCATTTTCGAAATCATTCCCAATAAACAATCTATCCGCTAAAAAGAATCCAAGATGTTTCTTTCCTGAGCAAAAACATAATCACTGATTGCTTACAACGATCACCTATATTCAAAGCAATCGGTCAGCGATGAAAGCAACACAGAAACTGCATATTCATGTGAATACCCTCTACCAGAGACTAAATAAAATCGAACAAATCTTACAGCTTTTTTTCAAGACCCCGACGATGTACGACAATTTCAACTTGCTTGTTATCTGCGTCAATCATTTACATCGATAGAGGAAAGATAGTGCATTTCAAGGAGTCTACGGCTCATTTGCGCTATTTCTTAGGAAAGAGTTAAATCTTTATTTTTTTGTTTTTATGAATCTCTTCTGTTCCTGCTTCTAAAGCAATCTCGTAATATGAACATTTATGCTCGATAAGTTCGAGTGTTTTTTTTAATTCTTCCATCTGTGCTTTAACATTTACTTTTCTCTCCATAAACATGTCGTATCTTTGCTGCAACGTGGAATCTCCTTCAGAACACCAGTCAATGAATTTTTTAATTTCTTTAATAGGCATCCCGGTGGATTTCAGGCATTCAATTATTTTTAAAGCGTTGATATCAGATTCTTTAAACAAGCGTGTTCCACTGGCTGTTCGTTCTATAAAGGGCATTAGTCCCTCTTTGTCGTAGTAACGCAAAGTATATATAGTAAGGTTCAATTCGTTCGCGACTTCGCTTATAGAATATGTCTTCAACATGAATCACCTTTTATGGTTGATTTAGACCTCAAGTTATCTCTAAGATTATAGAGAAATTTATCATGGTATATTCTGAATGTCAAAGTAACCTTAAAGAAAGCCTAGCTTGTTAAAATGATATACTTATTTAATAAAATATAGTTCACTAGCGGGTAGTTTGATAAATAATATCAAACAGTATGCCCGAGAGGTTGTGGGAAAAATATAAAATAATCGCTTGACCTAGAGTTAACTCTAGGGAATAAAATTGTGCAAGAGAAGAGAGAAAGAATAGTAATGTAACCTAATTGGTTCGTTAATTGATATAAGCACATTCTTTAAAAAGGGTAAATCATTTAGGAGGTTTTATTCATGATAAATGCTAAAGCTCGGGCTGTCGACGGTCCAGATAAACCATTTCGAGCAGCTGAAATTAAACGACGTGACCTTGATTCGGATGATGTTCTGATTGAAATTAAATATGCTGGAATATGTCATTCTGACATCCATACTGCTCACGGCGAATGGGGGCCAGTGAACTATCCACTTGTACCTGGACATGAGATCGCGGGAATTATCACGGATGTAGGAGCTAATGTAACAAAATACAATATTGGTGACCGGGTGGGAGTTGGATGTATGGTTGACTCCTGTGGTCAATGTGAGAATTGCCGTAAAGGAGAAGAACAATACTGTCTCAAAGGCAATATCCCAACCTACGCTGGTGTTGACAAATACGGTGAGCCTACTCAAGGAGGCTATTCCACCCACATTGTTGTACAAGAAGATTTTGTACTGAGAATCCCTGATAATATAGAGCTTGACGTGGCAGCACCATTACTTTGCGCAGGTATTACGACATATTCACCATTAAACCATTGGAAAGTGGGTAATAGTAAGAAAGTAGCAATTGTAGGTATGGGTGGTCTTGGTCATATGGCTGTCCAAATTGCAGATGCCATGGGTGCCGAAGTCACTGTTCTATCACAAACATTAAAGAAAAAGGAAGATGGCATACAATTAGGTGCAGACAACTACTATGCTACAAACAATCCAGAAACTTTCGAGAAACTTGCTGGGACTTTTGATCTTATTCTTAATACGGTAAGTGCAAAGATTGACCTGAATGCTTATTTAGGACTGCTTACTCTTGATGGCACTTTGGTAAATGTCGGTGCTCCTGCAGAACCATTGTCACTAAATGTAATGAATTTAATCGGTCATCGTCGTTCATTTGCAGGGTCATTGATTGGCGGCATACGTGAGACTCAGGAAATGTTAGATTTCTGCGCAAAAAATGACATTGCTCCTAAAATTGAGGTGATTTCGGCAGACCAGATTGATGAAGCATACAAGCGCGTGTTGGCATCAGATGTGAAGTATCGATTTGTGATAGACACAAGTACAATGTGAGTGGGGTATAAAGATTGCTTTTAATGATCAAGTTGAGGGTGTCCAAGGGGTTCAACTTTGGGTCATCCTTATTATTTTTTCCTGCTCAAAAATGGAGGAATTTAAATGTTAGAGGATATAAAAGTGGCACTTGTCACTGGCGGGAATCGAGGAATTGGATATGAACTTGTCAAGCAATTGGCTTTGAATGGTTTTAAGGTGATTTTGACAAGCCGGGATCTGGAGAAGGGTCACAAAGCTGCACTAAAATGTAAGGAGTCAAATCTGAATGTTTCATTTTTGATGTTGGATATAGACAATCCAGAAAGCATACACCAAGCTGTCAGTATAATAAATGAGCGTTTTGGAAGATTAGATGTATTGATTAATAATGCCGGAGTTTATTTGGATAGGAATAAAAAGTTAGTAGATATAGACCCTTCCATTCTGGAAAGAACGATGGCAACGAATTTTTTCGGCGCTTATCATGTTATCCGTTCCTTTATTCCACTTATGGAAAAGCAAGGTTATGGAAGGATTATTAATGTTTCCTCAGAATATGGATCAATGGGAGAAATGTCATATCCTGGCGTAGGCGCATATAAGTTGTCTAAGCTCGCTCTTAATGGTTTGACACGATTGTTAGCTGCAGAAATCAAAGGTGACATCCAAATAAACGCGGTCGATCCGGGATGGGTGAGTACTGATATGGGTGGACCATCTGCTCCAAGGACTCCTAAACAAGCTGCTGAGTCTATTCTTTGGTTAGCGACGACTGGATCTAAAGGACCCAATGGGGAATTCTTCAAAGATGGAAAACGGATCGATTGGTAAGATCAGTCTAACATAGAATTGCGTGCGGCAGATAACTGATAGAATATTAGGGAGTCTTTCCCTTTTCTTTGATAAGTGAATTAAATAGCCCAATGATAGAAAAATGGTACTCATCAGATAAAGCATAATACACAAAAAATACATTGTTATACGAATAATAATCATGAGGTTATAAAAAAAGGGGGATTATTCAGATGCATCATCACGTTCGAAACATCATGTTATGGGTATTTTCCTTGAGTGTGCTTTTGTTTCCAAATTTTACAGATGCTGCTCCAGTAAAAAAAGGAAATTCCGATTTACTCATTAAACAGATAATGGGTTTGGCGTATGAAGAGAATCAAACGTTGAATAGTCGTCCTTATGGTTTGGGTGACTCGCTGACTGCGGTGGAAAATGATTGGGGTCCTGCTGATAATAAGGGGACTGTTGCCGCAAATTATTATGATCACTATGTTCGTTTTTTATATGATGGTTCTACACCCCAACAAACTATTACAGCAATTGATGATTGGAATCCGCAATTACCAACTATCACATTATCACAATTGAAGAAGACGATCGGTACACCTGTCGATGAGCGTGAACAAGAAGGTAACTATTATGTGACTTACAGTGATCATGATCGTTATAAAGTAATCTTTATGTTTGAAACGAATAGTCCAAATTCGAAATTACGACTCTATCAATTATATCCTGGGAAATAAGTAGCTCTTAAGGTATCAGGGCACAGAGAGATTTTATCATTGACCTGATTGAAGAGTTATCCAGTTCATTTTGTATAATAATGTTTTATTTAACATGAAAATATATATCCAAAATAGGGAGGGTCATATACCTCTCTATTTTATTTTTATTTACAATAATGCATATAATTAATTATTATTAGGTACTATGCAAACAAATGAGAATCTTGTCTCTAGTGTTTAATTGATATCAAATATTCTTCATTTATTTACCAAAACCAAAGAAGGTACATATAGGATATTCTACATGTACCTTCAAAGTCTGATCATGCTATTAAACTCATTTAATCGTTATTCAATTATATATCTTTTTATCATGTAAAATCTTTAATGTGATTTCTTTTGCTTTGCCGCTGGTTGCTTTGTCAGCAGCCTCAATATTGGTTGCAAACAAATAGGTGTTATTATCCTTTTCAACATAACCAATAAAAGTTCCATTGATTGGGATGCCGTTGATTTGTGCATCTTTCCAACCCGTGCCTGTTTTACCTGATAACACTGCTTTATTTTTTTCTTCTAAAACTAGTGCTTGTTTCACTATGTCAATATTCCGCTTAGAGATGGGTAGTTGATAAGTATAAAACTTCTTCAGAAATTCTACTTGTTCTTTTGGGGAAATAGCCAGAGAAGATTGAAGCCAAAAATTGGTTAAGCCACCTGAAATATTTTGGTTTCCATAGTGTAATTTATGAAGATATTTCTTCTCATTTTTCTCTCCTACACGTTTGGCGACTTCTTGAAAATACCAAATTGTAGAATTCTTAATAGCTCTAGACATGTTTTGATCTTGATTCCATTCGGGAAAAGGATAGATTGTTCCATCCCATTTAAAAGTTGTATTTTCGTCTTTAAGGACGCCTGTTTGTAATCCGATCAATGCATGAGGAACTTTAAAAGTTGAGTTTGGAGAAACTCTTTTTTCACTTTTCTTCTTATTGTAGATCGTGTATTCCTTTTGCTTTAAATCGAAAAGGACAAATGTACCATCATATCCAGTAAAATAATTACTTAAGTTTTCGTATTGATATTTTTCTTTTTTAGGCTTGGGTAATTTTATTTCTTGTGCGTGAGTAGTTCCAGTTCCTCCTAACCAACTGGTGGCTAGAATACCTATGGCAGAAAGTATACTTAGTCCTTTTTTCCAGTACATGAATAGACCTCCTAGAGAAATTCCTGTGATAAATAAGTTGGCAGCCCATGTAAATACATATCTAAACAATCAGTATGTTCTTGTAACACTTCAATGGTTTTTTGCAAAGGTTTTGCAAAAATAGTTGGATAATCAATTTCTCCTAACTCTTCTCGAATTGGAAAGGCTAATTTTTCTTCTGTTAGGGAGAATTGAGCATGTACACCTGGTTTATTTCCACGAGCGTCGAGACGAACCCATCTTTGTATTGATTGAATATATACAGCGTTTAGAGCGTGTATGGCAAAACCAGAATCAGGTTCATCCAATAAAGTTAATCGTTGATAACAAAAACCAGTGGGAATCTCTTGAGCTCTTAGTAAGGCCGCAAGTAGATGTGATTTTGCATAGCAGATGCCTTCACCAAATCGTAATACTTCTGAAGCACGACAAGTGATTCGATGGCTTTGAATATCCCAAGAATGTTGAATTTCATCTCGGACGAAATGATATGTTGCTTTGATTCGATCAAACGTTGTTTTATATTGCTGTGCTATCATCTTGGCCCTTTTTTGAATAAATTCATGATTAAAATCAACCACTTGACAAATTTTTAAATAATCGTCTATGGTGACTGTAATTGGAATTAATTTTAATTTTTTCACCTCCTTGTTCTATAGCGTAACAAAAACGATATGCAAATACGTAATACATAGTAGGAATAAGATTATAACGGAAAGTTATATCTAATCATAAACGGAGTTTAATATATGTTAAAAACACATCAACTACATTACTTTGTATTGACAGTGCAGTTAGGAAGTATCAATAAGGCGGCGAAAGCACTGTTTATTTCTCAACCAGCGTTAACCAAACAATTGCATAAATTAGAAGAACAAATCAATCATCAATTGTTGCGTCGAACAGTGAAAGGGATTGAGTTAACATCAGCGGGGCGATATTTATATGAACAGGCAGTTTCGGTTTTGGACCAATTAAAGAGAGTTGAAAGCAAGTTGCAGTCATTTGGAAATGATATCAATCCTATTGTTGGGAGTATTCCGAGTGTCGCTACATATTATCTTCCTTATCTATTTAAAAATAAAGCGCCTTTTATAAAGCCTCAAATTGTCATGCAGGATATTACACAAATGTTAATCCAATCAATGATTGAAGGTAAAATGGATTTAGCAGTAGTTCAAGACTTTAAAGGTTCTCCATTGTTATCATCTTATCTACTGTTTTCAGAGTCTTATTATGCTGTTACACCTCAAGATCATCCACTGGCTAAATACGAAAATCTTCATATAAAAGATTTCATTCAATATCCAATTTTGATGTGGCATGATCCAAGTGACCTACGTCAATCTCTTCGACTTTTTGCACGTCCATATACGATTAACCCAAATTTTATAGATGTACTATGGAGTGAGTCACTTATTTACCAAGTGCTAGAAGGAAAAGGAATCACTTTTGTACCAGAAATTGTGGCCAAACATATACAAGAACCGAATTTGAATATTACAAAAATCAAACCATCTACTTTTCAGCGTAAAATAGAAGTTGTTTTTTTACCTGAACAAGAGGAGTTAGTTAAACAAATTTTTGCAGAGCCAAATTTTTTTGACACCATACCTGTTACATCGCAATTTTTATTTTAGAATAAAATGTTAACTTGTCAGCGATGAAAGATTTTTAATGGTCTTTCATCTCGATTTGTTCATATGAGCTTTTAAATTCAAAACCAAGTACTTTCGTTTTCACAAGAGATAAAAGAAACTGGAATCTACGGTTCAAAATAAAAACATGTGCGGCAATTGCTTGCAACACATGTTTTTTTATTGGAATTTTATCTGATCTATATAATTGCTTTTCTGCTTAATTTTGTAAATAAATGATTATATATGACAGAATCTAGTAGATAGGTTATTATGATATTAATAAAATTTTAATCAGGTATGTTTCCTTGTGAATATAAGGAGAGGTAACGATGTATACTTCGCCAATTCAACAGAAAATATTGCTTTTATTGCTTGAAAGAAAAATGCCTATTTCATTGAGTCAGTTATCCCGGGAATTTCAAATGGGCACCCGCGAGCTACAATCTCACTTGAAATCATTAGATGAAGTATGCGCTTATTATGATTTGGTTCTCCAAAAGAAGCTAGGTTCAGGCGTGATGATACAAGGTACGGAAACATCAAAGGAGCAACTAAAAAAAGATTTATTTTCAATAGAATCTAGTACATACGATGAGGATGATCGCGTTATATTCTTGCTTTGTGCTTTTTTAGAATCAGATCAACCTTTAACCATAGAATACCTTGCAAATCAGTTCAGGGTAGCTCCTGAAACAATCAGCCAAGATTTAGATCATCTGAATCAATGGTTATGGAACGCTCGTTTAAAATTAACGAGTAATCGCGAAAATGGCATCGAAATTACTGGGGAAGAAATCGATAAAAAATTGGCTTTGGGTTCAGTAATCGCAGAACAAATGGAGATTACTGAGTTAATCGATTTGATAAAAGAAGAGTTGGGTAACAGTTTAAGTAAGCAATTATTTGATCAAATTTCAGGCGAGCGGTTAATGATTGTAGAACATGCGTTAAAAGATTTGAACCAAGATTTATCAGTACCATTTCCTGAAAGCGCTTATTTGGCCTTAACTGTCCATCTGTGTCTTGCAATAGAGCGCGTCCAATCAGGAGAGACAATCACGCTAAATGCTACACATTTGGAAGAGTTATCTTTGATTCCTGAGTAT
Source organism: Seinonella peptonophila (assembly GCF_900129355.1). Classification (GTDB taxonomy): domain Bacteria; phylum Bacillota; class Bacilli; order Thermoactinomycetales; family Thermoactinomycetaceae; genus Seinonella; species Seinonella peptonophila. The sequence goes on along the minus strand of NZ_FQVL01000021.1, from coordinate 25,170 downwards.
AAAATAGCGGAAAAGATTATTCACCGAATTGAGATGAATTTGCCGATCTCATTTCCGATTGATGAGATTGGCTATGTGACACTTCATTTAAGAAATGGTCAACAGCAACATCATCCAGAATATGACGTAGATCTTGATGATTTGAGAAAGCGTGTAAATCAATTGGTAGATGCATGTGAAAATCGATTAGAGTTTCGCTTATCTGAGGATGATTCATTAATTCCAGGTTTGATTACACATTTAGCGTCTCGATTACCACAGATAAGAATGAAACAAAAAATATCAAATACACTGTTATCAAAGATTAAGGAAGACTATTGGTCGATTTTTCAAATTGTAAAAGAAGAAGTTTTTTGGATTTTTCATGAGCTGTTGATTCCAGATGAAGAGATTGGTCATATTGTGATTCATTTAGGTGCAGCCTTTGAACGACTCAATCAACAAGATTCCTTCGATGTAATCATTATCTGCCCAAGCGGTGTGGGAACTTCCCAGTTATTAGCCACTCAAATACAAAGCCAAATTCCCCAGATTCATGTTGTTCAGACTTTATCAGCATATCTGGTTGAAGAGTTATCAGTTAAAAATTATGATTTTATCATTTCAACTGTTAAAATTCCCAGCTTACAAGATGATGAATATATACAGATCAATCCGATTCTCACTGATCAAGAAGCAGAGCGGATTCGAGAGTATATGGGTCAAATTCCACCAACAATAGTCAAAATCGAACAACCTTCGATGCTTGGTCTGTATGAATCAATTCATTCATTGCTTGGTATTGTGGTTGAATTAATGAAACAATTTTATTTAAGTAGTGTTCCAAATATGGGGTGGAGTAATGAAGAGGTGATCAGGCAGATTGGGCATGATCTTATTTCAGAAGGTTTCCTACGAGATGGTCAAAGTTGGTTTGAACAGACACTGTTGCAGCTTGAGAATGGTTTATCAGTCTACCAATTTAAAGGCGATGAGATCGAGCAACCTTTTTTTGCAGTTTATGAATTACAGGAATCAATCCACAAAGGGGTAGATCAACTCATTATCTTACTAACTCCCAAAGATGCAAAAAAGGAAGTTCAGGAGCTCATGCTAACCTTAGAATCACTTTGTCAACAATCAGGTGCAATTGAAAAATTAGCTACAAATGATCCGGAAATCATCCGTACCTATTTCCTGCAACAATTACATGATGTTTGCTATGGAAAGCTAAAAAGAGATCATGAGTAAACGGTATGAATGCCAATTCTGGTGGGATTTTTAAACTCGATAATATACATTATTTTTAATAAGTAAAAAACTAGCGATGATTCGCTAGTTTACTCTTTTTGCACCCCAATAGTGAGCTTTTGAGTAGCTACTATTGATCGATTCGATTTTTAAGTCAATTCGTTCATTTTTATTGGAGATATAATACCCATCGCCTAGATAAATTCCAACATGTGAAATACCTTTTTTATATGTTCCTTGAAAAAATACTAAATCTCCTGGTTGAAGATTTGATTTAGAGACAAATGAACCTACTGTTGACTGTGACTCGGCTGTACGCGGAAGATTGATTCCTTGGTATTTTTTAAATACATATTGAACCCAACTTGAACAATCAAAATAGGGGAATGAACTAGCTCCAAAGCGGTATTTTACAACTCCGATCATTGCTCTTGCTTGATTGAGCCATGATTGATCTTCAATTGGTTGTGTCGGTTTTTCTGTCTCTTTGTCTTTTTCCTTTGAATGGGTTTGAGTTTGATCACTTGTTTTTTTCGATTTTAAAACTTGATATTTCTTATGTAAGTCTTTTGACTTCTGTTCAGCAGCTTGAAGAATGGGCTTTGTTTGTGCAATTTCTTTTTTTAATTGTGCTTGTGCTTTTGTAATTTGGGTTGTTTGTCGTTTATATTGCGCGATAATCCGTTGGTCTCGCTTCATCACAAGCTGAATATATTCAAGGCGGAACAGAAATTGAGACAGAGATTCAGATCCTAGAAGTCTAGCTCCTAAATTGGTTTGTCTAGAAATGTAGTATTTTTTTAGAATCTGGTTATATCGCTTTTGCGTTTCATATTGCTCAGTTTTTAGTTGTTCAAGGTGGAGAAATGTATCGTTCATTTTTTTGTCCATTGTAGTAATTTTGTTTTGTAGCCGTTTTGCTTCTTTTTGTGATTGATTATACTCTTTCATCGACTGTTCCAGATTTGAGTCTTGATCTGTGGGTGCAGCAAGACATATTGGTGTGAAAAAAAGCAGAATCGCAAGTGTAAAAGGAACGGTGATAAAAATAGTAATTTTTTTCATTGAAAACTCCTTATGTGAACTACTTACCACTGAAGTGGTAGAGTTTCTCATTTCAGCGGAGTGGTCACCCACCTCCATTCATAAAGACTTGCATAGAGACTAAAAGTTTCATTACCCTCATAATTACGCAAATAAGGATCGTTTACAGTAGGATTGGATCTTTAAATATCATAACTAAGAAGATGCTAAGTAGCGCTCCTCTTTATCCCAACTGCATGCTTTGGAAAATGTAAAAGTATGGGAATCAAAGGAGTGAAATTAATTTGAGTATACCATGTTGTTTGTATAGGGGGAACTATTGTTAAATGTTATTTTTAAACAGTTAAGAGAGAATTCGCCTCATTTAAATAGTATAAAAACCCAAACCCATAATCGCTATCACGATGAGTATAAAAATAAAATATGGAATTTTTGAACAATAATTCAAAACATAAAGGGATGATGTGGTCATCGAATTTAAATTTCAACTATTGATTCATTGTGTTGATTTTCATGTTTCGCCACTGATACAATTGCAACATATTTTTTACCATTTACTTTTAAGGGTATCCTTGAACACTTAACATGGTATTCTAGTTCTGGATTGTATTTCTTCATTATTTAATCTTCAATGTTGCAGTCAAAGCTGACCGTAATTGATGATATATATGAATAGAAAGGGCAGTGGAGTTCATGAATCAACAATTGTATACAAATCAACCAAGTATTGCAGGAAAAAGTTTTATACTTCGTTTAGAGATGGATACGGATCAAGTTCAATTTGCAAATGTTGCAAAGGTAATCGCTGAAGCGGGTGGGGATATTATCGCTTTGGATATGATTCAGACCGGTTCACAGATGACAGTACGAGATATAACAGTAACAGTTACTAAAAATGATACGATTGAACAAATTGAATATCATTTAAAAAGCTTATCTGGAGTAAGATTACTTCATATATCTGATCGGACATTTTTGCTACATCTAGGTGGCAAAGTGGAAATTAGCCCCAAGATCCCGATTCAAAATCGAGATGATCTATCACGAGTCTACACGCCGGATGTTGCCCGAGTATGTTTAGCGATTCAAGAGCAACCTGAGAAAGCGCATACATTAACAATTAAAAGAAATACTGTTGCTGTCATTTCAGATGGTAGTGCAGTATTGGGACTTGGCAATATTGGAGCAAGCGCAGCGATGCCAGTAATGGAAGGGAAGGCACTTTTATTTAAACAGTTTGCAGGCATTGATGCTTTTCCAATTTGTTTGGATACCCAAGATACACAACAGATTATTGAAACGATTAAAGCGATGGCCCCAACGTTTGGTGGAATTAATTTAGAAGATATCTCTTCTCCTCGTTGTTTTGATATTGAGAAGCGGTTAAATGAAGAATTGGATATTCCAGTCTTTCATGATGATCAGCATGGAACAGCCGTGGTTTTACTTGCTGGACTTATGAATGCGATGAAGGTAGTAGGAAAGCCATTAGATAAAATCCGAGTTGTTGTATGTGGAATTGGGGCTGCAGGATTATCTTGTACGAAAATGTTGATGGCAGCAGGTGTCAAAAATATCATCGGATATGATAAGGCTGGAGCACTAACTAGAGATGTGCAATATGATAATCCCCATTGGCAATGGTTTGCAGAAAATACAAATCCAGAACGAAAAACTGGTACGATTGGTGAAGTATTAGAAGGAGCCGATGTATTTATTGGTCTTTCACGTGGTGGGGTCTTAAAACGCGAAGATGTGATGAAGATGGCTAGCCAACCAGTTGTCTTTGCGATGGCAAACCCAGATCCGGAAATTCATCCTGCTGAGATCGAAGATATTGCTGCTGTCATTGCAACCGGAAGATCCGATTATCCAAACCAGATAAATAATGTACTCTGTTTTCCTGGAATATTCCGTGGGGCTCTCGATTGTCGGGCTGAAACGATCAATGAAGAAATGAAGTTAGCTGCTGCGAAAGCTATTGCAAGTGTAATCTCTGATCATGAACGGAATCCGGGCTATATTATTCCAAGTGTGTTTAATCAAAATGTGGTACAGGCGATCCGTACGCAGGTAGTTGATGCAGCGATTCGTACAGGTGTGGCACGTAAGATTCCATCTGACTTTAAATAAGCCGAATATGACGAAGGGGTAAATCCCTTCGTTTTTTCATTTTCTTGCTCACTCATTCTAAAATTACCAAAACAAACGATTTAACGATTATACTTTAGCAGAGGTGATGGTATGCAGACACATAACCCCATTCATAAAAAATTATGGGAAGCAATTGTTTCTAATAATCATTCATACGATGGTAAGTTTTTTTATGGCGTGCAAACAACTAAGGTATTTTGTCGCCCATCTTGTCCATCTCGAATACCAAAGTTGGAAAATGTGAGGATTTTTTATCATCGTCAAGAGGCTATAAATGAAGGTTTTCGACCGTGTAAGCGATGCAGACCTGATCAGCTTCAGTTACCTATTCAAGAATGGATTGATCAAATCAAAAGATTTTTAGAAAAAAATTGGTCGAACACGATTTCTCTAGATTTGTTAGCAAATGTTTTCCATTTGAGTCCTTATCATTTACAAAGAACATTTAAAAAGTGCGTAGGCGTTACACCAGCACAGTATCTGGAACAAATCAAAGTGGATCAAGCGATGCATTATTTACAAGAGACTGACCAAACAATGAAAGAAATTGCGCAGGCAGTCGGGATCTCTAATGCACAATACTTTACAACGATCTTTAAAAAGAAAACTGGTGTTACACCATCGATGTATCGAAAGTCCAAAGGGGGAAATAGAGTTGGCTCAGCCTATACAACAAACGATTTATTGGACAACATATCGCAATAAATATTGGGAAATCTATTTAGCAGCAACTAAGAAAGGGCTTTGTTATGTAGGTGGAGCGAATGAAAGAGACATCTCATTCTTAGGTAAACTGAAAAATAGAAACTTCTCACCATCAATTAAACATCATGATGACTTATTCAAAACCTATAAAGATCAATTGGATGAGTATCTAGAGGGAAACAGAAATCATTTTACATTTCCAATAGATATTCAGGGTAGTGCATTTCAAAACTTAGTTTGGAATGCTTTAAACCAAATTCCATATGGAAAAACAGCTACTTATTCGGATATTGCCATGCGAATCCAACGTCCGTCCGCGGCTCGTGCTGTTGGAGCTGCAATTGGTTCCAATCCTTTATTAATAGTCATTCCATGTCATCGAGTGATTGGAAAAAATGGAAAATTAACGGGATACCGTGGAGGAATTCTCATGAAGAATCAATTGTTACAGCTTGAGAATGGACAGGAGTTTTTAGATAATAAGAGATGATCCCAAGCTTTAAAAAGCATTGGGATCCATTTTTTTTGTTAATTGTATGAGATCTTCATCAGGATTTCCCACCATTTGTTCAGGCTGTACCAATCGGTCAAATTCGATTTCATCGATATATCCTGATTGAATGGCTGCTTCCTTTAAAGATAAATTTTGCTTAAATGCAAGATGGGCGATTTCAGATGCTTTGTCATAACCAATCGTTGCTGTTAGTGCCGTGACAAGCATTAAAGAACGATTTACATACTGATCGATTTTTGCTTGATTTAACTGGATTCCTTCGATGCTGTATTGAAGGAAGCTTTTACAAGCATCAGATAGGATGCTGATCGATTGCAAGACATTGTAGATAATGATCGGTCGCATTGTGTTTAATTCAAAATTCCCTTGTGAACCAGCAAAGGCAACGGCGTTATCGTATCCGATTACTTGAATAGAGACCATTAACATGGCTTCTTCTTGGGTGGGATTTACTTTACCAGGCATAATTGATGAACCTGGTTCATTTGCTGGTAGCTGTAATTCATGAATGCCAGCTCGAGGGCCACATCCAAGAAAGCGAATATCATTTGCAATTTTGATGAAAGCAACAGCAAGGCTACGTATAGATGCACTTGCTTGAACCATTGCATCTAATGATGCTTGAGCAGCATATTTATTTGTTGCTGTTATAAAGGGATGATTTGTTAATTTGGCAATTTCTTCAGCAATCATTGTTGAAAAGTTCGGTGGTGTATTAATTCCTGTTCCTACTGCCGTACCCCCAGCAGCTAATTCATATAATTCTTTTTTTGCTTGATGTAGGCGTTCAAGCGCTTGGTGCAACTGAGCCACATAACCAGACCATTCTTGTCCTACTGTAAGCGGTGTGGCATCTTGCAGATGGGTGCGCCCGATTTTCACAATATGGCTCCAACTCTTCGCTTTTTCCCACATCAAGTCCATTAATTGTTGCACTTGTGGGATAAGTTGCTGGGAAAGCGCTATGATCGTCGCGATATGCATTGCAGTGGGAAAGGTGTCATTTGATGATTGTGACAGATTTACATCATCATTAGGATGAATCGGATTTTTAGTTCCAAGAGTTCCTCCACTTATTTGTATAGCACGATTTGCAATTACTTCATTTACATTCATGTTTGATTGTGTTCCAGATCCAGTCTGCCAGACATAGAGTGGGAATTCTCGGTCGAGTTTCCCTTCGATTACTTCATCGGCAGCTTGAATGATTAAATTGGCTTTATCCTCTGAAAGTTTTCCTACTTTTGCATTTACAATAGCAGCTGCTTTTTTTACATAACCATATGCGTGATAAAGCTGTTTTGGCATGCGATTGTCACCAATTGCAAAATGGATGAGTGAACGTTGCGTTTGCGCCCCCCACAGCCGTTCAGCTGGTACAAGTACTGAGCCCATTGAATCGGTTTCAACCCGATACTTCCCATTGTCAACAAGATCGCCAGGTGGATTATTTTTTGATTCCATTTTTGATCACTCCTTAGGAGTTATTTCTTTTTCCATACTCTTTCTAGGAACTGATCTCGACCTGAGTGATAGCGGTAAGACTGGTAATGCTGTTGATTTTTTTTATGATAATCTTGATGCATCGGCTCTGCTGGATAAAATACTGTCGCTTTTTTTAATTGAGTCATGATGGGTTTTGAAAAGCGTCCTGAATTAGCTAATTGTTGCTTGGAAGCAACCGCCTGTCGATGCTGGGATTCACTATGATAAAAGATTGCAGTCTGATATTGAATGCCACGATCAGCAAATTGACCTCCTGGGTCAGTTGGATCAATCTGCATCCAGAATACTTCTAGTAATTCAGAATATGTTAGCTTCTTGGGGTCGTATGTAATTTGAATGGCTTCTATATGACCGGTCTTTCCAGTACAAACTTCTTCATAAGTTGGATTTTTTGTATGTCCTCCAGTATAACCTGCTACTACTTTTTTGACCCCTGTTAAGTTTTCAAATGGTGCCATCATACACCAAAAGCAACCTCCGGCAAAAGTAGCAAGTTCGAATGAATGATTCATAAGATCACACTCCTCCTAAAATCTTTCTTCTTCTTTTTATACCCATTATTGTGCTCAAAAACGAATCTAAAAGATAAGTCTCTTTAAAGTTATTTTAAAAAATTGGTAGATCACCCGAACTCTTTTTATCTATTTTCATATATTAAATATAAAGAAACGAAAGGGAGGGTGATGGATGGCGAAAACAACACATTCAACAAAAAAAGCAAAAAAAGAGGAAAGAGATTTCTTAACAGGCGAATTAGAAAAGGACTTAGAGTTATTGATTAAATTACGATTATATAAGTTCCTTGATACGTTACTAGATGATGATAATGAAAAAATGACAAAAATAAAGGATATATTGCAATTCGCCTCTACTAATCATTTTCCAAAGGAGACTCGGAAAAAGTGGAGGAAAGCTATTAATCGGAATTTTGATTTAAATGTAAAAAGAAAGGAGGGTTGAATGAAGATGGGACTATGTAGATGTTGCAGAAGAAAAATTATTCTTAGAAAAAAAAGACGACGTCGGCGAAGAATAGTCAGAGCATTGAAAAAGGGATCTAGTGCAACAGTAGACAATGCAGCAAGAATTGACGGCCCTGTGAGTGGCTTGATTAATATCATTGTTCAAGTCCCTGTCAATCTTGGAGATGCAACAAGTCTCAATGAAAGTGATCAAAACTCATTGAGCAATGCACTTTAGGTCTATAGAAAGGAGGTGATTTCATGAGTCAGTTGACTCCTGAACAGTTTGAAATGTTACAAAAAGCGGTGGAGGAAACTGTGAAGCAACAAATTGCTTCAGGGCAGTTTACTACCGACCAAATGCCAGATGTAACCAAAATAATTGGTCCACTCCCTACAATTATCTCAAGTCTTGTTACAACACCGATAAATTCTGTTTCTTCTTCATTTTTAGGGTTATTAAATGGATTAGTTGGAGTTCTGGGAGGATTAGTTGGTGCTACAGGAATATCAAATGATATAGCATCCAATTTAGTAAATATCATTAAAAAGGAAATTCCCACTAGTCAAATTAAATAATGAAAGGAGGTGAAAAATATGTGTCACAGACGTCGTAGAAGAAGAAGAGTGTTTCGTAGACGTGTTGTTGGAGGTGCACGAGCAGAAGTAAATAACGTAGCAAGAACAGGCGCACAAAGTGCAGGTGTAGCAAACATCAATGTTCAAATCCCAATTAACTTTGGTGATGCACAATCCTTCAATCGCAGCAGAGGAAACTCTGTCTCAAATCTCTTATAAAAAGGGCCCATATTGGGCCCCGTTGCTCTGACTGTCAGTAGAGTATGTGAAACCATAAATATAGACCAAATAGTGTGATGATAAGGGTTGGAATAGTGAGAATAATCCCTACCTTGCAATATTGAATCCAGCTGATAGTGATTTTTTTTCGTGCAAGTACGTGTATCCAAAGTAAAGTGGCCAATGAGCCAAGTGGAGTCATTTTAGGTCCCAAATCTGCCCCAATAATATTGGCGTAGATGAGCGAGTCGCGAATCATACCTGTAGTTTGAGTAGCTTGAATGACTAATGAGTCAAACATAACAGTAGGTAAGTTGTTCATCAATGACGAAAGAAATGCAGAGGAGAAGCCCATGACAAAAGTTACATATAGTAAACCATGGTCAGTTGAAGCTTTAATCACTTGAGTTAACGGTTGAGTAAATCCTACATTGTGCAGGGAGAAGACAACAAGATACATACCAATTGAAAATATGATAACAGTCCAAGGTGCTTCTATAATTATTTTTTTTACCTTGATTTTGGGGTTATTTGATGCTGCGACTAAAAAAATAAATGCTGCACCACTAGCGATAATTGAAACAGGAATGTGTAATAGTTCACTAACAAAGTATCCAGCAAAAAGGATGATTAACATCACCCAAGAGAGTTTAAATAGGCGATGATCTCTAATCGCATCCGACGGCTTTTGCAGTTCCATCCAATTATAGGTCTTTGGGATATCTTTTCGAAAAAAGAGATAAAGACAAATCAGACTTGCGATTAATGCAAAAATATTGGGAATAATCATGTGGATTGCGTATGATAAAAAGCCAATTTGAAAATAGTCTGCCGATAAAATATTAACAAGATTGCTGATCACAAGAGGTAATGAAGTAGTATCGGCAATAAACCCACCAGCAAAAACAAAAGCAAAGATCATCTTGTTATCAAATCCTAATGCTTTAGTCATTGCAAGTAGAATTGGCGTCATAATTAATATAGCCCCATCGTTATTGAAAAAAGCAGTAATAACCGATCCTAACAATATGGTGTAGATAAACATTAAATGGCCATTTCCTTTAGCAAATCGAGCCATATGTAAGGCAGCCCATTCAAAAAAGCCGATCTCATCCATCACGAGTGAGATCAGCATTGCGGCAATAAAAGCGAATGTGGCATTCCAAACGATATGAGTAACAGTAACAATATCGCTTAATGATACGATTCCAAATAAAAGGGCTAAGATGGCTCCAATTGAAGCAGACCAGCCTACCGAAAGTCCTCGAGGCTGCCAAATAACAATTATAAGGGTAAACAGAAAGATGAGTAGTGCGATGATCATGGGCGTTGTGATGATCATGGTGTTTTTCATGCACTCCTTTCAGTTCCAGTCAATTAATGGATTTGGGATTTCAACATATAGATCTCGATCATGGTTTAGAAGACGCATGGAAGTAATAGCTTTATGCATAATTTTTGATTGAAAGAGAAAATGCTGATCCGATTGAGCTTCTTTACTTAGATTATGGTTTAGAGTGAGATCTGAAAAAATTTGTTTACTAATTTGGGCTACCATTTTCCATAGTCGATTTTCTACACAGCCAAATATGTAGCATAACTGTACAATCATTTCACCTAGGTGATTTTGAAAAACAGCATAATAGACCTTTTCTCGCATTTTTTCTGCGTGTTGGGTTACAGTTAACGAGTCAGGATAGAAGGATATTGTGAGCCCTTGCTTTTCAACTCGAGGTTGATAAATTCTAGCTCCTCCCCAATCTCGAAACATCATTTTAACTGGTTCACCATTTTTAAAGATGGGGATACTATTTTGTAAATGTCCCTCTAATCCAATTCCATACTTCACCATCATTCTTAAAAAGCCATTAAGTGCGATGGATGCATATTTGTAGAAGAATGAGTAAGCTGCTTTCTGAATTGTTTGTTGAGTATGTGATGCGAAAGCATCGATAAAGTCAGATAAGATCAGCTTGCCAGTGATTGGAGATTCATCAAATAGTGCAGAAGCGACTATAGCTAGTTCATTTTGTTTCAATTTTGTTTGTGTAGATTCTCGAAAGACAACAGATAGATTTCGTTGTAGATCAGGATGAGAACTTTTGAAAAAGCAACCTCCCAACTCCTCCACAGGAATGAACTGCTCTACTAAATCAGGTTCCCTTTTTAAAACCTCTTGAATCAACTTGGTAAATGAGGCTGCATTCATCGTTGTCTGAGGTGATATAGAGCGAATGGTTGATGTCATTTGGCTATTGACTGCTACTTTCACGACTCCTTTCCACTCTTTTGCTTGAGCTGGCAGCATGGTACGAAAGGATGTAGAAGCTTTACACATGAGCTGAAGCTCTGGTAGTAAGATGATTTGTTGATTCTTGATTTCCTCTCGGTACAACACCGGAATAACATGATCAAATTGCCATCCATGTACTGGGATTAGAAAATATCGCTGATTGTATTCCATCCAATGATCATTTAATTGTGTTTGAAGTTGTGGGAAAAATGAGAGTAGAAAAGAATCATATGTTTCAGATGAATTGAGAAATGACCATTTGATTAAATCTCGTTGAACTGCTACAAATTTTAATGTTTGTTGATTTCTACATTCAGGTGCATAATCACTGACCGCAATTGGTTCCATGTCTAACTTTGTTTTACTACATGGGTGTAAGTTGTGCCCTTCAGTACAAAATTGTTCAAAGAAAGAAGGATCGTTTAATTGCATAGCTAAGGTATAAATGTTGGAGTGAAGGGGCTTATACTGACCTGCCAAAGATTTTATCTTTAATTTTCTCAGTTCTTGCCACACATAAGCAATTGCTTGATTGCTACATGCATTACAAATTTCTTTTGCAAATTGATCCCAATTAGAAGTTATGGTATGAACTTTTTTTTCTACTAAATAAAGAAATTCGATTGGATGTAGAATGGGAAAGACGTTTCCATTCGTAATATGAGCAATGTCTTTTTGGAATATATGTCGCCCTGCGAGAAATTCATGTCTGATTGGAATATAGATCGATTCATCGACTCCTAGTGGGTAGTGATAAGCGGTATTCTTATAAGATCCACTATTGAATTTAAATATATCTTCTCTTAGAAATGCAGATACCAATCGGTGTAAAATGGTTTTTCTAGCTTTAGGGAGAAAGGCTTGGTATTTTTTTGCAAGATTTGGGTCCTCTTGATTGAGTTGTTGAATAGTTTGTCTCTCTTCTGAAAGACATCCTTCCAATGTCCATTCTTGATAAGCAATTTTTAAAAAGCTTTCACCGTTCATGTATAATCTCCTACTAAAGGGTTTATTTGTTCGGTATAAAGATATTTTTGAGGATGTTGTTCTTTTTGGCGCATCGTTAATAATGCTTTTGTTTTGATTTTAGATCGTAAGAGAGATTGTAGGTCTTTTTCTGCCTCTGGAATGTTCATATCAATGGATGAACGAAGTGTATGACTAACTACTTTCCAAAAGCTATTTTCAGAGATTCTCAAGTATTGGGCAATCGTAAAGATCAAGTCACCAAAATGATTTTGAATGACAGAGTGTAAAAATTTATTGTAAACACTATCCATTCCTTGTACAAAAATATCACTTTCATATAGGGGTAGTTGTATGTCTTTTGTAAAGCGAGTTTGATTGATTCGAACTCCACCCATATCACGAATCATAATTCTTTTGATTTCCCCATTTTCGACCACAATGATTGAATTTTGCATATGACCTTCTAAAGCAGTTCCAAATTTCTGTAATAGATAGAGAAAAGGTGGAAGACATTTCTTTGCATAGTCTTCAACATATTGAATTGCGTAACTCTGTTCGATTTTATTTCCACACCACTGCTCAATTAGATCTATAATCAGAGGTCGATCAGTAAAGGGATTATTTGCGGTTAGAGAAGCACCAACAAGACATTGTTCATGGTTATGTATAAGATGATTTGGATGTGTACGTATTGTAAAAGAGAGTTGACTGCTCCAATCATTTGTATGAGATTGATTCGGTTGGTAATAAGCCCCAGCTAACTCCGGTAAAAGCATCAGATGTTTTGCATATTGGGGCTTTTTTGCAAGGAGTTGATTGATCTGTTGTGTAAGTATAGGACCGTTTACAGTTGTTTGTGGAGATAGGGAACGAATTGCGTTTGTAATTTGTATACGAACTGGTAATTTTAAATGAAATTTACCAGATGTATCCATTGTTCGAAATGATAGCAAAGGATTTGCTGGGATCACAGCAGGGACTAAGAACCATTCTAATTCATTACTTAACGATTTTTCTTTGATCATATGATCATATTGCCAAGGATGGACAGGTATAAGTTGATAATTTGATAGTTTCTTCTGCTTTGATTGCAATACTTGATTCGCCAATTTGAGAAGGCCAGGGGCATGTTTTTCAAAGAAGTTATTCAGTTCAGTTGATAGAAAAGAAGTGACATGAACATGTTGCTTAGGAATTAAAATCATTTTTAACATAACTTCTCGATTCAACTCTGGTGAATATAGCTGCCTTTCTTCGTCTGAAACACCTATTCGAGTTTTGGCGCAGGGGTGAAGAGGGTTCCCTTCAAAGGCAACTTGTTCAGAAAAAAGATAAAGATCGATTTCTTCAACTAGATTGAGGACTGTATCGATTTCAGTCAAATTGATTTTTGGCTTTAAGGTGCCCACATAACGTTTTCTCCGTTGTTCCCAAGCATCATAAGCAAATGCTAGATTTTCAACAGAATTATATAACTCTTGTTCTAGATTGATTGGAATCTCTAGTTGCATATCATGACGTAAAAAATTGATTAGTTCATCGAGGGTGTTCATCTTTTTCTCTTTTTTAGTATGGTAAAGAAGCTGTATTGGCGAACGAAATTGGAATCGTTGAAAGGCACCATGATGTTGAATTCCTAATATGAGTTGTAACTTTTTTTGACTATCTTTGATGGTACAGGTATCATTTTTTACTTCAATTTGCCAGTTATTTGGAACTAATGATTCTCTTATTATTGCATTGATCAGGCGCATCATGGTTAGTTGATGTGCCTGTCTTTGGTGTGAGTTCATACTGATTGATTCACTCCTCGTTATATCTCTGCCAAATATAAAACTTTGCTTAACAGATTGCAAAGATTTGGTTAGACAATGAAATGAAAGTTAATTTACAATTTATTTATCGTTTGATATTCTTAATTTATTAAATTATAAGGGAGTGAAGCGATGAAGCGATCCATCCTTTTGTCTATTATCATCTTAGCTCTTGCTGCGTTTGCACCATTATCTGTCTTTGCAATGCCGGATCCTCCTGGATATGGAACTGACACGCATGAAAAAAGGTATGAAATGAGTTCCAAAGTTGCAATCCAAGGAACAGGTGGGTATGTTCAATTTTACACTTATTTTCCAGATAAAACTGAAGCAGGTTTAGTAGATGGTAACATTGAAATAAACCCAAATAATATCAAAAGTCAGCAAACGACAAAAAAAGTTAAGGTAAATAATGACAAAGGTAATACGATTCATGTTGTAACAGTTCCAACAAAAGATATTGAGAAAGAGTCAAGTTATGTTTTACAGACTAGGTTTAAAGGAAAGATTTATGGCTCAACAGCAAATGGTCAGACAAGACTTCAACCGCCAAATTACCAACCGCCAGATGTTAACATTTATAACTGTGTAAACGTGAAAGCAAAGAAACAAAAGCTTAACATGAAGGTTTCTTATGATGATAAGGGCTTAACCATCCGGGCCGCAGCTGATCGCAAGGGATCTTGGGATTTGACCATCGGTAAAGGATCTAGCAAATTTACAACAGGAGATGCTAACAAAGATTCATTTGAAAAAAATGTAAAATACAAAGAATTACCCGATGGAAAAACTCTAACTGCTACTTTAAGTTTCCAAGGCTTAGCAGTGAGCAATCATGATCAACCTTCCTGCGATGCAGTTAACGTGTATGTCGGCTCTGATAAACAAGATATCAGTACTTCAAAACCAGAACCTAAAAAAGAACCAAAAAGTGATGACCAAGGCGATAAAGGCAACAAAGGTGATAAAGGTTCCAAAAATCCTAAAAGTGAACAACCAAAAAAAGTACTCATTGATGCAAAAGGTGAATATGACCAACAAACAAAAGACTTTAAAGGAACTGCGACACTGAAAGATGTAAAAAAAGTAAAAGGTAATTGGAAATTGACATGGGACAATTCAGAAAAACTAAAAGAATTCAAAGATCAAACTGATCCTACTATCTCGTTCACCATACCACATGATAAATTTACAAAAGAAAACCATCAATTGAAAATTGAATTTACAGGTAAAGTTGATGGGAAAGATGTAAAAGCCGGCGGTCTCATGAAATTTGATAAGAATCCTAATCAAAACAATAATAGCACAGGTGACAGTAATTCAACTGTAGGAACAGAAAATCCACCAGATAACCAAAATACAACAGCAGGAACAGAAAATCCACCAGATAATCAAAATACAACAGCAGGAACAGAAAATCCACCAGATAACCAAAACACAACAGCAGGAACAGAAAATCCACCAAATAACCAAAATACAACAGTAGGAACAGAAAATCCACCAAATAACCAAAATACAACAGTAGGAACAGAAAATCCACCAAATAACCAAAACACAACAGTAGGAACAGAAAATCCACCAAACAACCAAAACACAACAGTAGGAACAGAAAATCCACCAAACAACCAAAATACAACAGCAGGAACTGAAAATCCACCACAGCCTACTGGTTCACCGATTGGCGGTCCTTTACCAAAAACAGCAGGAAATCTCCCTCTTGGTATTCTAATCGGATTCATTATGCTGACAGTAGGGGCAGGTTATTATATTTGGTTGGGTCGTCAGGTAACACGTTAAATAATGAATGGAGCCAGCTCATGAAACTGAGCTGGTTTTTTTTTCTGATTTTTGATCTGGTTGGAGCTTTAATTTAAAGGGAATTTTATAGTAATAACCTTTCGTATCTTTAAAATAAAATAGAAGCCTTTGACTCCCTGTAAGCCCCAGATGAGTTAAGTGTTTTTGGAGTATAGCTTCATTAAGTTCAAGCGTCATTTTTTCATCAATTAATAGTATTTTTTGTTCTAACTGTTCGCTTAGTTCGGTAAGTAGAAGCTTTTTTAATGGTTTACGAGTTAATTTTTCCCCAAAACGTTGTGGTAAAAAAATTCCACAGGATTCAAAATGTACAGGTATATATTTCATATTCACTGCTTCAAATTCAAGCATTCGATTTGTTATTTGATTATCTTCAATTCGATAGGAAATTGAGCATTTTAAGCGACTTTTATTTCGAGATAGAGTAATAAGCACGGCGATCAGGGTTACGGCTGAAAGAAGAAGTTGACTACCGAATAGTAACATCCATTGCCATTGGGTTAACATATTTATCTCCTTTGGATTCATCATTGAAATCATATTTCTATATTAATAGAACATGATGATAAGATACAAATTCTATTCAAAATAGAAAAAAAAGAGGCGACACTTTATAACTTTGCGATAGTGAAACCTATATTCAGTTAAAGATTAAACAGGTTAAGAAACGGATTTTAGAGGGTACATTTTTATGAGGAATCAATAATTTTCAGATGAGAAGAGTGATATGATGAATCGTTTTTTATTGTTAGTTATGATGTTGATTTTCTTCAGTGGTTGTCAATTAAATGAGCAATCCTCAGGAACTGATGCATCTACAAGGGCATCTAAGGAAAAACAAAATCAACATCAAGAGGAACAAAATTTTGACTCATTTGCTGGCCTAGGTGGATCAATCCAATCATTTGTGGACAAGTTTGGAGAGAACAAAGGTACTGATTTACTTGGCAAGTTTGCTAATGATTCGATCATGCCTACATTTGCTGATGGAAAGGCGTTAATTATCACACTATCATTTGAGCATCCCTATACAAGTGAAGAACAGGCTTTGGCATATGTCAAGACATTGATTCCTAATGATTCTCAGAAAATTCAGGAGTATAAGCACACTTCCATCACCCCTGATGATCGGATCGTCATTATTTATGAGAGTCAGAAACTATCAAGACAGTTTGATAAACTTCAATTTGGCGGAACGAAACCAGGTTCATTTAGCGTAATATTACAGAAAGAAGGAAGTAAATTTACAGGAGCTGCGATTGGAGTAGCAATAACTCCATAAAAAACGTTTTCTGATTGGCTGATTATTCATCCCAAGAATCCCCTCACGTTTACGCGAGGGGAGTTGTCAAGAGTCATCCTTTGGTTACCCAAGCTCTTGTTCAATCACTTGGGCAATTTGGTTTATATATTCATTTAGTACTTCCTCATCGGGGCCTTCTGCCATTACACGGATTAATGGTTCTGTACCTGAAGGACGTACAAGTACCCGACCGGAATCTTTCAACTGATGTTCAGCTTCTTTGATCGCTTGTGCGATTGCTTTGTTTTTTTGCCAACCCTCTTTCGTTTTTACTTTTACATTTTTCATCAGTTGTGGATACTTGGTCATGACTTGACTTAATTCCGATAATTTTTTACCAGTTGCCTTGAGAACCTGTAGTAGTTGAAGAGCAGAGAGTAGACCATCTCCAGTGTTTGAGTATTCCGTAAAAATAATATGACCTGATTGTTCCCCACCTAAGGTGAAGTTACCTTTCCGAAGTGCAGCAGCAACAAACCGGTCACCTACAGCAGTCTGAACTGATTGGATTCCTAAATTTTCCATAGATTTGAAAAATCCAATATTACTCATAACCGTTGTCACAACGGTGTTTCCAGCAAGTTTCTGTTGATCTGATAAATACTTGGCACAGATAGCCATAATCTGATCGCCATCGACAATCTTGCCTTTTTCATCTACAGCGATTAATCGATCAGCATCTCCATCAAAGGCAATACCGATCTGTGCTTGACTCATTTGAACCGCTTTTTGTAGATCTTCTGGATGGGTTGATCCACAACCTTGATTAATATTGACACCATTGGGGTCTGTATGGATTTTTGTCAATTTTACCCCTAATCGCTCTAGTAATTGGGGAGCCAATTGATATGCTGCACCATTTGCACCATCCATAACGACATGGAGCCCTTTTAAGTCTGTATCAATAGTTGTTGCTAAATAATCAAGATAATGATCAATCGCTCCTTGTTGTTTTATAATTCGACCTAGATTTTCACCTGTTGGTCTAGCTAATGTATCATTTTGATCATCCAATAATGTTTCGATTCTTTCCTCCATTTCATCGGATAACTTATGTCCCTCACTATTAAAAAATTTAATACCATTGTCTGGGTATGGATTATGTGATGCAGAAATCATGACCCCTGCTTCTGCTTTTAGATATCGTGTTAAATAGGCTACAGCAGGTGTGCTTACGATGCCTAATAATATGACATCGATGCCCATTGAAAGAAAACCAGCTGTAAGGGCAGATTCTAGCATTTCACCTGAAAGACGAGAGTCTCGTCCAATGACTACTTTTGCCCGATTTGTCTGTGATGTGATCACATAGGCGCCTGTTCGACCGAGTTTAAAGGCGAGTTCGGGTGTCAATTCTTGATTGGCGATCCCTCGAACACCATCGGTTCCAAAATATTTACCCATAATTACCTCCCAAAGTTCAAATCAACTGAATCATTGTACCATGTTCTATTCTACGGTGTGCAATAGAGACAAAAACACACTAGCAATTTTTTACCACTCTTATGTAAAAGATAAGCACTTTTTAACCATTTTACTGGATTTAACATATTAAAATATTTATTTTTCTATATTCTTTTTTTTGCTATAGTTATTGATAAGAATGGGGGTGGGGCATCAATATGTCCAATCAGAGAATAATTCGAAAAGCTGATTTACGTACGATTGAACATAATCTCACCAATATCCATAGTGGGATCGAACACATGTATCACTATGTGTTGAGTATGCAGAATAAAGTACTTGAAACAGAAGCGAAATTAGATAAATTGTCAAATGATTTTTATACCTATTTACAAGATGAATTACAATCAAAGCAATTACAATTGGCAGAAACACGTTTGGTTCGTGTTCGTCAAAAATTGGAAAAAGATTTTGGTCACTATGATTCAGTTCGAAGAAGGGCAACGGGAATTTTACAAGCGGTAGATGTAGGAATTGTCCGTGATGAGATCATCAGTTCCACAACCGAAGAACTGATGTTAAAAACGCCTAAATATTGGTTATCTCCGTGTTTGGTAGCCTTATCTGCATGGATTGAGGATAAGAGAGAATTAGCAGAAAAGGCATTACAAGAGGGATTTCGTCGTGATAGCCAAAAAAGTTCATTATTCTTTGCATTAGTGATGCGGCGTTATGAACGATTTGAAGCATGTTCTCGGTGGTTGGAGAGTTATTTTTTCCTTCAAGATGCAAGTGCATTAGATCGTGAAGTGATTATTTTATTAGATGCCTTTACAAATGGTGTGTTCGATCCACAATCCCGTGCCCAATCGATTGCTCAAATGAATCAATGGATGTTTGATGTAACCGCTTCTGGTGAAGAGTTGCATAAATCGTGGTTAGAACCATTAGAAAAATTTATTGTAGATCAAGCTGTTGATCAGCAATATCCTTATTTGAGTCAATACTCACCAACTTTTGATCAATGTAAGAAGTCTTTAGAGTTTGCACATAGTCATCAACAATTGCTTACGTTTCTACAAACTGTTTTTTCTGGAGAGGTTCGACCTGTACAGAAAGTTTTTGAAGCTGTTGATGAGATGTTGCAAAACTTGGTCACTGATTATGATGAAGAAGAATTACCATTGCGACAGAAAGATCGGTTATTAAATCTCATCATAGAAGAAGATGGAAAGCGTGAGATTGCAGAGGAGAAGTTCTCACAAGAAAAAGTAGCTTGGAATCAAAAATTTCATTTTAAAGATGTGATGCAAACGCTAGCCTTCTTTCCTCAGACTGTCTCTGCCACCAAAGCCACACAACGCTTTGCGATTGCATTTTGTAAAGACTGGCTTGTAAATGCTTATAAAGATTTTACTGCTGAACATCGTCGTCAATTTCCAAGTGAAATTGAAATTGAGATAGAAGGTTGGCAAGGTACAACTCGTGATGGTACAAATCAAATCGAAATGGTACGTTCGTTGATGGAATATATGAAGAAGAAGGGTAAAAGTAAAAAGAAGCTAAAAAAGAAGCATTATTTAGCGGCAGTAGGCGGTGGTCTACTCTCTATTTTTGGGATTGCCTTGGCTTATATTCATCCGGCTTTTCTCCTGCTAACACTACTTGGTTTGTTAGGACCTGGCTGGTTTCTTTGGCTTCGTCGACATAATAAAAAAGTGGAACGATCCCAATTTTATCAAAAACAGATCAATGCTAAAAACGATTTATTAGCAACCATTGCTGAGATTGTTGATTGGCGCGATGAATATACCAAAGCAGATGAAGATTCTAAAAAAGTGACTGAATATATAGCTAGTATCCGTAAAGAACAGTATGTACAGACGGGCTTTGATCAAGCTCGAGCTATTCATACGTAAATAACTGGCACTCAATTTACTGGAGAGTGCCAGGTTTGAGTATTATCTTTTAATAAAGATTTGTGTCCAATATGTACGTGATGAACCCTCTTTCACATAGCCAACACCAATATGCGTAAAGTCCTTGTTTAAAATATTAGCGCGATGTCCTTCACTATTCATCCAAGATTCCATCACTGATGCAGGTGTTTTTTGGCCTGTTGCAATGTTTTCACCTGCTGCTAGATACGAGACTTCTTTTTGCTTCAATAGATGAAATGATGAGCCGAATGTAGGTGACTGGTGAGAAAAGTAATGATGATGCAACATATCTTTCGATTTCAGTTCAGCTAATGTTGAAACTTTACTGCTTTTCTTTAATGGTGGGAGTCCTCTTTTTGTTCGTTCCTGATTTACTAACATCACGACTTTTGTTTCAAATGTTTCCATTTGCTGTGAGTTTGTGTAATGTTTATCCATTTTCTTTTTGTCAGTATTTGATTGCTTGATCTTCATTTGTTTTTTTGGTGATTGTTGTTTATCAACACTTACCTCGTTGTTTTTCTGATTCTTTTTTTCTTGTTGTTGTTTTTGAGATATTTGAACTGCTGGTGTATTTTTTGGAAGCTCTTTTTTTTCATTAGATGGTGTTGATTGAATACTCGTTTTTGTTGATTTTAATGGTTTAGCTGCTGTTTTTTCCTCTTCTATTTGTGGTGTGCAAGCTACACCCACCAGAATGATCAATAGGATCGGAAGGAAAAGTTTGCGCAAATAGATCAACTCCATATGAGATATTATAGAAAAGTAATTATATAAAGAATAGTTTAACCGATCTGAGAAAAATGGCAAGATAAAGGATGTGAAAGAAATGCCTAGACCATTCTTTAACCGATCAAATCAAACAGATACAAATTGGAAAGAGAAAAAATCCGATGTAAATCTTCAACATATTTCGTTTCATCCTCAAGCCCGTTTAAGACAAAATCGCTCCTCGGCTTATGTAGAATTGTGTACAGGATTAGACACAGGGGAAAAAGTACTTAGTGAGGCAAAAATGTCTGAAATTTTAGCGGGAGTCGATCAAGAATTTGCTGATGTAGAGAAACAATCATTACCAATAGGGATTGTTTCAGCTTGTTATCTGGGGCATCCATTTGAAGTACACACACTTGATTTACGTGAAGAAATCATTATGCATTATAAAGTGAGTGAGCCATTACCGGGTGGATTAGAGAGAGCAAGAACATTGGCGCTTCATCCAAGTTATGCTTTTGTTGAAGTATATCCTGATTGTTTGCGTGTAGTCGACAAAGAAGGAGAGGTCTCTGTAATCCAAGATCAATCATAGAGGAGGTGCTCGGATGGATCAGTCATTTCGACCTTTAAGGGGAGCGCAAATTCCAAATCAAACGGAGAACGAAAATAATCAAACCAAGGAACCTTCAACAACGCCTGCTTTTCAGAGACAAAGTAGTCAAGATCAAGCAAAAAAGCATACGATTTTGCCTGAATGGGATTTATTGCCGCCGAGAAAAACAATTCGGAGGAAAGGAATATGAATCTACAACCACCACAGATCTACGCTGATTGGGCGAAGTGCTTTCGATTATTAAAAGATGAAAGCCAAGATGAAGAAGCGATTTTGTCAGTTATTCATCAAGGGAAAATTGATTGGGTACCTGGCGTTTCAAGCCGCTTTTTAAAACGGTTGAATGAGGTCAT
This sequence comes from Seinonella peptonophila, assembly GCF_900129355.1. Taxonomy (GTDB): domain Bacteria; phylum Bacillota; class Bacilli; order Thermoactinomycetales; family Thermoactinomycetaceae; genus Seinonella; species Seinonella peptonophila. Next base: position 3,033 of record NZ_FQVL01000021.1, on the reverse strand, counting down.
TGATGATCGTTTTCAAAAATCAGCAAATAAATTACGCCAAGATCTACAACGTGCACAGGCGAAAGAACACTTGCTTGTTCCTGCTTTAATTGCTGAACGCAAGCGGTCTGAATTTGTTATTCGATTAGTTATGATGCCCGCTATTCCAAATGAACAAAAACAAAAAATTCTAGAGGCACTCAATGATGCAATTAAAAAATTACAAAAAGGTTTGGAAGATAGTGCTCGCCAAAATGATTCCACTGGAAAATTATACAATATCATTAATCGTAACCCAGTTACCGTAGAAATTCCCCAAATCCCTATAGAAGAAGAAAAAAAAGAGCCTTCATTTTTCACAACCCTGATTAAAATGTTAAAGAAAAAATAACTTATGTGAATGAAAGGTTTGTTGTAAATGGCGGATATGAATACGTTTAGAAACGCTTTAGAACGATATATAAGCGCTAGAATTCCTTTTATTTCCATTCGAAGCACTGAGCGTTCACGTGTGATGAATATTTTACGAGAGACAGCGGAAAAGATAAATATTCCTATCTATGCTCATACACTCTCTGAGGGTATGAAGGATATTATGAGTCAGCGCAAGGTGAATGAAGATCGTTCTGTTTATGGTGCACTTGATTTTATAAGTCAGCAGTTTACCCAACGGCAAAATTTAACTTTTGTACTCACCGAATTTCCAGACTTAGAGGATGATAATGAACGCTCTCGCCATTTTTCTGATGTGGTCATGTTAGCAGAACAAAAAGCTGGTGTGGTCATTGTCATTACGTCAAAACCGGTATGGGGTCAATTACAGCGCCTAGGAATGGCCATTACGCTTGATCTTCCAAACGAAGATGAAATGCTTTCAATTGTAAAAAGCTCAATTCAATATTATAAAAGTATGGTTCCTGTAGAATGGACAGAACAGGATCAGCAAGAGGCAGCTACTATGATGTCTGGCATTAGCCAGATTGAAGCAGAGAATATCATTGCAACTATAGCCGTAAAAGGTGCTGTTAAAAAAGATGATCTACAAGAAATAACGAAGGCAAAGGATCGCATATTTGCAGATATATCTGGATTAGAACGAGTGAAGTTGGACGGACAAGAACTAACAGTTGGTGGTTTAAATGGTTTGAAGGCATGGTTGGATCATGAAAGGCCTTTGCTAACAGCAAACTTAAAAGAGCGTGGAATTCGCCCGCCTCGTGGTGTGCTACTCGTGGGGGTACCAGGGTGTGGAAAATCACTTTCGGCTAAAGCAATCGCAGCAAGTTGGAATTTACCATTATATCGTCTGGATTTATCTACCATATATGGTCAATGGTTAGGACAGAGCGAAGGTAGATTAAAGGAAGCATTGTCGACAGCTGAACATGTAGCACCTTGTGTCTTGTGGATTGATGAGATCGAAAAAGGACTTGCTGGAGCTGGGGCGGGCGATAGCGGAGGAACATCTACTCGTTTAGTAGGGCAATTTCTTTTTTGGCTTCAAGAAGCTCGTTCTCGTGTCTTTGTAGTTGCAACTGCCAACGATATTTCAAGGTTGCCACCTGAATTGTTGCGACGTGGTCGATTCGATGAATTGTTTTTTGTTGATCTACCTTCACCAGCAGAGCGCAAGGAAATCATTCAAATTTACACAAGACGAGGGCTAAAACAAGACCTTGATGCATCACTTTTGGATCAACTAGTTGAAATGTCTGAAGGATTTGCGGGGTCAGATTTAGAATCTGCTGTTCGTGAAGTTGTAAAAGAGGCGTTTCTAAATGGTGATGGTACAGTAACTCCTGAATTATTTATTCGTAGTTTCCAAAATGTCGTACCTTTATCAAAAACGAGTCCTGAGCAGATTGCCCAGATTAGAAGATGGGGTCTTGAACGAGCAATTCCGGCATCAGGTCAACATACACAGCATATGGATGAGCAATTACCAGAAGGAAAACGACGGTTAATCTTTTTTCCACAGAATTGAACAAAAGCCAGGAGACGTCATCGTCTGTACCTGGCTTTTGTTATGAATCAATTTTAAGTGTTTCGTAATTGCAATCATTTATTGGCATTTTTTAGTAACGTAACTATCATGACCTGTATAGGTATGCATATCGGGGACAAATTGATTGTGGCCAATTTTATTCCATAAGTTAGAAGATTCACCATGACTATTAGATACAGTGTTTCCTCGTGTTTGACAAAGGATGAGAATTTCAGTTCCGTTATAAATAGTGCCTTTTTTTGCTGAAGACGAACTAGGACCTGCATAGATTGTTGTTGGACCATTTGTATCATTGTAGATTCGGTAGGGTGAGTTTACATGGTATGGATATGTAGGTTCATTATTTTCTGTCTTTGTCTTTGGTTTTGATGTTGTTTTTTGTGGTGGCTTGGTCGTTGTATCCTCTTTGTTTTTATCTTTTTGATCCTTTTGCTTGTCTTCTGTTCCTTTCTCCTTTTTCTTCTCCTCTCTTAATTCTTCCCCTGATTTTGTTTCAGGAATTACTTTAGGTGTAGGGTTGGGTCTTGTTAGAGGAGTTGGAGTTGTATTTGGTACTACTTTGTTAGTAGCTATTTTTTTTGTTTTGTTATCAGAAGCAATGGCACCTGTTAGATCAAGGTAATAGGCAGATAAACCTCCAATGAGTAAGAGTAAAACGGCCACTGAAATTTTAATCCAAATATTTGAACTCTTTGGTTGTTCAATGGGTAAAAAATTTGCCCTTTTTTTGGATAGTTTCTTTTTACTAAATGCCAAGTTCTTATCAATGGGAATTTTTTTGGGCAAGCAACCGCCTCCTTTAATGTTAATGAATTGATAACATTATACACTTAAATGGTTTTAATGAAGAGAGAGTATAAATATAAATATTTACAATAGATATGCAAACAAAGAGTAAATCGTCAAGGTGCATAGTTTTAACTGTTATGAGGTTGTTGCATTAATCGAAAATAAAAAATAGAAAAATCCGCCAAAATGTGGTTAGATGAAAGCTCTCACACAACCATCATCCACAAAGGGCGGATCATCATGAGTGTAGCACGACTTTC
>NZ_FQVL01000014.1 GCF_900129355.1 Seinonella peptonophila | reverse complement strand
CAACATGACTTTCTTTTCATATCTCATTTTCAAAGTGCGACTTGATGTCTTGCCGCATCTTGCGGCGACAAGCAATAATATAACACCTTTCGATTTCCTTTGCAAGGGTTTTTTATAAAAAATTTATTTTAGTTTTGCTAGAAGCTGTGGAAGGTTACAGGAATAGCCTTCGAAAGTCTTTACAAACTGCATAGCATCAACCCCATCTAACACACGATGATCAAAGCTAAGCGATAAATTCATCTCCCATTGTTTGATCACTTCTCCTGAGTCAGCAATCACTAGACGTTGTTCAATCGCATGTGTGGCTAAAATGGCTACTTCAGGTGATTGAATAATAGGAGTAGCGCCTCGCCCTCCCAACTTCCCGGCATTGCTCAAAGTAAATGTACTACCTGTCATCTGCTTCGCATTTAATTCTCCATTTTTAGCCCTTTGAACCAAACTCCTTAACTCAACCGCCAATTGCCGTACATTCTTCTCATGCACACGGTGAATCACAGGTACAATTACTCCCTGGTCTGTATGTGTTGCAACTCCTAATGAAACATTAGAAAAATACTTCACTTGCCCTTCTTGTTCATCATAATGCGCATTAAAACTTGGATGATCTAATAATACTTGAGCCACAATTTTCATAATCAACGGTGTATAAGAGATGCTCTCTTTCTTCATTTCTTGATACCATTGGACAAGCCCTTCAACATTACATGCATCAAAATGCGTAACATGCGGTTTACTACAAATTGATTGCGTAACTTTTTGCGCGATAGCCATCCGGCGTGGTGTTAATCCATCTTGTTTAACCATTGGTTGTGAATCGGTGTTTCGATCAAGAATATCCTGTGCTAATACTCTTCCATCCTTGCCACTTCCCTTAATTCCTTCCAAATGAACTTGATGTTGCCTAGCAAGTCTTCGTACAGAAGGAGTGGCTAACGTTTTTTTTGGTTCAATGGATTGAAAATAGAATAATATCTGCCCAACGTTAATTTTTTCCCCCTCTGCAACACAAAAGCGTTCGATTTTACCTGCATGTGGGGCAGGTAACTCAATGATAGATTTATCATTTTGAATCTCACAGATCGGCTGGTCGTTTTCTACTTGTTCTCCTTCCGTGATCAACCAGCGAGTTAACTGAGCTTCAGAAACACCACCAAATAATTCAGGTAAGTGATAGGGTTCACTCATTTCCTCACACCACCCTACAAGTTAATAATGAAGTACCTGTTGTACAGCCTTCTTAATGCGATTTACATCTGGACGATTTACATGTTCTAAAGCACCTAAAGGAGTAGGTACATCATAGCCGGTCACTCGCATAATCGGTGCTTCAAGAAATAGAAAAGCCTGCTCCTGAATCATTGCTGCCACTTCGGCACCCACTCCTAATGTCCGAGGAGCTTCATGAACAACAATGACACGACCTGTTTTCTTTACAGATTGAACGATCAAATCTTGGTCAAAAGGATAAAGGGACCGAATATCGATGATTTCACACTGAATTTGATCTTCTACTAATTGCACTGCGGCTTCTTTTACCACAGGTACCATTCCACCCCAGGCAATCATAGTCAAGTCTTGACCTTCACGAACCAATTTTGCAGCCCCTAACGGAATTTGATATATCTCTGCTGGAACTTCTTCTCTTTCTGCTCTGTACAGAGCTGTTGGTTCTAAAAAAATAACGGGATCAGGATCGTCAATTGCAGCTAAAAGAAGCCCTTTTGCATCATAAGGATTAGATGGAACAACAACCTTAATTCCAGGGATATGGACATAAAAACTCTCAAAAGAGTCAGAATGTAATTCGTGGCTTTTGACACCGCTACCCATCGGCGCTCGAATCACCATCGACATTCCGTAGTCACCTTGCGTTCGATACCGTATTCTCGATACATGGGAAATGAGCTGTTCAAAGCCTGGATATAAAAAACCTAGAAATTGAATTTCACATACAGGTTTATATCCTTCTAAAGCTAAACCTATGGCAGCACCTATAATAGATGACTCCGCCAAAGGCATATCGATCACCCGATCAGGACCATATCTTTCTTGCAACCCTTCTGTCGCACGAAAAACACCACCATACCTTCCAACATCTTCACCCAAGATCAATAAATCATCATCGGCGGCTAAGGCAATTCCGAGTGCATCTCGAATCGATTCAATCATATTCGAAACAGGCATCCATCCCTCTCCTTCCCACCACTTCATTTCGCTGCTTTTTTAAATCCCTAGGTAATACAGCGAAGACATGAGCAAAAAGATGAGTATTTGGAGGTGAAGCTGCATGTAATACTTGATTCATCGACTCTAGAACTTGCTGTTGACAACTCCGCTTCGTTTCCTGTACTTCCTGTTCATTGAGTACTCCCTGGTCTAGTAATAGTTGTTGATAACGTTGCAAAGGCTCACGTGCGTTCCATTCTCTTTCTTCCTCCATCATACGATATCGCTGGGGTAGATCAGACATGGTATGAGGACCTAAACGATATGTGAGTGCTTCGATCAATACAGGACCGTTCCCTAAACGTGCTTTATGTGCTGCATGTTTCACTGTTTCGTAAACAACTAATACATCATTACCATCTATTCGTATTCCTGGAAATCCATATGCATGTGCTTTTTCTACAACAGTCTCTGTTGCCGATTGTTCCCCAAATGGTGTGCTAATCGCATAACGATTATTTTGACAGAAAAAGAGAACCGGAAGTTGCTTTAAGCCAGCAAGGTTACATGCTTCATGAAAATCTCCTTCAGAGGTAGCGCCATCACCAAAAAGCGCTAATGAAACTGTGGGTCGATTTCGCAGTGTTGCTGCCCATGCAGTTCCAACAGCATGGAGAAGATGTGTGGCAATGGGAACTGATGCTGGAAGAGCACGCCATTTTCCCCCTGATCGATTCCCTTCGATCCGACCTAGCCAATAGAAAAGAGAATGTTTCATCGGTAAACCATGTACAATTGCTGCACCATGATCACGATAAGTGGGAAAAAGCCAATCTTGTGGTTGCAAAGCGAAGGCACTACCTACTTGTGATGCTTCTTGACCAAAATATGGGGCATAGGTTAAGATTTTTCCTTGACGTGACCAGACCATGCATTGCTGATCATAAGCACGTAATCGTACCATCCATTTCCATAACTCTTTTTTTATATCAATTGAAAGCTTAGACCAAATCTGCTCACCATACGCAGTTAACTTACCTGTGGGTGTTACACATTGCTTCATTATGATCTCTTCTCTCCCTATACTTAGAAGTTGATCATTCAGTTATGACAACTTACATCAGTTACTATATGAAACGATGCAGTACAATGTGCCATTGCCCAAAATGCAAAATAAAAAAGCCCTTTCATATAGGGCTCTAATCATTGGTTGCTGTTGTATACGATGCATACTTTGCAGTCTCTTCAACGCAACCTTTGCAGATGATCTTATCATGGAAATAGAATAGATCCTTCATATCACCACATAAGACACAGCATGGATTATACTTTTGTAAAACAATACTTTGACTATCGACAAAGATTTCTACACCATCATGAGGCTGTATGTTTAATAAATCCCTTAATTCTTTGGGTAATACGATCCTCCCTAAATGATCCACTTTTCTAACGATCCCTATTCCCTTCACAGTAAAACCCCTTTTCTAGCGAAGCTACTATTGGAGGGTGTCAGCTCGCTCGCCTCTAATATGAGTTAGGGAGTAGTTGCTGTCTGTTGGGTATTCGCATGATCTGGACTGGGAGAATCGGTTTGTGCCCCTGTTGTTGATTCTCCATTATCTTTGTCTCCTGATGGTCGATTAGGGTTTGTCTCTTCAGAATCATTCGTATCAGTTGATGGTTTTTGTTCTTCTTTTTTAGTAGGTTCTTGATCTTGTTCCTGTTTTGTAGGAACCTGGGTTGGCTTATCTAATTTCTTTTGTGGTTTTTCAATTTGTCCGTTCGTTTTGGGAAGCGTAGGTAATGGTTTATTTTGATCCCCTTGTTCTTTAACTAGATTGCTCCATTCTTCCTCAGTAGGAGGATGGTCAAGCACTGACAAGTTTTTGGTTAGATCAACGAGTGGCTTATCCGCAACTTCTTTGACCGGAATTTCCTTGCCAGATTGCTTGGATAATAGCCAAACACCGTATTTCCCAGGGGTTAAACCTGTCTTTTGTGCTTCCTTTTGGGCTATTTGTGGCATTGATAATGTAAAGATATTTAATCTAAACTGATTACCTAGGACAGTATCTTGCTCAATTTTCGTTCGAATCCCAGTTAAGGTTTTCTTTGCACTACCTTTTTTATCTACAGCGGATAGAATCAATGGTTCATTTTTTTGGATAAAACCTTTTGATTTTGCTTGATGTAAATAACGCAGAACAACTTCATCGACCGACTTTCCATTCCAATCAATCTGCTTGATCAATTGGGCCGCTTTTGCATGAATCGGTCGAACATTTACGACTTGCTGCTGCTGATTCACACCGATCTCCACACCTGGTTTGATCTCAACATAAACATAGCTCTCTGCTTGAGCTTGATTATTTGAAAGATAGGGGAACAGGAAGAAGAAAGCAATTAGGGCAGCAGCTACCCCAGAAAGATAAATCATCCAACCAGGTCTCGGTCGGACAGTGGATGGTTGAACCGAAACTTCTTCACCCATTTGCACATGCGGGTCTCTGTTCGGTATCTTGACAAAAGAGCCGTCTGGTGTCATTACCACCCAGTGATGTGCTTGGATTTCTACAACAATCCCTCGTTGCATCTTCTCACCTGCTACACCGCATTTGCAGCGCGTAGCAGAATCTTCACCTCCTTCAACTATAAGTCTAGATAGTCACGAATTAGTGGTAAATCTTCAACTAAAATAAGTGTTAGTGCGATCAAGTAAGTGCGATGTCGAGAGAGCGTTCGACGCTGAATCCCTAATTCATCCATTACTTTCTTATCCAATCGCTCCCTGTTATAAAACCCCTGCAAAAGTGACGACTTTGAAACTAACTTTATCGCCACTTGAAACAAGTTAGATCTTGTATCCCGATGTTTCGGTGATTTATTTACCAAATCACTAAATGCAATACCATGTTGTGCAAGCAATTGACTCAATAGAGCGATCTCCATACGACGCATCCGCGCAAGCTCTTCTTCTTCGTACACTTCAAAAGAACGACTGACAACTCCTGGATGGCCTGACTCCTCTTCGTTAGGGTCTGTCGAGTGCAAAGAGACTTGGTTGGTATGTTTCTTCTGTTGACGAAAGTAGTCGACGAGCCGTCCATGAATCACAAGATAGGCAAATGACATAAAAGCACTTTTCTGATCCGGATCATACTTGGTGATCGCCTCATCGATCGCTTCTAAAGCAATTGCATACTCATCATCCTGCTTGGTAATTGCCCGTTTGCTTATCTTAGACGCAATTCGAACAGCTTGTGATTCAAGTTCCCGTAACAGAATATCTCGCTCTTCAGGAGAGCCGGTCATTTGCACCTGTTTAACGCGCCATTCCAACTCTGGCTTTTTTGTTTGTTTGCTCCCAAATACCCGGAACATGCAATACCGACACCTCTCCTAACTATTTATTCGAACCTGTTGCTTTGTTTATGGCTAAATTAAAACAAGAATTATTGTAACATTTTTTTATGAATAGTAGTAATAAAACCTGTATAATTATTCAAATATTAAAAAAGAAACAATGGAGATTTCATTTGCTCATAAGGATTATATTGTTATATAAACTATAATACTATAATTCCATTGCTATTGTATCATCTTTAAGCTAGTGAACATAGAATAAAAAATCTCCGTCTCGCAACGGAGGTTGTGTTATGTTAATAAACTTTCAATCTTACGACGTAGGTCGATAAAAGTGGACTGATCACGCCGTTGTTGAAAGGAAAGATCACGTTGAAAGGGAAGTACGATCTCTTTTTTTACTTGCAGTGGACGGTTTGTCAAAACATATATCCGATCAGAAAGCAGCAAAGCTTCTTCAACACTATGAGTAATAAATAAAATCGTCTGATGCTCAGTAAGGAGTAGTTCAAATAACCAAGCACGCATTTGTTGGCGGGTTAGCGCATCAAGCGCGGCAAATGGCTCATCTAAACAAAGTAAAGGATAACCTGCTGCCAAGGTACGCAGTAAGGCAACCCGCTGTTGCATACCACCTGAAAGTTGATGTGGATATTTATGCTCTACATTGTCCAACCTAGCCTTCTTCAATAATCGTACAAGGTCAGGAAACTTACTTGAGATTCGATTTAGCCGTCTGCCTAAGCGAATATTTTCAGCTACGGTCAGCCAGGGAAAAAGAGAGGGCTGCTGTGGCATATAGCCAATTTTACCCGTTTGATTGATTATACTTTGACCCCCTAGCTGAATCTCTCCTTCTAACGGTTGATAAAGACCGCCTAACAGATAAAAAAGCGTACTTTTTCCACTTCCAGAAGGTCCAATTAGACTTACAAATTCCCCAGCATGAACAGAGAGAGAAAGTTGGTCGATCACCCGATCATGTTCATATGCAAATGAAAGCTGTGATACTTCTAAATCCATCTTTATCGCCCTCCTCTTCTACTGGGTTTCCAGCGAATCACGACCCGCTCTAGCAAGTGAAACACACCAAAAAAGAGTAAACTTAATAATACAACCCAAATAATGGCCACAAAAACTTTCCCTACCTCAAATGAACTGCTCGCTACCTTCATCACTTGCCCCAATCCTTGCTCCGCTCCCAGCCACTCAGCGATAATCGCTCCCATCACACTATAAGTTGCAGCCAGCTTACATCCAGAAAAGAAATGTGGTAATGTTGCAGGTGCTTCCAAATGCCAAAAAATCTGCCAACGACTCGCCCCCGATATTTTTAAATATGTCCATAAAGCATGATCAGTTTGAGTAAAACCATCTAACACAGCAATTGTAATGGGAAAAAAACATACCAGCGTAACAACAATCAATTTTGGTAAATCTCCAAAGCCAAACCATGCAATTAATAAAGGCGCGAGTGCAATCATTGGTATATTTTGCGAAAGAAGTAACAATGGATAAATCGCCCGCTTGATCCAAGGAACAAGTTGAGATAAAAGTGCAAATAAATACCCGACTGCAATCCCGATCAATAAACCGATCAACGCAATTTTGGTTGTTGCATAGATATCTGCTGCTAACTGTTGCTGTCCCAGCAATAAAAGAATCTGAGAAGGTGCCGGAAGCACCCATTTCTCAATCTGATAGAACCTTACCGCACCTTCCCAAATAATGAAAAGCAATGCTAATAGACCAATTGCAGGAAACCAATGTTGAAACCACAAGCGAATTTTATTCATATTTCTGTGTCAACTCACCTATGGTAATCCCTTTAGTACGATGAAATAACTTGATTTGCGCATGCATTTGCGGACAGCCTGCCGATTCCAATACATGGTGAATCTCTTGAACAATTGACAGTAATTGCGCCAATTCTCCCTCTACTGTTGTCTCTAAAGGTCCTACTTTATAAGAAAGACCCGAAGCGTCAATCACAGCAATTGCTTGATCTACATAAGGAATCACGCTTTCACCATTCGGTGTGCTTGGAATCATTTGGATACTCATTAAAGTAGTCGCCATTTATACTCACTTCGCTTTCTGTGGAATAAATTGATTGGTATATGCTTGATTGGGATCATATTTCCCCTTGATCAATTGATTCTTGCGCAGCCAATTTGTATAGTTCTCCCATACTTCTTTTTTCTGCCATCCCCATACAGCTGCATCATCTTGATACTTCTTACTCAACCATAATTGACTTTTCTTAACCAATGCTGGATTCAGGTCTTTTTCTTCTTTGATTAAAATATCAGCAGCTTGTTCAGGGTGTTGAATCGCAAATTGATATCCTTTTGATACCGCAGCCATAAATTTCTTTACGGTCGCTGGATCTTTTTTAATCTGTTGCTCATTGGTCGCCAAAATCGGCGTATAGTAATCAAGATCCTTACTATAATCTGTTAGATAGACCATGTTTAATTTTAATCCGCGCAACTCAGCTTCGATTCCAGTCCATCCTTGATAAATCCACATAAAGTCAATTCCTTTTTTTAATGCATGAAAAAAGTCAACATTGCCTACATTATTGATTCGTACTGATTGGCTAGCTGCTCCATCCTGCTTCATCAGCGTATCGATAATCGGCTTTTCTACAGGAGAGCCAAATCCACCGTATACCTTACCCGCAAAAGCTTTTGGGCGATCAATCTTTTTATCAATGGTCGAAGCAAAACCAGAGGTATTGTGTTGGATAATCGCCGCAATCGAAACAAGTGGTATGCCCTGCATCCGCGCAAAAGTAAGACTCTCCTGTGTACTAATTCCAAAATTTGCTTTTCCTTTTGCGACTAATTGCTCAGCCGTTACACTTTCTGGCTGCATCATTTTCACATCGAGCCCTTGCTCTTTAAAATACCCTTTTGCTTTTGCTACATAGAGACCTGTATGATTTGTATTTGGTGTCCAATCAAGGACCACTGTAACAGGTTCTAACTGATTAGATTGTTCACTTTTACTACAAGCAGTTACAAAAACAAGCAAAAACAGGCAAATAATGAAAGACCATTTACGCAACTGATTCACACCTTTCTGGATCATTTGTAAAACCGTTCCTAAATATCCCCTTCTTTGCGGATAATAGAATGAACGAAAAAAACACCTTCCTGACCCAGAAAGGCGTGTTTTTTTATCCACGATGAACTAGAATCGCTTCCTACGCCGGCATTATCCGGATCAGGTTCCAGGGTCAATGTATGATGGTACATTTTCTCAGCCGGCCCATTCCAGCTCCCCTAATAGTATTTTATTGTTCGCTGAACATTATAGGTCTTTGAAGAATGATTGTCTATAAAATAAACATAAAATAATCGATATACCTTTGAAAGGAGTGAGTCAAATACATGTCATCATCGATCTTTAAAAGAAATATCCAACGTGAGGTATTGAAAAGCGTATATTTACAAGCTGAAAAAGAGATCTTGATTTCACTCCCTCCTGAATATAAACCGGATCAATTATACCCAATCCTCTTACTCCACGATGGACGTGATTATTTTCAAATGGGACGCTTAATCACACAAACCAATCAACTACTCGCACAAAATGAGATACATCCAGTCATCATGGTTGCGCTTCCCATTCAAAAGGAACAGAGAAACCAAGAATACTCGCCTTCCGGAAAAACACATATGCAGCATCTTGAATTTGTTGCCCAAGAAGTCATACCGATGATAAAAGAAAAGTACCAACCAACAGCTAATCCTGATCAATTTATAGTTGCAGGCTCTTCGTTAGGTGCAACCGCAGCACTTCATTTTGCACTCACATATCCAGAACTCTGTAGTCGGGTACTGGCCCAATCTGGTGCCTTTTTAGAAACAACCATCGAACAGATTCATCTTTCCCGTGACTTATCCCATTTAGAAATATATCAGTCGGTTGGTTTATCAGAGACGGCTGTGCCTACTCACTTTGGACATTTAGATTTAGTCACCCGAAATCGTGAGGTTTATGAAGCTCTTACACAAAAAGAAGCGCAAGTGATGTATATAGAACGCGAAGGTGATCACACCTGGGGACTTTGGCAAATTGACCTGCCCCATGCGTTACGTGCATTTTTTGGAACATAATCCGAAAAAATAGAAAAGGGAGCTGTGTAGCTCCCTTCAGCGTGTAGACAAAGTATAAGACGCTATCATTTCTGGGAGTAAAGGTTTCTGCAATCCGTGTTATTGAAAAAGATGGATGCCTCCAGTTCAGGCTACATTGCAAACCATCTCCTCCTTTAAACATGCTTTATTTTCATTTGATTTTTAACCAAAATATAGGTTTTTCATCAGTCTGGGGCTACTTCAGTCTGGTAGAAACCATATTGCTTCATTTAACTCGCTTTTTCTTTTTTGGTTGGTTTTTTTTGCTTTCTCAGTTCTTTACCAACTTGTTTAAATAACTTTTCTCGTTTCTCATCAAACTGATCATGATAATACAAGGATAAGAATAAGTCCATTCGCAACATCGCCAATCCAGCATGGTCACGAGCAATTGGAAGAATGAAATGTTTTACATAGAGATTTAAGTCGTCACCTTGCTCTTCAACATGCTGCTCAATTTGTAAGATTTGTTCCTTTATATGCGCAGCTAACCATGTCTGAGCTTTTTTTACAACTGGTACTTGATCCGCAACACGATGATGTAATATAGGCTCTAAACTCTGCTCCTTCAAGCGCTTGATTTCCTCTGGATCAAGTGGATGTTGAAGAAATTTACCCCAAGAACGATGGCTATATACTGTCGGTTTAAACAGTGTGACATAAAACCAATCAAACGTGGCACGCTCGTGTCGATTAAATGCCTCACCAGTCATGATATTGGGAGCATGATGCAATGTTGTTTTAAGATAATTCTGGGAAAATTGCTCATATTCTCTTGTAAACATCAGCATTTCATGCCAAATTTCATCAACTTCACGACTATACATCGGCACATTATCTAACAATGCCACCATCACTAGAAAACGTTGCCACTCAAACCAACGATTTTCCCAATCAATCTGCGTGATTCGATGCTCTTTCATCACGCGATCACGTAATTGCTCTAGATATGTTGAATCAATGGATGCTTCCAAATGTTCAAACAGAGGAAGCAAAGGCTCCTCTGTTCCTTCTTGAAAACCTAGCTTTGGCACTACATATGAACGTTCTTCACCTTGCTGTTTGGCACGTCGGTAAAAAGCATTGACCAAGATGGCAATCCCAATAAACATTGCCAAAAGCAAAAAAGCAATTGTTTCCAAATGTACCACTCTCCTCATGAGTAGCTTGAAAATACTTAAACGCCTTTTAAAACAGCTAATGGTTTACACTCTGCTACAACAGAAGCTAGTCCAGCCCCTACCACTGAGTCAATAATTTGGTCAACATCTTTATACGCTTGCGGACATTCATCTAAAATGCTCTCCAATGTACGATGATTGACGATTACTTCATCATCTGTACCCACTTTGATTGAGCTTTTAAATTGATCAACGCTAACTAGTTCCTTTGTCGCTCGACGAGAGCGAATTCTCCCAGCACCATGACAAATAGAATAAAAATTCTTCTCTCCAGGCTCCTCCCCAACCATAATATAAGAAGAAGTCCCCATCGAACCGGGAATTAAAGCGGGATGTCCTGTTGCTTTGTACGCTTTTGCGTTTAAAAAATGCCCTGCTGGCAGCGCACGTGTCGCACCTTTTCGATGTACTAACATTGGTTGTTTGCGATGAAATTCTTTCAATGCATAATTATGCATTAAATCATAGAGAACGGGCATTTCAAATTCAGAACCAAACACTTCTTTTAATCCTTCACGTACACCATAGGCCAACATATGACGATTTACGACTGCATAATTCAGAGCGGAGTACATCAAGCTAATATATCGTTGACCCTCTTCCGAGTTGATCGGTGCAAAGACAAGGTTACGGTCTGGTGTCTGCACGCCCCATAACTCCATTGCCTTGCGGAAATCTTTGATAAACTTAGGTGCCAACATACCACCCCAAGCACGAGAGCCCGAATGGACCATCACGATTACTTGTCCATCAAAGAGTCCCCATTGCTCAGCAATATTGCGCTTTTCTTCACGAATTTCAATCGATTGAATCTCAACGAAGTGATTACCACCACCTAATGTGCCCACTTGTTGCCAAGCACGAGCCCACATTTTATCGTCGATCCCATCTAAATAATCATGATTATACTCAAATTTTGCTGTCTCTACATGTGTAACAGATCGTCGATCTCTTGGCGTATAATGATCTGGTACATACTTATGGGGCAAACCATGAATTCCTTCTGTTACTACTTTTTCTACTCGAATATTTTTATAATGTGAATGCCCACGTTCAGCAGTAGGCACGTATTTCTCTATTGAATCAACCATTTTTCGACGCAATTTCTTATCTTGAATATCACCTTTTGTTAACGGAGTTAGATGAACCCGCATCCCACATCCAATATCAGAACCGACAATCGAAGGAGATACAAAACCATCTCGCATATTCCATACTGCAGTTGTCCCAATGCAAGTCCCGATCCCGACATGTGCATCAGGCGTATAGCTCATATACTGATTTCGTGGGATTTGCAAATTATTATCTGCCATTACATATACTTGATCGCCCAGTTGCTCAAATACCTCATCATTTGCAAAAACGTGCAGATTTCCATTGGTTAATGTAATTTCTTTGTGATTCTTTCCATGATCTTTCAACATCATAAATCCTCACTCTCGACTGTTCATTTTTTGGGTTCAGTCGCGTAGAGTTCTCTATTCCCTTTTTTTTATAGCTCAAACATATTTACAATGCTTCATTTGCTTACCAGATACAAGTTACGTACTGGTGCTTTTTTTTATGATGAGATAACGTTCCATTTCATTAATAAAATGATAGAGGGAGGCACATGTAGCAAAATCATCATGACTTGTTGGAAGTGGCGCATTTTTAAATGTTTCACGCAATTTCTTCAATCGGTCTAAATGAATCTGCGCTGTATTACCTGGATGGATCGCATCTTTTAATTGCTCTAAGAAATCAGCAATTCGTTTCCCTTGCGGGTGTGTATGATCAAGCGATGAGATAATCGGAACAAGACGAACAATAATTTCAAACTGACGTTCCCGCATCCGAAAATATACAGCATAGCTATCATTTTCTTCAGTAAGATGATTTTCTTCTTCTTTGCTTGCTAATTCTTTTGCTTTTTTTAGTAATTCTTCTGTTTCTACGATCTCAGCACCATCCCAATGACTCGTACCCTCGCGTAAATAGATGATAAACTCTTCAAAAATCCGTTTAAACTTTGTCTCAATATCTTGTTGGTACTTTTTAAGATCGTTTTCCAAGCTTGGCATATACAGATTTAAAATCAGCGCAACTCCAATCCCGATCAACATGAGTGAAAGCTGATTCCAAACAACAGTAGCTCCAAAATGATGCAATGAATATATCTGTAAGATAATGACTAAGCTTGTTACAACTCCATCTACAATTCCTAAATATACACAGATTGGGATCAATACGAGCAAGATCACAGAGATTACCCAAGCATAAAAACCGAGCAGTTCAAAAAATAATCCCGCAAAGAAAAGACCAAGCAAACAGGCTAACAACCTTTCCCCAGCTGTACGCAACGAGGCTTTTTTTGTCCTTTTTACACAAAGTATCGTAATCATGCCTGCTGTTGCATAAGACTGAAGACCGATCAATTGCGCAAGCGCAACTGAAATCCCTGCACCTAATGCTGTTTTTAAAACACGATACCCGATTTTCATTTTCTCTCACCTTAATATGCAATAGATTAAAATTCGGCTAAAGTCTCTTTATTATACTAACTTATTTCTCATTTGTTGTGCCGCTTCACGAAGATGAGGTAGAAATGTGTCGATCTGTTCTTCATCCATTCGGGAGATCGGACCAGATACGGCTAAAGCAGCCACAATACTCGCTTGTCGATTCAAAATCGGTACAGCAATCGCAGCAGTGCCACTCTCCCTTTCGGCATAGCTAATCGCATAACCATGCTTTCTTACCCAATCAATCTTCTTTGCAAAATCGATGAAATCAATTTGCTCGATCCCTGCACATGTCTCTACTACTTGCTTGATCAATTCATGCTTTGCAAATGCAACTAAGACCTTACTCGAAGCGCCAACTGCTAATGACATCCGTTCGCCAACAGGTGCAACACGACGTATTGTTTGCTGACTCTCTACAGATTGAATCCGAATTCGTTCTAAACCATCTCGAATGTATAAACTAACGGTTTCATTTAATTGATCTCGTAATTTTGTCATCTCTGGTAAAAATAAAATGGATAAATCATTGGTCTGATCCATATGAGCAGCTAATTCCCATATTCGTATCCCTAAACGATATTTCTCTGTCTCTGTATCCCGTTGCAGAAATCCTCGATCAACTAAGGTTGCTAAAAGTCGAAAAACTGTCGTCTTATGCAATCCTGTCTTTTCTGTTAGCTCTGTTAATGTCCACTGTTTACGTTCTACAAAGCAGCAGAGGAGATCCAGCGCTCGATCAACGGAACGAATATGGTTCTTTTTACTATTGGACAATCGACGATCATCCTCCAATTGATCATTAGAATGAGAATCATTTTCATTGTTCATTATAATCTGTATCCCCCTTACGCTGCAAACATTCCTACCCCTCAGCCGTCAATATTTCACACTGCGACTTCCTTTCAAGCTGCACAGATATCTTCAGACGCCGCGGCTACTCGCTCAGGGCGGTATCAACTAGGCTAAGCGTGTCATAGTGAGACTTGTAGCGTTAGCTGCTTAACGAAACTTGAGTATGGAGTGTGCAGACTATTCTTTGTTACACAAAGGCTGCTTAGTACCTAGAAAAATGTGGATTTAGGAGCATTTCTCCGCTCCGCCGCCAATATTGCCTTCACGATGTTTCCGATGAGATTTCATCTGCCCCTACCCATGTTTGTAAACAGTCTAATCTGTATGAAAGAAATGGTTTTATTGCATATTACATGTATACAACAAGCTGCTTACATTGTATAATAGGTACCGAAAAAAAGAAACCGAGTTTCACTATACGAAACAAGGAGGCCTTTCTATGAGTTATCAACATATTCATTCACAATTAAACGTAGGCGGCAAAACTTATAACTACTATTCATTACCAAAATTGCAAGAGGAATATGAGTCCATTGTTCAACTCCCTTTTTCCGTAAAAGTACTATTAGAAGCAGCTGTGCGCCAATATGATGGGAAAGCCATTACGAAAGAACATGTAAAACAGCTTGCCACATGGGTAACGGATCGCTCAGATAAAGAGATTGCTTTCAAACCAGCACGGATTGTGTTACAAGACTTCACAGGAGTTCCGGCTGTCGTCGATCTTGCAGCTCTTCGCTCAGCCATGTCAAGAGTCGGCGGAGACCCTGAACGAATTAACCCTTTGATTCCCGTTGATCTCGTCATTGACCACTCTGTCATGGTTGACCGATTTGGAACAAATGATTCGCTTATTTACAATATGAATTTAGAATTTGAACGGAATGAAGAGCGTTATCGCCTACTTCGTTGGGCTACAGATGCATTTAATAACTTTAGAGCTGTTCCACCTGCTACAGGTATTGTTCACCAAGTGAATCTAGAGTATTTAGCCAGTGTAGCAATGACAAAAGAGCAGGATGGACACACATATGTATTCCCAGATTCCCTTGTCGGAACGGATTCCCATACAACTATGATCAATGGTCTCGGCGTGGTCGGTTGGGGTGTCGGGGGAATCGAGGCAGAAGCTGGTATGCTCGGGCAACCGCTCTACTTTATCACACCTGAAGTGATCGGGTTTAAACTGACTGGTAAATTGTCAGAAGGAGCTACCGCAACTGATCTAGCCTTGACCGTAACTGAAATGCTACGGAAAAAAGGTGTTGTAGGGAAATTTGTTGAGTTTTATGGTGCTGGTCTAAGCAACATTAGCTTGCCTGACAGAGCAACTGTCGCCAATATGGCTCCTGAATATGGAGCAACCATTGGTTTCTTCCCCGTTGACGAAGAAGCACTTCGCTATCTCCGCGGCACAGGAAGAGACGAGGAGCAGATTTCACTCGTTAAAGCCTATTATCAAGCACAAGGCATGTTCCGTACCGATCATACACCAGACCCTGTCTTCACTGATACGATTGAACTTGACTTAAGTGATGTTGTACCCAGTCTTTCTGGACCAAAACGCCCACAAGATCGAATTGAACTGAATCAAATGAAACATGAATGGCGCGAAACCATTCGTCGACCTATCGAAAAACGCGGATTTGGTCTTAACGAAGAGCAAATCCAACAAAAAGTTTCAACTGAAATGAACGATGATTCTGTTGAGCTTACTCATGGTTCCGTTGTCATTGCTGCGATTACCAGTTGTACCAATACTTCTAATCCCAGCGTAATGTTAGGGGCAGGTTTGGTAGCGAAAAAAGCAGTGGAACAAGGACTAAAAGTTCCTGCTTATGTAAAACGGAGCTTAGCCCCAGGTTCAAAAGTCGTAACTGACTATCTGGAAAAAGCAAAATTATTGCCTTACCTTGAGAAATTAGGCTTTCATGTTGTTGGTTATGGTTGTACAACATGCATTGGAAATAGCGGACCGCTCCCTGAACCAATTGCCAAAGCGGTTGAAACAGGCGATCTAACCGTTGCCTCTGTATTGAGTGGAAACCGAAACTTTGAAGGTCGGATTCACCCCCTTGTAAAAGCGAACTACCTTGCCTCACCTCCACTTGTAGTCGCATATGCATTAGCTGGAACAGTCGATATCGACTTTGAAAAAGAGCCCATTGGCTATAATCAAGAAGAAAAACCTGTATATCTAAAAGACATTTGGCCAACTCCTGGAGAGATTACCACGATGATTCAATCCTCGATGAGCCCTGAACAATTCCGAAATCAATACCGTCACGTCTTTGATGCGAATGAAAGATGGAACAAAATGCCGATCCCGAAAGGTGAACTTTATGAATGGGATGCTGACTCGACTTACATCCAAGAGCCACCCTTCTTTGTTGATATGGAAAGTGAAGCACCATCGATTAAACCCATTCTTGGAGCGAAAACATTAGCCCTTTTAGGTGACTCGGTAACTACAGACCATATCTCACCTGCAGGAAGCATTTCCACATCTAGTCCAGCGGGTCAGTTTTTACAAGAGCATGGTGTAAAACCTAGAGATTTCAACTCTTATGGCTCGCGTCGGGGCAATGATCGAATCATGACTCGAGGAACTTTTGCCAATATCCGTATTCGTAACCTAATGGTGCCTGATACAGAAGGCGGTGTAACCAAGTACCTCCCAACAGGTGAAGTGATGTCAATCTATGATGCGGCGATGAAATATAAAGAGAGCGAAACGCCACTTGTTGTTCTAGCTGGTAAAGAATATGGCACAGGAAGTTCACGTGACTGGGCTGCGAAAGGAACCAACTTGCTGGGTGTAAAAGCAGTGATTGCAGAAAGCTTTGAGCGGATTCACCGCAGTAATCTGGTCGGTATGGGTGTCCTTCCACTACAATTTATTGGTGGTGAAAGCTGGCAATCACTCGAACTCACAGGCGAAGAAACTTTTGATATCCCAGATATCTCAAATGAGATCCAGCCCGGATCTAAAATAAACGTTACGGCAACTCGACTTGATGGAAGTAAAATCTCTTTCCAAACATTAGTTCGACTCGATAGTGTAGTAGACGTTGAATATTATCGAAATGGTGGTATCCTTCCTACTGTATTACGTCAAATTTTGAATGACAAAGAAGAAGCAGCTGTTTAATACATGCAACCCTCTACTTTTAAGTAGGGGGTTGTTTTATATATCGATTCGACATATAATTAATCCACATATGTCGAATCGATATATAGGAGGTACAAATGTGTATGAACTGTTTGTTTTAGGTGAATTAATGTCAAATGACTGGCATGGCTATCGTCTCCAAGAAAAATTAAAACATGCAGCCGGTCCCTATCGTCAGATCAGCTCAGGAACCATATTTCCATTGCTCACACGTCTTGAAAGAGATCAGTATATCGAAATTCAAGGGAAGGAATTGATCGGAAAAAGAGTACGGAAAGTATATAGGATTACAGAAACAGGTAGAAAACATTTTTACACACTTATGAAAAAACCATTGAAATTTAATATGGATACTGATCTTGTGTTCATGTTTAAAATGGCATATTCACATTTTGTTAATAAAGAATTTCAACTAGCTTGTTTGGAGCAATACCTTGAATATTTGCAAAACCAGTTAGAGTATCTGAGAAATGAAACCAATATCATTGAACAAAAACCCATTACTACTATGCCAAAGGCGCAACAAAACCAGTTATTAAAGATATTCGATCATCGAATACAACTTACACTCACAGGCATTGAATGGGTTACATCAGAAATCGAACAAGTTTCCCAATTGCATTCAATCAATTGACAAGGGAGAATCACACATGGAAAAGCTTTGGACAAAACAGTTTATCTTTCTCACATTCTCATTGTTTCTCATCTTCACCGGTTTTTATTTCCTACTCCCTACTCTTCCCTTATATATCAAAAAATTAGGGAGTTCTGAATCTGAAATAGGTCTGATTGTTGGGTTATTTACGATTTCTGCTGTATTGTTCCGACCTGTGATCGGCGGAATGTTAGATCGTTTTGGGCGACAACCCTTTATCATCTGGGGGGTTCTATTATTTGTTGTCTCTATGTATCTCTATGATTGGGTAAGTGGAATTTTCGTTTTGATGTTATTACGCTTTATTCATGGTTTAAGTTGGGCAGCATCAACTACTTCAGTAGGCACTGCCATTACTGACATCATTCCTGCTTCACGTCGAGGGGAAGGGATGGGGTGGTATGGAATTGGAACAACTCTCGCCATGGCAATAGGTCCTCTTTTAGGTTTATGGATCTTAAACCATTATTCATTTCATACACTTTTTCTAACCGCAACTGTGATTACTTTTATTGCTTTTCTTATCTTATTTTTTACAAAAACACCTTTTAAATCTAACCAAAATCAACAAAAGCGGATCGAAATATTCGATCCATCACTCCTACCCGTTTCTATTGTCATTTTTTTTCTTGCGGTTTCGTATGGGGGGATCACCACCTTTTTACCTTTATTTGCTGATTCATTAAAAGTGAACGCAGGGACATTTTTCCTTGTATACGCCATTGCCTTGACATTATCAAGACCTATCTCTGGAAAGCTATCCGATCGTTTTAGCGAAAAAGCTGTATTAATCCCATCACTTATCCTGACTTGCATCGGACTGATTTGGATTAGCTATTCTGAAGGATTGGTCGGTCTGATCATCGCAGCTATTCTTTATGGCATCGGTTTTGGATCAGCACAACCCGCACTCCAAACAGCGATCATTAACCTTGCTCATCCAGACCGGAAAGGAGTCGCCAACGCTTCATTTTTTACCGCATTTGATCTTGGAATTGGTTTGGGCTCAATCATCTTGGGCTGGATTTCTCAAATAACAAGCTATGAAATTTTATTTCTTGCCGCATCCATCTCTGTGATCCTATCTCTTTTGTTATTGATAACAATCGTTAAACAACCACAGGATAAATAATCATCCAGAACGATTCTCCAATTAGCTTTCGGTTGCCTTTATTGGGTTCTCCAAAAGATGTTTTATCATTTTATGGATTGGTATGATCATCTCCTTGGATCAACGTATTTTGCCCAGCGGCAACTTTCCATGTACTGTTCTCTTTGATCATCACATATACAGCCATGCTCCCTTGACTTCCTTTTATTATTTTCTTATCAGGGGTAGTTGAATATTGCCTAATATGTGTTACCGCTACATCTGGTCGGATAAAGGAAATATTCGCAACATCATAGCGGGCATATGAATTCTTTAGCGGTTCTTTATAGACAGCCTTATGCACTTCATTTATTTCCTTCCAACCCGATAATCGTTGACCCATTACATTGACCCATGATGCGTCGGAAGTAAAGTGACGATCAAGCTCATCAGCGTCATGGTTGTTATGTGCTGTTTCCATTTCAATAATGATTTGTTTGATCATATTGATCTCTTTTTCAAGAACATCATTTTTTTTGGTCATCGATCATTTCTCTCCTTTGATTCTATTCATATCCATCATACATTTGATTATAGATATATAAAAATATATATTTGTATATATCTATATTCCTTTTAGTATATAAGGATGCAACAACTTTGGAATTATTACAACTTCAATATTTCCAAAGGGTCGCAAGAATGGAGCACATGACGAAGGCAGCGAAAGATCTTCGGATTGCACAACCAGCTCTCAGCAAAACAATTGCGCGCTTGGAGAGAGATATAGGTGTACCATTATTTGATCGTAAAGGTAATTTATTTCATCTACTGCATATTAAACAACCAATCTGTCAACGTACTTATCAATTGTCATGGCTAAAAGAACGATATCTATCACAAGCTGCAAATACATTTCGAGATTTTTTCCTACAATCTTTCATTTATCGATAATTTCTTTAAACTTTTATCCACATAATAATAGTCGCTTGTTCTAATCATCTTAAAATCACTAATCCCGATTGATAATTTCTTTTTCATTTTCTTCCTTCATTTACTTTCATCCGAGTACATACCATCTATATCCAATTATATCCGATCTCGCTTTAGAAGTAATGAACGGTGTTCGTTCTTGTTATTCAGATTCCAACTAAATGCTAAATTAGATCCAAACATTTGGCTTACAGTCATTCTCAATACAAATGGATTTCAAAAACAACGTCTTGAGTCGAATCAAGGCGTTGTTTTATATAACAACCGACTACTTCAAATTGTCCATAACCAACCGCTGTTTTTGCCCCAGTCCCACTTTCATTTCCTGCAAATACGATCCATTCTTTATTATTTGTAAATCTTCCTGACATGGGATAGCATCAAAGAAAAGTAATTTTCCGTCTGTTTTGCCCCTTGCTCCCTAGCAACTTCAGCTTTTTCTTATTCATTTAACCCATTTTAGACGACTATTTCATTATTGGTTTAACAGCAGTGGGTATTTGCTTCTGTTTCTTTCGTTTACCCCAAGGCTTAAATTTAGAAATAGCCACTAAATAGCCAAGAAAGAGAATCGCACCAATGCTTCCGTAGATGAGCCCTTGACGACTCTCCAAATATACCGCATTATGGAAGAAGTCAAAATGACCATTTTTCGTGAATTCTATGGTTTTTCCATACCAAACACGCATCCAATAGCTACCAAAAGCAATGGAAAGCACATTCCCTACTGTTTTTGCGATTACCCAGTAATAGTTCATCAGTCCCCAATGTGTTCGTACAGCTAACCACACTCCAGTGATAATGCAGCCAAATGCACCAGGAATAATCAAAAACCAATCGGAATATTTTGCATATAAATGCGTTGTGTGCATAAGTATCGGATCAGTCGTATACGTACTACCAATAGTCAGTAGCAAAGTAGCGAATAATCCGCTGAAATAAATAATGAAAAAGAAAATGTGACTAATCAACCAACCATTTTTAGCAGCCATACTCAATTTCTTTGATCTTTTGCTACCAAGCCAGCCAATGAGCCAAATGATGAGGAGAAGCACTACTACTATGGGCCCCACCTGGATCAATAATTCAACTATCATCAGATGTCCTCCTCTGCTGTAGTTAAGCTTCTTGACATAACAAAGAACTATGCTATGAATTTTCTTTCTTTCGGTCTACTTCCGTTAGTATAAGATAAAGAATGACTCCTACACTGATCATAAAAAACACCATAAATGGGGCGATGGCTGTGTAGATTTTACCCATACCAGCATATGTCATAATGGATACAAAAAATCCAAACAGACCTGTTCCAACTGCCGCAGCATATATCGTTGCTCGAATTTTATTCATACCATAACACTTCTTCGTTTCCCGAGTCAGCACGCTATACGTTGTGATCGCTCCACCCAACACCACAAAAATTAACGGCCCCACTGCACTAATTGTTTCAGAAGTTTGGAAAAACAACATCGTGCAGACCAACCCTCCAAATAGGATCAACAAAACACCCACAACAATTCCAATCGTCGAAATCTGTGCCGCCCTCGTCGAGTAGACTTTCTGCTTCGCCTGATTTTGCCCGAGCTGACGCATCTCTTCCACTAATTCACTCAGATCCCCCAGCGAAATCATCGCCTCTTGCAACGATTGCTGTTCATCCATTCCACGCGATTGAAAATCAGCAACCTTCTCTTTGATATTAGTGCTCAACTCTTCTTTTAACTCAAATAATGCTTGACTGGATCCAACTCCAGCAAACAACTCGTTTATCCGCTCTTTTACCTTTTTATCTACAGATGAATTATTCATCATGATTCAATCCCCCATTAATCAGTTTATCTAAGATATTCTTAGCGAACGCCCAATCCTTTTGACTTTGTTCATAAAATTGACTACCTGCTTCTGTGATTCGATAGTACTTGCGTCGACTACCTGTCGTCTCATCACCCCAATAAGACAGAATATAGCCTTCTTTCTCTAGCCGTCGAAAAGCTGTATACAAAGTTGCTTCTTTCAGCTCATATTGATTGTCACTGAGCGCGATGATCTGTTTATAGATTGCATATCCGTAGCTATCACCTTGTCGAAGTACATTTAAAATGATTGTGCTCGTATGACCTCGAATGAGATCAGTCGAAATTTTCCCTGCCATATATACTCACCTCTCGATATATAATCTATTACACAATACTATTTCTGTCAAGGTATTGTGCGAAAAATATTCATTGGCTTCTTTAAACTTCTCATCTAGTTCTATCTCCTCCATTCAATGACATTCAATTCATTATTCACATTATGTGAAATGCAAAACAACAAAAACCGAGATATAGAAATAACTATCTCGGTTTTTCACATGTACATCACCATCGACTGATGACCTATGTATGCGTGTTCAATTATGTTGATCAACTATCTAAATTGAAAGATATTTTATGATCAGTTCCTGGTATAATCTACCTGAAATCTGCTATAACTGGTGGGAAAATCCATTTATTGTGTTACATCTATTGTTACTATGAACAGTTTGTTCATCCAATTCCTTATTCAACTTGCATAAAAACGCCTGTTTTCAATATCAGGCGTTTTTTATATTAAATTAACATTTATATTTTATATATTATAAGTCTTTTATTTATAGAATGTTATAATAATGTTTATACAAATAGAAAGAGGTGCAACTCGTGAAATGGCTTATGGCTACAGTCACTTTTCGTTATCACATGTATTCACCAAACGATTTGGTCAGAATTGCTAGAAACTGTGGGTTTCAAGGACTAGAATTATGGGAGCCACATTTAAATAGACATCAGGATGAACTGATCCAATTAGCCAAACAGACGGATTTACATATGTATGTTTTAGGTGCATATTTAGACCTCACCAATTTTTCATCGGATTCTTACAATTGGAAGGAATCGCTTCAAGCAAAATTTCACCTCAGTCATATATTAAAAATATCCACACTTCGTTTATTCTCAGGCAATCTTTCCTATCGAGACAGCACCACCACCATTCAAACACAATGGTTAGACCGAATAGATATACTGAACCAGCTTGCGCAAGAAGCGCAAATCGATGTAGTCTTTGAAGTTCATCCACAAACTTTACTAGATGATATCAGAGGGGTTGAACTGCTTCTCAAAAATATCGATAAACGGAATTGGACACATGTAGGACTTAACTTTGATGCCTTCCATGTATGGGAACTCGGCGTTGATCCTCTCGTATGTCTCCAAAATTGGTATCCCTATGTTAAACATGTTCATCTAAAAAATGCACGCAAAAAGACAGATCAATTTCGACCAACGAATGTGTTTCATCCCAATGGAAATGTACATGAGCTAGCTTCTTTAAAGCAGGGAGTTGTAGAGATAAAACCTTTAATTGAATACTTAGGGCGTAGAAGTTATAACCGTACAGTTACACTTGAATGGTTTGGTAATGCTCGTTTGCAATTTTTAAAAGAGGAAGTCAATTATCTGAATAGCTGCCTTAAAAGCCAAACAATCCAGGACATCATCTAAGGGGCGCAATTTTTTACGCCCCAAGTCTATTTAGCTAAAAATTTGTAATGAGATTATGCGAATCTCGAAACAGATCATCTGAAAATAATATGGAATTTAAGTCTGTAATCAACCACTCTTTTGATTGTTCATCATAGACAACCCACACATAAGCATCTTCGACAACATCTTCTAGTGGCTCATCCCCATGATCAAAGTTGCCATAGACCCGTTCACGAAAGTGGAATTGGACAGGTATTTTCACTTTGACTTGTCCATCGTTTTCTATCGTAGCCGTTGCTTTCAACGGATTTACAATTGTTTTCACAGCCACTCCTTGATACCGATCCCCTGATTGAAACTGCTTCTGATCACGAAACTCACCTTCATATTTTTCTTTTAATTTAGAATGAATTGAGGTATATGGTTTTGTACTACTGGTCAACTTTGCTTTTACTCGTTCTTTGGCATAGCGATTGATTAAATCAAGCATGGGCTTTTTTAACTCAGGACTTGAAAAAGGATTAGGGGTTAAATCAAACTTCCAGACATTCGGTTTGATTGGAATGGGTGTGCTTTTTAACACTCCCCAAGGAAATGAGCGCTCCCCATCTATACGCAATGATCCATCATCTGTGACTGGACCAAAATCAACGATCGTGTTGCCTACGGTCTGTCCTGTTTTTTTACCATTTATTACAATTTCAGTATCTGGCATTCCTGAGTAAACGCGAATCGTCCCAATCGATAGCGCCAATGTCTCTTTTGCTATTCGATTTTCCGCTTGAAATAAATTTACTTCCCGTTCTGTCGTAACGGTAGTATATGGGAATTTTTTGCTTCCTTTTATTTGGTAAATCCCAGGCAAAAAAGGCCCTGATTTCCCTTTATTCCTAACGATTTTAACCGGCTGATGATTAATCCAAACCTGAACACCTGGAAGATTGGTTGTCACTTCTATATATCCTGTTTTGACACCTATACAATATGTATCCCATAAAAACCCTTCTTTTTTCTTCAGATAAAAAAAGGATGAAGGATGCTTTGAAACAGCATCAGCGGTCACACTTTTTTCATCTAATCCTTGTTCCTTTCGTAATAGTGCAAGAATCCCATCTGAACCATAAAAGAAGTCCTCATCCTGTTGCGAAAATTTGATTAAATCTTTCGCCTGTTTCTGATTAAATTTGAATCGAGCTTGATCCGGTTCAATCAATTTTTGCAGCCCAGACACATCCTCTTGTTCTAAAGCCTGCGTAAACTGCGTAATGGCTTCATCTGAGTCGACTTTTAAAATAGATATCGTATAAAGTCCAATGAAGATAGTCAAAATAATCGTAGTCGTTGTTAAAACCGCTTTTTTATGCTGACTAATCCAATTTTTCATCTGCTTGGTAAAAGGGTGTTGCCACATTTTCCGCATTCTATTTGCTGCTCTTTCTAGCCATTCTAGAAATCGTTGTAGTCGAGAGCGTTTGTCTTGTTTCTTTTCCTCACTCATTTCAATCCTCCAAAGCAATTCATTTATCCTTAACTCCTTCCCTGATCTGATCAACAAAAAACTCCCACATATCCATGATGTGAGAGTCAAATTGATGAAAGTAACGAGCGAGTGGAGAGGTGAGATAATCATATTGGTGAAAATCGTGCTTTATTGTTCTGTGGCGCGAGTAAAGGTCTGCATCGCCTTATACCATGCTGCGACCGTACCTTCTGAAACGCTTGCTGTCAGCAAATTTCGTTTTCCCATCCGGCGACATGAACCATATTCTAATAGAATCATTTCATCAGCACATTCTGCCAATTCCATATCTTGAGTAGATAGAAGGACAATTCGTTTACGATCAAGACTCTTTAATTCATGAATTAATAGCTGCCGACCATAATCGTCAAGTCCGCGTGTTGGCTCATCCAAAATCCAAAATTGTGGTTGTACAAGCAAACTTTGGACAATTAAATACCGTTTTAATTCGCTGACTGGCAGATCGGCAAGCGGACGTTTACGAAATGCAGCAAGACCCCATTTAGCTAGCATTTTCCTCACGCGAGCTCGCGGTCTGGAAAGACGATGCAACTGAGCCAGATGAATTAATGATTCTTCACAAGTTGTATGATGTTTCACATGTTCTATGTCAGGTACATATCCGATCTTTTCTTTTAAGTCACCCAAGCCAGAAGTCCCAGAAGCAATAACACTTCCACGTGACCATACATAGTGCTGATCAGATTGAAAACGGTAGGTGATGCGACCATCATCGGGAAGCATTACAGCCGCAGTAACTTTCAGTAATGTTGACTTGCCTGATCCCTCTGGTCCTAGGATGACAGTAATTCCTTGGCGAACCTGAGCAGAAAAATCAAGGAGACCATATGAAGAAGGTTTTTTCATCTGTTTCAGTGACTTCTGCCCTTCTTGCTGCCCATATTGTTTACTTACATGCGACCAATGTATCCACAAAGGAAACGACATCCTTTCATAAGCTATCATCTTATTATGTAAAGAGCCATATCTATTAATCAATATAGGAACATCATGCAAATCGACATCTTTGATCTTTCGTCAACTTTCCATTAATTCTGCGTCTTCATTCCTCTATTTTCACATAAAAACCCTAGTACCTCAAGAACGAAGTACTAGGGTTCAACTAATCTTCACGTCAACTTGACGAATTATTTACCTAACGCTTGCTGAGCAGCCAGAATAGGAGCTTCATAATTTGGATGTTCTGTTGCCTCTGAAACATATTCAACATAGACAACTTGATCATTCTGATCGACTACAAATACTGCACGTGCCAATAGTCTTAACTCTTCAATGGCAACACCATAAGCAGTCCCAAAAGAGAGCTCACGATGATCAGAGAGTGTCTGTACCTGTTCTACTCCAGCAGCCCCACACCAGCGTTTCTGGGCAAAAGGTAGATCAACACTAATTGTCAATATTTTTACATCAGGTAATTTCCCAGCTTCCTCATTAAAACGGCGTGTTTGCTGATCACAAACGCCAGTATCAAGCGAGGGAACAACGCTAATAATTCTGACTGACCCTTTGCTATCAGCTAAAGAGACAGGTGTGAGATCATTTGCTAAAACAGTAAAATCGGGAGCTTGCTGACCGACTTTTACCTCTGGTCCTAATAGAGTAACAGCGTTTCCTTTAAACGTAATTGCTCCATGACGTTTTTCCATATGTAAGGCTCATTCGACAAAATGCGGATGAGCTGCCTCCCTTCAAAGATTATGACGTTCACTTGCCTACTTTATATTAACATATTTGCTCCATACTTTCCTTGTCATTTCAAGTGAGAGAAATATAAGCTATAATGTATGGATGATGTAGAAAGGAGTCCTACACATGAAACCTACCAGTAAACAAAATTTGCATGTAGACATTAGCGATCTTGCTGCGGCAAAATTAAAATGGCTTTTAACCCAAGAGCAGGATCAAAGCTCAGACTGGCTTGGCTTTCGCGTGATTCCACTTACGTCAGGTTGTAACACCCCATCATTTGCAATCGAAATGACTGAATGGAAAATAAGTGATTCCAAAATCGAAGTAAAAGGTGTTCCCTTTCTATATGATGTGGCGACAAGTAATTGGTTAGATGGACTTGTCATCGACGTAAATCGCGACACAGGTCGCTTTAGTGTCTACCATCCCAATCCCCCAGAGATGGGAGGATGTCCATTGCCCTCATAAGCAGGGATTCAAATATGGTGAGGAATAGAATTTTGACAGAAAAGTGGATATACTTATTGACGATTATATTAATTCTTTTGCTCAGTCTCTACTTTTACTTGTACTATCTGACTTCACAATTTGATGAAGTAAACCCTTCTTCAGAATCTAGGGAAGCAGGCATTATTCTGGGCGCTGCATTGTGGGACGGTGAATTGAGCCCAGCGCTAAAAGAACGATGTGATCTGGGTCTCTCCCTTTACCGTTCAGGTCTGGTAAAATATTTGGTACTCTCAGGTGGTCTAGGAAATGACCAACACACAGAAGCTAAGGCGATGTTTGAATATCTTCAAAAACAAGGGCTACCCAAGAACCGACTCATTCTAGAAGATAACTCACGCAACACTTGGGAAAACTTACGTAACACCAAGCAACTTTTGCAGCAGTATCATCTTAAAAAAGTAACCATTATTACACATGATTATCATCTCTACCGTGCTTTGCGAATTGCACACCAGCTCCAAATCGATGCCAAACCATCACCTGTTCATTCGACCGTTATGTTTATGCCGTATTATAAAACAAAAGAGTCACTTTCACTCATTAAACAATATCTAATGGAGTATATGCGTTCTTAAAGAAAGGATGTTTCATTTGGATTTAAAATCAGCAAATCAAGCGAATCTCGAACATGTCATTGAATCGATCAAACAACAATTAAATATCGTCAACGCCGCTTTAATCCGCTCTGAAAACTACTCATTGGATCAATATGATGAGCTACTAGATATTTATCATTTTATAGAGCAAAGAAAAGGGAATTTAACAATGATGGAAATAGAGGGCGTATTGGAAGAGCTGCGGGAGTTAAAAAGCTAACGCTCCCGCTCTCTTGTAAAATGTTCAGCGAGAATAGTGGGCAATGGCACAGACTTTCTTTTCTCTAAAGAAATGGTAACGCCTGTCACAATCGCTTCTGTTACTAATTGATCTTCTTGATTAAAAATTTGTTGTTGAAGTAGATAGCTTGTTCTCCCCTTGCTATGGGGCTGCGTCTTAATCAAGAGTCGTTCCCCTAAGCGAGCCTCTTTCCGATAATCAATTTCAATCCTCGCAACAACTGTACCGATTCCAATTGCTTGTAATTCATCAAATGGAATACCCGCCTTGTTATACCAATCTTCTCTTCCCCACTCCAGGTACTCGATGTACTTTGCATTATTTACATGCCCCATCACGTCAATTTCCGTAGGTCGTACCTCGATTTCAATTTCTGTCTTCATGTGTTGCCACCTCGCTAAATATTAGCTTGACTACGAACATATATTCGGATACAATCATCTTAAATCAAACGTCGCGTTCATTAATGGAGTGATGAAATTGCAACGTCATATCTCAATCGAGTATCATCCTTTTAACCGATCATTCGACCCTGAGCAGTCTTTGATGATCAGTCAATCCATTCAAACTGCCTTTGAGCAGGAAATTCCGCTCTCTGTGATTTATCGCGTGGCAAGTGGAATGGAGCATCAATTTTGTGGGTATGTTGATCAGATTGATCCTTATGAACGATGGCTTCAACTTCGCAATGGAGTATTATACAAGCGAATCTTTTTTACAAACCTGCTACAGATTGATTTATTTGACTAACAAACGTATCTTGACATCTTGACAACATTTTTTCAAGCCTTTATTGAAAAATTTTTCTATCTTTATTCAAACAAAACCCCCCTTTCCACGTATGAGGAAAGGGGGGTTTGTAAATCCATATCTTTTTAACGATTCACCATATGAATTGCATGTCCTAAAATCCCTTCAGCCGCTTCCATCAATGGCTCCGTTAATGTTGGATGAGGATGAATCGTTAAGCTCAAATCTTCTGCATTCGCCCCCATCTCAATCGCAAAGACAGCTTCACCAATCAATGCTGAAGCTTCAGGCCCTACAATCTGAACGCCCAGCACTTGCTTCGTCTTTGCATCCGCTACAATTTGGGCAAAGCCATCGGTCTGATTCATCGATAGAGCACGACCATTTACTTGGAAAGCAAAACGGCTAACTTTTGTCTCATAGCCTGCCTCTTTTGCCGCTGACTCTGTTAAGCCTGTATAAGCGATCTCTGGGTCACTAAAGATCACATATGGCATTGCCTGATAGTCAACGATGCTCTTCTGTCCACAAAGAGCTTCCGCAGCGATTTTCCCTTCATAGCCAGCCTTATGAGCCAGTAAATCACCACCGGCACAGTCGCCAACCGCATAGATATGCTCTTGATTGGTTTGACAACGTTGATCTGTTTTGATAAATCCTCGCTCATCTAAAGTAACACCAATCGATTCCAAACCAAGTTCATCCGTATTTGGCTTACGACCAATTGAGACTAACGCATAATCGGCAGTAATCGTTTGTTGCTCATCTTTATGGGTAAAGCTTACCTCAACAGAATCGCCTTTGTTTTCGCCACCTTGTACCAAAGCCTCTGTTAAAACTTTTACACCAAGCTTTTTCAGCTTGCGAGAAACCATTTTACTCAAAGCTGCATCCGTGCCAGGTAAGATAGATTTCTGCCCTTCTAAAATCGTTACCTCACTGCCCAGTTTTGCAAAAGCAGTTCCTAGTTCTAAGCCGATATAGCCTCCACCCACGACGACAAGTTTTTGTGGTACTTCACTTAATGATAAAGCTTCTGTAGAAGAGATAATCCGCTGTCTATCAAAGGGAAGAATCGGTAATTCAGCAGGTCTTGATCCTGTTGCAATCACCACATCTTTAAATTGATAGGTTTGGGAAGCGTCATCATTTATCACACGGAGACGATCCGTACCAGAAAAAAATGCTTCACCACTCACTACTTCTACTTTATTTCCCTTTAACAGGGAACTAACGCCACCTGTTAACTTCTTCACGACCTTATCTTTCCATCCGATTAGTTTTTTCATATCAACAGAAACTTCACCAGCAACATCAATCCCCATCTCGCCTGCTGATTGAATATGCTCTACCCGTTCTGCTGCGCTAATCAGTGCTTTTGATGGAATACATCCGATGTTTAAACATACTCCACCCAAATTTCCTTTTTCGACCAACATGACGCTTCGTCCTAATTGTGCAGCCCGAATCGCTGCTGTATATCCACCAATTCCACCACCGACTACTACTACATCTACTTCTTGTGCTAGATCGCCAACTACCATCTTACCTCATCTCCATCATTAATAGATTTGGGTGTTCCAATAGCTGTTTCAATCGATTTAAGAAGCGTGCTGCCACATCCCCATCAATGAGTCGATGGTCAAATGTGAGTGACATAAACATGAGTGAACGAACTTTGATTTCACCATCGATGACGACGGGTTTTTCCTTTATCGTTCCGACACCGAGAATTGCTACCTCTGGTTGATTGATTATTGGAGTAAAGAACTGTGTTCCATAACCACCAATATTTGAGATGGTAAACGTACCACCGCGCATCTCATCTGGTGATAATTTCAACTCACGCGCTCGACTTGCTTTATCATTGATTTCATCTGCTAATTCAAAAATCGTTTTTTGATCAGCATTGTGTAGGACAGGGACAGTTAATCCTTGATCAGTTGCTGCCGCTAATCCAATATTATAGAAATGCTTAATAACAATCTCATTATTTTCTATGTCAATCGAAGCGTTAAGAGTTGGATATTCTTTTAAAGCAGTAATAACTGCCTTGATAATAAACGGTAAGTAAGAAAGTTTCGTACCCCGTGTTTCTGCAATTGCTTTACCAGCCTTACGCAGGGCGATTAATTCGTTCACATCAAACTCATCAAAGAATGTAACATGTGGTGAAGTCTGTTTACTTTCAACCATGCGTTTTGCAATCGTACGTCGAATACCACGTAAAGGTATCCGCTCTTCTGTTCCTGGCTCATATGAAACAGAGGTTGGCTGTGCTTTTGCTTGTTTTGCTCCGCCTTGCAGGTAAGAATCGATATCATCCCGTAAGACCCGTCCATGTTTTCCGCTTCCAGTAACTTGGCTAATATCTATCCCTTGCTCTCTTGCATACTTACGTACAGAGGGCATAGCTGAGACATTCTTTTTGTCTGTGGTTTCCGATTCAGTCTCTACTACTGATTTCTCTTCTGTTTGATCTAAGCGAGCTGTAGCTGAATCGGATGGCACTTCCGTAGCAGTGGGTTGTGAAGGGACAGATTCAGCTGCTGATGGCTCAGATTGGTTCCCCTCGCCCTCCACTTCAAAAGTGGCTACTACGCTATCAACAATTGCGATGTCTCCTTCTTTTATGTTGAGCGATTTCACAACACCTGAAACAGGTGAAGCAAGCTCAACCACAGCTTTATCTGTCTGCACTTCAGCTAAGGTATCAAATTCCTCAATCTTGTCCCCTTCTTTAACCAAAAGCTTAACAATCTCAACCTCGTGCATTCCTTCCCCTACATCGGGCAAATGAAATTCATATAGACCCACGAGAGCATTCCTCCAATCTAGTCGAAACAGTAATCCTATCTTGAATAAATTTTAGAAATCAAGAACTTCATTTAATGCATCGACAACGCGCTTTGGAGACGGCAACCATTCTTCTTCAATCTGTGGAAAAGCGAGTACTGTATCTGGCCCTGTTACCCTTTTTACAGGTGCCTCCAGCTGAAGGATTGCTTGCTCATTAATTTGAGCAATCAATTCTGCAGCGATTCCTGCCGACTTTTGCGCTTCTTGAACTACAACTGCACGACCCGTTTTCTTGACTGATTCAACAATTGTCTCTGTATCTAAGGGGCTAATTGTACGCAAATCTACCACTTCTACTTTTGCACCGCGCTCTTTTTCAATCATTTCAGCGGCTTTTAGGGAAGTATGTACCATCGCTCCATACGAAAAGATCGAGACATCAGAGCCCTCACGAACGACATTTGCCTTTCCAATGGGTACTGTATAATCACCTTCAGGGACTTCACCTTTGATCGAGAAGTAAAGCTTTAAGTGCTCTAAGAAAAAGACAGGATCATTTTCGCGAATCGCCGAGAGCAGCAATCCTTTTGCATCGTAAGGATTAGAAGGAACAACTACTTTAATCCCTGGAGTCTGAGCTAATAACCCTTCCAAACTATCACCATGCAACTCTGGCGGCTTTACTCCTGCTCCAAAAGGCGCTCGAATCGTCAAAGGAGCATGATATCGTCCACCTGAGCGATAGCGAAGTCTTGGAGCTTGTACCGCAATGCTATCCAATGCTTCAAAGATAAAGCCAATAAACTGTATCTCTGCAACAGGGCGAAAGCCTTGTGTTCCAAGTCCAATCGCTAAACCTACAATCCCTGATTCTGCAAGTGGTGTATCAAAAACGCGCTCTTCCCCAAACTCCTGTTGTAAATCGGTAGTCACACGAAATACCCCACCATTTCTCCCCACATCTTCACCAAAGATCAAGACATCGGGATCACGTGCTAACTCGACTCGTAATGCATCATTGATCGCTTCTTGCATCTTCATCTGCGCCATCTTAGGAATCCCCCTTAAACCATGCTTTTTGTGCTTCGAGTTGTGGAGGAGTCGTTTCATACATTGAATCGATCAATCCAGGAATTGTCATTTTCGAATAGGTTTCTGCTTTTTTAATTGCCGCAGAAACTTCTTGTTTCGCTTCCTCTATAACCTGATTCTCTTCTTCTTCAGTCCAAATTCCTTTTGTCACTACATAATCACGAAAACGAACAAGCGGTTCCTTTTCTGCCCACTCGGTAGACTCGTTCTCCTCCCGATATCGCTTAGGATCATCACCAGACATGGAGTGTGCGCCCAATCGATAATTTAATGCTTCAATCAAGGTAGGACCTTTGCCTTCGACTGCACGTTGACGCGCTTCAGCAACTGCTTCATATACTGCAAGTACATCCATACCATCGACTTGTAGGCTACGGACACCTGCTGCTACGCCTTTTTGCGCAATACTATCAGCCGCAGTCTGTTTTGCTACTGGGGTAGAAATTGCATATCCATTATTTTGCACGATAAAAATAGCAGGCAGATTAAAAATTCCAGCAAAATTTAATGCTTCATAAAAATCCCCTTGAGAGCTACCACCATCACCCGTATAAGTAATGGCGACATTTTTCTTACCTCTGCGTTTTAAACCCATTGCTACACCAGGCGTTTGCACATATTGTGCGCCAATGATGATCTGAGGGATAAGACAATGCACATCTTCTGGAATCTCACCACCATGCTGATGACCACGTGACCAGAGAAAAGCCTGATACATTGGATAGCCATGCCAATATATTTGTGGAATATCCCGATAACCAGGTAAGATAAAATCTTCTTTTTCTAAAGCAAATTGACTTCCAATCATTGTAGCTTCTTGTCCAGAAACAGGTGCATAGAAGCCAAGTCGTCCTTGCTTTGCTAGACCGATTGCTCGTTGATCCCAAGTACGTGTAAACACCATACGACGCATCAATTCTTTTAGTTGATCATCTGAGAGCGTCTCTTCACCTCTGATTCGCTCTCCTTCTAGCGAGAGAACTGATAACGTTTCCAACGGTTTTACTTGAACTACGTGGGACGTCTTTTTTCTCGTTGTCTGTTTAGGCAACGTCCATCACCTCACCGTGATAATCTGTTATAAAATAAAAAACATCTGTCATATAACAGGACCGTTCATTTCTTTCTATCATTTATACCACGCCCTTTTTCTCACTAGGACAAGGGAATATACGTAAATAATACAACTACATGATAAAAATTGTCAATTGAGCGGTCCTTTTTTATAATTTGCATCTGATCCGTATAAATTCCCGATCAATTAAAAATAAAAACGTATAAAAAAATAATTATTTACTCTTCTGTTTTATCTTCTTCCTCCATCTCATGACTAATTGCATCTTTCTTTACATAATCGGGAAGGAGAATAGGTTGTTGTAAGTCTCCAGTAAGTTCTATTTTTCCTTTTCTTTCAAGAGAAAACTCAATTTCTTTTAGTTTGGTACTTAATTTAAGATTCAATTCAATATGATGCAGTCGTTTGGTCTGTCGATCGATAAAAATTCTTTCAGATAGGCGATCCGTCTGAATTGAAACTTTTGCCTTTGGGTCTACATTGGTTGCTTGTTGGAAAGCGGATAAGAAGTCATGGTATGCTTGGGTAAGATACTCTTTACTGGCTGCTTTTCCAATTTCTAACACAAAAAAGCGACCTTGTATTCCCTTTCCTGCGCTACCTTTTGTGACAGCTTGAAGTAGTTGATCGGGTCGATAGTTTAAATTTAATTGCTCAATTGTTCCTTTCTCTTTTTGCCAACCACTAATTCCTGTTTTCTGATAAACCGTTCCATCAGAATAATATAATTCTGAGCGAACGGTATGACCATTGGTTATGTATTGTCGGATAGAATGAATCTTCACTGGTTTAAAACTATAAGATTCTTGAAAATGATATTGGCTATGTAATACAGTCTTCTTTTGATTGTGAATCAATGTTTGAGTTTCGTTACCTTTTGCAACAGATTGATAACCTTTTGTCTTTTTTAATTCACCCATTGAATCATGTGCAACTTGTTCAGCAGAAGTAAATCGATCAGCAAAAGAACTGATTACAGAACACCCACTAAAAGTAAGCAAACAAAAAGTGGCCATGAACACCATTGTTACTTTGTGAAACTTGCTCATCTTCTCTCTCCCTGTAAACAATATGTACCAAGATTCTATCATATCTTTTGAATTTACATACGATCGATTTCATGTTAACAATCGGTTATGATGAAAGCTGAATGGATGGTGATTGAAATGTCGCTTCATTGGGGAGAAAAACGCTACCATGCCTGGAATTATCATCTACGGCAAACCTTTGGAGAAAAGGTATTTAAAGTTGCTCTCGATGGAGGTTTTACTTGTCCAAATCGTGATGGAAAAGTTGCTGTTGGAGGCTGCACTTTTTGCTCTGCTCGTGGTTCTGGCGACTTTGCCGGCAATCGACGCGACGATTTATTAAAACAATTTCATGATGTGAAGAAACGTATGCATCAAAAATGGCCAAAAGCGAAGTATCTTGGTTATTTCCAAGCTTTTAGTAATACTTATGCACCTGTTGCACAACTGAGGGAAATGTACGAACTCATTTTAGAACAAGAAGGGGTTGTAGGGCTTTCGATTGCCACCCGACCCGATTGTCTACCCGATGATGTGGTTGAGTATTTAGCTGAGTTAAATAAACGCACATATCTCTGGGTGGAATTAGGACTACAAACGATTCATGAACATACATCACAATTAATCAATCGCGGCCATGATTTTGCTTGTTTTCTAGAAGGTGTTGAGAAGCTGCAAAAACGTGGGATTCGCACCTGCGCGCATATTATCCATGGGCTACCTGGCGAAAGTGAAGAGGAAATGCTTCAAACGGTACAAGCATGCTCCGAGATGGATATACAGGGAATTAAAATTCACTTGCTTCACTTGATGAAAAATACGCCCATGGTCAAACAGTACGAACAAGGGCTAGTAAAATTTTTAGATAAAGAGACCTATGTTCGACTTGTTGTAGATTCGCTTGAGCTACTCCCACCAGAAATGATTATTCATCGCATTACAGGTGATGGCCCCCCTAATCTGTTAATTGGGCCGATGTGGAGTACAAAAAAATGGGAAGTACTCAATGCGATCGATGATGAATTAAAGCGTCGGGATAGTTGGCAAGGCAAACGAGCCTCAACATTGTCTCAAAAGACGGGCACGGTATGAGCTTACCTAAGATTCTAGCTTATACACATCAAGTGATTGGCGAAGTATTATCCGTGGGAGGAATTGCCATCGACGCGACGGTTGGTAACGGATACGACACATTATTTCTTGCCAAACAAGTAGGTAGCCAAGGTCGCGTTTATGGCTTTGATATACAACAAACAGCGATTTCTATTACGAGAAAACGACTGATTGAGCATCATGCTTCAGAGCAAGTAGAGCTTTTTTTAAATAACCATGCCCTACTTCATCAAGATATTCCACTGGTATATAAAGGGAAAATAGGCGCTATCATGTTTAATCTTGGCTATCTGCCAAATGGCGATCACCAGATCATCACCACAGCACATACGACACAATATGCAGCAGAACAAGCGAGCGAATGGCTGATGAAGGGTGGAAGAATGACCCTTGTCCTCTACACAGGTCATTCTGGCGGCGAAGCAGAGGCCTCTACAGTCATTAATTGGGCTTCTTCACTTCCCACTAAACAGTTCCGAGTCGATTGGTATCAAATTTTAAATCGTCATCAAGCTCCATCAATCCTAATCATTGAAAAAAACACCTGATGTTGATTCATCAGGTGTTTTTTATTGCCTTATTGATCTGGATTTCGCTCTTCTTGTATTCTACGAACCATTCCGGTTACCACTTTACGCGGCAGAAAGCGTACAGAT
The DNA here is from genome assembly GCF_900129355.1 of Seinonella peptonophila. Taxonomy (GTDB): domain Bacteria; phylum Bacillota; class Bacilli; order Thermoactinomycetales; family Thermoactinomycetaceae; genus Seinonella; species Seinonella peptonophila. The sequence continues at coordinate 35,205 of NZ_FQVL01000014.1, read as the reverse complement.
CGAGCTAAAATCCGGTTGGTCGTGCCTGGAACGATCAAACGTTTTCCTCTCATAAACTCCCGAAAGGCAATCCTCGCAACCTCTTCAGCAGTCATTATATTACGTTGAAAAAGTTTTGATTGCTCCAGGTTGGCGCGCTTTTCAAAACGAGTCGCTGTTGGTCCAGGACAGAGTACGCTTACTTGTACCCCGGCCTCTTCCAATTCATTGGCTAAAGCTTCACTAAAAGAAAGCACATATGCTTTCGTGGCATAATATACGGCCATCAATGGCCCACCAGGCTGAAAACCAGCAACAGATGATAAATTTAATATTTTTCCATTTCCTTGTTTGACCATTTCACAACTGACTAACTTTGTTAGAGATGTAAGCGCTATCACATTTACCTGAATCATTTCAAGCTCCTTTGTCAAAGAAGTTTGGGTAAATGGTCCATATGCACCAAAGCCAGCATTATTCACAAGAATATCAATCGATAATCCACGTTCTGAAACGGTCTGTATGATTTTCTTAGCTGCATCAGGAAGCGCCAAATCTTCTTCAATCATATGAATCGTAGAATTAAATTCATACTTCCAAAGTCGCTGTAATTCTATTAATTTTTGCCTATTTCTACCAACTAGTATCAATTCATAATTATTCATGGCAAAAAGACGAGCTAACTCAAGACCGATTCCTGATGTTGGACCTGTGATTAACACTTTCTCTTTATTTATCACTGAGTTACCGTCACGAAAAATAAAGTCTAACCATGCAAAGGTCGAATGATTCGCAATACTCTGCACATGCCAAACAACGGCAGTTTCGCTCTATTGTGAAGCAATGATGGTATATCCGATGACCTTGTGATGAATCATCATGTAGAGACTGTTTAGACTTACCTCTTTCGCAACGACCTTCCTCCCTTCAAGCATTTCATTTTTCATAATAAAAACATCTTCCTCTCGCTGGAAGATGCGTTTAGGTGTGCAAGGATCAAACTCACTTGCTATTTAACTTCGATTCTTCTTATGTTTAGCAGCAAGTGCGCTTAAACGCTCTTCGCTACTTTTCATCCATTTTTTCATCATATCCTCAAAATCGCCCGGAGACTTTCTACTCCCACGACGATCGCTACCTCTTCGACTTTGTGGGGCATTCTCGCTTAACGCTTTGATGGATAGGGAAATTTTACCTGCGGGGTCTATGGTGATTACCTTGGCTTTCACCTCTACACCTACTGCTAACTCATCTTCCACCTTTTCAACATACTTGGTAGAAATCTGAGAGATGTGAATCAAACCAGTTTCACCTGATCCTAGCTTGACAAAAGCCCCAAAAGGTTTTGTTGAAATCACTTCTCCCGTTACGATGTCCCCTACCTTTAACTGGCTCATTATAACACTCCCGAAATGGAATTCACTCTGTTCGAAGATATCACTTTTTTCCTTTTAAGTCAACGAATTTTTTTAACCCAACCATGGAAAAATAAGTCATCTTTTCCATTAGTGGAATCAACATCTTTTTTTGTACTAAAAAGGATACACAGCTCTTGCCATGTATCCCTTACTGCTACACTATGTGAAAGTGATTCAATCACTCAAGTGTCAGTCTTTATTTACTACTTTCTTTCTGTTCTTCTAATCTTTTTAGGCGACCCGTTAATACTTTCAAACGATTTTTCAATTCCTCGCCCCATTCAGCATCTCCAAGCTGTTTTGTTGCGCTTAACAAATCAAGTGAGTAATCAATCTGCTCGCGCAAAATCGGTTCTAAGTCCGCCTCCTGAAAACTTACACAGTACTCTTTCCATTCAGCGATCAATTCGGGGTCGATTTTATCACGGAGGGTGGTCTCTTTCACACCATCTTCAACTGCATACTGAACAACTAATTCAAATTCTTCCTTCACAGCCGGGTGCACCTCTATTTCATGACAAACCGGACAGTATAACAAAGGAACGTTGTGTACAAAGACGGAATGCTTTCGCAAAGAACCAATTGCACCTATCATAGCAGCTCCACAGCAGTACATTTTTACATCCCCCTCCTCTTCCCCACTTCATAAAGTCGGTACTGAATTTGAGTTAGTTACTATTTACCCAACCTGTACAAAAGATAAACACAAGCAATCAATTGTTTCATTAAAAAAAACAAAAATATATCTGTTATCTCAGTAACATAACCGAAAAAGCATAGTGATACCACTATGCTTGAAACCAATGTATTCGACGTATTATACTTCGATGACTTCTTTATATTGCTCCGCCGTTAATAATTCTTCCACATCATTTACATTATTTGGCTCTACAATAATCATCCAACCCTCTTCATACGGAGAGTCATTAATATTCTCTGGTGATCCATCCAATTCCTCATTGACAGCTACTACTTTACCATCAATAGGTGCATATAGTTCTGAAACAGTTTTTACAGATTCGACATTGCCAAAAGAAGTATTTGCTTTGATCTCTTGTCCTACTTCTGGAAGTTCTACAAACACAATATCTCCTAATTCATCTTGTGCAAAGTCGGTAATCCCAATCCGAACTTGATTATCTTCAATCTTTACCCATTCATGCTCTTTTGTATATCTCAGCTCCTGAGGGAATTCCATCTATTCAGCCTCCTTCTCTTCTTCGTTTAACACGCGTTCCAGAGGATTTTTTAATAACTTCAACGCTTTTTCGCCAGCAGAGCGATGACGCAATACGCCGCTTGCATCAAAAAGATAAAATGCTGGTACAAATTGGTTTTCAAAACGATCCACAACAGTATGTGTATTATCTATCGCTTGAGGATGTGTGAGTTCATATTTGGTAATAGTATCTTTAACTGGATCAATCGCAAGATCCTTTTCCGAACGCGGCATATGAACACCAACAAATTGTAACTGTGGGTATTCCTCACGCATTTTATTCACATCAGGTAGACTCTCTTTACATATTCCACAGCTAATCGACCAAAAATGGACCAGAATCGGTTTGCCTAACAGGTCTTCTTTTTTTGCTTCACCATTTACCCATTCAGCAATTCCAGTTAATTCAGGTATCTCCGTTTTTAAACGCATTGGCATTTCAATCACCTCAATCAGTAGTCTATAGATTGTGAATGACTCCGTTGAATGGATATTTATGAAAAGGGCCTAACACTGGGGATAGGCCCTTTTATTCATTCATTTAGAGTGTATTTTGACCAGGTTTCCAATCGGATGGGCATAGACCGCCAGTTTGAAGGGCTTGCAATACTCGAAGCGTTTCATCTACACTGCGACCGATATTATTATCTGTCACAACTTGATAACGTACAATTCCCTCAGGATCAATGATAAATAGACCTCGGAGTGCAACACCTTCATCCTCAAGCAATACCCCATAATCACGGCTCACTTTGTGCGTGGTATCAGCACCTAGTGGATATTGAATATCACCTAGACCGTTCTCATCACGTGGTGTGTGAATCCATGCCCGGTGTGAAAATTTGCTGTCAGTAGACACACCCAAAATCTCTGTGTCCAGCTCAGTAAATTCTTCATAACGGTCGCTCAATGCGGTAATTTCCGTTGGACATACAAAAGTAAAGTCAAGCGGATAAAAGAAGAGAACTAGCCATTTTCCGCGGTAATCGGAGAGCTTTACACGTTCTTCCAGTGTCTCTATATTTTTCGTGCTTTCCATATCGAAGTCCGGTGCTGGTTTCCCAACTAAACGTTCTACTGTTTGTTCTGCTACTACTGCCATATGTAGTACTTGCTACTCATCATCTGTCTCTCGTCAAAAGACAGGGTGTAGCAAGTATTCACCCCCTTATAAGATTTCATCGCGTTTCAAAACACAACAAATAAAAAATATCACAGGCTCACATTGAAGTCAATACTAAATTATATTAAATACAAATTGAAAAGAATTATCATTATTATTGATTTTGCTTATATCTTTGATTGTTACCTAAAATAACGTTATCTATTTAATTAGTTAACAGAAAGCGGTTCTAAAAAGAGATGAAAAAATTCTGCTCAGCCATATCTAATTAATTAAATTGATGTTATAATATTAGTAATAATACAGTTTAAATTGATTCGTCTCTTTCGATTTGGAGGTAATGATTCCCCACCACTGCATTACATCGAGATCTGAAAGGAGGCGCTTGCTCCATTGAGAGAGTAAGCGAGAAATCACCTATGGGAAACCTATTTGAAATAATTGATTCCTACGACTGTGAAAACGCAAAGTTCGAAATTTTGCAGTATAGAGAAAACCAATGTATGCCGATTTCCACTGATGGAGCACGTTTAAAGCAGGTTCGTGTAATCTTGGATAATGGAACTGTCGTCACAGAAACAGGCGCGCTTCAACAAATCCAAGGACACATCTCTTCTGACTCCCACCAAAAGCAAAAAAATCTATTTCACAAACTTACTCTTTCCAGGCGAACAAAAACAAATGACATAAAACCAGCCTATCAGGGTCGTGGTGAACTCTATCTAGAGCCTGACTTTTGTCACTATTTTTTACATAAACTTGATAATGAGGAAATTATAGTCGATCATGGAATGTTTTACTGTTGCGAATCAACAATTCGTGTCAGTCCCATCAAACCAAAGAAAGTGGACAACCAGACTTATATCACCCAAACAAAACTGAGTGGTACAGGGATTTGTGTACTCCGTTCTCCAATCCCGGAAAGTCAGATTCTTAAATTTGAATTATATAATGAGCGGTTACAAATAGAACCAGGAGGCGTTATTTTACGAAGTGCTTCTCTCCAATCACCCATGCAAAATCTCCGAAATCTCTTTCAATCATTTACGGGTCGAACGGAAGCGCTGGAAACATTTACCGGCACAGGGCAAATCTGGGTTGCACCAACCCTATTTTTAAATCGCATTATGTAGGAAGGCAATGATCAGAATGGATCATTGCTTTTTTTTAGCCAATTAACAACTCGCCTTTCTCTGTTTCAACAATGATGCGCGCTTTTTCCGGTAGATCCGACTTACTCACTTCAAAAAAGCAAAATGCTGGCTGGGTGGTATCACCACCTGGTGTTAATGAAACAACAATCTTATATAAATTCGGTTGATCAGTTTTCGCCACTCGCTTTACCTGCATCTTATAACCCATATATTTAGATAATGTATACCGATCAAGCAAGATTAGCCAACCATTATGTGACTGATAGCGAAACACATTATCTAGCTCTGCCGGATGGTCTTTTTGTGTATATAGGTAAACTCCACCATGATCAGGCAAAGGCGGCGGGCCATTGATCCAATCAATTGTTGTAGAAGAGATTTGTTTTGTTTCAGCTATTTTGGGTTGCTCTGTCGAAGGACTTTTCTTTGCCTTTTGATCGGTTTGCTTTTTCTCTTTTGTATCGAAACCAAACCATCCTTTACCAGTCTCAATCCATTGATCACAACTTGACATACCCGTCAGTAGGACAATCGCCATCACAAAACCAATCCAAGAAAATATTCGATGATTCCATAAGCCCATCACAATCACCCCATATATAAAACTATCATTTAAGATATACGTTTCACAAACAATAGGCAAGCATGTATTTATCTATTTTAAACTGTAAACTTCAGTCAAATAAAGGGGTTGCCGCACTAAGATCACCTTGATTCCAATTTTATCTAAATATATCCAATATGTAGATAAAATACCATCAAATATATAATTTAGCGCTAAGTTAAATATATTTCCTCAAATATGAGAAAACCTTAAGCAAGGAGAAACGTAGCGTCGCCACGAATTACGATTACGAGCAGATCATATGATTTTCGATATACTACTTCACGGCAGTGCCAACTGTGGCAACAAAGTAAAAATTTGTCCAAAGAGATGGCAAACTTGATTTCAGACGAGGGAGCCTTTGTTCTGAATAATCATTGCCAATTTTACATCAAATATGAGACATGGTCAGGCTGCGAGAGGGGTAAAAAACTCCCTCGCCTGACGCTCGCTCTCATCCCTATAGCTTCAGCTATGAGTTTTCTTGCTCGCAAAGCTATAAATTGTGATCATATAGCATTTTGCGTTAAGATTATAATGAATCTTCCTAATAAAAGGAGTGATCATGTGGATGATTTGCTTAAAAAGCTTTTGAAGATCCGTGATTTTGAAAACCCTGTTCCGCTTCCACTAAGTGGGCAGATTGCCAAGCTGGACTCATATACCCGTTCCCTAGATAAAAGCACACTTCCAGAAGAGATGAGAATAAAATATACAAGCCTACCTGCATTTCATATAGCCTATTATACTGCCATTAAAAAAGGAGACTCCGAACGGGCACAAGCGATTGATCAGCTCCGGCAGATGCTTATCCAATTCAAAATGCCAAATACTGAACCATATCGAGAAACCTTGAGTCGAAAACAATATGATCAATTACTGGCTTTAACTACTGGTGACCAACAGCTTGAAGCGGTAGTTCGTGCATTACCAGAGGAATTTCGCACGAGTGAGTCAGATTCTATGAGTGGGAAGAAGCTGCTTGATTTATATCAACAAAGTCAACTTACCATGCTAGATGGAATGGTCATTCGAAATCATGTCATCCCCGCTCTACGCAGCGATAAAGGTCTTTTTCAGCTCTTGGATGACCATGCGATCCGTTCATTTAGAGAGCCACTATTTACAGAGGAGAGTAAGGTGGAAAAAGCATATGCAGCAGCGATGCAACTTCGCACAGGTAAGATCACACGAATGATTGCTGAGATTCACCCAGATTCAACTGTAGAACAAAGTGTCAAAAACCGAATCATGCAAACCTCCTTGACTCCAAAACAAAACGCTGCGATCCTCTCACTACAAGCAGCATATGAAAAAGAGCAAGAAGCGAGAGGTTTTAGCTCGATCGGCCGCCCGATTGAAAAAAAGCAAACAACTACCAAAACGAGATAGTTTTAAGAGAATATGAGCACACTATGATTTTGAATATAATAAAAGTATATAAACAATTAAATAGTATATATGAATAGAACTTCGTAAAGCATGAACAATTTAACCATTTGATACTCAATAAATAGTATAGAGTAATATTGATTTAACATTGTACGAAGTTGCTAAACCAGAATATGAGTCTATTAATAAAATCAGACTGTAGAAAATTGAATTTTCAAAAGAAAAAACAGCTAACATATCAGCGAATTTTCCCTAATCTGCTATTTCTATACATCTAGCCCGCATCATTTTATAAATGATGCGGGCGAAATATTATCTCTCGATTCCTTTTTTGCCACGGACCGAGAAAGGAGACTGTCCAATTTTGGTTGTGATTTTTTCTAGTTTACTTTTTAAACGATCTTGCATAAACTTTCCTTCATTCATTGTCCTAGGCACTATTGTATGTGCATATTTTCCAAACGACTGTGCTGTTTGTCTAACGGACCGAATGAATTCATTTTTCTGCATTCGACCCACTTCAGCTTCAAGTAACGGCTTTAAATAGCTAGGCCGTCTATCTTCTGATACTTCTTGTATAAACTGTTTCACGCCTTCAGGTGTTGCTGGAATAAGCACTGCATCTAAAGGCAAATGCTCTTTTGGAACTTGGACTTCATAAACATAATTACGAAAATCTGGATTGCCATGTTCACCAACCATCATGAGGATCGGCTGTTCACTTACTTGTGCATGTTCAGCATCTAACCCCAGCTTTTTAACAGCAGTTAATGCATTCTCTCGCAATGGCTGAGATGGTCTACTCGATCGAATTTGAGCTTCATTTACCATATTTCCAGGTATCGCTACTTTTCCCGCCTGATTGGTATCTCCCCCTTTTTCAATCAATACAAAATGCACCTGTCCATGGTCGTCTTTTGTTTTCAAGAGTAAAGGTGCATTTTGCTGACCGGTTTGGGGCATTTTTTGCGTTTGAATCTGATCCAAATCAGCTGCATCTAATTCCATCTCTGGATCAATTTGTTTCGCTTCTGCAATAATTTCTTCTTCTGTTAATCCTCTCGCTTTTAAATCCTCTACAATTTGCCCTGAATCAATTTCTTGACCCAACTTTAATTTTAAAGCATATGAAATAGGCTCATATGAAACTTCACTTTTATCTTTTCCGAATCGCTGAAGTATCCTTGGAATTCGTCGCTGTTTTATAATATGAGCTGCATAAACTCGACCATTACTCTGTTTATCAAATCCCTGTGCTTCACGTTGTAAATTATTAAGAACAAAGGCTAATGCAAGTGCTCCTCGTTGATGAAATGTTAGCTGTTTCATTAAAGATGTCGGATCATTTGACTCTTTAATCGAGACGTCGACTGTACTTCCCGCTCTCCATTCCACTACTTTTGGGGCTGTCATATCTATCATTCCTTATCCCAACTATTTATAAAGATTCGTATCGGATATATTTAGTATAAAACAATCTTGAATTTGAGTGTTGGTCCAGCATTTATCAATCTGAAAAAGCTCGATCTTCGCAAATAATGGTAAAAAAGAGCCACTGTTGGCTCTTTTTTATGTATGTGCACGCCAAGTCTTTTCATAGGTCTCTGGTTGAAACCCAACTGTCACTCGATCCCCATTCACAGCAATCGGGCGTTTGATCAGCATGCCATCGCTCGCTAATAAACGCAATTTCTCTTCATCGGACATGCTTTTCGTCTTTTGAGATAAACCTTCTTCTCGGTACTTTTTCCCACTTGTGTTAAAAAATTTTTGCACAGGGAGATTGCTTTTTTCAGCCCATACCCGCAACTGCTCCTCAGAAGGCGGTTGTTCCACGATGGGTACAATTTGGTAAGCAATACCATGTACATCTAGCCATTTCTTCGCTTTTCGGCATGTGCCACAACGGTTATATTCATAAAGGGTCAGCATCTACTCATCCTCTCCTATATTCTACATCTTCCACTTTTGAGCGAGCGTTTGCAACCCTAGCTAATACAAATAATAAATCGGACAATCGATTTAAATAGCGGCGAACTTCAGGATTCCCTTCTTCTTGATGAAGTAACGTCACAACCCGTCTTTCTGCCCTCCGAGCTAGTACTCGCGCGAGATGTAAACTTGAAGCAGCAGGTGTTCCCCCAGGCAGAATAAATGCTCGAAGAGGCGTTAATTCATCCTCAAATTGATCAATCCAGACCTCTAAGCGTTGTATCATCCTCTCATGTACCGTGAATTGTTTTTGTTTACCAGCTTGAGCCAAATCGGCACCGAGATCAAATAATTGATGTTGTAATTGTTCTAAAATCTGAGCCACTGGGTGTAGGAAAGTCTCTTTCTGACAATGTGTGATCGCTTCACCTAGTTGGGCATTACATTCATCCACAGTACCACATGCTTCAATCTGGATATGATCTTTTGAAACACGAGCGCCGATCAATGAAGTATGACCTTGATCCCCTTTTTTTGTATATATTTTCATAGATCAATAACCTCCTACTGATAATAGATAGATTTATTTAGATAGCTAGCCCGAAGCGGGAAATACTAATAACTTAGTCTATTCAGCCCTGATGAAAAACCTTTTGAGCGAGTGGAGAGGTGATCGGCAAAGCTCCATTTTCATCTATTCTGCGATAACTGCATGAAAACCTGGGGCACTTTTAACGTTGGATGTTTTACTATTATTGGATCAACTTGGTAGACTTGTTTGATTAGGTCTGCTGTATAAAGTTCTTCCGCAGTCCCTGTTGCTAATAACTTACCATCTGCTAGAAAGAGTAGTCGATCACAAAATTGTGCCGCTATATTTAAGTCATGTAAGACAATGATAATCGTCATGTTCTGCTGGTCTCGAATCTCTTGAATCAGCTCTAAGAAACGTATTTGATGTTGAATATCCAAATGATTCATGGGCTCATCAAGGAGTAAAATAGAAGCCTCTTGAACCAAAAGACGAGTTATTAAGACTCGTTGCTTCTCACCACCGCTCAGGCTAGAAAAAGGCATTTGAGCCAATGACTCAACATCAAGTTCTGTCATCATCGCTCTGACAGATTGATAATCTATTTCATTATCCCAAGGCCACCGACGCTGATAGGGATAACGACCCATCATAACCATTTCTTCGACTGTAAAAGGGAGATCATAAAAAGATTCTTGGGATAACACACCAATTTTCCTTGCTCGTTGACGCGGTGAAAAGCTAAGAATGGGCTTATCAATCAGTGTGACCATACCTTCATCAGGAGTTAATTCTCCAGAGAGACAGCGTAATAATGTGGTTTTTCCACTTCCATTTGGCCCCAAGATGCCATAACAAATACCTTGTTCGAACGTAAATGAAATCTTAGAAAAAAGAGTCCTATCTTGCCAGCTCTTACAGATTTGATGTGTTTGAATCATGTAATCCCTCTTCCTGTAAAAGCAGCTTTACGCTGTTTTTTTAGTAAGTAAGCAAAGAAAGGAACACCTATAAATGCCGTGATCACACCAATTGGTAGCTCTTTTGGGGAAAATAAAGTTCGAGCGAAACAGTCCGACCACATCAAAAAAACAGCGCCATATAGGGCAGCAAGAGGGAGAAGGAAACGATGATCTCCACCACATAAAAATCGCAATATATGTGGAATAATCAGCCCAACAAATCCAATTGTTCCAACTACAGAGACTGCCACCGCAGTCATCATCGATGCGCATAAAATCAAAAGTATACGCGTAAAATGCACACGAACACCAAGCTGAGCAGCCGCTTGATCACCTAATGCCAGTAAGTTCAGCTCTCGGCTCCATAAAAAAGCAATACAAAACCCAACCATTAAGGCAATACTTACATAAAGAAGTTGATTCCAATCTCGCATACTCAGACTACCCATCATCCAATAAATAATCCGTTGAATTTCTGAAGTGGAAAGTGAAACGATCAGTGAGAGCAATGCGGCAAAAAATGCTTGTATGATCATGCCAGCTAAAATCAGTCGCTCTTGTCCCCAAGTATATCCATTTCTAGCTAAGAAGAGTACAGCCCCTATCGCTACGCATGCACCACACATTGCCGCCAATGGTGTTGCCCATATCGAAAGCCATAAATTTTCAAATCCAAAAAAGAGTGAAAGCGCGGCACCAGCGGCAGCTCCTGATGAAACCCCAAGTACAAATGGATCAGCGAGTGAATTGCGGAGGATTCCCTGAAAGATCACACCTGACATTGCTAAAATCGCCCCAACCACACCTGCCAATAATACTCTCGGAAGACGTACAAACCAAATAATATTGATCACAAATGGTTCTGGCTTATGATCTAGGTACAAACCAGTCATTTGATAGAAGATTACGTCCCAAACATCCCCTACAGAAAGTTCAGCACTACCAAGTGAGATGGTAATCATAAACGTAAAAAGAAAGCAGAGGATTCCTCCCCCGCTCCATACCAAAAATCGTAATCGTTTGTTCATGTTTACTTCGTCCCTACCTGATCAGGGTAGAACAGTTGGGCTAATTTTTCCATCCCATCAATAATTCTTGGCCCCGGACGGCTTATTAAATTTGGATCAATCACAAAGACATGTTTTGTTTGAATTGCATGAACCGTATTCCAACCAGAACGTTGTATGATTTTATCTTCCCCACCATAGCTAGAGACGATTACATCAGGATTCCAACTGATTACCTTTTCTGCTGAGATTTGTGGCCATCCTTTCTCTTTCGCTGCAACATTGTTTCCTCCAGCCACCTGAATTAATTCATTTTGCAGCGTATCTCCACCCACTGAAAATAACTCTGGTCCCATCTCTAACCAAACCTTCACCCTTTTTGCAGTTGGAATCGCCGCAAGTTGTCGGAACAACGTTAATTTTCTCTTTTCCATGGAAGCAATTAATTGATCCGCTTGACGAGTATGATTCGTAGCATCTCCTATAAGATCAATTGACTGGTAAACTTGACGAATATTATTTGCATCGACAACTAATACGGTAAGTCCTCGCTTTTTTAGTTGATCAAGTACGTCTTTGCCAATCAATGAAGAAGCAAGGACAAGGTCTGGGGCTTGCTCCAACACTTTTTCGGGATTAATTTTCATATCGCCTACTTTGGGCAATTTCTTTACTTGACTCGGATAATCGTCATTGCTGGTTACAGCTTTTACCTTATCATCGAGTTTTAAGGCAAATGCGATTTCTGTCGCACTTGGAATCAAGGAGACAATTCGCTTGGGCTCCTGCTTAATAGTAACAATTTGACCAGCTTGATCCTTTAACTTTAATGGGTATTCAATACTCCCAGGTTGACGGGGTGACTGATTACCCGCTTGATTTTGATTATTTAATGATCCTGCACATGCTACCAGCGAAATCGCGATGGCAAAAAGAAGCGAAATCACCATAACCTTCCGAATAAACCGTCTGTTCATCAATATATCCACCTTTCCCTATAATAGTGAAAGGAGAACGGAATTCCTTCATTCCAAGCTCCTTTAACGCGAAGGATTGATAATAAGGCAGGTCTCCTGGCTCATGGTTCCTCATTGGACTGCACCTTCCCGCTTCTTACAAGCAGTGGTTATCGCAGACCGCTTCCCCATTCACAGTGGCGCGACCGCACCGGATTTGCACCGGTTTCCCTTTTCACTGACTGTTGATCAGCACCTTATCATTTCTGGTTACATCCCCTATTCATTATAACGAAGCCATATTCTAAAGTACATGTAGGATCATATTGATTTGCTCATGTAATAAAAATATATTATAATAATACTACCTAACGTTAGGTAGGTGAACCGTTATTGAAACGAGATGAAATTATAACAGCAGCCATGCATCTGTTTGCTGAGCATGGTTATGAAGGAACAACATTAAACGATATTGCAAAAAAGGTAGAGATCAAAAAGCCTTCCCTCTATGCACATTTTGTAAATAAAGAGGACCTTTTTCTACAAGTATTTCAATCTGTTTTAGGTGAGCATGTTTTGCAAACAGAGAAAGTGCTAGCTCAATTACCAAACTTATCGATTCAAGATCAACTATTTCATATCCTTGAGCAAGTATGCACATACTATCACCGTACAAATCCAAGTAAAATCACATTTTTAAAGCGGATCATGCTCTTTCCACCCCCATCAATGCAAGGACAGCTTCGCGTTTCATTTCTGGCGATTGAACAAAAACTTACTATGAAGCTTGAAACATTATTTCAGACTGGAATTGATCAAGGGTTGATTCGAAAACTCCCGATCACTTCTCTACTAGCAGGCTATTACTGTTTACTCGATGGTCTGTTTTTACAGATTTTTTATTATGGACAAGAACACTTTGAACAGCGATTACCTGAAGTTTGGTCTCTTTTTTGGCAAGGAATTGGGAAATGATTCCAATCATATAAGAGGAGGAATTAGATTGGCTTGGCTATATTTAGTCATTGCAGGGATTTTTGAAGTAGTTTGGGCAGTAGGCTTAAAATATACGCATGGTTTTACCAAACTTTTCCCATCGATTATCACAATTGCAGCAATGGGAATTAGCTTCTTTTTACTCTCTACTTCTTTAAAACAATTGCCAATTGGAACAGCTTATGCGATTTGGACAGGAATCGGTGCTTTGGGCACAGTAATTGTTGGCATGTTATTTTTAAATGAACCAAAGAATCTACTTCGAATTTTATTCCTGTTCATGATTGTGATCGGAATCGTGGGTTTAAAATGGTCAGCAGGAGGCTCAACAGAATAAGCAAATATCGACAACTAATTGTTCCTTTAGTATAATTTTTTTAAAAAATCAGGGAGAATCTGAAGATGTTTCTGACCACTTACTTATTTAAAAAACGGGCAGAACAGCACTTTGTAAAGAACTATCATTCTCCTAACAATCAAAAAGCACAATTATATACTATTAATTTACTAACACCACTGCTTGAGGATTTTATATTTGGACGAAAAGATCAACATGCTCTTCAAAAAGATAGAGAAAAGCCTTTTATAGGTTCTACACGTTTACGTGGACCTCGGAGTCTCATGTATCGTTATAAATTAAAGCGTGATATAGCGAAGTATGATCGGATGACCACTGAGGAAAAAAGAGCCTATATCCAAAGACTGAAAAACAAAAATCAACAAACAACGCCCGAACATAAAGTCCAAGCCTATACACCAGCTCAATTTCGAGCTGAATATATATCGTATATACATTCACCTGATTTTCTAAAGTTATTTGACCGAGAACTTCGTCAGATTGCAAGGTTACGAAACGCCAAAATACTTTATAGATGGAATATAATCCAGCGAAGACGACTTCAAAGAAAGCATCCCTATCAGTATATCCCATTAAATGATCCAAGGACGATTTCGCATCCAAAAGAAGTCTCTTTTTATAATCAACTAACCATTTCTGATTTAAGCATTTTTAGTCATCCAATCTCAAGGCAGCTAGTCCAATCTATGACCCATAATCAAAAATGGGTTGAAATGGCCAGCCTACTGATTGAAAAAGATAGAAAACTCTCTTTACCCCTTGCCTATTATCTGTTTTCAATGGGAGAAAAAGAACAAGAGAGAAACCATTCCAAAAGAAAACTTTCGCAACATCTAACGAATAGGTGGAAAAAACCTAAATTATGGATCAATCCAATCAAAAAAGCAAGAGAAGAGCCCATTCTGTAGAACTGGGCTCTTCTCTCCTATAGACGCGGATCAATTGGCTCCGCTTCTAGCGCAAGTATGGCAAAGACACATTCATGAACCCGGTATAAGGGCTCTCGCTCTACAAAACGATTCAATGATTCCAGTCCCAAAGCAAATTCACGTACAGCAAGTGAACGCTTTTTCTTTAGTCCTCTCTTACGAAGTCGTTCTAAATTGTGTGGAGCGTTATATTCTGGTCCATAGATGATCCGTAAATATTCCTGTCCACGGCACTTAATGGCAGGTTGAATTAATCCCTTCTCCCCCCGAACTAAAAATTGTTCAGGCTTTACGACCATGCCTTCGCCGCCTTGTTCTGTCTGCTTTATCCACCATTGAATGGCTTCATTTACTTCTTCTTCATTTTGCAGATGAACAATTCGTGTTGCTGTAGTCATCAATAATTCTTCATCATGTTTACAAATATCAGCCAGTGCCTGCATATGCCAAAGATGGTTCTGTTCATCATAAACTTTACCCTCTGTTGCCATCAGATGAAAAGGTGCTAATTTATAATCCTCTAACCGATTTACAGGCCAGCAATACTGCCGATATGCGCTGCGGAAGAGATGGGCTTGTTTCTGTTTCTCTTCATATAATGATAGAAGTTGATCAACCTCTCTTCCACTCTCTTTTGCTAGATTGAGCTGACTAACGACATCTTGTAATGCATGTTCTGCTGCAGCACCAACAGCAGCGTATTGATTTTTTAATAACCCTTGCGCTTTCGCTGACCAGGGCATTAATTCACAGTCTAGACAGGCCCAATCGGTATGAAATTGCTCCCAGAAACCCGCTTTTTCCATTGCTGTTGCAATTCGCGATAACATTGCTTGTTCTAAATGTTCATCATCAAAAAAGCGACGCCCCGTTCTGGAATAAATGATTCCAGAACTCGGTTGTTCAAGCCGAAATCGCGAGACTGCTACTTCTGGCGTTTTACAAACAATCACAATCGCCCGTGAACCCATATGCTTCTCTTCACAGATCACCTGCTCAATTCCACGCTGTTGATAATAACGAAAAGCATCAAGTGGATGTTCTAAATAGCCCGATTCCGAAGATGTTTCAGATGGAGACATCGTCGGTGGTAAATAGATTAGCCATCTTGGGTCAATTGCAAAACGGTTCATCTCTTCAAATGCAGCTAAAGCCTGTTCATTACGAATATTCACCACAGGGTGAAAACGAGACTTGATCCGTAAAGATTCCAATAAATCACGGGTATATAGTGACCCATCAATTCCAGGAGCAATCTCATTGGGGGTACGAAAAGGCCGTCTAGGATCAGCATAAGTCTCCTTAGCAGGTACACTGACAAGCTCCCTTTCTGGATAGCGGAGAGCTGTTAATTTACCGCCAAATACACATCCTGTATCAATATTTAAGGTGTTATGATAAAACGTTGGTTCTAACACAGGTGTATGACCATATAAGACCAATGCATCTCCACGATACGATTCAGCCCAATTGATTCGGATGGGCAATCCATACTGATCTAAGCCTTTTGCAGTCTCACCATAAAGAGCAAAGTTTCGCACCCGCCCTCCTGTACGTCCTTGAAGCTGTTCTGGTAATCCAGCATGAGCGATTACCAATCTCCCTGCATCCAAGACATAATGACTGGGCAAACCCTCTAAAAAGTGTAATGCTTCCTTCTTCCATGATTCTGATCGATTTTTCATTTGTTCAATTGTTTGTTCAATACCAAAAGCAAGCTCTACTCTCTTTCCATGCAAATAGCGAACTAACTTCTGATCATGGTTTCCACTTACCACAAGTGCAATCCCAGCATTGACCAAGTCACGAACGAGATCAATCACACCAGGGGAATCGGGGCCTCGATCTACCAAATCACCTAAAAATAGCAATTTACGCTCTTGAGGATGTCTGGCTCGATAAAAAGTTCGATCCTCTTGTTCAACTTGTGTCACCTGATAGCCAAGTTTTGAAAGCAACTCTAACAGTTCAGACAAACACCCGTGCGTATCACCAATTATATCAAAAGGTCCTCTCTCTAAACGCCTATCCACTCTTAAAGGAGTTCGAATCACTCGTACTTGATTCATCTCTTCCACCGAATGAAATTGATAACGATAGCGAAACCGTTCATGACGCAATATTCGCCGGGTTTTTTTCAATAAAAACATATGTCGTCTGATTACATGCGGTGCTAAGCTCTGCTCTCCTCGCAGTCGATTTTGTGCATATACGCTTTCATCCGGTAAATCAAATAAAATGGATACTGTAGGCACCTGATATTCTTTAGCAATTGTTAATAGTTCCTGCCGTGCCTCCACTTGTAGATTTGTAGCATCAACCACTGTTAGCAAATTACGCGCTAATCGTTTACGGAGTGCATGATGCAATAATTCAAAAGCATCAGCAGAAGCTGATTGATCACTCATATCATTGGTGATCATCAGTCGAAATGCATCAGAAGAAAGAATTTCACTTGGCAAAAAATGATGATGTGCAAATGTTGATTTTCCTGCTGCTGACGGACCGATCAAAACAACAAGTGATGATTCAGGTATACGAATTTCCATTAGTTTCTATCCTCCTGCAAATAAAAGACCGCCATTTGGGTTGGTTGTCCAACATCTTTTGCTTCTTCACCTATTCCTGTTAAACGCAGCTCATATTGATGGCGTTTTGAGACTTGCTCCGCCCAAGCTCGAAACTCCGCCCGTGTCCACTCAAAGCGATGATCACCATGACGATATTCACCAGCCTCCAAACCTGAATACATCACGTTATACTCTTGATTTGGCGTTGTCACGATAAAAAGACGTGGACGAAGATATGAGAAACAAACTTCTTCCATATCTCGCAGTCGGTTGGGTTCCAAGTGTTCAATCACTTCCATCAAAACCGCGGCATCAAAATCCCGTAACCTATCATCACGGTAAAAGACAGACCCCGAAACGAGTTCTACCATTGCCTTTGTTTCAATCTTTTTCAGACGATTTTTTGCAATTGTTAATACAGAATAAGCTGGATCAACACCTATTATTTTTTCTCCAACTTGCTTTCGCAGAAGATGTTGGATCAGTTTTCCACTGCCACAGCCTAGATCAAGAATTTTCTTTGCCTGAACAGCAGTCAGCTCTTCTGTTACAGCACGCAAACGAAGCCGATTAAGCGGCACTTTCTCTTCCTCATTTGACACTGTTACTGCTGGTTCTGGTGCTTGATTTCCATGTTGCTCCAAAGCTTCTATGATCGGTTCTGCCAGATTACGACGTTTTAAATAGCGCCTGACGATTAGCTTTCGTTCTGGATGGGAGACTAACCACTGCTCACCATGACGCAATAACTTCTCCTGCTCATCCTGCTGAACCCAATAATGCTTATTTCGATCTAACACAGGTAATAAAACATAGAGATGTGATAATAAATCTTTTAGACAAATTTTCTGTTTGAGATGAAGGCGAAAATAAGAACTCTGTCCCCACTCAGGAAAATGAGGGTCAAGCAGTATATTTTCAAGTTGGCAATCATATCCTAATGGTTCAAATAACTTCCGTAACAATTCTTCTCCGCCACGAGAAGAGACAACAGATAACGTAGCCTCCAGTGCAAGTGGTTGATCCACTAACTCAGGTCTTTCCTGACAGCGTCCATTTAAGGCTGTTCCAAAGACTTGCGCAATCGCCACACTAAAAAAAGAGGACATCACATAAGGGCGATCATTCACATAATGTTGCAACGATTGGAGCTGCTCTTGTTTTTGTCTACGCAATAATCCGATTGTATCTAAATCAAGCGTAAGCGCTACGGTACATTGTTCCTCTTTCACCACAGGATAGAAAACAAATGCTTTTCCAAATGATAAAGAAAACTCTTGTACACGAGTAGGGTTTTTATGCAACAAATAACCAAGATCATCCGCTGACTGACCCGTATATGTAATGGTTAATAACATGTTCTCGCCTCTTTATTTATCTGTTTCTAAAATGATATCATACTCGCATTTCGCGTCGCTAGAGTAAGTATGCTTAACGTGGAAACCACCCTTTCACGAGTGAGCGGGAGCATAGAAAAATACCTAAGATAAAAAAGAGAAACCATAATGTTAAACTGGTTGCCATGACGATTGAGAAAATGAAAAAAGCAGTTACTGCCAATGATAGCGAAAGTTGTGGGCGGCGAAAAACGAGTAGGCTGAGGAGAAAGACAGCATAGGCAATAATCAAGATTATCGGGCTTAAAATAATCAAGGCGCCCGTCGCAACCATTAAACCAGAGCGACTATAATTAGAATAAAATGGATACATATGCCCGATCACAACTACAATTGCACAAAAGTAGGCAACGATTGGACCTACATAAAACCAAGCAAAAAGAACGGCAGCAACGCCCTTTGCACAATTAATAATCCATAACCATATAGGATTAGGCCAAAAATAATACCGCCATAGGTATTCAAAGGGAAGGACACCGAGTAAATAAGCAACTACAATTGAGATGAAAATTGCCATTCTTCTCCTCCCCTATCTCTAACATCGTACAGGTTTTTGACGAACGATCAGTAGTAATAAAACCATAAATCCAAGATAGCCAAAGAATGGATATAAGTAACTAATCAATACAGGAAATCCAACTAATGAGCAAAAATAAGTGCTAATGAAGATGAAACAAATCCACGTCATCTCTTTCAGCCCCCAAATTTGTCTTAAATATGCAGCTAGGCCATATATATTTCCAATCAATGTGGTAAAAATCTCTCCCCACATCACTGCTAGAAAAAAGTATTTAATCCATACACCAAGTGTTCCGATTACAACAGCCATTGGAATTTCTACAGAACGGATATCTTCAAATCGCAATTGCATTGCTATATTGCTAATCCAAAGCATAATCCCTAAACCAACTCCGCCAATCCAACCTCCCAGTCGAAGTAATTTTGCATCCTGAATTTCGCCACCCAACGGCACCAATACAGCTTGCGACATCGCTAAATTAAACGCAACATAGGAAACAGCAGATAACATCCAATGCCCATCTCGATTTACCACTGGTAGATGGAAAATTTCAGACCATCCGGGAGCCTGTAAACTTTGAATGCCAATCAAACATGTAAAAAAAAGCATAAAAGGCACAACAAGGGAATTAATAGAGAGTATGCCATCCATTCCCTTTAAAATGACTAAAAATGCTAACCCAATCGTGATCCAAACCCCAATATGAAAAGAGAGTCCTAATTGTTCCTTTGCTAGCGCTCCTGTTCCAGAGAGCATGGCTGTGATCACACCAAACAGGATGACCGCGACAAATCCATTCATCCATTTTCCAAAGCGATTTCCAAATAAATAATGATTAAATTCTTGATATGATGAAGCATTTAAACGAGCGCCAATCATCATCATTCGCGTTCCTAGCCAAGCAAATAGAAATACAGCTAACAAAATGGCCCATAAACTATATTTGCCGAATACACTGAAAAATTGGTATATCTCTTGCCCTGAAGCAAAACCAGCCCCAACAACTGTACCAATATACGTAAATCCGATCCGGAAAGCTAACATCCAGCGTTTCAAAATATACCCTCCAACCCTTTGTTTATGACCATTGAGAAACCAAGTTTGTCCTAGTTTATGTTATGTGTCGTCATGTTTAGAACAAAAAAAGCACTCCTTCATTAAGAAGAAGTGCTTCTGTTTTCACTATCCAGGGAACATGCCGCCATCGTCATTATCGTTATTGTTTTGTCCATTGCCATTGCCATTGTTGTTATTGTTTTGTCCGTTGTTGTTACCATTGTTATTGCCGTTTTGGTCGCCACCATGATTATTAAAGATGCCGCCATCATTATTGGTGTTACCGTTGTTATTTTGATCTCCCTGATTTCCCTGGTTGCCATTATCTTGATGTTGACATTCAGGTTTGCCCATATTCTCAGGTTTAGAGCAGTCAGGGGGTTGATTTTGACACTCTGGTTTACTTGCATTCTCCGGTTTGGAACAATCAGGTGGTTGATTTTGGTTATCTCCACCTTTTTCAACTTTGACAGTTAGCTCATTTGACTCCGCTTTTTCCTGTGTTTGTGTATCTGTCGCAACAACCTTGTACTTATACGACTTACCGCCAAAGATAGCACCTAAGATTCCACCATTTGGTACATCAATGTTAGGATCAACAAAGCTATTACTTGATGTTTGCCCGATTGACTGTCCATCGCGGAAGATCTCATAAGTGACACGACCTGCTGGACCTGCTGACCAGTTCAGCACAATCGCTTTCTGACCTGCATCAAAGTGTCCACTAAGCGCTGGACCTTTTAGTTGATATGGAACTGGTGGATCTTCGATACCCCAGGAATCAAAGTTTTTCACTGGTAAACCTTTGTGAGCTGCATCCATAATTTCCTTAAACATTACTGCTGGGTACTTCCCACCAGACAGGGCGATATGATCATTCTTATCTTTCCCTGTGTTATAGACAAAGGATGCTGTTACATATTGAGGCGTATAACCGACAAAATAAGCCTCTTTCCCACTATTGGTAGTACCAGTCTTCCCAGCAACCGGACGACCATCACCCAGTTTTGCCGCCGTTCCTGTACCCGAGTTGATAACCTCTTTTAACATCCGTGTCATATAGTAAGCCGTTTTCTTCTTGAAGATCTGCTCCTTCTTAGGCTCACGCTTAGGTGCAATTTCTGTCCATTCATCTGAACGATCAGTATCTACTGTGATCTTGGCCACCGTATGTGCTTCAATCATTTCCCCTTTGTTAACGAAAACTGAATATGCTTGTGCCATCTGAATCGCTGAAACACCATCTGTTAAACCACCTAACGCCATTGGAGCATATGATTCATCGTTCGGTTTAGGCTGTAGTCCAAACTTCTGTGCATAGCGATATGCACTAGGCAGCGTTACTTTTTCTTTTAATAGATGAATCGTACTTAAATTCAACGAATTCTTCACCGTTTCCATCATTGGGACAGGCCCTTTGGGACCACCGTGAGAGTTTTTCGGCTTCCAACTACCAATCTGAATCGGTGTATCTTGTAGAATCGAGTTTTCGTTTACTTTCCCATCTGATTCCTCAACGGCAGGTCCATAAACGGTAAGGGGTTTAATAGAGGAACCTGGCTGCACCTTGACCTCAGCACCCTGATTAAGGAAACCTCGTCCTACATATTTCCTTCCTCCACCAACAGCAGCAATCAATCCTGTATTCGGATCAAGTGTAATCGAACCACCATCTAGATCATTGTGGTTTTTATATATACTATCTTGCTTTAAGATATCGGATGTCTTCATCTGCGTTTTCGGGTCAAGTCCTGTATAGATACGATATCCCTTACTTGCAATGTCATTTTCAGGAATGCCATAACGTTCGATGATTTCCTGAACTAAGACTTCCTTATAGGCAGCAAATTTATCGGATAACTTCGCTGATTTTAATACTTTCTCTTTTGCTTCTGGCTTACAGCCTAATGGCATTGCTTTCTCTTTCTCCAATTGCTCTTTTGTAATGATTGGAGGACGAATATAATCTTCTGCCATTTCTCCTAATACAACATTGCGTCGTACTAATGCTTTATCGCGTTTTTTCTTCTTTTGGCTAAAACAGTTATAAGTATATGGTGCTTTTGGCAATCCTGCTAAATAAGCGATTTCATGTGGCTCTAACTTATCCTTTGTAACATCTTTTCCAAAGTAAAATTTAGAAGCCATTTGAATTCCATACATGCCGTTACCAAAGGCGATATAATTAATATAGGCTTCTAATATTTGCTTTTTATTGTACTTTTTTTCCAAGTTAAATGCTGTTGCGATCTCGGCTGCTTTCCGTGAAAATTTCTTTTCCCGGTTTTCTAAGATCACGTTCCCAGCTACCTGCATTGTAATCGTACTAGCACCCTGAGAACCTACACTTTTGATATTCTCCCAGACGGCACGCAAAAGACCATAATAGTCGACACCTGTATGTTCATAAAAACGAGCATCTTCCACTTTCACAAAAGCCTCAGGTAATCCTGGATTTACCTTCTCTATATCACTAATTTTTACAAACTCACGCATCTCTTTACCAACTTTAGTGACGGGCTTCCCATTCTTATCATAAATGGTCGAAGAATAGTCAATTTTGCCCATCTTATCCAGATCAATAGTCTGTCCTTGCATCAAGAGAGCTGAACAGCCACCGATGATCAGGAGTACTGTAGTGAGCAGAACCAGCAAAAGCCACTTCCAGTTAAATAGCCTGCGAAATCCGCCCCCTCCTCCTTTTCCACTCGATCTGCCCACACGTTTTGTTTGTCGTCGAGCGGGAAGCGGGCTGAGTGGATTACTTCCTCTTTGAAAATCATCCATTCGTTCGAAACCTCCTGACCTTACAGTCCAAACACTATATTTAATCCGATTTTCTTTGATTAATAAATAATTCCCTGCAATGACTCTGTCATCATATACTCCAACATTATAGCTTAAACTCATCTCATACGTGCGTTCTTTTTTGGAAAAGTTACAGCAATATTACATTACATCGAAGAGAATATTACATTATTATAAGGGATATATCATAAATTTGTATCCATATTCACTTAAAAAATTATTCGTAAGTAGGTGTAACTTTTACGTCCTTCTTTGCTCAGTAGACAACCCCAGTTCGCTTATGCGTTTTATTTAAATATCTTTTACTAGGATTAAAATAATTTGAATCATACTTCTTTACAAACTTCCCGTTTGGTGTAATATAACCAGATCCCCAGGTGGGGTCCATACTGATCCAATGATCCCCTATCTTTACTTCAACCCATGCATGTCGTTGATTTCCTGCTTCACCTTCTACAAATCGTGAAGGGATATCAAGGGATCGTAACATGGCAATGGCTAAGAACACATAATCTTGGCAGACACCTTTTCGTTCCTGAAGCGACTTTAGTGCGCTATCATCCCAAGCAAAGCTATTATGCCGGAGCTTATACATATCATAAGTCATCATTGTTGCTACATAGTCATAAATTTTCCGCGCTTTTTTATAATCAGTTTTGGCACCTTGGGTGACCTGTTTTGCTAATTGGTAAATTTGCGGATTATCGGATTGGATACCTCGACTAGGCAACAAATCTCGTTGATCAGTCAACACATGACTGGTAACCTGAAAACTGGCAACACCAAGAAATCGGAAATAATCCCGGTTTGTAGTTGACGCATCAGGTATATAGAGAATAACACGATAAGTGCCTGGACCAAACCGAAACCAAAAGTTACCATCGAAACGATACTGATGAACAGGTATAAAGTAGGTCGCTTTCTCTTTTCCTTTTTCTGTCTGAACCACTACATGATTGATCTGGTCAGTCCCCGGCTTACTGGGGTCAATCGTGCCTGCAATTGGATACGTAAGGTCTGCTTGATCACCACTTGACAAAGGGTTCGTTAGACGGATTCCTTTCTCATAATAAAGTCGTGTATATTCAATTGGTTTTGACACTTGTGGCGACGTATTTTGCACATAGAAGAGGGCTCCTTCGACAAAGTACCCTGCTTTCTTATGATCAGGTACCATCAATTTTACTTCATGAATTCCATCGCCATACAACAATGGAATCGATTCGTCAAACCTTCCATCATGTACAGCATATGTTTTTCTCCAGACCTGATCACCTTTTCTTAACTGCACAAGTAACTGTTTTTCCTTGATGCTACCTGAAATCTGCACCAATCGACTCGTTTTGACTAAACCAAACGCAGGCTTGGATAATTGTAGCTGACTCTCTCGTCCTTTCAGGTTATAGCTAATTTCACGATTTATTTCTGGGTTTACATTTGTCACTTCAAATGAAGTAAGTGTATAAAACTTTTCCTTCTTCTCATTGGAAGGCATGCGAACGGTAACTTGATACTCACCCTTGCCTGCCTGAAGGGTTAACGATTGCTGAAACTGATCATTTTTTATTGGAATGTAATAATGAAAAGTCTGTAAAAAATCTGCTTTTGATTCTGTACCTTTATAATCGATTTGCACCCATACAAACTGTGTAGGATACTGCTTCGGCAGGGAAATTCTTCCTTGGAGATTAACAACTTGATTTGTTGCGAATTGTTGATATAGGGGGCTCTGCAAAGTAACCCCCTGACTTTTTGCATAGTCAGAAAGCTCTAACGTCTTCATTGGATGCCGCTTATTCAAGTTATCAGCGGCTATTTCCAACTTCTCATTTGTAATCACATCAACGATTGAGACTGGTTGATAATATTGGTAAATTGCCAAACCAATAAGACAAACGGCGAGCAAGCTCAATAAATAACGGCGCAAGGTAAAATACTTCCTTTCAACGCGTTTATAGAGGTTCTACTTCTATATCCGAAATATCCTGAAGTGAAAATATCACAATTAGACCAATTGAGCTACTAAAAATATTACTTTTTCTCCAACATTTCAAGTAACTTTGTTTCATCCCATATGGTAATTTCAAGCTGTTCAGCTTTTTTCCGCTTCGATCCTGCATTCGCACCCGCAACTAACAAGTCAGTCTTCTTGCTCACAGTTCCAGTCACCTTTGCTCCTAACGCTTCTAATCGCTCAGTCGCTTCTTTTCGGGTCAATTTCTCTAATGTCCCTGTTAAAACAACTCGTTTATCGGTCAATTCATGCTCTTTTAGACTCAATTTAGGACCTGTATAAGTTACATTTAAGCCTACTTTTTCTAAACGCATCAGCAAATCCTTCACTTTTTCCTGTTGAAAATACAGCTGGACACTTTCCGCCATTTTTGGTCCAATTTCATCAATCACAATCAATTGCTCATAGGTCGCATTTCTTAATTGATCCATCGTTTCAAATTTCTGCGCAAGGATCTTGGCTCCTTTCGCCCCAACAAAGCGAATCCCCAGACCGAAGAGCAATCTTTCTAATGAATTCGACTTGCTTGTCTGAATTGCTTGCAACAGCTTTTCGACTGATCGCTCTCCCATCCGTTCTAGCGCAAGCAACTCCTCTTCTTTTAAGGAATAGAGATCAGCTACATCATGAATCAACCCCGCTTGAAACAGTTGGCGAACTACCTTTTCTCCCAATCCCTCAATATTCATCGCTGGGCGTGATACAAAATGAATCAGACCTTCGATGAGCTGTGCTGGACAATCTGGACTTTGACAACGCAAAGCGACTTCACCTTCAATACGGACAAGCTCACTTTGACATTCGGGGCAATGCGTTGGCATCACAAAAGGACGTTCATCTCCAGTACGTTTCTCTTTGTTCACTTTTACTACTTCTGGAATAATATCCCCTGCTTTTTTAATCACAACATGATCACCGAGTAACAACCCTTTTTCTCGAATCATATCTTCATTATGTAAGGAAGCTCGCTTTACAGTTGTTCCTGCCAGTTGTACAGGTGTCAAGAGAGCAATGGGGGTCACGACCCCTGTCCGTCCAACATTTAACTCAATATCTATTAAAATGGTTTCGACCAATTCAGCAGGAAACTTATAAGCAATTGCCCAACGTGGACTTTTTGCCGTATTGCCCATGCGTTGTCTCCATTCAAGCCGATCCACCTTGATCACAATTCCATCGATCTCATAAGGCAGCTCTGTCCGTTTTGCCTGCCATTTCTCCACAAAGCGCAATACTCCTTCAATGTCAGTCACTTTTTCATGGCAGGGGTTTACCTTAAACCCCCATTTTTCTAGGCGATCTAGTAACTGACTATGGCTTTGGATGGTTGCTTGTTGCTCCACTGGTAACACAGCCGCATAGATAAAAATGTCTAACTTTCTCTCTGCTGCCAGTTTTGGGTCCAATTGACGCAGTGATCCAGCTCCAGCATTACGCGGATTTGCTAGTAGTGGCTCCCCTCTTTCAGCACGCTGTTGATTCAGTCTAAGAAATTGTTCCTTAGGCATATATGCCTCTCCTCGCACCTCTAAGCTGATCGACTCTTTGAGGCGGAGTGGTAGAGAGTGTATCGTTTTGAGATTTTGGGTAATCTCTTCCCCTGTTTCCCCATCTCCTCGTGTTGCACCTAAGGTATATACACCATCCTCATAGCGAGCTGCCACAGCTAGTCCATCGATTTTCAGTTCACAGACATAGTGAACATGATCAACTTGTAATGCTTTTCTCACACGTTGATCGAATTCTCTTAAATCTGTTTCATTAAAGGCATTGCCTAGGCTTAACATTGGCTCCTGGTGCTTTACTTTATTAAAGAACGGTAGTGGTTCAGCGCCAACCCGTTGAGTCGGTGAGTCGTTGGTGACTAATGATGGGAATTGTTCCTCCAGCAGAACCAGCTCACGCAATTTCTGATCATATTCTTGATCACTCACCTGTGGTTGATCAAGTACATAATATGCATGGTTTTGTATTTCAATCCATTGTTTTAATTCGTCCACACGTTGTTTTGCCTGTCCTATATCCATTGAACTCACCGCCCACTTCCATTCAATATCAACCGATCATCAATTAAATTTTTCGATGGGTGCATATTGCGCCAGCAATTTCTTTACACCGATTTCAGGAAATGCGATATCTAATTCTGTTCCCTCACCCTCTCCATTGACCGCAACAATCGTTCCAATTCCCCATGCACGATGTTTGACTCGATCACCAGAACGCCAATCAAATCTTGGTTCAGGACGTGGCTGATTTTGGACAGAGATGACTTGTGAATGAGTCGATGACTGTGTGATCAAATCTAGATACTCCGCTGGAATCTCCTTCAAAAAACGTGAAGGTAGATTTGCACTGCTCTGACCATAGAGAGTTCGACTATGTGTTCGGGATAAAACCAACTCTTTTTGTGCACGTGTCATGCCTACGTACGCAAGTCGTCGTTCCTCTTCTAGCTCGCGCTCGTCATCTAAGGAGCGTTGATGTGGAAAAACGCCTTCTTCCATCCCAACCAAAAAAACATGAGGAAATTCTAATCCCTTTGCACTATGCAATGTCATTAACGATACATTATCGATATTTTGCTCATCCGCAGGTTGCAAACCTGGTAAATCGACATCTGCCACCAAAGCGATCTCCGTCAAGAAAGCAACTACGGACTTATCCTGATTCTTTTTTTCAAACTCAGCAACAACACTGCCTAGCTCTTCAATATTTTCTAAGCGACTCGCAGCCTCTAAGGAAGGGTCTTTACGAAGCGTTTCACGATAACCTGATTGATTTAAGACCTCCTCTAGCATTTCAGACACAGAGAGATATTCTACCATAGCATGCAACTGCCGAATCAAATTGACGAACTGCTGTAGAGGCTGCATCACTCGTTTTCCTAATCCCATCATTTCAGCTTCTAATAAGGCTCGGAAAAGTGATAGTTGATGCCGACTACAATATTGATCGATCTTTTCCATCGAGCTAATTCCGATTCCACGCTTGGGGACATTAATAATTCTTCGCATGTTTAGATCATCATCTGGATTCACAATCACACGAAGATAGGCAAGAACATCTTTAATCTCTTTACGATCATAAAACTTAAATCCACCTACTACTTGATAAGGAATAAATGACTTGCGTAACATCTCTTCAATAACCCGCGACTGTGCATTTGTACGATAGAGAACTGCATAATCTTGATACTGCTCTCCCCGCTCACCAACACCAGACTGAATCGTTTCTACAATCATTTGACCTTCTTCATGCTCATTCGACAGTTCATATAAAAGTATCGGCTTTCCTGCTTCATTTTCTGTCCATAACTGTTTTGGCTTTCGCTCCGTATTATGATCAATCAGATGATTTGCCGCGTTGAGGATTGTTTGTGTTGACCGGTAGTTTTGTTCTAATTTGATCAAGCGAGCGGATGGATAGTGGCTCTCAAAGTCAAGAATATTATTAATATCAGCACCTCGAAAACGATAAATCGATTGATCAAAATCCCCTACTACACAGATGTTTTGATGATGTTCGGCTAACAACTGTACCAATTTGTATTGGACATGATTGGTATCTTGATATTCATCAACATGAATATATTGAAATTTACGTTGATAATATTCTTTTACCTCTGGAACGACTTCGAATAATTTCACAGTCTGCATGAGTAAATCATCAAAATCCATTGCTTGACTTTGCTTTAACCTTTGCTGGTAGCTTGTATATATATCCGCTGCTACTTCTTCAATCAGCGAGCTTGCATGTACACGCATTTCATCGGACGTTCGCAGTTTATTTTTTGCTTGACTGATTCGATGCAACAGGGCTCTAGGTTCAAACTTTTTGGGGTCAATATTTTCTTCTTTTAAAATTTGCTTCATTACATTTAGTTGATCTGTTGTATCCAAAATTGTAAACTGTCGTGAATAACCGATCTTATCACCATCTCGGCGGAGAATACGCACACACATCGCATGAAAAGTAGAAATCCATATATCTTCCGCTTGATGTCCAACCAACTGTTGGATCCGCTCTTTCATCTCTTTTGCAGCCTTATTTGTAAAAGTAATCGCTAAGATATTCCATGGATGTATCTGTTTCTCAGCGAGCAGATATGCGACACGATGGGTTAGTACTCTGGTTTTGCCGCTTCCAGCTCCTGCGATCACAGCCACAGGACCATCTGTTGTCTCTACTGCTTCTTGCTGTCGTGGGTTAAGGCCCGCTAGTAACTGTTCTTTGTGCTTTGATGATGCGTTCATATATTTCATTCAGCACTATCGTTTGCTAGTACCGAATGGAACCCCCCTTTCCCTTCTTACCCTGATTACTTCATATGCTTAGACAAAATCTACTCTTTCATTTTATCGAACAAAGGTTCAGATTTCCTCTTCGTTCGAGAATTGATCAAAAAAATTACTTCTGTCTTTTTTTAACTTGGCTTCTTTTTACCTTTTTTCTCTGCTGATTTTTCTTTACCCAAGCAACTGTCTGTACTGCTCGTTGGGCATTAAAATAGATTAAATTACCAACAACAATCGTATCTACATGAGGTGCCATTGTTTTTACTTGCTCCTCTGTCGTTAAGCCACCACCATAAAAGAGCCTTGCTGAACTTACTTCAGATCGTGCAGCTTTGACGATTTCAACATCACCAAAAGTTCCACTATATTCTATATAAAAAATAGGAAGTCGATAGAGCCGATCTGCTAAACGAACATAGGCCACACAGTCATCAACTGTTAAATCTGTATTTGCCTTTGTAACTCGACTTACCTTTGCCTCTGGATTGCAAGTAAGATATCCTTCAAGTAATACATGATTCCAAGGAATAAAGTCACCATACGCCTTTAATGCTTGATGATGAGCACCGAGAAACCAATTTGTATCACCTGAGTTGAGTACCGCAGGAATCAAATAACCATCAAATCCAGGCACGACAGCATCGATTTTTGAAATTTCTTGTACACAAAAAACAGGATATTTTCGTACACGATCCAAAAGTTGTTGGGTATTTTCATATGTAATCCCGTCTGTTCCACCAATAATGATCGCATCTGTATCTGATTTACAGATCATCTCTAAAGCAAGATCAGATAACATGCGATTCGGATCTAACTTAAACACATGCCTCCACCGTCTTATCTTCTTATCCAACATGAAGGACCCTCCAACTCATACATCCTCATTATACACAACGAAAAAGAAAACCTCGCATTTCGTGGCGAGGTATACAGATGACATTAGCTTTCTTCCAAACGATCCAGTGCAAGTTGATAACCACCAGTTCCATAGTGTAAACAGCGCTTAACACGAGAGATTGTTGCTGTACTGGCACCCGTCTCTCCTTCGATCTGGCTATACGTATAGCCTTTTCCCAACATCCGAGCTACTTCTAACCGCTGGGCCATCGATTTGATTTCACCAACCGTACAGAGATCATCAAAAAACTGATAACATTCATCAATATTCTTTAACTGTAGGACGGCTTCAAATAGCTGTTTAACCTCTTTCTGGTTCAGTTTATCTAGATGCATTTTATACCCCCTCGAACACGGAGACCCTTAACGATTCTACCGCAAGAGTTCGACATTATTAGTCAAGAAACCTCTTATGTAAAATAAAAATTACAATATTAATAAAGCGATTACAATCAATTGGAGAGAAAGACATGTGGCATCTTTTTAGCGCTATTGATACAATAGCTACTAAATTGAGGTGATAAAATGTTTCAAGTTGAAATCCGTGGCCTGGAAGAAGCGCAACACCCCTTTTATATCATTGTGTATGGAATCATGCAAGACGGAAACGAATGGCTTCAAAGTGTTGCACGCTTCGTAAACACGAATCAAGGGGGAAAAGTGCAATTTCTTGAACCTGATCTTAAAAAAATGCAGCAGTTAGAAAATGGAATCGAATTAATCAATCAAGTGGAACAAACGATTCTAGAAGAAGGTCGACGCCTCTCTGCTGATCAATCATAAAAAACATATGACAGAGCAGCAGCTAATTTGCTGCTCTTTCTCGACCGTAGAAAGGATGAAGCAAATGCAAGCCTCGGTCAATCAGGCAGTCATACTTGCCTATCGGTTGAGTCTCTCCTATCTCCCTAGCAGCAAAGTCATTGCTAAAGAAATGCTTCCAATACTCCATAAGCCTGTTATTCAATGGATTGTGGAAGAGCTTGAGCAAGCAGGCATAGAGCAAATATTGATCATCGCAGGTTTCCAAAAGCAGCAAATAGAAGATCATTTCACAAGACATCTAGAATGGGAAACCTTATTAACAAGCGAAAAAGCTTTTCGCAAGAAAGATGAACTTGATAAACTAAAACAACGCTCAATTCAAGTGATTCGATATCGAGAAAATGGCACAGGTCATCCATTACTAGAAGCTGCAACATGGATTCGTGATGAACCATTCCTATTAGTAGAAAGTGAGCATCTCATCTCACCCTGTCATCCATATCCTACTTCTTCTAAACAATTACTCCGTCAACATGAAGAATGGGGATGTTCACTTATAGGCATTCATACACCCACAACTGACCATACTGGTGAAGGGATATGGCTGCACTCCTCAGAAACACAAATCTCACCAGGCGAAACGGCCCCCATTGTAACAGTTGGACGAAAGCAAGGGGAGAACACATTTGTTTCGGCGGGACGTTATATTTTGCAATCTTCGGTCTTCGAACAGATTCGCCAGTCAAAAGATGAACTGACACTTATTGAAATCTTACAGCAGTATAACCAACAACAACCCATGTTAGCATACCATTTTTATGGTGAACATGCTCCACTTTATTCACCAACCGATCTTTTCCGTGCCAACCTGATTTATGCTGAACTTGATCCCCTTTATCGGGAGATGCTAAACCGTTGGATAGAAAAGCACGTAGTAACATGAATCATTGATATCGAAATGGAGGACACAATGAAAATAGCCATCATCGGACTTGGTCATGTCGGACTCGTTACCGCATGTTGCTTGGTGAATTGGGGACATCAGGTTTATGGATTTGATCAAGATGAAAAAAAAGTGAAACAGATAAAAGAGGGCGTTCCCCCTTTCTATGAACCAGCACTAGATCAGTTACTTCAAGATACTTTGGCAAGCGAGCATTTCCTGGTACATTCAACATTGACAGAGGCAATCAGCCAGTGTGAATTGATTCTACTCGCAGTGGGTACACCGATCTCTACAGAAGGTAAGCTCGACCTCAATCAACTTTGGCAAGCGCTCGAAGATCTGGTATCTTTACCTATTTTACCACCTTACTTATTGATCAAAAGTACGGTACCGCCCGGAACCACAACGCAAATTTATCACCGTTTACAAGATCGGGTGGAGGATGTAATCTGTCATCCAGAATTTTTACGACAAGGTAATGCGATAGAAGACTTTCAGCATCCAAATCGATTGATTTTTGGTTTACATCATGAAGATAGCCAAGCCGTCATTCAACAACTTTACCATCCTTTTCAAAAAAAGAGCCATCTATTTCAATATTGTACGCCAGCAAGTGCAGAACTAATCAAGTTGGGAGCAAATGCTTTTCTGGCAACAAAAATTTCATTTATTAATCAAATGGCTAATTTTGCTGAGCAGGTTGGGGCAAACATTGAAGAAATCTCTATAGGATTGGGAAGTGATCCCCGGATTGGTCCACAATTCCTGCAAGCAGGGCTTGGCTATGGCGGTCCTTGCCTTCCAAAAGACCTAACAGCTTTATCCACATTAGCTGAGTCTCCATTACTAGCATCAACTACACAAATCAATGAACAACAACCCCATTTCTTATTACAACGAATTGAGTCAGAGCTAGGTGATTTAAAAGGATGTCCAATCGCTTTATTAGGACTTACTTTTAAACCAAATACCAATGATCTTCAAGCATCACAAGCCATGTATCTAGCCGAGCTGCTCTTGCAACGAGGGGCAATTGTCCAGGCATATGACCCTGTGATCAAAGACACTCCATGCAAACAACTACAGCTAGCCCAGACAATTGAAGATGCAATCAAAGGTAGCAAAGCGGTTATCATTGCAACAGATTGGGAAGATTTCCAACAGCTTGACTGGTCACTCCTTCAACGATTTCGAATTTCCAATCTGTTTGATGGACGAAACCTGTTTCCATATAAGCGAGCACAAAAACTGGCCCGTATCTTCCGTATCACCTATCATTCGGTGGGACGACCTACGATTCGAGTTGAATAATGGTGTATTGGCTAAGTTGTGATTTTTGACCAGATTCTTCACATGCAAATCTTCCGTAATGCCTTGTGCATCTGTTTTCATCTCACTTATCTCCTTGATTCTCGACGTTTCGCTACATCGATGGGAGCATCAACTTAGTTAAATGGAATATTTTTACTATTGGAGCTGATTATATAATAGAGAACAAAAAAGATCAAACGTTCGGAACAAATGCCTTTCGGCTAACGTCGAACTGAAATTCACCACCCACTTAGCTAACGCTTGAAGTAGGCGTACTCTTTCGGATAGACTGATAGAGGAGTTAGTTTGCAAAGGAGGCATATACATGGCAATCAAAGGTAGGATTTTATTAGAAACAGGTGAAGAGATACTCATAGACTTCTTTCCTGAGGAAGCTCCCACTACGGTGGAAAATTTTAAAATGCTCGCAGAAAAAGGCTTCTACGATGGTTTAAACTTCCATCGCGTAATCCCTGGCTTCGTAAGTCAAGGCGGTTGTCCATTTGGCAATGGGACAGGTGGATCAGGAAAGAATATTCCTTGTGAAACGGAAGGAAATCCCCATACTCATGTCCCTGGAGCGCTTTCCATGGCTCATGCAGGGAAAGATACTGGATCAAGTCAGTTCTTTATTGTCCATCAACCCCAACCCCATCTAGATGGTGTACATACTGTCTTCGGACAAGTTACTTCTGGTCTTGAGGCTGCACAAAACATGCGCCAAGGGACGCGGATGAGCAAGGTCGAAGTCTGGGCTGAGTAATCAAACTCAATCCTCTACGAAATAACCCTCTGGTGCGCACCAGAGGGTTTGATGTAATAGTATAAAGAATCAGTCCTATAAAAAGTAATCATATACTTCTGATGCTGTGGTTTGTTTTTCCGGGCAACGGAAAATGCTAGCTAATCCACTTGCAATACAACTTGAATATTGATCCAGGAAATTATTATCGCTTAACAAACGATGGTCCTGTGGGTTCGTCATAAATAATGAACCTAATGCAATCGCTGGCATTCGTGATAGTTGCAAAACATGCAGAGAACCGGTCATTGACTCTGTATCATTTTTTTTGCCTAAGTCCTGTACACCTCGCTGCCGTAAAAAATATGTTATTTGATTATGCAACCAGCACTGAATTCGCCTCGTTCTTGCGCCTGCAAGAACACTTACATATGAAGTAAAACCCGACAGGGTAGAATCGGTCGCAGCGTTACTATGAAGACTGATCAACAAATCGGCTTTACTTCGATTTGCCCACTCGCTTCTTTCTTCTGCTGTACGATTGAGATCAAACGATCTCGTTAAAATGACTTTCATGCCTTCATATCGCTTTAATTTTCTCTCTACTCGATATGCTATATCAAGGCAAATATCTTTCTCTATAGAAGAAAAACCTATAGACCCTCGATCAGTTCCTCCATGTCCCGGATCTAGACATATCAGGATGCTCATCCGATTCACCTCTTACCCAACCTATGCAACTTATCGTTTATGTTTTCCTTTTTCCCAACTTCCATCACTTCCAAACAAAATATACTGGAAATGTAAGATTCAGTTTTCTTTATTTCCATACTTTCCCTTTTGTCATCACTATGTAACTTTGTAGTATTATTTAGCTATTTGGATGATTTGCAGTATCTAGACTCAATTAAAAATGTAATTATATTGTAACATAGGTGTAATAATATTTGGAGCCAATCTTTGAAAAAAATACGCGATTTCACGCTACGATACTTGAAATATTCATCATTTTACGACATATTTCTCCTATATTTGCTTGGATCACAATCATTTTTTACAAGAATTGATAGATTTCATTTCAAATTATAAACCCCAAAAAGCAATGTAGCACAATGAACAAACTTGTCAACCGAAGTGCCGTCGGGCACCTCGATCATGATTAGATCAAATGACATTGTCAATAAGCTGTTGGTATATCCTGCTAATCAAGATATGATAAAATAAAACAGAAATAAAATTGCTGATTATCATTGAGATTCCCATCTGGGAGCCACTGGTCGATCGAGCGAAGTACGCTGATCAGACTGTCAAATTGACAGAAAA
>NZ_FQVL01000001.1 GCF_900129355.1 Seinonella peptonophila | reverse complement strand
ATCGCGGAAATCGTATTTTTATGAACCAAGATGCCTCAATGTTTATAGCCAGTAGTATAAAGTGACTTCTTCAACAATTTGTGCGCGATTATTGAGGAGAATTAATATTTTTAGTTGACTGTATTGCTAAGGTATCTTTATTAAAAAGTTTAAAAAATTTAATCTACTCCAAAACAGGACGGTAGGTATACGTGTTAGTCGTATTAAACTTAAATGTTTTTCCCCCTTCTATCTCATTGAGAAACAAGTTAGAAGGGGGATTTATGGTCACAAATACTCATATCCATATGTAGCGGACAAAAAAGTCCTCGTCAGAATCTGAGAAATATCAGATTTTCTCTTATTGATTTATTAGATTAACCTATAAGATAATGTAGAAAGAAATACTCGAAAATTTTGTACAACTAGAAACACCTAGCTGAACTTCAAGAAATCGTCTTGAAGCGACCGACTTCATTCATCGAGGTTGGAGTCCTGATAGATGAGCCCGCAACGATTGGCCGCTGACAGGGAGTCATGATGAAGCGAGCTAAGCTCACTAGTAAGCTCAAACAAGAGACCCGAGCCACGTTCCTCGAAAGAGGAGCGGATTACCTCTTGGGCATTACAGATACACTTTACCCGATTTTCATCGGGGCATGGGCTGTAAGCGTGTCGAGTAAGATTGGCACGTTCTTGCTCATTTTCGGCGCCATCTGGACTGGGATCAACGCTGGAGCTATGCTCACCGTTATTCCTGGATACCTCGGCGCTGCAGAGGTGCTTGAAAAAAAGATGCGAGAAGCCGAGGAGCGACAGGCAAAACTGCGGGCAAGAGCCTTTATGCTCCAGTCTCAACGTAAGAGAGCACGGGCAAAGGCTTTCATGCTCCATGCGAAACGGGAGACTACGCGGGCGCAAGCTTTGATGATCCAAGCACAACAGGAGACTACGCGAGCGCGCGCTTTCATGAACCAGGCGCTGGGTACGATTGCCAGTGTCGGCGTTCTGCTAGGAGTGACCTTCGCCATTGTTCCCGAGTTCCTCCCTGAGTCCTGGCTCCATCGGTTGGGCATCGTTAATTCCGAGGCTATGAGCTACTTTGTGCTGACAGGAGGAAGCTTTTTCATCCTCACAGGCACTCGCTGGTGCTTAGCCGTCGCACTACGATGTGTGGGGCAGGCGAACGATGCTCGAAACGGGGCGATTTTGATCTTCGGGGTAAACCTGATCCTCGATCCACTGCTGATCGTCGGGGCAGGATGGGGGCTGGTCGGCTCGACGGTGGGAACAATCACCGCCCAGATCGTCGGAATCGCTTACCTCTGGATGCGCTTTCGAAGGAATGCGTTGAACCAGGTGAAAGCAAGCTGGCGCCTGACTCGCGACGTACAAGCTCAGTTGTGGGGTGAAAGCGGCGGAAACATGATGTTGAAGGAGACCTGCTATCGCTCGTTTCCATTCCTCATGATTTTCCTCATCGATCCATTGGGGGTGGCAGTACTGTCTGCCTATCGGCTCTGGACGATGATCTTTCCACCGCTCATCGGTTCAGTCGGCTTGGCAGCAGGAACTGTCATGCATGCGAGAGTGGCCACCCTGATGGGTAGCGCGAAAAAGAATCCCACCCAGATTAAGGCTCTCCGGATGGAGTACGACACTGATCGCAAACTCTGCACAGCATACTCCAGCCGCCTGCTGGTTAGGTATTGCTTCCCGGCAAGCCTGCTGGTGGTCGCCGTTCTCAGCCTCATCTACTTGCCTCCAAAGGTAGGAATGGAGAGCGGACTCTATCTGCTCGCGTTCTTCGGATTGGGTGCCGCTGGTTGGTATACCTGTTCCCTGAACGCCGTGTTGGAGCTTGCCCTTCAAGGAGCAGGTAAGATGCAGACCCTCTTTCTCAATTCTCTCGCGCGTATGGTAGGTCAACTCCTGCTGTCAGCGGGAGCGGTGATGTTGCTGCCGACCCCCATGGCAGCAATTAGCGTGATCGTTATTTACAACGCCTTCATGGTTGTCGCAAAGCGGCAACTTGCCTCCATGTCCAAGTCAGTGCTCAAGTGAGGTGCGGGCGGTGAGTCGTTTTACACGGCTTTCACCCTTCTGTCTTGTTGCGAAACAAGATAGAGGGGTGAAAATTACTGTTCCCAACTAAACAATCCACTGCAAAAAATGCAAACCAAAAACCCCTGTCAACAGCGTATGACGCGCGACTGGGGTCTTTGGTATACGTTCTCGCTAAGGTATCCCTATCTACCCTTGGACACTGAGCGTCAGCCATCGCCTCCAAACTACATAGCGAATGGCCAACGCGACGATCCATGAGGCATAACTGTAATTCTCGCTCTTCAGATATGAGCGGCCATAATGCACTGTGGTCGTAGAGAAGGGCAAGAGCAGGAGCATGCAGCCCCAAATCGCTTGGTACCCTACATGGACGGCGAGCGAACCGAAGCCGAAGGTGGCCACAGTATAGCCGATCCCGTTCACGATTGAAGGAATACCGATGACCAGCGACTTGCCGGTCTTCAGCTTGAATAGCGTCTGTCCGACGATGTTCGTCACCATATTGTGCATCATGCTAATCAACAGAAGCGCTAGGAAGACGATCTCCGACGCTTCGGTGATCGCTAACAGCACGAAGGAGCATGTCAACACAAGCAGGCTCCCGTAGATCAGCTGTCGGTTCCACTTCGGTGGCGCCATCGCAGCTATCAATTGGCCAAGGAACATACCACAGGTCGACCCGAGAAGGATAAACTTCACCCACTCTGACTCGATATAAAGCGGTATTATGACCAGCGTCAGCTCTTCTACGATGGCAAAGGGGAGTAGTACCCCAATTGACAACAGTAGGAGCTTATACCAATTGATCTGGGGCTGTCCGTTTAGTTGCGGATCTATGCTCTGTGGCTTAACCCTCTTTTCTCGACTCAGATCCTCCCGCTTCAGCCAAGCGAGGAAAAAAATCGTAAGAGGGAACATCTCACCGCAAAGTGCCCACACGATCAGCGGGATCTCTCGATCGATCACCCAGTAACCGAGGATGCCAAACAGTTCCCAAATGACCACATTGAGATAGACTCGCATTGCGATGCCCAACCGATGCGCATTGTCAGCTACAGGAAGCGATCTATGATACATCTCTGACACCGACGCGAAGACAATCGAGATCACAATCCCGGACATCGTGCGCAGCAGAAGCAAGATCCACCAGTACGTTGGTGAAAGCCACAGTAGGAATCCGAATCCCTGTATGGAAAGTACCATCAGACCGGAACCCCAGATGAGCCAGTTCACCACCTTTTTATTCTTCGCCATGGCGTAAATAATGCTCCCACAAAGGACACCACTCGAGTATCCCCCTTCGATCCAATGGACCTCATCTTTTAACCCGGCTTCTGCCATGGCTCGACTGAGAGGCGCTTTAAAAAAACCATTGAATGCTGCGAACAGCATGCTTAGGCCGAGGACGAATAGTAGCATCTTACGCATGATGCCTTCCTTTTTCTCCGGCTAGGGCTTTGAGGTTCCTAGAAAACCCAAACGCTCCGCGATGAAGCATATTGCGGATTCAACGTATCGGTTTATACGTTGATTTGACTGGAATTGCACTTAATTAATCTTATTATAGTCTATCTTGTCACATTTAAATGGTCGAGGAATTGCCATTTCTGCAAAGAAATCAGTATCACTTTTTTCAGTCTCATCTTGAAGGAACCATGAATGAGTCATTAAAGAGAGATGCTTTATACAGGGTGATTTCTTCTCATAATTCGAAGCATGCAAGTTGCCGGAAATGGGAAGGGAAGATTGTTCGGCTGACGGCAGATGCACCTAGCGATTATCCGCTTTTGTCCGATTTGAGAGCGTATGGTTTTAAGGAAATCTTTCATCCATCCTGTAAACACCATGTGTTTCCAGTGAGGAATCTGGAATCTTTACCTCCACAAATTAAAGAGTTGAATGGAAAATAGTGATTACTATATTTTTTGAAGTGTAAATATGTGATTAAATATTAATAACAACGATATGTCCACGATATTGAAGCCCTGATGGGGACATAAGTG
Organism: Seinonella peptonophila; assembly: GCF_900129355.1. Taxonomy (GTDB): domain Bacteria; phylum Bacillota; class Bacilli; order Thermoactinomycetales; family Thermoactinomycetaceae; genus Seinonella; species Seinonella peptonophila. The sequence continues at coordinate 913,163 of NZ_FQVL01000001.1, read as the reverse complement.
GACTCAAACAAAGCGACCCGTTACTCGGAGGATAGTGTGAGTGATCGTAAGTTTCTGAAGGTAGTCATGGGCATCCTCCTTCTCGGACTGGTAGGTCTTGAAGAAGTCTTTTTCGAGGTGGGTGCGGTCATCTTTGGTGTAATTCAATCACTCGTCATCGTCGCGGCGATAGTGGTTGCATACTGCCTAGGAAGGACGAAGTAACTGGATCTGCAAGGCAGACATAGAAGCCCGTGTCATACCTACTCGTAAGTAAGAGTAGGGAGGCACGGTTCTTCTGCGTTTAAAAGTGACCTCCGATACGTCATTAAACTGTCGTGTTTTTTGCTTCCAATCCATCTATGACATTAAAAGCTAATGAGTAAGGAGATGATTTATATGTCAAATGAAAATAAATGAGAGTTACAAAATACAAATCCTGCCGAGAATGTAATCAATACAGGTCAAGAAATTATGACCTTTGCCGAGGATGAAGTAAACGAGCGAATCAATAAAGCCTTTACTGATCGTCTGAACCGAATGAAGAAGAAGTACGAATGCTTTGACGAGATTAAATCAGAGCTTGAGGAAGTACAATGGTTGTGGAATCCATACGATCATCCATTTGCTGGAGAATGTATGTTATTTGTACGGATCGAGGATGATTTATATCAATTGGAGTATGGGAATAAAGAACAGTTGAAGCAACTCGAACAGCATTTGAGGAAAGAAATAGGGCTTATCACAGTTGCTTAAAATAGCTTGATCTATAATCTAAAAATCCGTCTATAGAAAGGAGTAGACGAGTTTATTTATGCTATATAATGATCTAAGAAGGTGATCTTACATAAGTGATCTGATGGTCCATTTGCGGAGCTGCATCAGCGGAACGGTCACGACCAAAGGTCTATGTAGAACCTCTATTTTTCGTCTTCCTGCAAAAATGAATGAATCTCCTGATACTGAACAGAGCTGTGTTCATGTATCTTTGGCAGGATTATATTGGCATAAATCAATCCTATTTATTTTTGGATCATTTAAAGCAATAAAAGGTACCGATTGTTCTATTTTATCTCCATCTGGTACTAAAATGATATAACCATTTAAGGACTCGGATGATTTATTAGTTATAGAAGAGGTTAAAGTAGAATTGTGGCTTCCTAAAAATCGATTTCCAATTGCGGGTCCAGAAATTCGCAAACCGGATTCTAGTATTCCTGTAATGTTCATACCTTTGGGGAGAAACTGGGTAGAAATGAGATGGTTGTTATCCATAATATCCCTCTCTCTAGCATCCATTCTTCAAAGAATATCGACTATATTGTTGTGTTCCAATGTTATTTCTCATTCGAACGATAAAGAGTCCCTATCACTCTATTTGCATTATCTTCCTTTATCGCTTCTTCTCATATTTTCAATCATATTTGTTTTGGAACACTGGTGATCAGCAAACTCGTATCCAGCAGTTTCCAAAGATGGGATTGACCAGCTACCCTCTGTATTGGTTAAGTAATAAGGCAGTAAAACTTGTTTTTTATTAGGGATATTCACACTTTTCCCACGAGCAAATTTATTGACCCCTCTACCAAAAACACGAATACTAGCCAAATCACCTTGCTCAACAGCTCCTCTAAATCCATGAGGAATATTTGGAACTGCTTTAGGTGACTTCTCTCTCCATTGACGAATCTTTTTTATTGGCTCGATTTCTTCAAGCGCTGGTTTTCTTATTCCTCCTACCATTTTAAATGGAGGGATCGCTTCGAGATTGATTGGTCCAATATGGTCAGCAGATTGATGCTCATGAGGAGATAATATGGCTGAACCTATTTCACAGATTTTACGAGCATCTGGGGACATGTTGATGATCTGTTTCAAAGTCGGTTCATGAAACATAAGATATAAGAGATCAGCTCGATCTGCGGAAACGATTTGTTGTAATACTTTATGAACTAAACCTAAACAATTTAAATGGGAACGGGCAAACTCCCTCCCTATTTGGTAAGATGATGATAGAAAATGTAAACTTGATCCCCCATATTCCTTTAATAATGAATCTATCTGTTTTTGTTCATCTTCTCTTTCTACAAAAGCACTCATAAAGCCGATAAACATAAGATGCAATTGAGTAGGATCATAGTTTTTATCCAGAGGGTTACATTCTTTTGGTATATCCGGGAATTGTCGAGGGAAATTATTCATCACTCTACTCTGCAACGGATGATTATCTCTTCTTCCAATTAGACGAGTATCGATGCGATGATCAGGATTCACATCCTTTCCCGCGATTACCTGCCCTACTTCGTATGCGTCAAGAAATCGTTTATCTTGATATATTGTTGCGTTCTTAACGATTTGTGGATTATTCCCTAGTATTTGTTCAGCATAGCCTAACATTACGGTAAAAAGAGCAGAGCTGTCACGATCTGTGAAGATGGTCCGCAAATAAATATCGCTTGTAATCTGACCATCTCCTAAAGTTCCAGTTGAAGGAATCGGTATTTTAAGTCGAAAACTCATATTATCCCCCTTTACTATTGGATCAATCATCCAGATATTTTAGTTTGCCATTTTTGATAGCGGAACCGTGTCATCATAACCTTTTTGACAAGCCAATTAGGCTAGCTATTAAGCTAACCATGGCTCGGAACGAAGGATTTCTCGTCAATCACATCACATGGATCTGCAATATGCTGTTATTATTTTATTGTTGTTATTGCTGCTATTTAGTTGTAGTTGTTATTTAACGTTTGCTATTTAATTGTTGTTGTTTTCTATCTTACCGTTCATGTTTAGTTGTAATTATAATGCGTGCTTAACAGTTGCGCTGTCGCTTCTGAATCGTCATGTAGACGAATGCAGCAACGAGCAGCGGGATTGGAGTCCACCAGAACCAATCACCGAGCCAGGGGCGCAGAAGACCTAGTGCGCTGCCTATGAGCTGGCCAAACTTGATACCAGCACTGTAGAAGGTCGAAACGCCTCTTCCAGAGAGCTGAGCATCGTCTGCGCCGAGCTGCGAGGTGGCAACTCGACTCAGCCCGATGGACAGTCCGAGCAGAATAACAGCAGAGAGATTGAGCAGGTAGTTCCCCCCTCCGAAGAAGAGTAAAACCATCGAGCTCCCAGCGAAGAGAAAACTGCACTGACTGGACAGCCAATCGCTCTTGCGCTCTGCTATCAGGATAGGGAAGAAGATCCCCGCGACACCACAGGTTAGGAAATACCAGAACAGCAGAGTTCCAGCATCTGTACCCGCAGTGAGTGGAAGGAAGATGAGCAGAATGGTGTTCGCCACAATGATGACAGAGTGCGGCCACACCACGCGGAGCGATCCGAAGTCGAACAGCTCCCTAGCGAACCCGCGAACCGTGAGCGAATACTCTGTTGAAGGCTGCATATTCTCTGGCAGTTTGACGAACCAGAGAATGAGCAGGATGGGAAGAGAGATGCCAATGGACACCCGCTCCCAGACACCTACAGAGGTCATGACAAGCGGGATCGCGTAGCCCGATAGAGAAGCGAGAATGTAGCTTGCTCCACCGTAGACGCTCCCTCCACGCCGCTGCTGATTGACTTCAGCTGGCATCGACATGCGACATATTGTCGCGATGGCGGTAAAAGCAGCGAAATGCGCTGCTGAATACAAGGCATAAGCCGCCGCCATGGTCAGCAGCGAGTAGGTGGCGTGAGCGCAAGCCCAGGCTCCTAATGCCATGCAGATGACCGCCGTCTGTGTAACAACCTTTGCGTTGTACCGGCGGATCAGAACCCCACTGATGATTGTGGAGCATTCTCCTACGATGTAGAGCCAGAGCACCAACGGTGCTACGAAGTCAAGCCCTAAATTCTTGCCGATCAGGTTGTTTGTTCCCTGAAAGGTGAACACGTAACCTGAGGCAAAGATTGAAGACCCCAGGATTGTCAGGATCACATTACGTGTGAACCATTTGTTACTTCTGAGGAAACGGGAAATCATCCCGCCTCCCCTGTCCTGGAAGTTCACTGTACCTCCATCCATGTGAGGGTTGACGATTAACCCATCTAGCGTTCTGAAACAACCTGTGACTGAGGTTTCCACCTCTTTCTGTTTTAGAGGGTGATTGCTCCAGTAAACTGGATTACAACCAAAATTCTGTGTTGGTTGTAAGATGGGTATATGATTTGTTAAATATTATATCATATAAATTGTATGACAAAACAAAATTATATAGTTAATTTTTTTATTAATAGTGTTCTTCTATTATTTAATTTTTATAATATAATAGCGAAAATTTCCACGAGGGCTATCAAAAAAATCGCATATAAAAATTTTGTAATGCGTGTAATGAGATAAAAATAAGACCGTCGATAATTCGTTAAACTATCATGTTTTTTATGTCCAAACCGTTTGAAGATATTAAAAGTTAATGAGCAAAGAAGATGATTTACATGTCAACACGGAAAACTTAGCGTTACAAAATACGAATCCTGCCGAAGATGTTAAAGATACAGGTACAGAAATTAAGATATTCACTGAAGACGAGGTAAACGAGCAAATCAACAAAACTGTGACTGGTATATTTTGTTGATTGAGAAATTGGATCAAATACTCGAATCATCGCATCGCGAAACAATATATTTATTAATATTGATAATTTTTGGATTATTCTGTTTGGAACATATCGATAATGGGAATGATAATAAATGTAATCTTACCTTTAAAGGAGGCGTTTTCATGGCTGGAGGTATTATTTTGTATGAACATGTGGACTTTGGGGGTAGGCAAAAGACCATTATGGGAAATGTAGATTTTATCTCTGATTTTAATGATTTAGCTTCTTCGATTAAGGTAGATTACACAGTCAATAAGGTGACTCTGTATGAACATGCAAATTACCAAGGTAGATCATTGGTTTTATATGGTGGAGATCGGCTTCGCAACCTAGTAGATTCAGCTAACTTCAATGATATCATTTCAAGTGTAAAGTTTGAGTAGTTGCAACGCTCGTTTTTAACGAGATGTTGTGATATTTAGGATAAACTGACTTTTATTCCTATTAGTAGGATTTGAGTCAGTTTTTTTGGGGGATCATTAAGATGAAAATTCGTTATTTTTGAAGTAAGGCTTTGTGAAAAGAATGATATGAAAAAGGAAGAGAGTAATAGAAACAATATTTGTTATAGGGAAATTTCGTTGATAAATTCATAATATGATGGTGTGAAACTGCTGGAGGATGATTTCATTTTGGAAGTGTTATATTGGTTACCAACTTTAGGTGATAGTCGTTATTTTGGGGCTGATAAGAGAAACAACAATACAAACCTTGAGTATTTAGAACAGGTTGCGAAAACAGTTGATTCTCTAGGATATGATGGAATGTATTTAGGTACAGGTAGTTACTGTGACGACCCGTGGGTAACGGCATCTTCTCTCATTCATTCAACCCAAAAATCTAAATTTCTGATTGCACTTCGACCGAGTGTGATTTCCCCGTTTACTGCGGCTCGTATGGCAGCTACTTTTCATCGAATTTCCGAAAGTCGAATTGCGTTAAATATTGTTTCGGGGGCATCTCCAGAAGAACTGGCAAAAGATGGTGTTTTTTTGAGTCATGATCAAAGGTATGAGTATACAGGCGAATTTTTAGAGGTTTTTAAAGCATTGTTAGGCGGAAAAAAAGTAAATTTTCAGGGTCAGTATATTCGAGCAGAAGAAGCACAATTATTATTTCCCCCTCAACCGTCACATCCGGAAATCTTTTGTGTGGGTGCCTCTGATGTGGGTCAGTCCGTTGCAGCTAAATATGGAGATATTTATTTAACGTTTGGAGAGCCATACAATGAGACGAAAGAATTATTTAAGTCAGTTCGTAAAAAAGCTCAGAAATATAACCGGAATGTTCGGTTTGCGCTTGGGCTCTATATAATTGTGCGTGAGAAAGAAGAGGATGCTTGGGAGGCTGCAAATGAATTAATCAAGCATATTCGTATAGAAGACATTAAACAGTTTAATCAAATATTATCCACTAAATTTGATTCTCAGGGTCGGAATCGTCAAACAAAAATCATGGAAGAAAATGCATCATTAATGATTGATGACCATTTGTGGGCAGGTACATCATTAGTAAATATTGGACCATTTGCAGTCGTAGGTAATCCGGATTCGGTGATGGAATCCTTACATAGGTATGTAGAAATGGGTACGGAGATTTTTGCTATAGTGGGAATTCCCCACCTAGAAGAATCCTATCGAATTGCAGAACTTGTTTTACCAAAGTTGCGTAAAAAATTTGGATGATGGAAGAAAGTTTGTAAAACAGAAGGAAAGAGTGTTTGTTCACATCACTTAAATATATTCAGACGAGGAAGAATATTGTTTTTATTTTAGTAACATAAGATTTACCTGAAGTAATGAAGTGCGGAGGTATTATATGGAAATCATTTGGTGGTTGCCAACACAGGGAGATCGAAGATATATCGGAGAAGGAAAAACTCGTGGCACTGATCATTCGTATCTGCAACAAGTCGCACAGGCAATTGATTTTTTAGGATATGATGCAATGTTTTTAGGATCAGGAAGTCACTGCGAAGATGCTTGGGTGAGTGCTTCTGCTGTAGCAAGTTTAACGAAACATGCTCGGTTTCTCTTAGCTCAGCGCCCAAGTTCCATTACCCCTTCTGTGTTAGCAAGGATGGCGGCTACATTTGATCGAATGTTTCAAGGTAGAGTTTCTTTCAATATTGTTTCTGGTATTTCTTCTCATGAATTAGAAGCAGATGGAGTTTTTCTCAACCATGATCAAAGATATGAACATACAGGAGAATTCCTTGAAATATTTAACCGACTTATGTCAGGACAAGAAGTGACTTATGAGGGTAAATATATCTCTGTAAACGCTGCAAAATTACAGTTTCCTCCTGTTCAAGAACCACATCCACCCATTTATATGAGTGGGACATCTGAGATCGCTCTTACGATTGCAGCAAAGTATGCAGATGTCTATTTATTATTTGGCGAGACACCAGAAAAGGCCAAAGAAATTGTAGATATTGTTAGCCAAAAGGCAAAGAAATATAATCGGGAGATTCGATTTGGGATGTGCATGTATATAATTGTTCGAGAAAGAGAAGAGCATGCTTGGGAAATCGCCAACAATATGATTAAACATGTCAGCACAGACCAAATTGAACAATTTAAAAAGACGTTATTGAATAATGAGTCTGATTGTATAAAGAGAAGAACGAGTGCGATTGAGGAGAGTGGTTCGTTACATTTAACAGAGCATTTATGGGCTGGAACACAATTATTGCATCTAGGACCGGTTGCCGTCGTTGGTGATCCTGATTCCGTAACGAGCTGCTTACAAGAGTATATTGATATAGGTGTAAGTACCTTTGTGTTTTCAGGTGTTCCGAATTTAGAAGAAGCATATCAAGTTGCTGAATTAGTATTGCCGAACTTCAGAGGATGATAAGCGCATTTCCATCTTCACAATCATGAAGCACTTTTCTTAATGTATAAAGTGCTTCATTTTAATAGAAAGCTAATGAATGTTTTTTTCTTTAGTGATCAGGGGCAACAGAGATATTTACTCATTGAACTATTGAGTATAACTAATAGATTTATCATTCCTAGACAATCTAACCTCTAGGAAAATATATCCACAATGTTCTTATCTCATGTATTTGAACCTTTAACGACTTGTTACAACAGGAAATAGTTGAATTGGCGCTATTAGTAGTATAATCCCTAAATTCTCTGCAAATCTAAATAGTGTTCGCGTGTGACATGATCCAGAATATTTTTTGCTAGTTGTTTCGTAATATCTAAACAAAGAATATCATCTTTATCTTTATCATAGCATTTGTATTGGATTTTACCTTTTTCTATGAATAATTGGAAATCAATTGTGAGTTCATGTGAAGTACCTACAGAGTCCATGAAAGATGAAGTCAATGTAAACTCAGGTTTTCCTGCATCAGAATCTAAAAGGTGATTACTAAAATTGTCTCTATATATATGACTACAATAATCAAATAATGATTGTGGTGTCAGACATATTGTTTTTTTCTGACCAGAATTCAATAACTGAGGTCTTGAGTGTTCTTCTGAAGGTAACTCAATGGGATGCTCATTATCAACAGAGAAAAGACTAAGTCGTACCGCCTCAATTTCTACAGGTATTGATTTAATATTAATTGCTCGTATAACCAGAAGAGCATTCTCTTGGTCAATATTCCAAGAGAGTCGAAGATCAAGTTCTGACTGTTTTTCTGTAAGCTTAACTTGAGCTGATGCTAATTCTATACTTTCTTTTTGAGATTTTTTAGTTTCCTTGAGTAATTTAGCACTATAATAAGCTGCACAAATGGCTCCCAATGAACCGATTAAAGTTGCTCCTGCTCCAATTAACTGCCCGATCGCAGCTAGCATGTTCCAGTTAGTTGACATAAACTATTCTCCGATCCTGTTACTAGAATATAATAAATTATTCCAATGGGATTATACACTAAACTTTCTTTGAATGAAAACGCCTACAACTATAAGAAATTAAAATAATCTAGAAAGGAGAAAATAGTATAATCATTAATGATAGGATACTATCTATCATAAATTGAATTAAGAGATAGCTTCTATTTGTCCATAACTTGTAATGATGAATTCGCAGTCCCAAGTTTTCTTATTAGATTTTTATGTTTATGAAAGAAAAGACCCTATTGATTGAAATAATAAGTAGAAAGGGCAAAAAAATCAAAGTATTGTTTTTAATATAGTGATGAATAGGTGATCAATTATGGAACCCAAAAGATTTAATTGTTCGATAGAAGCAACATTGGAAGTTTTAAGTGGCAAATGGAAAACGCTGATTCTTTATCATCTAGTTGATCATACATTGCGATTCGCAGAATTAAAGCGCAAAATTCCTGATATATCACAGAAAGTACTGACTGAACAACTAAGACAATTAGAGAAAGATGGTCTTATTTTTCGCAAAGATTATGAGCAGAATCCACCTAAAGTAGAGTACAGTTTAACCGATTACGGGAATAGCCTCAAATCTGTACTCTCAACCATGTGTAGGTGGGGAGAAAATCGGATAAGACAAAATAACTGGCAACTTAAACTATAATATTATTTCCCTTGTTGTGCTCTTACCCAAATATATAGACCATGTACACACTGGAATAAAATCAAAAAAATGAATATAGAAATATACACAGTTGAGGGTAGATCTTTTGCAATGAATCCAGATAGTAAGGAAATAAGGGATGCAAATAAATTCCCATAGATTAATACCTTGCGTCGGTGTTGGAATTCTAAATTCATCTCATTAGCAGCTGATGAATGATCGCTTACTATAATTAAAAGAAAAAGTATGAAAAGAAAGCAAGAGACAGACCCTGCAAGCAACCAATGATAATTAGCGATTGATTGGTGAGTACGACTGATCAAATGTAACATGCTTGTACCCATGCAAGTGATAGAAATCGTCAAAGGTAGATGAAGTCGGGTCCAAATTATAATATTTATCATCGTTTGCTTAAACGAGACAAAAATGATGAGATCAAAATAGGACCACCAAATAATAAAGGCGAGAAACAGTCCTTGGATACTAAGGATCCCAGTCTTCCAGGTGAGTTGATGTTGTGAAGAGGCTCCAGAGATGACCCCCATAATAATCTCTGCTATCACTAGTAACGTAAATAATCCAAATCGCTCAGGTAGATGAGAGCGACTGATTTGAGGTAAGCGATCTGTAAAACGCAATGTCCCTAATGAAACCAGATAATCAATAGCGATTGCGATAAATAATAGAGGAAACTTCCCAGAATTCGGAAGAAAGAGCGAAGCAATCCAAAGACTAGAAGAACCAATATGAATACAGGAAGATTGAATGGTATGCGCTCGAACTGAAGCATTAGCTTTACCCGCACTGAGCCACATATAGACTAGGATCATGCGAACTGCAAGAAATGAACAGACAAAAAGTAGATATTGACTTTTCAATGGGTCATGCATAGAATAAGCAAGCAGTGCCAAGGGAATCATTTTGCAAAATGTAAAGATTCGATGTCGAACATCATTTACTTCAAACCTTTCATTATAAAAGGTTGAGTTTTCCCATAATAGCCAAACCGATGTAAACAAGATAATAAAATCACGAAACCCTTGTAAAGATAAGTTGTTTGCAAAAATATGACTACTATTAGCAATCAACGAAACAAAAATAAGATCATAGAATAATTCAAGCCATGATGTTTTTCTATTAGGATCTTTGTCAGTTTGCAGATCAGGTTTTTTCCACCAAATTTCTCGATGTAGGTTAAACATTACTTATACATCCTCTTTTCACTAAAGTTTAAAAATACAAAAAGATCAGACCATAAATTGGATTTTGGTCTGATCATGTGGAAAATTATTTTTTGAAAGTGGAATGAATATTAATTTGTTCATAATGCTTCATTTCCTCAATTGATTGGAAAAAAGGACGGACATGTTGGAAAAAAGCTTGAAATTGGGGGCTTTGTCGAAAAGATTGAAGATGTCCATCCAGTGAGTCCCAATGAATCCGAACAATAAATCGTTCAGGTTCTTCAACTCCTTGGATGATTTCAAATCCTAGGCAATTTGGGGATTCTTCTAGATATTTTCCCGCATCTTGGTAGGCTTGAATAAAAGATTTTTTATGCTCATCTGGAATGCGGTAACGAATGATTTCAATAGTCATGTAATAGACTCCTTTTGCAAATTTAAAGATTTACTTACCACTTTTGATTATATTGAGTGTGAAAAAAGATTGTAAGTAGGCACCTGAAAGTAACTGTTTCATTTTAAACAGAGAAATGGATCAATAATTTTCCGTATATTCGGTTTATTTTGTTTTCTCTGGTCAAAACATCTAAAGTAAATTTATAAGGAAGTAAGTTAGATGATTGATTAAACATTTTTTATAGCCCGCAGAATTGAATATATCTTTTTATTGAAATGAATAACAAATATCATATGTAAAATGTATTTTATGTTCTTGAAAAAATTTAAAATGATTTCAGATCTTGGGGTAATCATTCATGGATCATACATAAAATTTTGTCGAATAGACTTTAAAAAATAAGATGAAGGGAGTCTTATGATGTATCCTCATTATCCGCCTATCGGGAAAATAAAGAAATGTAAAAAGGTACCACGAACCTTCCCTCCACAGCATCAAATGAGGCAACCAGGATATGAATACTTGCTCGACCCTCCACCGATTTTTGAAAATCCTCATTATGTGGGTACAAATAAACTTTGTGACCAAGTAGCAATCATTACTGGTGGAGATAGTGGAATTGGAAGAGCAGTAGCTGTCGCTTATGCTAAAGAAGGTGCTGACATAGTAATTGCTTATCTTGATGAACATATTGATGCGGAATTTACGAAAAATAGAATTGAGGAGCTTGGGCGACATTGTATACTGATTCCTGGTGATTTGCGAAAAGAAGAACATTCTACATATATTGTGAATAAGACTGTGGAATTATTTGGGAAGGTTGATATTGTTGTCAATAATCATGGTGTGCAATATCCACAAAAAGATCTTATGGATATAAGTGCAAAGCAGTTGCGTAAAACATTTGAGACAAACATTTTCCCCTTTTTTTATCTAACAAAAGCAGCTTTGCCCTATATGAAAAAAGGAAGTTGTATTATCAATACTACTTCGGTTACAGCTTATCGGGGAGAACCTACTTTAATTGATTATTCTTCTACCAAGGGTGCAATTGTCTCTTTTACTCGATCACTCGCCTTAAACCTTGTGAAAAAATGTATTCGTGTCAATGCAGTTGCCCCAGGACCGATCTGGACTCCTTTAAATCCTTCTTCATATCCGGCAAAACATATTGAAACCTTTGGTGCAGAAACGCCAATGAAAAGAGCTGGTCAGCCGTTTGAATTAGCACCAGCTTATGTTTATCTTGCTTCTGAGGATTCAAACTATGTGACAGGCGAAGTTATTCATATTAATGGTGGAGAAATGGTTACGACGTAATGAGAGATAAAAAAACGGAATATCTTTGATCCTTAGTCAAGGTTGTGATAATAATATCTCTTGCATTTCTAATAGATTTTTTGCTGATTGGAGAAGATAATGACTTTTTCGATAGACAAATCCAAGTGTTCGTGGGGGGTAGACGCGAGCTTTATATGATGTGGATTCCTTTCAGATGTTTTGTTTGCGACCATCTCTGGAACGAGTGTAACTCCAAGACCATGAGCGATCAATAATTTAGCCGTTTTTAAGTAAGATAAAGGGTGCAGTTGAAATTATGTTTATAAATTTTGCGGATATTTTCTATAAATACCTTACGCCATGAAAATGATATTTCTCAATTTGAACTATCCTATTTCCCAAGGTCATTTTTTACTAGATAAATGGAGTAGATGCTCTTTCATAAAAAGCATGCTGTCCTAGAATATAACAGGAACAACATGCTTGGTTTCAGGGATAGCTTGGTATGTATTTATGCCTCTATCCCTTGTGCTCCGTATTGTGCCTTTTTAGATAAATTGAAATAGCTTAATGATGAGTAAGATTGCTGCGGCACCTAGCAATAGATGGACAAGTCCTTTAAAAAGATTTTTCGTTAAGAATAGTACCAACCAAACTACAATCAGGAAACATATAATCGACCAAAGCATGGCATCATCTCCTATGTGTTAATAAAAAAGTGATTGTGAATAAGGAATTGTGTTGATGGTAAATGGATATGACATTTATCTAATATATTCAATAACTTTCGCCCTAATGTTGTTTAATTCTTTCTCAATTAACTTAAAAAATTTAACAAGATAGGTTTTTTTGGATAAAGACCTAACTTTTGTTATTACTTGTTGTAAAAAGTTTACCCTTGTACTATTAATTTAAACTAATTTTTAGCGAGATAATTGAAAAAAAGCATGCTGTTCCTGCCTATCATCTGGAACAGCATGCATCTAAGGATGCGAAGGTCATGGGAGTGAGGGAAATAGAATGAGTGGTTACAGATAGCTCGATTGCATGCATTTATTTTTATATTGCTAATATTCCGCTATTAATATTGCTGCTATGTGTATTTGGATCAGCGTAATGAGTGGTTTTAAATATATTCAACTAGTTTAATAATGAGGAGTACTGCTGCGATGCCTAGTAATAAGTGAACGAAACCACCAAAAACATTTTTCGTCAAGAATAGGATCAACCAGACTGCGATCAAGAAACATACAATTGACCAGAGCATGACATCATCTCCTATCTGTTAGTGAAATAACGATTGTGAATAAGGCGTTGTGTCAACGATTAAAAGAATCCGGCCTTTATCCAGATGGTCTTCCAACACTTCCACTTCGGTGGAATCAAATCCCATCTCAATCATTTCATTACGTAATGCATCCCCTTTTTTACGGAACAGATTTTGGATAGCCGTACCAACACCTGTTTCGGAAATCCCAATCGTATTTACATCTGCTTTCTCAGCGATCCGTGAGGTTCGATCATGATCATGTGTGAGAATATATAGATCTTCTTGTTTAACTCCCTGTGATTTTAAGCGATGCACCTCGGATATAAGATGTTCATCTTTGCTGAATTCTTGAAGTAATGGTCTACTCATGTTGAATTCCTCCTTCAAAGATTTAACACTCTAGGGTGCTTTTGGATGATTTTCCAACCTTTATTATGGCTGGTTGTAAAAAAATTTACCCTTCTACTATCGATTTAAACTAATTTTTATAAAAAAGCTTCATATAGAGAGATATTCAAAGAAATATCATACAATTTCTAGCATGTGCTAAAAGATTTAATAAGAGAAGGAGTCTGACAGATAGAAAATCGTTAAACAGAGCCTAGAGTGATTCATTTTCATCTATGGATGAATATAAAGATTCCATCTACTTTTTAGCAGATGGAATCTGGGAAAGAATAGAAAAGACCGAGGACTTCATCTGTAGATTGATGCTGGGGAGAAATTGAAATAAATAGGGCAGCTTGAAGAGTTGCCATAATCTTTAAACTATTAATCTTTCAAGTTATTGATTACAACCATCTATGTAAAAATGAAAGCACTTCAGAACGCATTTCTTTCGTTTCCAGATGCCCTGAATCATATCGTTGTAATTTCCAAGACTCAGAAGCATTATCGCTTTCATAGATTGCTTTTAAGTCTTTATCAATCCGCTTTAACCCATCAAGTGGCGTCAATTTATCATAATTACCAGCTAGGCTTAGATGTGGTCGTGGCGAGATAAGGGCGTTAATCTGAGATGTTGTAAAGTTCCTAATTAAATGAGGAACATAATAATAAATTCCATGTTCATCTAATCCTCTACTGTCAATTAAAGCTTGAAAATCAGTTAAACAGCAAATATCCACACAAACCTTTATTCTTGTGTCTAATGCAGCAATCCACCATGCCATTGTACTACCCATTGACATTCCAAGTGTACCGATACGTTCATTGTCGACATCCTGTCTTGAAACAAGATAATCAATTGCTTTTAGACTATCGTAAACCATCATTCCCCACATGATTTGTCCAGACCAGAGCATTTCTTTAAAGATTTCGCTCTCTGTTTTTCCAGCTCTTTCGCCAAAGCCCCAAGCATCAATACACAGTGTTGAATATCCTTCCCTGGCTAATACTTCTGCATAGGGAGGGGCCTGAAGGTAAACATTTCCTTCTAATAATTCATTTTTCCCTAATTGATAAAATCCACCATGGGAATGATTAAAAAGAATAGTTGGTGTTTTTGCTGGAAGATGTTTTGGTTTAACAAAATAGGCTGGAACAAGTTCAATTCCATTCAGATCGAGCAAAAGCTTTTCTAAATCGTAATGCTCTCTTTCTTCTATCAAGATATCTTCGACAGATATCTCCCGTGATCGAAGCGGTAATTCCCCAAGTAGATGATAAAGTTTCATACGTTGAATCGCTTTTTCAGAAATCATGATATCTCTCCATAGATGTTAATATTAAGCCAGTTGTGTGATACGGCAATCGGGTTTGAGGATCTACTGCATTTCATTCACCTATCTCGCAACGATTGCAAGGATCGTGGTGCGAAGGCTAGTGAACCGACGATCTGCACAGAGGTCATCACAAAAGTTCCTATTTTGAGGAACTATGCTACTCCGTAGCAACAGTAACCACGCACACAGCATCCCGTTCGTGATTCAAAGCTCTTCAACATGGGGCTTGGTGCCCTTGCTGATGTCGCCGATCACCGCAATAACCTTAGTTCAATATGCGGTAATTTCCAACAGCTACGTGTTGAGCATAATCAGCGTGGTTCTCGCCAGTTATTATAGTGCTTCTCACTAATGATTTTTATCATAATATTATAACATTATGTTACACTTGTTGTTTCGATAAGAAATATAAAGATTCCATCTACTTTTTAGCAGATGGAATCTGGTAAAGAAGTGATACTCTAGGAAGTGATACTAAGGTTGAATAGACTGGCTTTTGTTTGACTCAGATTGTTGGTTTTGCTGACGAACTTTTTGGCTATCTGTAATTTCAGAAGCAAATTCGTTAGCAGTATTACCTTGAGTCGATTGTTGATTTTGCTGACGTACTTTTTGTACGTTTGTTTCAGCAGCTTTAGATGATTTATTTTGAAATGCCATCTGTACCACCTCCAGTAACTAGTATGTACAAGAATCAAAAAGACTTACTAAGTTTGTTTTGTTAATAAATGGAATTAATTTTAGGTTTTTTTCAATAGGTACCTTGCAATGTTTAGTACTTGTTTGTATAATGTTATTAAACAGGTACCTTGTTATATACAATAGCTGATAAACATTGGATGTGATATTGATGAATGTGCAGTTTAAAAAAGGGGTGTTGACGTTATGCGTACTGGTTCTCACTTTGAAAAAAGATCGGTACGGATATGAATTAGTAAATAAAATTTCAGAACAATTCTTGATTGCAGAAGGAACGATTTATCCATTACTAAGGCGATTAACAAAAGATGGATATTTTACTACTTATCTGCTTGAATCTCAAGAAGGTCCTCCAAGAAAATATTATCAATTAACAGAATCAGGGAAAACATACATTGAAGTGCTGATTAAAGAATGGGAATTATTTTCAACAGGGGTTAATCGTTTGATTGAGGAGGGAACCAAGAGTGACGAAGGATGACTTTTTTAATGAATTACAACGACGTTTGGAAAAATTACCAGCAACTGAAAGGGAAGAGATTTTAGCTGATTACGAGGAACATTTTCAACATGCTCAGTTCGAAGGAAAAGAAGAACAAGAAATTTTGGCGTCACTAGGTAGTCCTAGAAAATTATCTAAGGAGTTGCTCGCTGATTATTATCTTGGACAAGCCAAAGAGAAAAATTCATATGCTAATTTATTGAGAGCCGTATTTAAAACTTTGGGTTTAGGTTTTTTTAATCTGATTTTTGTCATCGGGCCTTTCCTTGCAGTTATTGGGGTTTTATTAGCTTTGATGGTTGTATCGGTTGCGCTCATTTTGACCCCATTTGCTATGATTGGCTCTGCTATTTGGATACATGACTGGCTATTATCCTTGCTCGGAATTTTTATTACTTTTATGTTGGCTGGAATTGGACTCATGCTTGGAGCTGGGGTTATTCGTTTTTCTAAAGCATTCTATCGTTGGTTTACAAACTATCTTCAGTCGAATCTACGTCTCATCAGGGGAGTGCAAAAAAATGAGTAATGTTATCAAAGTAGGTCTTGCCTTATTGATTGTAGGGATGATTGGAACAGTTGTGATTTTGTCTCAAGGAGCGGCTCCATTATTAAAACGAATCAAAGCAGACGCAAAGCCTATTCACATACAAAAAATAAGTAATGGGAAAGAGACGAAAAATATTAAAATTAATAGTGAACTTTCAGATATCCAAATATTAGAGAGTAATAGTGATCAAGTAAAAATGGAGTTGAAGGGTTCCATTATGAAGAAAGATCAAGTTGATCTAATAACATTGTCTGAAGGGGAGAATCTAGTTGTTCAAGTTGATTATACTGAAGATAAAGGGTTGAAATTTGATTTTGGCGTCAATCAGAATCTTGAATTAAAAGTATTTTTACCCAAAAAAGCATTTGAAACAGTGCGTTTACAGACAGTAAATGGAGAAATAAAATCTGATTTATTATTACAAGCAAATCAAATTGAGATAGAAACAACCAATGGAGCATTAGCTCTTTCCAATCTTCAAGCGAAGAAGATTGAAGGAACATCTCAAAATGGAGATATTGGATTCAAGCAAGTAAAGGCTGAATCATTAAATATGCAAACAGTAAATGGGGAAATTCATTTACAAGATTATCAAGGTCATCAAGTAACAGGTCAAAGTAGTAGCGGAGCAATCAATATCAATAAAGTTGATGCAACTTTAGATTTAGAATCAACGAATGGCACTATCCAAGTTGATCAATTGACACAGTTTAAGGGTAAAAATAGTGTCCAATCAACAAATGGTGATATCACTATCGGGGCAATTACACCACCAACTGTCTTACAGGTGTCACTTGATTCCTTAGTGGGTAACATCAAGAGTGTGTATCCGATTAGTAGCACTCAAATAACCAATTCTGAAGATGCTCCTTCCCACTCGATTAAAGGCAGTATTGGACAGGTAAAACCCGATAGCCCTTCGCTTGATGTAATCACGACCAATGGTGACATTCGGTTGAAATAAAAAAAGCTACACCTCCTATGGTGTAGCTTTTTCCACGTTATCCAAACTGTCCGGCGATATATTCAGCTGTCTTCTGTTGTGTAGGTTGTTGAAAGAGCCGCTGTGTCTGGGCAAATTCAACCACATAACCATTGAGGAAGAAAGCGGTTTGATCAGAAATTCGCTGTGCTTGTTGCATATTATGAGTTACGATTACAATCGTATATGATTCTTTGAGCTGGATGATCAACTCTTCAAGCCGTTCTGTAGAAATGGGATCAAGTGCGGATGCAGGTTCATCCATTAAGATGATATCAGGTTGTATGGCTAAGACTCTAGCAATCACGAGTCTTTGTTGCTGGCCTCCCGATAAACCTAGTGCAGGAGCATCTAAACGATCTTTTACCTCATCCCATAGATTTGCCTGTTTTAACGTTCGTTCGACGATTTCATTCAACTCTGCTTTTTTGCTAATCCCATGAATTCGTGGACCATAGACGACATTATCATAGATTGAGAGTGGAAATGGATTGGGTTGCTGAAATACCATGCCCACATGTTTACGAAGTTCAACTAAGTCTTGATGAGGATCATAAACATTTTGTTGATCGATTTTGATTTGACCTCTTACCTTGACATTGGGGATCAAGTCATTCATGCGATTGATACTACGCAGAAAAGTTGATTTTCCACAACCAGATGGACCGATAAAAGCCGTTACCTCTCGTTCATTTAATTGAAAGTTAAGATCATGGAGTGCTTGGTTTTTTCCATAAAATAGGTTAAAATCATGCACTTCAATTTTTGCTGTCACAAAAATCATTCCTATCAAGAAGAAATTGATTTATCCAAAACGGCCTGTTAAATAATCTATTGTTGCTTGTTGGGATGGTTGATGAAAGAGTTGATTGGTATGGTTAAATTCGATTAAGTCACCCATATAAAAGAACGCCGTGTAATCTGAGATTCGAGCTGCTTGTTGCATATTGTGGGTTACAATTGCGATGGTGAAGTCTTTCTTTAGTTCAAGAATGAGTTGTTCGATTTTGCTTGTGGAAATGGGATCAAGTGCAGATGTTGGTTCATCGAGCAATATGATTGAAGGTTTCATGGCAATCGCCCGTGCAATGCAGAGCCTCTGTTGTTGTCCACCCGATAATTCAAGTGCAGAGTGATGAAGTCGATCCTTCACCTCATCCCATAGACCTACTTTTTGCAGACTTTCCTCAACAAGCTGTTTGCATTCTGCCTTTGAAGCCCCATATAGACGTGGTGCGAAAGCAATGTTTTCAAAGATCGATTTCATAAATGGATTTGGCTTTTGAAAGACCATTCCAATATGACGCCGAATTTGTGTTGCATTCAGTTCCGACTGATTCATATTGATTCCATCAATCATGATTTCACCTGTAACCTTAGCGGATGGAATCGTATCATTCATACGATTTAAGCAGCGGAGGAATGTTGATTTTCCACAACCGGATGGACCGATAAAAGCAGTAACAGAATTTTTATAAAGTGAGAGATGAATATCCTTCACAGCATGTTTTGATCCGTAAAATACATTTACTTGTTTGGCTTCGAGTTGGGTCACTTGTTCCATCTGCGGTAACGGATGAATATTCTCTTGAGCTGTTTGAAACTGAAAAACCGCTTGACTGGTCAAGTAAAACTCCTCCTTAGTAGTGAAAAATTAACGAGTTGAGGTTAATTTTTTATAAAACCATTGTCCTAAAAAGCGTGCGCTTAGATTAAAGATCAGCACACCGATAATCAGTAAAGCTGAAGAACCAGCGGCAATTTTGCTTGCGTCCGAGACAATGCTCTCGGAATTAATTTTCCAGATATGAACCGCTAAAGTAGACGCGGGGCGTAATGGGTTGAGCGGTGAAGTAGGCGAAGAAGGGTCCCAATTTGTAAAATCGAGTACAGGTGATGTCATACCTGCTGTAAACAAAAGTGCGGCTGCTTCTCCAAATACGCGACCTGATGCAAGAATGAAGCCTGTTATAATCCCTGGTAGTGCAGCAGGCAAGATAACTTTCATGATCGTCTGCCAGTGGGTCACACCTAAGGCTAAACTTGCTTCTGTTTGCTCCTTAGGGACAGCTGATATCGCTTGTTCAACGACTCGTACCATCAGCGGAAGGTTAAATACTGAGAGCGCAAGGGCACCAGAGAGCAAAGAAAATCCCCAACCTGTAAGTTGGACAAATAATAGCAAACCAAATAATCCAACAACAATTGAAGGAAGTGATGATAAGACTTCAATGCTTAATCGAATCATTTGTGTCCATTTTCCTGGCTTAGCATATTCAGCCATGTAGATACCACCGCCAAGACCGATGGGAATCGTGATTAGCATCGTAAGAACCAAAAGATAAAACGAGTTAAATAATTGAGGCGCTACACCGCCGCCACCGGTTAAGATCGAACCGGGGGGTTGTGTGATAAAGGTCCAATCAATTACATGAAGTCCTTGATAAAGAATGAAACCAATCAAAATTGCGAGTACACTAAGGATCAGAAAGGCAATTAGATAAAAGCAGATAGTAGCAATCCGATCGGTTAGTTTTGCATTCATTAGCCTTGTTTCCCCCTTTGTGTCATCAGGCGGATCAATAGAATAAAGAAGAGTGTCATAAGTAATAAGATAAGTGCCATCGACCATAGGACGCTGTTGTAAGGGGTGCCTTGAACGGTGTTGCCCATGTTTAGTGTAATTACACTTGTAAGTGTGCTGATTGGTTTCATGAGTTGGAAAGGTAGATTAGGTGAATTACCGATTACCATTTGTACGGCTAGTGCTTCTCCAAAGGCACGCGCCATCCCTAAAATTACACCTGTCATAAGCCCTGGAAGTGATGTGCGAACCAAGAGTCGAGAAATGGTCTGCCATCGAGTGGCACCAAGTGCATATGAACCTTCGCGCAATGATTGAGGAATCGATTGAATTGTATCAACACTCATGCTGACAATTGTTGGTAGAATCATGACAGATAGTACAATTACACCTGCTAGCAGACTAAATCCTATACTACCAGTCGTGTTTCGAATAAATGGAACAATTAGGGTAAGTCCGATAAATCCATAAACGACAGAAGGAATTCCTACCAGTATTTCGATTGCCGGTTGAAGGATTTTCCGACCAAATTTTGGTGAAATCTCAGTCATAAAGATAGCTGCCCCAATACCCAAAGGGGCACTAATGAGTGCTGAAAGTAGTGTAACCATGAGTGATCCTAAAATGAAATTGATCGATCCAAAGAAAGGTCCGCCTGGCTCGGCGCTTGTTGGACCCCAATGAGTCGAAAAGAAATTTTGCAACGTGATTTCGCCATGAATAAATGGCATAATCCCTTTAGAAGTGATGAAGAAAAGCAGTGAAAATAATGTAATAATTAAAATCCACGCACTAAGAAGAGTATAGATCCTCCCTCGCTGTTCTATTCGAATCAATTTTTTAGCAGGAGAACGTAATTCCTCAGCAAGAGAGGTTTCTTCCAGCTTTTTATTGGGCAGGTTGGTTACTTGCTCCATGCGCCGAATCCTTTCTGTCATGAAATTACTCTGATATTGTAGAGTCAAGGTTACGCATTTCGCCTCCAGTTCAAGCTACGAAGATGTATTCAAGGCGCCACGACTGCTTGCTCAGGGCGGTATCAACTCGGCTATCGCCTCAAACAGTACTACCGCCTATTCTTCGCTACACAGTCGTGGCTTTGTATCGCCTGAAAGTCGGCTACATTGCGAACCATTTTCTGTAAGAATTCATGTTCTACTTTTATATACTCAGTTTTCTCAACTTAAGGTTATTTATTTTTAATATTTCCAGCAGCATCTCGATCCACTTTCATCTCCGTTACTGGAATATATCCTAATTTGCTTACAACTCCTGTTTGTACCTCTGGGGTCAGAATATGTTTGATAAATGCTTCTTCAATTTCTTTTTTCTTACCATTGTTGTTCGTATACATGTGTTCATAAGCCCAAATTTTCCACTTATTTGTATAAACATTTTCATTTGTTGGTTCAACACCATCTAATTTAAGAGGTTTTACTTTATCGTCAAAGTAGGAGAAAGCAAGATAACCAATCGCTCCAGGCGTTTCACTTACAATCTTTTTAACCGTGCCAGAAGAATCTTCTTCAATTCCGCCTTGACCACGAAACTCTTTTGCACCATTTAGCGCCCATTTTGCAAATGTAGCTCGTGTACCTGAGCTTTCTGGTCGATTGACCAAAACGATTTTTTGATCTTTGCCTCCAATATCTTTCCAGTTAGTTATTTTTCCAGTGAAAATTTTAATTAATTGATCCTGTGTTAATTGATCGATACCCACTTCTTTATTCACAACTGGGCCCATCCCTACTACAAATACTTTATGATCAGTTACTTTTTTAGGGTCGATTTTATCTTTTTCTTCAGCAAAAACGTCAGAGTTTCCAATATCTGCAGTATCATTCATTGCTGCAGATAACCCCTGTCCACTCCCTCCACCTTGTACAGTTACTTGTACGCCAGTGTTTTTTGACATAAAATCTTTTGCTAATTCTTCAACAACAGGTTGCATAGCAGTTGAACCGACTGAAGTCAGATTTCCTGTTAATTGTCCCTGTGTTGATCCTTGCCCGCTACACCCGATCAAACTACCTATTGTTAGGGCAAGAATACTTCCTATACCTATCACTTTCTTTAACATATAGATGAGTCCCCCTCGATTACATCGATTAATCTTTTCTCTATCTGTCTTTAACAATACACTCTATCTTTTGTTTCTAAATGAATCTATTGTTAAAGAAATGTAAAGATCGATTTAATTAATGTTAATAAAATTTAAAATAGAGAAACGATAGTAGAGGCATGCTATAATAAATGAAGCATGCAATTCCCATTTCGATAGATCGTTTATGTATTGTGTTTAATCAATTATGTTGATCAGGTTGAACCAGAGGAGCGATACAAATGAATAAACTACCAACCATACCACAAGATGAATTGAAACTTCGTCTATCTCGATTACAACAGGCATTACAGGTTTTAAAACTGGATGGAGCGCTAATTACTCATCATACAGATCGTCTTTATTTTGCTGGATCATTACAAAACGGTGCTGTCTTTGTTCCAAAGCAGGGAGAGCCGACCTTTTATATAAAAAAAAGTAAGGAACGAGTATTGCAAGAGACTATCTTTCCTGTTGATGAAATGGGAAAATTAAAGGAAATAGGCCAACAAATTGAACAGAAATATGGAAGGATCGAACGATTAGGGATTGCTGAAGATGTAACCCCTTATAAATGGGTGAATGATTGTAAACAGGGTTTTCATCAAGTTTCAATTGAACGATTGACGATGGTAATCCGAAGGATACGAGCGGTTAAGTCGACATATGAGTTAGAGAATATTCGCCAATCCGCTAAAAAAGTAGATGCTGTCATGCGACAAATTCCACAGTTCTTAAAAGTTGGTATGACTGAACTTGATCTGGTAGCAGAAATTGAATATCACTTGAGAAAACAAGGAAATTATAATTTATACCGTGTTAGAGGTTATAATCAGGAGTTGGTACTTGGGATGGTTGCCGCTGGTGAACGAGCAACTGTGCCTAGCTTTTTTGATGGTCCAGCCAGCGGTTTAGGGTTGTCAGTTGCGCATCCGCAGAGTGCGAGTATGCATCAAATTGAAGCGAATCAGCCGATCCTAATTGATATAGGTGCAACAACTGAAGGTTATTTGATCGATCAAACAAGAGTGGCTGTGATCGGTTGTCTATCTGAGCAGTTAGAACACGCCTATCATACTTCAGGTAAAATCTTGCGCAGGGTCGAATCGCTGATAAAACCGGGAATGGCTTGGGAAGTCCCATACCTACACGCGCTGGAAATTGCGACAGAAGAGGGTTTGGGAGAGCATTTTATGGGATTTGGAGCAGATCAAGTAAAATTTTTGGGACATGGAATTGGGTTGGAGATTGATGAATTACCAATCCTAGCAAAAGGTTTTTCATTATCTTTTGAGCCAGGTATGGTGATTGCGATTGAACCTAAATTTACTTTTCCAGGTATTGGTGTTGTTGGAATTGAAAATTCATATGTTGTGGAAACTGATGGATTACATCCTCTCACGGAAACACCAGAAGACATTATCACCATTTAGCGGTTATTTTGGGAGGTATGTTTGCATTGCTCTTTAGACAATTGTCAGCGAAATGGGGAAGCGAGTTTGCACAGATCGATCTCGTCTTAGAAAAAGACGAGATTATGATGGGGGAGAGTTTTACAGGCTATTTGATTATCGAAGGAGGAATGATTGAATATGAATTTGAACAGATCGATATTGATTATCAAGTTAGTCTATACTTAGATGAGCAAGAAGTGATTTGCCCGATTGAGAGAATGGAAATTCATCAACCCTTTATCATTCAGCCAGCTACAAAAAAAATCTTTCCTTTTTCATTCAAACCTACTTCGAATTCGATCCTTTCTTGGGAATCAGTGATTCATTATCTTGTTGTTCATTTAAAAGTTTCTGGTAAACAAGATTCATCTGAACGCGTATTGATTAAGCTTCATCCTCACTATCATTTACGTTCATTCATTACTGCGCTAGAAGGGCTTGGTTTTGAAGAACGATCAAATTCACGTCGATTTGATGGCTATTTACAAGAATTTCGCTTTCAGCCAAATCGTCTTTTTACAGATGTGATCAAAGAGATTCGAATGGTGATCGTTTCAGATGATAAAGGTTTGCGTATTTTACTAGAATCAGTCCTATATAATTACTTAATGGAAAAAGAAGTAAAGCGTGAAATTTTAATTGATAAGGATAAGCTAGAGAGCATGAGTCAGTTAAAAGAGCTGATACGTGAAAGTTTGCAGGAAATGATTGCTCATCCATATGCCTTTTCTAGAGATAAATATTTTTATTATCAATATCATCATAAGCGGTTGTCCCAAAAAGTGGGAGCCATTGGAGCTTGGCTAAAAGGAAAGGTTTCGATAGACGATTGGTTAGCACAAGAGCGCGCAAAAGAGGAAAAAACGAATATTCCTAAGATTGAATCGGGGGATATAGAAGTAGAGAAGATTTATGCGACTATGAAAGATGAAGAATATGATGAGCTTTTTCGAGATGTTTTCTTGGATGACTTCTTTGAGGAAGATGATGATTAGACTCTTAATAAAAAAGCGGTCTTTATTCGACCGCTTTTAATTCTGGAGCAGGTAATGCTTGATTGTTTTTAGAAGAAACCAGAATCCGTGTAATGCGGATATGACTAACCTCTTGAACAGTAAACATAAACTCTCTAAATGAGACTTGATCACCTACTGCTGGAACCTTGCCAAGCTGAGAAAATAACCATCCACCAATCGTGTCATTATCTGCATCCTCGATGTCAATCTGAAAATACTCATTGACGTCATTGATGAGTAGTCGAGAATCGATAGAGGTATGAAGTCCTTCTTCTTGGAAAAAGGGCTTCTCATCATCAAACTCGTCTTGAATCTCGCCAAATATTTCTTCGATGATATCCTCGGTTGTTACGATCCCTGATGTTCCACCATATTCGTCAACTACAATTGCCATTTCAACATGGTTTTTTTGAAGATTTTTTAGAATATCTTTAAGCTCCATCGTTTCTGGTACAAGAACTGTCGGACGTGCAAGTTCGATCAGCTCAAACTCATCTTGATCGAGCAATTTCTCATAAACATCGCGGATATGAATAATGCCCTTGATATCATCTTTATCTTCACCGCAAAGGGGAAAACGAGTTTGCCTGCTTTTTTTAATAATTTGTATGGTTTCATCAAGTGGATCGTCTTCATAAAGGCAGATCATGTTTACCCGAGGTACCATAACTTCTCTGGCTACTCGTTCCGTGAAATCAAATACATTGTCAAAGAGGATTCGTTCTGTTTGATCGATGATACCGCTTTGATGGCTTTGTTCAATTAACATACGTATTTCTTCTTCAGTGTGCGCTTGATGAGATTCGTTTAGCTCCTTCACTCCGATTAAACGCAGTGTGAAATTAGCAGAGCTATTGAGTACATATATAAAAGGCCGAAATGTTTGATAAAACCAGTGTAATGGTACTGCTACCCATAGCGTCACTTTTTCGGCGGCACGAATCGCAAGCGACTTAGGAGCCATTTCCCCGATCACGATGTGTAAAAAAGTGATGATCGCGAATGCAACTGAAAAAGAAATGGCATGTTGAATCCATCCGGGGATTTTAAAATAGAGAAGAATGGGTTGAAGTAATATTTTTATGGCAGGTTCTCCAGCCCAGCCCAATCCGAGTGAAGCTAAAGTAATGCCTAATTGTGTCGCAGATAGATAGGCATCCAGCCTTTCGACAATTCGATTGGCCATTCTCCCTTTCCGATTTTGATAATGTGCAATCTGTGTTGTGCGTACTTTAACAATCGCAAATTCCGCAGCAACAAAGAAGCCGTTTAGTAGGACTAAGAAAGGGACTAGCAACAGTTGTAACATGGCAATACCAATGTCATCTTCCAAATAGAACTGAACCAGCACTCAAACCTCATCGCTTGTTGGTTCTAACAAGTACAATGTTTATTACGAAGTCCAAAACGATGCGTTTAGAACTATGAATGCTGGAACCTTCACCTCTCTTTATTAAAATTGAAAACCCCTGATAAAAATATGTCAATCATTTAGGGATTATACCGTCTATTATTCTATTAATATAAGAAAATATTGTTATTCAAAGATATTATAGCAAAAAACATCGACTGATGTAGAGGTTAATTGAAAAATGGTTCAATAAAGAGCCACTATCTGCATGGTTGAAAAGTGATATGATGAAATAGAGCGTTACGAACGGTACAGAGATTGGAGGATACAATATGTCAACAATCGATATGATTCTTGATCGAGCATTGTCAGGAGAGCGACTGAATTTAGAAGAAGGTGTACAGCTTTGGGAAAGTGATCAAATCGAGAAATTAGGTTGGGCTGCCAATCAGGTAATGAAAAAATGGAATCCTAATCCAATCACGACATTTGTTATTGGTCGTAACATAAACTATACCAATATTTGTGATACTTATTGCCGATTTTGCGCTTTTTATCGAGCTCCTGGTTCTGATGAAGGATATGTATTAGATGACGAGATAATCTTAGAAAAAATTGCCGAAACGTTAGCAGTTGGTGGGACAGAAATCTTGATGCAAGGGGGTACACACCCAGATCTCCCATTTTCCTATTATCTAGATTTATTGCGGAAAATTAAGCGGCATTATCCACAGATTCATATGCACTCGTTCTCTCCTGCTGAGATTCAGAAAATGAAAGAGGTATCAGGTCTTCCATTAGATGAAGTTGTTCGGCAGTTGCATGAAGCTGGTTTGGATTCGCTTCCAGGTGGTGGAGCGGAAATATTAGATGATCGTATCCGTAGTAAAATCAGTCGTTTAAAAGGATCTTGGCGAGATTGGATGGATGTCATGCAAACAGCACAGCGAAATGGCATGACAACAACTGCGACAATGGTGATCGGGTTTGGCGAAACATTAGAGGAACGGGTAAAACATCTTCTGCGGATTCGTCAAGCTCAAGATGAGACCAAGGGATTCCTTGCTTTTATCGTCTGGACCTTTCAGCCGGATTTCACCAATCTAAAACGCGAAAAACTGGGGTCTGATGAATATTTAAAAGCAGTTGCGATCAGCCGACTTATGCTAGATAACGTTCCGCACTTTCAATCATCTTGGGTTACGATGGGACCAGAGGTAGGAAAACTTTCATTACAATATGGTTGTGATGATTTTGGTAGTACCATGATTGAAGAGAATGTCGTCTCTGCCGCTGGTACAACATATAAAGTAAATATTAATCGTACGCTTGAACTGATTCGACAAGCAGGTAAGATGCCGGCACAGAGAAATACGCATTATCAAATCCTGCATAAATTCGATGAGCATGAAACCGTAGATAAGGATTTTATCATGCAAAACTAACTCCACTGTATAGGGGAGTTTCAGACTGATGAAAAACCTATATGCTAAAAAGACGATGTCGTACAATTGGGTAGAAGAAGGAGAAATCGTGAAGTCAATATTTCGCTGCGGAGCGACTTTCAGGCGCTACAAAGCCTCGACTATGAAGCGAAGAATAGGCGGTAGTACTGTTTGAGGCGTTAGCCGAGTTGATACCGCCCTGAGCAAGTAGTCGAGGCGCCTTGAAGACTTCTTCGCAGCCTGAAATGGAGGCGAAGCGTGAAATATTGACGGAACTTTTACTTTGTCTACAAGCTGTAACTCCTCTGTATGGGGGAGTTTTTCTCTTTTTTACTTGTAGGGTTGTATATTATAGATATATAATAAGTATATCAATTGCATAAATACTGATTAGTTGTCTATATGGAAAATCGAATAGTCGAAACATAATGTTAATTAGGAGTACAAATTACGATGACAGGGAAAACACATCTTGCGATTGGTTTAGCCTCAGGAGTTGCAGTTGCTCAGTTGACAAATGTAAACAATTGGCTAGACCTCGTATTCACCGTTGCCATTTCGGGAGTGGCTGCCCTCGTTCCCGATATTGATACCGAAAGTAGTAAAATTAATCGTTTCTTTTTTGCCAAAGTAAGTAATTCTGTGCGTATTTTTGCCTTAATTGCAATTGGTCTTTTGTTGATTGCCTATCAAAGAATGGTACCTGCCGTCCCGTTGTGGATTTTATTAATCGGCGTTTTTTTAATTATCTCATCACTTGTTCCACATCGCACATTGACTCACTCGTTAATCGCCTGCATTTTTGTTGCTTGGGTTTTGGAGCTAGCCTGGTCACAATATGCGATCGCTGGTATTGTAGGCTATTTATCCCATATTATTGCTGATATGCTGACCGTTTCAGGAGTTCCTTTTCTCTGGCCATGGTCGCAACGCTTTAGTTTGAAGCAAATCGGAATAGAGATTCGGACAGGAAAAACCTTTGATGAGTGGTTAGGTCATCTCTCTTACTTGTTTGCGATTTGTGGTTTTGTCTATCTCTTGCTTTGATGTGTATAACTGCTACCCTAACCCCATATACTAGATACCATCAATTGGAAAAGGGGAGTGGGGTAGCTGTCCTATTTGATAACGATCCCACGTGCGGAGTCGATTTCAGAAATATTAACAACCAATCTTCAAGCAAAAATTACAGAATTACAAGCACGTTTTCTTCCATGTTCACTCGATGTAGAAAATCAAAAAAACCGCTTGCTCTTTTTTTTCCATGATCATCATTGTAAACCCACTGAAAAAGAAGTGCTACGTCAAGAATTAGCATCTTGTTTAGCAACTTTTTTTTATGAGTGTTGGGAACACGATTGGATTCATAAAAAATTGAGCAAACGATTACCTGAATCGATTCACTCAGAGCTTGATCAAGTTGAGGCTCGATTGATGACTCGCCGAAAATCTGTGGAACATTGGATTATGAAGTTAACCGATGCTTTGACTGACTACTTAAAAACAGAAGAGCATCTAGCATTGGATGGTTTTATCTATTTTCGTTTCCATGTGTATCGTCAGTCCATTGAAAAATTAATTCAAGAAGTAGTAGAGGAGTTTATTCTTGATCGAGAGTATAAGGAATTTATCCAGTTACTGCGATATTTCGTTTCAGTGCAAACTCCAACCTATGATCTCGTTCATGTGATTCATCAAATGGATGGCAAATTTAAATTGTTTAGAAATGATGGAACTCCGCTACAATATAATGAGATTGATCAGGCGCTGCGTGAAACGATTGAACTTTCACATGCGTATTCTTATGAAGATTATATTGTTAGTGCCCTTCTTTCTACATCGCCTGAACAAATTATTTTACATACCAAGCAAAATGAAGCAAATGTGATTCGAACCTTGATTCAGATTTTTGAAGAGAGAATTACACTTTGTACTGGTTGTATAAAATGTGGGGTCTCAAAGGATGGGAATCTGTCTCCACATTCTTGACAAAAGAAAAATAGTCATGTTAAGATATTCCGTATGTAAAAAGCAGAAGCACCCGCTTCTCACCTAGTCAACACTACAGGTTGTTACTGGGTTACTTGATAGGATGATAGTGGGTGCATATGCACCCCTTTTTTTATTTTTTTTAATGGAGGTGGCAAATGATCAGCAGGGAACAACATCAGGTTAACGAAGCAATTCGCGCCCGCGATGTTCGTTTAATCGGAGCCGATGGTGACCAGTTAGGGATCAAACCGTTACGTGAGGCACTTAAATTAGCAGCAGAAGCTAATTTGGATTTGGTGAATGTAGCTCCACAAGCAAAACCACCAGTTTGTAAGATCATTGATTATGGAAAGTATCGTTATGAGCAGAGTAAGCGAGAAAAAGAGGCACGTAAGAATCAAAAGACAACACAGATCAAAGAGATTCGTCTTAGCCCTTCGATTGAGGAACATGATGTAAATACTAAGTTGAAAAACGTTCGTAAGTTCCTAAGTAACGGAGATAAAGTGAAATTAGCGATTCGTTTTCGTGGTCGTGAAATCACACATCAAGAGCTAGGTCGCCGTATTTTGGATCGAATTGCAAAAGAAGTCAATGATTGCTCTGATGTTGAGCGTCAACCACGGCTAGAAGGCCGTCAGATGATCATGGTATTAAGCCCCAAACAGTAAGTGAAAAGGAGGCGTTTTCATAATGGCAAAGCAGAAAATGAAGACAAAAAGCGCAGCAACAAAACGTTTTCGGAAAACAGGCACTGGTAAAGTTCGTCGGAATCATGGGTATACCAATCATATGTTTTTAGCGAAATCTCCAAAACAAAAACGCAAATTGCGCAAAGCGACACTTATGCATAAAAGTGATGTGAAGCGAATTAAAAGCCTGATTGGTTAGCATAGGAAATAGGAGGAATCGCAGATGGCGAGAGTAAAAGGTGGTACAGTATCTCGTGCCCGTCGCAAAAAAGTATTAAAATTAGCAAAAGGATATTTTGGCTCCAAGCATCGCCTTTTCCGTACTGCAAAAGAACAGGTGATGAAGTCGCTGATGTATGCATATCGTGACCGTCGTCAAAGAAAGCGTGATTTTCGCCGCCTTTGGATTACCAGGATTAATGCAGCATCAAGACTGAACGGACTTTCCTATAATAAATTAATGTTTGGGTTAAAGTCAGCAGGAGTGGAGATCAACCGCAAGATGTTAGCTGAATTAGCTGTATCTGATCCACGAGCATTTGCGCAGTTAGCTGATGTAGCACGCAAAGCGATTTAAATCAAAATAGAAAACCCCAGCTTAGCATAATGGCTGGGGCTTTATCTTGTTCGTGCATTTTCTCTCTTTTCCATAAATCGAGAAGGATTCGAGTTCTCAACAGCATCATCAAGTCCTTGTCGCCTCATTTCTCGGGCAGCGGCAACATCCCCTCTTTCAGGATAAAGTTCATTTTCTAAGAAATAAAGTGGTAGTCGATTTTCTAAGAACTCTCTGCGGATTTTTCTTCGTTTGAGTCGGCGCAAAGCAGATGGAATGATTACCATATTTTCATGTGATAAAGCAGGATCTTCCTGCGGGAGATGGGGGTGTAAATAACCATTATCCCCAGGACTATAGTAATAGCGAGCACTTCGTAAGTTATTTTGTACAACTGGACTCGTAGGATCGATACCGACTTTATGAAATTTTGCAGCTTGTTGCAGTGCCTCTGGTGTATTTGGAATCGGATCACCTTTATAGAGAAGTTCTAATTTGCGATAGGCCCGCCATATTGGACGATTGCTAGAGAGACGATGTAGTTTTCGCATACGAATGGCCACTTTTTTTAGTTCATTATCAAGATGTTGGATAAAAGCATCCGCTTCTGCTTCATCAGGCTTATCAAGTAATCGTTTTCTGGCATATATTTGCTTTGGTGTTTTGCCAAGATGTCGAGTAGCCAGATACAGCGCAAAAGTGTGCCCCAAATTGGTACCCATTGGTGTATTGGATGTTTGGAGTACACCTGCCATGAGTCCTTTTTGATTTAAAAGATTAGCAGGGCTAACTCGCATCCATTGTCTTCTGCGGTCTTGAGGAGTCGTAAATAATCGACTAAATTTCTGGACTTGTTTTTGATAATTTGCTTTTGTCTGATCATCTATAGATAACTGATCGAAAAAGGAACCTGTTTGTAACTCACTGTCAATGTTATACCATTCATGATTCATCCAGTTTCTTGGATACAATTGTTCCCATTCACTCTCTTCGTAGTTGGCAGGTTGTTTTTTCATCCAGGTTTCCTTGCTGATATCTCGGTGTAAATAATTTCTCCACTCATTTTTGGACATATTGTGGGTTGGACTATAAGCATCATCCCAACGAGCCATTAATTCATCCGCGAGCAATTCCCAAAGAGGCTCTTCTAGCTTTCGCAACTCTGGAAAGAGAGAATCTTTTAGTTCAGGAGGGACTTCATTTGGATGTCGGATAAGCTCTGCTCGATGTTTATTCCAGGCGTTTAGCACCATTTCTGGGTGAGTGATTCCAGTATTTTCTTTTCCTGCGTCTGCTTGGAATTTTGGGATTTCGTATTGCTCAAACATTTGATAAAGCTCATTATGGATGGTATTATAAATCGCTACGTAGTGGGGTGTTTTCATCATTTCTTGATAGGGCATCTTTCGATAAAAAGCTTGTAAATAGTCATATAGATGGGTATTCAGATAGCGAACCACTGCTTTTTGTCCATATTCATACTTGGTTAGTCGTTCGATGCGGTTATTTCTTTCCCTACGGAATCTATTTATTCGATCTCTCAGGGCACTTCGAATCGTTTGAATGTGAGGCTTCTGATCAAGCGGAAGTGAAGGATTGGTGGTAATTTCATGTGGTAATGGTGAAAAGTATGACACTTTTTCTTCCCTCCTTTATGGGAATCTAGAAACCTTTGGATTATCTTGATTATACCATCATTACATCATTTTCTTAAATAATTGGGTTAATTTGACCAATTCATTGGTTGTTAATTTCGAAAATTGAGCAGCGATATACTCATGCTTGCGTTGGCTAATTTCATTCACGCATGAATTTCCTTGTTCAGAGATATGAATTTCGACGACGCGTTTGTCTGTTTGCGATCGCCTTCGAAAAACAAGTTCTTTACTTTCTAATTGATCAATAATATGAGTAATGTGACTGACAGAGACATGGAATTCTTGAGAAAGTTCTGTAACAATTTGGGGGCTTTTGGTAGATAGATGATAGAGGAAGCTATATTCTGTACCCGTCATCGTATCCCCGATAAGCTTATTTAAGTCTTTGCGATATTGCCGAAAAAAGAGACGAAAGACATGTTCAAGCTCTAGAAATAGGTCGATTCGATTATGCATATGTGAAACCTCATTATTCCGAATTTAATCATAAAGTTATATGATTATAAAGTATTATATTCATAGATTTGGCGATTTTCAAACATTGTATGGGTAATAATATGCTTGATAAAAGTTTCATTCATTTTTTTGGCGAAATTGGTTTACAAAGTGACGTTCATCTGATAACATCAAATACATTCAATCAGTCATTTACTTATTGCAAAAACAATATGATGATTATACAGATGATGAAGAGGACATAGATATACAAGATGTGTGATTCAGAGAGTCCGGGGTCGGTGGAACCGGAACCGCATTTGTCTATCTCTCACCTCGGAGTTGGGTGTCGAACAGCTTTGCTCAGTAGAACGCTGCCGGCTATATCGCCGTTATCGATAGAGTATGGAGCTTAATTGTCCCATACTCGTGGAGGTTGCGATTCGTGAGAATTGCGATAAAGTTGGGTGGTACCGCGAAACCTTATTCGTCCCAATCAGGTAAATACCTGATAAGGGGGATGGAAAGGTTTTTTCTTATTTTTGGGAAAATGATATTAAAAAGGGAGGAGAGTATGCATGACTTCCCAGACAGAGATGAAGAATAGTCCAATGAAAGAGAAGAGTGCAGAGATGGATCGCGAATATACAGGGTCTGAGATTTTATTGCGTTGTTTGGTGGCTGAGGGTGTCGATCGGGTTTTTGGCTATCCGGGTGGGGCTGTCCTCCCTATTTATGACTCGCTCTATGATGGACATGTGAAGCATCTGTTGGCACGTCACGAGCAAGGGGCAATTCATGCTGCAGATGGTTATGCAAGAGCAACGGGGAAACCAGGGGTGGTCATTGCAACCTCAGGCCCAGGAGCGACGAATTTAGTGACAGGTATCGCAACAGCGATGATGGATTCCATACCACTTGTTTGTATTACAGGGAATGTGGCACAAAACTTACTTGGTACGGATGCGTTTCAAGAGGCTGATATTACAGGGATTACGATGCCGATTACGAAACATAACTATCTGGTACGTGATGTAAACGAATTACCCCGAATTATAAAAGAAGCATTTACGATCGCAGCAGGTGGGCGTCCTGGGCCTGTTTTGATCGATATTCCAAAGGATGTCTCTAATGCAAAAGCATCTTTCTATTATCCAGAGACCGTCCACATTCGCGGATTTCAACCTACAACAGAACCACACCCACTTCAAATTAAGAAATTGCATCAGGCAATTGCAGGGGCAAAAAAACCTGTTATTATCGCAGGTGGCGGTGTTATATCTTCTGGTGCGACAGAAGAATTGGTTCGCTTTGCTGAAGGATCAATGATCCCTGTTACAACGACTTTAATGGGAATCGGTGGTTTCTCAGGAGTACATTCGCTCTTTTTAGGAATGCCTGGTATGCACGGTACCTATGCCGCTAACCACTGTCTACTTGGGTGTGATCTGCTCATAGGTGTGGGCAACCGATTTGACGATCGGGTTACAATGGGTCGAATTGATAAGTTTGCTCCAAATGCGAAAATTGTTCATATTGATATTGATCCTGCTGAGATTGGCAAAAACGTAGATACCTATATCCCAATTGTTGGTGATATTAAAAATGTGTTGACAGCTGCAAATGAAGGGTTGCCAAGTGCTGATTCTTCGGCTTGGTTACAACAGATTGAGCAATGGAAAGAAAAATATCCACTTCAATATAAACAAGATGATGACACCTTAAAACCACAATGGGTGATTTCACATCTCCATGAAACAACACATGGTGAAGCGATTGTCACAACTGATGTTGGGCAGCACCAGATGTGGGTTGCGCAGTATTATCGTTTTGTGCATCCGCGCTCCTTGTTGAGTTCTGGAGGTTTGGGTACGATGGGCTTTGGATTCCCAGCAGCGGTTGGGGCGCAATTAGCGTATCCTGATCGAACCGTGATTGCGGTAACAGGTGATGGCGGTTTTCAGATGACTGCCCAAGAACTGGCGGTAATCGCTCTTGAAAAAATCCCTGTAAAAGTGGCCGTGATCAATAATCGCAATTTGGGAATGGTTCGTCAGTGGCAAGAGCTTTTCCATGGTCAACGCTATAGTGAGGTCGATATTGGGGGCAGCCCAGACTTTGTAAAATTAGCAGAAGCATATGGTGTAAAAGGTTGGCGAGCCCATAACCCAGAAGAGGCAAAACAGGTTTGGCAAGAAGCACTACGTCATCCTGGGCCAGCAGTTGTCGATTTTTGGGTTACTCCACATGAAAATGTATATCCAATGGTGGCAGCGGGTACTAGTCTGGAAGAGATGATAATGGGGGATGAGGATTAATGATGAAGCATATTCTCTCTGTCTTGGTGAACGATCAACCTCGTGTCCTGGCTCGGGTATCTAGTCTATTGGGTCAACGCAATTTTAATATTGAAAGTATTAGCGTTGGAGGCTCTGAAGAGCCTGGGCTCTCCAGAATGGTGATTGTCACATATGCGGATGATCGAACAATGGAACAAGTTTCAAAGCAATTACACAAATTGATTGATGTGATTAAAATCCAAGACCTTGCGTTCGATGAATCGGTCGTCCGGGAGTTGTTATTGGTCAAAGTGGGAGCAAATTCCTCAAATCGAGCAGAGATCAATAGTATTGTAGAGCCTTTTCGCGCTTCAATCGTTGATGTAGGTGCTAACTCGATGATGGTGCAAGCGACCGGCGATCGAGCAAAGTTAGACTCATTATTAGAGTTATTAAGACCTTATGGAATTAAAGAAGTAGCACGTACAGGGGTTACTGCTTTACCTCGAAGCAGTGCCCGATCCAAAGCAATGGTATAGATCAATAACTGGAGGATGAAGAAATGGCAAAAATCTATTATAAACAGGATGCTGATTTAACACATTTACAAGGAAAGACTGTTGCTATCATAGGTTATGGAAGTCAAGGGCATGCCCATGCTCAGAATCTACGGGATAGCGGAGTTAAGGTCATCATCGGTCTCCGTCCTGGAAAGTCTTGGGATCAAGCAGAGCAAGATGGTTTCGATGTTTTTACTGTAGATGAAGCAGCGAAACGTGCTCAAGTTATTCAAATCTTATTACCTGATGAATTACAAAAACAAGTATATGAAGAGCAGATTAAAGATCATCTAAATGAAGGAGATGCTCTCTTCTTCGCACACGGATTTAATATTCACTTTGAACAGATTATCCCTCCATCTAATGTGGATGTTGTTTTAGCAGCTCCAAAAGGTCCTGGTCATCTTGTGCGCCGTGTTTTTGTGGAAGGTTTTGGTGTTCCAGCATTGATTGCTGTTCAACAAGATGCGACAGGAAAAGCGAAGGACTTGGCGCTTGCTTATGCACAAGGGATTGGAGCAACACGGGCTGGTGTGTTAGAAACCACATTTAAAGAAGAGACAGAAACTGATCTCTTTGGTGAGCAGGCTGTGCTTTGTGGTGGCGTTTCTGAACTCGTAAAGAATGGCTTCCAAACGCTGCTTGAAGCTGGGTATCAACCAGAAATTGCTTACTTTGAATGTATGCATGAGCTCAAGTTGATCGTTGACTTGATGTATGAAAAAGGTTTGACAGGTATGCGTGATTCAATCAGTAATACGGCTGAATATGGAGACTATGTCAGCGGACCACGAGTGATTGGCGATGCAAGTCGACAAGCGATGAAAGATGTACTAACTGATATTCAAAATGGTACCTTTGCTAAGAAATTTATCGCTGAAAATGAACAGGGTCGTCCTTGGTTTGCAGAAAAGCGTAAACAAGAACAAAGCCAAGAATTAGAACAAGTAGGCGCTAAATTGCGGGAAATGATGGTCTGGGTCGAGTCTAAGTAGTCGGTAAAAGTGAGTAAGTGAAGCCGCTTTTTCAAGTGCAGAGCAGTGAGAGCGGCTGCTTCTCACAGCAGTACTCAGAAATCAGAAATGATTAACAATATTCAAAAATCATAAGGGGAGGTAAAGAAAGGTGCGAACAATCCAAATTTTTGACACCACATTGCGTGATGGCGAACAGTCACCAGGAGTCAATTTAAGTATAGATGAAAAGGTGGAGATTGCTCTACAACTGGAACGACTGGGTGTGAACGTAATTGAAGCTGGTTTTTCAGCTGCCTCTCCAGGTGATTTGAATGCCGTGCGAGAAGTGGCGAAAGTAGTCAGAAATGCTTCTGTGTGTAGCCTTTCTCGAGCAGTGAAAGGTGATATCGATGCAGCATGGGAGTCTTTGAAAGATGCTGAAAATCCTACATTGCATATTTTTATTGCTACATCGCCCTTACATCGGCAATATAAATTGGGAAAAAGTAAGGATGAATTACTTGAATCAATCCGCGGTTCATTGAGCTATGCACGTCAATTTTTCTCTCGGATTGAATTTTCAGCAGAAGACGCAGGAAGAACAGAGCGTGATTTTCTTGCTCAAGTAGTCGATTGTGCCATTCGTGAAGGTGCAAAAGTGATCAATTTGCCCGATACAGTAGGGTATCTAGATCCAGACGAATATGCCGAGATGTTCCGCTATATTCGTCAAGAAGTTCCTCGTACTGATGAGATTATTTTAAGCGCTCATTGTCATGATGATTTAGGAATGGCAGTAGCAAATAGTTTGGCAGCGATCAAAGCAGGTGTAACGCAGATTGAAGGAACGATTAATGGAATTGGCGAACGTGCGGGAAATGCTGCGATCGAAGAGGTTGTCATGGCAATTCGTACACGTGAAGATTTTTATCAAGTGAAGACGACTTTCCGTCATGAAGAAATAGCTCGTACAAGTCGTTTGGTAAGTAAATTAACAGGAATGTATGTCCCAGGAAATAAAGCAATTGTTGGTGAAAATGCTTTTGACCATGAATCTGGCATTCACCAAGATGGTGTCTTAAAACATCGTGGAACGTATGAGATTATGTCTCCGTCCTCGATTGGTAAAGAAGAGGTTCCATTCACGATGGGCAAACATTCGGGGCGACATGCTTTCCGAGTGCGTTTGGAGCAATTAGGGTATCCACAGTCAGACGAACGGATCAATGTTTTGTTTAAACGTTTTAAGGAATTAGCAGATCGTAAAAAGTCTATAACGGATGAAGACTTGATTGCACTTGTTGAAGAACGAGTTCATAAAGGGGAAGAACTTTTTCAGTTGGAGTCATTTCATCTCTCTTATGGTAGTCACTCGGTTCCCACTGCAACAGTGCGCCTTCGCAAACAGGGGGAAGATCAGATCATTGAAGAGGCAGCATGTGGAAATGGCTCTATCGATGCCATCTTTAAGACGATTGATCGGATGGTTGATGTTGATGAGGAGGTAGAATTAGCTGACTTCCGCATACATGGTGTTACACAAGGAAAAGATGCTTTAGGTGAAGTTTCAGTACTGTTGAAACAGGATCAACTAACAGTAATTGGACGTGGGGTAAGCACTGATATCTTAGACGCAAGTGCCCGAGCTTATGTAGATGCAATCAATCGATTATTGCGCCGAAAAAAAAAGAATCAGCAACAGCTTGAATTAGAAGCGTAAGTTTTCTCTTTTTCATATATATGCTCACGATTCCCCGCCTCTTTTACTACACTTGATGAAGGTGGGGATTTTCATTTCTTAACAAAGGAGTTTCATTATGAAAACTACATATCAAATTGCTTTAATTCCAGGAGATGGAATTGGCCCTGAAATTGTTGCTGAAGCGGTAAAAGTATTAAAACAGATTGAGCGAACTGAATCAGTGCAGTTTGAGTTTTCTGAAGTGTATGCAGGTGGTATTGCTATTGATAAATTTGGTGAGCCACTCCCTGATAATACATTGACTACTGCTCGCTTAGCTGATGCAGTTTTATTAGGAGCAGTTGGAGGACCGAAATGGGATCAGAATCCATCGCATTTACGACCTGAAAAAGCCTTATTAGGACTTCGAAAGGAATTAGGGCTTTATTCAAATTTAAGGCCTGTCACATTGATTTCAGGAATGGAAGCACGCTCAACACTAAAAGCAGAAGTATTATCTGGGGTAGATTTAATCGTTGTAAGAGAGCTGACAGGCGGCATCTATTTTGGAGAGAAAAAGAGAGAAAAGACTGCTCAAGGTGAATTTGCTTCAGATTTACTAATATATCATGAGCATGAAATTGAACGTATTGTCCATCAAGCATTTTCAATTGCTCAAAACCGTAAAAAACATCTCACTTCTGTTGATAAGGCAAATGTGCTAGAAAGCTCTAGATTTTGGCGGGAGATTGTGGAACGAATCGCTCCTGAGTATCCTGATGTTCAGGTGAATCATATGCTTGTCGATAACTGTGCGATGCAGTTATTACTCCGACCTTCATCCTTTGATGTGATTGTGACGGAAAATATGTTTGGCGATATTCTGAGTGATGAGGCTGCCATGTTGACAGGATCAATTGGATTACTTCCTTCAGCTAGTCTTGGTGAAGGGACAAAAGGGATGTATGAACCCGTGCATGGATCAGCGCCTGATATTGCAGGAAAAGGGATCGCAAACCCTGCCGCTACGATTCTTTCAGCCGCTCTCTTGTTACGTCATTCACTAGGTATGGAAACAGCAGCACAAAAAATTGAATCGGCTGTACAAAAAGTATTAAGTCAGGTTCGTACAGCTGATCTTGCTGCGGAGAATGAAGAATCTGTGAGTACCCAAGAGTTTGGTGATCGGGTTGTAGCAGCGTTAAGTAAGTAAGGAAAATTCATTTGCTGAAAGAAACGATCTTCTACAAGCTAAAATCAGACTGCAGTAAACTTTTTGAGCGAGTGGAGAGATGATCGGCAAAGCTCCATTTCGGACGCAACTTAGCGGAATGACAGCTGAAGCGGCGTTTTCACTTCGGGCAAACTGTTTGAGTCGCCGCAGACGTATGCTGAAGGAGACGAGTTTTGCCCGGCCGCGAAGGCTGACAGAATGCGACAGTCACACTTCTTTGCAAGCCTGGGTAGGAGCGTCGCCGAAAGGCGCGATCACGAGCCGATCACTAGACTTTGTTTACAAGCTAAAATGTCCAACACTTACTTTTGTAAGTATTGGACATATGTTATTAGCAGGTGCATTTATCGGTGCCACAGTGTTCACATTTCTCTAAACGAATCATGTTTCCACCTCCTACTTGAAAATAGAGGTCATTATCCATTAGATGTGTAGGTGGATTGAAACAGATTATTAAATAGATTTTTTGTGATCTTCTAAAATAAATTGTACCTCAAAGAGGAAAAGGAACTCAAGCAAAGAAGGGCGATTGTGCCCTTCTTTGTTTATTTGCGGCAATCGCAATCTGGGCATTGGCATTTATCGGTACCACAGTGTTCACATTTTTCTAAACGAATCATAAGCTCACCTCTCCAATTAGTCTATTGAGCGAATGATGCGAGGTTTAGAGTGTGAATTCTCCTATTTTATAGTATTTATTATATACATTTACTACTCAATCCGTCCATAACGACCAGCACCACCTGCCTGTAGGGAGATGTTCCCTGCGCGAATCTGTTTGATCATGGTAGCAATGCGCTCACCGACGGATGAAGATATTTGCTCGAGAGAGGCAAAATGGAGGATTTCCATCTCAGTGCCTATTTCTGAAAGCATTTTTTCACGTGTCTTTGGTCCCACTGTGGGTAAGAATTCAAGTGGAATCTGGTAGTGATAAGGGGGGCGATAAACAGGTGACAGACTGGGTTGATCTGCGAGTTGACGAATTCGGTCTGCGACACCATGAATCTTCTTTTTGCTACCACAGTTTGTACATTGATCATTGTTTATTGGCCAGGGTTGATAACATGTAGCACAACAGGTTTGATAATATTTCCCTAGCTTTGGATTTAATCCGTAGTTAGCAATGATCGCTCGATTATTTTTTCTCTGTAGAGCAAGTACCCACTCTTTAAAACTTGCTTCTCTCATCCGAATTTGTTGATATTCACGACCCATTTTATTCAATGAATGAGCATCTGAATTGGTGAGAAAGGTGAGTGACTGAAGCTCAGATAGTTGATCAGCCATTTCTGTATCACTGCTAAGACCTAATTCAACTGCAATTAAACGATGGATGGGAAAAATATTGCGAATGGAGTTAGTTGCACTTCCAAGAATGCTTTTAAAAGGTGTGAAAATATGAGCTGGAATCAAGATACCGCCCAGTTCCTCCACTTTCTCCAGCAGGATATAAGCTGGTTGATACAGTCGCTGTGTGCTGAGATGGACATTTTTCATGTGTTTTGAAAGCCAGCTTGTGAAACTTTTCATTTGAGCTAGGGATGGAAGATAAGCGAGTACATGTGCGGGTGACATGCCAGGTTCACGAATTTCAATTTCGGCGCCCAGTAGACAGGTTGTCTGTTCGTGACAGATTCCACCATCAGGATGTTCTAAAAAGATACCTTGTTGAATGCTACTTTCAATCTCTGCTTGTACTTCTGGAACCTGTGCATCGATGATACCAATAAGCTGTAGCCCTTTTCTTTGAGTCGCTTCTTGCAGAATTGCTGAAAAAGTAAGGGAGCGCGATCCGGTGATTTTGACTGGTCGATTTGACTGTGTACGCCCAATGTGGATATGTAAATCGGCAAAATAGTGGTGAAAATGATCAGAATGATTCATATATTTTCCTACCTTACATATAAAAATGCTTTATAGTCTATGGTCCAAGATCATGAAATCTTCTATTTTCAAC
The DNA here is from genome assembly GCF_900129355.1 of Seinonella peptonophila. GTDB lineage: Bacteria > Bacillota > Bacilli > Thermoactinomycetales > Thermoactinomycetaceae > Seinonella > Seinonella peptonophila. Next base: position 871,528 of record NZ_FQVL01000001.1, on the reverse strand, counting down.
GATATACTGGATTAGCAATTGGAGGCAAGTGTACGATCATGATCCCTTAAAATGATGTCGATATTTTAGCTGCATCTTGTAGGATTCGGGTCAAATCACTTTTACATAGGAGGGGAGGTGAAAGATCATATCCTTCACCTCCCTGAAATCAGTAGCAACACAACAATTATTTTCTCGGCTGTTTCTCGCCCTTTCTTGAGCCTCTGCTAGTGCTTTTGCAGCTTTTCGACTCTCTCTTGCTCGCTCGCTGCTTCTGTCTGTGCTCTTTCTTTCTCACCCATCAGGCTGCAATCCATTTATTGCTGTCTCCTTAGAAGGAATATATCTCCTATGGTAATCATAAGCACCCAAATCTTTTTTATTTTACTTGGATTGAATATGTCACTCGATAGTGAATGATCAATGAAATTCGATATCGATTTGTTGCTGCTCATCTCTTTTTATTTTTGGCATATGAACTTCAAGCACCCCATTACGGTACGTAGCTTTTACACCTTCATGTGATACAGGGCTGGGTAAGGTGACGGAACGGTGAAAGCGACCTATATATCGCTCTTTGCGATGCAGGTTTTCTTCATGTATGTCATTTGATCGATGGATTGCTCCATCAATTTGTAGTAATTGATGATCAATATGGATGGATACATCTTCCTTTTTTTCTAAGCCAGGTATATCGCATGTTGCTACGATTTCATCTGCTGTTTCATGAAGATCAATTCGGATCGAACCCATATTTTCATTATTAAAAATAGATGGCATTTCAGAGAAAAAACGATCAAACTCTCTTCTAATTTGGTCAAGACGTCTAAAGCGGTCATAAGGTACAAGTGACATTCGATTACCTCCAGTCTAAAGTTGAATACGATCTATAGTCTGTCGAATATAGATCAGGATATTCACACATTTGATGAAATGTTAATCAAAAAGTTATGAAAAGGAGGTCATTAAAAAATGAGAACAGGCCGACCCCTCAGGGTCGACCTGTCTCTTCGCACGGCGCTGTGCCCGAACAGTCCCATTGCTGTTTTTAAAATGCGACGACCATACGTTCAATCGTTACATAGCAAAACGACAAGGGATGCCCGTATCGGTACCAGACAGATTCTGTGTTCGTTCTGTCCAGTCCTCCCCTTGATGATTGAAGCCCATATCCATGGGATTCGAGGAGGTATCTAAGCAGGGGCCGTGAAAAATATTCGAAAGTCATTGTCGCCGGCTTCAGCCGGCTAAGTACATCGCTTGACCATATGGGCTCCTAAGAATTCATATCCCGTTCCGTGCTGATTACGAGAACGCTAGGTCATGAATGCCTCCGGTCTCTCCGCATATGCGAAACCCGAAATACGGGTAAACTACCTTGAATATCTAAATATTACTTTATTGAAAGTTGTTGCGTCAAGACAATTAACCCAGTACCCCATATTTCCTTCATTATAAAGGATAGTTATCGATCTTTTGAATAGCTGAATCGGAATGAATATAATGAATGATAAAGTGAGGTGAAGCTCACTTTTTCTTTGAGAGGAGCATAAAGTGGTGATGATAGATGATCCATAATGTGGAAATACGAAAAGTCAACACATATAAAGAATTAAAGAATCTTGCGAAATTACGCAAAGCGCTATGGCCAGATGATGGGGAAGTCGCATTAGATCATATGAAATTTATAGCAGCACATGGCGGAATTATTCTTGGTGCTTATGTGAAGGATCAATGTGTAGGCTATCTCTATAGCTTTCCTGGTTACCAGCAAAAACAAGTATATCTGATCTTACAGAATATCGGTGTACGCTCTGATTATCGACAACAAAAAATTGGAGAGGCATTGATGAAGCGCCTCCAGTTAGAAGCATTAGAATTAGGATATGATGAAATAATCTGGACATTTGAGCCATTAGAAAGCATCAATGCTCATCTATATCTACATAAGATGGGGGCTGTTGTTACCGAATATCTTATAAATTGCTATGAAAATAATCAATCAAAACTACCAATTGATCGTTTTTTAGCACATTGGAATATTACTCATACACAGTCAAGTCATCTCGCTGAACAGCTTGATACTAGTATCAATCATACTTATATGATTGATCATAAAAATCGAACACAAGATCAATTGGAGCCAGAAATTCTAAATAAATCTACTTATGTTCTAATCCCAATTCCATCCAATTTTTCAACGATTCGTTCAAATAAAGAGACGCACTCTTGGCGATTCTTTACTAGATCCATCTTTCATCAACTTTTACATTTGAATTGGGAAGTATTTGACTTACTGAAGAATCGATTTTCAGATGAATCTATTTACTATTATGTTGCTAGGAAAACAGAAGATTATTTATGATAAAGTGACGTAAGATAATTGATAGAGCGGGCTATCTGGTTCGCTCTATCACATATGACCTGTCTAATTTTAACTACTTCTCTCCATCCCTCCTTTTTTATGCAAGTTTATGTAATTCGTCATCCGGCTCCGCGCTACTTTGGCAGGCCCAGCTCACCTGATACCCGACAATTGTAACCTTTCAAAATACACCCTATTCGGGCTTTCTTTTTATTAGATTATAAAATATTATTATGTAGAAATTTAACACAATATCAATCTCTTGGAGGTTATCTATGTCATCTACACCTTCGCTCATTTTCATTATCCGATCTTATTTCTCCATATCATTCGTTTATTATTGAAGAGAACGCCAGGCTTTTGCTCGAAAAAGAATCAAGAAGCTAACCAGAAGACCAATGACGGCTGAAAAAGATAAGATAGTACGAATCGAATATCCTGCGGTCATTAGAAAAGATATAATCGATTGACTGATCGGGTCAAAAGCGGTTTGCGATAGGAAGACGATCCCCATTACCCGTCCCATTTTTGCAGGATCAGTTCGTTCTTGAATGATCACGTCTGTGGGTAAAAATACCATAAAAGCACTAAAGGCAATGAGACTTCCCATGAAAATTAAGATATATAAACTTTCTACTTGACTAAATATAAGTAGGCATAGAAGGCTTGAAAATAGAAAAAAGAATATCCATTTGCCACGTTTTTTTTGTAGTGCTACAAAGAGTAAAAATAAGGTAGCAATTAATGAGCCAATCGAAAATCCACTTTCTAGAAAGCTCAGTTGTAGAGCAGTTCCTGATAATTCTTTTGTAATGATGGGGAAGCTTAATAGAATAGGGCCAAACACAAAGAGATTTACTACAATGACGATTGAAATACCCGTTTTGTAGATGGGGGATTCAAACACATAATGTAGCCCTTCTCGAAACTCATTTATAAAGTGAATTCCTTTGTCTGAGTGATTCGGCTTTGGATCTTGGATAATAGCAGGATGAACTGTGATTGCATGAATAAACATTGCAATCATACCAACCCCAAAAGTTGCTGCATAAGAATAATAAGAAATAAGCATACCTGCGATCACTGGCCCGATCAAGAAGACAAACTCCTGTGTACTATGAATCAATGTATTTGCAGATTGTAACTCTGCCTTTTTAACAAGGTTGGGGATAGAAGATGAGAGAGCAGGATAAAAAATACCATCTGTAAAACCAGAACAGAAAGAGATGATGAGTATCGATGTAAAGGTTAACGAACCATTTATAAATAAAAAGAGTAGAATACCTAATAAAGCTGTTTGAACCATTCCACTCACAAACATAATCTGTGATTTTTGCACTTTATCTGCTAAAACGCCACCTAGTGCCATTGTAAAAAGACGAGGAACGGACGAGACGGCAAATACTAAACCAAGATTTTGAGAAAGGTGAAGTTGATCCACGACATACCATGAAAGGGTGATGAGAAACATGGAAAAGCCTAATACGCCAAATATTTCTGATATCCATATAAGCAGAAAGGGCTTATTTTTTAATAATGTAAAAGACTTCATCTTTATATTAACTCCCCATCATAAGCGTTAATATAGTAAAATATTTATTGCTAATCGAGTGTTATAAAATGGAAGATTTTGATATTAGTTAATGATTAAAATGGATAACAAATGTATAAGGAGACAATAACCATGAAGCAAAATAAGTATGATGATCCAAATTTTTTTTCTGAATATAAAAAAATGGTTCGATCAGTTAAAGGGCTTTCAGGAGCAGGGGAATGGTATGTATTTAAGTCTTTGTTGCCCAATTTAGAAAACCAAAATGTGCTTGATTTGGGGTGTGGGTTTGGTTGGCACTGTCGTTATGCTCGTGAGCAGAAAGCGAATTCAGTAATCGGTGTCGATATTTCAGAAAAAATGTTGCATAAAGCTCGAGAAATGACAGATGATCCCTATATTTCGTATCTAAATATGCCATTGGAAGATATCCATTTTTCTGCTGAACAATTTGATGTTATCATCAGTTCCTTGGCTTTTCATTATGTTAAGTCTTTTGAAGAAATATGTAAAAAGGTTTTTTCATATTTAAAACCTGGTGGTATCTTTGTCTTTTCAGTTGAGCATCCAATTTTTACCTCTCGAAATGAGCAGGACTGGTACTATGATGAACATGGAAACAGATTGCATTGGCCCATTGATCACTATCAATTAGAGGGAGTCCGTGAGACAACCTTTTTAGCTGAGAACGTTATAAAGTATCATCGAACCATTTCCACTTACTTGAACGATTTAATTCAGGTTGGTTTTCAGATTCAAGCAGTAGAGGAGCCTAGGCCGTCTGAAGAAATGCTAGCAGAAATCCCCGAAATGAAAGATGAAAACCGAAGACCCATGTTTTTATTGATCTCAGCTGTGAAAAATATACTTAAATAAATATGAAAACAAAAAGAATGATGACAACAATGGGAGAGACGGATATGACCCATCATAGACATTCATTTATCATTAGCGCCTTCTTTTTTTTCTTATACGCTGGATATGGAATTTTTTATCCAATGCTTGGGATTTATTTAAAAGAACAACACTTTTCAGGGCTTGAGATGGGCGTCATGATGTCGATCTCTCCACTGTTATTAATGGTGTTTCAGCCGATTTGGGGATTGATCAATGATTTTTTTCAGAAGCCACATCTGATCTTGATCATCACTTCGTTAATGAGTGCTGTCACTTTACTATTTCTATCTTTTACACATCAATTTTCGATTATTATGCTCTTGTTTATTCTATTTTCCGTCTTTCAGAGTGCAATCAACCCCTTATCAGATAGTTTAGTTGTAAGCTTTACAAAAAAAATTGAAAAAAATTATGGCGATTTTCGTCTCTGGGGCGCCATTAGTTTCGCATTGGCTGCTTGGTTAATGGGTTGGTTAGGTGGATATACTTCGCTGTTAGCCATATTCTATCTTTATGCCTTTGCCTTAATGATTGTAGCTTTGCTCAGTTGGTATCTCCCCTATGCAGAACCTTTACCAAGGGAACAAAGTCAAATGTGGCAAGATTTAAGAGTTTTATTTCGCTTGCCTGCTTACTTACTCTTTTTAGTTGCTACTTTTTGTGTACTCGGCCCCATGCTTGCGAATAACAACTTTTTTGGCATTTTCTATCAATTTGTGGGTGGTACATTAGCGGGCGTTGGTGTCTGTTTCTTAATAGGGGCGGGAAGTGAAGCTCCTTTTATGAAAGTGGCGAGTAGGTTGATTGGCAAATATGGTTATCTACCGATTATATTATCCTCAGCTGTTCTTTCCGCGATTCAGTACTACTCTTATGCAATTGCGATACCTGTAAATTGGGTACCTTGGATTACATCTCTCCAAGGCTTTTCAATCGGCTTGTTTATTCCTGCCTCTGTACAGATGGTTGGGTACTTAGCACCTCAAACTGTTCAAACAACGGCGATTGCGGTTTATAATGCAGTTGCGAACGGAATCGGAACATTTTTTTTTCTGTTTGTAGGAGGGCTATTATTAGATTATTTCCCAGTAACGGTCGTTTATTGGTTCTTTGCAGATTTTACACTGATCGGTGTATTGGTAATCTTATGGTTATTTTATCGACATAAAAAAAATTCAATCAAGCAGAAGATGACTCATCTAAAAGAGTTCTCAGATTAATCCGAAGTGCTGAAAGGCTACCTTTTATGGCCCAAAAGGGCTATTTTTATTGCCCACTTATTTGTATAGAATATGAAATCGAAATGGGCAGCAATGTTAAGAGAGAGGATTTGGGTCATTTGCTGAGAAGAGAAAAAGAAGGAGGATCGACTTCTTTCTATCAAGTCGTTTGGAGATGGCACTTTTATGCTGGAATTATATTTACTCCATTTTTAATTATATTAGCGATTAGTGGGGCGACTTATTTATTTAAGCCCCAAATTGAATCGATTATCTATAAAGACAAATATTATGTTCATGAACAAGGTTCATCTACACTATCCCCTTCTGAGCAAGTGAAGAAGGTGAAAAAGAGCTATCCAAAAAGCTCAGTTACATCATTTACAATTTATCATGATCCAAAGCGTACAACCGAAATTGGACTGATCCAAGGAGGAAAGAGTGTTTCCGTCTATATCAATCCATATAATGGGCAAATCCAAGGAACATTAAAGGAAGATGATCGATTTACAGAGATTTTCAAAAAAATTCATAGTGAATTGTGGATCGGAGGCACTCCCGCCAATCGTTGGGTAGAGTTAACTGCTTGTTGGGCAGCTATATTACTCGCGACGGGGCTTTATTTATGGTTTCCAAGAAAAAAAGCAGCGATCTGGGGAACTCTTTTGCCTAGACTGAAAAGAACAGGTAGAACGTTTTGGAGAGATATGCATGCTGTTCCTGCTTTTTGGTTTTCGCTGCTTATTTTAAGTTTTATTGCGACAGGTCTTCCTTGGTCAGGTGTATTGGGTGAAGAAATCAATCAATGGGCAGTAAAACCCAAATATGCAAATAGTTTTGAGGAAAAACCGGATTCGATTACGTATACGAAAGAGATTGCTAAAAATATACCTTGGAGTAATGAGAATCTACCAGTACCAGTATCGTCAAAAGGGAATTATGTTCCCCTTGGCATAGATCAAATCGAGGAGATTGCAAAGCAACAAAAAATCAAGAAGCCATATACGATCTCGTTTCCAGAAAATGCAGAAGGTGTTTATACTCTATCGCATTCAGAACATCCTACTAAACTCGCTACAATCCATGTGGATCAATATAGTGGAGCTATTTTAAGCGATGTAAGGTTTCGTGATTTTGGTTGGCTTGCACAATGGATTGAGGTAGGCATTGCCTTTCATGAAGGAAGATTGTTTGGGCTGACTAATCAAATATTGGGTCTGATCGTCTGTATTGGGATAGTTGGAATCGTAATCAGTTCTTATATCATGTGGTGGAAACGGAGAACAACTGGTAAATTGGGAGCACCAGCCCGATCACTGGACCGCAATAAAACAAGAATCGTCTTCTTTCTGATGCTTGGATTTGGATTGGTGATGCCTTTAGTTGGGATATCGATTCTCGGGGTGTTCTTGTTGGATTATTTCGTAATTAGCAGATGGATACCACTTACAAGATGGTTTGGATAAGGAGGGAGATTAAGTTGTGGAAATGGATGATCGGAGTGTTTGTAACCATGATGATAGTTTCGACAGCATGCTCATCAAAGGGAGACAAAGCAACACAAGATCCAAAGCAACAGACATCATTTATGCAGCCGATTGAGGTTGGGATTCAAGTTCCTTCGCAGCTTGAACCTAAAAAAGAATATGTGTTACAAGTCCACTTACAACAAGGAAAAGCTGCAATTGATGATGCAAGTGATGTTCAATTTGAAATATGGAAAAAAGATCAACTAAACAAAGGAAAAAAGATCAAAGCCCAACATGAACAAAACGGTGTGTATACAGTTAAAAATTCATTCCCAGGCGATGGTGTTTATTATATACAGACCCATGTCACAGCTCATGGAATGCATGTCATGCCAGTCAAAATGGTGGTTGTGGGACATGTGTCTGAGCAGGAACTGAAGTCTGAAACAGATCAACCAAGTCATCAAATGAACGGATCAGGGCATCATCACTGATATTAGACCAGCCCTTGTTCATAGGCATATCGGGTTAATTGAACCCGGTTTTTTAATTGAAGTTTCTGCATAATATTTTTTAAATGGTTTTTGACTGTATATTCGGAGATGGTCAAGGTGGATGCGATTTCTTTATTGCTCCAACCTTTTACTACAAGACATAGTACTTCTTGCTCCCGTTGCGTCAGAGAGGATACAGATTTATGTTCAGATGTTTGATGAAATCCCTGTATAATTCGATGTGCTACTTCAGGTGACATGGATTCGTCGTCTTCCATTAATGAATGAAGATATTCGATCCAGATATCGGTATTTAGATTTTTTAATAGATAGCCTTGAGCCCCCTTTTTTAATGCTTCAAACAAATCCAAGGCATCGTCGGAGACGGTCACCATTACTATTTTAACCTGTGGAAAGCGATCTTTAATCACTTTGGTCGTGTGGTGACCATTAAGGGTAGGCATGTTGATATCCATTAAGATTACATCAGGTTGCATTTCCTGAGTGAGCTGGATAGCTTCCCGACCATTTGTAGCCTCACCTATGATTTCAAATGAAGGATCGCTGGATAAGATCAGTTGCATTGCCTTACGAGCATGTTTATGATCATCACAGATTAAAATTCGATATCGAGCAGACATCTATATCTTTCCTTTCGCAATGATGATTTTAGTTTCCTCTTTTTGTCGGGTGAATGATAATGTACCGCCTATTTCTGATACCCGTTCCTGCATGATCTGAAGACCAAATCGCTGTTCTTGTTGAAATGGATTCCTTTGAAAGCCTTGACCATTGTCCGTAATTTCTAAACGCCATCCTTGATGCTGAGGTTGAAGTTCAATTGAGACTTGAGTTGCTTGTGCATGTTTTTGCACATTTAACAATGCTTCTTGGACACATGAGCTTAACTCATGCTTTTCTTTTTCTGTAAACATTTCTTCTGTAAAATCTAATTGTTGATGAACAGAGATTGCAGTTTGTTGCTGAAATTGTTCTGATAAATTTTGAATCTGTTCTTTTAATCGGATAGTGGAAGCAGATGTCTCTGTCTTTAAATGCGAGATTGCAGATCGAACATAATCGTGAATTTCACGCAAGTTTTCCTCTAGATCATTCCATTGGTTTGGATTGTTTTGATGTTTCATCTGCTTTACCTGAACAGAGCATAAGAACAAAGTTTGGGCGATCCCATCATGGAGTTGTCGAGCGATCCGCTCTTGCTCTTGATATATCGCCTTTTCTGCTTTCTCCTGTTTGAGCTGTTCGTGAACATGTTCATATCGTCTGAACAGAGGGACGAGCAGTGTCATCGTAACCACAAAAATGATAAGAGGTGATAACCAATTTCCCAGCTCCATAGAAATATAAGGGAGGAGAAAACGATGCCGCACATATTCCCATATACCAATCACAACAGTTGGGATAATCAAGATTAACCATTTTAACATTTTATCTTGCATCCAATATGAACTCCTTTCTATCTATTATAGAATAACAAGACTATCACTTTTAGCATGGCACAAAAGAGCTACAAATGTGGCATTTTATATACAAAGAAAATGAAAAGATAAAAAGAAAGTCAATTTGGCTTCAGCTTGTAGACAAAGCCGCGTGATCGTGGTTCACGGCGACGTTCCGACCCAGGCTAGCAAAGATGTAGGGCTGTCCGCGTTCTGTCAGCCTTCGCGGCCGGGCAAAACTCGTCTCCTCCGGCATCAGCCTGCGGAGACTCGAACAGTTTGCCCAAAAGGAAAGTGCCGCTTCAGCTGCCTCTCCGCTAAGTTGCACCCGAAATGGAGCTTTGCCGGTCACCTCTCCACTCGCTCATTCGGTTTTTCATTAGTCTTGAAGCCAATTTGGCTTCAGATAAAGGTGATCTCTTTGTCATGATGACTCATATTTTTCGATCGTATCATAAAAGGAAGGAGCGTAATCAGTCCCAATATGGCTAGGATGAAACCAACCCAAATCGTGGAACGTAATCCCAAACCTGCATCAATCGTCATCCCCCCGATGGAAGAGCCTACTGCCACACCCAAACTAATGATGGAACCATGAATTGAATTCACCAAAGTTCCCGCATTGCCTATGCGTATGACTCGTGTAACCATCGCTGGATTCATTGGTACACCTGTTAGTCCAATCAAGATTACTACGATTACAGTCATGATGCTATTGTCGGCAAAAAATGCAAAGAGAAGTAATGATGTTCCTAATAGTAAAAGTCCTAAGAACAGTGTTTGCATTGTATATCTGTCTGCCGTTCGACCAGTGATCATATTACCGATTACTGTAGATGCTCCATAGATGGTTGTAATAAAGGGAACGGTTGCTGGTGCAAATTTTGTAATTTCAGTAAAAAGGGATTCTTAAAATAGATTCTTGGAAATATCTGAGCACTTGTCAGGCAACCAGCATTGAATGAAAAGGTTGGCTGGATGTTTTTTCAAATTCTTTTCTGTTTTCAGATTGCGACTTCCTTATTTATAGGTAGTTATAGCCGATGATGGTATCATGGCAATAAATCTAGCGATGAATGATGTCAATTATTTATTTTTTTGATAATTTTTGCTGGCACTCCTGCAACAACAGTGTTTTCTGGCACATCTCTCGTAACAATAGCTCCTGCTGCAACAACAGAGTTTCTCTCGATAGTTACACCTGGTAGAATTGTTGCGTTTGAGCCTATCCAAACATTTTCCTTGATGGTAACTGGAGAAGCATAGGTTATGTTTCTCGTTTCTAAAGTTAATCTATTCGTATTCCTATAACGAGCGTTTAGTTTGGATAGAACTAGCGAATTTATTGTTAGATATGACTACTACACCCAATACTGTAAATTATTTTTTCTCATCATATGAATACTTATGTGTATCAATCGATTTTTGAGATAGTTTCGAAGATCTATCCATTGAACATCAACTGTAGAGATGGCAGATTCCTACGTTTAATGACCCATCTGAATAAAAAAATCAATGGGGTCAAATGACCACATTGATTGTCTACATAATATAAAAACCCTTGCTACACAAGGGATTACGTGGTGGACAGTACTGGGATCGAACCAGCGACCTCTTCCGTGTCGGGGAAGCGCTCTCCCGGCTGAGCTAACTGTCCGAAATGATTGAAAATAGATTGCAATGGTGGGCCCAACAGGACTCGAACCTGTGACCGATCGGTTATGAGCCGACTGCTCTACCAACTGAGCTATAGGCCCTTTCGATATGGCGGAGCCGACGGGATTCGAACCCGCGATCTCCTGCGTGACAGGCAGGCATGTTAACCCCTACACCACGGCTCCAAGATTGGTTGCGGGGACAGGATTTGAACCTGCGACCTTCGGGTTATGAGCCCGACGAGCTACCAGCTGCTCCACCCCGCGCTAATTCATATGTCTTATTGACGACGACAAGTAAGACTATACATCATAATGAGGATCAATGCAAGTCTTTTTTTAAATTTGTTCTGAAAAAGAATCATTCATTTATTTTTTCATGGCGCCACATATAACGAACTCCATAACGACCACGATAAGAACGGTAGACCTCTACCTTACTAGGATGGTCGGAGCCGAGTAACCACCAGTCTTCTTGAATTCTCGCTGCAAGACAATTGGCTTGGAATTTGGATTCATATAATTTTGCCCAGTATATCCATCGGTTCATATTGATGACCTCCTTTGAGCTTATTATCACCAAAATGATTTCATTTTTATCGTATCTTGATGAAGAAAAAGTCAAAGGAGCCTATTTTATATCTTTTGAGGAGTGAATACTTGTTAGCCTCATTTATAGAATGAAAAGGGAACAGTCGTGTAAGAGTAATTTTTGCCTTTTTCACAAGATAAGCTGACTTTCCTTTTGTCAAATGAAGTGAACTTATCTAATATTTATTTTCAAATTCGCGACAAATGATGTTTTTTTCAACCGCTTATCACAATCGACAAAAGGTGAAAAGGAATACATCTGCATAAAATAAAACCAGTCTTACGACTGGTTGCAGTCTGACGAAAAACCCTAAGTTGAGAAAGCGAATTAGACAAAGTAGATGTATCATTCCCATGAGGAAATGGTTCGCAATGTAGCCGACTTTCAGGCGCTACAAAGCCGCGACTGTGTAGCGAATAATAGGCGGTAGTACTGTCTGAGGCATAGCCGAGTTGATACCGCCCTGAGCGAGCAGTCGTGGTGCCTTGAATACACCTTCGTAGCCTGAACTGGAGGCGAAATGCGTAACCATGACTCTAGAAAAAGAGAAATTGATTACTTTGTCTACAATCTGCAACCAGTCTTACGACTGGTTGCAGTCTGACGAAAAACCCTAAGTTGAGAAAGCGAATTAGACAAAGTAGATGTATCATTCCCATGAGGAAATGGTTCGCAATGTAGCCGACTTTCAGGCGCTACAAAGCCGCGACTGTGTAGCGAATAATAGGCAGTAGTACTGTCTGAGGCATAGCCGAGTTGATACCGCCCTGAGCAAGCAGACGTGGTGCCTTGAATACACCTTCGTAGCCTGAACTGGAGGCGAAATGCGTAACCATGACTCTAGAAAAAGAGAAATTGATTACTTTGTCTACAATTTGAAACCAGTCTTACGACTGGTTGTTGAGTTGTTACTATTTTGCAGCAACTGGGGTTGGCTTGCTTTTACTATTTGAAAAGGGTTGTTTAAGGGCTTCTCGTTGACCATTTTCCCAAAGTTCCTTCACTTTGACTAATTCATCAACAGTAAAAGGCGATTTTTCGGGAGCTTGAGCAAATTCTTTTAAATTCTCTTCTGTAGTAATATTGGGGAGTACAGATGAAATGGCTGAAGATGCTAAAGAATATAAGATAGCCGCTTGTCCAATTGTTCGATCTGTATCTTGATAAAGAAATTTCCAATCGCGTAATGCTTGCATACCTGATTGCATCCATTTTACGGGGCGATGGTTGCGATGATCAGTTTTATCAAAATGCTTATCAGGATCATATGATCCATCAAGTAATCCAGAGGCATGTGGAACACGAGCAATTAGAGAAATATGTTCTTCTTCTGCAGCGTGAATCAACTCTCGAGCAGGGTCTTGTTCAATTAAGTTATTAATAATCTGGGCCATTTGCATACGTCCCGCACGGATCGTTTCCAAACCCTCATCACGCCAGCCAATATCCGGACCTAAGGCCACACCATACGTTTTAATTTTTCCTTCTTCTTTGAGACGTTCTAATGTCTCATAAACTTCATCACTCTGAATTGCTTCCATTCTCGCGTTATGTAACTGATAAACATCGATAACATCTGTTTTTAACCGCCGCAAACTCTCTTCACAAGATTTACGGATCGAGTCAGCATCCCAATATTGAGGTAATTCACTATGACCCCCATGACGATCCCCCCGCTTAGCATAGATATCATAGCCAAACTTAGTAGCGATCACAACGCGATCTCTGATCCCTTCAAGTGCTTCAGCTAGTAATGTTTCGCCTTTGCCTTGTCCGTAGACATCAGCTGTATCGAAAAAGGTAATTCCATAATTTTCATAAGCAGAGCGTAGCAAACGGCGTCCAAAATTTTCATCTTTTACGCCCCACCAAGGTGTTGCTACTGACCATACTCCAAAACCGACTTCTGATACGGGAGTTTCAACTCCGTTTATTTTACGATACTTCATCAGATCAGCTCCTCAGTCAATCTATTTGCAGTATATCATATCGCTAAAAAGCTTCATGTGCAGATATCTTGTCAATTTGATTGAAGTAAAATGGCAATGGACCGAATATTTCGCCCTTGTTAGAAATTTCCCGGGGAGTATTCGGTGTTTTTATGAATAGATAAATCATTTTTGATGATCTATTTTTGCTAGAATGGAAAAAAAGTGACCACCACTATTAAATCATTTTCTACTATAATGGGTAGGGATTAATCTAATAAATGGAGTTGAGCAAATGGCGCAAAAAAAAGCAAAAAGTGGCATTGATATACAAAGTGTTATGTTATTTTCTTTGTTAATCATTTTTTTGGGTTTAGGTGTCTTTGTATTATTTGATTACATTGTGAAAGGGGATTCAACTTCTACAACAACGCAGAAAGTAGAGAATTTTGACTATGCTAACCAGCCACGTATTGGGAAGACTACTGCTCCAATAAAGATTATGGAGTTTGGCGATTTTAAGTGTCCAACCTGTAAATTTTTTCATGATGAAGTCTATCCTCAACTGAAAAAAGAATATATTGATACAGGGAAAGTACAAATGTACTTTAAAAATCTTCAATTCCTTGGAAAGGACTCCGTAACTGCCGGAATGGTTGGGGAATCGATCTATAAGCTAAACAATGATGCTTTCTGGAAGTATTATGATGCGATTTATCAGAATCAGCAAGATGAGTCAAAAGAATGGGCGACGCCTGCATTTTTACTTGATCTGGTGAAAAAGCATATTCCTGAAGTGGATGTAAAGCGAATTGAGGCAGAATTAACTGCGAAAACATACGAAAAAGCAGTTGTAACTGAGTCTGCCGAAGCACAACAAAAATATAAACTAACTGCTGTTCCTTCCATCTATGTCAATGGTAAACAACTAGATAATGAAGTCGCATTAAGTTATCCAAAACTAAAAGCATACTTAGAGAAAGAGTTACAAGCAAAATGATGAAGCTATGGAAAGTATATGGACTCTATTTTGCTTGGATTGTTGCGGTAGTGGCTACATTAGGCAGTCTCTATTTTAGCGAAATCAAGCATTTTGTCCCATGTACACTTTGTTGGATGCAACGTATTTTTATGTATCCGCTCGTTATCGTATTAGGAATTGCTACTTATCGGCAAGATCGTAAGATTGTCTATTATACACTCCCCTTATCAATCATTGGTGGATTGATTGCCTTATGGCATGTACTGATTCAAAAAGTTGATGCTCTAAAAATCATGGGACAGTGTAAAGTTGGGGTGCCATGTAATGTTGATTACATCAACTGGTTGGGCTTTATCACGATCCCTATCTTGTCCTTGACGGCCTTTTGTCTCATTACGATATTTTTATGGTTAGCAAGGAAAAGAGGCTAATATTATAGCGTATTGGTCCACTCGTTTTACTTCTTTCCGCATAAAGTAGAGTGAACAACGGCGGAAAGGGGTATAAACTATGAGTTTCAGACGTAGACGACGTTTTCGCCCCGTATATAATTGCAATTGCAATGGCGGTGGCTGTGGCTTTTTTGGCTGGGGTTGGAGCTGGATCATCATTGCGATCGTCGTTATTCTATTTCTCTGCTGCATTTGCTGGTGGGGTGGCGGTTTTGGGGGCTTTGGCTATGGCGGTTATGGTGGCTATGGCGGCTTCGGTGGTGTTGGCTGTTAAAGCCCCTCGAACAAAAAAAGCCCCTTTGGGGCTTTTTTTGTTGCCACCTTTTCAATGAACAAATAAAATGAATCTGTGCAATAGAAGATGCTGGGAGAATTTAGCTACATATGACAGAGAATAATTAATTTTGGGAGAGGTGTCATACATGTTTGAATTGGAAACTGAAAACGGGTTTCAAAATCTCTTAAAAGAGTTAACAGAAGTAGCAGGCCCTTCTGGATATGAAGGTCCAGTACGAGAAGTGATGCGGAAACATATATCTCCTTGGGCGGATCATGTAACAACAGATAAATTAGGGAGTCTAATTGCGCAACGTGGCTCATCAGGTCCAAAAGTAATGATTGCAGGGCATTTAGATGAAGTTGGCTTTCTGGTTACAAAAATTACGAAAGAAGGATTTATTAAATTTCAACCGCTCGGTGGTTGGTGGAGTCAAGTTCTGCCAGCTCAACGAGTGAGAATTGTAACACGAAAGGAAGAATTTATTGGCATTATTGGTTCAAAGCCCCCTCATCTGATGAAGATTGATGAACGAAAAAAAGGAGTTACACTTGAAGATCTATTTATTGATGTAGGTGCCGAAAGCCAAGAAGAAGTGCAGCAAATGGGTATTTCCCCTGGTGATCCAATCGTACCTGATTCTGATTTTATTACGATGAGTAATGCAAATCGTTGGATGGGTAAAGCAATGGATAATCGTTTGGGATGTGCAGTCGTTGTGGAAGTATTTAAGCGCTTGGCACAAAGAAAAGGTCTAGCCAATCAATTATTTGGAGTCGGTACTGTGATGGAGGAAGTTGGACTGCGTGGGGCGAGGACTTCTACTGCTACGATTCAACCTGATGTAGCTTTTGCCATTGATGTAGGAATCTCTGGAGATACACCTGGAATCGGTGAATTACCTGCTGATGTTCGTTTAGGTAAAGGGCCAGCGCTTACACTATATGATGCAGGGCATATCGCGCATGGTGCGCTGGCTGATCTAGCAAAAGATGTTGCGGAAAGAGAAGAGATTCCAATTCAATTTGAATTTATTCGTGGTGGCGCAACAGATGCAAGTGCCATTCATATGTATAATCAAGGAGTTCCTACGATCTCTCTATGTATCCCAGCAAGATATATCCATAGTCATGCCACAATCGTCGATCAGCGTGATGTGATGCATTTGGTCGATTGGCTGGTAGCGATGATAGAACGCTTAGACCAACAAATGATCGACTCCCTTCATCGCGGTTAAGTATAGAAGAAATCGTGGAGTCAATATTTCACAACAGGTGGAAAAATACTCCTTAACCCACAGTTTTCTAGACGCTATAAGCCGTGTCTGTGTAGTAAAAAACGGGTGGTATGATATTGCACACTCCATGCACAAATTTTGCTTAGCAGTAGTGCTGCAAGTTTCGCTATGACGCACATAGTCGAGTTGATACCACCCTGAGTGAGCAGACGCGGTGCCATCCATGCTTCTGTGCAGCTTAAAATGGAGACAAAGAGTGAAATATTGACGGAACCATTTCCTTGTCTAGAACTTTCTACCCTATAAAAGGAGAAGGGTTGCTCTGTTCTAATTGATCATGTAATGTATGGATCATCGTATCCCGAGCATGCTGATCACTATGATTCCAGATCACTTCAAATAATACACCAAGTCCAGGCAAAAACTTTTCTTCGCCGTTTTGAATCGATTCTTGAATCATGCTAACGATCTCAGTTTCTTCCATCTCTTTTACATTATGGAGAACCGCTCCACGTATATTAAAGTTCATAAGAATTTCTCCTTTGCTCTTGAATGGGTTAATCAATCTTAACAAAGACTAGTTTTTGCACTATATCCTAGAATATTCACTTTCTATGGGGGGTTCATGAATTGAAAAAGCAATTTGCTATCATAGGGTTGGGGCGTTTTGGAGGGAGTGTTGCTGAAACACTTCATGCAAAAGGGTATGAAGTCTTAGCAATTGATAAAAACCCTAACCATGTACAAGATATAGCCCGTTTTGTAACACATGTGATCGAAGCTGATTCGACTGATGAAAACGCCTTGCAAGAGATTGGTATTCGCAATTTTGATGTTGTAGTCGTTGCAATTGGAGAAGATATCCAAGCAAGTATTATGACTACATTACTGTTAAAGGAACTTGGCGTTGCAAAAGTTGTCGTGAAAGCGCAAAATAACCTTCATGGTAAAGTGCTGGAAAAGATTGGTGCAGATAAAGTTGTCTATCCAGAACGGGATATGGGGACAAGACTGGTACATAGTTTAATCTCACCGAACATTTTGGAATATGTAGAGCTGTCCAAAGATCATAGTATCATTGAGATTACTGCAAATCGGTTCTTTGCCAATCATACCTTGCTTGATTTAGATTTCCGTGTTCGCTTTGGTTGTAGTGTAATGGCTATCAAAAATCAAGGGGAATTAATTATCGCTCCACCAGCTACATATGAAATTCGTGAAGGAGATCTTTTGTTTGTAATTGGAAATAATAAAGATTTAAAAAAATTACAGGAGCAGGCATATCCTGAAGATGAATAACCCAAATTATATTTCCTCGAAACAAAATGAGCGAATAAAGAATTGGCGTAAATTGCGCACTCGAAAAGGTCGCCAGCAGTTTGGAAGCTTTATCATAGAGGGTGAGAAGCTCGTATTGGAGGCAGTGCGAAGCAATATGAACTTTCGATCTTTAATACTCTCAACTGATCAATCATCATGGCTAGAACAAAATAAACATTTGTTTTCAGATGAGCTTTCTATCTATTTGTTAGAGTCTCCTTTATTTCGTACAATTGTAGAGACTGAACATCCTCAAGGGATGGCTGCTGAGGTTGACCTTCCTGTGGAAACTTCAATATCTCAGAGAATACCTAGACAACAGGAGACGCATATTCTATTGGATCGAATACAAGACCCTGGAAATTTAGGTGCGATTTTTCGCACGGTTGAAGCGTTAGGTGGTGACTACATTTGGCTTAGTGAAGGCTGTGTTGATCCGTTAAATCCAAAAGTAGTCCGTAGTGCCATGGGCTCTTTATTTCGAGTACCTTATGCACATGTTGAGATGACTGATTGTATCTCATACCTAGAACAACAAGGGGTAACGATTTATTTAACTTCGCCATATGCTGCAGAGCGTGTAGAAAGTATACAGTTGCCTTCCAGAGTAGGTTTTCTACTGGGAAATGAGAGCGAAGGGGTAGCTAATGAATTTGTAAAGCGAAATTTGCGTCAGGTATCCATTACTATGTCGGGCGAAGCAGAGTCATTAAATGTTTCGATGACAGCAGGTCTGCTTTTATATGAACGACGTAGGAGCTTTATCAATTGAGCTTTTAAACGGGATAAACCTTGATTTTGCCTATTGAAACACATTTGTGGAATCGAGTATAATGAAGTCAATTTTATATTGAGTGCGATGATAGAGATAGTATGTAGATCAACCTTACAGGGAGAAAACACCTTGGATCGATTATGATCCAAGACTGGAAGTGTTTTTAAGTGATTGACTACTTATGTTCACTCTGGAGCTGTCTCTTTGAACAGAATGGTTACCACGTTCTTAGTAGGAGGGACCGGTTATACGCGACCGATATCAGTTTTAGAGTGAAAAAGCAAATGCTTTTTAATAAGGGTGGTACCGCGAAATCTCTCGTCCCTTGGGAAGAGAGGTTTTTTTATTGTTAGAAAGGAGTGTTAGGGTCTTGCGTGAGCAACTATTGAGATTGCGTGAAGAAGCCGTTGCTGAGATTGGCGTAGTAGAAGATTTAACCGCTTTACAAGGCATGAAAGTAAAGTACCTTGGAAAAAAAGGAGAATTGACAACGATTCTTCGAGGAATGGGGAAGCTATCTAAAGAAGAAAGACCTATTATTGGTAGCTTGGCAAATGAAATTCGATCCTATTTAGAAAATGTGATTGCAACAAAGGGAGAGGAATTAGAGGAGCAACAATTAGAAAAGCGATTGCAATCAGAAAAGATTGATGTAACTCTCCCCAGTGTTGAACCAATGGTCGGTGCAACCCATCCGATGATTGCTGTAACACAGCAAATTGAAGATATTTTTATTGGAATGGGATTTGAAATTGCTGAAGGTCCAGAGGTTGAGCTTGATCTTTATAATTTTGAATTGTTGAATCTAACAAAAGAGCATCCAGCTCGTGATATGCATGACTCTTTTTATATTACTTCTGAGATTTTATTACGCACTCATACATCACCAGTACAAGTACGAACATTGCAAGCAAAAGAAGGAAAAGTACCAGTGCGAATCATCTGTCCAGGAAAAGTATATCGTCGGGATGATGATGATTCCACACATTCTCATCAATTTATGCAGATTGAAGGTCTTGTGGTTGATCGGGGAGTTTCTATGGGAGAGTTAAACGGAACGCTGCTCTCTTTCATTGAAAAAATGTTTGGTGAGGGAACAGAGATGCGTTTGCGTCCAAGTTATTTTCCCTTTACTGAGCCTAGTGTAGAAGTAGATATTTATGATCCAGAACGTGGATGGTTAGAAATATTAGGTGCAGGTATGGTTCATCCGCGTGTTTTAGAAAAAGCTGGCTATGACCCAGAACGTTATACGGGTTTTGCCTTTGGTATGGGTGTTGAAAGAATTACCATGTTGAAATATAACATCGATGATATTCGTCAACTTTACCTTAATGATCTACGCTTTCTCAAACAGTTTCAGTCTGTTTGAGCCTGAATGGAGTGAAGAATAATGTTGGTCTCATATGATTGGTTATCTGAATATGTGGATTTAGATGGTATCTCCCCTGAAGATATAGCAGATGAATTAAATCGAACAGGCATTGAAGTCGAGGTCATCTACACAAGGGATAATGGATTAAATGGAGTTGTCATTGGTCAAGTATTATCTGTTTCTCCACATCCACAAGCAGATCGGTTGCGTGTTTGTTCTGTTCATGTTGGTCAACCACAACCTCTACAAATCGTTTGTGGCGCACCTAACGTGGCAGTGGGACAACGCGTACCGGTAGCGACAGTTGGAGCAACTCTTCCTGGTGACTTACGTATTCAAGCAACACAATTGCGCGGCATAGAATCGATGGGCATGATCTGCTCTGCAAAAGAGCTTGGATTACCAGATAAGGTGTTGATGAAAGAGCAGACAGAAGGTATCCTCGTTTTAGGTGAGGATGCACCAATTGGTGAGGATATTCGGTTATATCTTGGTATGACCGATCAAGTGATTGAATTGGAACTTACACCGAATCGTGCTGATTGTTTAAGTATGATTGGGGTTGCTTATGAGATTGCCGCAATTTTTGAACGTCCACTTACATTGCCAGAAGTTGAAATTCGCGAATCAGTTACCCATGGTCATCATGTTGATATTCAATTAGAAGTTGAAGAAGAATGTCCTTTTTATGTGGCGCAGGTAGTTGAGAACCTTACCATCGGACCCTCACCGCAATGGATTCAAAATCGCCTGATCTCAGCAGGAGTTCGACCGATCAACAATATTGTAGATGTGACTAATTATGTCATGATTGAAACAGGGCAACCTCTACACGCATTCGATTATGATCAAATTCAGGATGGGGAAATTATTGTTCGGCTCGCTCATCCAGGTGAATCAGTAGTTACACTGGATGGGGTAACCCGTGCTTGTGATGATGAAACCCTTTTGATCTCAGATCGAAAACAAGTATTAGGAATTGCTGGCATCATGGGTGGCCAATCATCAGAAGTTGGACCATCAACCAATCGGGTGCTTATCGAATCAGCCTACTTTAATCCTATTAGTATCCGTCGTAGTTCTCGTAAACTTGGTCTACGATCTGAAGCAAGTAATCGTTTTGAAAAAGGTGTTGATCCTGAACGGATTATTCCTGCACTCAGCCGTTCTGTACAATTATTGGAAGAGATTGCACAAGGGCAAGTAGCTTCAGATCTTTACATTGAAGAGATCGGAGATGTTGAAGAGATCGTTGTTGATCTTCGTCATGACCGATTGACAGGATTACTTGGTATTCAAATTGAACCGAGTGAAGTTCTCAAGATTTTTGAACGCTTAAAATTCCCAACTCAATACGAAGATGATGTTTACCATGTGCAAGTTCCTTCACGTCGACCTGACATAACGATTGAGGTTGATCTTATTGAAGAAGTAGCTAGAATTTATGGTTATGATCGGATTCCAACCACCCTACCTTGGGGGCAGCAGTTACCCGGCGGATTGACCAAAGAACAGGGGTTCCGTCGAACCATTCGCGAAACTTTGAGAGGATTGGGTATGAACGAAGTAATTAGCTATAGCTTAATTACAAATAAAATGGACAAAGAGCTAGTTAGTTTACAGGCTGAGACCAAACCAATCCAGATTGCGATGCCGATGAGTAACGAGCATGCTGTTTTACGAACCAGCCTTTTACCATCCTTGTTACAGACAGCAGTGCATAACCATAAACATGGAATCGATTTTGTATCTATTTTTGAGTTAAGTAGTGTCTATACTTCAGAGGAACGCCGGTTAACTCGGTTACCGCAAGAAAGCTGGGAATTAGGTGGGTTAATGAGTGGTCAACTAGAGCGAAACTTCTGGAGAAAAGGAAAGGAACATCCCCTGTTCTTTGACACAAAAGGGGTACTAGATGCATTGTGGAAACGCCTCGGCATTAGTCATAAGGAAGTAGAGTACCATGAAGCGGTGTTGGCAGGCTTCCACCCAGGAAGAACAGCCGAAATACTATTTGATGAAAAACGGATCGGAATTCTTGGGCAGCTTCACCCAAAATTAGAAAAACAGTATGATTTACATGAAGTCATTTTATTTCAAATAGATTTGCAGCAACTATTTGCGAAAAGCGATGATAAGATCAGCTATCAAAGATTATCCCGTTATCCGGCAGTAACACGAGATTTAGCGATGATTGTTGATGAAGATATCCGAGTAGGGGAGATCGAAGCAGGGATTCGTCAGGTTGCTGGAGAACTACTTAGATCAGTCACCCTGTTTGATGTATTTATAGGTGAACAGATCGGACCGAATAAGAAAAATGTAGCTTATTCACTCGTCTATCAAGCACTTGATCGGACGTTGACAGATGAAGAGGTGCAGGCGGTTCATACCAAAGTGATTCAGTTTTTAGAAAGTACAATGGATGTAAAACTGAGAACATAGACCTTCACCGTGTGAAGGAGGGGAACGTATGAACAATCGAAATCGACTCAGTGTTGAGATTTATGGTCAACAATATCATATTGTAGGTAAGGAAAGTCTTGGTTATATGCGCGAGGTAGCAAGCCATGTAGATGAAATGATGCGTCAAGTGGCTAATGGAAATCCACGTTTAGATACTACACGCCTAGCAGTCTTATCTGCTGTCAATATCGCAAATGATTTTTTAAAGCTAAAGCAGGAATATGATGAAATCTTACATTTGATTGAAGACGAACAACCATAGTAAACCCCCTATTTGGGGAAGATTGAAGAAAAAGCACTTCTGAAGCGATTTCAGAAGTGCTTTCATGTATGAGGAAAAAATTCGCGTGCTGAATGTGATCAGGATTTCTAAATAAACTCCTACTCATCACGAAAACCCCTTTTTAGAGGTGGTTACGGCTTGTAGACAAAGTTAAAAGTCGCTTTCATTTCTTGGATCAAGGTTTATAGACTCCGTGTTATTGAAAAGGATGGATGTCTCCAGTTCATGCTACGAAGAAGTCTTCAAGGCCCCGCGACTGCTCGCTCAGGGCGGTATCAACTCGGCTATCGCGTCATAGTGAGACATGCAGTGTTAGCTGCTTAGCGAAACTTGTGCACGGCGTGTGCAGACAGTTCTATCGCCTATTCTTCGCTACACAGTCGTGGCTTAGTAGCGTCTGAAAGTCGACTACATTGCAAACCATTTCCTCCTTTAAATATGCTTTATTTTCATTTGATTTTTCACATAGGTTTTTCCTCAGTCTAAAACCTCCTTTTAGAGGGGGTTATTTACTTGATACAGTAGAAGTTTTTAACCACTGTTTTGCCTCTGACCAGGGGTGAAAGTTTAAGATGTCTTCTTTTTCTAGCCAACCCCGACGTGCGGTACGAATACCATATTCGATAAGGTCAAATTGTGGAATCGCATGTGCGTCTGTATTAATTGTGAAGCGAAGCTGATATTCATCCTTTGCTTTTTTTAAGTGTTGATCATTTAAGTCTAGACGTAGAGGATTTGCATTAAGTTCCAGTATCGTTCCTGTCTCTTTGGCAGCTTGGAAAAGCTGATCAATGTTTACAGCATAGGGGTCGCGACGCAATAAAACGCGACCGGTTGGATGACCAATGATGTGAACATATGGATTTTGCATGGCTCGAATCATTCGCTCGGTCATGGTTTTTTCATCTTGATTCATTGATGTATGGACAGAAGCGATCACGATATCTAGTTGTGCAAGGATATCGTCTGGATAATCAAGAGTACCATCAGATAAGATATCAACTTCGGATCCCTTTAAAATTGTAAAATCATCCAGTGCTTCATTCAACCGGTCAATCTCTTCCCATTGTTCGTATAGATCATCAATCGATAATCCACTTGCTACTTTTAAGGAACGGGAATGGTCGGTAATTGCTAGAAAATGATAGCCTTTTGCTTTTGCCGCTTCTACCATCTGTAAGATGGAATGAGCACCATCGCTATAAAGTGTATGGGTGTGTAGATCACCTAGGTAATCTGCTTGTTCCATCGTTTTTGGTAAAGTATTTGTAAGTGCAGCTGCGATTTCACCGCGATCCTCCCGCAGCTCAGGAATGATATAAGGAAGTTGCAAATGATGAAAAAAGGTGGTTTCATCAGAGAAAGTTAATAATTCACCAGTCTGATCGTCAGTAATTCCATATTCATTTACTTTATAGCCAAGTTGTTTAGCTTGTCTACGGATTTGAATATTATGTTCGCTGGAACCAGTGAAGTGATGTAATGCACTTGCATATGAATCTGGAATCACAATTCGAAAATCAGCATCTATTTCTAAATCATTCATCGACAGACGAACGGTAACTTTTGTTTCGCCTTGGTTGATGATATCAATGACTTCTGGTAGGGTGATAATTGCTTTTTGAACCTCTGCAGGATGATGGGTAGCAATCACAAAATCTAAGTCTTTGATTATCTCTTTTTGCCTACGTACGCTCCCAGCGTATTCAATTTGCTTGATTAATGGATGTGTTGATAATTCTTTTTTAACATGTATTGCAACCTGAAGTGCCTCAGAAAGTAAATAACGATTTCGCCGAGTTGATAATGTTTCAATTCCTGCCAGTATCTTTTCTTCTTTTTTAGGTCCAAAACCGCTCAGCGGTCGTATTCGATGCTCTAATGCGGCCTGTTTGAGCTCAGCTATATTGGTAATTCCTAATTTTTGATAGAGCTGTGCGATCGATTTTGGACCTAGACCAGGAATTTTAAGAAGTAAAGGAAGTTCCGGGGGTAACTTACTTTTGCATTCTTCTAAGGTGCTCGACTGACCAGTGGTAACTCTTTCACGGATCATAGCAGCAATCCCTTTTCCGATGCCAGGAATTGATTCTAAGTCATCGATTTTTTCAGCAAGATTAATTCTTTGATTTTCAATGGCTCTTGCTGAACGGCGATAAGCATTTACTCTAAATGCATTGGCTCCTGATAGTTCAAGATAATCTGCTAGTTGGCCTAGAAATGCAGCAATTTCTTTGTTATTCACACTCTCCACTCATTTCATAATTTCGGTTGATTAATTTCAATGTAACATGATAAAACAGATCATGTTCATCTTTTTCGTTACTTTCATTTTCCAACAACTGTTTGTGGTTTGCAATGTTGAAATGAGTGGAAAGCCAATGGTGAATGAAACATTGAATGGGGTAAAATATGAATAAGTTAGTTGAGTTCATGAGTTTATCATTCATTCTGATCAGATTGAATGTTGTAGAAGAAGGGGATCGATCATGATGTCGATTGAAAAAAGACTGAAATCTATTTATAAGATCATGGATAAACTGGTTAAAGAGTTGGGTATGCCAATGGCTGGACATATGACCCTTTCCTTTGCATTAATGCGTCAAATCGATATGTTACTTATGCCTACAAAAAGTGCCGTAATTCACACATATCAACGTTTTGTGGAAGAGGGTGTAGAGGAGGAAGAATTGGCTTCATACTTGAGAAAAATTTCCAACTACTCTTTCTATAATACATTTCCTGATTCTTTTGTCCAGTTACGTTCCCACAAGAAAGATTTAATGAAACATTTGATTCAATACTGTCAGGGTTTTTCCACAGAAGTGCGTAATATATTATACGATCTTCATTTTATTGAACAAATAAAACAATGGATGTCTACACAATTTCTATATGATATTGTGAAACGATTTACACGGATTGAATTTGATTCGTCAGATCGAACAGGTGAGCTCTTGGCAAGGTTATTAGAAACTTGTTATCAGCGAGCAAAAGAGGCTGGAAAGCCAATGCGTTTAAGCGCGTTAAATGGTTTGACCTCATTTATATTTTATAACGAACAAAAAGAAGAATGGTTTGCGGAAAAAATGTCAGAATGCACAGATTGGGAGCTTTATTATACTGGTCGGGAGCTGATTAATGGCTTTGATGTAACACAAGATCCCGTTATGGGCGAACGAGTTTTAAGAGAAGCGATAAAGCGAAACGATGCTTGGAGTAAGTATGAGCTTGGTTGGCATCTTGTGAATGGTAGAAATTTGGGACAAAACCTTCATGAAGGGGAGTTATTACTTCGTCAGAGCGCAGAGAGCGGAAATGCCTCTGCTATGTATGAACTCGGTTGGCAAATTGTAAATGATCATTTAAAGCGAGATGTAAAAGAAGGGGAAACTTGGTTACGCAAGGCAGCAGAACGAGAAAATGAAAAAGCGATGAAGGAATTAGGCGATCAGTTCTTATCTGGTAAGCGTTTATCGCTAAATATGATTGAAGGTAAGCGTTGGTTAAAAAAAGAAGAAGAGACTCGCTGGCAACGGATTCACAAAGAAGCCAAAGAAGGACATATTCAAAGTATGTATGAATGGGGTAAGCATCTGCTCTTTGCAGAGGGAAGCGATCGTGACGTTCGGGAAGGAGAAAAGTGGCTCAGGAAAGCATGTGAGAAGGGCCACATATGGTCAATGTATGAGTTAGGTAGATGGTTCCTGCGCAGTACTGGTGAATATCAAAATGGTGAAGAGGGAAGAAAATGGCTCCAAATGGCTGCCGAGCGTGGTGATGTCTGGTCTATGTATGAGCTTGCTTGGCATTTATTAAATGGAACTGCGCTTGAACATCAACCTCAAGAAGCAGAAAAATGGTTACGTGCAGGTATTGCGGCATCACATGATTATTCGATGAATGAACTGGGCAAACAATTACTCGATGGGAAAAAGTTGTCACCAAGGAAAGAAGAAGGAGAGCAATTGATTCGCCGAGCTGCCGCACGAAATAATCATGAAGCTATGTATGAATTGGGTATTCGTCTGTTAAAAGGAAAAGGGGTATCCAAAAATGAAAAAGAAGCAATGGTATGGCTTAAAAAAGCAGCAGAAAAAGGAAATTATGAAGCAATGAGCTCTGTTGGTAAATATTTGAAGAGAAGCGAAGAAAATAGAAAAGTAGATATGGTGGTTGAAGGTGATGTTTGGCTAAAGAAAGCAAGTCAAACAGCATTTCAATCGTTGCATCGTTCTGCTGAGGTAGGAGATCGATGGAGTATGTATGAACTAGGGCGGCGTTTAATCATTGGAGAAGGTGTTCCACAAAAAATCAAAGAAGGATTGAGTTGGTTGCGTAAAGCTGCTGAAATGAAGCATGACTGGAGCATGTACGAGCTGGGCAGAAGGAGACTTTGTGGAATTATTGTTCCTCAGCATGCAGAAGAAGGAGAAAAGTGGTTACGCATGGCTGCCGAAAGTGGACATACTTGGAGTATGTATGAGTTAGGTTGGTATTTATTAGAAGGGTATTGGATCAAAAAAAATGTAGCTGAAGGAGAAGAGTGGCTGCGCATGGCCGCTAATCAACATCATCAAGCAAGTATGTATGAGTTAGGGAGACAGTTGCTCAGTGGAGAAAATTTAGAAAAAGATGAGACAGAAGGTGAAGCATGGTTACAAAAAGCAGCAATTGCGGAGTATGATAAAGCCATGTTTGCTTGGGGAAATCATTTATTGAAAAAAGGAAAATCGTTGTCTGAACGAGAACAGGGAGCAGACTGGTTGAGGAAAGCAGCAGAAAAAGGACACGTAGAGAGTATGATCGAGTTAGGCAATCGTCTATTGCGCGGAAATGGGATTGCAGCAAATATGTTAGAAGGCAAACGTTGGTTAAAGAAGGCACGATATCTAGAAATTCAAATGCCCTAGCGAAATTTTTATGTAACGAATACAAAAAAATCTAGCCTGGAATAATAAGTTTATCTTTTTCCGAAGGGGCTGGATCATAAATGAAACGAAGGCATCTAGTATCCATTCTTTTTTTCTGTGTTGCCTATTTATTAAGCATAGCTTGGGGCCTATATCAATATCATTATATGTTACAACCATTAAGTAAACAAACAATCGCATGGGCGAGCCCTGCACTATCAACTCGTTATGGGCAACGAGGAGGTTATGTGTGGGAGATGCAAAATCGTTTACAGTTTTTAGGCTTTTATGGTGGGAAGATTGATGGTGTTTTTGGCGATGGAACACTTCAGTCCGTACGTCTCTTTCAATCCCGATTTGGTCTTACTGTTGATGGCATCGTGGGTACGCAAACCAAACATATGCTGTGGAAAGCGACAAGAAACTGGAATGTAACACCCACTTCTAATACTGGTTTAAGTGCGCGTGAGATCGATATGATTACTCGTTGTGTTTATGGGGAAGCACGGGGCGAACCATATATTGGACAAGTAGCAGTAGCTGCGGTAATTATGAATCGGGTTAGAAGCGAAAAGTTCCCCAATACTCCTTCCGCTGTTATTTTTCAACCTGGTGCATTTACAGCAGTATCAGATAGTCAAATTTGGCTTCAGCCTAATCAAACTGCTTATCAAGCAACTCGAGATGCTTTAAATGGTTGGGATCCTTCGGATGGGGCACTCTATTATTTTAATCCAGTTACAGCGACCTCGAAGTGGATTTGGTCACGTCCACAGATTAAAAAAATCGGAAAACATATTTTTTGTCGTTAAATTTCAGTATAATAGGGGTTGATTTTATGAGGGAGCTGTGACCGATGAAACGTTTTACGTTACAAACACTTGAGTTTCAACAAATAAAAGAGTTGGTTTCTCAGCATGCTTCTTCATTTTTTGGAAAAGAACATGTGATGAAATTACAACCTGAATCCAGATATGAACTTGTCAAGCATCGTTTAGCAGAAACGGGCGAAGCATTAGATGTATTGCGTTTAAAGGGTGATTTTTCTTTCCCCAATTTTTACGATATACGAGAATATTTAAAACGGTTACTAGCGGGAGGTTATTTAGATCCTGAGGAGCTTTTAGCCGTTGCAGATACAATTCGTGCTGGACGTCGTATTCGTTCTACGTTCAAACAAATTGATACCGAACAGGCTCCATTGACGATTTTACGAGAGTATATTGACCAGATATCACCATTAAACGAACTTGAACTAGAAATTCAGCAAACGATTGACGATTATGGTCAAGTTCGTAACGAAGCAAGTCCAAGTTTGCGGATGATTCGAAGAAAGATGGAGCAATTAAGGGAAAATATCCAAAACACATTACAACAAATGTTGCGCAATCCCAGCATTCAAAAGCAACTGCAAGAATCAATTGTGACACAACGCTTTGATCGATATGTGATTCCTGTAAAACAAGAATATCGTGGTTCGATTGACGGAATCGTGCATGATCAATCATCTTCGGGAGCAACGCTTTTTATTGAGCCTGCTCAAGTTGTGTCATTAAATAATCAACTTCGTGAACAAGAACTTGCAGAGGAGCAAGAAATTGAACGAATCCTTCGCGAAGTGAGTCAATCTGTGCTAGAAGTAGTAGAGCCCTTGGCTATCAATGTCGACCGTTTAGGTACAATGGATGTTATTTTTGCGAAGGCGCAGTTTGGAAGAGTCTATCGTGGAATTTGCCCAATTTTATCAGAAGATTGTAAGCTGCGTTTAAAAAAAGCGCGTCATCCACTCATTCCAGCGGATCAAGTAGTCCCAATTGATGTAAATCTAGACGATCAGCAAAAAGCGATTCTGATAACAGGACCCAATACAGGCGGAAAAACCGTTTCCTTAAAGACGGTTGGGCTTTTTGCTTTGATGACGCAGACAGGGTTTCCGATTACGGCAGAGGAAGGCTCCATTATGCCTGTTTATAGCGGAGTCTTTGCAGACATTGGGGATGAACAGAGCATTGAACAAAATCTGAGTACTTTTTCTAGTCATATGACACATATCATTTCTATATTAGAACGGATCGATGAACATAGTTTAGTATTATTGGATGAATTAGGTGCTGGAACGGATCCTGCAGAAGGTGCTGCGCTGGCGATCTCGATTTTAGAGCAGATATTATCAGTTGGTGCTTCGTTGGTCGCCACAACACATTATAGTGAATTAAAATCTTTTGCTCACACACATCCACAAGTAGTAAACGCAAGTGTGGAATTTAATGTGGCCACATTAAGCCCTACTTATCGGCTGATGATAGGGGTGCCGGGGCAGAGTAATGCATTTCATATTTGTCGCCGTTTGGGGCTAGCACCATCGATTATTGAGCGAGCTAAAAACCATCTATCTACAGAAGATCGGAAATTAGATGAAATGATTCATACGTTTGCTGATGAAAAGCAGAAAATGGAGTATGCTCGTCAAGAAGCAGAACACAATCAATATGAAAGTGAGCAGTTGCTCGCTGAATTAAAACAGAAATTAGCAGATTGGGATGCTGAAAAAAAGCGACTAAAAGATAAAGCCCGTCAAGAAGCGAATTGGATCATTGCCAATGCAGAACGGGAAGTAGAGCAAGTGCGAAAAGAGTTACGGCAAATATCGGCAAGACAAGCAACATCTGTCAAGGAACATGAGCTGACAGATTTAAAGAGCTATCTGCATCAAGTAACGTCACAACAGGAAACAGATGATATAAATCGGCCATCTGCCCAGCAGCAAGTAATCGCTCATTCATTTTCAGTAGGAGATGTTGTGCGAGTAAGTCATATAGGGCAAGTGGGTACGATTGTTGAGCAAGCAGGTGACAAACAATACTTCGTGCAGATTGGCATGATGAAAATGAAGGTGAATGCGAACCAGTTGACACCAGAGATGAAAAAAGAAAAGAAAGCTGCTGGTAGTACAATGGTTCGGAGGGCCACAGACTCAGTGCCTCCTGAATTAGACTTGCGCGGTGAAATGGTTGAAGAGGCGGTCCAAGCGATTGATCACTACCTAGATCAAGCGATTATGAGTGGATATAAAAGAGTCTCGATTATACATGGAAAAGGAACGGGCGCATTGCGAAATGGGGTACAAAAATTTTTGCAACAACATCGCCAGGTGAAGAAGATTCGACTAGGAACGCATGGAGAAGGTGGTTCAGGCGTTACAATTGTTGAATTGGAGTAGAATTGAGGTGTATGTATGAAATACTTGCCTCCCATTCTAGGGACCATTTCGGCTTTATTTATCATTGTTGGTATTATTTGGTTTATCCTTCATGCATAATAGCAAAACAAATGGCACTGATCATATCGACTTTGATCAGTGCCAAGCTATTTTCTAGATCGGATGTGAATAATGATTGACGAATCAGCATGAATCAGGGTCTGCTCCTCTTTTTCAACATGAGCCGTTTCTAATGTTTCTTTTTCATCATCCAAGTAGCTTAAATAAATCCACTCAGGCTGAATCAAACTCATTTCTAATGGAAATGAAGGCGGTTTACGATGGTTAGGTGGAAATGACTTCGTATCCATAGCAGATACATATGTTACATCGACTCACTTTATGCTCTCATCCCAGCGTAACCATTTAGGATAATGGTTTTTTAATTGTGAATGGGTTCGTTTTGCCCAGCCTAATGGCTGATGGTCTACAGTAACTAATACCCATCCATTCTCTCCGGTAGCAGTTAGGACTTCGCCACGCAGATAGGTGAGCAATTGAGGATCATGTTGTGTAAAGTTGATACTTTGTTTTACTTGGTTCGGTTGCAGAGATTGTGCAAGAGCATGACTTGGCTGAAAGTGGCTTCTTTTCATTTGCCCAAGATATCTCCCGGGTCGTTTTACCCTAATTCGATGAAGAGTCGGAAGAAATTGAGATATTTGGTATAGATGTTCCCCATATAAGATTAACTGATCAGGGTTCCATTGAAGTTGATTTAAATGCTGTTGGCAGAATGTGAGCAAATTCCGATATGCATCGTCTGAAAGACATTTTGTTTTATGCTTCGTTCGTTTCCTATGATGTGATACTGATATTTTTTCCTGATGAGCCTCTTTCTCTAGTACGGCGACATAATGCCCTTCACCCTGAAGGTGATGGGGCCAAAGACGGGCCGTTTTTTGTAAGGAAGCGAGCGGTGGATGTACCCAATCTGCTTGCCCGGGTTGGAAAAAATCATGTTGAGGTACTTCGGTAATCTTAAATTCAGGATGATGTTGTAAAAAGGTGGCGATCACATTTTCATTTTCATGTGGATTAAAAGTACAGGTAGAGTATACGAGACGCCCTCCAGCTTGCAGCATTTGTGCTGCTGCGTGTAAGATTTCTTGTTGGAGTTGACTGCATTTATCAACGAGTTTCAGACTCCAACGATCTCGAGCATCCACATCTTTACGAAACATTCCTTCACCCGAACAGGGCGCATCGATCAAGATGCGATCAAAGAATTGTCTGAAATTTTTTGTGAGGTGTTCTGGATGCTCATTTAAAACAGTCGCGATTGTAACGCCACAGCGATCTAGGTTTTCAATCAATGCCTGACTTCGTTTTGTGTCAATCTCGTTTGCTACGATTAATCCTTGGTTATTCATTTTTGCTGCGATTTGTGTTGTCTTTCCTCCCGGAGCGGCACAGAGATCAAGTATTTTTTCACCTGGTTGTGGTGCAAGTGCTTCGACTGGTGACATCGCACTTGCATCTTGAATATAATAAAGTCCAAGTCTATGATAGATATGCTTGCCGGGTCGATCTTGCGAAGGGTCATAAGAAAAACCTTCATTACACCAAGGGATGGGTTGTAATTGAAATTCGGTTTGTTCTTTTAACATTTGTGTTGTAACTTTTAATCGATTAACACGAAGTCCTTTGGTTGGCTCCTGTTGATAAGTAGACCAGAAAGAAGAAAATTGGTTTCCTAACAACTGTTTCATTTGTTGTTTATATTCTGCTGGTAATGATTTCAAAATAACGCCTCCCATGATTATTAATCATCGCTCAAGTGATCAGGTAAAGTCTATTGCCAAAATGAATAATCGTATAAAGAGTGGTCAAAAGAGAATAAAAATTTGATATTATAATCACAAAAGCGGTAATGTCAATTTGTATCATTTTGTCAAGTAATGAGAGAAGTTTCATTTAGTCGCATCTTTAAGCAAAAGTAGACTAGAATCTGACATTGCTGTCCATTGATTGAAATAAGTGAGGAGGGGGTATTTTGTCGTTGGAAAAACGCCCTTGGTGTTCCCATTATCCACAGGAGGTTCCACAGACGATTGATTACCCCGATCATGTGCTGACAGACTGGTTATTGCAGGCAGCAAATGAATATCCTGAACATACTGCGATTCAATTTTTAGGAAGAAGTATTCCTTATCAGGAGTTGCTCAGCCATGTATACCGACTGGCTCATCTTTGGCAAAAACTTGGTGTAAAGCAAGGCGACCGTATTGGAATTATGTTACCCAATACTCCACAAGCTGTTATCGGTTATTTTGCTACTCTTTTGTTGGGAGCCATCGTTGTACAGATTAACCCACTTTATCAGGAGAAAGAATTAGCACATCAACTTTCTGATTCTGGAACTGAAATCCTGCTTTGTTTAGATCTAATTTACCCTCGGGTCAAAAAAGTACTGCCCAAAACCCACCTTAAAACATTACTCATTACCAGTCTAAAGGATTATCTTCCACCACTGAAGAGCTGGTTATATCCATTTATGCAAAAGCAACCAAAAATCGATTATGATGAGAGCACACTTTTGCTAGCAAAAGAGCTTGAACAAGTCAGAGATACACCCATCCAATCGCCGTTACCTTCAAACGATTCTCTTGCAATTTTGCAGTATACAGGTGGAACAACTGGCTTGTCAAAAGGAGCTATGCTGACACATCGCAATTTAGTGGTAAATGTTCGACAAATCCATGCTTGGTGTTATCGTTTCCAAAGAGGAGATATCCGCATTTTAGGTGTGATGCCCTTTTTTCATGTATATGGAATGACAACAGTAATGAATTTTGCGATATATTTAGCTGGCACTATGATTCTTGTTCCCAAATTTGAACCTCTTCAATTGCTCCGTGCCATTCATCGATACCATCCAAACGTTTTTCCAGGTGCCCCAACTATCTATGCTTCATTGCTTCGACATCCTCAAGTAAATAAATACGATCTTTCATCGATTCAGGCCTGTATCAGTGGCTCAGCACCACTTGACCGAGAGTTACAAGATCAATTTGAAGCCTTGACAGGGGGAATTTTGACTGAAGGTTATGGTTTAACAGAAGCATCACCTGTCACACATATTAACCTTATTTGGGATCGTAAAAGAAGTCATACAATTGGTCTTCCACTTCCAGATACAGATTGCCGTGTTGTTGATCCAGAAACTGGAACAGAATTGATGCCAGGACAACAAGGTGAATTGCATGTGAAAGGCCCTCAAGTGATGAAAGGCTACTGGAACCAACCTGGAGAAACGAAAAGCGCATTACGTGATGGTTGGTTAGCAACAGGTGATATCGTAAAAATGGATGAAAGTGGATATTTTGAAGTAGTTGATCGAAAGAAAGATATGATCATAACAAATGGATATAATGTTTTTCCTAGGGAAGTAGAAGAAGTATTGTTGCAGCATGAAGCAGTAGAAGAGGCAGCCGTAATAGGAGTACCAGACTTAAAACGTGGAGAATTGATCAGAGCAGTAGTAGTCCCCGTGCAAGGAAAAGCGATAGCAGAGAAGGACTTAGAGCATTTTTGTCGTCAGCATCTCGCCGCATATAAAATTCCTCGACAAATAGAGTTTCGATCACAACTTCCAAAATCAGCGATTGGAAAAGTGTTACGAAGGGTAATGAAAGAAGAAGCACTACGTACCATCGAACCAAAATAACAATAAAGACAAGGCTTTTAGGTTAATTATGAAGCCTTGTCTTCTTATGACGATATAAATTTAATCAATTTGAAATAAAAGACTGGATCAAAGCGTGGTACAATGTGATGATCAAACTCTCTTTTTTCAAATGATAATCGAGGGAAGTAGGGACGGAACAATGGTAAGGGCGAGAAAGGAATGGTTTACTCGTATCTTTGGTGACAAAAAGCAAGAGAGACATGATATCCTCTCTCCTCCCAAAGAGTTTACCCAATGGTCATCAATCCATTTAAATAGTGTGGGTCAGGCAATGAAAAAATTGTGTCATAAAGCTGACTCCGTAAAACCAATTGAATATATGATGGTTGTTCTATTTACAAAGCAATTGGTGAAGTTTTTAGACAAAAATAATGAACAACTGATACCAGAATCTGAAAACCTAAAAATGGTAGATCAACAATTACAACCGATTATCGCTCGTTTACACACGCCCTCGGTTCGGATGAAAGGTAGTTCTTTCTCTTTTTCACTTGGTTGGAAAAAAAGAGTTTTAGAATTAAAACAAGAATTCGGGAACGATTATTTTGCTGATTTAAAGAGACTTCATGAAAAATATTCGTCTAAATCGGAGAATCTAGATCGCTTTATTGAATATAGTCGAGAGAAAATAAAAGGTGCTATGGATGTCGATCAAAGTAAAGCAACAGACCAAGGGCGAAATCGTTAACTCTGTACAAATAGAAGAATTAGTTCATTTAAAATAAGGGTAAACATAAAATAGACAAAGCATTTTTATTTGCGTCCAAAGCCAATTTAAATACGTGGACGTTTTTCTTTGTCAAGAGAAGAGGGAAAATTGGCTCATTTCATTTTGCATACTCGTTAGGAGGAAACAAAATGGAAATTCTTATTTGTATGAAGCAGACATTTGATACGGAGGAGAAAATTTTCATTCAAAATGGGGAAATTGATGATGATGGTGTAGAAAGGATCATCAATCCTTATTGTGAATATGCAGTTGAAGAAGGAATTCGGATTAAAGAGGCGCATGGTGGAACGGTTCGATTGATTACCATTGGTGGGGCTGAGGCTGAGGCAGCTATTCGAACTGCAATGGCAATGGGCGTTGACGAAGGATATCGATTAGATTTGACTGATTTCCCAGCGGATTCAGATGAACAAACAACATCAGAATGTATCGTACAGTTAATCAAGCAGAAGCAGATTCCGTATGATGTGATCCTATGTGGATATATGTCCATTGATAATGGAACAGCTCAGGTGGGACCGCGTATTGCTGAGCTGCTGGGAATCCCTCACATTTCAACGATTACTTCGCTAACTGTTGATGGTAGGCAAGTGCAGGTAGAACGAGATGTAGAAGGTGATTTGGAGAAAGTGGAATCATCTCTACCGATATTATTAACAGCTCAACAAGGATTAAACGAACCAAGATATCCCCGACTACCAGATATCATGAAAGCAAAAAGAAAACCGTTACATCGGATGAAGTGGGATGAATTGCGTGTAGATGTTCAGATGATCCAAGCACGAACAAAAAAAGTTGCGATTCTACCAGTGGAAGAGAAAGAGACTGGACAGATTTTAAGTGGAACGATCAAGGAACAAAGTCAAGAATTGATTCGGCTACTACATGAAGAAGCAAAGGTACTGTAGGGAAGAAGGAGGCAAGAAGATGGGGACTGCAAATAATGTCTTGATATTTGCCGATATCAGAAATGGTACTTTGCGACAAGTAACCTTTGAAGCAATTTCAGTTGCTCATCAAATGGCGAATGGTGGAGAAGTTCATCTTGCTATTTTAGAATCTCTTGATCCAAACCAAATAGAATCTTTGAAACAATTGAAACTTGATCGAATGTGGCATGTTGATCATCCATTGCTAAAAACATTTAATCTAGACGCTTATGTAGAAACTTGGGTTCATTTAATCGATCTACTAAATCCCGATGTCATTTTAACAGGTCATACAGCACTTGGTAGGGATGTAAGCCCACGAGTGGCAGCCCGAAAACGGATTGGATTACTTTCAGATTGTATCAAACTTGACACATCTTCAACATATGAATTTGTATTTACTCGTCCAATCTATGCTGGAAAAGCATATGTTCAACGCACCATAACAAAACCCCCTTTTTTTGTTACATTGCGCCCCAATAATTTTGTCGCTCACTTTGACACTTCACTTGATCAATCGATTGAAATTAAAACATTTCATCCCAATTTGTCACAAATCTCATTGCGTACAGTGGTTACGGATGTAGTTCGCAAAGTGACAAGTGGTGTTGATTTGAGTGAAGCAAACGTGATCGTTGCCGGTGGGAGAGGCGTGAAAAGTAAAGAAGGATTTGCACCACTTGAAGAATTAGCGGTAGTGTTAGGAGGCGCAGTTGGGGCGTCACGTGGCGCGTGTGATGCTGGATACGCAGACTATGCTTTACAGATTGGGCAGACAGGTAAAGTCGTAACACCTGATCTCTATATTGCTTGTGGTATATCAGGTGCCATTCAGCATTTGGCAGGTATGTCTATGTCAAAAACAATTGTTGCTATTAATATAGACCCAGAGGCGCCAATCTTCGAGGTAGCTGACTATGGAATCGTGGGAGACCTTTTTGAAGTTGTGCCACTACTAACAAAAGAGTGGCAGCGGATCAATCGATAACTTCTGTTTCTCTTCAGGAAATAGCACTTTTTGTAAAACGTGGTATACTAACGTTGTATTTTAAAAAGATTGATCTTGTTGAAGGAGGATTTAGGTAATGGCGATCATTGATGTTACCGATCAATCATTTGCTACTGAAGTTGAATCTAAAGAGTCTGGACTTGTGCTAGTTGATTTTTGGGCTCCTTGGTGTGGTCCTTGTAAGATGCAGGCGCCTATTTTGGATGAGGTAGCTTCTGAACTCGGTGACAAAATTAAAATTGCAAAAATGAATGTAGATCAAAACACTACATCAGAACGATTTGGAGTACTTAGTATCCCTACTTTAGTGGTTTTTAAAGATGGAGAAATGGTTTCGAAAATAATTGGCTTACAACAAAAAGAGCAATTACTATCTTGGTTAAATGAATATCGCTAAGATATAAAGATAAGTAAAGCCGCTATAACCATAGCGGCTTTCTAGCTAGTCCTCTTCTTTTTTTGGTTCTTCCGAACTAAAGGAATAATTTGGATGATATCCACTAGGAGGCTCAGAATTAGGGAAAATACGTAGGCGAAGATATTTATAATATCGATAACTGATGATCATTGTGGTAAAAATGATCGCAATGGTTGATAGAATAGGAGCTAAGATTAAGTCATTAAATAGATTATAGAATATAAGCAGGAACCCTGTAATAATCGGATCAAAGATCGTAAGCAGATTGGGCAATTGAAATGCAAAAGATATGCAGAAGATCGCGATGCCAATTAGAAAAACGAGAATCGAAGATACAAATACCTTCTGAAACGACTGAAATAGTAGTTGAATAGATAAGGAAATCGAGCGAAAGACCCCTATATTCTCAGCAATTAAGATCAACGGTGCATGCATAAGAGCTAAAAAAGTAAAAAATGATAGAATGAGTAGAACTGCAAATCCTACGAGCCCTCTGAAAAGGCTTGCCCAGAACAAACTTGAAGCGGTTCCTGTAGATGGATCAAGCGTGTTAAAGAGGAGATAAAAAACTGCTGCTGAAATGAGCAGGGCTGGTAGATAGAGAATGAAAAGAACAATCATCAATCCAAAAGTTCGTAATAGGTATCGAAACCCTTGTTTGAAATACGTTTTAAATTTAGATTGATTGCTTTGAAAGATTTCATTTACACTAGCAACGGAACCCGCCATATTGAAAGAATAGCAAAAGATCGAAATAATCAAGATAGCGAATATAGCTATGATCATACCTATCCAAATTCCAGTAGATTGATTCAGGGTTGCCTCAATATTCGCTAAAGCATTAAATTGATCAACACCTGGATTCTGTAAAGCACTAGGCGAAAACAACGGTTTGAGTTGAGAGATTAGTTTTACAATAAAAGTAAAAAAGAAAAAGAGGATGGTGACGAAACTGATCGTAAACATTAATAAAGTTGTCGCCGCAATCCCTGCTAAATTTGTAATCCCTAGTTTTAATCCAAAACGCCTAAAATAAGATATAAATGAATCCATAACTTTTTACCTCCGATAATCAGTTATCTTATGTAGTCACTGTTGATTTCATTATCTATTAATAGTTAAATTAAAAGTTGAAAATAGATGTGGCACAGACGAAAGTAGAGTTTATTTTGTTATAAATATACATAACTATCATACTATATGTGATTAGATAAATATAGAAAAGGGGGCATCTCTCAATGAATAAAATAAAAGAAAAAGTACTCTTGCTCCCTCATCAGCCCGGTTGTTACTTAATGAAAAATAGTCAAGGTCAGATTATTTACGTGGGGAAAGCAAAGAACTTACGGAACCGTGTTGGTTCTTATTTTACAGGACAACAAGATGGAAAAACGATGCAACTTGTGATGATGATTGCCGATTTTGAGTATATGGTAACAGCAAGTGAATTAGAAGCGTTAATTCTTGAATGTAATTTAATTAAAAAACATCGCCCTAAATATAATGTACTACTAAAAGATGATAAATCATATCCGTATATCAGATTGACGAAAGAAGAACATCCTCGCCTAGAAGTAACCCGTAAACAAGTGGATGATGGATCACGGTATTTTGGCCCTTATCCACATGCAGGTGCAGCCTCGCAAACGAAGAAATTATTAGATCGACTTTATCCTCTACGAAAATGTAAAAATTTACCTAAGCGAGTTTGTCTCTACTATCATTTAGGTCAATGTCTTGCTCCTTGTGAGTATCCAGTTTCTTCGGCTGAATATGAGCGGATTGTAGAGGAGATTGTGCGCTTTTTAAGCGGAGATGCCCGTCAGGTAAAACAAGATCTTAAAAAACAGATGGAAGAGGCAGCAGAAAAGTTAGAGTTTGAAAAAGCAAAGGAATTAAGAGATCTTTTGCGAGATATTGAAATGACTATGGAAAAACAACATGTTGTGTTTCAAGACCAAACAGACCGTGATGTATTTGCTTTTGCTTTTGAGCAGGGGCAAATGTGTGTCCAAGTACTCTTTGTTCGTCAAGGAAAATGGATGGAGCGGGATGTAGCCATTTTTCCATATGTAGGAACACCAGAAGAGGCTTTTCTATCTTATCTCACACAATTTTATCAGCGATATCTTTTATTTCCAAAAGAAGTCTTATTGCCAACAGATGTGGACGTTCAATTAGTTAGTCAACTGCTGCCAAAAGTTCGTGTTCATATTCCACAAAGAGGGACAAAAAAACGTCTATTAGATACGGCCATGAAGAATGCAACAATTGCACTTCAAGAACGGTTGCAGTGGATGGCAAAGGATGAGGCGAAGACAGTTCTGGCTGCTGAGCAATTAGGTGAATATTTGAACGTAGGGCGAGTTGCGAGAATTGAAGCATTTGACAACTCGAATCTTCAAGGCGCTGCCCCTGTCTCTGCAATGATCTGCTTCATCGATGGTAAGCCGGCTAAAAGTGAATATCGAAAATATAAAATACGCTCTGCGGATTCAAAAGATGACTTGGGTATGATGAAAGAAGTGATTCGGCGGCGTTACATTCGATTATTACGAGAAGGTAAGGATTTGCCTGACTTAATTTTGGTAGATGGAGGAAGAGGTCAAATATTAGCCGCAAAAGATGTATTGGAAAATGAGTTAGGGCTTTATTTGCCAATTGCTGGAATGGTTAAGGATGAAAAACATCAGACCTCCTATCTTTTACATGGAGATCATTTCACACGAGTTGAAATCCCAACTAATTCAGCAGCATTTGCGCTTATTCAACGGATTCAGGCCGAAGTTCATCGCTTTGCTATTACTTTTCATCGGCAAGTACGAGGTAAAGAAATGCTGACATCAGCACTTGATACAATTCCAGGTGTTGGAGCAAAGAGAAAGCAACGTCTGTTTCAAACATTCTCTTCAATCGAGGAGATGAAGACAGCTCCAATAAGTGAATTTCGCAAAGCAGGGATTGGAGAGAAGTTGGCACAAGAAATTCAGACCACGTTACGACAGCTTCAAAAAGATGATGCCAAAAAAGGGACAACATCTTCATAAGAACTTAATTATCAAGATATCTATACAGGGGTGTCTGTAGTTCTCTTCTATGGTCAGATTCAGATGATGAGAACTACAGACACCCCTTCTTTGTTTCGGATGGCTTGTTACATGCTTTTCATAGACTTTATCTCACACGAGTGTTTGCAATTCTGATACTTTACATGCTTTTGCTCCATATTGCTTAGCAATCTTTTTTAACTGGTTGCGTTGTTGAAGATTTTGCACTTTATACTTAGATGCGAATATCACTTCTCTGAGTTGTATAAAACTGCTTATGATTGCTTGACAAAATTTTGTTTGAAAAATCATGCAAGACAAGTATAACCCCACTTTAGTGGCTTTATTTTGTTTTTTCTTTGGAATCATGATCCTTACCACTGATTGATTGACGAAATGCTCGAATTGTCTCTCCAGTTGCCTTTCCTAACTCAGGCAGTTTCTTTGGTCCCCAAAACAATAAAGCAACAGCGATAATCACAATAAAACCGATTGGTCCAATATTAGCGAACATAGATTCACGCTCCTATATAATAACTTCTAGAAGCCATTATATCGGTAGTCTTTGCTATTTTGCAATTCATCAACCAGTATGATAGTATAATAGAGTATTTTTTAATAATAAATGTATATCGTGCGTTTGTGATTTAGAGGTGCAATCTTCATCAGTATACTTTTAGAGGCTACGAGGCTCGTGATAGGAGTAGAAAGGGGAGATTGCCGAAGTCGGTTACTACTCGTATAGTAAATCGGTTGGTGTCGTTGCTGAATAAGGGCGGTACTGTCATAAGGAACTCGTAGTTGCTTATGGAGCGCTATTTCACAGAGAGTGAAGATGATTATGCTAACAAAAGGCGTCAGCAGACTTTCTCTCTGCTGTGGTCTTTTTTATTTATGTAAGGAGTGGGAATGGAGATGGGCGTCGTTGTACAAAAATATGGAGGCACATCTGTTGGAAGTGTAGAAAGAATTCAAAATGTGGCTGAACGAATCCAAAAAACTTTAAATGAAGGGCATCAGTGTGTAGTTGTTGTTTCAGCAATGGGCAAACAAACGGATGAGCTTATTTCATTAGCGAAGCAAATCTCACCTCATCCACCCGCTAGAGAAATGGATATGTTGTTGACAACTGGTGAACAGATTACCATTGCTTTATTGACGATGGCATTACAAGCAAAAGGAATCAAAGCTCGCTCGTTTACTGGATGGCAGGCTGGGGTCAATACAAATTCAATTCATGGAAAGGCATCTGTCACACATGTAGAATCTGTCAGACTTCAGCAGAGCTTGTCAAATGGTGAAGTTGCAGTTGTGGCTGGATTTCAGGGTGTGTCAATAGATGGAGAAATAACTACACTTGGACGAGGTGGCTCTGATACAACAGCTGTAACTTTAGCTGCTGCTCTACAGGCTGATTATTGTGAGATTAATACAGATGTTTCAGGTGTATTTACTGCTGATCCTCGTGTCGTCGCACAAGCGACCAAAATGGATGAGATTTCATTTGAAGAAATGCTAGAATTAGCGCGTTTAGGTGCAGGGGTTCTTCATCCACGTTCTGTTGAATGTGCCCTGATGCATCGTGTTCCCTTAGTCGTGCGATCTAGCTTTGTTGATGAACCTGGTACATGGTTAAAGGAGGCAAGTCAAATGGAACAAACATTATCAGCTAGAGGAGTGGCTCATGATTCAGATGTAGCGAGGGTGAAGATTTTAGGGCTCCCCAACCAACCTGAAAGTTTACCCCATGTATTCTCTTTATTGGCAGATGAACATATTAATGTGGATATGATTGTACAGAGTGAGCATGATCAAGATTTGATTGATGTAGCATTTAGCTTGGAAGAGAGCGATGGTGAGAATGCAAAAAGATTATTGAAATCATTACAAAGTAAACTAGCTATTAAAAAAGTGCTTTATGAGGACGAATTGGCGAAAGTATCTGTTGTAGGTGTTGGGATGATGACTCGCCCTGGAGTAGCAGCGAAAATGTTTACAACACTTAGTCAGGCTGGCATAAGAATCAAAATGGTTTCAACTTCTGAGATTAAAATATCATGTTTAAT
Organism: Seinonella peptonophila; assembly: GCF_900129355.1. Lineage (GTDB taxonomy): Bacteria > Bacillota > Bacilli > Thermoactinomycetales > Thermoactinomycetaceae > Seinonella > Seinonella peptonophila. The sequence continues at coordinate 828,688 of NZ_FQVL01000001.1, read as the reverse complement.
TGATCGCGCCCAAACGAAAGAAGCTGTACAGCTTTTGCATACTGCTTTTGAATTAGATGCGAAACAGCCAGCCAGTGTGTAAGGAGGCAATTAGAGAAACTACTTTAGCTGGATGATCATGAGAAGTAGGGTTGAACAAATCATAAATCGGCAAAAATAATTAGAGATAAGATCATGTTGAAGAAATTCCTATCGCCTTTCCTTGACCTTCGGGGCATGATGGGAGTACAATGGATTCGTCAGTTTCACGAAATCTGGGAAATTTTGATAGGAATCTTTTTTATGATTGGAGGCACATGATGAGCACTCAACGCAGTTTTTTTAACCGTCGGTTACACTCCTTGTTGGGTGTAATACCGGTGGGCTTTTTTTTGATCGAACACCTCTACACCAATTATCATATCACTGGTGGTAAGGAATCATTTGTGGAAAGTGTTAATTGGTTATGGGGAATCCCTATTCTTTTAGTATTAGAAGTTTTGTTTATCTTTTTACCCCTCATGTACCACGGTATTTATGGACTATATATTGCTTTTCGGGCAGACAATAATGTAAGTCAATTTGGTACCTTTCGCAATATCATGTTTATGTTACAAAGAGTAACTGGGGTCATTACACTAATATTTGTACTTTGGCATATTTGGCAAACACGTGTGCAAGTCGCAATATATGGTTGGACATCTACTCAACTAGCTGACCAAACGGTTGCAATCATGAGTAACAATATCTGGCTAATTGTTTATATGGTTGGGTTACTATGTGCGGTTTTTCATTTTTGTAATGGTATGTGGTCATTTTTGGTTAGCTGGGGCGTTACAGTCGGACCACGTTCGCAAACGATTTCCACTTACATATGGGGAGCAGTATTTGTAGCCATGTCTTTTGTTGGTATTCGCACGATCTTAGCTTTTGCATCATTAGGCTAATAAATAGAATCCATTTGGTACAGCGTTAGAAGGGAGCACTTGTCAATGAATGAAAAATGTATCATTGTCGGTGGTGGTCTCGCGGGATTGATGGCCACCATCAAGGCAGCCGAATTAGGCGCGAATATTGAACTATTTTCGATTGTTCCAGTGAAACGCTCTCACTCGGTTTGTGCACAAGGTGGAATCAACGGAGCAGTTAATACAAAAGGTGAAGGAGACTCGCCTTGGGAACATTTTGATGATACCATTTACGGCGGAGATTTCTTGGCGAATCAACCACCTGTAAAAGCCATGTGTGAGGCTGCTCCAGGAATTATCTACTTAATGGATCGTATGGGTGTACCTTTTACCCGTACACCAGAGGGATTAATTGATTTTCGTCGATTTGGTGGCACCAAGCACCATCGTACTGCTTTTGCGGGCGCAACCACGGGACAACAATTGTTATATGCACTTGATGAGCAGGTACGTCGCTATGAAACAGAAGGAAAAGTGACTAAGTATGAACATTGGGAGTTTCTAGGTATTATTCAGGATGATGAGGGACGCTGTCGTGGAATTGTTGCTCAAAATTTGCGTGGAGGGGAGATTCGCTCTTTCCTTGCTGATGCTGTGATCTTGGCTACAGGTGGCCCTGGGATTATTTTTGGCAAGACAACAAACTCCATGATTAATACAGGTACTGCCGCTAGTGCTGTCTATCAGCAAGGCGTTACCTATGCGAATGGTGAATTTATTCAAGTTCATCCCACAGCGATTCCTGGTGATGATAAATTGCGCTTAATGTCAGAATCTGCTAGAGGTGAAGGCGGACGAATCTGGACATATAAGGATGGGAAGCCTTGGTATTTCTTAGAAGAGATGTATCCTGAATATGGAAATCTCGTTCCACGTGATATTGCTACACGGGCCATTTTTAAAGTTTGTGTTGATGATAAATTAGGCATAAACGGAGAAAATATGGTCTATCTTGATTTATCTCATAAAGACCCAAAAGAGCTTGATCGCAAATTGGGTGGGATTATTGAGATTTATGAGAAATTTATTGGAGAAGATCCACATAAAGTACCTATGCGTATTTTCCCTGCGGTTCATTATTCAATGGGTGGAATGTGGGTAGATTTTAATCAAATGACCAACATTCCAGGGCTATTTGCCGCTGGTGAATGTGAATATCAATATCATGGAGCAAACCGATTGGGTGCAAACTCACTCCTTTCCTGTATCTATGGTGGAATGGTAACAGCTCCAAACGCATTAGCGTATATTCGTGGATTGGATAAACATGTCGATAGCTTTGCTCCCGATTTTGGTGAATCACAACGCAAAGATCGTGAAGATCAATATGAACAACTTTTGAATATGGAAGGAACAGAAAATGCTTATCTTATTCATAAAGAATTAGGTGAGTGGATGACGGATAATGTAACTGTGGTTCGGCATAATGATCGCTTATTAAAAACAGATGAAAAGATTCAGGAATTGATAGAACGCTATCAAAAGATTGATATGATAGATACAAGTCGTTGGAGTAACCAAGCAGTACCATTTACACGTCAATTGTGGAACATGTTACAATTAGCTCGTGTAATTACACTGGGTGCGTATAATCGTAATGAAAGTCGTGGGGCACACTATAAACCAGATTTTCCAGATCGTAATGATGAAGACTGGTTAAAAACAACATTGGCTAGCTTTACACCTGATGGCCCTAAATTCGACTATGAATCTGTTGATGTCTCTCTGATTAAACCGCGTCCGCGTCGTTATGATGTTGCTAAGAAAGGGGCAGCGAATTCATGAGCGAACAACGTACCATCCGCTTGATTGTCACAAGACAAGATGATCCGGATAGCAGACCTTACCAAGAAGAATTTCGTATCCCTTATCGACAGAATATGAATGTGATCTCAGCATTTATGGAGATTCAAAGAAATCCCGTCAATGCAGCAGGGGAAAAGGTACGCCCAATTCAATGGGAATCAAACTGTTTAGAAGAAGTATGCGGAGCTTGTTCGATGGTGATCAACGGACGTCCACGTCAGGCATGTTCTGCATTGATCGATAAACTTGAGCAACCTATTCGTATTTCACCGATGAACACATTCCCAGTAATTCGTGATCTAATCGTCGATCGTGGACGGATGTTTGATGCACTAAAAAGAGTAAAAGCATGGATTCCAATCGATGGCAGCCATGATCTCGGCCCAGGCCCACGCCAGTCCCAAGAAGAAAGTGATTGGCGCTATGAGCTTTCCAAATGTATGACTTGTGGTGTTTGTTTGCAGGCTTGCCCAAATGTAAATAATAGTTCAGATTTTATGGGACCTTTTATTGTTGGTCAGGTGAATCTCTTTAATGCACACCCAACAGGAGCTTTAAATAAAGATGAACGGACATCTGCTTTAATTGGTGAAGGTGGATTACAAGAATGTGGAAATTCACAAAACTGTGTTCAAGCATGTCCAAAAGGAATACCATTGACAACTTCAATTGCGATAATGAATCGTGAATCGACACGTTTTGTATTGAAAAAATGGCTATCATTTTAAACCCAAACAGAAACCCTTGCTTCCTAGGAAGCAAGGGTTTCTTTGTATAGTGCCATAGATTTATCGTAGCAGTTAGCCTTAATTACGTGATGAACTTGAAGTGAAGATATCTCCAATCGCACTAAAGACACTACCAAGCCATTCTAATACTGTGTCAATAATCCCTTGAGCAGGAACAGAAGTTAGGATATCACTCAAGCCACCTTGCAATTTTTCGATTTGCGAGCTGATTACGTTCCAATCAATATTTAACTTCGCAAAGTTTTGGCTGAACTGAACCAATTGATTAACGGTTGTTTCGTTTAAGTTAATGTTAAAGTCATTTGAGACATTTATGATGATATCACGATATTCTTCAGGTGTCTTTGGTTTTTCTGTAGCAATTTGTTCTTTTACTTTGGTGATGAATTGAGCTGCTTTGTTGTTGTCACCCAATTGTTTTCCTAGTTCTTGTGTTCGTGCTAATTCCTCGCTCGCTACCTGTTTTTGATCTTCGCTAATCTTTTTCCCTGTTGCCGTTTCATAAGCTTTTAAGATTCCTGTCAAACCAGCAGTTCCTGAGACGGCAAAAGGAGCGGTTACATATATTTCAGCATCTTTTACACCAGCTGTAATGGCGGCACTTGCATACATCGCTTCAGTAATAGTTGTGATATTATGGGTCTTCACCGTAATACCTTTTCCTGATCCTATTAGAACAATTTTTGCAGAGGAGAGCGCGCGAGTACCAATTTGCGCTTTACTTGCATATTTACCAGCATATTGATGTTCCTCTTCATTTGTAACTTCGATCTTTTTCACATTACTAGCGTTTGGATCGACACCCATTTCTTGTAAAATTGCATTTTTCTGTTGTTCAGTTAAGTCATGACCAAGTGTTACAACGGTATCACCTGCAACTGCATCCGCAAAGACCGCTGTAGGTAAAGCCATCGCCAAAATAAGAACGATCGATAAAAAGAGCAAACGAAATCTTTTCCCCATTTTCAATGTGTAACCCCCTCAAAAAATTCAGTCGTATCAAAATGTGAACCCAAAGGAGTTCAGACCAATTTGACACAACTGTAAGTACTTCTCTTTTTCTCTACATCTCATTTTCATTTTACAAAATATTTACAATTGCTACAAGAGAGGAGCAAGGTTATGCACCTTTTATTTATGAATAATTTAATTGTACCTTGAAAGTCTACAATTAGTCAAACACACGGTCTTTAAACTGTGCTAGCCGTTCAAGAGCAGACATTTCCACATCTTTATGCAAGCTGTTTCCATGTGCATCCATCGTCACAATGGCAGCAAATCCTTGTACTCGGAGATGCCACATTGCCTCAGGAATTCCAAATTCAGCAAAATCCACACCCTCTACAGTTTCCATACAATCCGCATAGTATTGTGCGGCTCCACCAATTGCATTTAAATAGACAGCTCCATGCTCTTTTAACCCTTGCAACGTCTTCGCACCCATACCGCCTTTGCCAATAATCGCACGTAGACCAAACTTCTTGATAATATCGGCTTGGTATGGCTCTTCTCGTATGCTCGTTGTTGGACCAGCCGCTTTCACAACCCAATTTCCATCATCGTCTTTTAACATAACAGGCCCGCAATGATAGAGTACACCATTCGTTAGATCAACAGGAGAATCATGGTCCATCAGATATTTATGCAGCGCATCACGCCCGGTATGAATGAGACCATTGATGATGACCACATCTCCTACTTTTAATTCGCGAACCTCTTTTTCGCTAAGTGGTGTTGTTAGTACTTTTCCATTAGAGAATACATCTGCTGATTCTTGCTGCTTTGTTTGCTGAGGAGCAGCAGAGGTTGGTTCATCTTTATAAAGCCAACGTTCAATTTCACCTGTTTCTGCATTGACTATAATACCTTGTCGACGATATGCCCAGCAATTATAGGCAACAGAAACAAAAAAACTAGCAGGAATTCGATCCATCACGCCAATTTTACAGCCTAATAGAGTCGCTTCTCCTCCGAAACCCATTGTTCCAATGCCGAGTTGATTTGCTGTTTCAAGGATATATGCTTCTAATTTAGCTAAATCAGGAATTGGATTTTGGTCATCTACTTTTCGAAAGAGCTGTTGCTTTGCTAGTTGGTATCCGCTCGTACGGTCTCCGCCAATGCCTACACCAATAAAGCCCGCACTACAACCCTGTCCCTGTGCTTGATATACACTGTGTAGAATGCATTTACGAATACCATCCAAATCACGACCCGCTCGACCGAGTCCAGGTAACTCACATGGAAGGCTATATTGGATATTTTTATTTTCACAACCGCCACCTTTTAGGATCAAGCGGATATCGATTTCATTTTTTTCCCACTGAGTAAAATGAATAACAGGGACACCAATGCCTAAGTTGTTTCCACTGTTTTTACCAGTTAATGAGTCGACAGAATTTGGCCGAAGTTTTCCCTGCTCGGTCGCTTTGACAATGGCCTCTTTAATTGCCCTTGTCATTTTTATTTGATTAACCCCTACAGGAACATGGATTTCAAATGTTGGCATACCTGTATCTTGGCAAATAGGAGAAATATTTTCTTCTGCCATATCGATATTTTTTGTGATGGTCGACAGGGCGATGGAGGAACGAGTTCCAGCGCTCTCGTTTTCTTTTCCCTGTTTGATCGCAAATCGAACATCGGGCGGAAGATTCGTTGATGTTTCTGTAATTAATTGATAGATTGAGTCTTTTAGTCCTTGCATTTTGCCTAAACCTTCTCTCATCTAATCTATGAATTCTATCCTATTATAGATCATCATCAAAAGTTGTGCGATAGGTGGAATGAGTTCAAGATGAGATAAAAAATGGTCGTATTTTCCTGTATAATAAGGGGCGAGTTCCCTTGCTTATTCGATATTGATGTTTCTATTTTCCTAGGAGGCGATCAGGTTGAACAAAAATCTAAGCCCATCTGCATTGTTAGAACAAACAAAAGTTATTGCCATTATGCGTGGAGTTGAACAAGAGAGAGCTATTCGCTCTGGAATCGCATTAGCCGAGGGTGGAGTTCGTCTAATAGAAGTAACATTGAATACACCAGATGCACTCAGTATACTTTCTGCGTGGAGGGAGCAGCTACCTTCAGAAGTTCTAATTGGAGCAGGAACCGTTATGTCACCTCAAATGGTACAAGATGCCGTTGCTGCTGGCGCCTCTTTTTTGATTACGCCCCACTTTGATCCAGCGGTAATTGATGCAGCTTTAGAAAGAGATGTAGAGATTTGGCCTGGCGTAATGACCCCTACTGAAGTAGCAGCAGCATTACGAATGGGATTAGAAGTGGTGAAAATTTTTCCAATTGCTCTATTTGGACCTTCCTATATTCAATCGTTAAAAGGACCTTTTGAACAAGTAAAACCAATTGCTGTCGGTGGAGTTACGCCAGAAAATATGCAAGATTATCTAAGGGCAGGAGCAGTTGGCGTTGCGTTTGGTTCACATTTATTTGATCCGCAATCTATCGCAACACAAAATTGGGAGCAGATTAAACAGCGAGCCTCTGGGATCATTCAAAAAGCAAAGGTGTTTTAGGAAGGGAGAATGCATATGATGAAACGTTTGAAACAACTACTTCGTGCCAAAAAGAGTTCCACTTCTCCATGGGCAACGGGGACAAGGATAGATTGGAATTGTCTGGAGTTTTATGCACCTTTTGAGTATGAAGAGGAGATTTATGCGTTAAAGCTAAAGGATATCATTCTGGATACATATACAAACAAAGAATATCAAGCAGTCGATATGATACGGAAAAATTCTCGTTGGGGTGAGGAGTCAGACTTCTTTATCATGCAGGCACTTGACACGGATGATCAATTTGCCTTAGAGCATTCCATTTATGGTTTTGAAGGAAATCGTTATCAAAAAAAATACCAATTTTCTATTCCAGATCAATATTTAAAGGGATATATTGATCTGGAAAATCTGTTTACACCATCAGTTCGTGCTGAGATTCGGAAATTGACCTTACCTCAGCAACCTGGTATTTATTTTTTTTATGATGAAAATCATAGGCTTCTTTATGTGAATCATGCACCGAGTATTCGAGATCGTGTTTATGCACATATAGCTACTGAGACTCGTCAGGATACATTCATGATCAGGCAACAATTTTCATTGCTCAGTTATATGATTTGGGAAAATGAAGCTGAGCGACAAGCGATCGCTTATTTTTGTCGACAGCAAATGCAACCAGAATTTCCAGAAGGTGTCGAGATCGCTTCATCGTTTGATTCAGATTATTCTGTGCTTAAACTCGATATACGGCTTCGCGATTTGCAAAAATATATTCATATCAAAAACAATGATTTCAACCATCAGGAGTGGAAGCGATTTGATTCTTATCTCCGTACCATACCTGAGGAAATGGTGCAGCAAATTGAACATCAGGTGGTAGCGATGCTCTATGAGGAAATGCAGAAACAGATTAAGAGCTCGTGACTTCAGCCATTTTGGAAAATTCATCCTTTAATTGATGGAAATGTTCTCTCAAACTGATAGATGAGTGAGGTTGTTTTTGAAATGATAACAAATGATCTAACAGTAGTGGAGACCATGATAGGTTCATCATTTGTTGCGTAAAGGCGTGAGCTGCAATTTCGCGTACTTGAGGTATCACAATTCTTTGAAAGCGTCTTTGTCTATATTGTTTTGCCAACTTTCGATCAATACGCCCAATTTCTACCTCTTCAAGATGATGAAACCATTCATGGAACAGGTGCAACATATATAATTCCTTAGGGTCAACAGGGGCTAGTTGTTGCCGGAAAAAGCGTTCCATCTGTTGAATTGACGAGCGATAGATGGTAATGCAAGGATGCTTTCCTGTTTGATATTGTGCTCGTACATGTTGATCAGTGGGATGTCGATCTAGGAAACGTACTTGAATCTTTTGTTTTAATAAATGATTGATTAAGTCGGTTAAGTTTGCAAGCGTGGGTCTTCTTTCTACTGCTAGTTTACCCATCCGGATTGCATCTTGAATCAGCTCAGGTAGTTGATCCATTTGGACTGATTCAAGTGTTTGTTCATTTTTCATTTCTTGAAAAGAGAGCACTTCCAGCGGTAAAACGGGACAGAGCTGTTCCATTTTTATGAAACGAAGAGATATATATTTCATTTTGAATGATCCGCCTCTTTAGAAATAGATTATCTCTATTTTGTATGAATGGAACAGCCTATCCTATACCTTTTTTTGTTGGAATTTAATTAAATCCAAAATCCATTCCTTTAAATCGAGAATCCGCAAATGTTTTGGCGGGTGATGTTCTCCAGTAATAATCATTGGAACAAGCGAATCCTGGGCATGCAACGATCCATGTGAAGCACCCCTATGTCGAGGAGAACTTTGGAAAATCATTTCATATCCAGGTTTTACAGTTAAAACCAATTTCGCTACTCCTGGTTCATAAACTCCCCATAACCTTTGTAATACATCAGGATAACGATGATAGATGATTTCCTCACCTTTTAATTCAAGGTCTAAGATCTCATGATTTCCTTGAAGCTGCCAGTTTTGATCATAGCGATCGTAAAATGGCCCATTTTTAGAAAATGAAAATACTCCAGGACGTTCCCCACTCACCACTTGACACGTTTCCTTTTCCCACCATGCAATAAGATCAAAGAAAGGATGAGTTTGTAATTCTCGCGCAAGGGAGGCAGGATCGATCTTTGGATCTAGAATATGAATATAGCTCATTCGTTCGTTAACAGACAGAACAAGTTGATCATTCGCGCGCGGTTTTTTTGATTTTGTGGGCATTAATCGATATTTGGAAAGAAGAATTTCCATGTCCACGAAGGCTTCCTTATGATCAGGTAATGTATCTGTTTGACCGCTGTCACCAAGGATTACCCAAGTGATTTGCTCGACTGCTTCTTCCCAAGAAGGAAAGGCGTTAAGAAGGCGTTGCAATTGTAGATCAGCTTTGTGGAGTCCTTTTGTAACCCATGTCCCTTTTTGATGAATATAATCATCATTTGTAGGAAAATAAACGAGCGTAAAAACAGGAAGACGATTTTGATATAAAAGCGCGAGAAGTTCATTCGTTGAAAAACGGTCGTTTTCTCCATATCGATACCAGGGTTGGCCACCTTTTGAATTTGTACCGATTTGATGCATGGAGCCAAAAGAAAAGACTTCAGGGCCTACTGTTTCAATCTTAGGTGGAAGAATGTTGAGCCATCGAAATAAACGAGGTACCTTTAGCTGATATTTATTAAGCCCTCGATAGATAAACGCCCCTATAGAACCTGTTGGCATGGGAGTCGATTCATGAATGGTTGATACCGAACGGCTGATCAATTGCTGATTTAGACGAATCAAGCTATTTGTCAACACTTCTCGAAAGCCAACTGCTACACTTTCCTTTGCTCCTGTTCCAATATTGATCCATTCTTTTTGACTGCTGTCATAATAACAGAGCCCATAAATTTGATGTTGCTGAGGCAATGTACCTGTTAATAAAGTGGTATCAATGCAGACTGACATAGTAGGAAAGCAACTGACTACCTCTGCATAATATGTTCCATGTTCTTTGAGAAATGCAAGGGCAGGAGCCTTTTTCATTTGAATTGTTTGTTCAACTGTAGAATCCATCAAAGAGTCAATTACAATCATGACAATGGGTTTATATGGTTGTCTGAGCTGAATCTTTCTTGGCGCTTTTTGCTCCAAGTTACGAAATAAATAATAGCCGATTAAGCAAATAATCCCAAGAATGATCAATGTGATGATTGTATACATAAAGCAGGGGCTCCTTTCTTCTTATGTTCAATTTCCCACGGAACCCCTGCTTTTATTCAGCTAGAAAATCTAGCATCTTCCATAAAAACCGTCAAATCCTTGGCAAGCAAATACAAAAATGGTTGCAATGACAAGCAAAAAGATCAACAATCTTTGCCAGCCAGATCTAAATCCATAACCATAGCCATATCCATAACCACAGTTTGTGTTACCCATAAATATTCACCTCCATTGGCTTTCATCTTAAACATATTCAATCACCCAGATATTGGAAAGGCAGATGTCCTAAGATAGATGACTATTTCTTTTAGAGTGTAGACAAACTAATTTTCATCTTCCTAGAAATCAGGCTCTTCCTTGTCATGAAAGGTTTTACTTAGTATGGATATGTCTTTTGTCATGAATTGCTTTTGAAGTGATAAAGATAAAGGGCAGGAGGTGAGACGAGATGGGACGCAAGTGGCATTTACCTAAAATCAATTGGGGACAAGAAGATTTAAGGAAGATGTGGTCGATCCAGTCGTTTCGCCTTTCATTATTAGGAATTCTTGTGATCCCACTTGTCTATTCTTCGATTTATTTAGCTGCATTTTATGACCCTTATAAACATGTCGAAGAATTATCCGTAGCCATAGTAAATGAAGATCAAGGTGCAACTGTAGATGGAAGGAAAATAAATTTAGGCGACCAATTGGTAAGTGAATTAAAAAAAAATAAACATATGAAATGGACATTTATGAATCGAAACAAGATGGAGCAGAGCTTTTTATCTGGAAATTATTATTTGGGTGTGGTCATTCCAAGATCATTTTCTAAACGAGCCGTATCAGTCTCTACCTCATCGCCTGAGCAGAGTGAGATTTTATATTATATAGATCAAAGTCAAAACTATTTAGCTGGTAGCCTTGGAAAAACGATGATTCGCGAATTAGAAGCACAAATTTCTCATGCCATGACGCAACTGTATGTAAAGACGATTTTTCAGCAAATCCGTCGCTCAACTCATCAACTTAACCAAGCAGCTAAGGGAGCAAAAACATTAGCAGAAAAAGGAAAACAAGCAAGCAATGCAGCATTGAAATTAAAAAATGGCACGAACCAATTGATTGTAGGAAATCAGAAATTACAGGCTGGGCTCATGCAATTGACCAGTGGCGTAAATCGGTTGCAAACAGCAACGAGACTTTTGAGCAATGGAGCAAGTCAAGTTGTATTTGGTACCGAATTGGTCGTTTCAAAAGTCCGGCAATTCCAACAACTGATTCATGAAATGAAGAGTCAAATCCAAATCGATCAGGTACCTACCGCTATAGAAAAGCTGAATCAAATAGAGAACGATTCGGCACAAGCAGGTTCATATATACAATTCATAAAAGATCGTTATCCCTTTTTGCAAATGGATGAAAATTTCACTGATTTACAACAAGTTGTAACAAGAATTGAAGTAAGGGGAAAAAGATTAAAGGATCATATGATAAAGGATCGGATCAATCAATTGAAAGAGCGATTACAATTTCAGCTGCAACAACTGGACAAATTAAACCAAGGCGCCAAAAAAGTAGCAATTGGGTTATTGCAACTGAATCAAAAAGTAGGGGAGATGCTGCAAGGAGTCAAGAGTTTAAACAATGGACAACAGCAGTTAGGTGTAGGTTTAACCAAGTTACAAAAAGGATTGACACAACTATATGCAGGGCTTGGTCAGTTGGCAAATGGAGAACATAAGTTGGCAACGGAATTAGAAAAAGGCGTAAAACAAGCAAAAAAAGAACTGGATCATGAGCAAGAAAAAGAAAAGCTCATTTCCAATCCCATTAAAGTGAATCAGAAGCAAGTTCATCAGGTGCCCAATTATGCGACCGGTTTTGCTCCATACTTTATTTCACTCTCTTTATGGGTAGGTGCTATGTTACTGTTCACAGTTACCGATCTATTTCATATTTCAGATACACTGGACGGAAGACCTATCCACTTTTTATCCGTTAGCTGGATCGCAATCGCTCAAGCCGTTATATGTGTCTCTTTTCTACATGGAGTCTTAAATATTAAGCCTAAATTACCTGTATGGTTTTATATATTTAGCATGATAACAGCGATTACTTTTGTTGTGATTAACCAGTTGCTCACGGTTTGGTGGGGGAATGTAGGTCGCTTCCTTTCGATTGTTATTTTGATGCTGCAACTCGCTTCAAGTGGAGGAACCTATCCGATTGAATTACTGCCTAAGTTTTTTCAAAATATCCATCCATGGTTACCCATGAGTTATACCGTTCATGGATTCCGAATGCTTCTTTCAAATGGTGATATCCATCTTTTTACACCAGATTTAGTCAAGGTATTGATATTTTTAGTATCTGCCGCTTTATTGCTTGAGGGAAGTGAGAGATTCCTCAAGCCATGGTGGAATAAGAGAACACCTTAGATAAAGAAACAATTACATAGTTGTCATCTAATAATGATTTTAAATTAGGATTGATTTTTTGTTGAGAAATGATATCATTGTAAATGTAACTAATAACCTGCGAGGTGACAATTGAATGGGTTCAGAAAAGAAGAAGTTGACGACAAGTTGGGGAGCACCAGTAGGAGATAATCAAAATTCAGTAACGGCTGGTTCTCGAGGGCCAACATTAATTCAAGATGTCCATCTATTGGAAAAATTGGCTCATTTCAATCGAGAACGGATTCCTGAACGAATTGTACATGCAAAGGGAGCAGGGGCCCATGGTTATTTTGAAGTGACTAATGATCTAACAAAGTATACCAAAGCCTCCTTTTTATCAGAAGTTGGTAAACAAACGCCTCTTTTTGTTCGTTTTTCAACTGTCGCAGGTGAGCTAGGTTCAGCGGATACAGTACGTGATCCTCGAGGGTTTGCAGTGAAATTTTATACAGAAGATGGAAACTATGATCTAGTAGGAAATAATACACCTGTTTTTTTTATTCGTGACGCAATTAAATTCCCTGATTTTATCCATACACAGAAAAGAGATCCAAAAACACATTTGAAAAATCCAACTGCTGTTTGGGATTTTTGGTCTTTATCTCCAGAGTCGTTGCATCAAGTAACGATCTTGATGTCTGATCGTGGGATTCCAGCGACATATCGACATATGCACGGTTTTGGAAGTCATACATTTAAATGGGTCAATGCAGAAGGAGAAGCTGTCTGGATTAAGTATCATTTTAAAACTGAACAAGGTATTAAAAATCTTGACCCAAAAGTGGCAGTACAAATAGCAGGTGAAAATCCTGATTATCACATAGAAGATTTGTATAATTCAATAGAAAAAGGCGACTACCCCAAATGGAAGCTATATGTACAGATTATGCCTTTAGAGGATGCTAACACATATCGGTTTGACCCATTTGATGTGACCAAAGTATGGTCACAAAAAGATTATCCATTGATAGAAGTTGGACAAATGGTTTTAAATAGAAACCCCGAGAACTACTTTGCAGAAGTGGAACAGGCCACTTTCTCTCCTGGAACTCTGGTTCCTGGAATTGATGTATCGCCAGATAAGATGTTACAAGGACGCCTTTTTGCTTACCATGATGCACATCGATATCGCGTAGGTACAAATCATCAAATGTTGCCTATCAATCGACCACGTACCGAAGTAAACCACTATCAACGAGATGGCGCAATGCGCTTTGATCAAAATGGTGGAGACTCTGTTAATTATGAGCCAAACAGTTTTGATGGACCTACGGAAACGCCTGAAAACAAAGCCCATCAATATGTTGTTTCTGGAGTTGCAGCTAGCGTTGCCTATGATCATGATGACCACTATACACAAGCCGGTGATTTATATCGACTGCTTTCAGAAGCAGAGCGCTCTCGACTAGTAGCAAATATTGCAGCAGCTATGGAGGGTGTATCAAAGGAAGAGATTCTATTACGGCAGATTCAACATTTTTATAAAGCTGATCCTGAATATGGACAACGGGTAGCCCAAGCATTGAATCTGCCGATTCCCGAATAATGCATACTTGAATAGTGATCAATAAAAACCTGACAGTTAGATCAAAACTGATCAGGCTTTTATTTGTAAAAATAATTGTTTAAATTAAAATTAATATGAAGGAGTGTGGATATGAAATTTTCGCCGATTTTATTTTGGAACCGTTTTTAAGAAGGCAAAACAAAGAACCAATCCATCTTCATTAAGATCGAGAGATAGATTGGTTCTTCATTATTAGGCAATAGGTGTGCCATTTTCGATTGGTTGATCGGGTGCAAGTAAAACAACATCTCCTTCTGAAGGGACTCCGCCGAGAATAAGCACCTCAGATTGAAAACCAGCAATACGCCTTGGGGGTAAATTGACCACTGCAACAACTTGTCGCCCGATCAATTGTTCTGGCGTATATCTCTTTGTAATTTGGGCTGAAGAACGCTTAATCCCTATTGCACCAAAATCAATTTCTAACTTTATAGCTGGTTTACGTGCGTCTGGAAAAGGTTCTGCTTTGATAACTGACCCAACCCGGATATCAAGTGTTAAAAAATCATCAATTGTTGCCATTGATCCACCTCATTCTATCACTCATTCTAATACTCGATCATAGATAAGAGGATCATCGGAGTCAATCATCTATTAGAATGCTGGAACAATGGCTCCTTTATATTTCTGCTTGATAAATTGTTTTACTTCTGGTGAATTTAAAGCTTTTGCTAGCTTTTGAATAGCAGGATCATTTTGTTTTGCTTTTGTTGTTGCAAGGATATTTACATATGGAGAATTTTTATCTTCAATAATCAAACTATCCTTTGTTGGATTTAATTTTGCTTGTAGGGCATAGTTTGTGTTGATCACGGCAAGATCAACTTGATCAAGAACTCTTGGGAGCATTGCTGCTTCTAGTGGTTGAACTTTTAATTGTTTAGGATTGCTCACGATATTTCGTTCGGTCTTATTTCCGTTACGATTATCTAACTTGATGATGTTATTTTGGTCAAGAAGTAATAAGGCACGAGTAAGATTGCTTGCATCGCTTGGAACTGCCACTTTAGCACCAATAGTGAGTTGTTCAATCTTCTTTATTTTTTTGGAGTATCCGCCGAGTGGTTCAATATGCACGCCCGTTACTTTCACTAACTGAAAATGCTCTTTTTGATTTGCTTCTTCCATATAAGGAACATGTTGAAAGAAATTCGCATCTGCTTTCCCTTCATTTACAACTTTATTTGGGATCACATAATCTTGAAAGACTTTGATCTCTAAATGAATTCCTTCTTCCTGCAAAATCGGTTTTACATGTTCTAAGATTTCTGAGTGGGGAACTTGCGATGCTGCTACTGTTAAAATTTGTTCTTTTTTAGCTGTATTTTGATTGCAGGCTATTGCGGTAAGTACTAAGATCGCCAATAGTATGATTGAAAAAAACTTTTTCATTCGGAATAGCTCCTTTTGATATTATCTTTTGTCTATATGTTTACTCATCCAATCTCCAATTCCTTGAACAAGCTGAACCAAAATAATTAAAATAATTCCACATATGAATAGCATTGAATCATTATAGGCTTGGAAGCCAAATCGATAAGCTGCGTCACCAAGTCCACCACCACCTACGATTCCAGCCATCGCGGAAAAACTGATTAACGAAACACAAGTAACGGTTAAACCGGAGATGATCGATGGTAAAGCTTCGGGAAGAAGAACTTTTCGAATAATGGTAAAGTGAGAAGCCCCCATTGATTGAGCTGCTTCCATTACCCCCCGGTCAATTTCGCGAATTGCCGTTTCGACCATTCGAGCAAAAAAAGGCGCAGAGCCTGCGATTAAGGGGATTGTAGCTGCTGTAGAACCTAGGGAAGTGTTCAGAATAAAGTTTGCTACTGGAAAAAGAAATAGAACAAGTACAATAAAAGGGACAGCTCGAAAAATATTAACAATCAGACTCAGTGTCGATTGAATCAATGGCTGTTCCCAGAGATGTCCTTTTTCAGTGATAACAAGCAATACGCCTAATGGAATTCCGAACAAAGCAGCAAAAAGAGTCGAGATACTAACCATGTAAAGTGTTTCCAAACTTGCTTGACCAATCAGTGCCCAATCAACATCTGCTAACAAGATAATCCCTCCTCATTTGCAGATTG
Source organism: Seinonella peptonophila (assembly GCF_900129355.1). GTDB lineage: Bacteria > Bacillota > Bacilli > Thermoactinomycetales > Thermoactinomycetaceae > Seinonella > Seinonella peptonophila. Next base: position 812,330 of record NZ_FQVL01000001.1, on the reverse strand, counting down.
AAGAATGGACTTCACTGCAGTAATATCCTCAGATTTCCCTTGAACTCTAAAAGAGATAACCGGCTGATGCACATTTAAGTTTCCAGGAAGAATTTGCAGATGGACAGGGTGTCTCGAAATTAATTGTTGAATGGAATTCCAGTTGCGAAGATCATACAAATGAATAGATAAAACCTCTTCAACATGATCAACACTTTTAAGCTCATTTGTTACCAATCGTTTCGTAATTGGATGTTTTGGGTTGCTAAATAGTTCCTCGACTGTTCCTTCCTCAATCACTTTTCCATGATCCATGACGGACATCTGTCGACAAATAGATTGAACGACACTCATTTCGTGAGTTACGATGACTAGGGTAATCCCAAGTTCTTGGTTAATCTCTTGCAATAGCTTTAGAATGGAGCGTGTTGTCTCAGGATCAAGGGCAGAGGTGGCTTCATCGCAAAGAAGAACTGATGGGTCGTTTGCGAGGGCTCTAGCTATGCCGACTCGTTGCTTTTGTCCCCCAGAAAGCTGTGAAGGATAATCATCCGCTTTTTCTGTTAATCCGACTCTTTCCAGTAGATAGTCTACTTTCTTATTCAATGTTGCTGGGTCCACATCCGCAATTTCGAGAGGAAAAGCAATATTTTCTCGTACTGTTCGCGACCAAAGCAGATGGAAATGTTGAAAGATCATGCCCATCTTCTGTCGTCTGCTTCGAAGTTGAGTATCAGCTAATTGAGATATTTCTTGATCTGCGACGAAAACCTGACCTTCTGATGGTTTTTCTAAACCATTAATCATGCGTAGCAATGTGCTTTTCCCAGCTCCGCTAAATCCGATAATGCCGTAAATGGTTCCTTCAGGAATGGCTAAGGAAACACGATCCACAGCTATAGTTGACTTTTGCTTATCTTCGTATCTTTTACTCACATGATGAAATTGGATCATTGATTCACCACCTTGCTAGGCAAAATAAAAACCCTCACACAAGAAGAATGTGAAGGGAATCTTTTCGGACTGATGTCACCTTCTCTCATCTTGCAGGAATTGGCACCTTTTCTATATGAGATGGTTGCCGAGGTATCAACGGGCCTGTCCCTTCACCTCTCTGGATAAGAGAACTTACTTTATTTAATTGCTGACTACTCCTAGCATATTACCATGTTTTAATTTTAACAGTCAATAGAATATAGATTCCATTAATTGGGCGCCATGTTAAGTTGGCTACGTCACTGTATGAAACTCCACTTGGTACTTCGATGGAAGACGAATGATTACCAGTTCAATTGGATTTATATGATTTTCAGACTGATGAAAAACCGAATGAGCGAGTGGAGAGGTGACCGGCAAAGCTTCATTTCGGGCGCAACTTAGCGGAATGGCAGCTGAAGCGGCATTTTCCTTTCGGGCAAACTGTTCGAGTCTCCGCAGGCTGATGCCGAAGGAGGCGAGTTTTGCCCCGCCGCGAAGGCTGACAGAACGCGGACAGACCCACATCTTTGCTAGCCCGGGTCGGAGCGTCGCCGTGAACCACGATCACGAGCCGCCGATCACGCGTCTTTGTCTACAAGCTGTTATATGATTTTTATTGTGTATTCTATTATTTTTGCTCTTTGTGATATATTTGGGAATAAAAATATTGGATCAGGAGAATTTAGCATGAAAAAAATTTTATTTTGCATGGCATTACTTCTGTTAGCAGGATGCCAGAGTAGCCCACAAACAAATGAAAAGAATAAAGAGCAAACTGTCCAAAAAGCAGTTCAATCTGAGCAAAAAGATAATCAATTATCGAAGGAACAACAATTACTCAAACAGATTACGCAGAAAGCGGAAAAAGGGATTCTGTATGGCGTGGAAAAGTTTCCTATCGGTACCCCTGTAGAGACAGTGCTGCATACATGGGGGACACCTGAAGGTGGAGACCCTGGATATTTAGATTATAAGTTAGGGCATCAATGTGGTCTTGTTGCAGCAGATACCAAACAATTAACTGGAATTACATCTTATCACGCAGATCTTTTAAAATTAACAGCAGATCAGGTAAAAAAAGTACTTGGACAACCAGAACCAGATCAAAGCGAAACTAGTTTAAATGGGACCAAATCATTACTCTATAAAATGGGCAAATACCGACTCTTCTTCTATTATAGCAATAATCAAATTACGAACCTTTATCTTGAAGAAATAAAAAATTAAAGATATACTAAAATGAATATGTGAAATGGAGGCATTCATATCCATGAAAATGGCAGTCTTTTTGATCGTTATTCAATAATATGTAATTGAATAACACTTTGCTTGAGAACCTGAGAAGCAGGCTTATTTGCGTTTGCCATTTTTCTAGCAATGATCAATGGACTATCATCAATCATCATTTTCAATGTATTTATTCAACTGAAAAATAAGTCGTGATGATCCTTAGAAGGTTCATCACGACTTTTTTTGTTGAATAAAAATAGGAGGATATGTATGAATATCTATTTTGCATCTGTTTTGCCTGGGCTAGAAATGATTTTAGTAGATGAAATCAGTAAAAAAATAAACCCTGTAAAAATTGTTAATGTAAATAGAGGAAAGGTGTTTTTTTATACCAATCAGTCCACCAAAGTATTATTTACTCTGCGAACGGCAAATGATTTATTTCAAGTAATTGACCAAACAGAGATTGGATCACATAAAAAACATTTACTCGATGTGGAGAAATGGGTCTCAAATTTAGATTTCTCCCTTTTTAGAGGAGAGAAAACTTTCCGCGTTAATGCTAGTCGAAAAGGGAAACAAACTTATAGTCGTTTTGATTTAGCTGATGCTGCAATGAAAGGCATACAAAAGAAAAATCCACGATGGAAGATAGGAGCACCAGAAAATCATCAAATTGAATTTCGCCTTGATCTTGAAAATGAACTGGCAACTTTTTCACTGCGATTAACAAAGGCCGATTTTCGTTTTCGTACGAAGAAAAGAGATTTTATGCCCGCTGCACTCTTACCTACGGTTGCACATGCAATGGTGTGGCTTTCACAACCTCAATCGACAGACTTGGTCGTTGATCCTTGTTGTGGTTCAGGAACACTGCTTGCTGAACGTTTGGATTATCCAGTTCGGCAAATGTTTGGGGGAGATATTTCGACGAAATCGATTCAAGTAGCACGTCGGAATTTAGGAAATCGAAAGGTTAAACTAAGCGTTTGGGATATTCGTAAATTACCTCTTGTAGAAGGGAGCATAGATACGATTATTTCTAATCTTCCATTTGGAAAACAAATTGAAACAAGAGAAAAAATGGAGGAATTTCTTCGTAAAGCGATGATTGAAATGAGCCGCGTGTTGAAAGCTGGTGGGAAAGCGATTTTATTAACAACTAATCCTGAACAAATTTTGTTATTGGCAAAGTCACTTTCCTTATCCTGCGATCAGACCTATCTACTAAGTTTAAAAGGATTATTGCCAACATTAGTCGTCTTAAAGAAAGATAAGGAAGCATGACTTTTGGCATGGGTAACAACGTTTTTTATGAAGAGTCGCATATTTTTTCTATCCATTGGTTGATGTGGAATAAGGTTTCTTTTGGTACTATTACACTGAACAATGCCCTATGAACTTCAGCGATTGTCGAAGCGATAGTCTTCTTGGGCAATTTGATAGAAATATAAAAATGTAAGGGGAGAGCTAAAGCGGTGAGAGATCATCTATTCATGTCATATCGAAATGAAAAAGGGCTGATGTGGACTGGTTTGTTAGGTATTTTAATAGGTTTGCTATGTATTATTTTCTATCTTGCTTTTGGAAATGTAATTCCACCCGAGGGGAAATGGACAAAAGCGATCACTTTTGATCTAGCAATTTCTGTCTTTGCAATTACAACAGCTTTGTTATTACCTTTTGTGCAATTGAAACCAAAGCAAAGAAAATGGTTTGTCTATCCTCTGATTGCTAGCTTTTTGATAGGCTATTTGATCGAAACGATTCAAAATGCCAGAGGGTTTGATCCTCGGTTTACTAAGGCAGGGATGCCTTTTGATCAAATGATCAGTCTTAGTCTAGGGATTGACTCGTTAATCATGATTATTTGTCTTGTTTATTTAATGGTTCTTATTTTTAAACAAAAGAATAATTCAAATAAACTAATGCTATTATCGTTGCGTTATGGTTTCATGTCGATTATGGCAGCGCTTGTCTCAGGGATTTGGATGATTGCCTTACAAGGTCGGATCACTTCATTACATGTCGATGTCATGCCGCTTCATTTTGTGGGGTTTCATGGATATCAGGCAGTTCCGATTATCGGATGGCTGTTAAGTTTTGCCAATCTCCCATTGCCGCGAGCAAAACGAAGAATTCATATCGGGGGAATTGCTTGGTTAGCAGTATGGTTTTTTCTATTATTGCAATTTACCTTTGGATATCCACTTGAACAACCGACAGAGTGGATGCTCTTAGCCGGTATATCACTTGCTATTTGGTTATGGGTTACATTTTATAGCTTGAGCGATTATGTAAAGAATCGTCGTCTGAATCAAGGAGAAGCTCATGTTGATTAATTATTTATATACACTGGCAAGCCTTGCCGTTTTTTTCTGGTTATTGTTGATATTGCTGCCAAAATGGAGCTTAACTAAATGGATTTCTAGTAAATTGGTTTTTCCGTTTTATCTTGCAACGCTTTATACGATTGGCATAATTTCTGTTGTTTTAGATAGTGGATTTGGTTTTGTACAGAATTTTAATTCTGCGGATGGTGTGATTCATTTATTGTCGAATCCTCAATTTGCCCTACTCTGCTGGATTCATATTCTATGTTTTGACCAAGTGATTGGGCATTACATTTATCAGGATAACATGAAAAATCGTTATCTCCCTTTGTTTATTCAATCGATCTTGCTCTTTATCACTTTGATGCTTGGTCCATTGGGCTTCTTAATTTATGGTTTCGTAAAGGGATTGCGAAAATGGAAAAGAACTGATGAATCGAACGATAGATCAAGAGATTTTGATCGAGTTTGAGTGCAAACGCTCTCTAGAATTCTGCTTGTGATAGAAAATGAAACAACGATATAATAAGGCTATTATTGATGATAACGGAATCAAAGTAGATTTATATAACGTGAATGAAGTGAGGAAGAGAAAAGCCTTTCTGTGTAATAAACAGAGAGGCTGTTCCTTTTTCATAAAGGAGGGAGATTGATTGATCAAATGGCGAAAATTATTAGAGTCACCCTATCAAGCATTAATGATGCTACGTTTAGTGGCAATGGTTCTAATGTTAAGCGCATCATTATTTGATTCTAGCATCCAGTTCATCGTAATGAGTAGCATTCTATTTTTCGTGGTTGGTTATTTTTTTATCTTGTATATGAAGAAGAGACATTGGATTATTTTTTTGCTTGAGTTTGTGTTGATTGTGATGATTGGTTTTTATGTGCAAGATATTAATGTTTATATGCCAATCAGACTACTGATTGGACTAGTTGGTTTAGGGCTTTTTCTCTATTATGAAGGCAAACTGCTCTATATTAGTTGGGCAATCATAACGATCATTTTAATAATGATTGACATGTTGATTCAGGATCAAGAGTTAAGCAAGCTGTTAATCGATTATTCGTTTATTATATTTGCAAGTGTTACAGGAGGTCTTATTCGCTATGCATATTTGATGAAAAATCGTTATCAAGAACTTTATCAAAAGCTCGAAAACTCTTATCAAAAATTACAAGAGTATGCTGAAACAATTGAACATTTAGCGATTGAAAAAGAAAGAAATCGAATATCTAGAGAAATACATGACACAGTCGGTCATGCTGTTACAGCACTAATATTTCAATTAGAAGCTGCTAGAAAACTAATTGATAAAGATTACAAGAAAAGTACCGAAATTATGAAAACAATTGAAGACCTTGCTCGGTCGATTTACCAAGAGATTCGCTTTTCTATTGAAGAGAATGATATAAGCGATTGGGAAAATCTGAGTTTATCTACATTGCTTGAGGAAGTGGTGCAAGAGTTTGCCAAAATGACTCAGTTAAAGTTTTCATTTCAAGTTTTTGGTGAAGTTCCAAATCGATTATCACGAGATTTTAAATTTAGTTTATATCGAATTTTACAAGAAACATTAACCAATGCGAAAAGACATGGATATGCTCATCATGTTGCAATTGAGTTGAGTTGTTTAGAAGAACAGGTTCAACTCGTGATACAAGATAATGGTGTCGGAGCGGATGAGTTAAAATTAGGATTTGGCTTGACGAATTTACAGAAAAGAGTAAATGAGATGGGAGGGGAATGTAACTTTCAAACAAGTAAAGGAAGTGGCTTTCGCACTGAAGTCATCATACCCAACCTAAAAGGAGTGATCGCACATGATTCGGATTGTGATCGCAGATGATCAACGTTTGATGCGAGAAGGTTTAACGATGATCTTTGATCTTGAACAAAGTTTACAAGTAGTAGGACAGGCGTCAAATGGACTAGAAGCATACGAATTAGTGAAGAAAGAGAAACCAGACGTGGTTTTGATGGATATCCGTATGCCTGTGATGGATGGGGTTGAAGGGGCAAAGAAAATATTAGCTGAGTTTACAGAAGTAAAAGTCTTGATGTTAACTACTTTTAATGATAAAGAATTAATACTTCGAGCTTTAGAAGGAGGTGCTAAGGGGTATTTATTAAAAGATATGCCGTCTGATGCCATTATTCAAGCTATTCACAGCGTCAATCGAGGTGGAGTAGTGATGCAGAGCGAGGTGACCAAGCGAATTATTGATGAACTAAGAAAACATCACCAATATCAGTCAAAGGTAGAGCGCGAAGAACAAAAGAAAATCTCACATTTAACAATTCGTGAAAAAGAAGTATTAAGTTTATTGGGTAAAGGATATAACAATAGAGAGATCGGTGAAGAGCTATTTATTAGCGAAGGAACTGTTAAGAATCACATCTCTGCCATTATTCGTAAACTTGATCTGCGTGACCGGACGCAAGCCGCTATATTTGCGATTAAATCAGGATTATCGTAAGAAACCTAAGGTACTTATTTATGTAATTTAAATAGAATACAATTTATTTTAGGGATGGTTTATTATGAAAAATATCTTCATTCTAATATTGCTATTACTATCCGGCTTTGGTTTAAGCATACAAGGAAGTATCAATGGCACACTAGGGAAAACAGTTGGTCCAATCCAGGCTGCATTTGTTTCATTTTTGGTAGGGAGTTTTAGTTTATTGCTGGTTCTTTTGTTTATTGGCAAAGGAAATCTTTGGGAAGTAATCCATGTCCCCAAGTGGCAGTTATTGGGTGGAGTGATTGGCGCTATCTATATTACCGTCCTCACGATTGCAGTGCCAAGAGTTGGGATTGGAATTGCGATTGTATCGGTTATTATAGGTCAGATTACGATGAGTATGGTAATTGATCATTTTGGATGGTTTCAAAGTACGCAAGTGATGTTTAACCAACAAAGATTATGGGGTATTGCTTTTCTAATTTTAGGACTTATATTTATTTATCGCTCGTCATGACAAAAACGAATCAGAAGTGAATTGAGGTGGATGTTACATGATTTTATACCGTGATCAGTTAGTGGAACGAACAGAAATCCATATCGACATTGAAGACCGCGGCTACCAGTTTGGTGATGGGGTATATGAAGTGATTCGTGTATATCATCAGCAACCTTTTTATTTAGATGCACACTTAGAACGTTTGAAAAGAAGTGCAGAAGCAATTGAAATAAATTTACCTTATGGTTTCAATCAATTAAAAGTGAAATTAGCGGAATTGGTTGCACAAAATCAGTTAGTGCAGGGAAATGTTTATTTGCAAGTAACACGTGGAGTTGCTTCGCGTACGCACCATTTTCCGGTAAAAAGTGAGCCTATTTTAGTCGCATACACACAACAGAACGATCGTCCCATTCAGGCTTTAAATAAAGGGGTTCATACTGTTACCACAGAAGATATACGTTGGTTACGCTGCGATATTAAGAGTTTGAATCTACTTGGGGCAGTATTAGCGAAGCAGAAAGCAGTTCAGCAACATGCACATGAGGCGATTCTAGTAAGAGAGGGTGTCGTGACTGAAGGTAGTTCCACCAACCTCTTTATTGTTGAAAATGGCCAATTGTTAACACATCCAGCCAACCACCTTATTTTACATGGAATTACAAGACAGATTGTCATCTCCATCGCAGAAGATTTGCAAATCCCAGTGAAAGAAACCCATTTTTCTAAAGAGCAGTTATATCAAGCGGATGAGTGTTTTATTACAAGTACAACAATGGAAGTGTGTCCTGTGATTCAAGTTGATGATCGAGAAATAGGTCGAGGACAACCAGGTAAAATAACGAGAAAACTACAGAATGCTTTTTATCAACTAATAAGCTGATATCCAAAGCCTTAATGAATCCATCTGCCCAATTTCAAACTGAATATAGAGAGGTTTCAAACATGCGGGAAGATAAGAAACGATTCATTATAGTTGCTGGCGTTTATGGTGCTGGTAAGACAACTTTTATTAAAGAAGTATTACAACCCTATTTTCAAAATCAAGTTATCTATCTTTTACCAGATGAAAAAATTGCCGCGTCTGGTTTTGAGAGTGGGATACCAGCATTTCATTATCAAGTGATTGAACCTATGATTCGTCATCATATCCTCTTAGGTGATTCTTTAGTATATGAGACTACGTTGACTTCATTGCTGGACCGAATCACCATGCCTGGGGATCAAATCGGATTAAATGATTATCTCGATCAGATGCCATCTGATATACGCCGACTTGAATTGGCGATTAAGCAACACTATGATGAGACAATCCTATTTTATTTAAGTTTAGGAACCCCTGAACTTCACGCATCTTTTGTGAAAGAGAGGAGCGTAACCCAAGGAACTCCTCAGATCGAAATGAGATATATTCAAAATCGTTTTCGTAAGTCACATCGTAACCTAAAACGAGCAATTAAGCTTGTTGATCATGTTTACCTAATTGATAATTCAAAGAAGACGTTTTCGCTTTTTTGTAAGCTCGAAAAGCAACAAATCGTATATTCCAAGAAGCCTCCGGTAATTTTCACTGAGATTCTCAACAATTTTACGCATATCGATTTTTCAAAGTCGGATCGATTATTAGAGCTACTTTTAACCAGAAGTAATAAAAAGATGTAAGAAAGAGTTCAGTCTATTCATGCTATCAGATAATTGTATTATACAAAATATAATTGAAATTATTTGACTGAACTATTTGTTTGAATTAAAATAATAGTGTACCAATATTTAATGAGGAGGTCTTCTACTTGGAAAAAGAGAAGGAAAAAATCTTGTATGAAGAACCGAAAGTCATTAAAGAAGGTGAACTGGAAGAAGTAACAGGTGGTTTTGGTGGTCGGTTAATCGATGGCTATGATGGACAGTGGGTATAAGGAAAGATTGATAGTAGAATACCATAGACCTTAGCATAACAGGGTCTATGGTATTTTCTTGAAAGGAGTTTTTGATGAAATATTATCAAAGTCTAATTTCAGGTAAATCGGTTTTCTATCTGCTACCCAAACCGCGTTTCAATATAAAAATAAGAATAATCCTATTTGTTTGGAGAATGGTGAGTCGTTTTCAGAAAAAGGGTGGACAGGCTACATTACAACAGGTCGATAAAATATCAACCCAGTGGAAGTTTTCATTTGATAGTGAAGTAGAGGAATATTTGTTTGCTAGAGAAATGAATCTTTTTGTCCAACGTTTGATTAATCTCAGACATCGTAAAGCGCTTTGCCTAGAACGAGCCTCTATTATATGTGGTGCCTTGCGATTATTTGGTTTACCAGCTCAGGTCGTAATTGGCCGAAAACGTTCCATGACGGCGATTAGAGGGTTTGAATTTCATGCTTGGGTTGTTGTAAGTAAAAATTATAATTTACAAATGAGTGCGCTGGATGAGATGTATGTTGTGCAAAATCGTCAACAAATCCGTGAATTATTGAGTCATTCTTTCTTAGTTGAGGCTCAGATTATTGACCCTGATCGATTAGCAAAAGTCTTAAAGAGCAGCAGAAAAACTGCAACACTTGCAATTGGGATCGTCCTTTGCTGTATGGTAGAAATTTGGTTGCAGAATTTGTCTAGAAATTTAGCGAAGCAAGAAGTAAATGGAGGGATCAATCATTTACTGTAGACAGAAAGCGATCATCGAGACGGAATTGTATGGAGAGGTTATGTTGTTGAATACTAGAACAGGAGAATATCATCGATTTAACGAGGTTGGCAATTTAATGTGGATTGAATTACAAAAATCTCATGATAAAAATGTAGTCTTAGATCGGCTTGTAGATCAGATCGATGCATCCAGAGAGACTCTTAGCAGTGCATTAGATCGATTTATTGCTCAGTTGCTTAGCTTAGGATTTATTGAAGAACAGAAAGAATAACAGAACCAGCAATACTTCTATGCTGGTTCTGTTGAGTGATTTATATTGAGTGTTGAGAAACCATGATGGTGGCTTCTTTCATTATTCATCAAAGGTGACAGTCAACTCAATGAACTCAGATCTGCTTCCCAAGCGAATAGGAGGACCCCACAGCCCAAATCCAGAAGAGACAATCACATGCATCTTCTCCTTTAGAATATAGCCCCAATCGAGTTCAAACAGCCGCTTTGTAATAAGATGGTTAGGAGCCATTTGACCTCGGTGTGTATGACCACAAAGGAGAATATCTACTCCTGCTGCTAATGCCTTGTCAAATTGATGAGGTTGATGATCCATTGCAATAATGGGTAGTGATGGATCTACATCTTTCACCAAATCCAGCATACTCAAACGACCATCTGGGTCTGCGCGTTCAGCAGTCTTATCTTTTCTGCCTACAATATAAAAAGAATCTTCTACTAAAATCGTTTGATCACGTAGCACTGGAATTTGAATCGATTTCATCTCTTTTACATATCTTTTAATATCTTTCCCTATATATTCATGATTTCCTAAGACTGCATAAGTGCCATATCTAGCTTGTAGTAGCTTTAACTTATCTACCATTTTATTACGAAGAAATGGTTCGATTACATCATCGAGAACATCACCAACCAACAGAATTAAATCAGGCTGCATTGCTTGAAACTCTTTTACAAGTTTGCTCAGGTGTCGATTGCCAACTATATTTCCCAGATGAAGGTCAGATGCCACGGCAATTTTCAGCTCTTTAAGTGAACCAGCTTTTTTATTGATATGTACGTTATATGTACGCTTAATAGGTGACCAAGCCATAAAGGAACCGATTCCAAATACGATGATCAGTAAAATGAGATAAACAACCAATAGTATAGGTACATATTGAGTAGGAGAGATTCCCGAAAGATTCATGATCCAAGCAGATAGATCCATCAATATGAGTAATATCAAAGAGTATTGCATAAAGGCAAAATAAATAGAGCCCATCACCTTAATCAGTCGACCTATTGGACCAGGAATTATACGACCGAGTACATAGGAGAAAGATACAACCCAAAATAATACCCAGTATAAAATGATCGGAATGGGAAGTGAAAAATACGAAATAATAAATGCCCCATGCCAACCGATGTAGTAGTTCGCGAATAGTACAAACACCAAGATGATTGGAAAGATGATCAATAGTGTTACTCCTTTTCTAACGATAGATTTATTTTATTTTATAACATTTCTCGACAAAAAAAGGAACAAAGATAGCAGATTGTAGACAAAGTCACGTGATCGGCTCGTAATCGTGTTTCACGGCGACGCACTGATCCGGCCTTGCAAAGATGCGAGACTGACCGTTTCATCGGTTTGAGATAGATTTTGGTGATCTAGAAAAGTTAGGAAACGCTCTTTTTATTTCATAAATGTATAATATAATTTGTTATATAAATGCATTTTAGGAGTAGGGCTATGAGGAGACTCGTATTTGTCATCATTCTGTTTTCTCTATTTTCTTTATTCGGCTTTTCATCCATTTCATCAATTGTAGGAAATGAACCGATTCGAACAATTCGCATTGCTGGGGATCGACATTTTCCACCGTTTGAATTTCTAAGTGAGAATGGGGTATATACAGGTTTTAATGTCGATGTTATGAATGCTATTTCCATTCAAACAGGGATTCGATTTGAATTTGTACCAATGCCATGGGAGCAAGCAATAAAAGCTCTTCATCGTGGACAAGTGGATGCAATTCAAGGGATGAAATATAGTGTAGCACGTGACCGAGTCTATGACTTTTCAAAACCTTATTTTACAAGCAGACAGGCAATTTTTGTTCGTAAAGATAACCTGTATGTTCGAGAATTGAAAGATATCAAGAAGATGAGAGTAGCGGTACAAAAAGGCGATATTGCGAACGAGTTGATCCAAAGTGATCATGGAAATCAATTGGTCGAAGTGATGAATCAACAAGAAGCGATTCAGTTACTAGCTGATGGAAAAGTAGATGCCTTTGTTGGGAATCGAATAACAGGACAATATTTTGTGCAAACGATGAAAAAACAGTCCATGATTAAAATCGTGGGTGAACCTTTACATCCACAAGATTATGGATTAGCAGTATTGCCAAAGAACAAGCAGTTATTGACTGTAATTAATGAAGGAATCTCTATGATTAAAAAGGATGGAACATACATCAAGATCGAGAAAAAGTGGTTTGGCGAATACATTATGCCTTTATCTGCAGAGATTGAGCGATGGATGTTTTGGTTAAAAGTGGGTGTAGGTGTTGCAGCTCTTCTTTTATTAGGCATCTTTTGGTGGAACCGTCAACTAAAGAAGGAGGTCGCAAAACGTACCCATGAAATTGAGCGAATGAATCAGCTATTACAAGAAAAACTAGACTTATTGGAAGAACATCATCGTTTTCAACAACGACTGGAGATACAAATGACAGAAAGCAATCGCTTGCGCTCACTAGGTCAGTTAATGTTAGGGATTGCTCATGAAATTCGCAATCCACTTACATCTATTTTGACCTATACGCAACTGCTCCCTCAAAAAATGAATAATCCTACGTTTTGTAAGAACTTTTCCGAACAAGTGACAAGTGAAATTACCCGTCTCAATGATTTGGTGAATGACTTATTAAATTATGCACGACCACGTAAATCTACCCCCGCACTTTTTCAACTGCATGATTTAGTTGAACACATTATGTTGCTTTTAAATGCAAAATGCCATGAAAAAAATCTTACTGTACAAATAGATATCAGTCGTTCTTGCGAATTATACGCAGATCGTCACCAAGTTCAACAAATTTTGCTCAATCTGATTATGAATGCAATCCAAGCGCTTGACTTAGGGGGGCAACTCATGATTTCAGCAAGGTCTATAGAAAAGCATGTGAGGATTGAGGTTATTGATAATGGTCATGGTATCGAAGAAGAAGAGATTTATCGCATATTCGAACCTTTTTATTCTAATAAAAATGGTGGAATTGGTTTAGGTCTAGCTATATCTTATCAATTGATCAAGGAGAACCATGGATCTGTTCATGTAAAGAGTCAATTGGAGAAAGGAACCAATTTTACGTTAACATTTCCCAATCAGCTTCCAAAAGAGGATGTGAATATACTTTGCACCACATCATGATTATTGACGATGAACCATCCATTTGCCAATCACTTGCCTTTGCTTTAGAAGATCATTTTCATGTCTATACATTTACTGATCCCGAAAAAGCAATTCCATTATTTAAGAAAATAGATATTGCTTTTGTATTGCTAGATTTAAAAGTTGGAAAACATGGTGGGTTGGATATATTACAGGATATTAAGCGAATATCTCCTGCAACCATTGTGATTATGATTACTGCATATGGAAGTATTCCTTCTTCGGTGGAGGCGATGCATAAAGGTGCATTTTCATACGTGACTAAGCCGATTCACCTAGAAGAATTAATGGTTTTGCTCGAACGAGCTGAGGAATTTTATACATTACACTCAAAAGTTCAATGGTTAGGTGAAGCGTTAGAACAAGCACATAATGATTATGGTTTCATTGGGAAAAGTCCTAAAATGCAAGAAGTTTTTCGTATGCTAGACCAGATTAGAAAGATCGAATCAAATGTCCTGATTACTGGGGAGAGTGGCACAGGTAAGGAATTGATGGCGAAAATTATTCACTACCAAAGTCCAAGACATCAGAAGCGTTTTCAGACGATTAATTGTGCAGCGATTCCTGAAGGGTTGCTGGAATCAGAACTATTTGGGCATGAAAGAGGTGCCTTTACAGGGGCAACTGAGAAGAAATTAGGGCTTTTTTCTTTGGCTGACGGTGGGACTGTTTTTCTGGATGAAATAGGTGAAATGGAATTAAATTTGCAGGGAAAGCTGTTACGTGTAATTCAAGAACGAAAAGTGTCTCCAGTGGGCGGTACAATAGAAAAACCTGTTGATTTTCGGTTGATCTCTGCAACAAATCGTGATTTATATCAAGAAATCCAGAATCGTCAGTTTAGACAAGATCTATATTATCGGCTCAATGTGATCCCGATTCATTTGCCACCCTTACGAGAAAGAAAAGAAGATATTCCATTGTTAGTAGAATTCTTTTTAAACAAGTTAAGTCACCGTATGGGAAAGCCTGTTGAAGGGATTTCTGAGGAGGCATTACAAGTTTTGCTTCATTATGATTACCCTGGAAATGTACGGGAATTACAAAATATTATAGAGCGAGCGATCGCTTTAACCAATTCATCTGTGATTCAAACCACCGACTTACCTGAAGAGATGAAACAAAAACAACAAGTTTTTTCTAGCCATACATTAATCCCTATCTACGTTGGGGAGAGTATTCAACAAGTAGAAAAAAAAGTGATCCAATATAATCTTGCTGCCATGGGTGGAAACAGACGAAAGACAGCTCAGATAATAGGTATAGGAGAACGAACGCTCCGAGAGAAACTAAAAAAATATGAGACAGAGTAGGTTAAGATTGCCGACCGGCAAAATTGGCCGCTATCTATCTTTACCAAACCCTTTTTAATAAGGGTTTTTATTTTGGCATCATTTTTGCGTCTACCTCTTGTAACCAAAAATAAGGGGGCAATTATGATGAAAATGTTCCATAAAGGATTACTTGCGTTTATTTCTTTTCTATTGATTTTTGCAATTGCTGGTTGCGGTGGTGCAGAAGAGACAACATTAGGAAAAATTAAAAAGAATAAGTCAATCGTTGTAGGAACGGATGCCACTTTTCCACCCTTTGAATATAAGAATGACAAAAAGGAATATGATGGTTTTGACGTTGAGCTGATCCAAGCAATCGCAAACGAAATGGGTGTAAAGGTGCAATTTGTGGATACTGAATTTAAGGGATTGATTCCAGGGTTGCAGGCGAAGAAATTTGATCTAATCGTATCTGCTATGTATAAGACGGCAGAACGCGAAAAGGCGATTCGCTTCTCAGATACTTATTATCCTGGTGGGCTTGCCATCATGGTTAAAAAAGATGACAGCAAAATAAAAGGTATTGAAGATTTGGACAGAAAGGAAGTTGCTGTTCAAATTGGAACAAAATCGGTTAGCTTTCTAAAAGAAAAGTATCCAAAAGTGAAGCCAAAGGAAGTTGAAAAAAATACAGATATGTTTTTAGAGCTAGAAAGCGGTCGAGTAGAAGCAGTTGTAACGGGTAAACCAGCAGCTAAAGTATATGCAAAAGAGAAAGGGACTGTGAAAGTTCTGGATCAGTTATTAACACATGAAGAGTATGGATATGGGATTCGAAAGAATGATCCTGAGTTAGCCAAAGAGGTTAATACGGCACTTAAAAAATTAAAAGAAAATGGTAAGTATGATCAGATTGTAAAAAAATGGTTTGGTGAGTAAAAATTAACTCTCTAGCACTTCGACTCATGGAGTGCTAGAAGATTTTTAGTTTGAAGGAGGCGAAAATAGATGGAACTAGATTTTAGTATTTTATTACAAGATGGAAACTTACCATTGCTTTTAAAAGGGCTCTGGGTCACAATCCGCATGACTTTTTTTGCATTATGTATAAGTTGTATGATTGGTTTGCTTGTTGGAATAGGTGGAATGTCAAAAAATAAATTGATTTCTGGTATTTGTGCTACTTACTTGGCTTGGTTTCGTGGAACACCACTACTCGTGCAATTGGTGTTGCTCTACTATGGGCTAGCAATCAGTCTTCAGATCGACTTAACCGCTTCTGTTGCAGGAGTACTGGGGCTAGGTATGTATAGTGGTGCATACGTATCAGAGATTGTTCGAGGATCGATCCAGTCAATTGACCAGGGACAGATGGAAGCAGGACGTTCACTTGGAATGAGTCATTGGCAAACGATGGGAAAAGTCATTTTACCTCAAGCAGTTAGACGGATGTTACCACCGCTTGCTAATGAGTTCATTGCTCTTACAAAGAATTCCTCATTATTATCAGTCATTACAGTGCCAGAATTAATGCGAGCGGGAAACTCGATTGTAGCGGATAACTTTAAATACTTTGAGATTTATCTAACCATCGCTCTCTTTTACTTTGTGGTGAACTTTGTAATTTCTACGCTCATTCGCATTTTAGAGCGCAAGTTACATGTAGGGGGAGTGCGAACATGATTCAAATAACAGAACTGAACAAGTACTTTGGAGCCCATCATGTACTCAAAGAGATTAATCTGACGATTGACTCAGGAGAGGTGGTAGTCATTATCGGTCCTAGTGGCTCTGGTAAGAGTACTTTACTTCGTTGTATGAACTATCTTGAGCCAATTCAGAGCGGTCAGATCATGATCGAAAATCAGCCAATTGGTATGATTGAACAACAGGGGAAAATAAAAGAGATGCCCCAAAAACAGTTAAATTTAATACGGGAGAAAGTTGGGATGGTCTTTCAAAACTTTAATCTTTTCCCTCATTTAACAGTTGAAGAGAATATCACCCTCTCTCCACTTACACTAGGGAAAGTGAATAAACAAGAAGCAAACAAGGTAGCAAATGAATTGTTATTAAAAGTAGGACTGACAGATCGTGCGAAAGCATATCCCGAACAGCTTTCAGGAGGTCAAAAGCAGCGCGTAGCCATCGCTCGTGCGCTTGCGATGAGGCCTCATGTGATGCTATTTGATGAACCGACCTCAGCACTTGATCCAGAATTAGTTGGAGAAGTGTTACAAGTAATGAAAGATTTAGCGAAAGAGGGCATGACAATGGTCGTTGTGACCCATGAAATGGGCTTTGCAAGAGAAGTAGCAGATCGAGTAGTGGTCATGGATCAGGGAAAGATTATTGAAATCGATTCTCCAGATATCATATTCCAACACCCATCACAAAAACGTACCAAAGAGTTTTTAAATAAAGTTTTGAAATAGCAGATGGTCAATGATCATTTGCTTTTCTTTAACCCCATTGATATTCATAATCGATCTTAGTGAAGTCTCTTTTTTTCAGATCTTCTGGAGAAATAAAGAAATAGACAGTCCCACAATCCCCCCAGATCATCTCAATTTGTCGATCACTATCAAGTTGAAGAAGTAGAGTTTTTTGCTCAGGATTTTCTACTTGGTACCATGGCTGTTGAGCTATTGGAGAGCCTAATAATTGGTGAGTTAAATTTGAAAGCGCGAGCTGTTCTTCAAGTTCATAAAGCTTGTTGATTGGATCAACGTCAGATTCTCTTGGGAAAAGCTTCCCAATTAATGCCTCAATATCGCCAGACCAACCTAATTCAAAATGAATTTGTGCTTGTGGGTATATAAATGATTCCGGATGATAAGGTTGAAGGGTGGACTCATCTCCATCCCAGTAGATGACGCTCCAAGCTGCCCACTCCGATTGCCAAGATAGAAGCCGATCATGATTATCGTAAGGTTCTTCCAGATGAAAAAAATAAAGCATTCCTGACGGTGGGAGAACCTGTGCAGTCGAGAAAGCGGTGAGGTCAGCTAGTCGGTATTGGGCTAAAAAAGTTTGTTGCTTTCCGTCGGCATAGGTAGGAAATTGAAAATGAGGTGGTAGATCAGGGTTACCGCCTATTTTTGATGCGCCAATGGGAAGATGCTTATTTGGTTTCGTATTCATATAGATTGCTGGACGCAGGAATTGTGTAATTGTCTCTTGATAAGGAAGTAAGTTAAGTTCTTTTAGCAGTTGATGGAGTTCTTGCAATATCTTCACACACTCTTTCTTTTGGTGTTTGAACTTTAAGATGGGAAACAATCTTCTAGAGAAAAGATTTTATCCGCAAATTGCTATTGGTTTCTAATTAGTTTATATGAATCTATTATTAAAAACAAACATGAAAGAGGAAGAATGATGATGATCGAATGTTTGTTTTCATGAGCCTTACATTCTGGCGGCGATATAGCATCTTATCTGAATCACTGAATGATTTTTAAAGCAAAAAGTGTATAATAAATAAGTTCATAGAACTTTTAATGAAATGAGGTTATGGATGATGAAATGTAAAATAAATCGCAATGCAGCAAAAGTGTTGAAAAGGATGCTTAGTGAAGGTGAAAATGAAGGGAAAATGGTTCGTGTCTTTATAACAAGTCAACATGGTAATCATGTACACTATGATTTGAAATTCGATACACCAACTGAACATGATGAGATTATCAAAACGGACAAAGAGATCGATGTGTTATTAGACCGTCGAGAAGAATTATTGGACGGGGTTTGGATTCAATATTTTTATATTCCACAGGAAGGCTTTGTTATTGCCAATCCTTCAAAAGGAAATCATCATCATTCCATTTAAAAGTAATCTTTGAAGGTTAGATCAACTCCCAGTCGCCTTATCAATTAGAGCAAAAAGCATTCATCACGATTATCGCAAAACCAATCGTTTAACAGATGATAAATGCAAATCAGGATGGATTGATACCGAACAAAATGATTGATATAGAGGCAATGAAATAAATATATTAGTGGAGTGAAAATGATGCCTACATTCCTTTCAAATGGTGCTACGCTCTATTATGAAGAGATTGGTCAAGGGGAACCACTCCTATTGCTTCATGGTTTAACAATGGATCACCACGCTTTTGATAGCCGCGTCGAGGAACTGAAACATCATTTTCGTACGATTGTACTTGATGCTCGCGGTCATGGGAAGTCTTCAAAACTACCTCATTATACAATAGAGGATCATATACATGATGTGATTGCTTTAATGAACTTACTAAAAATTGATTCTGCATCCGTTCTTGGTGAGTCAATGGGAAGTTATATTGCGCAAGGAGTGGCAACACAATGTCCCAAACGTATCAAGAAATTAATACTAGTTGTATCTAAGGCACATGGTAAAACAAGTTCCTTACAAGAACTGACGAACCGCCACACAGAGGAGTTAGAAGGGCTTACTTTTGATGAAAAGTTTGCTTATATTACAAAATACATGTTTTATAACGTACCGCTTGCTCAAAAAATCATTCGGGAAATAAATGCTGTTGCTACCGTATTAACACCAGCGCAACAAAATGCTGCAAATCGAGCATTAGAAGGATTCGATTTTCGTGAAGATTTGCCTAAAGTGACTGCCCCAACCCTCATTATCAGTGGAAAATATGATGGAATGAATCCACCCGAGCGTGGTCAAGAAATCGCATCATTAATCCCTAACGCAACTTTTATCGAATTTGAACAATCGGGCCATATGCCAAGTGGTGAACAGCCTAAGTTATTTCTTGATACAGTATTAGATTTCTTAAATAAGTAATTATGATCAGCATAGCCCACCTCTAGTGGGTTATTTTTATGCTCATGTATGATTTTGAATTCAAACAGTAAATAAATATGAATACTTTTATCAAGAAATAAAAAATGACTTTTTCTTTCTCCAGCAAATTGTTTTTCTTTGTAGTATTTAGATAAGGATAAAGAAAAAATTGGAGGAAGTTAAAATGAAATTTCATATGATTCGACATGCTACTGTTCTTTTAACTTATGCTGGTAAAAAAATTTTAGTTGATCCTATGTTCAGCGAAAAAAGTTCAAAACCACCCGTAGATCATTCTGCAAATACAATCAAAAATCCAATGGTTGAATTACCAGTTACAATTGAATCTATGCTAGATATTGATGCGATTATAGTCACTCATTTACATCCAGATCACTTCGATGATACTGCGATTGAGTCACTTCCAAAGAATCTACCTTTATTCTGTCAACCGAATGATAGTGAAATAATAAGTAACTGGGGTTTTAAGAATGTAGTTCCTATACAGGAATTTATTGAATGGAATGATATTTGCCTCATTCGTACGGGTGGTAAACATGGAAAAGGGGAGCTTGCGGTAAATCTAGGGCCTGTATCTGGATTTATTTTACAGCATGTGCATGAACCAAGTCTCTATATAGTAGGAGATAGTATATGGTGTGAAGATGTTTCTCAAGCATTGAAAAAATATCATCCAAAATATGCAGTAATCAATAGTGGTGAAGCCCGGTTTTTAGAAGGTGGTCCTATTACAATGGGCATTTATGATCTAGAACAAATGCTTGCCTTTTCTCCACTATTAAATATTATTGCTATTCATTTTGAAACATGGAATCATTGTTTACTCACTCGAGCAGAGATGAGAAAATACTTGAGTGAAACAAAGGATAAAGATCGGGTATGGATTCCAGAAAATGGAGAAATTCTAGGTTTTGCTTGAGAATTTTACTGAGGTTGGGGTGAATATGCTGGATCAAACAGACTTGAAAATTCTTAAATTACTTGAAGAAAATTCACGGATGCAGTGGAGAGAGATTGGTGAACTTGTTCATCTTACTGGACCAGCAGTTGCAAATCGTGTGCAGAATATGGAGAAGATAGGTGTGATTGAAAAATTTACTGTTCAAGTAAATCGAGATCATTTTTTAAAATCGAGTCGTGCATTTGTAACAATGTTTATGAACTCAAATGATCACCAACCATTTATTCAATTTTGTCAGAATGAGATAATCATACGTACTGTTCATCGAGTTAGTGGAGAAGGTTGTTATTTGCTTGAGATTCTTGTTAGCTCAGTAGAACAACTTGACTCATTTTTAGATCGAATTTTACAATTTGGTAACTATAAGCTACAGATGTCAATTAAACAATTCAAGTAATCATGTGTTTGATGCATAGATCAAATGGTATTGTTGTTAAATATAATTTATTTCAACAATACCATTTTCTTTTACAGATCGGTGCGATTTTATCGAAATTTTCGCACAAGGGGTGCTGTCATCGATGTCACAGAAGATGCTTCAACCAACAGGTGAAAAATTGATGTATGTGGTGATGTTTACCCACATCATTTCAGCAATGACAGCATTTATGTTTAATTTTGTGCTGCCAGAAATTCGCCAGACATTTCATTTAACAACAGTACAAGTCAGCTGGGTGACTTCATCTTATATTTTAATATATGGAATGGGTACTGTCTTATATGGAAAATTAGCAGATCAATACAAACTTAAAAATTTGCTCACTTTTGGTTTATTATTTTTCGCTTTTGGTTCGATTGTTGGTTTGATTTCACAAACATATTCAATGGTTCTTGTTGGAAGGTGTTTGCAAGCAGTTGGAGCTGCCGTCATTCCAGCCACTTCAAATATAATTCCTATACGCTATTTTTCTCCAGAGAAAAGAGGTGCTGCAATCGGGATGGCTTTTGTCGGTTTATCGATAGGAGGCGCTATAGGCCCCATTTTATCAGCGTTTATTATAAGCATCACAAATTGGCACTGGTTATTTCTATCACCTTGTTTCGTTTTATGTGCACTACCTTTTTATCAGAAATATTTACGTGAAGAAGAAAGAAGTTTTACCAAACAAATGGATTGGTTAGGTTGTATTTTCCTTGCTATAGCTGTAACTACACTTCTTTTAAGTATCACAAAAAGCAGTTGGATACTTTCTTTAGTTGGAGGATGTAGCATAGGACTATTTGTGATTCGAATCTACACGATAACTAACCCTTTTATACAACCTCGTTTATTTGCAAGTAGAGGCTACTCTATTGGATTAATCTTAGCATTTATTTTAAGTGGGATATTATTATCACTTCCTTTTTTAACTCCATTATTATTGTCCCAGGTATATCGTCTTCAACCACAAGATATTGCTTTCATGATGGTTCCTGCAGCTATCGTTTCAGCTATATTAGGCAGAACAGGAGGTAGGATTGCTGATCGAAAAGGAAATCTGTATTTATTCGTTATATCTTCCTTGTTATTGATTATTAGTTTTGTCTTGTTAAATATGTTTTTGAAATTTTCTCCTTGGTTTATTTCAATTTTTCTAGTACTGGGTACAATTGGACAAACTTTTATTATGATTGCAATTTCCAATTCGATTTCAACTATTTTGCCAAGAGGACAAGCGGGAATTGGAATGGGGATTTTATCAATGGTCATCTTTATAGCACAAGCAGTTGCTTCAGTGAGTTACGGAAAATTGATTGATTTAGGAGGGAAAATGGGTATTCATGAGGGCTTCATTTATAGCAATATTTTTCTAATATTAACAATTGCGCAGGTGTTAATATTATTCGGTTACTATTTTTTGTTTTATCATTGTTCTAAAAAGAGTCTGCTTCATTAAAATGGATTTTTTCTTAGTTTCGGGATAACTATGAGAATTCGCTTTTTATTAAGATATAATATGATTGACCTCTGTTTTTCTTAGCGTAAAAAACTGCGCAGAGTCCATTGTGGAGCAACTGGCATCAGAGTTTTAGATAGGGAAACAAATGTTGATTGTTGCACTAGTGCTTAATGTTCTGCAAATTTCTTACAACGCGTTTTTTTCGGGACCGATTACTAGAGCCGTATCAAGCACAGGAAATGAGTCAAATGTTCATCTCATTGAAGGTGGATTTGCCATTGGCTCAATTGCTGCAAATCTTTACTTTGCGACGAGAAGGAAGAAGTTCTCACTTATTGGCATATTGAGATTTAGCTCCTTGGCGATGATTGGCACCACAATACTGTTTGGTGTTGGTTTGGCAAAGATGCCACAATGGTGGGTATTGTTCATACTGCGGATATTTTCTGGTTTTGTCAATGCCATTACGTTCATGTCTATTTTGGAATTGATTCAACGAGGACTACCTAAGACAGACAATGCTCATCGTCTAGGGCTGGTTGCTCGAAACTATTTGGGGATCTTGGTGTCTATTGTAATCGGAGCACTTGGATTTTGGTTTGAGCAAAACATGACAGTCATTGTCTGGAGTATGGTTGGTGGATTCAGCCCGTTCCTTATCTTTGCAATTAGCTTTTTTTTGAACAACAATGAACCTCACGAGAGGAGTCAGGGCAAAAGCAGGACAAATAACCGCCATGGAACTTCAAATGTCCATTGGTTTAAGTTGTTCTTGATAACAGGTGGGATCATCATCCCTTATGCTGTATCAAGAGAGATAGGCTATATCTATATACCTCTAACGGTAGAAGGGATGTGGGTTAGTAACGTGATGTTGGGTGTCACTGTCGGTGGGCTGATAGGACAAAGCCTTGCAGCACTGTCTCCTCCGCAGTGGAACCAGCATGTTCTAAAGCTGTGTGTTGCCTTGTTTGGTTGTGGACTGTTCTTGCTCATGATGACACATACGCTTGTTTCAATCTTTTTGGGCCTGATGTTAACATCGATAGGAGCCGGATTGAGTAATATCATTTTGTCCGAGACACTGTTCTTGCGGCAAACAAATAAGTCAATGATTGTAGCTTTCAATTGGCTTGCAAACTCATTGGGAGATTTGCTTGTTGATTTTGGGCTTGGTTTTTTGGTTGATGTGGTAGGAAAACAGGGAATATGGGGTTTATTGATCCTCTTTCTTCCTATTTCGACCCTGGCCATACAATTTGGTCGGGAAGAACTGAAAGGAGATGGAAATAGCTACTTTGGTTGGATCTTGACCTTTGTCCTCTGTCATGAAACTTGGAGTGGGCGAATTGCTCATCGTTGTTGGGCTCGGTTCAATTCAATAAGTTGAGACAAGTCCTCAGTGCCATACATCAATGTGCACTGGGGACTTGGATTTTTAACAGCTTATAAAAGATAAGCAAATGGATAAAAAAAGACTTTACATACTTTAGGGGGGTATAGTATTATATTGAGTGAAAGGAGGAGAAAAGTTATGATATAACATAAAGTATATGGTAATAGGCTTTTTATGATGAAGCTCATCATTTTCAGTTGGCGAATGGAAATACGAATTTCATGTGAGTAAATCACGCACCAACAAATTATTTTCCCCTATATCATGTTCATTTCTTTATTTAAGTAATTATTGTTTTTCATGAAAGGCTAGCAATCGAATGATTATGTAAATCATGTATCTGATCTATTATGTCGTGTAGGATATAAAATGCAATAGATGAATGTTAATCTAAGTATACCCTATGGGTGTATATTTAGGGTGGGAGTGGTATTAGTGGAAAAACGGTTAAAAGTAGAAGATATGACTTGTGGTGGATGTGCAAGGAAAGTTAAAGGAACTTTGGATGAGTTGGGAGTACATGCAGATGTACAATTAGCAGACCGTACTGTCACGATTCAATTTGATGAACAGAAAATTTCTTTGGAACAAATTAAAGATTCATTAGAAGATATTGGGTATGAAGCAACAGAATAAAAGGGGCATTTTTATGCCTCTTTATATACCCTATGTACGTATATAGATGGTGGAGGAGATCAAAATGAATACAAATACAGTAGCAATTCCCAATCCCAAGAGATGGATGGCATTATTTTTACTAGCAGCAGCACAGTTCTTTGTCATTTTAGATACGTCAATCATTGGTGTTGCATTACCATCGATAAAAGAAGCACTTGGATATTCTCAATCCAATTTACAATGGATTTTTAATGCATATGTTGTTGTATTTGGAGGTCTATTGTTATTAGGGGGTAAATTATCCGACTTATTTGGACAGCGGCGAATTTTTAGCTTGGGCTTTCTTATTTTAACACTTGCTTCTCTATTTGCTGGACTAGCATGGTCTGAAGCATCGATGAATATCGGCAGAGCACTACAAGGATTAGGAGCAGCGCTGATTGCTCCATCAGCCTTAACCATTGTCATGCAGTTATTTTCAAATCAACCAGCAGAATTAAATAAAGCAATGGGAATTTGGGGGGCTTCTGCGGCAGCTGGAGGTTCAGCAGGTGTATTTTTGGGAGGTATTATTACAGAATGGCTTGATTGGAGTTGGGTTTTTCTGATCAATGTACCTGTCGGTGTGATTATTTTGTTTCTTGTTCCAAAGTTATTGCAAAAAGGGAGTAGGGGTAGTGGAAAAGTTGACTTTTTAGGTGCATTTACCGTTACAGCCTCGATTATAACGGCTGTTCTAGCCATTGTTCGAGCAGAATTTAATGGCTGGATGTCTGGGCAAACAATCGGATTATTAGCCGCATCTGTCGTGTTATTTGGTCTATTCTTGCTAATTCAGAAAGTAAAAAAAGAACCACTCGTTCCATTGCATATCTTTAAAGCACCTAATCTAGTGGCAGGCAATATTGTGAATGCTCTTCTAGCAGCTACTTGGATTCCACTCTGGTATTTCTTAAATTTATATTTACAACAAATTCTTCATTATTCTTCATTTGCAGGTGGGATCGCTCTTTTGCCGATGACTGTCTTAATCATGATTCTAATGACTACTTTTACTGGAAAACTAATCGGTAAATTTGGCTTTAAAGGTCCATTTATTGTGGGGATGTTATTGTTAGGTGTCTCATTATTACTCTTTTCAAATACTCCTCTAAATGGTAGCTTTGCGATTTATGTACTACCTGCTTCCATCATCGCTGCTTTGGCAATGGCTTTTGCCTATATCCCAGCAACAATGGCTTCGATGTCAGGTGTAAAACCTGAGGAATCCGGTTTAGCATCTGGAATTGTTAATACCACCTATCAAGTAGGTTCTGCCATCGGACTAGCGATTATGGTTGCCATTTCTGGAGCAACTACTTCATCTAAATTAGCCAAAGGTGTCGAGCAGATAATTGCTTTAAATGAAGGATTTCATCATGCATTTATTGGTGCAGGAATCGTTGCCTTCCTTGCCGCTGTATTAGCCTTAATTTTGCTCAAAGTACCAAAAAAGAACTAGATTTTAATATCTTGTAAAAAGAGGACGATGTGGAATTTACGTGATGAAATGGACTTTACAGCGACTTATTATACATATACTATGTATATGTTTTTAGATTAGGAGAGATGAAGATCATGAAAAATAAACGAAGTATCCTGATATTTTCTTTGGCAACAGTGTTTATTTTAGCAGCCTGCAATAATACGTCTACACATCAGAATCATACGCAGCATTCGAACGGCGGAGAACAAGAGAATGCTTCTGCACATCAAGAGCATGGAAAGCAGGGTCAAGCTGAACATATGAATCATCAAAAACATGGACAAGAAGAAAAAATAACTGTAGATACACAGTGGAGTTCTATGATCCAAAAAGCAGATCAGGCAGGAGAAATACGAATTGTGATCAAAGATAAGCAGGGAAAGCCAATCCCTGAATTTAAAATCAATCATGAAAAGAAACTACATCTTATTGCAGTTAGTGAAGATCTTTCGTACTTCGATCATCTGCATCCTGAGTGGAAAGGAAATGGAGAGTTTATTGTAAAGACTCAGTTTCCAATTGGTGGGAAG
Source organism: Seinonella peptonophila (assembly GCF_900129355.1). Lineage (GTDB taxonomy): Bacteria > Bacillota > Bacilli > Thermoactinomycetales > Thermoactinomycetaceae > Seinonella > Seinonella peptonophila. The sequence continues at coordinate 785,747 of NZ_FQVL01000001.1, read as the reverse complement.
TATAGGCTTTATGCCGATTTTATTCCACAGGGAGGTTCGCAAGTGATCGCGAAACATGACTTAGATATTCAGGGAGAAACAAAGAATGAACCACTTGAAGTGGAGAAAACATGGACAAAAGCAGTTGACGGAAAAGAAATCACACTCCAAGGTGGTTCAAATTTGAAGGCAAACCGGGAAACGCAATTAACCTTTTCCCTAAAGGATGAAAGAACCAAGCAACCCATTACAAACTTACAGCAATATTTAGGAGCCGTGGGTCATGTAGTGATCATCAGTGATGACCAAGAGCAATATTTACATGTTCATCCTCTCGAGGAGAAAGCACAAGGACCTGATGCAAAATTTGCCACTACATTTCCTAGCAAGGGAGTCTATAAGATTTGGGGACAATTTCAGCATCAAGGAAAGGTGATAACAGTCTCTTATGTTGTCAATGTAGTAGAATGAACACGCTCGGCATATCCATCATAAATAAATCTCTTTATCAATATACCTTATGCGGGTATAATGTATGTTAATAAAGGAGGTTATGGTCATGGATCGATTGATTATTGAAAAAAGAACTTCTGCGCAAGATGCACATGATGATTGTTGCGGATCAACAGATAAACATAGCCATCAGGATCGAGAGCGGCGTAGTCATCATTCTGAGAAAGAGAAAAAGAATTTAACAAGTCGTTTAAATCGGATTGAAGGACAGTTACGTGGAATAAAAGGTATGGTTGAACGAGATGTATATTGTGATGATGTCTTAAATCAAATTGCGGCTGTACAATCTGCGTTAAATAGTGTTGGTCGGCTACTTCTAGAATCTCATATGAAAAGTTGTGTGATCGAACGAATTCAAGATGGAGAAACAGAGGTAATAGATGAGGTATTATATACAATTAAAAAATTAATGAAATAAAATAGACAAATGAAGTTGAATCCCCTCATCAGAGGGGGTTTCAGCTTGTAGACAAAGTAAAGGTTTTCACACTTAGCCTCCATTTCAGGATGTGTTGATGTCTTCAAAACGGGTTAAGGAGCATTTTTCCGTCCCCAGTGAAATATTGACTCCACAAATTCTCCTTTTTCTACCCAATTGATAAAAAAGGTCTTTACATACTATATAGGGGTATGGTATATTGTAGACATCGCAGCGAACAAGACGTAAGATAAAAGCAATTAACAAGGAGGAATAGATAATGAAACATCAATTCAATGTTAACGGAATGCATGGCCAACACTGTGTGATGATCATTACAGATGCATTAAGTAAAGAGAATGTAAAAGCTAAAGTTCATTTAGAAAAACATATAGTTGAGGTTGAGTATCACGAGTCTGAACAGTCGATTGAGACGATTAAAGAGACAATTGAGGAACTAGGTTATGATGTCAGTTAAATTTGCACGATAAGCATCTACGATGGAGAATGGTAATGATCGTATGGAGGAAGAATAAAAATGTTGGGAGATTATACTTATATAGGGTATGTAAAGAAGGAATCATTCCTAATTTATATGAAATTGAAAGACAATTTTTTTTAGAAGTTATATATACCCTATATAGGTATTTTAGATAGAAAGGAAGGGTTACGATGACTACTAGCACTGCTACAAAACAGACAACATTTAGTATTGAGGGAATGACATGTGCTGCTTGTGCTAATCGGATTGAAAAGGGACTTTCAAAAATGGAAGGTGTGTCAGAAGCAACAGTAAATTTTGCACTGGAGAAAGCAACTGTCACCTATGAAGCAGATAAAGCTTCTGTAGCGGAGTTGGAAGCAAAGATTGAAAAGCTAGGATATAAGACAGTGAAAGAAACAGTTGATTTTCAAATTGGTGGAATGACATGTGCTGCCTGTGCCAATCGGATCGAAAAAGGCTTAAATAAGCTATCTGGCGTCTCAAATGCAACGGTTAATTTTGCGCTTGAGTCAGCACAAGTTAACTATGATCCTGCTGAGGTATCGATTCAGGATTTGCAACAGAAAGTGAAAAAACTAGGCTATGAAGCAAATGTGAAAAGCGATCAAAATCAGGCGGATGAAGATCGTCGTGCAAAGGAGATCAAAAAACAGCAATGGAGATTTATCATTTCAGCAATCCTTTCTTTCCCATTACTATGGGCGATGGTTAGTCATTTTCAATTTACTTCATTTATTTGGTTGCCAGATATTTTTATGAACCCCTGGTTTCAACTGGCTTTAGCAACGCCTGTCCAATTTATTATTGGTGGACCTTTCTATGTAGGAGCTTATAAAGCATTGCGCAATAAAAGTGCCAATATGGATGTCCTGGTAGCACTTGGCACATCAGCCGCTTATTTTTATAGTTTATATCTTTCCATAACATCGATTGGACACGGTGGTCATCAAGTTGAACTCTATTATGAAACAAGCTCCATACTAATCACTTTGATCTTGCTAGGGAAATTGTTTGAAGTTCGGGCAAAAGGTCGTTCCTCTGAAGCGATTAAGAAATTGATGGGTCTACAAGCGAAAACTGCTCTTGTCATCCGAGATGGACAAGAACAAACAATTCCGGTTGAGCAAGTAGTCGTAGGTGATCACATTGTCATCAAACCAGGTGAAAAAATCCCTGTTGACGGTAAAGTGATTGAAGGAAGTTCTTCTATAGATGAATCGATGTTAACAGGAGAAAGTCTACCCATTGATAAAAATGCAGGAGATCAGGTGATTGGCGCAACGGTTAATAAAAACGGTCGTCTGATCATTGAAGCAATAAAAGTAGGAAGAGAGACAGCGTTAGCACAAATCATCAAAGTTGTTGAAGATGCACAAGGATCAAAAGCACCGATTCAACGGGTTGCCGACAGAATTTCAGGCGTCTTTGTTCCGATTGTTGTGGGCATCGCACTTGTCACCTTTCTGATTTGGTATTTTTTAGTAGAGCCTGGACAATTTGCCGAAGCGCTTGAAAAAGCGATTGCTGTTCTTGTCATTGCTTGCCCTTGTGCCTTAGGACTTGCAACTCCAACTTCGATCATGGCAGGTTCAGGACGTGCTGCTGAGCTAGGAATCTTGTTTAAAGGTGGAGAGCATCTTGAAACCACTCATTTGTTAGACGCGATTGTTTTAGATAAAACAGGTACGATTACAAAAGGAAAACCAGAGCTAACGGATCTAATCATTGAGCAACAGGTTGATAATGAGAGATTTCTGCAAATTGTTGGCGGAGTGGAGAAAAACTCTGAGCATCCCTTAGCAGAAGCGATTGTTGAAGGAATCACCGCTAAAAATATTCAATTAGCATCCACAGATGAATTTACGGCGGTACCTGGATTTGGTGTAAAAGCAGTAGTTGATGGACAGGAAGTGGCAATTGGTACTCGTAAATTAATGGTGAAAACAGGCGTTGAAGTCCCCCCTGTCTCCTTGGAGCATATGAACCAATTAGAGGAAAGTGGTAAGACAGCGATGTTGGTTTCGATTGCAGGTCAATTTGCAGGGATTGTCGCTGTTGCTGATACGATTAAAGAATCATCGAAAGATGCGATTGCCGCACTGAAACAACAAGGTATAGAAGTTTACATGATCACAGGCGATAATGAGCGAACAGCACAAGCCATTGCAAATCAAGTGGGGATTGATCATGTTCTAGCTGAAGTACTACCTGAGGATAAGGCGAATAAAGTAAAAGAGTTGCAACAAGCAGGCAAAAAAGTAGCAATGGTTGGCGATGGAATTAATGATGCTCCGGCACTCGTTACGGCAGACATAGGAATGGCGATTGGAACGGGTACAGATATTGCAATGGAAGCCTCTGATGTAACACTGATTCGCGGAGAACTAACCAGCATTGCAGATGCGATCTTTATGAGTAAGAAAACAATGACGAATATCCGACAAAATCTCTTTTGGGCGCTTGGATATAATGTGCTAGGCATTCCAATTGCGGCACTTGGATTTTTAGCTCCTTGGCTTGCTGGGGCAGCGATGGCACTCAGTTCTGTATCTGTCGTACTCAATGCACTACGTTTACAACGAATCAAACGATAACATGTATAAAGTTAACTAATTCTAATGGGTGTATCGATTCTTGATACACTCATTACATAAAATAGGATGGGAGAGAAACGCAATGTATGATGTATTAATAGTCGGAGCTGCTTCAGCAGGTACTAGCGCGGGGTTATTTCTGGCAAAAGCAGGTAAGAAAACAATCCTAGTCGATAGTGACCAGAGTGGAACCAAAATGGCCCTCATCAAAAATCATTATGGTGTTCTAGAGACGACTGGCCCTGAGTTATTGGAGATAGGGATTAAGCAGGCAAAGCAATTTGGTGCTAAAGTGGTGAAAGATAAAGTAACTGCTATTGAAAAGATTGAAAATGGTTTTCTTGTGAAAACCGAACAAGGCGAATATGAAGCCCATCAAGTCATCATTGCAACTGGAAAGGTAATGAGACTTGCTAAAAGTTTAGGCTTACAGTTAACAGATCGAACAGATTCAGGGATAAAAGCAGCGATTCAAGTCGATCATCTGGGAAAAACAAGCGTGGAGGGAATCTGGGCAGCAGGACAAGCTGGGGGTACTAGTTCTCATACCATCATCACCGCTGGAGATGGTGCAAGAATAGCAGTTCACTTACTCGGTGAGTGGGATGGGAAGCGATATGTTGATCATGATGCTTTGTAAGAGTTATAAAGCTTTATAAAAACAGCGTACCCGCTGCGGAGTACCCCGAAAGGGGCGTCCGCGGCGGGTACGCGATGGTGCCGATCGTCGATCAGGCGTCCTGGAGCTTCTTCAGCCGGAGCTTGGGCTTTCCGGCGGCGAGCATGACCTTCCTCGTGACCGGGTGGGACTTGTTGTCGTCGAGCGACTCGTCCAGCATGCCGGCGCTGTGCGCCGCGCCCTCGGCCACGACCAGGTTGTCCAGCAGTGTCGTGATCTCGGGGGTGTCGGCGCGCTTCTCGGGTGCGGCGATCTGCGCTTCGAGCGCGGCCAGCGCGTTGAGGCCGGTGTCCAGGGTCGAACGGAGGGTCTTCTTCTGCTCGGTGGCGACCACGGTGGTCATCTGCATCCTCCAGGAAGTTAGACGATCGGTGCTTACCATTCGTCAGCTTAAGTAAGCTTCCAACCACACGGCAAAGGGTTGGTGGCGATCGTCAATGAAAAAAGGTTACTTTATATATAAACATAAAAGAGATAAAATATCTAGTCTAGAGCGAATAAAGGGGCTAAAATAAATAATTTTAACAATAGGCACATGCACTCTCATGTAGACTACGCAAATAAACTAACTCGGTTGCCATCAGGATCAAGGACAATCGCATAACGTTGACCCCAGAAGGCATCCCACGGTTCACGATACCCAGTATAGCCAAGCTTGGTTAAATGATGATAGACTTCATCAACATGATCACATAAAAATGCTAATTCGATCCGATGACCAACAGGCTCCTCCCAGTGACCATAGATGGATTGAACCGTTTTGATCGTATCAAAGCCTAGTCGCATTCCGTTTAGTTGAACCTCTACATGTGGTTCCTTGTTCGCTTCCTCAGGAATTTCAAGACCTAATTGACGATAGAAGTCTAATGATTTTTTCATATCTTCTACTACAATCCCGACCATGTCCAGTTGTACCTTCATGTTACCCCTCCTAAATGAATTTATTAAAAATGATACCTCTATTTCATCACGATAAATTGTAAAAAACGGTCAACTGTTGCTATAAATTTGGCTTGGTCTTTTCCATAGTATCGTTTAAATTGATGAATAAAATGCGATTGATCATCGTATCCAAATTTTGTTGTAACATCGATGAGACGAACAGAAGGTTTCTGAGCAAATACTTGCAACATGTTTTGAAAGCAGATAATGCTCATCGTTATATAAAAAGAGCTCTCATAGACGAGAACTCTTTTTATGATTAACGGATGGATAAGATCAGTTTATATAGCACTTTCGTAAATCCAGCTAAATGATCCTGTGTGCGACCAGGAAATTCCTTTTGAAGATAACTGAGATTATCATTAGTAGTGTGCCAAATAGAACCTGCTTTTTCTGTTTGTGTATAACCATCGAGTTCACCAATATCCCAGTTAGTAGCTTCAAAATAAAGGATTGGGATTCCTATTTTTTGGAAAGATGCATGATCTGACCAAGATCCTGTTGTGCCCGCTGGATATTCTGGATTTTTACCAGGGTTTATCTCTAATTTCACATGCTGTTGTTTTGCAATTTTAAGCGCAAAATTGCGAAGCGGATCAATTGTTTTACTACCATGAACATACATTTTATCACCAGCGATTAAGCTATCCAAATTAATCATTGCCACAGTATTTTGCTTCTCTTGTTCACTCATTTGTGAAACATAATGTTGAGAGCCTTTGAGTCCCTTTTCCTCTGCACCAAAGAAAACGAATTTTAAAGTATAAGGAGTTTTTTGATGTTTTAACCGCTGAAGGGTCTCTAAAATTACGCCAATGCTAGAGGCATTATCGTCGGCGCCTTTCCCAGCAGCCACTGAATCGAGATGACCACCGATAATGATCTGTTTCTTTGATTTACCAGTTCTAGTGGCAATAATGTTTTGGGATGAAATGGTCTGGTCTGTGCTAACAAAGGAAAAAGATTGTGTACTTGGCTTGAGACCTAATTTTATTAATTGTGAAGAGGTATATGCCCCTGCATTTTTTTCTTGAGCTGATCCAGTTACACGAGTACCGATCTTTTCTGTCAGATAATAAACGTGTTGATAAGCGGTTGATCCATACTGATGAGGTAGATTCTTAGCAAGCGATAGATTTGGTACGACAAGTAAGCTAGCGATAGCCAGTGATCCAACTGCATATTTTAGCTTTTTTAACATAAAAAACCTCCTTTGGAAAAAGATATAAAATACAAAAATAGTATAATGCTAATTTATTATATTTGTATATAGTTTTATCGCTTAGGGAAATAATGAGTGAAACTACAAATATTTATATGATAGTTTCAATAAAGAGCATATTACCATTTATGAACGAAAGTGAAAAATCATTACGAGAATGAAGGGGGAATTGGAATTTTTTAGGATTTTTTGACATTAACTATAATATTATTTGATAATTAAGCACTATATTTAAAAGTAAACATGAACAAATGTAAATATGGATAATGTGAAACACGCTTATTCAAAAGGAGAACTTGATAGAAGGCTTGAGCAGATGATTTGAGAGTTGATTTAGGAGATCATTTACTGGAAAATAAAAAGACAGGGAGCATCTAAGTAGACGCAATAAATTTACGAAACAAATCAATCGTAATTTGAGATTCATAAGTGATAATGGGTTCTTTAGACTTAGATGTAAAGACAGTGTTTAGCAATGGGAAGAATGTGTTACATCAGCTTGAGTAAAGAGGTAAATTTATTTAACCGAATATTCCGTGAGTAGTGAATAAACCTTCTCTTAGGCTTCTTACATTGAGATCAAGCAAATCCAAAATGATTGGGAGATGATTTCATTGTATTACAATGCTACTAAAAAAGGGAAGCATAGGTTTGCGAATGAAGGGAAAAGGTCAAGACCATATAAATGGTTGATAAAAAGAGTATCTCAATCTTTTATGATTGTTGCCAATTTTTTAGTTGTCATTTGCATCATTGCTTTATCTTTGAACCATACTATTAAATTAATGGCTTTAGCTGGTTATAATGATTGGCGAGCATATGTCGGAGTTTATGTCTGGGAAGTCATGTTTATCTTTTGTTCCACCCATATTGATTACGCGATTACACATCGAAAAAAGCATTCTGGATATGTTTGGTCAGGTTTTATACTTGGATTTATCATATTAATTGTGTCAAACTATGCAGCAGTAGCTGATAACTGGCTCGGTAAAACCCTTGGCATCTTAACACCAGCGATTATACTTGTGATGAAAAAAATTTTATATGATCAGATCTCCAAACCAAAAAACAATCATCTTATTTCTGATGATGATCAATCAGTAAGTTCAAACAATCAAACATGTGAGCAATCTATACAAACATCGGTTCCTAATGAGAATGATAACAATGTCAAAGTAAGTTCGACCAGCTCAGTTGAGCAGGATGCACAGACAAAATCATTTGAAGTAGATCAGAAAAAAGCGAAAACAATGGGTGTTGTGGGTGAAGCGATAACAGGGAATTTAGACGATTCGATTCCTTTGAAGTCTAATGACAAGCATCCAAAGCAGATAAATGAAGAGCAAAAATCAATCGCAAATGATCAGACAAAGCCAAATCCATGCCACGTTACAAATTCTATATTCCAGAGAGCATCCAAAAAGATTTTGACAATCGATAAGCATCAGATAAAAAAGGTGGCGTTGGAGTATTATGAAGAAAAAGGGAAACTTCCAAGCGTAAAAGTATTAGCGTATTTAGCTAGAACAAGTCGCTCTCAGGCAAAAGAGGTAAAAAAAGAGTTAGAGGTGTAGTTGATGAGTCATGAATAGGAAAAAAACATAGTAAAACCCCACCGAATAACTTAGAAGAAGGTGGGGTTTTTATATATATTAATAAATTGTTTGAAATAAACATAGATTGCTAAATTATGATAATGATTTTTCCATTATTTTATTTACTAGGTTGGTTGCGTCTTAATAGCCATAGCATTTGGCCAGTCGTTTTGCTACATGGTTTTATTAATCATCTACGAACTTTTGGCAGCTATTTCTTTCGCCATCATCAAAAAGGGTGGACAATGGTAGCAGGTGAGAATGGGATCGTGGTCATCGTATGCTGGACCGTTCTTGCACTGGTTTTGTGGAGAAAAACCGATCGATAATTGTAACGGTTGACATTTTTGCCAACTCTGGAACCAGCTTTAATAGCTGGTTTGTTGTATTTAAATCACTTGTCCTAACATAATCATGTTGATGTATTTGTATATTTTGGCTTAAATAATAGAATAAGGTGAGTAGGCTCACTATAGCATCTCTTTGCTATTCAACATCTAATTGAACCGCTTTTTTTATACCATAGTGGGCAAGAAGAACACCAATAACTAAGCAACTGATGGTGCTGATCAACACATCCCATATAGAATAAAGTTGATAAAAATGGCTACTGATGATCAAAGAAATTAAAAATGGAGGAATAATCGTAGCAGGAGGTGATTTTTTGAACATACCAAAGAAGAAAGAAATGAAATTAATCCCAGTGGTAGCCAATGCATATAAGCAGATGCGAAGAAATGAATCCAACATCTGGTCATTTGTGAGCAGACCTAAATTTGCTTGATTTGTAGGTGCTAAGAAGATAAAAAGACTTGTAACAGAGAAGTTTGCCACCAATGTGACACAAAAAGTGAAGAGGCTGATAAAGGCTAGTTTGGCTACCATTAGTCTCTTGCGCGAGTGTGGGTAAGTAAAAAGTATCATAATTGTTTTTTTTCGATATTCATCTAGGATGATCTTAGTGATTAAAACTGAGCTGATGATTAAAAAAGTCGAATTGGTGTAAAAGTTGATTTCAGCAAATGCAGCTTGATAACTGTCATATCCTTCTGGATGGCCACTTTTATTCCCAATACACCATAGCATCAGGATGACCACAGCCAATACAGAGATGAGCAGAAAACGGGTGAGTCGTACTTTTTTGTATTCTAAACGTATTAATTTAATCACTTACTGCCCCTCCTTGAATGATCTGCAAAAAGTAATCTTCAAGTGAAACATGTTTTTTATTTAATGATTCAATACCTATGCCGTTTAAAATGAGACATTTTGAAAGCTCTATAGAAGAAACATTTGGTTCGTAAATGTGAATCAAATGGGGGTCTATTACCTTGAAGTTAGTAATGTTTAATTTTCTCTCGATCACTGCAACAGCTTTTTTGCTGTCCGTCAAGGCGACTTCTATATAGTCGCGATGTTGGGAGTGAATTTGTGACATGGAAAGTTCTTTAAGCAAACGCCCTTCTTTGATCACGCCAATGGTATCAGCCAAATGTTCTATCTCTTGTAAAATATGGCTAGATATAAATAAAGTCATGCCATGTTCTTTACTCAATGCATGAAACAATTCACGTAATTCGCGAATTCCAACTGGGTCCATTCCATTGATTGGCTCATCTAACAGCAAGAGTTCCGGACGTGTACAGATTGCTCGTGCAATGCCTAGTCGCTGTTTCATGCCTAGAGAAAAGTGTTTGACAGGTTTCATTCTTGGTTCAGTTATGCTGGTGAGTTCAAGTGCATCAGTAATCGCTTTGTGATCATAAAAACCCATATATTCACAGTGAAGTTGTAAATTTTCATAGGCAGATAAATGTTCATAAAAGATTGGATACTCAATTAAGCTGCCGATCCGTTTTCGAATTTCAAATGATGAAGTTGTGGATGGTTGATTAAATAAAGTAATCTGCCCACTCGTAGGACGAATTAAGCCAGTAATCATCTTCATAATCGTCGTTTTCCCTGCCCCATTGGGACCTAAAAACCCATAGATCTCTCCTTGTTGAACATTCAGATTTACATCGGAAATCACGTTTTTATCTAAGTATCGTTTATAAAGTTGATTTGTGGACAATATTGTTTGCATGTACTTCCCTCCTTCATGTATAGCGTATTGTATCGGAAAGTTTTTTCATTTCTCCGTCAAAAACATTAAGAAAACCTTTCAAGATTTCCTTTATCATCATGTGTTTTTGGAGAGATTCGAGTTAATTGAACTGTAAATACCGTTTCCTCAAAAGGTTTACTCATTAATGTAAGTGTTCCAGCCAACTTTTCGACTAGCCTTTTGGTAATGGCAAGACCTAATCCACTGCCTTGATAATTAGCAGAAATAGAATTCTCTAGGGTATATAACCGCTCAAAGATCAAATTTTGATCTTTTAAAGGGATGCCTTTGCCACGATCCCAAATATCGATAAATGCATGTTGGGAATCTGAATGTAAGCGAATGCCTACAATTTTTCCATCGTTACCATATCGAATTGCATTTGTAATTAAGTTCTTTAAAATTCGATCTAACGCAGTTGGATCAATATGGGCATAAATAGGATTATCAGGAATTTCAACTGATACTTCTAATCCCAGAGAGGAGATGTGTTCATAGAAAAATAAAAGATTGCTTCGACAAATCTCATTTAGCTCAACATCCTTAAAAACAATTTCAATATCACCTGATTCTAGTTTAGCAAGATTAAAAAACTGGTTAATTAATTCTAAAATTGCTGCTGCTTTTTCATGGATTTTTTTCAACAGTCGCTGACGTTCTTGTTCAGTTATCGTGAGGTCGTGTGTCAGTGTTTCAGATAGACCTAAGATGACAGTTAATGGCGTTTTTAGGTCATGTGACATGTTTGTAAGCAGTTTATGGATAGATTGTTCTAATTTTTTATAGGTAGAGGTCGTTTGATTGGTGTGATGTAATAAACGGTTGAGATCGATCAGTAAACGCTGTAACGCTTGATCCTCAGTAAATAACAGCAAACTTTCTTTGGTCTGCTGTTCGATGATTTGGTTTAATTTATCATGAATATATTGAAGATCCCGATGATGCTTTTTCCGATTGTGATACCACCAAAAATGACTGATGATCAGTATGATGATTAGACTGATATAGAAAACAACCATGTTAAAAATCTCCTAATCGGTATCCAATACCCCAAACCGTTTTAATATATTGAGGAGAGGAGGGTATGTCCTCGATTTTCTCTCGTAATCGACTAATATGTACCTGAATTGCATTTTCATCGCCATAGTATTCCTGTTGCCAAACTGCTTGATAGATTTGCGCTTTGGTAAAAGCCCGTTTGGGATGAGTCATGAGCAGCTTTAAGATGTGTAACTCTTTAGAGGTTAAAGGAATTTCTCGCCCATTCTTATATACACGTAGAGTTTCGGTGTCCAGTGTAAGTTCATGAATCTGAATTTGTTGAGATTCATCGTGCTGTATATTCTGTATATATTGATTAACTCGACGCAAGGAGGATTTGATTCGTGCTGAAAGTTCAATGAGTGAAAAGGGTTTTGTCAAATAGTCATCAGCCCCAAAGCCAAGTCCTAATACTTTATCAACATCACTCTCTTTAGCGGAGAGGATAATAATAGGGATCGTGCTTTTTTGGCGAATCGCCTGTAGAATGTCAAGACCATTCATTTCCGGCAACATCAGATCAAGTAAAATCAATTCAAAATGTTCCTGATGAAAAAGATTGATCCCGCTTGTACCATTCGTCGCATGACGAATCTGAAACCCTTCTTTTTCTAAATGGTCTTTCACCATTTCACCAATTGCAGGATCATCTTCAACTAGTAGAATTTTTTCGTTCATGTTGATCACCACTTTATTTTAAGAATCTCTATAGATAATATGCCCATACATGATAGGTATCTGACTGTTTGTTTGAATTTGGCTTATGGCCTAAATACTGTTTATCTATCCTTATAGAGTGTAGCATATTAAACTCATATTGCTGTTATCATTCGAAAAGTTATCATTCTGTCTCTAAAAAATGATAACTTTTTATTTCAGAGTGTAGACAAAGTTACATAATGGCTCGGCTCGTGATCGTGGTTCTCGGCGACGCTCCGATCCGGGCTTGCTCAGATGTGTGACTGTCGCGTTCTGTCAGCTTTCGCGGCTGGGCAAAACTCGCCTCCTCCGGCATCCGCCTGCGGAGACTCGAACAGTTTGCCCGAAAGGAAAATACCGCTTCAGCCGCCATTCCGCTAAGTTGCGCCCGAAATGGAGCTTTGCTGGACACCTCTCACTCGCTCAAAGGTTTATTCTTCAGTCTGGAATTTTTTATTTATAATTTTTATAGCGAATTGTTATTGTTGATTGTATAATATAATTATTTAAAAACTAGATTATATTATATAGATTAACGTACCATCGACATGTGTTAGCGTTATCATTTTCTATTTACCTTCATACAAACGAGGTGTAAACACGATGGAGACATTTGTGCTTGTTCATGGAGCTTGTCATACTGGAGAGAGTTGGCGTGAGGTTACTCGGATATTGGAAGCGAAAGGACATCGGGTCTATACACCCACAGCAGGAGGCAATCAACCGGGTGCAGATAAACAAGTTACTTTGCAGCAAGTCTATCAACCAATCGTTGATCTGATTGAGAAGAAAGATTTGCATGATGTCATTTTGTTAGGGCATAGTCTGGGTGGAACTACCATTCAATTTGTTGCTCAAGCGATCCCTCAACGTATCAAGCGTTTGGTCTTTATGGGAGCATTAGTATTAGAGGATCAAAAACCAATACTTGAAACTTTTCCAGAATTACAGGTGTTCTTTGAGACATCGGAGATCGATGAAGAGAAAGGAACAATCTTATTTTCCTTCCCAATCTGGCGTGAGGTTTTTATGAATGATGTGGATTTGCAAACAGCCCAGCGGATTTACAAACAACTAACCCCGAATCCTATAAACTATATTATGGATAAAGTGGATCTACAGAAATTTTATACTCTGCAAATCTCCAAAAGTTACCTACATGGAACTGAAGATGCGATTGTTCCCTATCGAATCTATGAGAAAACAGCGAAATTATTAGGGATTCATCGTTTTGTACAGTATGAAGGAAGCCATGAAATCATGTATTCCAATCCACAGGAAATAGCGAAAAAGATTCTGGTCGCTGGACGTGATTAAAGCTTCTCATTGTAGGTTAAGCTTCTGTTTACATATTGAGGAAATAACTTTGGTATCGTGAGAAATGAGCTTTTAAGCCTCCCTGATTGGAATGAAGGGAGACTTTTTTTATACAATCTGATTCATCATTATTAACGATTTGCTATTTTCAGCCAACGATTTAAACGTGTGATGACAATGATTGCGCTAAAGAGAGATGCAACGATAAGCAAAGTCATGATGCATGGAGCAATGGTAATCAATCCTTCCCAACTCATCTCTCTTCCATTGGTCAACAGCGAAACAAGAGGTTGTAAAAAAAGAAGCAGGTATAGTGGTAAGAGTCTGAAGATGAGTTTTAAGCAAACCCACCACTTTGCTTGTTTCGAAAGTTTGGTCTCCCATTGGTCATTTCGTTTTAAATTTCGAATGCCAAGCAAAATCGTAATGAGTACAAGACCAAGCATCATAAGGGAGAAGGTCAGATTATTTATCCACCAAGAAGTGGAGGGCTCTTGTCCTGTTACTAAATCAACGACTCCCTGTATCATAGAATAATAGTCGATAAACTCATTTAATCCAGTATTGGAAAGAAGAACAATACCAAATTCTTTTTCGGGCAGTAATATCATTTCGGACTTAAAATTACCAAGTATTCCATCATGATAAAATTGCTTTTCACCATGTGTGCTTTTACCAATCATCCAGCCCATCCCATAATTGATTGAAGAACTAGCCTGGGTATGCATCGTTTGGATTCCTTGACTAGAAAGTAATCGTTTTCCTTGAAATAGTCCATTATTTTGTTGCATGATCATCCACTGTGCCATGTCATTGACAGAAGCAATGATTCCATGAGAGCCGGTTGTAAACCAGTCGAACTGTTGATTTTTAATAGGGAGACCAAAGAAAAGTGAATGACCATCTGAGATGTTTTTGCTAGTCTTCGAAAAGTCTTTAATATTTGCTGCATGAGTAGTCTGGTTCATCTGAAGTGGTTGGAAAATATGTTTTTGTAGATAACTTTGAAAAGTCTTATGGCTTATTACTTCTACAATATGAGCAAGAATTTCATAGTTCGGATTATGGTAATTGTATTTTTGACCAGGTGTTGACTCTAATTCTACTTTTTTTAACCGTTTGATCACATCATGGAGTGATTGTGGCTGTACGCTTAGTTTCATATCTTCGTTTACAGTATCTGCCAATCCACTAGTCTGATGTAATAGATGTTGAACTGTAATTTTCGATCCTCGAGGATCGTTTAAGCGAAAATCAGGAAGAATCTTTTGTACAGGGGTATCAAGTTTTAATTTCCCCATTTCCACTAATTGCATGACTGCCATTGCTGTAAATGCCTTACTTAGCGACGCAATCGCAAAAGGGGTATCTGGTGTAACCAAGCGATTATAACCCGCTGTACCAAATCCTTTTGCATAAATTACTTGATCTTGATAAGTAATTGCGACTGCCATTCCAGGAATACGATTCTTTTTCATCTGCTCTTGCAGGTACTGGTCAATCTTCTTTGTAGGAAGATGAGAATCTGCAAAAACAGGAGTAATAGAAAGGATACATAACCCAATAACTAGGATGATAGACATAATGAACTGAAAGATTTGTCTCATAGTTGTTTCACTCCTTACAAAGATATGAAACAGTCTAATCGATTCCTCTTTCATTTTGACTTCGGAAACATTAAGAAAGTCTTTCGAGTGAACCCATGGATTTCTATACTGCTTGCATTCACGTTTGGATTCTATGGTTTATTAAAGAAGAAAGTAAATTTAGACGCTATTACGGGGTTAGCGATTGAGACGTTTATCGTTACACCTTTCGTTTTGCTCTACTTTCTAATTCTTCTTATAACGTTCATTCGATCTTGTTATTAGTGGGAACAGGAGTTGTTTCAGGAGCACCACTTCTCTTATTTGCAATAGGTTTCAAGAGATTTTCTTTATCGAAGAGACATAAAAGGGCTTGATACCACAAATTTATGTGGTTCAAGCCTGTTATACGTTATACTAGAATGGCATTTTTATCAAGTGTTGGGATTTGTGAGATATTAAGAAGTGCAGGTTGGTTTCATCGGCAAAGATAGCAGTGGGTAAATCAGTAAAAATATTAGGAATAAAAGATTGACATAGTTAGAAGCTTCTTATGTCATAGCCTGAATCAAAAGAGAGAATTTTATATTTCTTTTACAATCATACTGTAAGTGATTATTAGCCAAAAACCAATCGGTTGAAGTTTATTTATAATATTATGTTTATTTCGTGTGCTATTGCATAGATAGATATGATGTAGTGTTTATAAAGGTTTTGTAACTAATTCCTCTCTTGCAAGAGGCTTTTTTTTATAGCTGTTTATCGTTTTAGCATAATATAGCTGCTTTTGTATAACAATTATTACTAGATTTGGCAAGTTAGCACTAACTAAGAATGTGAAATAATCGTCAGTGCAACCGAAGGCACTGACAGCTCATTCTTTTTTCGAATAAGGTTTAGAAGTTTGTACATGTGTTTCATAAAAGTTAGTAAATATTTTTGTTTGATTCCATGTTAATATGATGAAAGCTGCCAAAATTGAAGATTATAGCAGACCTACCAAATTAAGCAATCTTTTATGAATATCTGGAAATAACGAATCTAAAGAAGCAGAAAGAGCACGAATCTCTGAGAATATAGCTAACCGGGTAAGTGCTCCTATGATCATTGTTGCAGTCACTTCTGGATTTTGCTCAGGCAACTCGCCTGCGTCCACTCCTCCTTGAATAAATTCGGACAAAGCAGTAAGTGGTAATCGTAGATTTATAGCGATTTCCGTGCAGTAATCATGGTTTTGATAAAGTAGCATTAAACCGTATTGATCAGCGACATATGCTTCGAAAAAAAGCTGAATGAGTTCTTGAAAGGATTTTCTGAAAGGTTGTTTTCTTTGTGCAATTTCATCAATCATTTGGGTAAAATAATCGTTATACTTTTTGTAAATTAGTTGTAACAGTTCCTTTTTACTAGCAAAATGCTTATAGATGGCTGCATCTGAAACATTAGCAGCCTTTCCGATGCTTTTCATAGAAGTGCCATCTATTCCTTTCGTTGCAAAAAGAAAAGTTGCGGCTTGTATAATGTCTTGTCGTTTACTATCGATATGAAAATTTTTTTTCATAATCATAATACTAAATGATGAGTTGTAAATGTCAATGGTAGGCAATCATAACGTTTGTTTCGATATTGAGAAAGTTTTGTTGAACATATTTTATTTAGTCAGGATAATCAAACTAAAGCCCGCTAAGTGGGAAGCTCCCAGCTTGTAGATAAAGCCTCGTGATTGGCGGCTCATGTTCGGGGTTCTCGGCGACGCTCCGACCTGGGCTAGCAAAGATGTGGGTCTGTCCGCGTTCTGTCAGCCTTCACGGCCGGGCAAAACTCATCTCCTCCGGCATTCGCCTGCGGAGACTCGACCAGTTTGCCGAGGAGAAAATGCCGCTTCAGCTGCCATTCCGCTAAGTTGCGCCCGCAATGGAGCTTTGCCGTTCACCTCTCCACTCGCTCATTCGTTTTACTTCACTCTGAGGCTCCCAAAGACGGGGCTTTTTCTAGGATGCTTGTTCATTTTTATCAGTATTCGTAATGGAATTTTGATCATCATTTTTGGATAGCAATACTTCTTTTTTCAAAAACCAAGTTAGTACAAAAGCGATAATCGAGCAGATTAGCGCGTAGAAATAGATATGTTGGAACGATTGAATAAAAGCTGTTTTAAGCAAATTGACAAGATGAGGTGCAAGATGATCAGGGATACCAGATGTTGCAAAATTATGCAAGTTTCCTAAAATCTCTTTTGGCAAGGCATGGCTAATCGATTGTAATTTGGAAGTGAGCGTAGACGATAATATGCTTCCAAAAATACTTACTCCAACCGTGGCTCCAATTGTTTGAAAAAGTGGTACAGTAGCCAGTGCCACACCTTTATGCTTGTCTTCTACTGATTCTTGAATGATTAGGTTGTCTCCTCCAAATAAGATTCCAAGTCCAAGCCCTGTAATAACGAAATAGATAATTAATTGAATTACTGTTGTATGCAGATTGATTTGCGTAAATAGATAAAAACCGATGATTGGCATAATAAAAGCAATCGCCATCAATTCCCGATAACGCACTTTGGTTAGGAGATAACCACAGATCATCGAAGAAATAACTGCTCCAACCATCATTGGTATGGTTAAATATCCAGCACTGGTTGGAGAGAGTCCTAATACATGTTGGGCGTAATAAGGAAAGGATGAAAAGGACCCCATCAATCCAATCCCAACTGTAAAGACGATAATTGACAGAACCCATATGTTGCGATTTTTAAACAGATGTAGTGGGATAATCGGCTCTTTTGTCTTGGATTCGACCCAGATAAATATGGCAAGTAAGACCGTTCCGAGTGATAGCAACCCGATGATGAGTGGTGAGCCCCAAGTATATCCCTCATTCTCGATCAATACGGGAGCAATAAGGAAAGAGACAATCGTTGACATCAGGAGAAAAGCTCCTGCCCAGTCGATTGAAACTCGTTTGGAATGAAACTTTTCTTTTAAACCGAAAGCAAGAAATGCAGCCGCTAATAAACCTACTGGAATATTGATAAAGAAGATCCAATGCCAATTCAGTTGATCAACAAAAAAACCACCCATAAACGGACCTGCTAACATGGGGATAAACATGATCGGTCCCATAAATCCTTGTAATTTTGCCCGTTGCTCGATCGGGAATAAATCGCTTGAAATTGTCATTGCAAGTGGCATCAGTCCTCCAGCGCCAATACCTTGAATGCAACGTCCAATCAAAAGCCATGTCATTGAGTTTGCAAATCCACAGACCATTGATCCTCCGATAAATAAGCCCATCGCTATTAAATATACTTTTTTTCGCCCATATAAATCGGCAAGTTTTCCTAGAATCGGCATAAAAGAAGACATCGCTAACATATAGATGCCTCCAACCCATCCATATAATGATAATCCTCCCAAATCTTTAATGATGGTTGGTAGAGCCGTATTAACCACGGTTTCATCCAATTCTGAGAAAATCATGCCAAGAATCAGACCAAACATAATCAAAAATCGATGATTCTTCTCTGACTTTATTGAGTCAGTTTTAATAGATGTATCCATATGATAACTTTCCTTTCTAGAATGTATGAAAGGATTATAGAAAGACAATATGAACTGAATATGAACAGGATAAAATAAGAAACAATTATTATTGTGACTGATATTATGTTAGTAATGTAAGAATTTAAAGTTAGGTATGAATCCGATCTAACCTTTATATGATAGATTTAGCAACTCAGAAGAATCAGCTTAGGGAGTTATGAAAAGGAGCTAGTATTTCAAGAAGGCTTGAGCAGCTTCGTGTCAAGGAAAGCGTAGAGAATTTATTTAGTAAATGGCAATCGGATAAATAGTCATCAATCTACTAAGATTGGGATATTTTACATGTTTTATGAAATGTGTATGGCGATATATAATTATTAAAATATAAATTATATTAAATAGATGTTAACACTCGCAATCATTTAAATTTGAGGTTGTGATACATAATGAATATCAAAAGATAGAAGGAGCGTGAGTCTTTTGCAGAAGCGTTTAGCGATTTTTATGTTAACTTTGGTTTTATTGATTACAGGATTTGTAACAGGATCTTATATTCAAAAAGGGGATGCTCAACCCATTAAAAAAATGTCACGTCTGGATTTGATCGTAGATCAAGGTGTGATTCGAGTAGGAACAACAGGTGACTATAAGCCATTTACATATTTGAACCCGCAAACCAAAGAATATGAAGGTTATGATATCGATGCGGCAAAAATGTTAGCAAAAGATTTAGGTGTAAAAGTGAAATTTGTAAAAACGACTTGGCCGACATTAATGTCTGATCTAAAAGCAAATAAATTTGATATTGCTATGGGAGGAATCACTCGAACATTAGAGCGGGAAAAAACAGCTCATCTTACACTTCCATATATTAAGGATGGAAAATCCCCATTAATCCGTAAAGCAGATCAAGATCGTTTTAAAAGCCTAGCAGATATTGATCAGCAAGGCGTAAAAATTGGAGTAAATCCTGGTGGAACCAATGAAAAGTTTGTTCGTGAAAATTTAAAGAAAGCAGAGATCGTATTGGTTCAAAATAACCTGGAAATACCGAATATGGTGGCTGAAGGTAAAGTGGATGTTATGATCACCGATAGTACAGAAGCTCGATATTATGCAAAGCAAAATGATAAACTACTGGCGATCTTGACCGAAAATCCGTTTAATCTTCATCAAAAAGGATATCTGATCAACCGTAGTGATGTAGATTACCAGAACTGGATTAATCTCTGGATGGAAGAGATGCAGTTACATGGACAGTTTAAAGCTTTAGAAAAGAAATGGATTAATTAGTCTTTTTGAAAGCAGAAGTGTTTAATAAGCTGGTGAATTAGTCACCAGCTTTGCTCTATCCTAGATAAACCACCAACAGCTATTCAGCAGCTCGTTTGATTATGATGAATTTGGCATTTTAAGGTGAAAAATAGTTCCCTGCCCTTCTTTGCTCTGTATATCGATGGACCCGCCATGCATTTCAACATAAGCTTTAACAATGGATAGACCAATGCCAGATCCCCCGGTTTTTCTACTTCTCGATTTATCTCCACGATAGAAGCGTTCAAATAAAAAAATGCGGTCTTTGTCATTCATTCCCTGACCATCATCAGCGACAGATAATATCGTCTCTGTAGCTGTCGTTTTGATGCTAATTGTCACAGTAGATGTCGTTTGCCCATGAATCAACGCATTTTGCACCAAGTTGTAGAGTATTTGTAACAACTTATCTTCATCTGCATAGATCTGTTGATCTGTTTCTGGGTAGAGTAAGATTGCTCGGGATTGATGAAATAAATGTGCTGTCTTGTTCTCTAGCTTGGCTAGTAGATCGGCTAATGGAAACCATTTTCTGGATAAGATCTCCTGTTGAGCCTCTACTTTGGATAGATGTAAAATGTCGTGAATGATTTTAGTTAAGCGTTGAATTTCTTCCGATATCGATTCATACTTTGCATCAGTGATCGTTTTTTGCTGAATATGCAGCAGTTCGATCTCTCCATGAATCACCATCAAAGGTGTCTTTAATTCATGGGCTACATTAGAAACCAATGTTTTTCGAGCTTCTTCAGTACGTTCAAGTTTTTGTTTCATACTTGCCAAAGCATGTCCAATCTCATTAAACTCATCTTTGCGTCCTATCTCAAAGTCAACATCCATATCACCACTCTCAAAAGAACGAATCTTTTGTGTAATGGTTCGAATTGGTCGGGTGAGTGTACCTGAAATCAATAAAATAAGTAGAAAAGCAAATACAATGCCTAAAAGGGAAGCTAGGCCCACCACACCATACATATACTTATTCCAGGTATTTTTAATGATATAGACTTGATATTGTCTTGGGGTCATAACATAGAGGTGACCAATTTCGTTTTTATTACTTTTTAGAATGAGTGGAAATGAAGCATCGACTATGGTGCTTGTTTGTTCATCTGCTGATTTCCACAGCACCTTGCCATGTGGATCCATCAGTACAAAGGGAAGAGTTGTCGGCTTTTTCTGCTTTGTAATGTGACTCCAAGTGTGCTTTTTTTGATAGTAGTGAATAAAGGTCTGTTCAATTTGGTCCAACTGTTTTTTATTTGTGTAATAAGCAAGGTCACGGGAGATAAAGAATTGAATTTGAATTAGAAAGATAAATAACAACATCATGATAATCACCACACTTGTCATAGCGGTGATCAGTTTATATTTAATTTTCATTGTTTACACCAAAGCGGTAGCCAAAGCCATAGACAGTTTGAATATATTGGGTGGTGGAGTCTTTATTTAATTTTCTACGTAATCGGCTGATATGAGCATCAATCGTGCGAATATCAAGGATTTCTTCATCTTGAAAAACACTTTGTAATAGTTGTTCACGACTATAAACTTGATCAGGCGTAGAACTAAGCAAATCAAGAATTTTATATTCTGTTGGTGTCAAAGTAAGCTCTTGATTATGTAAAAGAACGCGGTGCGACATAGGTATGATTTGCAAAGGGCCAAAGTTTCGTTGCTCAGATTGCACCACTGCATTTATTGGAGTTAGACGACGTAATAAAGATTGGATTCGTGCTGCTAGTTCTCGTAAACTAAACGGTTTTGTCATATAATCATCGGCACCAACGCCTAAACCAATAATTTTATCTGTTTCCTCTGCTTTGGCTGTAAGCATGATAATCCCCAAATTCCCCATTTCTCGCAACTTTCTACACACTTCTATTCCATTTAACCCAGGCAACATCCAATCGAGTAGGACTATAGTAGGTTTTGTTTTAGCAGCCAATTGGAGTGCTGTTGGTCCATCTTCAGCAGTAATAACTTGAAAGCCTTCTCCAATCAAAAACTCTTCAATGATTGCAGCAATTTTTTCTTCATCTTCTACGACTAAAATTTTTGTCATCTTTATCAACACCTTTGCAAAAGATCATCACCAGATCACAAACTTTTCTTGTTAACTTCATACTTATCAATCACAGTATGAGGGGGCAAAAATGTGTCAGTTGTTTTAAACGGTCTAAGTATTGTTATTCCTATCATGATGTCGCTGCTTTGGGTTGCAACAATTTTTCTTGTCAACAGTTTACCTTTTACTAAACGTAATAGAAATCTAAAAATAAAAAGTAGGATCGTTTATTGGACGAGTATTTTATCGATATCTATTGGTGTTCTATGGCTATTGCTAATTGTTGGTACATGGATTTTTAATGGATGGATATTTGTGGAAGGAATTGTCAAGGCGATCGTTCCTCTTGTTCTACTAGGCAACTTACCTGTACTAATGTTGGCCCTCCCGCAACTTAGGCAGTTGACTGGAAATCATCAGGGTAAACTCTCGGTAGATACAAAGATCAAAGCGAGTAACCCAAAGTTGATCATTCCTTTTTTGGCTGCAATGTTATCATCCGGATTAAATTTCTACTTACAACTTTTTGCTCAGCCTATTGATCCAAGCCTCTTAGAAGCATTATCCTGGCCACTTATTTTACTATTACTACTCTTTATTCCTTCTTTCTTTATCATACGAAAATATGAGCGTGCAAAGGAAGGGCAAGATATATGGCTAACGGGATGGAAAAGATGGATAAAGTCCTTTTCCATAATCGGAATGATGATCTTATTATTGATTTCAATCTTTGTTGTTAATGTACAAATCGGAATCAATACCTCAAAATTGCCCCCTTCCTCGGATATGATGAACCACGACAATTTAGATGAAGGTGGAGGAAGTCAGACCATGCAAGGGAATATGATGCATCACAGCCCTCAAATTCATAATAGCATGGTAGAAGTAAAGAATTTACAAGGGGAAACAAGAGCTCCTGCTGATAAAAAATTCACCCTTGTTGCACAACAAAAAACAATCGTTCTACAGTCTGGAAAAAAAATAAACGCTTGGACATATAACGGGCAAATCGCTCCCCAGCTACATGTGAAAGAAGGGGAGATGATTGAAATAAAGTTGATTAATCGCGATATTACCAAAGGCGTTACGATTCATTGGCATGGCTATAATGTGCCAAATGCAATGGATGGTGTCCCAGGCATGACTCAAAATGTCGTAAAACCTGGTGGAACCTTTATCTACAAATTTCGTGCCAATCAAATAGGAACTTATTGGTTTCATTCACATCAGCAAGCAGCAGAACAGGTGAAGAAGGGTCTATTTGGTTCATTCATCGTGGAACCCAAAGAAGAAGTTCATCCTTATGATGTGGACGCAACCGTAATCAATCATCGTTGGCGTATTGGAAATAAGGCCATCATGGCGTTTGGTAATGATGATCAAGAACAGAAAAAACATGTGAAACCAGGTCAAAAAATTAGAGTTCGTGTGATAAATGGTGATAATCTATCTCGCAAGTACTTTCTTAGTGGTGCTGATTTTCAAGTAACAAGTATTGATGGCATTCCAATCAAAAAACCTGAACGATTACCTTCCCATACATCTCTACAAATAGCCGCGGGAGGAAGATATGATCTAACCTTTATCATGCCCAAACATCCCGTCCAACTTGGAATGAGTAAGTTTCAAGATGGGGATGAACCAATTACCAATACGCCCAGTCTACTGTTTGATACCGGATTCAAACAAGTTAAATCCGACTCTAAGTCTGAAAAAAAGATATTTGATCCAGCTGAATATGGTACAAGTGTTCAAAACAAATTGACAAAAACACAGAAATTTGATCGAGAATTTTATATGATCATGGGCAATCGGATGGGATTTTATGATGGGAAACTAAATTATCTATGGACAATCAATGGAGAGGTTTATCCCAAAACACCGACATTTGTTGTGAAACAAGGAGATCTAGTAAAAGTAACATTTGTTAATCGAAGTTTAACTGAACATCCTATGCATTTGCATGGTCATCATATGACTGTCTTAAAGAAAAATGGACAGAAAGTAAGAACACCCTGGCAAACTGACACACTTAATGTACAGATGGGAGAGACTTATGAGGTGGCCTTTATCGCGGACAACCCAGGTATGTGGATGGATCATTGTCATAATCTTGATCATGCAGCAGTTGGGATGACCTTACATCTCATGTATGACAATGTAATGCCTTCCTTCGAAGTAGGTACAAAGTCTGGCAATATACCTGATTAAAAACTCGCCTAGGAGATGATGATATTGGCTAAAGAACTTGGGGCAATTTTTGGAAAACTATTATTACAGTAGCGATCTTAGTGATTTTTCTTGTGAAGTTTGGTAATTGGCGTACAAAACGATCAAAGAAGCTAAACATGAATCAAAAGAAAGGTTGGTTAATTGCACATATCTTATTTGTCATCATATATTTTTCAGGCATCATAGGACCTATTTTTATCACGGGATCACTACAAATCATAGTTTACTATATGCCGCACATGCATTTGCTGGAAAGTTTGACTGGTTTTTGATCATTCCTGGAGCTTTGGGGTGTCTGATCACAGGTATCTGGCTAGCTGTACGAACACATTGGGGCTTTGCGAATTACTATTGGGTCATTACAAAATCGATAGGAAATATTTTTGCGATTTTGTTCGGAGGTATATTTATTCGTAAGTGGATTCATGCCAGCTTAGAGGGAATTTTTCCTCCCGGTATCAATCCGTTACATTCACCGATTTATCTTGAAAATAGAACAGCACTGTTAGTCAGTTTAATATTTAGCTTGTGCGTATTGATCAGTTTGGTTGTAATATCATACCTGAAGCCTTGGGGAAAAGTAAAAAAACCACAAAAATCTTGAGCAATTAAAAGGTGACCTAAAGAATCGATAAATAGTGAAAATAGCCAAATTCCCTTCTTAAATGGAGAGTTTGGCTATTCGAATCGATTAAGGTCAGATGATTTGGTTTATCTTGTTAATATTTTTATAACACAAGAAGGAGGTTATTGTAGGGAATTGGTTGTCACTATTTTGCATGTGATTCATAAAGTTGAATGATTTTTCGTACACGCTTTTCTATGATAGATCTTACATTTTCTGGTTCCAATACAAGAACTTCAGCCCCAAAACTTAAAATCATGTTATATACCCAATTATCCTCATGGTATTTTGTGGTCACAAGCAATGTGCCATCTTTTTGTACTTCAATCTCTTTTGGTAGAAAATAGTCAAATACTCGTGCCTTTATTGTTGGCTGAAATAACAGTTTGAGCTGAGTATTAGCCTGTAGACGTCCCCATCTTGCTTCTATTTCTTCAATGCTCACAGCTTGTCTGGTAAATGTTTGGTCTGTTGTTCGCAAATTGGTCAAACGTGACAAACGAAAAATACGAAAATCTTTTTGCTGTGTACAATAACCGTATACATACCAAGCAAAACCTTTTAAAACTACAGCAAAGGGTTCGACAGTACGGAAACGATCCTGACCCTGTAAATTCGTGTACATAAATTGAATCTGTTGTTTATTATCAATGGCAAGTCGTAATTGTTGCAGCTTTTCTTGTGCTCCGTCGTTTATTCTCCAAGGATTAAAGTCTATATTTATTTGTTCAGAGTGTTTTTTGAGTTGAGTTTGTTTATCTTTGTCAATTAGCGACTGTATTTTTTCTATAAGTAATTTTACTGTGTCATCACCAAGCATGGTATGAAATCCTTGAAGTGCGGTCATCATGGAGATCATTTCCTTTAAAGATAACTGTTGTCGATCTAATTTGTAGTGCTCCATTATTTCAAAGCCTCCATTTTTGCCAGCATAAGAAATAATAGGAATTCCTGCTTGATTGATCGCTTCTATATCACGATAGATCGTTCGTAATGAAACCTCAAATCGCTCTGAAAGTTCTTTCCCAGTCATTTTTTGATGATTCAAAAGCAGAATAATAATAGCTAGCAATCGATCAATTTTCAACGTTTAACCTCCATATACATACTTAGTGTGAAAAAATTTGATAGAACCTCTTAAATACTGACATATTGGTGTCAGTATTAGACGAATATGATTAGAGTATAAATCATAAAGGAGATATGAACATGTTAAATTTAATGAAAGAGAATAAAACATACTATCAAGCATCTAGACACCCTGAGTTGATAGAGCTTTCAAAGGCACCATTTTTAACTGTATCGGACAAAGGAGCACCTGGAAGTCCGACTCATATGAGTGCAATTGAGTCAATTCATACTGTTGCTTATGCTTTGAAGGCTATCTATATAGAACTGGGTAAAGATTTTGCTGTTCCTGTGTTAGAGGGGCTTTGGTGGGTAGAAGAAGAACGTCCTGCTTTAGAGGTGCCAACGGAAGAATGGTACTGGAAACTAATCATTCGTGTTCCAGAATTTGTGTTGAATGAACATTTGGAGCAAGTAAAACAAAATATCCAAAGGAATAATCCAGAACTTTCTCATATCCAAATGATTGATATAGAATTAATTGAAGAGGGTTTAAGTGTACAAATGTTGCACATAGGTCCTTATGAAAAAGAGCCAGAAACCGTTCAACAAATTGAAGCATTCATGAATAAACACAACCTTGTACAAAATGGGCTTCATCATGAAATTTATCTATCCGATTTTCAAACAACTCCACCTGATAAAATACAGACAATCTTGCGTTATCCTGTGAAGAATAAATGAGTAAGCATTAAAGAAATATAATTAGACATAAAATAAAAGGAGCAGTAGGTGTTATATCTCACCTACTGCTCCTTTTACGATGTTCTAACTTGTTAACAAAGGCTTCTTATGAATTGAATAGCTTATGGGAATTGGTATGGAGGTATTCCTATCAATGTTGATGGCTCGTAAAGAGTCCTTCAACTAGAAAAACTAGTTAAAAGCAGGCGTTCATTTGTCGTAATAATCTTTTTATTTATTTCTTGTCACAAGATCATTTCCACAATCGTTATAAGAGTAAAAGAAACGAAAGGGATGATTTTGATGGGGAAATATGATGTGGCAATTGTTGGAGGAGGCATTGCAGGATTAATTGCTTCAATATATGCTGCTAAAGCAGGGAAGAAAACGATTGTATTGGAACAGCAAAAACAATTAGGTGGAAGGGCTATCACCCAAAGGAAAAATGGGGCTTACTTTGATTTAGGAGGTCATGCTTTATACAAAGGGGATGCGGTTCAGATCTTACAGGAACTAAATGTGGAGCTTGCAGGAAAAGAACCATCTTCAGATGCCTTCGGAATTTGGAAGAATCAACTCATTCCTTTACCTATGAACTTTATGTCTTTGCTTACGACACCACTCTTTTCATTTAGAGGAAAACGAGAAATAGGAAGCTGGTTGGTAAAACTACGAAAATTAGACACAAGTCAATACAACCAAATGAGTGTAAGGGATTGGATTGAAGGTCATTTGAAAGATCCTATGGTTCGTAATTTTTTCTACTCATTGCTGAGAACAGCTAGTTATGTAGTCGCTCCTGATCTTCAAGCGGCTGGTCCGGTTTTAAGGCAATTAAAACATTCGATGAATGGTGTACTCTATCTTGACAAGGGTTGGGGAGCTTTGGTAAAGGAATTGCGAAACAAAGCAGAAGAATTTGGGGTTGGATTTATGACTGGAAATAGAGTAACTGAGATAGAAACCAAAGATAGACGGGTAGAAGCAGTGAAATGTGCAGATGGAACTAGAGTTTATACCGATCATGTGATTCTTACCACAGCACCAGAAATAGCTTATAAACTTGTCCCATATGCAGATCAAACCTCATTACAGGTGTGGAAAGATCAAGCGATTCCTATTACTGCAGCTTGTTTGTCTATTGCGCTACGTCGATTACCAAAACCGAAAAACCAATTTATTTATGGGCTTGATCAAGCTGTATTTCTTTCAAATCAATCACGAGCAGCCCATTTAAGTGATAATGGAGATCAGGTTGTGCAGCTCATTAAATACCAAGGAACGCATACGAATGTAAAAATAGATGAACAAGATCTAGAACAAACGCTAGATTTAGCACAACCCGGTTGGCGTGAGAAGTTGGTAGCTAGACAATTTTTGCCAAGAATCGTGGTGACACATGATTTTATGCATATGAAACGTACCGTGAATCCAGGTCCCCATGTTCCTGAAATAAAAGGATTATATGTTGCTGGGGATTGGGTAACTCATGGAGAATTGTTAGTAGATGCAGCGGCGGCTAGTGCTAAGCGAGCAGTAGAACATTTGATAGCATATCCCAACCAAGAGGGGGTTTTTGTGGGTGGACATCGAGTTGTTGTATAAAGAATATAAATCATTGCTTTTTTCCCTTGCATATCGCATGCTTGGGAGTGTGATGGATGCAGAAGATATCGTACAAGATGCTTTTATGACTTTTGATCAATTGCCGGAAAGTGCACAACTCGAAAATAAAAAAGCATATCTGTGTAAAATTGTGACAAATCGTTGCCTAGATTTATTGAAGTCATCGGTGAAAAAAAGAGAGGTATATGTAGGTCCCTGGTTGCCAGAGCCTTTATTAGATGATCAAGTGAATGATAATGATCCATCTAACACTTATATGAAAAAAGAATCATTGACGACTGCTTATCTTTTGTTGTTACAACAATTAAATGCGATGGAGAGGGCTGTCTTTCTACTTCGAGAAATTTTTCAGTATTCCTATGATGAAATTGCTGAAATGGTTGGAAAGTCAAGCGCCAATTGTAGGCAAATATATCGGCGAGCCAAACAGAGCATTCATCTCAGTCCAGAAACGATTTTGCCTATGCAGGAAGCTGAGGAAAAAGTGAAAGACTTTGTTCAATCAATCTTACAAGGTAATACTGGACATATAATAGATTTGATTCGAGAAGATGTCGTTTTATATAACGATGGTGGGGGAAAAGTACGAGCTGCGCAAATTCCGATTATCGGGACATCCAAAGTGGCTCAACTGTTATTGAACTTTGCTCGGATGTATGCTGGAGAATATACTTTACAATTTGTTACCGTAAACAGTCTCCCTGGTTTTGTGATTTATATGAATGACGGATTGAAATATGTTTACTCTTTTTCGTTTAAAGGAAATCAGATACAAACTATATATACTGTAGCAAATCCGGACAAATTGGCACATATTTAATATGCACTTCTAATGTATATTGATCGTGTTAATGATTGTGTCTGATCTATGGTAAAACATAATGGGGACGGGGCAATCTATAGGAATTAAATTGTTATTCTGTTCAATAGCACCTAAAATGGAGCGAATCAGCCATTGATTTAACATGGCTGGTTTTTTATTGTGATCAATCACATGTATGAATAGATGATGCGAAAAAGAATTGCAATGCAGCAGTTGTATATATATGATTTAATATTCAAATATATTTATTTGCTTGTTTATATTCTTTATTATGAGGTACAAATATAGCAACCACTTATAAGTGTTAGGAACATTTTTACTAATATAGTTGAAAGGATGTAAGAACATTGATTAAAACAATTGGAATTGCTAGTAATATTGAAGATCTAAAGGAATTCGAAGCCTATTTTTTTAATAAAGTCTTACCATTCATGCTTCAAGCACCTGGAGTAAGCCATGTCAACATTACGAGTGTCATGCCGATGAGCCAAGAAAATGTTGAAGAGTATGCAGGTATGCAAGTAATAATCGAAACACATTATGAATCTTATGATTATTTGAGGGATACCATTAATTCCGAACTTGGACAGAAAATCATCGTTGCTGCTAGTCAAATTCCGTCAGGGAAAATTTCTCTTTTTATGGGTAAAGAAAAGAAGGTTTTTCCCTCAAAACGAACGACACAATCACTGAAAGATTTTGATATGTAAATAAAAGCGTTTGCAACTTATGTAATTTTAGATTTACATATAATTATTCGAAATTCCATGTTTTATTATTAAATATTTGGGTATATTTAATAAATAGCATTCTATTATTATTCATTTATTTCAATATCATCATCGAGGAGCTGAAGTAATGATCCCTGCCCCATCGTTAGACCCCTTTTCTTGGTATCATAAAATGCAACAGGAAAATCCTGTAGTTTTTGATGGGGATTACATCCATTTATGGGGTGAAAAAGGTGTTTGGCATGTATTTCGTTATGAAGATGTGAAACGTGTTTATGGAGATTATGAAAACTTCTCAAGTGAAGTAACCCCACGCATGGATAATAATCCTATTGCGAATTCCATTACGAATCTTGATCCTCCTCGTCATCGATCATTGCGCAAAATTATATCCAAGGCGTTTGTTCCTTCAGTTATTTCAAATCTAGAGCCTTGGATTCGTCAGCTATGTACACAACTATGGGAGAAACACTTGGAATCGGAAAAAATTGAGTTTATTCGCGATTTTGCTATCCCTGTTCCTGTAAGAGTGATTTGTCAATTACTTGGTGTACCTGATCAAAACCATGAACAAATCTCTCATTGGGCTAAAGCATTTACCTCCAATCCGCAAACAGAAGAAGAAGTCGGATATTTTTTCCAAGCACAACAAGAACAAATGGAGTATTTTACTGCTTTGATTGAACAGCGTTATAAAGAACCAAAAGATGATTTGATCAGTTCATTAATTGCAGCAGAAGTTGATGGAGAAAGATTATCGACTGAGGATTTAATCTCATTCGCAATGATTTTATTATTCGCAGGTAATGAAACAACCACAAATTTGTTAGGAAATGCTATCTATACACTTACTGAACATCCTGAGATGCAAGAACATCTATTCGAAAATAGAGAAGATATTCCTCAAGCTATTGATGAAGTATTGCGCTATCGCTCACCTGTCCAAAGTCTCTTTCGAAAGGCTAAGCATGATATAGAACTAGGTGGTAAAAGGATAAAACAGGGAGATTATGTAAGCGGTTGGATTGGTGCAGCTAACCATGATCCCTCGATATTTGAGCAACCTGGAACTTTTGATATCTATCGGGATAATCAAGCCAAACTTAGCTTTGGTCATGGAATCCACTACTGTATTGGAGCGCCTTTGGCTATTTTAGAGGCAAAGATTGCTCTAGACATTATTTTAGAAAGAGCCACACAACTACAGTTAGAGCCAAATACATCCGTTGATCTTTATCCTAGTTCTATTATGTATGGATTTCAGAAATTACCTCTTGTGTTCCAAAAACGGACATGAATAAGAAATCGCCCCACATGCAAAAACTCTCCCTTACGAGAAGGGGGAGTTTGTATTTATTGGTGATCCTTTATTTCTGAGAGAGAAACATTCTACGATTCCAAAATCGCGTCACAGCGAGGTCTATCAACCAAAATAAGAATAGATATGCCAAGATAGTATCATATAGTAGAAAAGCGATAGGATCAGTTAAATCCCGTTGAGAGAAGGGCTTGATAGAAATCAAAGTTAAGAAGCTGATCAGAAAGCCGCCAACAAAGTTTGAAATGAAAACGAAGATTGAACTGTAATTTGACAAATATTTTTGTGTAAGTTTCTCTACAATCAATAAGATTGGAATGCCAAAGATCAAAAAGGGGACAACAACAATCGTAAGTAGCAAAAAAGGTAGAAAGGAAGAGAAATTTATCAGAAGAAAACTAATTATTACTGAGATGAGAAAATAAAGGAACCCAGAGACGAGTTTTTTTCTGATCCGATTGTGATCAACAAAGAAGTATAAAGGAATCCAAAATATATTGAGGCAGATGAACATAATAAGGATATAGTTCTGGGAAGCGGCTGTATACAAAAAATAGAAGAGTAGAATAAAGAGAACAGCAAAAAAGCCAGTCCAAACTTTTTTTATCATAAAGCTATTCCTCCAATTGTGTGCAAATTTTGCTTCATATAAACAACAATGCAAGGGTGAGTGGAACTTGATCTGTGTAGGATTAGTTTGGATGACTAGGACGAATTTGTTGCTCATTATCCAACCATTCCGAATATGTAATAACTTGCACCTTATCTTGCACTTCTGCTAAATAATTAACAACTTCTACAAATCGAGTTTTATCATAGATCATGCTGGTTGGGTCAACTGTTTGATCAGCAAAGCGATGATTGACAAAGATTAATGTCTTCTTGTTTTGTATCGCTTCATCAATCCAGTCTTTTACTTGTTCAGTAGTAACTGGAGTCGTTAAGTTTTGAACCTTCGCTTGGTAAGTAGTATAAGGCTGGTTTTTTTCAAAGCCTTCAATTAGAGATCGAGCACCTCGATATTTTTTCTCTGCTAAGACTTGAATCGTAGATGAATTAAAAGCACCATATGGATAAACCACGATATTACTAGCTTGTGTAAAGCATTTTGAATTAAGCCAAGCTGTCCCTCTCATAATTTGATCAGATTGTTCTTCGCGGTCAAGTGTGGATAAATTTTTATGATCAAACGTATGGTTAACTAAATCCCAACCATTCCTATATACATCTTGCAATTGCGATAAACTCATATAGTCTGGTTGATTGACTTTGGATGGAATAACAGCTATCGTTGCTGGGAAATTTCTCCTTTTTAGAACTTGAAAGGCGAATGTATATTGAGATTCCCAATTATCGTCAAGAACAAAGATTATTTTAGCTTTATTTGGAGATAAAGGTTTTTTTGTTCTTTGGTTATCAGATGGTGGGCAATGCGTCATACCCATCGTAATATCTTGAATTTTATGATTGATAAGTTGAGTGAAGGAATCGGCAATATCTGTAATTAAGATATCTTTATAACGGACTAGAGGGAATACAGCGATAAAAGCAACCAATAAAAATATGTAAACTTTAATCAGTTTTCTATCCAATATGTTCACCTCTAGTATTGGTTTCATGAATTTGATAATCTCGTCCAGTACGTGCCACTTTATTCCATCCTGTTGGTTTAAAGACATAGGCAATCGTTCCATAAAAAATAAAAAATAGAGTAACGAATCGATATAGAAAAATATCAATAAAAATTAATAAGATTAGCCGCCACTTGTTTCTTCCTTTGAAGCGGACTCCTTCACTGTATGAAATATAAATCGTAAATAAATTATAGATAAAATTGAGAATAAGTGACCCGATGAAATAAGCTGTGATCGCTTGAAGCATATCGGCTTGCGGCATAAAGAACGAAGCAGTTAGTACACATGTGGTCACAATTGTGGCTACTGTTCCCATGAAGAAGGCATCAAAAAGTAAGAAAAATGATACAATCCGATGAAATATCGTCCTTGCAAGAAATCCCCAAAAATGTAAGACACAATCGACAAATGCCTTTTGCCAGCGTATTCGTTGTTTAAACAAGTCTCTCCATGATTCTGGGCACTCTGTATAGCAAATGGCATCTGGGATAAACAGCATTTTACTTCCAGGATGTTTTAAGATCCATTGTTGAAAGCGTAATGTGATATCAATATCCTCACCTAATGTCTCACGATAACCACCAAGTTCTAACAGAATTGACTTGCGAAAGACACCAAAGGCACCTGAAATAATCGCAAGCGCATTTAATCTTGCCAGTGAGGACTTATAGATATAAAAACCTTTGAGATACTCAAAGATTTGTAAGGAAATCAACCATTTGTTATTCAAGTTGATATCGTGCATATTTTTTCCTTGCAATATATGAACCATTCCACCACCTGCAATAACATTTGGGTTATGGAAGGCAAGATTAACTTCTTTCAATGCCTTCTGATCTAAAATGCTATCTGCATCTAAAGTAACAATTATGGGCTTTGTGGCAAAGTTGCATCCAGCGTTGAGTGCATCTGCTTTTCCTCCGTTTACTTTGTCTAGCAAAAAGATTTCGGGGTATATTTTTGATTGGTAGAAGTCAACAATCGGTTTGTGAGGTAAATCATGTTGTTTTTCCCAATGTAATGGAACGAGATCTAATAGTTCATATAAGACCTCAAATGTGTTATCTGTCGATCCATCATTGATAAAGATGATTTCTTGATGTCGATAATCGAGTTGCAATAATCCTTTTAATGTTGTTTCCAAGATATAATTTTCGTTGTAACAAGGAATTAGAATCGAAACTCCTTCTTCAGGGATACGGGGTTTGACTTTTCGCCTTCCTTCTGAAAAAAATGGGAGTGCGTGAAACATATGGAATAATGGCAAAAAAGTGCAGAAGAAAAATACAATGGCGCCAATATGATTCATGGAGTTATTCCGCCTTTTTTTTGTAGATTTTCACTGAATCGATTTGCATGGTGATTGGAAATGTGGTTGACTTTTTTGGAGAGCCGGGCCATTTTCCCCCAACTGCTAAATTCAAAATCAAATACATGCGTTCTTGAGGAACTCCCTGATTGGTTTTTCTCATAAAGATGTCATCAATATACCAACGAAGCTCATTTTTTTCCCATTCTAATGTATATGTATGAAATTTATTTGGGTAACGTAGGTCATAAAAGGTAGATTTAGAGACTAACTCTCCTTTTTTTCGCCAATGATTTACCATATAGACTCGTTTGGGCTCAAGTCCAGGTGCTTCGAAAATGTCTACTTCTGGTAATTGATTGTTTGCCGGTAAGAGCCATAAAGCTGGTAGCATACCGGGTTTAAAAGGGACTTTCATCCGGATATCAACACGTCCGTAGAGAAAGGTAAATTTATCCTTCATATTGACGAGACCTGAAGTATATAGTTTTCCTTGCTTTCGTTCCTTTTTAGCGGTTAAATTCAAAAAGCCATTTGATAAGTTTACATTTTTAGGTGTATAGAATTGCAATTCCTCGTTATAATTATCTTTTTGAAAGAGTGAGGTCCACTTGTTCTTATTTAATTGGTTCGATTGAAAATCATCAATAAAGACTTGTTCCCATACTCCGCTATTTGTTGTAATGGTTGGTAGTTTTTTTTCTATATATGTATTATGGTCTTCAGTGGTTTTTGTAATTGCAGTAAAATTTTTCGGAATAGAAGAAAATATAGAAAGCGCAATCAAACCAATGAGTGAGAAGAGGAAAACCCATTTTCGCATTGGCGTACTCCTTTTTATAATTATTATATAGTTTTATACGAATGGTGGTTCGTTTTTTGCGTTATGTATAAATGATAGAATTAATTTCAAAAATGACTAAAAACCCAGATTTATCTGAGTTCGGTTATAGTCACAAATATAGCTATGTTAAACCAAATGATTTTATCTAATAAAATGATATATGTTGTTATTTCTATTAATATTTTTTTGTTTTTGGATTGTCGACTGAAGATAAGCGATTTATATTGCATGTACAAACAATGAATTTTAGAAATGTGGTGAGATAATGTCAAAACCAACGAAAGATCATCTATTAAAAGGATGTATGTATTTTACTGCAAATCAATTGGCGCGATCCATTACAAAGCTAGCAGATAATGAATTTCGTATCACAGGTTTATCACCGACTTATGCTTTTCTTATGATCGCTGTCAATGACCAACCAGGGATTTCACAAAAAGAATTGGGTGAAATTCTACATATTGCCCCTTCGACAATTACTCGTTTTATTGAAAAACTACTAAATAAAAATCTCGTTTATACGAAACAACGAGGACGGCAATCCCTCATTTATCCAACGGATAGAGGGAGGGAGCTCCAACCGATCATTGAAAAAGCATGGATCAATCTCTATGATCGTTATTCAGATGTGATTGGTGAACAAATTGGAATCAAATTAACCGAGCAGCTATATCAAGTGAGTTTACAGTTAGAAGGAAAATCATGATATGTTTACAAATTAGATTGTATGTACAACTATTCACGATTAGAAAAATTCCAAGTAAAAACGCCGACCAATACTATGGACGACGCTTACAAACAACGTTGGAAAATGAACGTTGTTTTGTTTGGTTAGACAACTACTGTGACTTCTGATTTATATTTGAGCGATTATGATCAGTGTTATTTTTTGGATATTGTTAAGATCGTGTGTGATGAGCGCGTTTAAAAGACAACCATCCCATGATCACGAACCAGATAAGCACCTCTATAGCAAGAAGTCGACTGTATATTCCAGCTATACCTCTACCTTCTCCCGAAGCAATTGGATCGAAATTCAGAAAGAACAAAATGAAGAGGATAAGGGTAAGGGGACTTCCAATAAGCAGCCCTTTCCCGAGCGTTTTCCAACCCGGGATTTGTCGTAAATATAAACCAGCTGTTAGAAAACTCAAAATGGTAGTTCCTGTACTCAATAGAAAGCCAATTGAGTGCATGAAAGTCGCTTCAAGATTGAAAATTCCACAAATGACGAGTCCAATTGGTGAAAGGATAAACAAGATCATACAAAGCCGACGCATTAAAGTCTGTCCGATTCCCCTCAGTGAATGGAAGATCCCAATAATACCAATTAAAAGTAAGATTCCACTCAAGATAAAGGACGAATTCATAAAAAGTGCGGTTGAACCCATCCCTAGACCGCTGATTGGTTGAGTAATAACTGAATAAGGCTCAATTCGTACATTGTAAATGGTGTAACCTGTGCTGATAAAACCGAGAATGAACCAGGTGAGGGTGAATATGATTGGACCTAGAATGGCGCCGAGGGGTAATAACTGCATGAATGGAAATGATTTTCTTTCTTTAAGCTGTTTCATTTTTAATCCTCCCAGTTGTTTTGTCTTCGATGTTAAATTGAAACAGAGTTTTCAATGAATTTTTAACGGCTTGGTGTCATGTCATGCATTTACCATTGATTAAAATAGATGACGGTTCTTTGATTGGAATTATACTATAATTAAACTATATTTTTTAAACTATAATTAGTCAACTAGTATTTAAAAGAAAAACTTGTTCTTTTATAATGAGATCGAAGGAGTGATGTCGAATGCCTAAATCAAAGCGAAGCAATTTGCTTGCTTTAGCTGTCTTATCATTGCTTAATGAGAGCCCTATGCATCCGTATGAGATTGGAGTTACCATGAAGAAGCGTGGAATCTCGGATACGATTAAGCTGAATACAGGTTCCCTTTATGCTGTGATTGATCATTTGTTAAAAAATAAAATGATTCGTGCCAAAGAAACGTTAAAAGAAGGGAAACATCCTGCAAGGACAATTTACGAACTTACACCTGCTGGTTACGATGAATTTTTTGATTGGCTAAGGTATTTGGTGCAAAAACCAGTAAAAGAATACACGCAATTTGCAGCAGGACTTGCGTTCCTGGCACATTTATCACCCCATGAGGCATATGAACTGCTTCGAAAACGTAAAAGCAATTTAGCTGAACAAATCAAGACAATTCGTTCCTCAATAGATATTACACAACAGTCAGGAGTCAGTAGACTTTTTATTATTGAAACAGAGTATGAATTGGCTCTATTGGAGGCTGAAAAAATATGGCTTGAGCAGATCATTCGGGATATTTCGGAAGGTCTTTTGACCATACGCAAAAGTGACGAATGGAAATGGTCGAAATAAAAAGGTAGGTTTCATTCGGGTTCAGCTGTTCGGGAACGTACATGGTGACAAGTTGAACACTGTTCCAGGAAGTTGGTAAGTTTTTTTGTAAAACACATCTCTATGAGTACAAAGTTGATGTTGACTGACATACTTTCGGCTCTATCCAAATTCGTCCAAGAGTACTCCCGCTTCTACAAGCGGTGAGGTGAATGGGACGTGGTTCGGTATCCCTTTTGCGGGGATGCTTATAACCACTTTTTTTGTTAGAATAGTTGTAGCTCTTTGAAAACTGAAGATATGGGGTTGTTGCTGGAAAGGGTCAGTAACGTAAAATCTTCAACCAACCAGCTCACCGAAGTTGCGAAAACCAAGCGAAAGTAGGGAGCATACTTTGTTTTCACCGCTGGGACGGCGGGTAGAGCCTGCTAAGATAACTGGACGTTTGTCTGGTGTTCGCAGGAATCTACCACCTCTGTAGGTAGTAGTAGTTCAACAAGGTTCCTTTGAATACTTGTTCGATGTTTGGAAACAGCCTCTATCACTTATCGAGTGTGAAGATGAACCTGACAGATTGAGAAGGCACTTGCTTCTTGATGAAATAGACTCTAGGCACAATGGATTACGAATATTATTTCTCTTGGGGGGTTAGAAATAGCTTTACAAAAAAAATTGGCTGAAATAAAAAACAATTCTTAGTGGACGATGCTAAGAATTGTTATGATTGAAACGTTAGTTAACTAAGTAATTAGTTGTCAGTCAAATATTTAACGTGTTGAAAAGGTGTAATAGGATATAAATAGACTCGCTCTTCCAATAGCATGAAAGAACCAGTTAATACCTAATTAACTGGTTCTTTCATAATCAGTTTAGGAATCCTATGATTTGATAAATCATTGTATAAGATTTAGATGTGAACGTTAGGGTAAGGTTAATAGGATAACGTTTATAGCTTTACTAGGCGGTTCATTCCCTGAATATCCGTTATGTTTGGATAGATCAGAATAAATGGGGTGAAATAATTACTGTTAAAATTCAGCTTTTATACCAAGTAAGTTGTCTAATTCCCATATCTTTTAAGGTTAGTGATTAATAGGCCGTTACTTACTTCCTACCCCGTTTATCCGGATTGCATCATAGTAATGAGATGTAAAATAAGGTTCTCTTAGATCGTTAATAACAATTCCACCTTTAGAGGAGGAATTATAGACAAATTTATTATCACCAATATAGATGCCTACATGTGTAATGTTATCATCCTTACAAACACCGCAATTGTAGGTGTTTTCATGAAAAACTAAATCACCAGGTTTTAGATTCTCTTTAGTAACTTTGACTGCTTTTTTTTCTTTTATCATCAATTTGTATTGATCATAGACTGTTCGAGGTAGCTTGATTCCAAAATATTTCTTATATATCCACTGAGTAAAACTTGCACCATCAAGATGTCCGACATAATTACTATTTGGTGGTCGATTTCCTCCTATCTGATAGACAATACGAGGGAGGTTGTTAGTGCCATTATTTTTTACTAATTTTTTAAGTGTTTTTATCATCGATTTAATTTTATCTCTTTTCTGATCATCATGGCTATTCATCTTTTCATTATTTCCTGCAATGTTGTATGATGCATCATTCATTACTGCACCAAAAACTGTCGTAGGTAGCGCTAAGAACAAAGCAAGAAGTAAAACAGTTATTTTAAATTTCCTCACTCAATCACCCCATGATTTGTTTAAATATAATTATCTTTCTAATAGGAAATGAAAAGCTATACCTCTAATTAGAAATATATTCTTATATATTTCTATTGTCAATATTATTTCATTTTGCTATTCTGTATACTTCATGCCAAAGCTAATATCCTGGATTGATACATTGATACACGATAGCTGGAATACTCGGCTGTTTACGTTAGCGCTGAAATAGCTGTTGGTTATTCCCGGATTGACAGCAAAGGTTAACAATTTTCATAAGGGAATTATATAAGTTAATCCATTGTTATCTTGAATATAATCCTAAAATTTTAACTAAATAACAATGATCTAGCATTGATGATGAGTTTAAAAGTTGATTGGGTGGCAACGGGGATGTTTGCACTCGGCACGATCATCGCATTGTTCAATCTACTTGTAAAAGATACTTCTGGGGATACTGGACTGCATAGGTTTGATTGGAATTCTACCATGCCTAGCAGGTCTCTGGACGGTCAATCAGCTATGGAGAACGCCATAATAAAAGTTTAGGGCTTTCGATAAATGATTGAGATGATGACGAAGATTACTGGATATCTTGGTACGTCCAATGAAAATAAGTGTCTATAGAATAGATTTATTTGAATAAACATTCTTGGAGCGATTTTCATTCAGTCTAGTTGATTGGATAGAGTTGGCAATGATTTTGGTAGATAACCTATGTATAACATTGACTGTATGTACAGTCAATGTTATACTGTGTCTAGTAAATCGTTAGGTTTGGGAGGGATGTTTATGGTACGAGGTAAAAATGATATTGAAGATCGTCGATTTGCTATTTTAGAAGCTGCTTATTCTTTATTTGGACAGCAAGGTTATGTCCATACATCGATCAAACAGATTGCCCAAGAAGCTGGAGTGGGTCATGGCTTAATTCTTCATCATTTTGGGACAAAAGAAGGTTTGTTGATTGAAGTGGTTCGAGAATGGATCGTAAATCGAGGATTAGTAGAAGTTTTCGAAGATGTAAAGAAAGCAGAAGACTCAGATGATCTTATGCGTATGGCGATTGAACATGTTGCAAACTTTCGAAATGAGAATCAAGGTTGGTTTACTTTGATGCTCAGTCTGTGGCTAGAAGCACGACGAAATCCTGCTCTAAGTAAAACGCTTGAAGAAATCTATATGGCCATGCGTGAAACGATTAAAGAATTATTACATCGTTGGTCATCAGATTGGTCTACCGATCAACTAGAAACATATGCCACATTGATTTTGGCACTGATTGATGGATTAACTCTCCAATTCTCCAGAAATCCAGGTGATCAGATAGTAACTTTAGGTACTATTGGAATTTCTACTCTTCTAGAGGGAAAACAGAAGGGGGTTGACCCAAATTGAGCTTTATCTTATTTATGCTTATTTTCACCATCTTTTGTCCGTGGCTTGAATCTAAATTAACATCTTAGGAGGTTTGAAAATGTTTGCTGGACATTTTGCTTTGGCGGCGATTGTAAAAACAAAACAAAAACAGGTTCCTTTATGGGTTTTGATGTTATCGACTCAATGGCTAGATATTTTGTTTGTTGTTTTCATGCTATCTGGGGTAGAGAAAATGACAAAAGTAGGAGAAGGGAATTATGGTGCTAATTTAATTTATGCCGGATATTCCCATTCACTCTTAACAGTTGTCCTCTTCTCCTTGATTATGTTCTTCATCACAAAAAATCGTTGGGGAAGTAAAGGTGCACTAACAGTGGCTGGACTTAACTTTAGCCATTGGCTATTAGATTTGTTAGTACATCGCCCAGATCTTCCAATTCTTCCTGGAAATATCGGACATTTCCCTTTGCTCGGTTTTGGATTATGGACTTCTCCAATTACCGCAGCTTGTGTTGAAGGAATTCTTATCTTGTTAGCAATCATTCTCTATGGTAAATATACCTATCGAATGGGTGGAAGTACTCGTTTCAGTTGGCTGAATAGTGGAGTGATGGGATTAGCACTCATTTTGTCTATGGTTAGTGATTTTCTAGGGATCTAATTTGAGTTAGTTTGATCCCAAATCAACTTAAAGAATTTGAAGCCTTGTAGTCTATTTGAATAGAGGGGATCGGAGGAATTAAATGAAAGCGATTATAAACCTAATAAGTGGTCAAACGATTGAGGTCAAAGGGAAAGCAGCTGAAGAGCTTTATCATCAAATCATGTATGAGAATAAATCTTTTGTAACCATACAAAGTAATCATCTAGAGCGACTTTTCCCTATAACTCAAATAAAGGAAATTGGAATTTATCGATGACAAAGCATAGTTGAATGAGATGAACCAGCCACTAAATGATTTGTGGCTGGTTCATTATGGTTTAAGCTAGTAGTATTTGCATAGTAGTTGGATTAATTCATAGAAAAGCAACTTTAAAACCATTTCGCAAATAAATTATTTTTCTTTTTGCCAAAGCTTTTCTTGGTGCTTTATGTAAAAAGATGAGATAGACGGCAACCACTTGGGTGAAAAATTTAATTCATTTGTAACCACTACATAAATCCAATCATAAATATATCCAGACAATTTAAAATTCGGAGGTTACGAAAAATGAGTGATTTGAAAAAAGATCTGAAGAAGTTAAAGATTGATGATTATACTGAAGAAGAGATGGCTGATTGGGACTATCAACAGATGTATGATCAAGATTATCAAGTTACCCAATGTGGCCGATGCGGGCGATGCGGACGATGCGGGGGATGTGGACGATGTGGCTTTGTTTGTGGTAGATGTGGAGGGTGTTTTGGAGGTTTTCCTTGCTTTCCATGTTTCCCTTTCTTCTTTTTCTAAATTGATACCATATAGTTATTCTTTTTCTGCATTATACCCCATCATTCTTAATAAATGTTGGGGGCTTTTAAATTGAGCAATAAAACAAAAAATTGAACATAAAGTAGTAAAGTAAAAAATGATTTCCAAAAGGAGGCATCAAATGTCAAATTTGAATGCTTCAATGCGATTGAAAATTCAGGGCGATGTGTTTTATTTACCTGATCATAAAGGTGGAGTATATCTTCGTAACAATCAACGTTCCTTTCGAATCGAAGGAAGTCAAATGGATTTGTGGGTTGAAAAACTGATTCCTTTTTTTTCAGGTGAATATTCATTAAGTGAGATCGCAGAAGGATTGTCACAAGCGCATCAAAAACGAGTGTATGAAATTGCTGAAATTTTATACAAATACGGTTTTGTTCGTGATATAAGTAGGGATCTTCCAGACGAATTATCAGAGGCAATCCGAAAAAAATATGCACCTCAAATTGAATTTGTTGACCATTTGGTTCATTCAGGAGCCTATTTATTTCAACGTTATCGTCAGAGCAATATTTTGTCCATTGGATCTGACTCAATTTTTGTGTCACTAATTTCTGCGCTCTTTGAATCTGGACTCAAACAGGTACATGCTGTTATGGAAGGTCTTACTTCTAGACAACAGCAAAGAATTCTTGAGTTGACTGAGCATTATCAGAAAGATGATCCAGAATTATCGCTTCGAGAAGTTTACATAAAAAATGACATAGAGATCGGTTGGAGAGAAATCATAGAACCTTTTGATACTGTTTTATTCGCATCCTCAGGTCGAGATATCGAATTATTAAAACTCCTGCACAATATATGTCGTCAAGAAAGAAAAAATTTTCTTCCTGCTATCCATTTACAGCAATTTGGAATGGTCGGACCTCTCGTTCATCCTGGATCAGAAACCTGTTGGGAGTCAGCATGGCGACGCCTGCATCAAACCTCACTTTGTGAACAACCACAACCAGATTATCCTTCAGCCACAGTTGGATCAATACTCGCTAATACAATGGTGTTTGAGCTTTTTAAACAGGTAACGGGTGTAACACCTTTAGAAAAAAAGCATCCTTTTTATTTATTAAATATAGAAACGTTGGAGGGGGACTGGCATTCTTTTATACCTCATCCGTTAGTTGGAACAAAACCTGTTATTAAGGAGGTTGAAATCCTTCAGTATATCAATAAACAAAGTTCAGCATCAGATTCTAGTCAATTACTTTCCTTTTTCCACCAAATCACTTCTAAAACTACTGGGATTTTTCATACATGGGAAGAGGGCGATTTAAAACAACTTCCTTTCGCACAATGCAAAGTACAAATTGCTGATCCTTTATCAAATGAACGAGCTCATTTGTTACCAGAGATCATCTGTATTGGTTATACTCATCAGGAAGCTCAATTAGAGGCTGGCTTTACAGGTATAGAAACATATGTTTCTCGTCTTTTGGAAGGTATAGAAAATCCTTTTAAAGATCAAATGG
Organism: Seinonella peptonophila; assembly: GCF_900129355.1. Classification (GTDB taxonomy): domain Bacteria; phylum Bacillota; class Bacilli; order Thermoactinomycetales; family Thermoactinomycetaceae; genus Seinonella; species Seinonella peptonophila. Next base: position 742,277 of record NZ_FQVL01000001.1, on the reverse strand, counting down.
AAAATTTCGGTATCGGTACAGGTTTGTCGTCGACAGAAGGTATTTGTCGTGGTATTCAAAGTATCCTGAACAGGAAAATGAATAAACAATCTTGGTCACCGATCTATCGTTCGCTTATGAAGAGAGTCCATTTAAGTGCCATTGATGATGAAAGATGCTCATATTATTTAAAAATGTTAACGATAGCTAATGGGGAGTCTATTATTTATCAAGGAGAAGAAGTAGCTGGATTTCCCGTATTTTGGGTAGTCGTAAATGAGAAATGGTATGCAGGTATTGGATTAAACACAACGATTGCTTTTCGTAATGCGCTTAAACAAGCATTCATGCATAGCGACTCAGGGGTCTATTCCAATCAAATGGAGTTATTTATTTCTAGTTATCCAGCAGATAGTCAAGAAATTTCCATTCCCACATGTGAAGAAAAACATGATATGGAGATGCTTTTACGAGATGCTTTAAAAACTCTAGACAAAAGACGGAATCAACTCACTTTATATGATCTCGCTTTGGAACCTTTTTTTAAAGAGAAACTGGGAGGCGTTTTTGGAGTCAGCTTGGAAGGAAGGGATTTCCAATGAGTGCAGATGTGTGGATTGTTGGAAAAGGGCATTTAGCTAATTTTGTCGCAAGCAATTTATCGAGTCAATATTCAATAATTCGTCACTTGGATTTTGTAAAAGATCTCCCTAACACTAGATTAGCACTTGTTTTACACGATGCATGGTATCCAGCTATTCATCAAACAGCCGAAAAGTTACTTCAAAAAGCTTCAGTTCCTTGGTTAAGTGGTTATCTTTCGTTTGGTGAGGGATTTATCGGTCCACTTGTTGACCCAGGTACACCTGGTTGCTCTCAGTGTGCGATTTATCGTCGACTCATGGCAGGGCGTGACCGTAAATATATGTGGGAGATCTACCAGCGAAAGAACATTTCTAAAGATGCAAATCAAGAGATATGGGGAACTTACACGAGTATACGCTATTTAGCTCAGTTAGTAACATATGAAGTGGATCGGATTTTACAAGGGAAACCTTCATATGTTAAAGAAAAAATTCGTTGCCTTCATTTACGTACCTTACAAAGTTCATTGCACTCTTTTTTACCAAACCCGTTATGTCCTGTTTGTAGTCAGGTTGCTCTTGATTCATCTGAACAAGCACGAATTACACTTCAATCTAGTCCTAAAGTGAAACCATATACATCTCGTACTCTTTCGCTTGATGAACTTAAACAAATTCTTGCAAATGACTATCTAGATAACCGAACTGGTTGTTTAAATGGATGCGCAAAAGATACGACTACTCCTTTTGCTGATGTAGTTGTGAATCTCCCTTTATTTACAGTTGATGAAGCGACAGCTGGGCGTACCCTATCATTTGCCGATAGTGAATCAGCAGCCATATTAGAAGGACTTGAACGTTATTGCGGTCTATCACCACGTGGCAAACAAACTGCTGTTTTTGATTGTTATCATCATCTCCAAACCGAGGCATTAAATCCCTTTGAAGTCGGTGTTCATTCGCCTGAGCAATATTCTCTTCCGAAATTTCCCTTTCGTCCCTTTGATCCACAACAGCCCATCAAGTGGGTATGGGGATATTCATTGATACAGAAACGTCCAATTTTAGTTCCTGAGGTGTTAGCTTATTATAGTTTGGGGCACAAAGATGGTTTTGTATATGAAACTTCTAATGGATGTGCTTTAGGAGGAAGTTTAGAAGAAGCCATTTTCTATGGCATCCTAGAAGTAGTGGAAAGAGATGCATTTTTAATGGCTTGGTATGGTAAGTTAGCACTTGCTCCACTTGAACTTGCTTCAGCTAATGACACTGAACTTGCGTGGATGGTTCAACGTTTGCAATCTGTTGCTGGATATAATCTTCATCTTTTCAATGCGACGATGGAGAATGATATTCCTACTATATGGGCACTGGCAAAAAATCGTAAATCGGCTGGACTTCATCTTATCTGTGCAGCTGGAGCTCATTTAAATCCGATCCAAGCTGTTAAAAGTGCCATTCATGAAATTGCAGGAATGGTAAATTTGCATACAGGAACACATGCATCAGATATGCAAAAGTGCAGAGAGATGCTTACCAATCCTTCTCTCGTTCAACAAATGGAAGATCACTCCTTGCTGTATGGATTACCAGAAGCAGAAGAACGATTCGATTTTTTATTAGATACTCGGACTCCAGTTCAAACGTTTGATGAATTACGATGGGCAATCGATCCGAATGACATTACTTGTGATCTTAGAAAGATGCTTACCAAATTTAAAGATTTAGATATGAACGTAATTGTGATTAATCAGACAACACCTGAACTAAAGAGAAATAACCTTTATTGTGTAAAAGTTCTGATACCAGGAATGTTACCGATGACATTTGGTCATCACCTTACACGTTTAACAGGATTAGATCGGGTGAGAAATGTACCTATGCAATTAGGATATGTACAGCGACCACTATCCTTAGAAGAATTAAATCCTCATCCACATCCTTTCCCATAAGACAAAAGGAGGAGTTGTTTTTGGATCTTCATGATTTTTTATATCATTTACACTTTAAGCCTGAGAAGATATATCCTGATGATTGGGAAGTGGATTGGGAAAACGCACCGATTCCATATAAGTTATACCAGGGTTTACCAACAATCACTCTTCCTTTAGATATTCCGCTAAATTTAAAAAAGGGAATTTACACGGGTACTCCAAATTTACATACCATTGGTCATTTTCTTTGGTATGTATATGGAATTTCTCATATTTGCCAGACGTCTTTTTTACGTGTTCCGAATCAATCAACAATCGACCATACACAATATTATCGACGATTTGTTCCATCAGGTGGTGCTCTATATCCAAATGAGTTGTATATTTATCTAAAAATGGAAAGTTTACCAGTTGGGATATATCATTATGACGTTGCTCATCATTGTTTGGTCTTATTGCGTGAAGGGAATGTGGATGACTACTTAGACCAGACTCTTGGTAATCAGTGTGCTCATTCATCACTATTTAGCACAGTTTTTGTTACCACTCGATTTGAAAAGAACTTTTTTAAATATCATAACTTCTCATATCGTTTGCAAGCTCTCGATGCAGGTGCTTTAATGGGACAGTTATTAGAAGTAGTGAAACGATTTGGTTTTTCAGCAAGGATTCATTTTCAGTTTTTAGATCAAGCGGTGAACCATTTACTAGGATTAAATAATCAAGAGGAAGTTACGTATACCGTGATTCCCCTGTCTACAAGTGCTGTTTTCGATCAATGTACGAATCAATTAAACAATAAGACATCTTTTGATGATCAATCCCTTTGCAGAGAAATACCTGTCTTACCCAAGCAGAGGACATATTCATCTGTGAAACAATGGACCTTTCCCGAAATTACCCTATTAAATAAAGCTTCCTCAATCCAATCAACTCAATCATTTCGTTTTTGTAATAAAAAAATGAGACTGCTTCCAAAAACAGAAAATCCTCTCTCTCTTCCTCCTGTTAAAGACTTTTCTTTTGATTGGTTGTCTGTTTGCCAAAAACGTTACTCTCCTGGATTGGACTTTACCTTGAAAAAAATTAAGAAACATCAGTTGGCGATTTTGTTGCATGAAGCATGTGCTGCTTTTGTCTATGCAAATGATCTGGATGAAGAAATCGGAAAGATCGGTTCTCGGTTATCCATCTATTGTTGTCTTTATCAAGTGGAAGATATACCAAATGGTGCTTATTACTATGATCCTATTAACCATGAACTACATATCATCCGCTTAGGTGATCATCGATTAAAACTACAGCAAAGCTTGACAGTGTACAATATGAATCTTTATCAAGTTCCTGTATGTGTTCATGTAGTTGGTGATAAAAAACAACTCCAATCCACTTGGGGTTATCGGGGTTATCGTATCCAACAGATGGAAGCGGGTATGTTAGTCCAGCGCTTATTGCTCACCGCATCATCATTGGATATGGGCGGACATCCTTTATTAGGATTTGATGTCCAATCATGTGATGAACTCTATCAGTTAGATAGTCTGTCACAAACAAGCCTTATTCAAGTACCTATTGGTCCTTTCAGACCATATTCTAGACTGACAGGGGGGCTTCATGAGTAAATCTATTGAAACAAATTCAGAAAGGTGATTTGACAGCAAAAATGAATCTGTTCAAGGTTGGCATTTTCAATTGAAACAATATCAACAAATGTTGTAAAACAGAGGAACCATTTTAAGTATGTTTGTAAAAGGTGCTGCTTGGATAACACCATAAAAGGATATTAAATCCTTGATAGACATAGGCAAGTAAGCAGCGGTTATTTGTATGTTGAAAAGAGAAGCACCCTGCCGCCATGTGGCGACAGGGTGTTTTAGTCTCGGTAACGCTTGAAAATATCGGTCAATGCATCCAAACTCAAATTCCCACCACTTGCGATGACGAGAACTTTCTTCCCTTCAACATCGGGAACTCGGCGGCTTAGCAAGGCGGCAATGCCAACAGCACCAGAACCTTCAAAAATCATGCAGATCTTCTTGGCAGCAAGATTGATTGCATATTCAATGCTGGCTTCTGACACCAGCACAAACCCATCCACAACCTCCAGTGCTAAATCGAGTAACGATTGGGAGATGCCACCGTGAAGCGATTCGGCGATTGACGACTTGTACTCCACAGGCACCAACTTTTTCGCTTGGAAAGAGGCGTACCATGCTGGTGAAGCCTCGCTTTGCACACCAAAGACTTTCGCTCTGGGGCACAAGTTTTTGGCAACAATCGCCGTTGCACAGACTAGACCACCAGAACCAGCCGGTGCAAGAATCACATCGAAATCTTCGAATTCCAATGCCTCTAGCGCTACTGTTCCTTGACCAGCTATTGCCTCCTTGGATTCCAGATCAAGCATTCTACGTCCAGTTTGAGCGGCTAGATCGTAAGCGAAAGCTTCTGCTTCCTTGTACTCAGCACCGTACTTGATCACTTCGCTTCCATAGTACTGGATAGCTTTGATTTTGTGTTCAGGTACCGTAAAGGGCACTACCGTCGTCAGAGAGGCTCCCGGCTTCTCGGCAATGGCTTTTGCCATCACTTTGCCGAAACTTCCCGAAGAAACCGTAACGAAATCCCCTGACCCCAGAGAGCTCACTAAATTGTAAGCTCCTCTTGCTTTAAACGCGCCCCCGATTTGCCAATTCTCGAACTTGACCCAGACTTCTGCTTTTGCTAGGTTCGATACATCATCCCAGTACAAAAGTGGGGTGTTTTCGACTTTTCCCTCGATATTGTCCGCTGCTTGGACAATGTCAGAGAACGTCACCTGGACCAATGTACCTCCCGTTTGGTCTCGCATTAGAGATTCCTTCTACGGTTGCCTCAAGACTGCTCTGTCCCGAGATTAATCTAGGGGGTAATAAGCTCCCATCAACTAGAAAAACAAGAACTCTCAATCCTTAGACTAATATTAATATATGTCGAGTTCGGATAGTAAGAAAATATTTTTAACATGATCGAATTTACGAGGAAAAGACTATCAATATAACTCACATCTAATCTATCGATTTCAAGATGTTGGATTGTATTGTGCAATAATATTTCGAAACATAAATATATAAATTTAATTGATAATAGTATTTGATAACTGTATATTTGTATTAATAAATATTGTCCCAAAAGGGGTAGTGTTATGAATAACATTTTTAATTCAAAACAAAATCTCACAGACGTTGGTGGTCACCGACCTCGTACTGTGAAAGATGTACGAACTGCTAAGAGTCTACAAGATGTTCGTGAAATCGTAATAGATGCTAAATCAAAAAAGTATCCTATTTATCCAATCAGTACAGGGTTTAACTGGGGTATGGGCTCACGCATTCCGATAAAAGATGAAACAACGATTGTGGACTTAAAACAAATGAATCAAATTCGGACATTGGATTTAGAGCGGGGATATGCAGTAATTGAACCAGGGGTAACGCAGAGACAACTTTCGAAAACATTAGAAGGCACTAATTGGATGCTTAATGTAACTGCTTCCTGTGCTGATTCTAGCGTAGTTGGGAACGCTTTGGATCGAGGGGATGGCACCATTCGAGCTCGTTCTGAAGATATTCTGGGTGTGGAGGCAGTACTTGCAGATGGTTCAGTGGTAACTACAGGGGGACTTGATCAAAAAAATTATTACTCTGGACGAACAGCAGGTCCTGATTTTACCCAGATGTTTGTTCAATCCAATTTAGGCATTGTAACTGCAATGGCCATTTCGCTCATTCCACGTCCAGAATCAATCTATTTATATTATGCACGTTTTCGAAAAGACTTTTTTCCAAAGGTATTTCAATCACTTGTTCAATTATATCGAGTGGGGTTACCAACAACAGGAATGATTCGTTTACGAGAGTTATATTTAGTACCTGAGACAGGATCATATCTTTTGCCAAATGGTGCCGACCCTGAACATTTTGTTATTTTGATACCATTACTTGGAACTCCTGAGACTGTAAAAATATCTGAACAAATGCTTATTCGTAAACTTCACTCATTAGATGGATATGCTGGTGCTCGATTTTTAGATGCAAAAAATACTCCAAAAAATGATCCTTTATATGTGCGAGCACAATTGGCGCAGGGAATCCCTACTTGTTTACCCATCCGAAGAGGACTACGCTTAGATTCATGTGATGTAGATAATGGTTCAATGGGATTTCTTTGTTTTCTACCCCTTATTGGACTAAATGCAACAAGTCCTATAACTGCATTACAACAACTCCAACAATCAGTGAACGAGCATCCAACAGCACTTGCGGCTGAATTCAACTTTATTTCATCTCATACAGCCAATATGGTCATTCAAATCTCATTTGAACGGTCAGAAGAAGCAATCAAACGTGCTCATGCTATGCGTCATTCTGCAAGACAAAAATTTATTGAGTCTGGAGCTTTTCCCTACCGGTCAAATATAGATCACATTGAAAATGAAATATTGGATCGGGGTGAAGAACTCCATCATCTTCATGCAATCAAAAAACTGCTTGATCCCCAAGATATTATCTCTCCAGGACGTTATCTGAACACGAGAGATATCAAATGAGCCGGGATAAATTCGATGTAGCGATCATTGGTTCCGGAATCGGAGGGGCCTTTCTCGCATTTTTACTGGGGAGAGCAGGATTAAACGTTGTAGTTCTCGAACGAGGTTTAACCATTGGAAATCGAGGAGCTGAATTTCTCAAGTTTGGTGGAATTCGTATATTTGAGCATTATGGTTTACTGTCATCACTTTTGCACAGAGGAGCTCTCAAACGTAAAGTTATAAAATACTATCATGATGGGCAACTGATTGACCACTTCGATTTTTCAAAATATGGTTCTGATTACATAATAGCTCCCTATAAAGAGATCGTAGGAACGGTGACAACAGCATGTAGTAATTATCCGAAGGTAGAGTATTGGTTTAATTCTACTGTGTCATACATTGAGACTGAATCAGATATAGCTTCTCGTCTATATCTGCAAGATGGTCGGATTATTAAAGCAGATGTATTTATTGGTGCCGATGGAGTTCAGTCTATTGTACATCCCTATATGAATGCACAGATAGAAACTCGACAGTATAACCATTCCATCTATGGAGGCTTTATGCAAGCGGTACCAAGTGTTTGGGAGTTTAATCGACTATATTTTAGTTCAGACGGCTGGTTTGCTTATTTTTATCCACTTGACAAAAGGATAACCCGTATCTTTATTGGTATTCCCTCAACGATTCATTTAAATAATATCATTCACCCATCTAAGCTCATTAACCATTTATCAACCTTTGTATCCGAAAGTATTGATGTTTTAACAGGACTCACATCTGTCAGGTTTCATAAGATTCCGGTCAGTTCTTCATTGGCATCAATTTATCATCACTTTAATGTAATCGCACTAGGGAACGCAGCTTTTTCTTTCCACCCCATGACCGGTCTTGGGATGAGCTATACCCTTGAAGACGCTAAAATTTTAGCAGAGGTGATATTGGATGGATTTCACGATGTCCAGGTGCTTAATCAACTGTTAAAATCACGCTACGCACCTCGTCGAAAAGTACACGAACAAATATTAGAGTATGGTGATCAGCTTGCAAGAACTTATTCGGATGTTGTCAAGTACAAACAAATATTTCAACCTCATTTGCACATTGGACAAGTATCCACCTAAAAAAGATATACAGTTTAATTCTGCGTCATCTAGTCCCGAAATGAAGACAAGAGCAGATATTTGATCTTTTGGAGAACTTGACATCTAAGTGATCAACTAAAAAAAGAAATGAGGCAACCATATGAATCATACGGAGAATCTTAGGATTGAGTCAAAAAAGAAATCTCAATTTAGTTTATTCATCATCGCATTAATCCTTACAGGATTCAATCTTCGTATTGCTTTAACATCTCTTCCTCCATTAGTAGGAGATATCGAGCGATGGACAGGTTTAGGTGCAATCGGAGCAGGTTTACTTACCACTTTACCAGTTTTAGCGATGGGAATTGTTGCTCCAATTGTTCCAGGTTTGACCAATCGATTTGGAAGAGAGAATACGATCATTTGGTCTTTAGGCATGCTCACACTAGGTATTGGCGGGCGATTTTGGGGAGATTCGTTAACGGTTCTTTATTTTTCTACTACTGTTGCGGGGTGTGGGATAGCTGTTACAGGAGCTGTTCTTCCAGGATTAATCCGTGAACATTTTGCATCAAGAGCTGGAATGATGACAGGTCTTTACGCTGGAGCTATGGCATTAGGAGCTACAATTGCAGCTGGAGCTGCCGTTCCACTGAGAGACACATTCGATTCTTGGGAAAAATCCCTTTCTGTCTGGGCACTTCCTGCTTTTGTTGCATTTCTATTTTGGATTCCTCTCAGTCGAGCTAATAAGAAGCATCAAGGTCAGCAGAGTCGAATTTCACTTCCTTGGAGACATCCTGTTGCATGGTTGATCACTGGTTATGTTACCATTCAATCATTATTATTTTTTAGTCAAATGGCATGGTTGGCACCTCTATATGTAGCCAATCATTTTTCAGAAAAGGAGGCTGGTTTTCTCTTTTCAATCTACAGCATTGCAGGATTAGTCGCTACAGTGTTGATCCCAACATTATCTGATCGTTGGAAAGATAAGCGTCCAATCATGATAGGTTCTGTATGTTGTGCTTTGACCGGCCTTTCTTTACTCACGTTTATACCCGCTACACTATCTTGGTTCACTGTTATTATTCTTGGCTTTGGACAAACTGCATCTTTTTCGCTTGGATTGGTTCTACTCGTTGCATTTGCTCCACAGCCTAGAATTGCAGGACAGCTTACAGCAATGGCCTTCCTAGTTGCTTATATTGTTGCTGCTATTGGTCCCATTGCACTTGGTGCATTACAAGAAATTACTAATGGATATTCTGTTCCTTTTACTCTACTGCTTATTATAAATGCTGTTTCATTAATATTCGCATTTCAACTCAAACCCGGATTACGAGTGGATGAAAACCAGTAAGTGAATTTTAAGTAGATTAGCGTATTTCATGATTAGTATTCACATGATAGAGAATTGCTCAGAATGTAGACATATCTGCTGTGACGAGAGATATGTCTACACTCATCGAGTTATCAGTTCATAAACAGATAAACACGTCTACAAGTAATAGTAGACATCAGCTTGTAGATAAAGTAATGGTTCCGTCAATATTTCACGCTTCGACTCCATTTCAGGCTGCACAGATGTCTTGAAGGCGCCCCATCTGCTCGTTCAGGGCGGTATCAACTCGGCTATCGCCTCAGACATACTACCGTCTATTCTTCGCTACACTTAACAAGGCTTTGAAGCGTCTGAAAGTCACTCAATAGCGAAATATTGACTCCGCGAATTCTCCTTCTTCTATCCAATTGGACGACCACTTCTTATAATCAATTAGTAAGTACTACGGGTAGATCGTATGATCTAAAGGTAAATCAAATCAAGCATATTACTGAGATAAATGAGTTTCAGCTGTTTTCTTCATGAAACGAATACTCAACCAAACAAAAAGAATTGCGATCAACACTGATCCCCCAGATATTAACCCAAGGTTTGTCACCGATCCATATTTCAATTCAAGCCCACCAAACAATGATCCTAATCCACTTCCCAAATAAATGAATGAACTATGCAAAGAAAGAACAACTCCAGAATCTTTCTTAGATATCCCAATCAGCCTGTGCTGTTGAGCTGGATTAAAGGTAAACCCACTAAATCCAAACAGTGCCATGGCTGCAATCCCAAGAGTAATCGTTTGAAAAAAAGATAGAGCTGTGTTAGCAATAAAGAGCAATGTAAGTGCGAAAAACATGGTTTTGACCGCACCAAAGCGATCTGCAGAATATCCACCAAAGGTAACTCCAAGGAAACTTCCAATTCCACAGATAAAAAGCATCAAGGCGATGGTTTGTTCAGTTGCTCCAACCCTTCCGAAAATATCAGAGATATATGTGTAGACTGTGTAAATGCCAATGGACCAAGTTAAAGTGATCATTAATGAAGATAAAATTGAAGGGCGTTTCAAGAATAAAAGGCGTTTCATTATTGATATCGCTTGTTCTGTTACAGGAACTGTTGGGAAAAAAAGGCGAATGAACAATGCTGCAATCAACGATACACCTCCAACAATCCAAAATGTCCATCTCCAACTTGAAAGCGAAGCAATCCATATACCCAGTGGAACTCCAAGAACAAGGGAAATGGTAAGTCCACTTACCACAATTGATATCGCTCGACCACGCATTTCAGGCTTTACCAATTTAGATGCTGTAAGGGTAGCTGCAGGTGAAAATATCCCTGCTCCCAGAGCAGTTACTACTCGAAATACCATCTCAATCCAATAATTGGTGGCTATACCACATAAAATATTTCCAGTAGCGAACAAAAGCAAAGACCAAAAAAGAACTTTTCTTCTATCTAATGATGCTGTCGTTGTAGTTAAAATCGGTGAACCAATCGCAAAAGCAATCGAAAAAACGGTTACAAGTTGACCTGCAATAGATAAAGAAATATTGAAATCTTTGGCGATTGCTGGAAGTAAGCCAGCTATCATAAAGCCTTCCATACCGATGGCAAATGTACCAATCGCCAATAAAAGAATACGATAATTCATATATGCACTCTCCATTCTCTGTTCGTCTAAATGAAACTGGTGCGGTTCTATTTGGAAGTAAAAAAATATAAATGAAACTAATTTGGTTCTATTTACATACAAAAAAATAATGCTGTTATTCAAAGATCATCTCATTCAATAGATCTGAAATTGTTGTTTGTCTCAACTGCTCTTTCATGGTGTTTTCAGTGTAATTGTAGATTTGATTAAGTACAGGTTGAATACTTTTCCCAATTTGGCAATGGGTGTTTGGTGGACTATGATGTAACTCAAACAATGGTTTATCCACAATGGCCTCGTATACTTCTAACAAAGTGATTTTTTTAGGGTCCTTTGCTAGCTTCCATCCAGCTCCTTTACCTCCTTGTTGGACAACGACCAATTTAGCTTTTGCAAGCATTCTTAGAATACGCCGAATAAAGACAGGGCTTGTATTCACACTGTTAGCAATTCGATCCGATATCACAAATTCATCTCTCTCTTGGGTCATAAAAGCAATAAATGTCAAACTGTGAAGAGCAATTGTATACCGACTTACCACGGCCATCCAATCACCTCCTCTTAATGGAACTATTCTAGTTCTATTTAAGTTTGATGTCAACCCCATATGGATCTTTAATTGAATGGTCCAAAAAAATCCACAGGACAGCCCCATATTTTAGAAAAATCGAGTCAGAGCGTCGCCGTGAACCATGATCACGAGTTGATCATGTGACTTTGTCTACAAACTGATGAACGAGATTTTATTGATTGATCTGTTTCTTTTGGCGCGGTAGGGTTAAAGCGACGATGGTTCCAACTAGCATGCCAACGGATGCTAGATAAAAAGCGGTCCGGCTGCCAGACGCTATAGAAGTAAGAAGAAGTGAACCTGTTTTTCCATGTACTCCTGCATTGGCGATGGCAATTAAAACAGCCATACCAATTGCGTTACCGATATTTAAAGATGTTGAAGCAATGCCTGAAGCGACTCCTTGCTCTTTATCTTTCACGCCGATGGAAGCAATGATCCACATACATGTCCAAGTGATTCCTTGACCAATTCCTGAGATAACGAGTCCGGGTACAATGAACCAATAATTACTATCTGGATATGATCCTAAGGGTAGTAGAGCAGTGCCGATTACTCCAATCATAAATCCTGTTAATAACGTGTTGCGCGCTGTAAAACGTGTGGTAAACTGTGCACCAAGTTGTGTTCCAATGGCAATCGCTATTGAGGGAATGAAAAAAGCAAATCCAGTTTGCAGCGCGTTAAAATGTTGCACATTTTGAAAGAGTACTGTTAGGAAATAAGGTAGCGCACCAAACGTACCCATATAGATAAACGTGGTGGTCAAACCAGTAACCAAATGGCGATTATGTAACAAGCTAATGGGCATTAATGGATCGGATGTTCGTTGCTCAATCAAAGCAAACCTGGTAAGAAGAATGATCGAACCGATTGCACAAATGATTACGCTTAATGAAGTCCAACCTGATTCAGGACCTTGTACAAGAACGTAAACAAGTAATGTGGCACCTAAAGTGACCGTGATTGCACCAGGGATATCAAAACTTCGTTTATGATCTCTTATTTGATCAGCAGGTAAAACAAATAGAGCAGCGAGTGCGACAATCCCTGCAAGTGGAACATTAACGTAAAAGACAGCTTCCCAGCCATAGCTATTTGTTAAAACGCCACCTAAAAGTGAGCCGATTGTTAAACCACTTGCGCCTGCACCTCCCCAGACTGCAAGTGCACGATTTCGACTAGGACCTTCTTCGAATAAGCGATTAATTAATGATAACGTAGCAGGGAAAAGTAATGCTCCTCCAATCCCTTGAATAGAGCGAGCGATAATGATCACTGTTGTATTCCAAGACAATCCGCCGAGTAATGATGAGAGTCCATAAACGAGTAAGGCAAATATGAACATCTTTTTTTGTCCAATTAAATCGGCTGCACGACCTCCAAACAGCATAAAACCGCCGCAAAAAATTGTATAAGCACTAACAACCCATTGGAGAGTTTGACCTGTAAATCCAAGTTCGCGCCCAATTTCAGGCAAGGCCACAAATACAATGTTTAAATCTAGGGCATAAATCAATTGAGCCAAAGCTAATAAGACTAAGCTAAAAGTGAGATAACGAGTTTTAACAAGAGTGGACATAATATATTTACACCTTCATTTCAAATAAATTTGAATTGATTATACCTCAAATAAATTTGAAATGTCAATTCGACATGTTATAATTAATTTATGAAAACCATTGACGAATCATTGTTAGCAAAACCAGCAAAAGTACTCAGTGATCCAATTCGGATCAAGATTTTGCATTTGTTAAAGAATGGGCGAGATGAAACGTGTCTAGCACCTATTTGCAATGAAGTACCAACCGCTCTTTGTCCCACTGATCTCCAATTTAAATTAGATCAAATTACATCATCAAAGCTGTCGTATCATCTCAGACTGTTGAAAGAAGAGAAGTTTATTACTGAGCAGAGGGAGGGAAAACGGATTTATTACTGTTTGCAACCAGAACGAGTAAAAGAGGTGATGGAATTATTAAGTGATTTATTGTGAGGAATAAATGGAGATAAATGCATGACTTCTAACCAATCTCACCCACTTATGTACGAGTAGGGATTGGTTGGTCTTTTTTATTTTAAATAACAAACAACCTTCGATCTCTATAAGAAACCAAAGGTTGTAATGTAATATATCTTATGACATAAAAAAGAACGAATCGTTGCTGCTCCCTTGACTGGAGGTATCAGGCAATTATAACTTCGCCAACCCGTATTACGAAACAGTCTGAGGCTTTCGACCGACGGTACTCACATAGATGAGACCACTATCAATTATTAGGTTCTATTTCGCAGATGAATCAATGTCCGGACGACAGACGCTCTTTCAAGTACTGTCCGGTGTAAGAGGATTCGACATGTTGCACCTCTTCAGGCGTCCCTTGCGCTATAATGGTTCCACCCGATTTGCCGCCTGCTGGTCCGAAGTCGATGATCCAATCGGCAGCGCAAATGACATCCAGATGATGTTCGATCGCAATGACTGTATGCCCTTGGTCAACAAGCTTGTTCAGGAAAGCGATGAGCCGCTCTACATCTGCCGGATGCAGTCCTGTCGTTGGTTCATCCAGTAAAAACAGAGTATGGCTGCCCCTGTTTTTCCCGAGCTCTCTGGACAATTTCATTCTCTGCGCTTCTCCGCCGGATAACGTGCTTGTAGGCTGCCCCAGTTTAATATAATGGAGCCCCACTTCGATTAGCAACTCCAGCTTGCGCCTAATCTCCTCATGCTTCTCGAATAGTGGAAGACACTCCTCCACGGTCAAATCCAACATGTCGGAGATGCTGTACCCTTGATATTTCACCTCCAGAACGTCTTTCTTGAATCTTTTTCCATTACAGGAAGGACATTTCACTTCGACATTGGGCAGAAAGTGCATGCCCATCTGTAACACACCAAGACCTTTGCACTTCTCGCAACGTCCACCGGCTGTGTTAAACGAAAAATGCTTGGCCCTCAGTTTTCGACGTTTGGCATCTGGCAGCCCGGCGTAGAGGGCGCGGATCATCGTGAATAAATCCGTGTAGGTCGCGATATTCGAGCGGGAGATTTTGCCGACCGGTTCTTGATGAACCGTGATCATTTTGCTGATATACTCCATTCCGCTGACACGTTCATCCGAACGACCCTGCTGAATTGCTTGTTCCACCACATCGAATAAAAATGTGGATTTCCCCGAGCCAGAAACGCCGGTAATTGCAACGAACCGATGCAGTGGAACGGACACTGTCACCTTTTTCAAGTTATGCTCTGAAGCATTCTTAATCACAAGTGATTGATTTCCCTTTGTTCGCCTTGGAGCTCCACGATAGGGTGTATGTGTAAACAAATAGGGTCCTGTAACGGATGAGGGAATGCGTTGTAGCTCTTGAGGTGATCCCACTCCTACAATATAACCGCCGTCCTTGCCGGCTTTCGGCCCGATATCGATGATGTAGTCGGCCTGTTCCATCACATCGACATCATGCTCTATCAGTAATACAGTATTGCCCAAATCGCGAAGACGCTTCAGCGCTGCCAACAGCTTGTACGAATCTCTTGGATGCAGACCTGTCGTCGGCTCATCCAGAATATACAGTACCCCGGTTAACCCCGAACCAAGCAAGGAGGCGATCCGCAGCCGTTGTGCTTCTCCCCCAGACAGGGAAACTGCGGAACGAGACAACGTCAAGTAGTAAAGACCGATATCGAGGTATCTCCGGATTCGTTCTGTTAAATCCTGAAGAATCGGTTGAAGGATCACGTTTGCTTCCTCGCTGAGCTTAGAATGTAGCCGTTGCAGCCAATCCCACAGCTCATCCAGAGCGTATTCGTTAACCTCTACGATCGATGCTCCGTCAAGCGTAACCACCCGGCTTTCTTTCTTTAGCCGGGTACCATGGCATGCTTCGCATGTTTGCGAGGCAAAATAAGAAGTCCACTTTTTGCGGCTCTCTTCATCGTTCAGAGCTTCATGGTATTTTTTCTGAAATGTGGTGATGATCCCTTCGAATTTGCCCTCTCCGACTTTCTTCGGTGGCTTTTTGCCTGGAAACATTGCCTGGAAAGGCTCGCTGGAAACACCGTAAAATAACAGCGTACGCTGCACTTCGTTATAGTCTTTGATCGGGAGATGAACATCAAATTCGAAGCCATAGTGAACCGCTGCCGATTGCAGCGAATCCATATAATACGAGAGTATGAAGTCTGTATCCCATGCCTTGACGCCGCCTTGAGCGACACCTAACTTTTCATCGAAAATCGCCTCCTGTATGATCTGGCTTGTAAATCCTAGTCCACCGCAAGACGTGCAGGCACCTTGTGCTTTATTGAAAGAAAAATGAGCCATTGTCAGTTCGGGGAGCTTATGTTGACAAAAAGGGCACTCCACGATGTGCTCCTCATCGCTTTCTTCCTCCAACAATTGATCGCTTTCCTTATCGGGCGTCGATAAGCTGATCTGTCGTTCGAAAGTCGGCTTCACCTGACGCTCGCAGGAAGGGCAGGGACGTTCGCCAAGGCGTGCATAGAGTACCCGAAGGTATGTATAAATCTCGGTCACAGTACCGACAGTAGACCGCGGATTGCGATTGTTATTATGCTGTCCAATGCTGATGGAAGGGGACAATCCGGTTATGGAGTCAACGTTAGGCTTGTTTAAATAATCGGTGACCATCCCCATTGATTCCATGTATTGTCTTTGGCATTCTTTTTGCAGCGTATGCATGGCAATCGACGATTTGCCGGAACCGGAGACCCCCGTTAACACGATGAGCTTATGTTTGGGGATGGTCAAAGAAATATTTTTCAAATTGTTCTCTCGTGCGCCCCGTATTTCAATAATATCCTTCATATTTTTTCACCTGCTTGTGAGTGAAGCCTATTACGAACCTGGAAGATTTGCATGTCGTGCTGCTGAACCTCTTTCAGCCCCAAAGGAACCTTTGAATGCTTTCCTTTGGATAATGAAATGCACCCTCCAGGCAATATTGGAAAGTATCGTACGATATTTCTTTGTTGTTTGCTCATGCGATCGTTCCCCTATCCTTTTAAAGTTTATTTCTGCATTTGCAGTGTAGCAAATGTAATATGACAACTGCTGTCATATTAGAGTGGTACAATAAAAAACATATATAAACGATTCAGTAAGGAGGATCGACTTGAGAGCGGATCGATTGCTTTCTATTCTGTTATTGCTGCAAAATTATGGGAAAATGACGTCGCGGGAGTTAGCGGAAAAGCTGGAGGTGTCGGAGCGTACCATCTTTCGCGATATGGAAGCGTTAAGCGCGGCGAGCATACCGGTCTACGCTGAGCGCGGAGCCGGAGGGGGATGGGTTTTATCGGAAGGATATAAGACCAATTTGACGGGGATGAAGACAGAGGAAATCTTATCACTGCTGCTGTCCAATCCGTCCAAACAGCTAGATGACCTTGGCATTAAAGTTGATTTTGAAGCTGTCTTTCAAAAATTATTAGCTGCGTCTCCAAAGTCAATAAAGAAGGATGCCGAAATGGTGCGTCAGAGGATGCTTATTGACGGGGCTAGCTGGCACCAGTCGGATGAATCGTTCGAACATTTGCGGACAGTTCAGGAAGCTGTCTGGGAAGAGCGGAAGCTGTACATGCAGTATCGCAGGGAAGAAGTGATCGTGGAAAGGGTCGTCCATCCACTCGGCATCGTCGCCAAACGAAACGTCTGGTATTTGGTCGCAGAATCGGACGGAGACATGCGAACGTATCGAATTTCCCGCCTTATGAACGCCCGCATGTTGGAGGAATCGTTTGAGCGGCCGGTCGACTTCGATCTGGAAAGGTATTGGGAGCAATCTATGGATCGGTTCAAGAAAAATCTGCCCCGTTATCCAGCTCGGTTGAGGATCAATGAAAAGCTACGTACGCGCATTGGGAAAGAGCGGTATACCAAAATTATGCGAAGCCATGAAACAAAGGAAGGTTGTGAGTGGACGGAGCTGGACATCGAATTCGAGACGCTTGAATCCGCCTGTGAAATTATTCTCAGCTATGGCCCTCTTGTTGAAGTTTTGGCACCAGAGGAATTACGGGCGAAGGTTGTCTCCCAAGTGAAAGCGATCGCATCGATCTATACAAATACTCTCTAAGATTCAAGGTAAAACCATTACCTAGATTGATCAGGATATCCCCTTTTCCAAAGAAATTCAATTATTACACAATCGGATATACCACCAGATTTTGGTTTTGCAATAGGAGACAGTTGCAGTTTCTCCCATTATGAATGAATCCTTAGTTCCATAATAAATAAACCAGCCTAAATATTGGCTGGTTTTATTCATGTACGATTAAATTCACTTAAAATATGTTCTGTTTTTACTGGATATCTAAAGTGAAATAAGAGTGCGAGATCTAAATAAGGGTTAGATTGTGTTTCATTCTTCTTGTACAAATTAACGCGTATTTCTAATCTCTTTAAAGAAAGTGCGAATATCTCCAACTAGCGATTCAGGTTCTTCAATGGCAGCGAAATGACCACCTTGATCAAATTCAGACCAGTGAACAATATGATTTTCTCGTTCCGCAAATCTGCGAAATGATTGGAAATCATTAGGGAACACAGCTACCCCTGTAGGGACGGTATTTAATTTCTTTTCTCTCGTCACACCACTTTGCTCATCTTCAAAATACAGGCAGGAAGAGGAATTGGCAGTTTGAGTAATCCAATAAATCATTACATTTGTGAGGAGGAAATCTTTATCTACTTCGTCAATGGTGTCACCGAAAACAGCATAAAAATCAGCGCTCCAACTCAGTTGTCCAATGGGAGAATCGGTCAAAGAATAGGCTAGAGTCAGCGGACGAGTGGATTGTATAGCTAGGTATCCAGCTCGTTTTTGAAAATCAAACATATGATGTAACCGTTTCATTTCTTCTTCAGACAACTTTTCCATCTCTTCAGGACTATTCGGAAACGCGAAAACTTGTAAAACATGTATACCTAGCAGGCTCTTAGGTTGGGTAACTCCTAGTTCAAGAGAAATGTGAGCGCCTATGTCACCACCATGTACAGCAAACTGCTGATAGCCAAGTTGGTGCATTAATTTATTGAACGCTTTGGCAATTCGTGTGCGATTCCATCCACGTTCAGGAGTGGGACCTGAAAAAGCATAATCAGGTACTGATGGAATGACTAGATGAAAGGCATCTGCTGGGTCTTTTCCAAATCTTCTAGGGTCAGTAAGCGGCTTAATGATATCAAGAAATTCAAAAATCGAACTTGGCCATCCATGAATAAGTAATAATGGTGTAGCGTTTGGTTCAGGGGAACGAACATGTAGAAAATGAATATTTGCTCCATCGATTTCTGTTATAAATTGAGGATATTCATTTAATCGTTCTTCCTGTTTTCTCCAATTATAAGAAGAGGTTCAATAATGGATGAGCTCTTTTATATAAGCAGGAGGTACACCATAATCCCAACCTGCATTATCCAATTCATCAGGAAGTCGAGAATGTTTTACTCTTGTAAATAAATCATCTAATATTTCTTCCGATAGCTCTAATGTAAATGGCTTCATTTGCATAAAAATACCCTCCTTTTTTATCTTTTTCTTGACTACTTTGGTACGATTGATACTGTAACACGTAAATAAGACAAAAAACGTTTATTTTATGTAAAAAATAAAATTGAAAGGGTAGAAGGGTATGCATAAGTCCCAGCGACTGCTTCAACTAATGATGGTTATCAATATGAAAATGAGCTTCACTGCACGAGAATTAGCTGAGGAATTCAATTTATCCACTCGCACGATTTCCCGAGATTTACAGGATTTAAGTGATCTAGGGTTTCCTATCTATTCTGTTCAAGGTCGTGGAGGAGGCTATCGGTTGTTACGTGAAAGGATGCTTCCACCCATTGCATTCTTGGAAAAAGAAGCGATATCTATTTTTTTCGCTTGTCAATCATTGCAATATTTTGGATCAGTGCCGTTTGAAGATGAGGCCACATCAGCATTGCATAAGTTTTATCATTATTTACCAAAAGATACAAAGGAACAAATTGATCGTTTAAAAAACAAATTTGTAATCTGGAACCCTAAACGATCAATATCCTCTTCCATTGTAAAAACATTATTGCAGGCAATCATGCTACAAAAAGTTGTAGCTATTCAATATAGTTCAAACAAACAAGAATCCCTAAGAAATATCCAACCGATTGGGATCTATGCCAGTCAAGGATATTGGTATTGCCCAGCTTTTTGTTTTATGCGTAACCAATACCGCCTTTTCCGGGCAGATCGAATTCTTCATGCTGAACTAAATGACTCAATTCCTTTTCAAGATGAGATTGATCAACGAACAGTATTTAATTGGGATACATTTGAAAAGAAGCATCTTGAAAATGTCATGCTCACCATAAAACTTACACCCAATGGGATTACAAAAATTGATTCAAATAGTTGGTTCCATACTGCCGACTATGAAAAAAATGAAGATGGAGGCACAACGATTCGTCTAAAAATACCTCGTAAAGATCTATATTTTTATGTTGATATGATTTGGGGATTAGGGCATGAGGCAAAAATTATAGAACCGATAGAAGCGATCGAATATATAAACAAAAAGATCGAGTTGATAAGGAAGCAGTATGTTTGATCTAAGGATATGGTATTTGGTGAAGGGCGTTATGTAGATGGTAGGAGAATATGTATTTGACAAATACACTTTAATGAGTTGGCACAAAAAAAGGTAATCATAGTTGAAGAAACATGAAAAACAAAAAAAGTCAGCATATAGTGCCCTTGCTGGAGCTGGATACTTTCGGCTCAATCAATTGACTGAAGCCAGCGAAATGGATCCAAAAGCAATATCTCAGCTCCACCAGTCCTTAGGGCTTTGGAAACTTTATAATACTATCTTCGGTTGAATTAGGTTCAATAGTACGGATTGTATATAATTATAGCTGTGTTTTGAAAAGCTACCTCGATTTTAATAAATCGAGTTTTTTGAAGAACTATACAAATAATCGTCTATATAAATAGAAGAAGTTTTTAGCTCATTGGTCTGAGTTTGTTTCCATGCTCGAATACAAAGCAAATGGTATGGAAGAACGCTTGTAAAAGTGAGGAAGAATTCCCCATCCAGTCAACGTTGCTTTTGTAGCGGATGCTTCAGCAAGGATGTGAAGGATTTAAACTTCAGAGAATGGATATGTTCAGATTGTAACAAGCATCATGATCGAGACATGAACGCAGCCATTAACATCTTGCCGTGGGCTCACGGTCTATACTTGGTCCCCATTTCACTCGGTTGCGTGAGATTACCCAAGAATCCCCCGCATTCATGCGTGTGGAGTGGTCAAGACAATGTTTTTAAAGCTTCAGGGGAATAAGGAATCATATCTTTTGTATTCCCAGTATGCAACTTATGTGCCCAAGTAGGATCAACAAGTAATGCTCGTCCGACAGCTACAAGATCAAATTCTTGTTGCTCAAGTCTGTTGATCAATTCATCAATAGGTGCATTTTTTGCCTTTACTCCTGGTGCAAATATATCATCTAAACCGACAGAGCCTACTGTTATCGTTGGTTTTCCAGTCAGTTTTTTGGTCCAACCAGCAAGATTCAGGGTGGAATCTTTAAACTCAGGCTCCCAAAAACGTCGAGTAGAGGCGTGGAAGATGTCTACACCAGCATCGGAAAGGGCAAGCAGGAATTGTTCCAGTTCTTGTGGAGATTTTGCTAGTTTTTCTGTATATGCTCCAGTTTTCCATTGAGAAAATCGAAATACAATCGGGAAGTCTTCTCCAACGGCTTCTCGACAAGCTTTGATTACCTCCACTGCAAAACGCGTTCTATCTACTATATTTCCTCCATATTTATCGGTTCGCTTATTGGTAGCTTTCCAAAAAAATTGATCGATTAAATATCCATGTGCGCCATGTAGTTCAATACCATCAAAGCCAATTCGTTTGGCATTTGTCGCGGCATCAGCATAAGCCTTGATAACTGCTTGGATTTCTTTCTCTGTCATTGCTTCAGTTACTTTCTCACCAGAAGATGTGATACCAGATGGGCTGATTGGCTTTACATCTGGAAATGGTAGACTTCCCACAGGGCGCTGGATACCTACATGCCAAAGCTGAGGAATCATTTTACCTCCTACTTGATGAACAGCCGTTACTACGTTTTCCCATCCTTTGAGTGCTGCCTCCCCATAGAAAAAAGGTACGTTTGGATCACTAGAAGCAGCTGGGTGGTTAATTGCCGTTCCTTCCGTAATGATTAAACCCACCTCATTTTCTGCTCTGCGTTTATAGTAATCTACAACTTCTTCTGTAGGAATTCCATTTGGTGAAAAAGCACGAGTCATTGGTGCCATTACAATCCGATTGGGGAGAGTTAGTTTATTGGTGTGGAAAGGCTTGAATAAAGCCTCTACCGATCTATTCATAGTATTCCTCCTTGGATCTATAAATTTCATTTGTTTCCTCAGAAAATAATTTTACTTTACTCAGTCTGTTTGCGGAGCCATTATACCAAATGGCATTAGGTTTGTTAAGGAGCGGTAATTACAGCTTTGCTCTTTACTGAAGATGAAGAAATAAATAAAACGGTAGAGCGCTTTCATCAAGAAAATCCCAACGAATAGGAGCATGGAATGGATTTAGAGCTTTTTCAATATCAAGAGAAAGCCTTAAAATCTGAAGTAAATAGAGATTGTTGCATATTATATAGTAAAGAGTAGGAATTACAGTAGAAATTCTGCAAAGCAGAACCACATACTGTTCTTTCATAGTAGAGGGGATTATAAATATCGGATTTTTCAGTTAATTATACATATCCCCCACGCAGTCTCCTTACTTGACCGAGTGGGGGGCCGTTATTTTTGTGGCAGTTTGTGAACTCGCCACAGAAATATCGAACAGACGAAAGAGGCGCCAGTAAACAGGGAGAGCCACCCTAGGGCAGCGTCATATCCTGCTGTAGCTTCGAAGTAGCCGATGTAAAAACCACCAGCGACCCCCGCAGTGTTCGATGTAACGGTTGGCAGGCTATTGCCTAGTTTGTTATTGTGTGCTACAGCGTAGGCGGTATGGCTGACCAGACTGATCGAGCACAAACCCATGATCCACGACATAGTAGCGATGATGATCCACCATCCTTCCAACCAGATTAAGCAGAGCCCAATCAAGGCAAAGAAATGGCAGAATGAGATGACGAGATTGTTGAACTGTCGATATTGATCCACAAATCGGCTTAACTGGAACTGTAGGAGTCCCGTGGTTAAGGAGATAAGTGCTAAGATCGTTCCCGCTTGTTGTGGATTAGCGAACACTGAGCTTAACGGAAGCAGTTTTCCGAAGCAATAGCTGCCGATAAGAGCGGGGAATCCACCGAGTGATACGCGAGTTGCTGGATCACGCATCCATTTCGGGAACCAGTTCCAGCGGATGTGTTGGATCGATTTCGCAGTGATCTCTTTCGAGATGGAGAAGAGATTTGGCAGATGTTCAGATGTCAAATCACCAGATTCCACTGCCAGTGGCTTGACGAAGATCGCCATGACCAATTTCAGTACACCGATCCCTGCCATGACCCATGCCCATACGATCAGTGGGGCTTGAAAGGCAAAGAATGTGGCTAGGGCAATTGCCGCCGCTAACACCAGCTTTTGAGAAGATGTTCCCACTATGTGGTCCTTCCCTAGTTGCTGACGCAACAGGAGTTGACACGCTAGAAGGGTTTGTGTCCCAAGAAAGGCAATGATAGTCACGGAAACAAAGTAGAATAGGATGTTCCCATGCTGAATGCCGATGATCAGGAGCGCAGGTCCCATTAGCTCGAGAGTGACTGACCACATCAGTACGGTCTTTTCTCGCCAGCGTTTCATTGCCCAAGCATTGATCGAGCTCGAAACTACTTGGCAGATCATCGCTGTCATGAAAAATCCTGCGATGTACTTGCCTTTGCCTTGGCTTTCTAGATGGATGCCGATCCCGTTGAAGAGTAACTGTCCGTTGGCAATGTGTAGGATACCTAGGGACATTAGATTGAGGATGACCTGACTTTTAACCCACCAAGGGGTTTTTTTCTGCATGACAGCAACTGTCAGCACACTCCAGATCGAGAGCTTCACAATCTGGAGTGCAATTTGTTTCAGACACATGGCTGCTCCTAGAGCAATGGGCCCTCTATAGGGCCTTCGGATATCAGATTGCTTCAGTTTACTGAATCTTGCCTAGAATATACTCCATCCATTACTAGGCGAGTAATTCGGATATTACTCATTATCATTTATTATATTAGAAATTGTTGTGCGATTCATCAATTGGAACAGACTGACTACAATCAATACTGGTGCAGTTCTATCTTTAACTTCTCAGAAATGTACGCAAAGTATGCTAAATCTAAAAGAGAAATGTTATGATAATAAAGGGAAATTACAAGAATAGAAATTATAATAAGGATATAGTAGATTGGCATGGTTCAGATATGAACAAGTAAATTATCTAATCTACTTACACATCAGAGTGAATTGGGGTGAATGATGAAATGAACGGTCAAGCAATTCAATTAGAGGAGATAAGAGAACTCAAAAAAGGTCTAATTAAATTGAATTGGGAGGTTATTTCATCAAACAGCCTTGAAAAATTAATTGACCTATTCGAAAAGCTTCATGTTGAATTGGATCGACTTAATGAAATAGAAGAGCTTCAGCAAGTGCAAGTACAGGTTTGGAATGTTTTGATGACCTATCCATTAAGAGATAAATTTATACAAATTCGATGTTTTAAACCTCCTTTAGAAAGTCAAGAGCAAAAATTAGTTCATTTATTATGGCAAGCTCAACTGAAATATGATGCAATGGCTAGTCGATTTGCGATGAAAGATGGATTCAATCTTTCTGAAGCTATTCGTTTATTTGTAACTAAAATTGAAATTCCTTCCTCGGTTTTATCATTATCTGACAAGCAACAAATGGCTCAACAGATCGCCTTTGAGGGGTTTGCGTTATCTGAGGAAATGGAATCAAAATGGTTAACTCCATGGAAAATTGAACAGCAAAGATCATTAGAGTGGAATTTACATAATGTTGCAATTCATAGGAATCACGAATCGATTGAAAATTCATGTAAGTTATTGAATGATTTTAATCAAGAGCTGGATCGTTTGAATGGATTTAAGAATCATACTTTGCTTCGACAACAATTCAACCAAAGTGTGATCCCAGATTTTTTAAAGGATCAAAGTTTAGACTTGAATGCAATCCAACTTCCATTAACAGACCAAGAAGCCGAGTTTTTTCTCTTGCTTCGAAAAATAAGGACTAATTTAGCAATATTGGAGACGAAAATTCCTGAAAAAGACCTGACTCATCAAAAGTTACATCAATTGATGAATGCCATTCGTTTTCCTCAGCATTATTTATCGTTAGAAGAACGAGAAAGAGAATTGCAACTGGCTAATGAAAAGGGAATGAATATTCCTCCCATAGAGATAGAGCAATCGTTACAGAAAACTAAGGACTGGAAACCTACCGAAATACAGAGGAATTTAGTTAAATTAGCTCAACTCGAATTACGATCAGCAGAACTGATTGATGAAACGAAACAACTATTTGAATCATTCCATGCAGAGTTAGATCGACTTTTTCAACTCCAAGATAAAAATGACTTGGCATCACAGACGCCAAAAATTTTAATGCATAATTTTTTAGCGAAAAAGGAACTACGCTTGTTTTCTGCAACACAAATTCCTCTCACCGAAAATGAATTGGAATTAACTAGTTTGATTCTGACAGCTCAATTAAAACTCGAGTTAATCAAACAAAAAGGGAATAAATTAGGAATTGAAACGCATACTCATTTCAATCAATCAATTGATCGTTTTAATCATAACATCCAATTACCAAGCCGACAGTTTACATCAGAGAATAAAGAACAAATCCTCCAACAATTATCATATAGTGGTTTTTTTCCTTCTAAATTGACGATTGATAAATATATCGAGAGCAGGATACAAGAATGGGAAATTGAGGAATTACAGAAAGGCTTATTTGAGTTATCAAAACCAACAGTACGGTTACCGCAACAGATTGATCATACCAAACAGCTCTTGGAATCATTTCATACAGAGTTAAATCGACTCTTTATGATAGAAGATAAAGAAATATTAGAGGAGCAAACTCCTAAGATTTTACTGTTTGATTTTATAGTGAAGCATAAGCAATTACGCTTATTTTCAGAACCGCAAACATCGCTCAGTGCAAATGAATTGGAATTGGCTCGATTCATTCAGAAGGCTCAAATAAAGCTCAAATTAATTAGAGAAAACGGAGAGAGATTAGAAATTGAACAAGGTTCCTATTTTTATAGATCAATTGATCGCTTTAATCATTACATTCAATTATCCAGTCGTTTATTTACAACCAAAGATCGAGAACTAATGGTACAACAAATAGTAGAAGATGGTTTTTCTCTATCAAAGGCGATTAATGAGGAATATATCAAAAGAAAGATTTGGGAATGGGAAGTTCGAGAATTAGAAGATGTTTTACTTGGATTATCAAAAACAACTTCACCTAAACAGATAGATAAAGCCAAGTCGTTATTTGAATCGTTCCATGCAGAGTTAGACCGGCTTTATTCAACGGAAGATAAAGAAACATTGGAAAAACAGACACCAAGAATTTTAATGAAAAATCTTTTAGGTAAACATGAACAAATTCGTTTGTTTTCAACCGCACAAACTCCACTGAGTGGAAATGAATTGGAATTGGCGTGTTTGATTCAAAGTGCTCAGTTAAAGCTTGAGCTATTTAAAAAAAAAGGAAAGAAATTAGGGATTCGACGTCGAAGCTATTTTAATTTATCAATCAATCGTTTTACACGTAATATTCAATTATCTGGGCGTTTATTTTCATCTGAGAGTCGGGAACAATTGGTGCAACAAGCAAAGAATGATGGTTTCTTTCCTTCCAAACTGGACATTGATGAACATATTGAGCGAAGGATACAAGAATGGGAAATTGAAGAATTAGAGAAAAGCTTGTTTGAGTTATCAAAACCAATGATGCCTTCATCTACACAGATGATTGAAGTTAGAAAACTTTTGGAAGAATTCTGTGCGGAGTTAGATCGACTCGATAAAATCAAAGATAAAGAAATATTAGAGACACAAATCCCAAGAATTCTAATGCCTAATTTTTTAGGAAAACATGAGCAATTGCAGTTGTTTCCTTTGGAAACCTCGCCTAGTATGGATAGTATAAAGATGGCGCGTTTACTTCAGAATGCTCAGTCAAGACTCAAATCGATTAAAGAAAACGGAAACCAATTAGGGATTAAAAATAAATCTTATTTCTATCAGACGATTGATCAGTTTACTAATAAGATTCAATTACCAGTCCATATTCTTACAGCCGTCGATAGAGAAAACATGAAACAGCAAGCTACAAATGTAAATTTATCTTCTTCTAAACGGATCAATGAGCATATGGAGCGAAGGATTCAGAAATGGGGAATTGAGGAATTACAGAAAGGCTTATTCGAGTTATCAAAACCAACAACAATCTCAAACCAAAAGATGAATGAAATCAGACAGCATTTAGAAATCTATTCTAAAGAGTTAGATCGACTGAATACAATAGAAGATAGGGAATCATTTGAAAAACAAACGTCGCGAATTTTAATGCCTGATTTGATCGGAAATCAGGCACTGCACTTGTTTCCTATAGCTAAGAAATCACTGTATGGAAATTCATTGGAATTGGCTCGTTTCATTCGGAAAACACAATTGAAATTGGAGTTAATAAAAGAAAAAGGGAGTCAACTAGGAATTGAAACGAACTCGGATTTCCATAGATCGATGGAACGTTTCGCTCAGAACATTCAGCTCTCCAGTCGTCTGTTTACTAAAGCGGACAGGGAGCGAATGGTGCACCAAGTAGTTAAGGAAGGGTATCTTATACCAGAGCCGATCATGGATAAATACATCCAGCCAAGGATTCAGAAATGGGAAACTGAAAAATTAGAGAGAGGCTTATTTGAGTTATCAAAACCAACAATAATCTCAACCCAAAAGATGAATGAAATTAGACAGTGTTTAGAAGCCTACTCTGAAGAGTTAGATCGACTGAATACAATAGAAGATAGAGAATCGTTTGAAAAACAAACGTCGCGAATATTAATGCCTGATTTGATCGGACAAAAGCCACTGTATTTGTTTCCTACAGCTAAGAAATCACTGTATGGAAATTCATTGGAATTGGCTCGTTTAATTCAGAAAACTCAGTTGAAATTGGAGTTAATAAAAGAGAAAGGGGGTCAACTAGAAATTGAAACTAACTCTGATTTTTATCAAATAGTTTCCCGTTTTTCTTATGTCTTTCAATTACCTAGTCAATTGCTTTCACCCAAGTATATTCGGAGTGTACAACAGAAAGAAGAAATACTTTTACCTTTATTTTTAAACGTACTTGATCAATGGAATAAAGGTGAGAGAGATCGAGGTATATTAAAGCGAATTTGGTCCGAGGTAGAGCGGCCGGAAATACCGATGAAAGACGATTTGAAGTGGTACAGATTATATGTACAGGTTAAGCTTAGTAAAGGAAAACTAAATAGATCAAGTCAAGATTGGAATTGGTTTCAAGGTGCTGAGCAATTTCTAGATTTTCGACTAAATCCATTAGCTGTATCTTTACAGGAAAAGGAAAATATTTTTCGTATTTTGAAATACCATGGTTATCCAATTTCTACAACAGAGCGGATGGATACATGTATTATTGAACCGATTGCAAAAGGGTTACGGTTTCTTCAAGGGACGTCACCACCATATCAGATGGATGCTGCAGAAATGGAAAATCTCCTGGTAGCTTGTCGAGTATTTACAGGAATTTTAGATGAAAATGTGCAGAAAGGAAATGTCAAGCAAGCAAGATGGATGACCACTCGACTACAGCAACAACTGGAGAAGAAGAGTAGACATCCGATACCAAAAGAGCATCAAGAACACGCGCCTTTAGAAAATAAGCATGATGTTTATCTGTCTTTACTTGGTATTCAGGCAAGGGTTTATATGTTATCTAGTAGTACATGGGAAGATCGTCAACTGAATCAATTCACAGTACAGAGTCTAGTTTCTGATCAACCACTTGATGCAGTAAAGCTGGAGGATTGGTATAACAAACTTCAAAAGATCAATAAATATTCATTTGGAAAATTACAGGAAAAAAGAGTTCCCCCGACGTTAAAAAAAGTCATCCGTCGCTTTATTTCCTCTCATAGAAACAGACTAACAGTACCAAAAGAGAATTTATCAATTATTCGATCAGATAAATACAGAAAAATCTAATACCATATACGATTCATCAAAGTTAAATTTGAACACTACAGAGCTCGTCAGTTGGTAATGTATCTATATCGAATACGAAAGGAATGGTTGATCATGGAATCTTATCAGTTATCAAAGAATGAACGGATGATTATTGCTAACACAATTACGATGAAACAGCAAAGTAGTTCTGATTTCGCAAGAGCAGAGAGAATTTGGAATGATTTTGCTAAAACGTTTTCTCTTTTTCCAATGAATGAGACGAATCCTTTTCCAGTGCTTTTTGATTTGGAGAAGGAAGTAAGACAACAATCTGAACAGATTGATGAAAACTTAATCAGCCCGCATAAAACAATGAGGCAATTTAAAATAGTGGTATCACTCTCTCAAATATTAGTTCAAGTGAATCGATTACGTAATGAAACAGCTGTTACTGGTTCAACACCAGAAAGACTTGCACAAACCATACAATTCATTCTCGAAAGTATGAGTAGAATTATGCCTTTAAAAACCAGTCTCGAAGCATCTCAACTGACAGATGAAGAGTTTGGGCTTATGCAAAAGGTAGCGGCTGGATCTCATGAACTGAGTAAGAATGAATTAGAGTCCTATGTAGGTGCAATCGTGAAGGTGGGAAAATTACTGAATAGACCAGATTTATCAGTGAATGAGATAAAATTGCTAAGCCAATTAATATTTCCTAGTAATAGTAAATTATTGGAATCTATGCAGCCGTCTGTTCGAGCACAACCTATAGCTGCGTTGATTTATGTACAGCAAATGCTTACAAAAAAATATGCACAAGATTCGAATCTATCACCAGATGAATCTACTCAAGTGCAAACTTTGTTGGTTGAAAATTCGGGTTATATTTATAAAGTAACTTCGCAACGGTATAACCAGTATCTAAAGAAAAGGGAATGGCAAAAAGAATTCGGCGATTCTCTAATTATCAATAGACAAGGATTAGATTGGGTAGCGAAAGTGTTGAGTAACAAAAACGCAAGAGAAGATGCTCAGAAAGGTCTTGAGGCAATTGATCTGCTAACTAAATGGACAACAAAGATGGTAGGTTTATCAAAAAAATCACCAGTATCTAAAGAAATGATTGCATTATGGAAGCGTAATTTAGAATATATTGAAATTAAGACAAATAAGTTAATGACTAGGAAGAGACGAACACCACTGATGTTTGAAGGGAACTCAATACATAATCGATTAGCTGTGGCTAGCGGCATGTCACAGCTGGGTTATAAACTAGGACTATTAAATTATCGGAATGCTTTGCGACCACCAGAGGGGCAATTTCCAGTCGATCGCTCACTTTCTTTTTTGTACAATAGCCTTGCAAGGATCTTCCCCATAAGACCTACTAATAGTAGATACATTGAGAGAGGAGAGTTGAATGTGATTAAAAGAGCTATTCAACATCCGTTAAGTTTGAACTCAAAAGATATTCAGAGACTTCCTCAGCTAATTGGTGGGATTAGTGATATGATCGAAACGAGCGATTATTTGAGGAAAAATATGTTGGGAATACATAATAGCTTTAATAGGATGAATCCTTCTGATATGGTAGAGGCGTTAACACAATTTAGGCTTGAAGAACAGGTCAATATCATTTCAGAATGTATTAATCTACAGAAAGTTATATTAACGAATACCGATAGAACATTAACAGATAATAATGGATTCAAGTATCAAAAGATTTTTTTAAATAATGGGAGATTAATATCCGAATTAACAAGATGCGCCTATAAACAAATAACTCAACAGCCCGAATTGCGTAATAGAGAGACAGATATAAGAGAACGATAAAGTGGTTATGAAAGATAACACCAAATAAAGTAAAATGAAGAATACTCCCTTTCCTATGCTAACATAAAAAAACTTGAGTCGCCTGTTGGGTGCTCAAGTCTTTTTATTTGCAGTGATTCCTCATTTCCTTTACGAATCTGTCAATGATTCAATCACTTTAAAGTGCCTTAATTCTGCCCAACCATAACAATAGTAGATTAGATCATCAGCTTCAGAAGATCGTCCTGCTTGGATTGCTTCAGATAGATGTTCGTTACTGATATTCCACATTTGGATCCCACTATAGATAAATGTTCCTGGTTGCGAGAGGATACGAGCCTTAAGGTTTTCGGCTTGAACAAATTGGATAGGAAATCCGAACCGTTTAAATTCTTGATAGGTTTGTTTAAAAGGAAGATTGAAAAGCTGACCAAAAGCATGGTATGCAGCTTCTTGCGTTGGTTCATCTTTTGCAAAGTACTCAATGAATCCTTGTACATCGGCTCCTCCCCCTAATTTGTGATAGGGGAAATGTTTGAGAGTCTTCGATATTTTGGTTAATTCCTGGTAATCTTGACCTAGAATCCATGAATAGGCGGGAGGCCATAGATCAATCCAATAAGTAAGTTCAGGAGTTTGATGTTGTAAGGATTGCACAAATTGGGTAATACTGTTTTGACGAAATCGCAACCAATTCTGTATAAATGTGGACTGTAAGTAGGTATCCACTGCTATTTGAAAATCATTTTTTTTCAACATTGAAGCAATCTGTTCCATTTCCAATATGACTTGCTTGGGTTCAATTCCTTGGTGTTTCATTTTTGATTGACAATGTGAACAGAAACAAGTGAATAACTCTTGTGGGTTGATATGTTTACCTGACCAATCTGGATAACGAATCCGATCAATCATAAAAGTATGGAAGCCATATTTCTCGGCAAGCAGTCTTAAGGTTTTCGTCCACATGGGCAATACATCGGGACTATTGGGACAAAGCCATTCTTTCACTATGTTTCCTCTAAAATCATAAATAGCATTTTCTTGTATCTCTCCAGCAAACTGACCATTAAAAATATTTACCCAAGGTATTACTTGATATTGTGCTTGATTAAAATCCAAGAGCATTTGTAAAGGATCATGGTCTTGGATTACTTGATCCCCAACTTGATAGAGTCGGGGAGATACTGATTGTGGATCTATCGGGGCATAAAGTTTACCATTTCCCATAACAACAGGATGAACAGGATTATGTGGCAAGTGACCGATTGGGTTTGGATTGCGTTCAAAGATGGTATTCACTTGCGGAAAAAGGGTCTTGATATGACCCATTTTCGCAAGATGTCGGTAAATATTTTCTATTCCTTCATCAAGGATGTCATGAGGATGGAGGTGAATACCGGCCATATTACATGCTCCTTTTTCTATTTAAGATCTGAAAAGATTTTTTCAGCAGGAACCAATTGATCGAGTTTAACAGACCCTTTTTTAATTTCTTTACTTTCCTCATGATATTGGATTAAATTTTCATATCTTTTTTTCCAATTCGTTGGTGAATTAGGATCGTAAAATAGTTTTTGGGCTTCTGCTTTCGAGTGAGCAAATGTAATATAGTCAGTGAAAAATTTCTTCACATCTGCTGGTTTGCTTTTGCCTCCTGATTGTTTATTAGACCAATCAGCAACAAATTTATATGCTTCATCTGGATGTTTTTGCATATAGTCCAATGTTTTAAACCAAACTTTTTCCATTTTTTGAATCACTTCTGGGTGCTCAGAAACAAATTTTTTCGTAGATGCCAGTCCGGCAAGGATAACGGCACCAGAACCGATTTGATCACCACTGATAATAGCTGGATAGCCTTCTTGTTCTAATTTTTCTCGCTGGGGAAGTCCGCCTAAGTAAAAATCTCCTGTGCCTGAGATAAATGCCGAAGCACCTTGATCTGGCTCCATATCAATGATTTTTACGTCTTTTTTAGACAGACCTGCATTTTTTAAAGCTTGTTCAATGACCATATAAAATGAAGCGCCAGATGTGGTAATAATAGATTTTCCTTTTAATTGTTTTCCTAACTCCACAGCCGCTGCTTGACCATCTTTTCCTTCTTTGATTAGTTGATCGTATGTTTTACTACCTTTTCTACCTACAATAGCAAACCCTTTGAAGACATTGTGAAAGCTGACCATTTCTAGGTCTGGAAATTGAGAAGCTAGTGTAATGGAAGGTGTATCTGAAAATGCCCCAATATCGATTGAACCTTGTACCAATGCTGGTGCTACATTTCCTTCTACTGGAAACATTGTTGATTTAAAATCGATTCCTTCTGCTTTAAAGAAACCTTTTTCTTCTGCAAAAGCTAAAGGCGAGTAATCATAATAAGGCATTAACCCTACGTTTACTTTGGTCAAATCACCTGATTCAGAACCACTGCTACAACCAACCATACTAATTGCGAATGCGAAGATTAAAACAAGAATAGACCACTTTTTCATGTATAGAGCTCCTCTCAATAATGGGTTTCTTGCTGCATATATTAGAAAGCTAGAAATATTGTAATCGATTACATAAATCGATAACTTCAACTACATGTGTTTGAAGCAGTTTAGCTATGGCGTTCTGACCAGCGAGTTAAACGTCGCTCAAGGATACGAATTGCTTGATCTGTTAACCAAGCGAGTGCGCTAATGATGATAATAGAAAGTAAAATCATATCTGTGCGTAGATATCGTTGAGCAATAATCATATAATACCCAATACCTTCTTGTGCACCCATAAACTCCGCAGCAACCACGAGTCCAAATGAAGCTCCAGCAGCTACACGGATAGCGCCAACCAACGAAGGGATAATAGCTGGTAATACGATGGTGCGATATACAGAAAAAGAATTGGCACCTAATGTTCGTGCGGCATTGATATAAATGCGGGGAACATTGCGGACGGCCTCAACTGTGCTCACAATCACAATGACAAAACAGCCAAACACAACTAACAGCATTTGTGGTAAGGCTCCAATTCCTAGCCATAAGATCAACAGAGGAATGATGGCCAAAGGAGGAATCGGACGCAAAATCTCAATGATTGGGTCCATAAAAGCCTCTATATAACGATTGGAAGCAATCAGTAGCCCTACGATAATTCCCGCTAGAGAGCCAATAACAAATCCACCAAGCTGACGAATTAAAGTATAGCCCATGTGCATAAAAACATCTTTATAGGATGTGGTTATCACTTCGTATAATTCCTTCGGTCCAGGTAAAAAAAGAGGTTTCACCCATCCGCTTAAAGTTAATAACAACCAAATCCCAATTAAGATCAATACAGAGAGAAAACTAAAAATCTTGATGTTCATTTTTTTCATATTTATTGCCCCATAATATGACGTAATTGGTTTCGTAATTGATAAAACTCCTGTGATTCCCTTAGCTGCCCTGAACGTGGTCTAGGAAAATCGATGGGAATCACTTCTTTAATTCGCCCAGGTCTTGGACTTAGTAAAATAATTCTGTCTGACAGATACATTGCTTCTTCTAAGTCATGGGTAATAAAAATGACTGTTTTTTTTCGTTCTGACCAGATACGTAATAATTCATCTTGCATCATTTCACGAGTAACGATATCTAAAGCACCAAAAGGTTCATCCATCAGTAATATCTCAGGTTGAACAGCATATGCTCGTCCAATATCAATTCGCTTTCTCATGCCTCCGGATAGTTCTTTGGGGTAAGCAGAGGAGAATTTGTCCAATTCCAATAGAGAGAGCAGTTCCTCCACTATTTGTTTACGTTGTTTAGGATCTATTTTTTTTACTTTTAAACCATATTCAATGTTTTCATAAACGGTAAGCCAAGGGAAAGTGGCGTCAGATTGAAAGACAACAGCACGATCTGAGCCAGGACCCTGCACTGGAATTTGATCCAGTAGAATTTCACCTGTGGTATGGGACTCTAATCCGGAAATGATGTTAAGTAATGTAGATTTTCCACATCCAGATGTTCCAACAATGGAAATAAACTCCCCTTCTTTGACATCGAAATGTATGTTTTCAAGTGCGGTAACAGGTCCCATTTGGCTCTGAAATACTTTACTTAGTCCATGAATTTCAAGCTTGTTCAAGGGGTGTTCTCCTTTCCTGACTAACAGATATCAACATCCACAAATTGAATGGAAGGTTCTAAAGAACTTAAGGCAAGAATGGAAATTCCATAAATTGCGGCCAGTTCATAAAGATTCGAGAGTTGAATCTCAACATTTGTACGGTTTAAGGTATGAAACTGAATTCTTTCTCTTAGTTTGTCCAAAAATAGTTCCCCTGATCGAGCAACACCGCCTGTGATAATCACTTTTTCAGGATTAATCATGGTAATCACATTTAGAATGGCGATGCAAATGTATTCAACGATGTCATCGATCACTTGTTTAGCAGTTTCATTTCCTGATTGGGCAAGTTGAAATACTTCAGGCGTAGAAAGGTTCATGGCCGTTGGGTTACGTTCAGCATAAAGTTTAGCAAAACTTGGTCCTGAAGCGAGTGATTCAAACCTTCCTCCTCGATCAGACCAATCTACCTCTAAATCTTGTTTACTGAACAGCATATATCCAATTTCACCTGCTGCATTATGTGAACCCCTGACAATCTTTCCATCAATTAATAATGCTGATCCAATCCCTGTCCCTAGTGAAAGTAGCATTGCGCTTTGCGTATTTTTACAAGAACCTTGCCATATCTCACCGATTAATCCAGCTCGGACATCATTTTCGATTACCACAGGCACATGGAAGTGTTTTGTCATGATTTGTCTCAATGATAAATTTTCCCATTGTGGTAGGTTAGGAGATCCTTCAAGCACCACTCCATTTTGATAATCTATAATTCCTGGACTGGCCACCCCTAATGCTCGAAGCTTTTTAGGATCGTGATTTGTTTCTAGTATTAGTGTTTCAATTTCTTTTACAAGCATCTGGATGAACACTTGATTATCTGCTACTTGAAATGTTGGAACCGTTTTTTGGTGTTTGAGATTCCCATTGAAATCAACGAGGCCTAGAGAGATTTTCGTACCCCCTAAGTCAACCCCAATTACATAGCCATAATCCTCGTTATAGTGTAGTAACACCCCCTTACGTCCAAGACCTCCATGATCTACTCCTTTTTCATAGATCATATTTTCATCTAGTAATTCTTGGACAATTTCAGAAATGGTGGAACGTGTTAAATTTGCCTTTTTGGCAATTTGAGCACGTGATAGTGGATAGTTTTGGCGAATTATATTTAAGACTAGAGTTTTATTTAACACGCGCAAAGTATTTGGTACATTTGATTTCATTATGGCCTCCATATTAATGCCTACAATTAATTTGTATACTAAACAAATTAATTGTTTACGTCAATATAATTTTATATAAAAATTAAATAAAACATCGGAAAATAATGTTAGAAAATTGTAATATAAAATGATAAAACGCTACATGAGCAGCGCGAAGGCTTATTTATAGTTCTCAGCGATTGTCGATAGCCGGAATTTATACAATTATTTCCGTATCTGATTAATGATATTCCTTTCGAGGGAAGATAACCATTCCTTCATCAGTATGTGGATTTTCCAAAGAGTAAAAAATTAGGAGGAGAGAAATTAAATGAATTGTACAAAACAATTATTGATCATATATCATGGGTAAGAATGGGAAATACAATAGGGTAGAAGTAAATTATTTCATGAAATCAAAGGTTAACATCCAGTCTTTCATACTATGGAGGAATCTCATTGAAACCTAAACATCACAAACCAAATCGCTTGATCGATGAAAAGTCACCATATCTCTTGCAGCATGCCTATAACCCTGTCGATTGGTATCCTTGGAATGATGAGGCATTTGCAAAAGCGAAAAGGGAAAACAAACCAATATTTCTATCTATTGGATATAGTTCTTGTCATTGGTGTCATGTAATGGAAGAGGAATCGTTCGCAGATGAACAAGTGGCAGAGGTATTAAATCAAGATTTTGTCCCAATTAAGGTGGATCGGGAAGAGCGCCCTGATATTGACCATTTCTATATGATGGTGTGCCAGGCGATGACAGGTCAAGGTGGTTGGCCGTTGACGATTTTGTTGACACCTGAACAGAAGCCGTTTTTTGCTGGAACCTACCTTCCAAAGGAAGATCGCTATGGAAGAACAGGCCTTTTAGCTTTATTAAAGCGGGTCACAATCATGTGGAATGAAGAGAGCCATCGTGCAATTGATCTAGGAGAAGAGGTAACAGATCGTGTTCAAACATTCTTGCAGATTTCCCAGCAAGGGGAGATTTCAAAGAAGGTTTTAGACCAAGCGTACCAAGAGTTTGTGGAACAGTACGATGAGATATTTGGTGGATTTGGTGAGGCACCGAAATTCCCAAGACCTCATGACTTGCTCTTTTTACTTCGTTATGCTAGAGCAAACCCTAAATCAAAAGCCAAAGAAATGGTAGAGCGAACCCTTCGTATGATGCGTCGAGGTGGTATTTTTGACCAAATTGGTTTTGGGTTTGCACGTTATTCGGTTGATCGGCATTGGTTAGTTCCTCACTTTGAAAAAATGCTCTATGATCAGGCGATGTTGGCTCTTGCTTATACTGAGGCGTATCAATTGACGCAAGATCCTTATTTTCGTCATGTAGTAGAAGAGATTTTTGTTTATGTACAACGGGAATTAACCGATCCAAAAGGCGGGTTTTATTCTGCTGAAGATGCTGATTCTGAAGGGATAGAAGGAAAGTTTTATGTATGGACACCTCAAGAGGTGAAAGAAGTGCTAGGGGAAGAAGATGGAGCTTTGTTTTGTAAAGCCTTCGATATTCGTGAGTCAAGTAATTTTGAAGAGTATGGAAGCATTCCAAATCTTTTACGTTCAAGGACTTCAGAAATGGCCAAACAGGGGCAGATTTCACAGCAAGAATTAGCAGATCGGCTAGAGAAGAGCCGGGAAAAGTTGTTTAAATGCAGAGAAAAACGAGTGCATCCACATAAAGATGATAAAATTCTAACCTCATGGAATGGATTGATGATTGCCGCTTTTGCTTATGCTGGACGTGCGTTTCAATTGCCTGAATATATCGATGTAGCAAAAAGAGCCGCTCAATTTATTCATACAAGATTGACCCAATCAGATGGTCGTCTCTGGGTTCGCTATCGAGACGGAGATGCAAAAGTAAATGGTTTTATCGATGATTATGCTTTTATGAACTGGGGATTTATTGAACTCTATCAAGCGACGCTAGATGAGGAGTATTTAAACTGGGCATTTGAACTTACAATAAAGATGAAAGAGTTATTTTGGGACGAACATGATGGTGGCTTCTTTTTTTCAGGAAGCGATGGTGAGTTGTTACTTACTAGACATAAGGAACATTATGATGGAGCGATTCCTTCTGGTAACGCGGTTGCCGGATATAATTTATTGCGGTTGGCTTCCTTAACAAGAGATCAGTCGATTGAAAAAATGGCCGATCAACAATTGAAGGCATTTGCTCGTGCTATTCAAGATTCGCTTACATCACATTCCTTCTTTCTACTCGCTATTCAGTTCGCTTTTGCAAATCGGATGGAAATCGTGATCGATGGAGAGAAAGATCATTCTGATGTACAAGAAGCAACTGCTATACTGCAACAAGCATATTTGCCAGAAGCGGTGATCCTATTTCGCGAACAGTCAAGTCGGGAATCACTTATTCCTTCACTGGGACAGCTACCAACACGCAAAAGTCAACAAACATTAGCTGTCTACATTTGTGAAAATTATGCTTGTCAGCAACCGATTACCAGTTTGAACGAATTAAAAAGTTTGATTTCCCAAGGTCGCAGTTAAGCGACCTTATTTCTTTATGGAAACCAAAATTTAATTGAGATATGGTTAAACATGTTCGTCGTAGAATAATTGAGGGAGTACGGTTTTAGGAACGGCTATGCGAATGGTAAGTAATTGGTTAACGATTTGACTTATTTTTAAATCACAAGTTGCACTTAGTAAGCGATATGCATCAGCAAACGAAAGGTTATTGAAAGATGAAATGTGCTGAACGGTTTCTTCTAAACCCATTTGAATCGCATCATGATAACTTTTGGCAGAGGAAATGAAGAGCCAATGATCGGAAGTTTCAACTACAGGCATTGATATAGATTGAGATGATAATTTTTTATGGAATTGCAGATCGATTTCACCAGCTATTTCGACCCCTGTTCCATCTAATTCTCCATCTCCCATAGCTGCGTGCATATCTCCAAATGCAACAAGTCCACCATCATGAAAAGTAGGGAAATAGACTTTGCTCCCAATCGTGATATCTTTGGTATCCATATTGCCTCCATGAGCACCAGGAATCGCACAGTGAATAGAGTCTGTTAAAGGCGCTACACCGATCACACCAATCATCGGATGGATGGGAAAAGATATATTCTCGGTCAAATGAACCAGTCCTTCAGAGACGGGTAATAATTTTGTGGTCGGCTCTTTAATGTGATTTCCCAATGGTCCTAGCCCTGGCGAAGTCACCATAATCCCGTAGGGATGAAATCGAATATCTAAAATTTCTACACATAAAAAGTTACCGCTTTCAATTTGGTTGACATAAATGGGACCAGTAGCTAAGTTCATCAGCGATAAATCGATATCTGGTCTTTTTATTTTTTCACTATCGATTTGACCTCCATAACAATCATGTACTTCAACTGTTACCTTTTCTTCAAGATCACAGTAATAAGCAGGGTTGTTTTGCGGATCAAAATGAGTAATCGTATGGTTTTTAGAAAAACGCTTCATAAGCAAACCTCCTCTCGTTGACTACCAACCTTTCGGCAAAAGATTGAAAAGACCTAATAAAGTATAGATCGCTGCACCAGAAAATAGGATGATCAGCAATACTTGAATGAGCGGATGAGCCAGTTTACCACATGTCCATTCTGGTTCGCGTTCATCTATCTTTCGAGCTTTATTTAACATTAATACTGGTAAAATTGCCATAATGACCCCAGCAAAGGCTCCGGCAATTGAAAGAGCATCTACAAAACCAACTAGTCCACTGTATGCAAGGATAAATGGAGGAATTGCAACAAATGCTAACGAGATGAATCGATATTTGGGATTATTTTCAGATGGTAATTTGAACTGATCAACAATATTGGTAAGAAAACTTCCACCAACAGCCCAGAAAGAGGTAATCATGGCCAGCAAAGCGAAACCGTTTGCAGTAAAAAGTGCCCAGGAACCTAAAGCATCCCCCCAAGCAATTGTTACTACTTGCGTAACCTTATCGGGGCCAGTTAATCCAAGTGCTGCCATCGGTACAATTGCTAGCAATATACCTGTTAACACCATTCCCAAGATAATGGCGCGTGGAAGTTGTTTTGCTTTACCTTTGGCAAAGCCTCTGGCTAGTTCGGGGACAGTGTATTGTGCGAGGAAAGCAAAAATAACTAAACTAAATACAGGAATAGCATATTTAAAATTGTTATACATGAGAAATTCCGATTTGAGTCCAGGGCCAAATATAGATGCTAAAACGAGAATGAGAATTAAAATTCCCATGCCAAATGTAATGATTTTTTCAGCAACACCTGTGGCTTTTAGTCCGAACCAGATTACAATTACTCCTGGTGTGAAGAAAATTATGCTGCCTAGTGCAGGTGGAACTCCTAAGAATTTTGATAGTATTTCTCCGCTGCCTGAAGTATAAGCAATTAAAGCTCCTATTGAATTAATCAACACTGAGAGGAACATGAGCCATGAGCCAAGTTTTCCTACATATTTGGCAGCTAAGCCACTTAATTGTAAAGGCTTTTTTGTTCGAAGCGTTGTTTCAGCGATATACAGCATAGAGATTGTGGTGAATATACCTGCTACAACAATCCAAAATAATAATACTGGCCAGCCAGCATTTTTGGCACCATAGGCCATACTTAGAATACCAGCACCAATATTTGCACCTACAATGATTGCTACGCCTTCCCAAAAATTAAGATTTGCTAATGATAAATTCCCCTGTGACTTGTTGAGTTTAGCAGTTTGTGTATGCTCCATGTAACAACCTTCCTTCTCAGTGGGATTTATGTAAATCGTATCATATCATTGGTTTTATCATTTGAAAAATATATAAATATTATTAAACAATAAGTTAAAATTATATATAAATAACATGTTATGATTTGTGAGTTGGCTTAAACATATGTATATGATCATCAACCACAAGTTTGGAGGTATTATGAATTTACTCTCACTTCGTTACTTCCTCGAAATTGCAAGAACATTAAATTTCACTGAAGCATCTAAGAATCTGCATATCTCACAGCCTGCGCTAAGTCAGCAAATGAAATTGTTAGAAAAACAATTAGGAATGAAATTATTTTACCGAACCACTCGCAAAGTTGAATTAACAGAGGAAGGACGGTTTCTATATGATGAACTAGCTAGCTCATTAGCATTTATTGAAAATACTATTTTCAGCATGATGAAAGCGAAAACATTACCTAGAGCAATAAAAATAGCGACAGTTCCTTCTGCAGCTAGTCTTTATGTACCAAAAGTGATTCAACAGCTTCATGAACATCAACCTGATCTTGAAGTTCAAATGAAAGAAACAACTTCTTTTCATGTCATAGAATCTGTTCATAATAAAGAATGTCATGTTGGATTTATTCGTACACCACAAAATCTTGCTCAATTAAAATCGAAGGAACTTCATTATTTAGAATTCCGACGTTTTCCTTTTCAGGCTGTTGTCTCAACAAGTCATCCTTTAGCTAATCGCAAAAGTATTAAACTGAATGAACTCAAAGATTTTCCTTTTTTGCATTATGATTCAGCTCATTCTCCTGCTTTATTTCATTTGGTCAATGAGGCATGCCAAAAAGCCGGCTTTACTCCTCAAGTGATTTGTACAGGATCTGAATTACTCACCATCTCTTATTTGGTTTCAGCAAACATCGGGGTAACGCTTATGCCTACAGATATGATTTCGTTAATTCAATTTTCAAAAATATGTTCATTAGATATTCAAGATCAACAAATTGAAAGCTCGATTTCAGCTGTTTGGCTAAAAAACACAATCCGGCTCAACACAAAACATTTGATCAAAGTTCTACATGAGTTGAAGCGTTTAGAAGAATGAAACATATATTGAAATAATTAAAATGACTCTTTTCATAATAAGAGCTTATTAATATATAAGAATCCAATATTTCCCCTTGATTATTTCATTTGCTAGCATTTTGTGTAAGAAATGATCAAGGAGTGTATGAAATGAATTTACAAATTGTTGTTTATGGTTTGGGACCAATTGGATTAGAAATTCTAAAAAAGTGCGAGGAACAGCTTCCTGGAAAAGTGATAGGTGCTGTCGATATCGATCCATCCAAGATAGGAAAAGATATTGGTGTGTTAACAGGTGGAAAACACCGCGATGTTCCTGTTGTATCTTCTATTCAACAAATTGAAGCACAAACAGAATTACCATTGGTGGCCATTCACGCTACGAGTTCACATTTACCAAGTGTTTGGCCTCAGATTAAAGAGTTACTTAGCCTAGGTTACCATGTTGTATCCACATGTGAAGAGCTCTCATACCCATGGACTCGTTATCCAGAGTTATCCAAAGAGATTGATGCATATGCAAAAGAAATGAACAGAGGTGTGATTGGTACAGGTGTAAATCCTGGATTTGTCATGGATACTTTAACCATGACGATAACCTCAGTAGTGAGTGAAATCTATTCAATTCGCGTTATGAGAAGAGTAGATGTTACCAAACGTCGTTTACCTTTACAGAAAAAAGTAGGAGTGGGTAAATCAGTAGAGGAATTTAATCAACTAGCAGAACGTGATCAAATTGGACATGTTGGTTTAGAAGAATCACTTCGTTTGCTTGCTGCTGGCTTACATTTAGATGTGAGGAAAGTTACGAATACAATTGAGCCTACTATTACACCGAAGGCTGTTCAATTGTCATCATTTTCTCTACAAGCTGGGCAGGTAAATGGGCTCCATCAAACGTCAATAGCGACAACAGTAAACAATCAGCAAATTGAACTTGACTTAATCATGGCCACAGATATGATCTCTGAAGATCGGATCGAAATAAAAGGAGATATGAACATAAACTTAGTAATTCCGGAGGGTATCTTTGGGGATTCAGCGACTGCTTCGATCATTATAAATATGACGAAGGCAATGGCTGCTCAACAATCATTTGGGTTATTAACGATGAAGGACATGATGTTCGTTCGTTATACATCTGCTTAATCCATCATTCCACTTTACGTTGATAGGTAGATAGAATTTCATTAGTTTAATCTATATATTTGGCCCATCCGTCGGTTTATTTGGATCGAATTGGAGCAGGGCCTATTTCATGTTTTAGATCGCTATTTTGCGATCTATATTTTTATAAAAATAAAAGAGATGAACAAGGGGAATAGGGGGAATAATATGGTTAATATCTGTTTGTACTCCAAAGGAGAAATGAGGGAGTGAAATGTTTGAACAATGGATGAGGTCATTCTTTCTCTTTTTAGCAGGTCAACGGTTACTCAATCGGTTAGCAAAAAAGGTTGGATTGCATTTGGGTGCTAGACGTTTTGTAGCAGGTGAAAGTCTTTCCTCTGTCATACAAGTTGCAAAGCAACTCAATGATCAAAATCTGCTCGTCACCATGGATCATTTAGGTGAATTTGTCAAGACGAATGAAGAGGCGGAGCAAATGGCAAACCATTGTGTAAAAACACTCCATGAGATTAATCACAATCAAGTAAAGGGGAATTTATCACTCAAATTAACCTCATTAGGACTCGATTTGGACCCGGAAATTTGTCAAAAACATTTAACTCGTATTTTAGAGGTGGCAGAACAGAATCAGATTTTTGTACGGATTGATATGGAAGATTATACGAGGCTAGAGAAAACATTCGCTATTTATCAGGCATTGCGACCACGTTTTTCAGGATTTGGGCTTGTTATTCAAGCTTATCTTTATCGAAGTGAGGATGATATCAAAAGGCTTTCTACTTGGAAAACCAACTTGCGCTTAGTAAAGGGTGCCTATAAGGAATCAGCAAAAGTTGCTTTCCCGAATAAAAGTGATGTCGATGAAAATTATCGAAAGTTAATACGGTTGCAATTAGCACAAGGGAATTATGCGGCGATTGCAACCCATGATCCACAGATTATTACTTATACAAAGCAAGTTGTTAAAGAGTTAAATATTCCCCTTGACCATTATGAGTTTCAAATGCTATATGGAATTCGCCCTGATCTACAGCAAAAACTTGTGGCAGAAGGTGAGCGTGTGCGTGTCTATGTGCCATATGGCGAGGATTGGTACGGTTACTTTATGAGGCGATTGGCAGAGCGACCCGCTAACGTTGCCTTTGTGTTAAGAGGGGTTTTTCATAGAAAAGCATAGTTTAATAGCGTCTTGTTCTTTACAGGGTGTGTTATGAGTGAAGTTTCAATAAATACCTTAACCCTGAACAAATGAATAACAACAGATTTGAATCATGAGCAAGGGTATGATGGTTTATACATGAGTGAGAGGATATGAATCTATTGTGTTATTTTATGACGATATCAATCAAAAAGAAAGATAGAAAACTTTTTTTACAATCAAATTTATCCAGTAAGTATCAGCTTATCGAAGCGAAAAATCAATCGTTCTACTATCAGATTTCAGAAATATATCTATCAATCATTCTACATCATTGACCATATGTGTTCATGTGATCTTATTAGTCAAAAAATGGATCAAAGATTGTTTTTCAACAGTGAATTAATTGGTGAATTGACAAAGGTTTTGGAAAAGTTCCATGGAGTCTATTTGCTTATTCATTTTTATGAAAGTGAAATCGATGTGGAGAGATTGCCAGCGTTAAAAAAACATCGTATTCATATATCAGATTTACAACAAGGTGTTAGTGAAGACATAATTTATAAAGTAATCGCCTAGTTGATTTTATTGAATAGTGCTAATTAATTGTTATAATCATCATATTCGCTAAAGTTGATAGGGAGATATGATTTCCCTATCAACTCGTA
The DNA here is from genome assembly GCF_900129355.1 of Seinonella peptonophila. Taxonomy (GTDB): domain Bacteria; phylum Bacillota; class Bacilli; order Thermoactinomycetales; family Thermoactinomycetaceae; genus Seinonella; species Seinonella peptonophila. The sequence continues at coordinate 697,409 of NZ_FQVL01000001.1, read as the reverse complement.
AAGTGTGCAGATTATCGTTCGCGTTCAGGCTCTTCCGGTGAATACTTTGCTTTAAAATCATCAACTGCCCGGTTACCTGCAGCTGGTTCTCCAGATTCTCGAGCTTCTCGATGTTCTGTTGCTGTAAATACGAGATCGCCAACCATCTCTTTAAATTTTTCTGGATCATTTAATCCATTTCTACTTGAATTGGACATAACCTCACCTCTGAATGGTTAATTTACAATTTATTATACAATAAAATATAATTTCTATTCAAAAAAATAATATAAAGAATTAAGTATAGCGCTTTAGAAAGGAATAGAATCAAACCTTCACTACCTTTTACGACAATGTATGTGCATAAATGGCGAACAATGGTGAAATTTGATCAATATAATTGTAACGATATAAAAAATGGAGTCAGCTGAAATGCTGACTCCTTTTAAAAAGACTACCTATTAAACATCTAAAACAATGAAAGCCCAACCTCTCTTTCATCGTTGCGGCTCCGAAGACCGCGCCACCAGAATTAGTTATTTAAAAAAGTATCTTCTCGTCAATTTTCAAACACATACTATATCAGTTTATCTTTGAATAGTCAAATCTGATTGGGATTAACTATAGGCTTTATTACGCCTCTGCTGCCGACGGGAAGAGGAGAAGTTTCTCTTTCCTTTTCTTCTGTTATCAGAAGAACGCTTGTTATTGGAAGAGCGCTTGCGCAAGCCTGAATCATGGGATATCTGAACAGGTGTCTGATCTGTTTCTTTGGTGATCATTTTTAAAGCGGCCGAGAGAAGCGTGACAGCATCATTTTCTTCTAATAATTTTTCGGCCAGATCAATAAATTGATGATGCTGTTTATTTTTTGCTACATTGATTAATTCATTCACGGCAAAGAGCTGATGTCCCACAGTCACTTCTTTGGCAGATGGTACTTGGATTTTTTTCATTTTCTTCTTGATTACTCGCTCAATGTTTCGTAAGTCATCTCGCTCTTTTGGTGTGACAAATGTAACTGAGGTTCCTTCTTTTCCAGCACGACCTGTACGACCAATTCGATGGACATAGATTTCGGCGTCATGGGTCAGGTCAAAGTTATAGATATGGGAGATATTTGAAATATCGAGACCACGTGCTGCAACATCTGTTGCCACCATGATATCAATACGTCCTTCACGTAAACTTTTGATTACACGGTCGCGGTGAGCTTGAGAATAGTCGCCATGTAAACCTTCAACTGAGTATCCACGTTTAGATAATCCCTCTACAAGCTCATCAACTCTACGCCTTGTACGACCAAATACAATAGCGAGCTCAGGCCGTTGAAAATCAATTAGATTGCATAGCGCATCAAATTTTTGTCGTGGTGTCACTTCGATATATGCTTGTTTGATATTGGCTATCGTCAATGATTTCGCTTTGATTTTGACCTCTTTTGGATCATTCATAAATTTTTTGGCCAACGCCCGTATGTCATTCGGCATTGTAGCTGAAAACAGTAACACTTGTCTTTCAGAAGGGATTCGAGAAAGGATCGCTTCGATTTCTTCGCGAAATCCCATTTGTAACATTTCATCCGCCTCGTCTAATACGACCTGTTGGATTCCTTGTAAGCGGATCGTTCTTCGTTGAATATGATCTTGAAGACGTCCAGGCGTACCGACGATGATTTGAGGACGTTTTTTTAAAGAACGAATTTGCCGATTTATATCCTGTCCACCGTAGATGGGAATAGATCGTATTCCTTTTGCAGCGCCAATTCGATTTAGCTCTTCCGCTACTTGAATTGCTAATTCGCGTGTCGGGGTGATCACTAGCGATTGAATCTGTTCTTCCTCTAATGAAGCTGTTTCAATCAGTGGAATCCCAAAAGCTGCTGTTTTCCCAGTACCGGTTTGTGCTTGTCCTAGCACATCATATCCTTGCAATGCTAGTGGAATGGTCTGAGCTTGAATCGGAGTAGCCTCTGTAAAGCCCATTTTTTCTAGGGCGTATTGTAAGGTAGTACTTAAATGTAGTTCTGAAAATGATGTAGTCAAACGAAATATCCTCCTTATTTTCTGTATCTGTTGTTAGTAATGACCGGTTTTTATAACGTCATTCTTAAATTTACTTATTTTTTAATCCGTTCTTGTGTATAAGCATGACAACTCATTATATCAGGGTTCAACTGTTTTGCTATCATTTATTTCTCATTTATAACTATTTCCCAAATTTTTATCCAATACCGTTCATGAGGAGTCAGCCTTAATTCGGATAAATCTCAACCAATCAGGTGTTTAAAATCCTTGTGGTAGAAAAGGAGCATTTATTGTAGTATTTCAAACTTTACTTGCGGAAGAAAGTAATATTATATTCATGGTAAAAAGGATATAAATATAAATCTTTGAAAAATATAGTGAAAAAATATGTCTCTTTGTTTGTAATCGGTGTGCATTATGTTCAAAATATGGTTACTAACTTTCGTTTTTATGCTTCATATCGGATAAAATAATATGATGATACTGTTCACGAAAAATAAGATAACTAAGAAAATCGCCACCAAAAGAACCGATAACGCCATTTTTCCTGTTTTTTTCATTTCTTGATACCATAGGGCCCACATGGATATTGCTCCAAAACCAGGAATACTGATGCCAAAATAATGCATGATGTTTTTGGTAAAGGCAGTATCCTCACCCCAGTAAATGGTTACCAATGTAATATAAACGAAGAGATGAATGATTGTTAACATATGTACTGTGAGAATCCATTTTTTCAAAATATAGCCCCCATTAATTAATATCATTAAAACCCCGATCGGGCATTTCAACTGATTTCACTAATTCCATTATGTATCGACTGATTCTATGAAATAGCTTTTGTCATTAGTTTTTGATGTGTGAATATATTTTTCCAACTTGAATAGTATGCGGGTAGTAATCAGTTTAATCTCTTATTTGTACACTTTGAGTAATGATTGATTATTGAATAAATAAAGATTATCATACGTTTTTGCATCATACAATCAGTATTAAATTTACTATGAATATCAGGAGTGGACATTCGGATCAACTACAAAAAACCCTACAGCTCTCCTAAGTGTAGGGTAATTTTTCATTATTTCATATCTCTAGTTCACCTAACCTGACTAACTCGACAACTGCTTGTGAACGCCCTTTGACATTTAATTTTTGCATAACATTCGAGATATGGTTTCTCACAGTTTTCTCGCTGATAAAGAGTTGTTGTGCGATTTCTTTTGTTATTTTATCTTGTACCAGCAATTCGAAAACTTCCCTCTCTCGATTTGTCAGTAAGGGCTTTCCTTTCTGATTCGCCAATGTTGTGCCACCCTTCCTTGCCTGAACAGTCGAAACATAAGGTCAGGGATTCAGTCCATTTATTGTATGTGTGAAAATGGATCATTGTGTGTCCAACTGTGCGATTTAGGCGCTTTGCCAATCGGTTTTATATCGTATGCAAGGAAAAGAAATGGGTTCCTTGAAGTAAGATCATAAATTAAATATTGAGAGTTTTTGAATCGATGAAAGTGAAAAATTCCTGAAGCTTTTAAGCGAAAAAAGGATGAAAAGTCAAATTTACTGCGGTTTCAACAGTTTGCAGATTTTTGCTATAAGAGGTATAATAAGTGCGAATACATAGGTAGGGGGTGTATCTAGATGATCCGTTTTGGAGATGGTTGTGGTGACGACTGCGGTTGCTAATTTCATAGATAAACCCCGGTAATATACCGGGGTTTTTAATATGCGGAATAGTGTGTTTATTTTAACCAAGGAGCTATTTTTGCAAGTTCTTTTTTGTTGTCTTTTGTATCATGCCAACCTGACTTAATTTTTTTGTCTGCTTCTTTGATCTTTTTGGTTTCAATAGTCCATCCACATGCTGCAATCATTGTTTCAACTCCTTTTTGTTTGAATATTAAGTTTATTTTGTCTATTTGTCAACAAGGAGGACAGCTTTATGAAGAGTGGATAACATCACAAAGACCAGAATCCCATATTCATAAAGGAGCTTAAAAAACAGAGAGCGGAATGGATGGAAGCCCATCTCGTTCTCTGTCTTTTTTGTAAGATGACCAATCAGTGATGAAAGGTTTGGATAAGCAAAATAATATTTAAGACGATAATGATCAAAGCGATAAACCAAGAGAGCCATTTTAACCAATTTGAATTGGTGAAAATACCCATTTTTGAACGGTCACTTGTAAATTGCACTAACGGGATGACAGCAAACGGAAGTTGGAATGACAGAACGACTTGACTAAGAACTAACAATTGCATAGTTCCCTTTGCGCCATATAGGGCAGTTACAATGATAGCTGGTGTAATGGCGAGTAACCTTGTTATGAGTCTGCGAAGCCAGGGGGCGATTCGAAAGTTAAGAAAACCTTCCATTACAATTTGACCAGCTAAAGTTCCAGTTAAGGTGGAATTTTGTCCAGAAGCTAATAATGCTAACCCAAAGAGAATACTTGCCAAGGAAGTGCCAATCAATGGTGCTAGTAGATGATATGCTTGACTGATGTCGTCCACTACTTTGCCCATCGGATGAAAAGTGGCAGCAGCCAGAATTAAGATTGCTGCATTAATGAATAAAGCAAAGAAGAGAGCTACGGTTGAATCAAGTGTTGCAAATCGAATGGCTTGTCTTTTTCCATACTCAGTTTGTTCATATTTTCGTGTTTGGACAATCGACGAATGTAAGTAGAGATTATGTGGCATTACTGTGGCTCCAAGTATACCAATTGCGATATAGAGCATCGTTGGATTGGTGATAATCTCTTTTTTTGGTATAAATCCTTGTGCAATTTGGTAGATAGAAGGTTGTGCCAGTAAGAGTTCAATCAAGAAACATCCTCCGATTAATGCAATTAATGAAATAACAAATGCTTCTATATAACGAAAGCCTTTATTTTGGAGAAGAAGGATCAGTAAAACGTCAAGTGCTGTTAAGATTACACCGTAAAGTAATGGAATGCCAAACAATAGGTTGAGAGCGATTGCTGTTCCGATCAGTTCGGCTAAATCACAAGCGATAATCGCTAATTCACAGAGAATCCAAAGCATGTAAGAGATTGGTTTTGAATAATGATCACGACATGCTTGTGCTAAATCACGACCAGTGACAATCCCAAGTTTACCAGAGAGTGATTGCAGCACCATCGCCATGATGTTGGAAATGAAAACAATGGATAAGAGTGTATAGCCAAACATGGAGCCTCCAGCGAGATCGGTCGCCCAATTTCCAGGGTCCATATAGCCAACAGCAACCAAGTATCCTGGACCAACAAATGCCATGAACTTACGTAACCAGTTTCCTTTTTTAGGAACAGGCATGCTTCGATATACTTCTGTGAGAGAGGGTTGATCACGTTTTTGATGCCAACCGAGTTTATGGATAGCTTCTTGTTCCGAGTTGCTGCTCATCATGATTCCCTCCAATCTTCAAAATGTGGATATATACATATATTTTGTATAAAGGCAAAAAAAGAACTAAAAAAAGAGAGGTTATTTTGTAAACGTATAAATATGTCCACGTCAAAAAAAGTTTCCTTAGGCTAAATTATATACCGGAATTTCACAGTTGCCAAGTAGAATTTAAAAACAGCTCCAAAGTGATTTTTGTTGATTGAAAGAAGTTGTTAACTACGATAGACTTTCCATATCAGTTCCATTGGGAGGGAGAAGTTTGGAACAAAGAGAGGCTGTAAAGCGTTTTTTTTCTGAAGTACAACTGCCTGAAGATTGGTTAAAAGATCATTTTCGACATGCTACAATACGAAAAGTGCAAGTAAGCGAACAACAAAATAGTTGGCGCATTTTTTTTCATTTTCCAGAAGTGATCCCCGCTGATATATGGTTTGAGCTGCAAAAAAGAGTAAAAGAACATTTTACGCCCGATTTTCGGGTCATGTTATCTTTCTCATATGATCATCTCCAACATGAAATTGTGTTGAAAAGCTATAAATACTTGATTCAAAAACAGATTCAGGAACGTGTGACGCCTGCTGCTGCAACATGGTTTGGACAAGCAGAATGGTCTACAAATGGCGAATCAATCCAAGTTGAGTTGCCCAATCCGGCTGTATTAGAAATGGCCAAACAACGTGAGCTCGATCGTCTAATTGAAAGATATTATTTACATATATCAGGAAAGCGATTGCCTGTGTTTTTATCGTATGCAGAGCAACAAGTAGAGTCTGAGCAGGAGCGCAGACAGAAATTTGTGGAAAAAAGAGCACGCGAAGAGCAAGTATTAAAAGAGAAAGTATTGGCCGAACAGCGACAAATTGCGAGTCGTCAAGTAGTAGAATCGAATGCTCAAGACATTGAAAAAAAGATTGGCATTACCATTACAGACCCTTCGATTCCCATGAATCAAATCCAAGAAGAAGAGCGTCGTGTTGTCATTGAAGGAAAAGTTTTTAAGGCAGAGATTCGAGAGCTTCGAAGTGGACGCCAGTTGCTAACATTTAATTTGACAGATTTATCTAGCTCTTTCTCTTGTAAGTTTTTTGCCTCCCCAAAGGACCAAGAACAGTCAGCTATATTAAAGCAAATTCATAATGGTGATTGGTTGCGTGTTCGTGGTTCGGTGCAGTTTGATACATTTTCACGGGATCTAGTGTTAATGGTTACCGATTTAAATGAGATTGCACCGCGTGAAAGAATCGATCAAGCAGAGGAGAAACGGGTTGAATTACATCTGCATACAGCAATGTCGGCAATGGATGGGATTACACAACCGAAAGAAGTGATTAATCGGATCGCCTCATGGCAACATCCCGCAGTTGCGATTACAGATCATGCTGTCGTACAAGCATTTCCTGATTTATATGAGGCATCTCAAAAGCAAGGTGTAAAAGTGATCTATGGGGTTGAAGCAAACATTGTTGATGATGGTGTACCCATTGCTATGCAAGTTGCTGAGGATCGAGGGCAATTAACAGATGATACTTATGTAGTTTTTGATGTTGAGACCACAGGTTTATCTGCAGTTCATGATGTAATCATTGAGTTGGCTGCAGTGAAGATCAAAAATGGAGAAATTATTGATCGTTTTTCGGAGTTTGCAAATCCGCATCGTAAACTTTCTGAAACGATTATTGATTTGACTCATATTACGGATGATATGCTCCTTGACGCACCTGAAATAGATGATGTCGTCAAGCGTTTTTTAGATTTTATTGAGGGAACGGTTTTAGTGGCACATAATGCACGTTTTGACATGGGATTTTTGCAGGAAGCAGTAAAGCGAATTGATAAGCCAAAGGTAACCAATCCAGTACTTGATACATTAGAATTAGCCCGCTATTTATTTCCAAAATTAAAGAACCATCGATTAAATACTTTAGCTAGTAAATTGGAAGTCAGATTAGAACAACATCACCGTGCTATCTATGATGCAGAGGCGACAGGTTATGTGCTTTGGAAACTTTTATTAGAATCAGGGGAGCGAGGAATTGAGCGTTTAACACAGTTTAATGATGATTTAGAAGGTCGCGACTACTCGAGAATTCGCCCATTTCACACGATTATTCTTGTACAAAATCAGACAGGCATGAAGAATTTATATCAATTGATTTCCCGCTCACATCTTCATTACTTCTATCGGGAACCAAGGATTCCTCGAAGCGAGTTAATCAAGTATCGTGAAGGGCTTTTGATTGGTTCGGCTTGTGAAAGGGGAGAGCTTTACGAGGCTGCATTAAATAAATCGCCAGCAGAGGTAGAAGAAATAGCCTCTTTTTATGATTATCTAGAAATACAGCCGATTGAGGTGAATCGCCACTTGGTCGAAAAAGGGCTGGTGGATAGTGAAGAGCGGCTGCGTCAAGCCAACCGGTTGATTGTCGAACTGGGCGAGAAACTCAATAAGCCAGTTGTTGCCACTTCAAATGCTCATTACTTAGATGAATATGAGAAGATATATCGTGAAGTAGTTGTAGCAAACCGTCCAGGTGCAAAACCAAAAGGTGAATTGCCCAAAGCGTATTTACGAACCACGGAGGAGATGCTGGAAGAGTTTCAATATCTTGGTGAAGAAAAAGCTATGGAGGTTGTAGTTAAAAATACGCAAGAGATTGCAGCACAAATTGAACAAGTGAAGCCTTTTCCAGATGGAACCTTTACCCCTGAATTAGAGGGAGCAGAGGATGAATTAAAAGAGATTTGTTATCGTACTGTTCATGAGTGGTATGGTGATCCGATTCCTAAAATCGTAGAGGAGAGGCTGGATCGAGAGCTAGGTTCGATTATTAAGCACGGGTTTAGTGTTTTATATATGATTTCGCAAAAGATAGTGGCAAAATCATTAGATGATGGGTATTTGGTTGGTTCTCGGGGGTCAGTCGGTTCTTCGCTCGTTGCCACTTTGAGTTATATTTCCGAAGTAAACCCATTGCCCCCTCATTATCGTTGTGAAAAGTGCAAACATAGTCAGTTCTTTACAGATGGTCAATATGAGAGTGGGTTTGATTTACCAGATCAGGATTGTCCAAATTGTGGGCATCCATTGTTAAAAGACGGACATGATATTCCCTTTGAGACTTTTTTAGGTTTTGAAGGCGATAAAGCGCCTGATATTGATCTAAACTTCGATGGAGAATATCAGCTTCGGGCGCATGCCTATACTGAGGAGCTTTTTGGCAAAGAGTATATCTATCGTGCTGGAAGTATTAACACAGTAAAAGATAAAACGGGTTATGGATATGTGAAAAAATTTGCTGAGCAGCGGGAACTTCAGATTCGACAAGCTGAAATTGATCGTTTAGCGACAGGTGTGGTTGGAGTCAGGCGATCAACAGGGCAGCATCCAGGTGGTCTAATGGTTGTTCCACAAAATATGGATGTTCATGATTTTACACCCATTCAGCATCCTGCTGATGATATGAAATCAGGCGTGATTACGACCCATTTTGATTATAAATCGATTAGCGGGATGATTCTAAAACTGGATCTTCTTGGGCACACCAATCCAACTATTCAGCGGTTTTTACATCATATGACAGGTGTCGACCCGAACAAAGTTCCATTAAGTGATGATAAAGTGATTGAGCTGTTCCGAAGCACTAACAGTTTAAATATTACCCCTGAGGATATTAATGGTATTAGTCATGGAACCTTAGGAATTCCTGAGTTTGGAACATACTTTGCTCGTAATATTCTCAAAGATGCAAAGCCGAAGCGCTTTAGTGAGCTTGTACGCGTCTCAGGTCTCTCTCATGGAACAGATGTATGGCAAGGCAATGTGCAAGACCTGATCAATAATAATGTATGTACAATTGCTGAAGCCATTTGCTGTCGCGATGATATCATGCTTTATCTGATTCGAAAGGGCTTACCCAAGAAAGACTCCTTTAAAATCATGGAAAAGGTGCGGAAAGGCAAGGGATTAACCGAAGAAGAAGAGGCTTTAATGCGTGAACATGATGTGCCAGAATGGTATATTGGCTGCTGTCAAAAGATCAAGTATATGTTTCCTAGGGCACATGCTGCTGCCTATGTTACTTCTGCTGTACGAATCGGTTGGTTTAAGGTCTATTATCCTGCAGAATTTTATGCTGCACTTTTTAGTACAAGAGTTGATGATTTTGATATAGAGCTAGCACTCAAAGGGTATCAATCAGTTAAGAAACGGTTACAGGAATTAAACGAACTAGGAATGAAAGCATCTCAGAAAGAGAAAGGACTTGCTACAACGTTAGAATTAGTGATGGAGATGTATGCTAGGGGCGTAAAAATGCGCTCGATTGATCTGTATCAATCAGAAGCAACGCGGTTTCGAGTTGTTGATGGAGAATTGTTACCTCCTTTCGCATCGGTTGCAGGAATTGGTGAAAGTGCCGCACAGAGTATTGTAGAGTCGCGGAAGGAAGGTGAGTTTTTATCAAAACAGGATCTGCAAAAACGGGCTCGACTTTCGAGTACTGTGATTGAAGTGTTGGATCGATTAGGCTGTTTAGGAGATATGCCAGATAGTAATCAATTAGCACTCTTTCAGTTTTAAAGGATTGTCAAGGTGATATGAATTCGTTACAATATGTTTTAAATATATCTGATCGATGATGGAGAAAGCTGTTTGTAAAAAATGAGCTAATAAGCGTTCAGAGAGTGAGAATGATGCGCTGGAAGTTCTCACCGCTTATACAAGCAGTACCCAACTCCGGAGTTTCCCGTGAAAAGCGGGACGGCGAAAACCGATAACCAAGATGAGTGAACGCTGTATGATGCGTTAATGAGGGTGGTACCGCGAAATGAACCTTTCGTCCTTCACAGGATGGAAGGTTTTTTATGTTTTAGAATAAAGGATGAAGTGAAATGAATCGAGTAGTAATTAAGATAGGAACAAGTAGTCTTACAGATCAAAAGGGACAGTTGTCTGAAGTGAAAATGAAGAAAATCGTCCATCAGGTAGCGAAGTTACAGAGATCGGAAGTTTGGCAACCTGTGTTAGTCTCTTCAGGAGCCATTGCAATCGGACTGGAATCGCTTGGCTGGTCACGTCAAATTACAGTATCTGAAAAACAAGCTGCTGCTGCAGTAGGTCAAGGGTTACTCATTGAAAAATATCGACAGCTTTTTGCTAAGCAAGGTTTACAAGTGGCGCAATTGCTACTAACTCGCGCAGATATTGAAGATCGCAAGCGTTTTATTCATATTCGTAATACGATGGAGACGTTAATACGGCATCGAATCGTTCCTATTGTGAATGAGAATGATACCGTTGCGGTGGAAGAGATTGAATTTGGTGACAATGATTCTTTAGGAAGCTTTGTCGCTTTGGTAACCGAAGCACAACGATTCATTCTGTTAACAGATATTGATGGACTATATACAGCAAACCCACACCGAGTGGCCGAAGCAAAGCGAATTGATAAAATTTATGAGATTACCAAAGAGATTGAATCACTTGCTGCTGGTTCAGAAAGTATGGTGGGGACAGGTGGAATGCGCACCAAGGTAAGTGCTGCAAAAATAGCAACACATTCGGGTATTGATGTCGTCATTGCATCCTTTGAAGAACCGAATGTAGTCGAAAAAGTTCTCCGTAATGAGCCGATTGGAACGCGATTTTACCCGCAACAGCGTATGTCTAGCAAAAAGTCTTGGTTGGCCTACAGTACACGAAGTGAAGGGAAGTTAATAATTGATCAAGGGGCAGCGCAAGCATTGACAAGTCGTGGTTCAAGTCTACTGTTAGCTGGTGTAAAAGGAGTAAAGGGGAATTTTGCAGTAGGAGCAGTCGTTGACATCATTTCTGAATATGATCAATTGATTGGAAAGGGGATGGTTAATTTTTCTGATCGAGATTTGGTTCATTTGTTAGAAAGACAGTCATTAGGTGAGCGATTTAACAATTATCATGAATGTATTCATCGAGATCAATTGGTAGTATTACAAGAGGAGGAGAAATAAATGAGTTCATTTGATTTGGAAACATATGTTTTAAAATGTGCTAAGGAGGCAAAACAAGCATCCGATCAATTAATAATGCGAACAACGGAAGAGAAAAATATAGCCCTTGCTGAAATGGCGGAATTACTCTGGCAAGAACGGCAGAAAATATTAGACGCGAACAAACAGGATATCAAGCAAGCGCAGTTAAATGGGATTCCCGAAACGCGTATTGACCGTTTAATGATTGATGAAGCACGAATTGAAGGGATGATTGAAGGTTTACATCAACTTGTTGCGTTAATTGATCCTGTTGGAGAAGTGATCGAACAAGTGACAAGACCAAATGGAATGAAGTTAGAAAAAGTTCGTGTTCCTTTTGGAGTAATTGGCATGGTATATGAATCGCGTCCAAATGTTACAGTAGATGCAGCAGGTTTAGCGATTAAAACAGGTAATGCTGTCGTTTTGCGTGGAGGACGGGAAGCTTTGAAAACAAATCAAGCATTGGTGAATGCTCTTCGCCTGGGATTAGAAAGAGCAAACATACCATCAACAGCGATCCAGTTAATCGAACGGACAGAGCGTGAATCGGTAGGGATTTTGATTCGCGCAAAGGAATGGCTTGACTTAGTCATTCCTCGTGGTGGCGCCGGTTTGATTCAACGAGTCATTGAAGAGTCATTGGTACCTGTTATTGAAACAGGCGTAGGAAATTGTCATCTATATGTACATGAGGCTGCCAATCTAAAGATGGCGAAAGAGATCGCATTTAATGCCAAAGTGCAACGTCCGTCTGTCTGTAATGCGATTGAGACCTTGCTCGTTGATCAGAAGATCGCAGATGACTTTTTAGCTCAGATTGTACCGTTATATCGTGAAGCTGAGGTTGAGATTCGAGGTTGTGAGAAAACAAATAGCATTATCGAAGTAGAGAAGGTGGCCACAGAGGAAGATTATGCGGCTGAGTTTTTAGATTTAACCATTGCTGTAAAAGTAGTCAAAGATTTAGAGGAAGCAATTCAACACATTCATCATTATGGAACCAAACATACAGAAGCAATCGTTACAGAAGATCAACAGGCTGCCAAACAATTTTTAAATCGAGTGGATGCTGCAGCGGTGAATCATAATGTTTCAACACGCTTCACAGATGGATTTGAGTACGGACTAGGTGCTGAGATTGGCATTTCGACACAAAAACTTCATGCGCGTGGGCCAATGGGTTTGCAAGAATTGACCAGTTATAAGTATCTGGTTCGTGGCACAGGCCAGATAAGGGAGTAGAAATATCAAAGAGACGGGTGATCTAGCTTATGGTACCCGTCTTTTTTTATTTTACAGAATCAGTTAATAACCTGAGATTAAGAAGCTCGTTTCCTCGCCATTTCCTCCGTTTTTCTAGGGTGTTTCTTACATTCATTTTTGGAGCATTCGAAGAATACCCAGTGCATCAGAGATGGAAGTATTTTCGGAGACGCCCGACCACTCTGTTACAATGATTCACTTCTTTTCTATGAAATGTAAAGATTTTTTTTGCTACCCGTTGTTGGGCAAGCTTAAACCCTTATTTCTATTGATGTTTAGCGTTTTGATGCAAGGGAAAAGTGGAATTGATTGAATGATGATTCTTTTAGAATCTGTATGGTGAATCTTTTTTTACGTTAAAAATTTGCATAAAGGAGTATATCGATGCGCCTCTTTAAGAGGAATCAGGAAGAGATTTCGTTTCCGATAGCAGTTACTTTTCAGGATTCGCCAACAGGTCGATTGGTAATGATAGAGGAAGCATTACAAGAGAAGGATGAATTGAAGCCATTTTTTTGTATTGGATGTTTACAAATTGATGTTGAAAGTCGAATCGAAGTAATTCCAGTTGCCGGTAAGCATGCTAAATTTCGTCGAAGATCAAGTGAAGAACAACATTTATTAGGATGTCCTTATCAGAATCATGAAGCCCATATGATTCGTTTAGCAAAAGATATGAACCTCTCCATCCAAAAGAATACCCTCTTACTTCCCACAATCGCTTGGAAGCAGCCTTTGACATTTTTAGAAAGACCATTCGTAGAGAAACGATCTTATTTTACACAATTAGAGCTACAGAAATGGAATCAGTGGATACAGGAAGTGGGGCGTCATTTTCCTTATCTAACGCCACTCAACTCAAGCACGTTGAAGCTTCAATTTGCACATGATCAGCAGATATCGCTTCGACAATTAATTGACTATGATCCATTGAAAAATGAAGAACTTACTTTATTACTCTTTTTAGGTCATGTACAAGAAATGAAATGCGTTGGTCATCAATATATGGTCAAAGTTGTGGCTGAAGAATCAGAACAGGAAATAACCTGTTGGTTATCTTTTTCACGTTTTTTATATTCATTTTTATCGATTAATCAATTAGTAGGTCGTCGAATTGCTGTGACCGGATATGGTCAACGAGTAGATGAGAGTTCACTAAAAATAGAGATTTGGTCGATCCATCACCAACTAGCTTATTTAGGGTTGTTGAATACCCCAAGTTTAAACTCTTCTAATTATGATCTTGCCATTTACTTTCAACAACAATTATTTCAGAAAGGAATTGAGTATTTTTCAATATGCTTGGGAGATCCTTCATTTTCAAAAGAATATTTTTCTTCAGTATGGGAGAAAGATTATCCTTCTGCTGCTGAAATTGAGCAAGTCCAAGAGGAGCAGGTGAAAGGCTATCATGAGCGAGAACAAAAATTAAAAAAAGAACTTGAACAAGCAAATAGAGAATTTCAAGCAGCAAAAAGACGTTTTGAAGCGATTCAGGTCGCATTAAAAGAAGTGCCATTTCTGCAATGGCTACTCGGAAAGAATCGGCAGAGAAAAGCTGAGCGAGATGAATTAGAGCGAAAGTTACGAAAAGCAGACGAGAAGGTTTCTAACATTGAGTATAAGCTAAAAAAACAAAGACGGGATTTAGAGTGGAAGAAGCAAAAATTGGAGGAGCAAAAAAAGACGTGGGAAGCAGTTAAAAAAGGAATTGTTATGGAGCGAGAGCGCAAGACATGGTTTAAAAACAAAGTGTTATGGGAGATTCCAAGTGAACAAGATCAAGAATGTATGGTACTCGGTTTACAGATTCACTATGGTCTCCCTAATATTTCAATCGATATTGGATTTCAGTATTGTAAAAAAGAGGGTGATTTTTATATTCCGATCTTAAAACAGACAGAAAAAATCATATGTCATCTTAGTCAGTGTCAGAGTGTGGAAGAAATGATTGAACAATGTTGGGCAGAAATCTATCATAAGATCGAGCAAATGAGACATGCATAAAAGATGATGAACATATGAACAGGATGCACTTTGCATAGATATTTTGATTGCGAATGAAGAACTGTTTGGCATTCACCAAATGGTTCTTTATTTGATTCTTGGTACTTGTACGTCATATCAATAGTAAGGTGCGATCAATAAATATACGAGTACACCTGTAATGCTTACATAAAGCCAGATTGGCATTGTCCAACGGGCTATTTTACGGTGTCTTTCAACTTGCATATTGAGTCCACGTGCAGCAGTTAATAATGCCAATAAGACTGTAGGTGCTGCAAGGATGATATGTGTAATCAAAATAAAGTAATAGATGTATTTGAGTGGACCTTCACCGCCATATGATGTAGATTCGGCTAAGCTATGATAAGTCAGATATGTGATTAAAAACAGTGCAGTCGATGAAAAAGCGGCAAAAATAAATCGACGATGCATCTTAATATTTTTCTGTTTGATAAAAAAGAGAGCAGTGAGTAAGAACACTGTTGTGAAGCTATTGAAAATTGCATTTAACATGGGTAAGAAAGTAAGATCGAGATGTGAGAAACCGTTAAATTTAGGCATAAAGATTAGCACAACAATAATCAAATTAATTACAATAGTAAGTGTAACAATAAGCGGTGTATAGTTACGTTGCTTGATTTTTTGTTCGGACATGACAATACTCCTTTCAATTAGGCAGCTATTGAATAGTATATCGATCATTTTAAGAAGGGGATATTTTAAAAAACACAAACTCTTGACAATTCACCAATCCCGAAAGTGAATGGACCCAGTGACTGTGATATAATTTCTAACGATAATAGGGTAAAGGGGAACGATTGTGGAGACTAACAATGACACCCTGCATGTAATTTATGAAATCGAAAGTTATATACGAGAAATTAATAATCTATGCAGACTGAGAGAACGTGAAATTGTTGCTAGGCATGCGATTACTCTTCCGCAATTCAATGCCCTCTTACTGTTAAAGCAGGAGGGGCAAATGACAATCGGGGAGTTGAGCCATCGGATGAGCTTAGCTTGTAGTACGATGACCGATTTAGTGGACCGTATGGAAAAGAACAAAGTAGTCGAACGGGTGCGCAATCTAAAAGACCGTAGGATGATTCAAATCCATTTGCTGGAACGTGGTAATGAAATGATCAGACAGGTGCTTGAAGCACGTAGACAATATTTTACTGAACTCTTACAGTTGATACCAGTTCATCAAGTGGTAGCGATTCGAGATCATCTAAACTTGTTACATAAAAGTATGCATGAACAACAATAGAGCTTTTAATTTACTGAAAGGAGAAACATATGCAGCTAAACAAAGGCGAAAGAGCGATCGGTATTTTAGATTCAGGTGTTGGGGGTCTTACAGTCACAAAGGAAGTGATGCGTCAACTTCCACAAGAATCCATTTATTATTTTGGTGATCATCTCCGTGTACCATATGGTCCTAGACCAAAGGATGAGGTGCGTCGTTTTACAGAGGAGATTATCGAATTTTTAGCTCAATTTCCGTTGAAAGCAATTGTTGTTGCATGTAATACTGCTACAGCTGCAGGATTAACGAATGTGAGGATGAAGTATGACATCCCGATTTTAGGTGTAATCGATCCAGGAGCAAGAGCAGCGATTAAAGAGAGTAGAACAGGTAGAATTGGCGTAATTGGAACTGTTGGAACCATTCGATCGGGGGCTTATGAACGTGCTTTGAAGCGGATTCACCCTGGGCTAAAAGTTTATAGCTTGGCTTGTCCTGATTTTGTCCCGCTTGTTGAACAAGGATTACAGCACGATCTGAAGACAGAAGAGATTGTCAAACGTAGTCTACTACCATTGGCTAGCTATCAGCTGGATTCTCTCATTCTTGGTTGTACACATTATCCGATGTTAACAAAACCTATTACGAAGGCAATGGGCACCCATGTGGAGATTATTAGCTCCGCTGAAGAGACAGCAAAGGAATTAAGCACGATTCTGCAACATCAACAGATGCTCTCAAGTAATCCAAACCCAACTCATCATTTATTTACAACAGGTGATCCCATTGCATTTCAAAGTTTTGCAAATTCTTGGCTAGATCAACAGATGACTGTCGAGCATGTACAGCTACCTTCTTCCAAAAGATTATCAATGGTTGACTAAAAAATGATTCTAAATCCTTCTAGGGCTCGTATACATAAGGTAAAAACCTTGTCCTAGGAGGGAAGTTGATGCGTTTTCTTTTCAGAATAAGTCTTTGGAGCTTATTGATTGCTTTTGGCTTGTCGGGATGTTCTGTAAGTGAACAAAAAAACGCCAGAGCAATTGATCCACCGCCAAAAGAGGTAGAGCAAAAATATGAAAAAGAAGTGATGGCGCACAAAAATCCTGCAATTCGCAATGGAATGGAACTCTATTTTTTATCTGATACTAATTATGTTGTCCCATATTCGTTAAACATTCCTGCTGTAAAAGGGATTGCCAAAGAAGCGATGAAATATATGGTTCAAGATGGACCTGGTGAGAACTTATTACCAAAAGGTTTTTCATGTCTATTACCAAAAGGTACAAAGATCAACGGGATTGATATTCGAGGAAGAGAAGCTACAGTCGATTTTTCGAAGGAATTTTTAAATTATCGACCTGAACACGAAGAGAAAATTCTCGATGCTGTGACATGGTCATTAACTGGTTTCCCAACAGTTGAGAAGGTAAACATACGAGTAGAAGGGAAAAAGTTGTCAGTTATGCCTAAAAAGAAATCTTTACTCATAGGATTAACCCGAAACAGAGGAATCAACCTGGAGTTAGCAGAGGGTGTGAATATTACCCAAAGCATGCCTGTAACGCTCTATTTTGTTGGGCAAACAGTCGATAATCAAACGTATCATGTCCCTGTAACAAGGATGGTAAATCGGCAGAATAATGTGGCTCAAGTGACAGTGAACGAGCTGATTCGTGGTCCTATGCAAGGTTCAGACTTAATTGGTCCTATTGATGCTTCCGTACGCTTAAAACAGGCAAGCATAAAAGACCAAACTGCAATGGTTGACTTTAACGAGAATCTTTTGCAGTATGGAGGAAAGAATAGCGTTTCACAAGATGTAATGACATCGCTTCTATTTTCGATTACAGAGAATACAACGGCACAAAAAGTAAAAGTAACAGTAAATGGATCACAGGTCAATGTTACAGGGAATTCACGATTGATCAAACAGCCTGTGGAAAGACCCAAACAGATTAACCCAAGCAAACTCTAATCTTAGAATTGATTTCTTTGGCAAGATTGTGGAATGATGTTCGCTCATTCCTTTTTTCTTTGTCTTTTGGAAAATGGGTATGCTGATCGGGAAGAAATAGCAAGGAGGAAGAATCATTGTTAAGAAAAGATGGACGCGGCTATGAAGAACTGCGCAAGGTAGAGCTTACTCGAAACTTTATCAAAAATGCGGAAGGTTCCGTGCTCATTTGCGTAGGGGAGACGAAGGTGATCTGTACAGCATCAGTTGAAGAGCGAGTTCCTCCTTTTCTTCGTAACTCTGGTAAAGGATGGATTACTGCTGAATATTCAATGCTACCGCGCGCTACGCATACCCGAACGATTCGTGAGGCAAGTCGAGGTAAGCTGGGTGGACGTACGATGGAGATTCAGAGATTGATCGGCAGAGCTTTACGATCTGTTATTGATTTAAAAAAGTTAGGTGAACGAACCATTTGGATAGATTGCGATGTGATTCAGGCGGATGGAGGTACACGAACAGCTGCAATTACAGGTGCATATATTGCTTTGATTGATGCATTCACACCTTTAGTAAACAGTGGAACCATATCTGCTAATCTTGTGTCAGATTATTTGGTTGCGACTAGTGTAGGAATAGTTGACAATCAGCCGATGCTCGATCTTTGTTATGAAGAAGATTCGAGTGCTGTAGTCGATATGAATATTATCATGACGGGTAATGGAGAGTTTGTAGAGATACAGGGGACAGGGGAAGAAAAGCCTTTTTCCCAAGAGCAATTATTTGATTTATTAGCTTTGGCAGAGCAAGGGGCACGAGCGTTAGTGAAGATACAACAGGAAGAGCTCACAAAGACTGCCACTTGGCTTCCATTTGATAAATAAAATGAAGGAGAACATTGTTCTATGAAGCAAAAATGGCCTTTTTCTCAATTAATCATCGCAACTGGAAATAAAAATAAGATCAAGCAGTTTCAAGATTTGTTAGGACAAAGCTTGTCACTGGAAGTTGTAGGCATAGACCATTTTCCTGGAGTCCAGCCTGTGAAAGAGGATCAAGACACATTTGCCGGTAATGCCCGTAAGAAAGCAGAAGCATTGGCAGAAGAGATTAATGGTCCAGTTGTAGCTGACGATTCGGGGATCGTCGTTCCAGCATTAGATGGTCGCCCAGGCATTTATTCTGCTCGTTATGCAGGAATTGATGCAACTGATGAGGAGAATAATCGTAAATTAATAAGGGAAATGACTTCTTTGAGTCAAAAAGACCGTGCTGCATATTATGTTTGTGTGATGGCATTAGCCATTCCAGGAGAAACAACACAAGTTGTTGAAGGTAGATGTAATGGAATTGTGTTGACAGAAGGAAGAGGAACTGATGGTTTTGGATATGATCCACTTTTTTACATACCCAGTGAGGGAAAAACGATGGCTGAGTTACCTGCCACTAGAAGATACCAATTAAGTCATCGTGCCATTGCAAGCCAAAAATTACTTCAACAACTTGAAAGTCGATATGATTTTTCGGGGGTGTAAAAATGAAGTTATTAATTGTAAGTGATTCTCATGGGATGGCAGATCGACTGAAATCAATTGTTGATCAGGTACAACCTGAACATATCTTGCATTGTGGAGACTTTTGTACCGAACTCGAAGAATTACCTAAGCAATCGATAACATATGTTGAAGGAAACTGCGATTTTGCTAATGCTCCTCGTGAAACAATCTGGGAAGGAGAGGATTGGCGAGTTTTTTTAACACATGGTCATCGCTATCAAGTGAATACAACTCTACTTCCCTTGCGATATCGGGGTGAGGAGGAGCAAGCACAACTCATTTGTTACGGGCATACCCATATTCCATTTTGTGAACAGAACAATGGAATTCTAATCATGAATCCTGGTAGCATCTCCTCTCCAAGAGGTGGCTTCCCCTATCCAAGCTATGTGATTGCAGATTTACAACCAGCGCAAATTGATATTCATTACTATCGAGTAGATGGTCAACCTATTTCACAATTGGGTGGTCAATTTCAGAAATAAGTTATTGACAACTGCATAAGATATACGATAGAATAACTTTTGCTTGTCCCAGTAGCTCAGCAGGATAGAGCAACAGCCTTCTAAGCTGTCGGTCGAGGGTTCGAATCCTTCCTGGGACGCCAAAAACGCAAAAGCTTTGCTTGATGATGATTGTCCCATTTAAAGCTAAAAGATAGCTTATTTGAGAAGCAAAAAGGAACTCCTTATGCAGAGCATAGGGAGTTCCTTTTGTTGAGGTTAAGTTAATGAACTGCTCTATCTAATCACGATCAAATATGAAAATATTTCTATCCAAATTCGTCTAAGAGTACTCCCGCTTCTACAAGTGGTGAGATGAATGGGACGTGGTTCGGTATCCCTTTTGCGGGGATGCTTAGAACCGCTTTTTTTGTTAGAATAGTTGTAGCTCTTTGAAAACTGAAGATATGGGGTTGTTGCTGGAAAGGGTCAGTAACGTAAAATCTTCAACCACCCAGCTCACCGAAGTTGCGAAAACCAAGCGAAAGTAGGGAGCATAGCAGAGCATACTTTGTTTTCACCGCTGGGACGGCGGGTAGAGTCTGCTAAGATAACTGGACGTTGGTCTGGTGTTCGCAGGAATCTACCACCTCTGTAGGTCGTAGTAGTTCAACGTGTAGCTATATCTTGTAGTTGTTGCGTTAAAATCTCCACCGCTTTTGAATTTATAGCATTCTTTTTCATTTGTACAATACTTAAAGGTCTTTTAAGTGAAAAGTTATGGATTGGAATCTCTCGCAATACCCCGTTCTCCACTTCTCTGCGTACTGTTAACCTCGATAAAATGGCGATTCCTAAGCCAGCGATTATGGCTTCCTTGACCCCTTGATTACTGCTAAAAATAAAAGATTTTTTTACTCGTAGTTTAAAATGATTAATCAGATGATCTTCATAGTGACGAGTTCCGGAGCCTTGTTCTCGTAATATCCATACATGGTCATGTAACATAGTGGGCTGGATAGCAGGATGTGATGCCAATGGATGGGAGGGAGATACTAATAATATCAATTCGTCTATCATAAAAGTTGAAATGAGACAACCAGTATCCTGTACTTTTCCCTCCACAAGTGCCAGATCTAGTTGACCACCGGTTAGTTCATTCATGATCTGAGTTGTATTTTTAATCGTGACTTCAAGATCGACTAAAGGATATTGTTTTATGTATTTTTCCAATAAATAAGGAAGAATATATTCGCCAATGGTATAACTGGCGCCAACGTTCATTTTACCAGTTACTCGATTTTTTAATTGATCGATTTGCTCTTGTACTAGTTGATAGTAAGTGATCATTTTTTTGGCAGATTGATAAAGCAATTCACCAGCCGCCGTTACTTGTACATATTGAGGAGAACGATGAAATAATTTATTTCCAAATTCCTTTTCTAGATTCTGAATATGTAGACTTACGCTTGGTTGGCTAATATGAAGAAGTTTTGCAGCTCGAGAAAAATTTTTTTGTTCAACAACCGTTACAAAAATAAGTAGTGGTTCAAGCATTAGACCATTTCTCCTTGAGCATCATTAAGATTTTTAATCTTGATCATAGAAAACATATATTTCCAATGAATCATTTTGTTCCTTATCATGGGTTATAAATCAAAAATGATAAGGAAGTGACTACAATTTGCGTCAAATCAGTTTACCAAATACATCAATAAAAATAGGTTTTATGTTAGGGATTTTTGTTACTGCTATGCTTGCTTGGATCTCCAATTGGTTAGGTACTTTCTCATATCTACAAGTAGTAGGCGCCCCGATGCTTGCAATATTATTAGGTATGAGCTTTCGTACCATTGTTCAGTTTACACCTGAAATGTTAACAGGTAGCCAATTTGCCAGTAAAACGTTACTTCGTTTAGGCATTGTATTACTTGGTATTCGCTTTGATTTTTCTCAGTTGATTACTTTAGATAGCTATACTTGGTTTTCGATCCTTTGTGGGGTATTGTTTGCTTTGCTAATTGTCATTAGTATTGGATATCTTTTCAAATTAAATAAAAATGTCAGCTTGTTGGTTGCTTGTGGGACTGCTATATGTGGAGCTGCTGCTGTGGGAGCAATCGCTCCCCAAATCAGAGCAAAGCAGCAGGAAGCAGCAATAGGTGTCGCAACTGTAGCTTTATTAGGGACTATTTTTACACTTTCGTATACGATTTTATATCCTTGGTTAGGACTTACTAATGGTGAATATGGATTATTTGCGGGTGCAACTTTACATGAGGTCGCACATGTCGTTGCCGCTACCCAATCTCATGGAAGCAAAGTGATGGATTTGGCAATCTTAGTGAAGTTAATCCGTGTTTTATGTCTTATACCTCTGTCGATTCTGCTTAGTTTGTGGTTTTCAAGAAAATCGGCACAATTAGAGAGGATCAGCTTGAAGAAAATCCCTATGCCATGGTTTGTGTTTGGCTTTTTGTTGGTTGGCATGATTCATTCTTGGATCGACATTCCCTCGTTTTTAACCCATATCATTTTGTCAGCTGCATATTTCTTTATTGCAATGGCAATGGCGGGGTTGGGGCTGCAAGTAGAATGGTCATCTTTCCGTAAGTTGGGAGGGCTTGCTCTGCTGGTAGGAATGATCGGTTCATTACTCTTTGCCCTTTTTTTTCGGTTGATCATCAAATGATGATTCCATCAATTATGATGATCGATACACTGTGAGTAAGAACGAAAAGAAGGGGCGTGAGGGGAAACATGATGCAATCACAAGGAAAAAAACCAAAAATATTGTTTACCCTCTGTTTTATCACTTGTAATGAATCAATTTTAATGCTAAATCGTCAATATCCGCCATGGATGGGGAAGTGGAATGGGCTTGGTGGAAAAATTGAACATGGAGAAACTCCACAGAAGGGGATTATCCGTGAAGTTTGTGAGGAATCAGGTATTTTGTTACCATCTGTTACTGATAAAGGAATTGTCCGTTGGACAGATAATGGCGTTGAGACCGGAGGCATGTATCTTTATCTTGCTATCATGCCAAACAATCAACAGTTAAAGACACCTCAAAAAGTTGCAGAAGGGGTGTTAGATTGGAAATGGATTTCTTGGGTTTTGCATCAAGAAAATCAAGGAATTGCAGACAACGTTCCCTTTTTTCTACCAAAAATGCTTTACGACTCACGTCGATACGAGCATTTTTGTAGCTATGAAAATGGAACAATTGCTAATTTTCGTTCTAAGTTAATGCGTTAATAATCAACGTAGACGCATAATGCGTTTCGGTTGTGGATTATAAAAGCCACGTTGCGTAACATAATTTTCTCTAGACCAGATATTTCGCTTCTTTTCTTTAGCTTTTCGCTCCGCTTCCTTATAGTCTGCGGAGTATTTGTATTCAGCAAATTCAAACGCATATCGAGCTAGACCCTCATCGAGTAAAGCTAGATTGACATTCTTTCCATCAGCAAATAGATGAGCCAAAAGACGTCCATGGTTATCTCGTTGTTGAGAGTCAAATTCTAGTTCAATTGTTTCAGCTAATAATAGTTCATTTTCTAGAAAAATTTTAGCTTCAAAGGCATATGGGTCTGGAGACGAGTCTTTCAGTGAATAATTCATTTCAGGTGAATCGATTAGCAACAGTCGAACACGTTCACGTTTTCCATGCCAGTTTACAACGATCGTATCTCCATCTGTCACGGTTAATAGTTTGACTCTTTCACGTTGATGCACTTTCATCTCTCTCCTACACTCTCAGTTCAACTACTCTATTATAACATATTTGAATTCTATGAAATTCAATCTGATGTATGGCTGAGGATGGAAAATCTCTATAATGAAACAGAGCATAAAAAAGGAGCGACAGCATATGAAACAGCGAATGATTGTTGGAATTAGTGGTGCTACTGGGATCATCTATGGAATTAAGTTGCTTAAAACACTGAAAGAACTAGGAATCGAGACGCATTTGGTTATTTCAAAAGCTGCGGAAATGACATTGCATTATGAAACAGATATGACAGTAAAAGAGTTGAGAGGGCTTGCAGATATTACTTATCCGATTCAAGATGTTGGAGCTGCAATTGCAAGCGGGTCTTTTCAAGCAATGGGGATGATCGTTGCTCCCTGCTCTGTGCATACGTTGTCGGCAATTGCTAATAGTTTATCGAATCAACTACTTGTTCGAGCCGCAGATGTTACACTAAAAGAAAGAAGAAGGCTTGTACTATTATTGCGGGAGACACCTTTCACCATAGGCCATATTAAAAATATGTTAGCAGTTACTGAGAATGGTGGGATTATTGCACCTCCAGTACCTGCTTTTTATACAAAGCCAAGTTCCCTCGATGAAATGGTAGAGCATACTATCGGTCGCGTATTAGATTTGTTTGGAATTGATACTGGGAAGCTGCATCGATGGGGAGAGGAATCCTAAATGGAGACGAAACAGGGCCGAAAGTGCCCTGTTCATTTTAATAGGTCATCCAAGTATGTCCGCAAGCCCGGCAGACACGCCCTCCACCAATGTCTTTGCGGACATCACTACTATTACATTTGGGGCAATATTCAGTCGTAAATGGGCGAATAAATTTTTTTAGCTTCCGTTTCATTATTGTCACCTCTAAATATTGTATTTTAAAATTGAATTGAACTCTTTTATTATTATAACTCAATAAAACATTATTTATAATATGTTCATACTGTAGAAAAAACCTACATTTTGGTTAAGAGTCAAATGAAAATAACATTTGTTTACAAGAAGAAATGGCTTGCCATGCAGCCTGAACCTTTGGCAAAATGCAAATTTTGACTCCCAGAAATGAAAACCTTTTTATTTTGTCTACATGTTACTAATATATTTTCTTTTATTTCAGAAGGAGGAGTAGAGTTCGAGAATGTCTTATGATTCGGAGGTATTAAAAACCCAGTATTTATATGAATCGGTCTTTGAAATCATGAATCAAATCGAAGAGATCATCAACGACCATTTGTTTGAATCAAATCATGTTCCGACTACATCACCAATGGTTCTACACTTGATACAATATATGAAAAAAAATAATGAGAAAATAAAAGAACATGTAATGAAGCGATATAGGGATCGGAATAAAAATACAAGTACTGCACTAGGATATCATATACAAAGCGATTTTATTGAAGTTTGTAACTATTTGCTTTTTTATATAGAAGAATTTCAACAGGAATTGTTACGTTGTCGATTGCGAAAAAAGCTGTTAGAAACAGAGGATGTAAAAATAAAAAAATTGATTTTTTCAAATGAGGTTCGTCTTCCTAGTTGAAAAACAGGTACCCAAAATGCATCCGAGATCGTTTATGCTCATTCATGGAGAAATAATATCATCAAAGACCCAGATGGAAAGTTGTTTCTTATTGACTGGCAACAGGCGATGATGTCGGACCCTGTAGCTGAACTTGTTTTTCATTTGGAACGAATGAACTATAAAGAAGATGAGAAGCAACAGTTTACCAATCTCTGGTTTCAACGAATGCCAGAGCAATATACACGTAATGCGGAACAAGATATAGAGTCCTATACCATGTATGAGATGGTAAAATCAGCGATTATTGATACAGTTCGTATCCAGCAAAGTTTTGAACAAGGTCTAGTCACAGAGGCTGAATTGGATAAGCAAATTCAAGCATTTACAGTGAAGTTTAATCGTGCTCGGGCATATTGGAGGAAAAAACCACTTCTATGGACTGAAGTGAAGCAACATTTTGTGGAATATAATCGATCAAAGGAGAAAACGGAAAAACCGTTGTTTTTAATCAAAAATGAAGCATCGAATCGTCTTCCAATTCAGCAAGGATCAAAATCATTTAAGATGTTCAAATATCCATCGATTCAAAATGCCTCTTTATCCGTCGATCGATATTTGAAACAATTTTATGGGGTTCACTACCTTTAATTATCCAGGCCTATGGAGAAACAGGTCATTTTAACCCTGCTCGACCTAGACAAAAAAAACGTCTACCTCCTCCTCATTTTGAGGTAGTCGGTGATTTACTCACTAGAACAGAACGAAAATTAAAACGATCAAGTCGTGGTCCATTCCTTGATCGTCCTCGGAATCGGTTTCGTTAAAAATCCAAAAAATTCTCCCCTAGATCACTGATTGAAATCGCCTCTTCCTGTGTTATAATAATTAAGTTGCAAAAGAGCGGCATTCCATGGACAGTTGATCCATATGATTAGATATAGCAGGAGGTTACTTCGAAATGAAGGCAAGTTGGGAAAAAACTGAGAAAAATCGCGGAGTTCTCACAGTTGAAACTGATATTGAATCCGTAGCAAACGCATTGGATCAAGCATTTAAAAAAGTGGTAAAACAGGTAAATGTTCCTGGCTTTCGTAAAGGGAAAGTGCCACGTCCTATCTTTGAACGACGCTTTGGAGTAGAAGCGCTCTATCAAGATGCAGTAGATATTCTCCTTCCGAAAGCGTATGAGGAAGCAATTGATGAAACAGGTATTGTTCCTGTAGATCAGCCTGAAATTGATATTGAACAGATTGAAAAAGGAAAAGCCTTTATTTTTCAGGCAACTGTTACTGTAAAACCAGAAGTAACGCTTGGTGAGTACAAGAACTTAGAAGTACCGGAAAAAGATTTCTCTGTATCTGATGAAGATGTAGAAAAAGACCTTGAAAAAATGCAAAAACAACAAGGCGAGCTTGTTGCAATCGAAGAGGGAGCTGTGGAGAACAGTGACCGAATTATCTTTGATTTTGAAGGTTTTATTGATGGGGAAACTTTTGAAGGTGGATCAGCTGAGAGATATAACCTTGAGATAGGTTCAGGTACCTTTATTCCAGGATTTGAAGAGCAATTAATTGGATTGGAAATTGGTGGAGAGCGCGATGTAAATGTTGTGTTCCCTGAGGATTATAATGCCGCGAATTTAGCAGGAAAAGAAGCACTATTTAAAGTAAAGTTACATGAAATAAAGCGTTTAGAACTTCCTGAGTTAGATGATGAATTTGCGCAAGATGTGAGTGAATTTGATACTCTCGGGGAATTAAAAGTGGATATCCGCAATCGACTCGAAGAAAATGCAAAAAAACAACAAGAAGAGTATACTCGTAATGAGTTAGTTCAGGTAGCTAGTGAAAACGCTGAAGTAGAGATTCCACAAGTGATGATCGATAATGAAGCTGACCAACGATTGCATCAATTTGAACATCAACTTAGTTATCAAGGCATGAACTTGGATATTTATACACAGTTTACAGGTCAAAGTCGCGATGATCTGAAAAAGCAATTTATAGAGGAAGCTGAAAAACAAGTTCGTTCAAACTTGGTCTTAGAAGCGATTGGTAAGGCTGAAAAGATCGAAGTAAGTGAGCAGGAAATTGAAGACGAAATTGATCGAATGGCAAAAGAGATGAGTCGAGAAGTTGACGAGATCAAAAAATTGCTTGAAGCACAGGGTGGAACTGAACCTTTAAAAGAACAATTACTGATTAAGAAAACAATCGATTTACTTGTATTAAGCAGTAAAAATACGGCATAATGGATATATGGAGGGAGAGGAGCTAGGCCTGTTAGGAGTACATGCCTAGCTTCTTAAACCCTAGCCGACTCGAAAGAGGTGTCTCACATGCCTGTGGTGCCAATGGTTGTGGAGCAGTCAAATCGAGGTGAACGTGCTTACGATATTTATTCAAGACTGCTAAAAGATCGGATTGTGTTAATTGGGAGTCCGATAGATGATAACATATCCAACCTTGTAGTAGCCCAATTGCTTTTTTTGGCTGCTGAGGATTCGGATAAAGATATTCAGATGTACATAAACTCTCCTGGCGGCTCTGTCACGGCGGGATTGGCAATTTTTGATACAATGCAATTGATAAAACCAGATGTATCAACAATTTGTATCGGTTTGGCAGCTAGTATGGGTGCTTTCTTATTGGCAGCAGGTGAAAAAGGAAAGCGTTTTGCTTTGCCAAATAGTGAAGTCATGATTCACCAACCTCTAGGAGGTGCTCAGGGTCAGGCTTCAGACATTAAGATTCATGCGGATTGGATATTACGTACCAAAGACCAACTGAATCATATTCTTGCCGACCGAACGGGTCAACCGATTGATAAAGTTGCTCAAGATACGGAGCGTGATTACTTTATGACCGCAGAGGAAGCGAAGGCATATGGATTGATTGACAAAGTAATCTCACGTACCGGCATGCAAAAGGGGTGATCCATCTTGTTTAAATTTAGCGAAGACAAGGGTCAATTAAAATGTTCTTTTTGTGGTAAATCTCAAGATCAAGTTCGTAAACTCGTAGCAGGACCTGGAGTTTATATTTGTGATGAATGTATCGAACTATGTAATGAGATTGTGGAAGAAGAGCTAGGAAGTGAAGAAGAAATTGATCTTAAAAACCTCCCTAAACCGCAAGAAATTCGGGAGATTTTAGATCAATATGTAATTGGGCAGGATGCTGCCAAAAAGTCTCTTTCTGTGGCAGTTTACAACCATTATAAGAGAATTAATACCTCGACAAAGATGGAAGATGTTGAGCTGCAGAAGAGTAATATCTTAATGCTGGGACCTACGGGTTCAGGTAAAACGCTGTTAGCGCAAACTTTGGCCAAAATTCTAAATGTCCCGTTTGCTATTGCAGATGCTACATCTTTAACTGAGGCAGGTTATGTTGGTGAAGATGTGGAAAATATTCTCCTCAAACTGATTCAAGCTGCCGATTATGATGTGGAAAAAGCAGAACGAGGGATTATTTATATAGACGAGATTGATAAAGTAGCACGCAAGTCTGAAAATCCTTCGATTACACGTGATGTTTCAGGTGAAGGTGTTCAACAAGCTCTACTCAAAATTTTAGAGGGAACGGTAGCAAGTGTTCCTCCTCAAGGTGGACGAAAACACCCACATCAAGAGTTTATCCAAATCGATACGAGCAACGTTTTGTTTATTTGCGGTGGAGCTTTTGACGGGTTAGAGCAACTGATTAAGCGACGTTTAGGTAAGAAAGTGATCGGTTTTGGTTCAGACATGGAGCAAACTGAATTAAAAGCTGGTGAATTTTTGTCAAAAGTACTGCCTGAGGATTTGCTTAAATTTGGTTTAATCCCAGAATTTGTTGGGCGCTTACCCATTATCTCCACATTACAACCATTAGATGAACAAGCTTTGGTTAGAATCTTAACAGAGCCGAAGAATGCTTTGGTCAAGCAGTATAAAAAGCTCTTGGAAATGGATAATGTGGAGTTGAAAATTGAAAATGAAGCATTGAAATTAATTGCAAATGAAGCGATTCAACGGAAAACGGGCGCGCGTGGGTTACGGGCGATTATTGAATCGATTATGCTTGATGTTATGTATGATTTGCCCTCTCGTGATGATGTAACAAAATGTACTGTGACTAAAGAGACAGTCCAAAGAAAGGCTGCTCCTAAGTTGACAACACATGAAGGTCGCGTTATCAATCCAAAAGAAGAGAGTGCGTAAACCTGTCAGACTTACGAAAACTCCAAATGATGAAAAAAGAGGTTAAAAACATTTGGATAGGGATAATTTTGGTGAAGTCAATATTTCGCGCCGGAGCGGAATAATGCTCCTAGACCCGAATTTCTAGGCGCTTTGAAGACACGTTAAGTGTAGCGAAGAATAGGTGTTAGTACTGTTTGCACTCTCCGTTCACCAGTTTCGCTAAGCAACTAACGCTGTAAATTATTTACTATGACGCGCATAGCCGAGTTTATACCATCCTGAGCGAGCAGATGTGGCGTTTTGTAAACACTGCTCAGCCCAAAATGGATCCGAAGCGTGAAATATTGATGGAGCTATTCATTTGTCTACATGCTTACATCTGCTATTTAGCAGATGTTTTTTTTCGCCATTCAAAATGACTCGTGTTACAATAAACTTGTTGCAATTTTCACGATTGATCATTAGATATCTCAATTTATATGATTTTATTTCTATTACTTGAATGAGTAGTAACAGCATCGAATTGGAGTGAACTCGTTTGTTAAAAATTGAATTAGTTGATCGTGATCCATATATTCAATTTGTCGAAAAGCATCCATTGAGAAATTTTTTACAGTATCCATCATGGTCTGATTTGAAGACAGAATGGAAATGGTCAAGTCAATTCGTTGGTTGGTTTAACCAGCAAAATCAGTTAGTTGGAGCAGCAAATATATTGTATCGGAAAGTACCTGGATTAAATAAATATTTGGCTTATATCCCACGTGGACCTCTGATCGATTGGTTTAGCGATTATTCCCTTCAAGAATGGTTTAATCCGTTGTTTAATCATCTAAAAAGATCACATGCTTTTTCGGTTAAGATTGATCCACCATTGATTCGAAAAAGATGGACAGCAGAAGCAATTCGTGAACATCTCAGTCAATTTCGTAAATATCGACTGAAAAATAAAAAGCTGACAGATATTTTACCCTCTGAAGTATTTCATGAGGTAGAATACGTACGTCAAGAGTTAGCTGCAATGGGTTGGAAGTTAAACCCAGCGATAGATAGCTTTGATACAGTTCAACCGCAATTTGTCTACCGTTTATCAATGAAGGGAAAAACATTAGAAGAAATTTATAATGATTTTCATCCATTATGGCAGGAAAGAATATTTCAAGCTGAAAATGAGGGAATTCAAATTGAATTGGGAACTGAAGATGATTTGCCAAACTTCCATCAGATGATGGTAAAACAGGGAGAGCGCGAGGGTGAACACATTCGGGAACTAGACTATTTTATGAAAATGTTTGAAGCATTAACTTTTGAAGATCCTCATCGACTTAGGCTATATTTAGCCAAACAAGGTGATCGTCTCATTTGTGCATCCTTAGCGATTCGTGTGGAGGGTCATACATGGGATATTTACGGTGTACAAGGTGAAGATACTTCAGTTGAGTTGGCTAGTATATTATTAAGATGGAAAATGATTCAAGATGCGCATCAGATGGGTGATCAAATATTTGATTTTCGAGGGGTAAGTATTGGTTTGGATGAACAAGATGCAGATTATGATCTATTAAAATTTAAATTAGGTTTTTCTGGAGAGGCTTGCGAATTGATGGGAGAATGGGACTTTCCGGTTATTCCTATGCTACATTGGGCTTTTGATATGTATATGAAACGTCGTTAATAAGTCAATGAGATCACGGTCATACTATCTCTGAATGAAAGTGTAAAGCTAATTTCTTGAATAAGCTCTTTCTCATGTAGAACATGATATTCTTGAAATTTGGAAGGGATGGGGCCGTGATGAATTGGACAGCGATGGTGATTTTTATTCAAATTTTCTTCTCCATCGTGATAGGCATTTATTTTTGGAGTTTATTACGCAATCAACAATCAAGTCGAAGTGCGATGGATCGCGAATCACGTCGTGAATTGGACAAATTGGCACGAATGAGGAAAATTTCATTGACAGAGCCACTTGCAGAAAAAACACGACCTGCCACGATCGATGATATCGTGGGACAAAAAGAAGGAATACGTGCATTGGAAGCAGCATTGTGTGGCTCTAATCCTCAACATGTTTTAATTTATGGTCCTCCTGGAGTTGGTAAAACAGCAGCCGCTCGCGTCATCTTAGAGAAAGCAAAGCAGAAAATACATTCACCTTTTGATGATCAATCATGTTTTGTAGAAATTGATGCCACGACTGCTCGTTTTGATGAACGAGGAATTGCAGATCCATTAATCGGTTCTGTTCATGATCCAATCTACCAAGGAGCTGGTTCTATGGGCATGGCCGGAATCCCACAACCAAAACCAGGGGCGGTCACGAAAGCACATGGTGGAATATTATTTATAGATGAGATTGGTGAGCTTCATCCGATTCAAATGAATAAGTTATTAAAAGTATTGGAAGATCGTAAAGTTTTTTTTGAAAGTGCCTATTATAATGCAGAGGATAAACAAACACCTAAGCATATTCATGATATTTTCCAAAATGGATTACCTGCTGACTTTCGTTTAATTGGTGCTACCACACGAACACCTGATGAAATTCCACCTGCTATTCGATCACGTTGCATGGAGATTTTCTTTCGCCCATTATTAGCTACTGAGATCGAGCAAATTTCTTGTCAAGCGTTAGGGCGAATTTCATTTCCCTATGAACGAGCAGCAATTGAAGTAATCAAACGTTTTGCCAATAATGGCCGTGATGCTGTCAATATGATTCAAACTGCTGTAGGTTTAGCTTTGGCAGATGGTCATAATCGAGTCACTGCTACTGATATAGAATGGGTTGTGCATAGCAGTCAGCTCTCTCCAAGACCAGAAATGAAGATTCCTTCACATCCACAGGTTGGATTTGTAAATGGTTTAGCTGTTTTTGGACCCAATATGGGCATGATTATTGAAATCGAAGTAACTGCCACTCCGACAACGAGTGGACAAGGAAGTATACAAATTACTGGGGTTGTTGAAGAAGAAGAAATGGGGGGCGGCAGCCGAACACTTCGAAGAAAAAGTATGGCGCGTGGATCAATCGAAAATGTATGGACAGTATTACGTAAATGTGGTCTAAAACCTGAGGATTATCATATTCATATTAATTTCCCAGGTGGCTCTCCCATTGATGGTCCATCTGCGGGAATAGCGATTGCAACAGCCATTTACTCCG
Source organism: Seinonella peptonophila (assembly GCF_900129355.1). Classification (GTDB taxonomy): domain Bacteria; phylum Bacillota; class Bacilli; order Thermoactinomycetales; family Thermoactinomycetaceae; genus Seinonella; species Seinonella peptonophila. The sequence continues at coordinate 664,859 of NZ_FQVL01000001.1, read as the reverse complement.
CCATTCAAGGTGAACCAATTGATCATCAATTGGCAATGACAGGAGAATTAAGCATTCATGGACGAGTAAAGCCCGTAGGTGGAGTAATCGCAAAGGTGGAAGCAGCATTAGCCGCTGGAGCGAAGCGCGTCTTGATTCCATATGATAATCAACAAGCAATATTTCAAACGATGAAAGGAATTGAAGTGATACCTGTTCAAACCTTTGAGCAAGTACTCAAGCAAGTTTTCCCTTGCCCTTCTTCATTTCCAGCTGCGTATCCCCCTCTTTCGCTGGGGCATTAGTCAGAAAGCTTCTTCTCGAATGTATGATGACATAGTATACTTGAAGTTGGATTGGTCTTAATTGGTAAACCTGCTTTTTTACTATGGTATGTGCTTTGGGTTATATGCGCTAATCATGGACAAAAAAAAGCGAATAGGATAAAATCACAATGTTAATCGGTTCCTTATGTAAGACAGCAATGGAGGTGCATATATGGCTGTAAATAAAGAGGAACGATATCTGCCACTCCTCCCCTTGCGTGGATTACTCGTTTTTCCAGCAATGGTACTACATCTTGATGTAGGGAGAGAAAAGTCGGTTGAAGCCTTGGAAAAGGCGATGGTGGATGAGGGCATGATTCTATTGGCAACTCAAAAGGAGATTCACATCGAAGAACCGTCTCCTGAGGATATCTATCAAGTAGGAACCGTTGCCCGTGTTCGACAAATGTTAAAGTTACCTAATGGAACCATGCGCGTTTTAGTGGAAGGATTAAAACGTGCTCGAATCGAACGTTTTCTGGATAATGAAACGTATCATAATGTGATGATTGAAGAATTATCTGAAGTAGAACATGATGATTTGGATACGCAAGCATTGATGCGTTCAGTCTTAGATCATTTTGAAAGTTATTTACGGTTATCTAAGAAAATTTCCCCAGATGTTTATACTGCGGTTGCTGATATTGAAGAGCCTGGACGATTAGCTGATTTGATCGCTTCCCATTTACCACTGAAAATATCAGATAAACAAGCTTTATTAGAGCAGTTAGATGTTCAACAGCGATTAAATCAATTGCTAGATATTATTAACAACGAAAAAGAAGTACTCGAACTTGAGCATAAAATTAGTTCGCGGGTAAAAAAGCAAATGGAAAAGACCCAGAAAGAATACTATTTGCGCGAACAGATGAAAGCGATTCAACATGAGTTAGGTGAAAAAGAGGGTCGCTTAGGAGAAGTTGAAGAACTTCGTGAACAACTTGCAGCATTGGAGGCACCAGACGATGTAAAAGAAAAAGTAGCAAAAGAGATTGATCGTCTGGAGAAGGTACCAACTAGCTCTGCAGAGGGTGGTGTCATTCGAACTTATGTAGAATGGTTACTTGAGTTACCTTGGCAGAAAGAAACAAAAGATGACTTGAGCATCCAAAAGGCGGAGCAGGTACTGAATGAGGATCATTATGGTTTAGAAAAAGCGAAAGAGCGAGTCTTGGAGTACTTGGCAGTTCAACGGATGGTTAAGAAATTAAAAGGACCGATCTTATGTTTTGTAGGACCGCCAGGTGTCGGAAAAACATCTTTAGCTCGTTCCATTGCACGTGCTTTAGATCGAAAATTTGTCAGAGTTTCTTTAGGTGGTGTTCGTGACGAAGCGGAAATTCGGGGACATCGGAGGACATACGTTGGGGCAATGCCAGGGCGAATTATTCAAGGAATGAAAACGGCGAGTAGTGCAAACCCTGTCTTTTTGCTCGATGAAATCGATAAGATGGCAATGGATTTTCGCGGGGATCCAGCCTCAGCTTTATTAGAAGTGTTAGACCCAAATCAAAATGCTACATTTAGTGATCATTATGTGGAAATTCCATATGATCTTTCAAAAGTTATGTTTATTACAACAGCAAATACCATGCATAATATTCCGCAGCCTCTTTTAGATCGCATGGAATTGCTTTATATCTCTGGCTATACCGAATTAGAAAAGGAATTTATTGCAAAAGACTACTTGATTCCTAAACAGTTAAAAGAGCATGGGCTAACAAATGATCAAATTAAAATTCGAATGGATGCTGTTCGAAAGTTAATTCGAAATTATACACGTGAAGCTGGAGTGCGAAATTTAGAGCGGATGATTGGAACATTATGCCGTAAAGCGGCAAAGCAGCTAGTCTCCGGCAAGAAAGAGCGAATTACCATTACTGCTCGTAGTTTGCAAAAATCTTTGGGCTCGATTCGCTATCGTTATGGTGTAGCAGAGCAAGAGGATCAGATTGGGGTAGTAACCGGACTTGCTTGGACTGAGGCAGGTGGAGATACACTTTCTGTGGAAGCTTCTGTAATGCCGGGTACCGGAAAATTAACCCTAACTGGACAATTGGGTGACGTCATGAAAGAGTCTGCTCAAGCAGCTTTTAGCTATATTCGCTCAAGAGCGGATGATTGGGGAATTGACACTCAGTTCCATAAGAAGAATGATATCCATATCCATATTCCAGAAGGAGCTATTCCAAAAGATGGTCCATCTGCAGGTATTACAATGGCAACTGCTTTAATTTCAGCATTGACAGGAATTCCTGTTTCCAAAGAAGTAGCAATGACAGGCGAGGTCACTTTACGAGGCCGTGTATTGCCGATTGGAGGACTAAAGGAAAAATCACTAAGTGCTCATCGTGCAGGAATTAAAAGAATTATTTTTCCTTATGAGAATGAAAAAGATCTCGAAGAGATTCCAAAGAGTGTACGGAAAGATTTATCTTTTCTTCCGGTCAGTCAAATGGATGAAGTTTTAAAATTGGCCCTGATAAGGAGTCCGCTTGAACATGAAAGTAATCAAGTCTGAATATGTGTTGAGTGCAGTAAAGCCTGCCCAATATCCAGATGATGCCCTGCCAGAGTTTGCTCTGGCTGGGCGTTCCAATGTAGGAAAGTCTTCTCTAATCAATTGTATGTTGCAACGTAAGAATTTAGCCCGGACAAGCTCAAAGCCAGGAAAAACCCAGACAATTAATTTTTATCGCATCAATGATCTTTTCTATTTTGCTGATGTTCCTGGTTATGGGTTTGCAAAAGTTCCAAAATCAGTAAGGAATTCATGGCAAAAAATGATGGAGACTTATTTTACAAAACGTGAAACATTAAGGGGAATGATTCAACTAGTCGATATCCGCCACGCGCCCTCACGTGAGGATCAACAAATGTATCAATTCCTTCGGTATTTGGAGTTACCTATTATGGTTGTTGCAACCAAAGTGGATAAAATCTCACGTAATAAATGGAATAAACATGCAAAAATCGTAAAAGATACTTTGCAAATGTCGAAAGAGCATCCTTTGATTCTTTTTTCATCTACAACGAAAATGGGTAGAGATGAATTATGGCAGCGACTAGAAGCGTTGCTTGAGGATACGGATTGACAAAAAAATAATTAATTTTTTATGCTTTTTTCAGGACTTATTATTTATTTAAATTCACAGCAAGTTACATACATTGTTTAAGCAACGGAGAGGGGACAAAAAGAATGACAAAAGAAAAAATTTGTGTAGCAATTCTTTTTGGAGGGAAATCGGGAGAGCATATTGTGTCTCACCTTTCAGCATCTTCAGTTTTTAAAGCAATTGATAAACAGAAATATCAGGTTTTGCCTGTAGGGATTACAGAAACAGGTGATTGGAAATTTGCTGAACAAGCGTTCGAAATGTTACAAGAATATTTGGAGCCCACTGAAATCGAGCAACTCAGAGAGCAACTACCACCTGGTTTTTCAAATCGTAATGGACAAGTCTTCTCACTAACCGACCGTGATCAAATTGATATTGTCTTCCCAGTGCTACATGGTACCTTTGGTGAAGATGGAACAGTACAGGGATTATTAGAGATGTTAAACCTTCCTTATGTGGGAGCAGGTGTATTGGCATCTTCTGTTTCGATGGATAAAGTAACTACTAAGACGATTTTTGATCAAGTAGGTTTAAATCAAGTAAAGTATCTATGGTATTATTCAGCACAAATAAAAACAGAAGAAGAACGATTCATTACAGAGATCGAGGAGGAAATCGGGTATCCATGCTTTGTAAAACCTGCTAATCTTGGTTCTAGTGTAGGGATCTCAAAAGCAAACACAAGAGAAGAACTGAAGAGTGCGTTAAGATTAGCGATTGAATTTGATCGAAAAATTTTGATCGAACAAGGTGTTATAGCGCAAGAAGTTGAAGTAGCTGTTTTGGGAAATGAACAACCTAAAGCCTCAGTACCAGGAGAAATCGGGGGAGGTAACGAATTTTTCGATTACGAAGCCAAATATTTTGACGAAGAACAGTTGTTTATTCATATTCCTGCCGAAATTTCGGAGACGCAGACCGAGATTGTGAGAGAGATGGCATTGAAAGCATATTCTGCTGTAGATGGGTCAGGATTGGCACGGGTTGATTTTTTTGTACGTCAAGACTCAGGTGAGATTCTGATTAACGAAATCAATACATTGCCAGGTTTTACTGAACATAGCATGTATCCGAAGGTATGGGCACATGCGGGAATATCTTATCCAGAATTGATTGATCAATTAATCGAATTAGGATTACAGCGATATGCTCAAAAATCACAACTTCGCACAAAAGTTTAGAAAGAAGGGGCTCCTGTGTCGAAAAGAAGACTTTTTTTGGATCAGGTATCGTGGAAACGTGAAGAGCGCTGGATACTAAAACAGATCACTTGGGACGTCCAGGAAAATGAACATTGGGCAATTGTGGGACGAAATGGAGCCGGAAAAACAACGCTATTACAAATGATTACAGGGTATCTATGGCCAACAAAGGGTCGTGTAGAAGTATTAGGTGCGCGATTTGGTGAAGTTGAAATCCAAAAAGTGCGCCAACGGATCGGGTGGGTAAGCTCTTCTTTGCAGCAACAACTTCATGCTCAGGATCGTGTGCTTTCGATTGTTTTAAGTGGAAAATATGGGTCATTGCGGCTATATGATCAAATCGAAAAACAGGATGAACAAACTGCGCTTGAATTGCTAGATATGTTTGGATTGACACCTCTTTCCTCACAGTCGTATGGAACCTTATCACAGGGTGAACGACAAAAGGTGCTGATCTCACGTGCAATGATGGCGAACCCCGAGATATTGATTTTCGATGAGCCTTGTACAGGCTTAGATATCTTGGCTCGAGAACAGGTATTAAAGATGATTAAACGAATTGCACAGCAGCCCAATCCGCCGACTATGATCTATGTTACGCATCATATTGAAGAGATTGCTTCTTGTTTTGGCCATACACTTTTGCTTAAAGATGGCCAAGCTGCGAAGTCAGGGCCAACTGCTGAAGTTCTAACTTCTGATGGGCTGAGTCAATTTTTTGAAGTACCATTAGTAGTAGATCATGAACAAAATAGATTTTGGATTCGTTTGGGAGCCAATGTGTTATAGGCTCCTTTTTACTTGCGAAAAAGAAAATAAATCCCTAAACCCAGTATGAAAACAGGCCAGTATGTGTTTAAAAGTGGTGCAATTGGGGCAAGTACTGATACATCACGTAATCCAGGCCAAGCACATAACCCACTTAAAATGAGAATGATTGCAACTGAAATTGCTAAATGATGTTTAGATACGAGATAATGCAAAAAGATTACAATACCAAACATTACAATAAGGATACTCCAATGAGTTGGCCAATTAATAATATTTTGCATTCCCCAAATAAAGAGACCAACTGAAGCGGCAATTCCTGCAATTAATACTAATTGAGCATTTTCTTTAATAAATCCTATAAATACAAGTAGTGAAGCAATAAAAAAAAGAATAAAAGGCCAAGTTATAAAAGATGAGATCGGCGCTTTACCTGTTTGATACAACAAAAGCAATGCGCTAAAAAAGACTAAAAAAAAGCCAATGAACTTCTTTTGTGGCAAGGTAGCAACCTCCTTTGTCTATCTTCTGTTTATCTTAACATACTGTATGATTTGTTAGTGTGTAGCTAATTTTAAAATTCTACCAATGAAGTGATTTCCCTTCAAAATCTGTTCACACCCTGCTACTAGGGTTTGTTTTTACTATGCTATAATGGGCATGATTCATAGAATAGAAGAAATCAAGTAATACGATATCATTCTTTTTATGACAGTTTGGAGTGAGAAAAATGCACATTCTTGTGATGGGATGTAATCATCAAACAACACCAATTGAATTACGAGAGAGATTCACCTTTGCTGATGATCGTTTAGCGTTGGCTCGCCAGCACTTGCGACAAATGAAAAGCATCCTTGAATGTGTCATTGTCAGCACTTGTAATCGAATGGAACTTTATGTGGTCTGTGATCAATTACATACAGGTGAGTATTATAGCAAAACATTTTTAGAAGAGTGGTTTCGTATTCCCAGAGAAGACTTTCAAGAATATCTTTATTGCAAACAAGATCAAGGTGCAGTAAATCATATGCTTCGTGTTGTAGCAGGTTTGGATTCGTTAGTGATTGGTGAAACGCAGATTTTAGGCCAGATTAAGAGATTCTTTTTGGATGCGCAAGAACAGGGCACAACAGGAACTTTATTTAATACGTTGTTTCGTCAGGCAATTCAATTTGGCAAACGTGTTCATACAGAAACAAGTATTGGTAAAAACCCTGTTTCTGTTAGCTATGCAGCAGTTGAGCTAGCGAAAAAAATCTTTACCTCCCTTGCAAATAAGAAAATATTGTTACTTGGTGCTGGTAAGATGAGTGAACTTACAGCAAAACATTTTGCTGATGCTGAGGCTTCGCAAATTTTTGTTATCAATCGTACATTTGAACGAGCAAAAAAAATGGCTGGTATCTTCCAAGGAGAGGCTCGAGCTTGGGCAGACTTGGCGACTACTCTACGAGAAGTTGATATTGTTGTTAGTTCTACAGGAGCTTCAGAGTTAGTGGTTACAAAAGAAGAATTTGCCCCGATCTTAGCAAAACGGCGAGAATCATTATTTTTAATTGACATCGCTGTACCTCGTGATATTGATCCAAAACTACATCAACTAGATAACGTATTTTTATATAATATAGATGATTTACAGGAGATTGTAGCTAAGAATTTAAAATTACGACAGCAAGAAGCATCGCGAATTGAGGAATGGATTACAACAGAGGTAGGTAAATACTTTGATTGGCTAAATACGCTTGGCGTGATTCCATTGATCGACTCATTACGTCAGAAAGCTCTAGGAGCACAAGAAGAAGTCATGCAGCGCATTGAGCGCAAACTCCCTGATCTAACAGAGCAAGAACGACGGATCATTCGTAAACAAATGAAGAGCTTAATCAATCAGTTTTTACGAGATCCGATTGTAAGAGTGAAAGAACTTGCCGCACAGCCGGATCGGGAGCAGATATTTACTTTATTTGCTCATTTGTTTGCTCTTGAAGAAGAAGGATTGGAGGGATCTAAGGAAGAGCCGGCTCAATTTGCGAAAAGCCGTTTATCTTCTTCAACATCTATTTAACGGGAGAAGAGTTTTATGTCAGATGGTTGGTTATATAATTTTTTCATTTACCTATTTGGTTTCAATCTGCTATTTGCATTAACTTATTTTTTCTCTCCCCAAACACGACTTCGTCAAGTTACAATTTCCTTCACAATCGTTGCTTGGGGTATGGAGTCGTTATTATTTATTTTATGGTTGATACAACTTTTCTCGTTTCAAGGTTTTGAAAGTTTCTTTCTCTATTCATGGGCTATGTTAACTGGATCATTGATTTGTCTTTACTTTGTAAAATTAGATGTACTTTTGGTTTTTGCCAACTTCTTTTGTTTTCTTGTCTGGCTGCAACATTTAATTTTTCCTCGCAGTGATTTTTTAATAACAGAACTGATGATGTCAAAATGGGTATTTATCCATGTTGTAATGGCGATGGTAGCTTATGCAGCATTTTCATTATCAAGTTGTAGCGCAGGCATGTACTTATTTACTAATTACTTATTGAAGAAAAAGAAATGGCACTCTATTTTACGTCTTTTACCTAGTTTGGGACAGGTTCAGTTAATATCCAAACGATTGATGCAAATTGGGCTTACCTTACTTTTATGTTCATTAATCCAAGGTTTTTGGATTGCTTATCAACGTATGGATCATTCCATTTTCTTTGATCCTAAAACGATTGGATCTATTATTATTTTAATCGTGTATACTTGTATACTTTTGTATTGGAAGATGAAAGGATGTCAAAATCGAAAGCTAGCTTGGTGGAACTTTTTGTCCATACTGTTGTTAATGGTAAATTATTATTTTTTAAATACTAGCTTTTCATTTCACAATTGGGTGTAGAAAAGAGGATTCCCAAAAATGACAAAAATGTATCCGATGATGATCAGCTTAACAGATCGTAATTGTTTAGTAGTAGGAGGTGGTAGAGTTGCTGAGCGTAAGGTGCATTCACTAATCGAAAGTGGTGCCCGCGTGAAGATTGTAAGTCCTACCATTACAGAATCCTTAAAGCAGCAAGTAAAAAAGGGGAATTTGCAGTGGGAACAAAGACTTTATCATTCGAATGATGGACAGGACGCCTTCTTAGTAATTGCTGCTACAGATTGGCCCCATGTGAATAAAACAGTTTATGAGGATGCGATCAAGAGAAATCAATGGATTAATGTGGTCGATCAACCAGAGCTCTGTAACTTTACTGTTCCTTCAGTGATGAGACAAGGTAAGTTAACAATTGCTATTTCAACGCAAGGGGCAAGTCCTATGTTTTCCAAACGAATTCGCCAAGATTTGGAACAGCAATATGGAGATGAGTTTTCGCTATACATTGATTTATTAGGAGAAGCAAGGAAAAAGGTGCAACAACGTATTACAGATCGGAAAGAACGTCAGCGTTTATTACAGGAATTAATGTCGGATGATTGGCTTGATCTATGTCGCTATTATCCTACAAAAGTGATGGATTATTTTCAAGCTTGGTTACAAGAGCAGATCGAGGGTCAGAGGGGAGGGAAAACGTCATGAGTGGCAAGGTTTATCTGGTAGGTGCTGGGCCTGGTGATCCTGGTTTAATCACATTAAAGGGTAAGAAAGCCATTCAGGAAGCAGATGTATTAGTATATGATCGTTTAGCACCTAGACAATTGCTAGAATACGCCAAGCCGGGCGCAGAGCGGATATATGTCGGTAAGCTACCTGATCGTCATACCATGACACAAGATGAGATCAATCAGTTATTGGTTGAAAAAGCTGCTGCTGGTTCGATTGTGACACGATTAAAGGGAGGAGATCCATTTATTTTTGGACGCGGTGGCGAAGAGGCAGAGGCGCTCGTGGCTGCAGATCTTCCGTTCGAAGTTGTGCCTGGTATTACTTCAGCAGTTGCTGTTCCCGCTTATGCTGGGATTCCTATTACTCATCGTGATTTTAATTCATCGTTTGCTATTGTAACAGGACATGAACGTCCAGAAAAGGAATCATCATCCATTCATTGGGCTTCATTAGCTACAGCAACAGAGACGATTGTATTTTTAATGGGGGTTAAAAATCTACCATATATATGTCAGCAATTGATCGATCATGGACGAGATAGCCAAACTCCGATTGCACTTGTTCGTTGGGGTACTCGAATTGAACAAGAAACATTGGTGGGCACACTTGGAAATATTGTAGAAAAAGTTGAGAAAAATAACTTTCGCTCTCCTGCTGTTATCATTGTAGGACAAGTTGTACAACTAAGGGAAAAGCTGCAATGGTATGAAAAAAAGCCTTTGTTTGGCAATCGCATTCTTGTTACAAGAGCTAGAACGCAAGCAAGTCAATTATCTGATCGCATTCGTGAGCTGGGTGGGGAGCCAATTGAATTCCCAGTAATTGAAATGAAAGAATCTACTGATCAAGCTGCGATTCATGATGCGATGCAAAAGTTATCAATCTTCGATTGGGTAGTTTTTACTAGCGTAAACGGTGTTCAATACTTTTTCGATAGCTTAAAACGAAATCAAGTTGATATTCGTAGAATGGAGAAAGCTCAGATTGCAGCAATTGGTCCAAGTACTGCTCAAGCATTACAAGAAAGAGGTTTATTGATTGACCAGCTCCCATCAGAGTACCGCGCAGAAGCGCTTGTAGAGGCACTACAAGAGAAAATAAAAGCAGGCGATCAAGTACTTTTACCTCGTGCCAATATTGCACGGCAGTATTTAGTAGATGCTTTGACCAAGCTAAATGCGGAAGTGACCGATCTTTCCATATATCAAACAGAGATCAATACCCATTATGCGAAACAGATCATTCAACGTTTGGAACAAAAAGAAATTGATATCATCACGTTTACTAGTTCTTCAACAGTACATAATTTTATTCAGTCTTTAAAAGATCATCTTGATAATTGGCGATCATGCATTGCGCATGCGTCATTAGTCTGTATTGGTCCTGTTACTGCTCAGACACTGTCTGAGTATGGGGTAAAAGCAGATGCAGTAGCGAAAACCTACACCATAGATGGGTTGTTAGAAACAATTCAAAATGATGTACAGATGGGGGTAGTCAAATGAACTCATTTATTCGACATCGACGACTTCGTCGGAACGATGCTATTCGAACTATGATTCGCGAACATCATGTTCGTGTTGATGATTTGATTTATCCGCTTTTTGTAGTGGAAGGTAAGGGTATGAAAAACGAGATACACTCAATGCCTGGTATTTATCAATATTCACTTGACCAATTGGAAACTGAATTAAATGAGCTAATGCAATTGGGCATTTTGTCGATCATGGTCTTTGGTGTGCCTCTTGAAAAGGACGAACAAGGCAGTCAAGCTTATCATAGTCATGGAATCGTGCAAGAAGCGATTCGATGGATCAAAGAAAGGTTTCCTCAGTTCTATGTGATTGCGGATACTTGTCTCTGTCAATATACATCTCACGGTCATTGTGGTGTAGTAGAAAATGGTGAAGTGTTAAATGATCCCTCCCTTTCTCTTTTAGCGGCTACTGCAGTATCACAAGCTGAAGCTGGTGCTGACATGATTGCACCTTCCAATATGATGGATGGGTTTGTTGCTGAAATACGGTTAGCATTAGACCAACATGGGTATGAACATATTCCGATATTGTCTTATGCTGTGAAGTATGCTTCAGGATATTATGGGCCCTTTCGTGACGCTGCGCAGTCAAAACCTCAGTTTGGAGATCGACGAAGCTATCAGATGGACCCAGCAAATGCACGTGAGGCGATGAGAGAGGCAACATCTGATATAGCTGAAGGTGCAGATTTATTAATGGTTAAGCCAGGGCTTGCTTATCTGGATATTATTTATCGAGTTCGTGAAGCTTTCTCATTACCGATTGTTGCCTATAATGTGAGTGGAGAATATGCGATGGTGAAAGCAGCAGCAAAAGAAGGTTGGATCGACGAGCGGAAAGTGGTAGAAGAGACATTAGTTGGTTTTAAACGTGCAGGAGCTGATTTGATCTTAACTTATCATGCAAAAGATATGGCGAATTGGCTGAAAGGATGAGGAAAATGAACGAATTGGATAAAATGTTACTCAATCGACTACAAGCTGGAATCGAGCTAGTACCCAATCCATTTCAAGTACTGGCGGAGCAGTTAGAAATAGATGAGTCAACAGTTATAGAACGAGTGAAAGCGTTAAAAGGTGATCCCATCAGACAAATTTCTGCTATTTTTGATACGAGAACCTTGGGTTATAAGTCAAGTTTGGTTGCTGCAAAGATTCCTGAGGAGCGTTTGGATGAAGCGGCAGCAATGATTAATGATCATCCTGGTGTGACCCATAACTATAAGCGTAATCATGCTTTTAATCTATGGTTTACAATTGCTGTACCTCCCAATAGTCGAATTGGGCTGGAACGCACAGTTGAATTATTAGGTGAGTTGGCTCAGGTTGAATCGATTCGTTTAATGCCAACTTTGAAGTTATTTAAAATTGGGGTTCAACTTGATATGACAGGAAAAGAAGATGGTACAAAGGCAAAAGCAAAGCCAACATATAATGAAGAGGATCGTCAAAAAGCTGATAAAGTACTTACTGAATTTGATATTGCTGTTATACGTGAATTACAACGTGATTTACCGATTACGTCACGACCATTCGCTGAAAGTGCGGCAAGACTAGGTATTCAAGAAGAAGAGTTGCTCGAAGCTGGACGAAAGATGATTGAGCGGAAACAGATGCGTCGCTTTTCAGCGGTGCTTAATCATCGTAAGGCGGGTTTTCGTTTTAATGGTATGGGAGTTTGGGCAGTCCCAGAAGATCAGGTTGATTTGATCGGTCAACAGATGGCTTCGTTCAAAGCAGTGAGCCATTGTTACCTTCGACCTACCTATTCAGATTGGCCATATAACATCTTTACAATGGTACATGGACGGTCACTAGAAGAGTGTGAAAATATTCTTCAAGCGATTGAAGATGAAACCAAGGTTACAAATCGTATTACGCTCTACTCCACAAAAGAGTATAAGAAAACAAGATTACAGTATTTTACACCTGAAATGGATCAATGGGAAGAAAAGAGGTTAAAGCTGAATGGCTCTCACATTTGATAAATCGATTGCCTTTCACAAAGAGGCAGTCGAGATGATTCCCGGAGGCGTCAATAGTCCTGTACGAGCATTTCGCTCTGTTGATATGAATCCAATCTATGTAAAGGAAGCACAGGGTGCTAAAGTAGTCGATGTAGATGGTAATCCTTATATCGATTATATTGGTTCTTGGGGACCTTTGATTATAGGCCATGCACATCCTCAAGTTGTAAAGCGAATCGAACAAGCTTTGCATCGAGGGACTAGCTTTGGATTACCAACTGAGCTAGAAATTGAGATGGCAAGAGAAGTAACGAAGCGAATGCCATCCGTTGATGTAGTACGTATGGTGAATTCAGGTACTGAAGCAACTATGAGTGCGTTGCGTCTAGCACGTGCTTATACAGGACGCAGTCGCATTCTCAAATTTGTAGGTAGTTATCATGGTCATTCGGATGGTCTATTAATTCGTGCCGGTTCAGGTGTCGCAACCTTAGGTCTTCCAGATAGCCCTGGAGTACCAAAAGAGGTTGCGCAATATACGATGACGGTTCCTTATAACAACGCTGAATCTTTTACCAAAGTGATGGAGCAATATGGTAATGATGTGGCTGCCGTCATTGTAGAGCCCATTGCAGGAAACATGGGCGTGGTTCCGCCTTTGCCCGGTTTTCTGCAAACATTGAGAGAAATAACCGAAAAATACGGTACAGTGCTGATTTTTGATGAAGTAATGACAGGATACCGTGTTGATTATTACTCAGCGCAAGGATTGTACCAAGTAACCCCCGATTTGACAACAATGGGTAAGGTAATTGGCGGTGGACTTCCAGTAGGGGCATATGGAGGAAGAAGAGAGATTATGGAGCTGGTCGCTCCCCAAGGCTCTGTCTACCAGGCAGGTACATTATCTGGAAACCCACTGGCAATGGCGGCTGGATTAGCGACATTAGAACAGTTAACCGAAGAGGCTTATCAAAAGCTCGAACGAGCAGCAGCAAAGCTAGCTGAAGGTATTATACAGTCAGGACAGGAAACAAAGATTCCAGTTCAAATAAATCGTGTTGGTTCCATGGTAGGACTGTTTTTTAGCGATCAACCCGTTACGAATTATCAGCAGGCATTACAATCTAACAATGATCTTTTTCTAAAATATTATCAACAGATGGTAAACGAAGGTATTCTATTAGCACCATCACAGTATGAAGGGATGTTTGTCTCAACCGCACATACTGATGAAATGATTGAGCAAACAGTTGCTATTATTCGCCGTGTATTTAAAAAACTAGCGACAGAAAGTTAGAGAATAGAATAAAATAAAAACTCCCTCTGAAAAGAGGGTTTTTTTGTAGATTTAGATCGTTTTGGTTTTGTTATGTTCTTCCTATCCAAGTATATTACCTTTTCTATCGCATATAAATAGGGGAAATAAGGCGATCTTAGGGGGAATGCTTGTTGGAAGAGAAAGATTTTAGCCAATTGCGATTTGATATCAGTGAAAATGTTCGTTTGCATCCACAGCAAGCGGGTATTGGCTCATTGCTTGACTTGAATTTATATCCTGAGGTTGAGATTCTTGACAAAGGAAATCATCTCAAGATTCAAGGGTATTTACGCTTGAGAGGGCATTATCTTGCTGAAGATGAAGATAGGGATTCGTCAAAAGAGAGTAATTTATTAGAACTTGAACAAAATGAAGCGCAAGAAGAGATTTCATATATTATACCTGTTGAGATCACCTTGCCAGCAGATCGTGCACAGCAAGATCAATTATCGGCAGAAGTGGAGTCCTTTGATTACACAGTTCTATCTCCATTTGAGCTACAAATTGAGGCGATTTTAGCAATCGATGGTTTAATGCCTGAAGAAAGACAAAGAGCATTGGAATCTGAAGAAATTGGTGTTACCCCAACATTTTCTGGCTTAGAGGTACAGAATACATTTTCAGATGAAAATGATGATGAGCGATTAGAGGAAGAAAAGGCAATACCAACAGAAGCGGAGCAGATTATTGAGGAACAAAAAGATTTAGAAAATGTTCATGAACAACCACCTGATACAAAGGAAGAAAAAGTTGAACATGTAACAGATGAAGTGATAGATCAAAGAGCTAAACACATGAAAGAAGATTCCAGCGAAGAGGATGTTACTGAAGAAGATGTTTCCGCTGATGAGACTGAGGAATCAGCGATCGAGCAGAAAACAGAAGCAGAAGAGAAATGGTCATCTTGGTTACTGAGGGAAGGAAAAGAAGATTTTACTTCGATTCGAATGGCTATTGCCCAGCAAGAGGATACATTAGAGAGCTTAGCTGAAAAGTATGGGGTCTCTACATCACATTTACAGAGGTTAAATCGATTTTCTGAACAAGGTGGTGTTACGAAAGGGCAGATTATTCATCTTCCACAATGCAAAGAAGAAACGGCATCTCACACCCCAACTTCAAATGAGGCATGATTGATCAAATATGTCCCCATTTTAAATTCAGAAATGGGGACTTTTTAATGGACTATTTTATTTTTTTGTAAATCATTTGTTGAATACCAAAGATCGGCAGATACAGCAGTAAGGTCCAGATAATACTTTCTCCCATATGATCACCCTCTAATTTTTGGGGACTACCCAGTGTTCAACAAAAATTCCCTGAGTAAATAAAGTTGCTATTATTCAAATATATGCACCTATGTAAAATGTGTATCGTTGATTTGCCCCTAGACAGAACCCAATGAAAAGTGGAGAATAGGAATAGGCGATTTTGAGCTTTTTTCCAAAGAAGAAGCGGTCGACAAATGAGACCATTGATTTTTGGGAGATTATGGAAGGAGAATATTGCCTTGAATTTGGTTAAGTCCATGGTAAAAAAAACGTATCGTGGAATGATATTTATTATTTTTTTAAGTGTTTTGTTAATCGGTACAGTTTTGTTAATCACATTTTTGGCTGATCCGATGGCAATGTTTGAACATATAAAACAGGTGTTTGGATTAAAACACTAAATTGAGCCAGTATCTTGATTTAAAGACCTTCACTACGGTGAAGGTTTTTTTATTAAAAATACTAATTGTCTATTTATGTCGATCTCTGCTATTCTTTGATTGACGGAAAAATGATCCTATGAAAAAATGAGGTGCAGGATTTTGTTGGAGAAGTAGTGGGAAAGGAAGGAACTAGATTGAAAGAGGATCGCCCTTTTTTTTATTCGGCGAATGAGTTATTTCAACAATTACGACCAGAACATGAAATGAAATTGGGTTTAGAGCGTGTTGAATGGTTGTTAGAGCGGATCGGAAATCCGCAGCGAAGGTTAAGGATCATTCATATCGCTGGGACAAACGGGAAAGGTTCAACATCGATGATGATATCGTCGGTGTTGCGTGAAGCGAATTATTCGGTAGGAGTGTTTTTATCTCCTCCAATCTTAGCTTGGAATGAACGAATTCAAGTAGATGGTAAATTTATTTCCGAAGCATCTTTTTTAAGATGGGTAAATAAGCTCTGGCCTTTTATTGAGGAAATGAAGGAAAAGGGAATTGAATCGCCTAGTTTTTATGAACTTTGGACAGTTGTTGCACTATGCTATTTTGCAAAAGAAGCGGTTCCAGATTATGTGGTTTTAGAAACAGGTCTTGGAGGACGATTTGATGCTACAAATGTTGTTTTTCCTTTGATTTCAGTGATTACACAAATTGGACTTGATCATCGTGAGCAACTGGGTGATACTGTGGAGCAGATCGCGTTTGAGAAAGCTGGGATCATTAAAGCAGGAGTTCCAGTTGTTTGTGGTTTTTCATCTGATCAGGCGCAAGCTGTAATCCAACAGATAGCAAAAGAGAGAAATGCTCCCTATTATCAAGGAAATCAACATTTTCATGTGAGTAAACTGATAGAAAATGAAGAGCGTCAAGAGTTTAAAGTTGAAACGTTATTTCGTACATATTCTCGGCTTGCTATTCAACTTCGTGGACAGCATCAAATTGAGAATGCCGGAGTGGCATTGATGGCACTCGAAATCTTGCAACAGCGATATGCTGTAATGCTGGCTGAAGAACAAATTGAAATGGGTATGCTACAAGCCTTTATACCAGGTCGTTTGGAGCAGATTGGAAGGCGACCTTTTCTCTTATTGGATGGAGCTCATAACGAAGATAGTATGCGAAAGTCTTTAGAAACCATTACACGTTTGTATACATATCGAAAGTGTATTGTTGTTACCGCTATGATGCGAGATAAAGATGTGGAGTCTATGTTATCAATGTTGGGAGAGGTCACAGACTTTTTGATCACTACAACAGTAGATAGGCAACCGCGGAGCGTTCCGGCTGATCAACTAGCGGAGCAGGCTTTATTAACATCTCCTTCCATCACAATTGAAGCAAACTCCTCTGTAGAAAAGGCTTTGAAACAGGCGAAAAACATTGCCACTGAAGATGATTTAATACTTGTGATTGGATCATTGTATCTGGTTGCAGAGGCTCGTTTGCTTCTGGTACATCAGTGATCTGAATACATCTAAGAAAAAGGTTGGTGATTGATATGAACGAAAAAGAACATGTTCATTTCATTGGCATCGGCGGTTATGGTATGAGTGCGATTGCACGTGTTTTACTTGATCAAGGTTGCTATGTAACCGGTTCTGATGTTGAAAAAAATAAACTGGTTGAAAATTTAATTCAGCGCGGAGCAAAGGTAACAATTGGACATCAGGCGTCCAATATCGATGGAGCAGATATTGTCGTTTATTCGACTAGTATTGCTGAAAATAATGTTGAACGTGTTGCTGCGGAGAAGAGCAATATTGAAACACTGCACCGTTCACAGATGTTGGCAAGACTATTCAATGATAAAAGGGGAATTGCAGTAGCTGGGGCACATGGGAAAACAACAACTTCTTCCATGATTGCACAGACATTGGAAATTTGCGGTGTAGATCCCACTTATGTTATTGGTGGTGAAGTAGTTGGTTTAAAAGGGAACGCAAAGGCGGGCAAAAGCGAATATGTTGTTGCTGAAGCAGATGAAAGTGATGGTAGTTTTCTCAATTACTATCCAATGATGGCTGTGATCACCAATATTGAAGCTGACCATTTAGAAAATTATGATGGCGATTTTAAAAAGCTATTGCGAGCATATCGTTCTTTTGTTAGTCAGGTACATTCGGAAGGGATCGCTGTACTTTGTTGGGATGACTCCTATGTTCGAGAGCTTCATGATCATGTAGGAGGCCGAGCTATTACATATGGTGTAGATCAACAAGCCGATTATACAGCTGTCAATTTGCGTAAACAAGAACGGAAAATTACATTTACTGTGAAGAAAGGTGAAATAGCTCTAGGAGACGTGACTTTAGGGATTCCTGGTAAGCATAATGTTTCAAATGCTTTGGCTGTGATTATTGTTTGTTTAGAAATGGGTTTATCTTTTGAAGAAATCGCAAGTGCACTTTCGCAGTTTCAAGGAGCGAAAAGAAGGTTTCAAGTGATTGGAGAACACGATGAGGTCTTGGTAGTGGATGATTATGCCCATCATCCAACGGAGATTCAAGCTACACTCGAAGCTGCAAAAGCACTAAATCGGCGTCTGATCATTGTTTTTCAACCGCAGCGCTATTCACGAACGCATCTTTTAATGGATGAATTTAGTCGCGCCTTTACTCAAGCGGACAAGTTAGTGATTAACACGATTTATGCTCCTCCTGGTGAGCAACCGATTGAAGGAGTAAACAGCGAACGATTGACAGAGTTAATCCGTAAAAATAGCAATGAAGAAGCAGTGTTTATTGATCAAAAAGAAGATGTACTAAATTATTTACTAACAGAGATAAAAGCGGGAGATTTGGTTATCACAATGGGTGCAGGTGATATCTGGCGAGTTTCGTATCAGTTAGTCGAAAGATTAAAGCAGCATACCATCACACGTTCGTGAGTCTGTTTATTTTAATATGAAAAAGCCAACGGTTTCGTTGCAAATTTGTGACGTAAGCGCTGGCTTTTTCTTTATGTGCTATGCTAAAAATGACGAGGAGAGAAGTGGAAAGGAGACTTTTTATGAATTTAGTTAGATTGAGTATTATGATTTTGTTTTCGATCAGTCTACTGCTTACAGCATGTTCTTCGCAGGAGCAAAAAGAGTCATTAACATCGAATGAGAAACAGCAAACAAATGATGTATCCGATATGAATTGGCACGTACCTTCTTTTCAGGCAGTGGATCAAAACGGTCAGTCATTTGGATTGCCTCAAATGAAAGGCAAGGTATGGCTAGCTGATTTTATCTTTACTCGCTGCCCTAATATTTGTCCACCCATGACTGCAAACATGAGCCGAGTTCAAAAAGAGCTAAAGAATCAAAAATTAGATGTTTCCATTGTTTCATTTAGTGCGGACCCGGTTTATGATCAGCCTGAGATACTAAAAAAGTTTGCTACAAAATATTCTGCTGACTTGAGTAACTGGTCTTTTTTAACAGGATATTCACTAACAGATGTACAGAAGATAGTCCAGACTGCTTTTAAAGGAACCATCACTCAACAACCTGGACCATCAAAAGAGATGCCTTTATTAGTCAATCATCCTTCACAATTTTATTTAATAGATGGGCAAGGGAAAGTTCGTAAATTTTATGATGGGCTTCGTCCAAATCCAAAACAAATTGCGCAAGATATTCAAGAGTTAACCCAATAATGTAGGGTTAGCTTTTTTAAATTTAAAAGGTAAATAAAGATAGACATATAAAACGATAGAAATTCCACCAATCAATAATAGCGTGCAGATACTTAATAAAGGTATGTTTGAGAAATATGCGACGAATGATAAGAAAAACATTTGTACAAACAGTAAATTTCTGATTAGCCTCGACCATTGTAATGTATTTTGCTGTGGATATAGTGAAATCCAGATTGGATAACGATTTGGATTTGCAATATCTAATAGTTGAATCGCTTCTAAAATCATACTTAGTGCAATGGCAAAAAACTGGAAGAAAACAGAAGGTATAAAGATGATCAGACATGCGAAAAAGAAGTTAATACGTAAATACATTGGAAATAAATCCCTATCACGGATAAAAGAGCGGGTATACAGGTAAAGAAATGCGTCTTGATGTCTCTCTGTCTTTTGAATGATCCACATGAGCCATTTACGAGCATATATTGTGCGTTCGGCATGAAATGGAAGATCAACAAACCAATTAACCCAATTTAAAAACCGGACCCGGGTATTCGATTCAATTTGGATCATTTTTTCCCAAGGATAAATACGGGACGCATTTCGTTGAGACTGAAAGAGAAGAACAAGCATAATGATGATGCTGATCAATGCTCCACTCCAGTAATGCTGTAAAAACGTATAGAGAGCAAAAAAAATGATGAAGACTCGTAATAGATCCCATAGTTTTTGTTGAAAGGGAGTAAAGAGTTGTTTAGAACGTAGAACATTCCATTTTAGAAGTAAATTCATGATTTGCAGAGCGATCATCCAACACAATGTAAGTAGATAATCGAGTGAAGAGCCCATATGTAAACGGAAAACAGGATAAGCAACCGAAAACAAAAATAACATTCGAATCAGGTCAACACTGCCTGTGTAGATTAAGCTTTGTTTAAAATAACTTTGCATGCGATGTTCCAAGGGTAATAGAAATATGAGATCTGCCTTTTGAAGCCAAGTCCGAATATTTGTAAAAGTGATTATGGGAGCATAAACAATAGCTAGCATTAGGGCTAATGGAAAATCAGCGGGATACCAAGTTAAAAATTGTTGATAGCCCATATAGAAAAATATGACGATCATTCCGATTAAAATTGGAAATCCACTCCCTCTACTGATCGAGACGAGGATATGTATCGCTTGTCGCCAACTATGCTTCATTCGCTTTTGAAACAATTGTTCCGTTGTCATCAGTCGTTCACCACTTTATAAAAACATTCTTCTAATGATATAGATGGTTGGTTTAATTGTAGTTGGATATCTTGTAGAGTACCTGCTAATTTGATTCGTCCCTGATCTAAAATTAAAAAGCGGTCACAGTACTTTTCAGCCATACTTAAAATATGGGTTGAAAGGAGGATGCCCATTCCTTTTTGTTTCATCTCTAGGAGTAGTTGAAGAATAGCTTGGATGGCGAGAGGATCAAGACCAACAAACGGTTCATCAATCACCATATACTTTGCCTCAACTAAGAAGGCACATAAGATCATAATTTTTTGTTGCATCCCTTTTGAAAATGTATTTGGGAACCATTTTTTTGCGCGCTGCATACGGAACAGTTCTAATAAGTCGTTAGCACGTGATAGAAAAGTTTCCGTAGGGATTTGATAGGCTAAAGCAGTTAATTCAAGATGCTCCCAAAGAGTAAGCTCTTCATAAAATTGTGGAACCTCTGGGATATATGCTATTTTTGATCGATATGATTTGGTATCTTCTTTCAATGAATTTCCATCTAATTTGATCGTTCCAGTATGCGGAGACATAAGTCCCAATATGTGTTTAATCGTTGTACTTTTACCAGCTCCGTTTAGACCGATTAACCCAACTATTTCGGCGTTTGTAACTGAAAAAGTTAATTGGTGGATGACTGCATGTGATAGAGAGTATCCACCTGTTACTTTTTCAACTTGTAGCATAATGAGATGCCTCCTAAATTAAATTTTATAATCTATACAATATCGGTTTTTGATTATTACGCACAGCCTAGATTTGGACGAAATATTACAAAAAAACACTATGGAAAAAATATGTAAAATATGGTAATATCGAACACATGAGCGATTCTTTATTTTACAAAATACGATCAAGATTAGGTGAGACGGCTTGTGTCTATCATTTCTTTCATTTTAGCTCAAATGATCTATGCATTGACTCCATGGTTGACAAAATGGATTCTACAAAAAAGGTATCAGATATTGATTCCGCGGATTGATTCACTATATTTTTGTTTGTTTTCAGTTGCCATTGGTTTCATGACAGCTTCTAAGGTACAGCAAATGTTATTAGAACAACAATTTTTGTTTGTTGGCTTGCTAGCTGTACTGTTGATCGCTACTTGTGCTGATCAATGGACAGGGCTTATTCCGGATTTATGTATTTATATTGGACTTATCATCTACATCATCAGCAAATTTATTTTTCTTACTAACATCTCTTTTGATGAGTTCATTCGTTTTTTTGCGATCACCTCTCTGTTGTCGTTTCTTATTAGTTGGACAAGATGTATGGGCTGGGGAGATGTTAAACTGCTGGCCATAAGTTCATTATTTATTGATGGATATATATTTATACTCGCTTTATGGCTTGCTTCAATGAGCACTTTCATTATGATTTTGATTGAATGGATCAGAAGTAAATCTGTCGATTGGAAAGCCAAAATTCCCTTTGCTCCTCACCTTTCAATGGGTATCATCTGTAGTTACATATACGGATATCAGTGGCTATCATCACTTTTGTATTAGAAGGTAGAAAGGATGAGTAAATTGCCAGATCCAAAAATAAACATTCAAACAAAAAATGGAAAACAGCAAAAGAAGAAATTAGCAAGTTTACCTAAGTCATCTGTAACAAATAAATTGGTACAACATCAAACAATGAAGAACCCAGGAAATGATTATGAGGAAGCGTTATATTGGCGTAGTCCTTCAGTAGAATCGACCATCACTCCTAATAGAAGTACTTTTAGAGAGTTATGGCGTCGTGCGTTACCTTTTCTGGTCTCTATTTTAGGTGCGATCTTGGTGGGATTGGTATTAGGCTTTTCAGTCCTCTCTATATTTTCCGATAAATTCAAATATTCAGATCGAACGATTGATTCTCACTTGTATCTTCCTCCGAAAAAAGAGCAGAGTATCATAAAAAACCAATCTTCATCCCATGAGTTATCGACTATTTATCTACTACAGGCGGGTCATTATCGCAATCAGCAAGGAGCTATACAAAAAGCTAGGAAGTTACATATAAAGGGATTATCTGCTGTGATTTCCTCAAGGACACCTTATCGGGTCTATGTCAGCGTAACAAATAATGAACAAAAGGCAAGAGAATATGTTAAGCTCTTTCAAAGCAAAGGGATTCAAGTTTATCCAGTTAACTGGCATTTGGCTAATGAGAAACCTTCTGTTCCCCCATCTGTTCAAATTTCTCTTCGAAAAAGCAATCAAATTTGGAATCAATTGGTGAATTTGCAAACAAATCAATCATTCTCGGATAAAAAATCACTCAAAAATTCGTTCTTTGATTTAGAAAGTTCGATTCAGGATCAAACTCGTTCATTAACGATGATTCAAAAAGAGCCCCTAGTTGAGATGCTCGAGTCTTTGCGTGATGTTTTGTTTAAGGATGGTTCAGTCGCTCAGATGCAGGAAGAGCTGATCAGATATATAATTGCTTATAAACAGTTTCTTAGTACAACATAGATAAACGGAGGTTCGTAAAATGGAATTAGTTTTAGCATCTGGCTCTCCCAGAAGGCGTGAACTACTCTCCCAGTTAGGTCTTCATTTTACACCAGTTAATTATCAAGTGGATGAAACGATTACAAATTGTTCTTTAACTCCTGAAAAGATTGTTCAAGAATTATCAATACGTAAGGCCAAAGCTGCACAACAAGATTTTACAGATGCCTTGATAATCGGGGCAGATACAATAGTATTTGACGGAATATCAATCTTAGGCAAACCTAAGGATCAACATGAAGCGATTCAAATGTTAACTCAGCTACAGGGGAAAGAGCACCAAGTCTACACAGGCATTACATTGATAGAGCTGGTTGATGGGGTTGTGAAAGAGTGTAAAAGCGGAGTGCGTATGACACGAGTTTGGATGAGAACTTTATTGAAAAGTGAGATAGAAGAATATGTTTTGACAGGGGAACCAATGGATAAGGCTGGTTCATATGGCATTCAAGGGATTGGAGCGACATTAATTGATCGAATTGATGGATGCTATTTTAATGTAGTAGGCCTTTCGTTAGTGTTATTACAGGATCTATTTCGTCAAATTGACAAGTCTATGAATCAATTTCGCTGAAAAAATGCTATGAGTCTAAAATGAATATTGTAAGAAAGGAGAATCAGGGTTGCTATTAAAATCACTCCCATTAGAAGATCGACCACGTGAACGAATGATTGAGAATGGTCCTAAATCTTTGTCTAATGGAGAATTGATAGCACTATTGTTACGTACAGGTAGTGCTGGGGAATCGGTAATGGAGCTGGCTCAGAAGATTTTAGTGGAAGTCGGTGGTATACAAAGCTTGGCGCAGATTTCTTTTCATGAGTTATTAGCAATTCATGGGGTAGGACCTGCAAAGGCTGTTCAACTATTAGCGGGGCTTGAATTGGGGAAGCGAGTTAGGCAAGTGACAAGTACGGATGGACAATTTATTCATCAACCTATTGACGCTGTAGACATGATTAGAAACGAATTGCGGTTCTATCAACAAGAACACTTTATCTGTATGTTTCTGAATACGAAAAATAGGGTAATAGATAAGAAATGTATTTTTATTGGTAGTCTTAATCTTTCTGTTGTTCATCCACGTGAGATTTTTCGTGAGGCTGTAAAATGTAGTGCAGCCAGAATTATTTGTATACATAATCACCCAAGTGGTGATCCAAGTCCAAGTACAGAAGATATAGAAATTACATTTCGATTGGTGGAGAGTGGAAAAATGATTGGGATCGAGGTAGTGGATCATATAGTGATCGGTGATCTTAATTATTTTAGTATGAAGGAAAATGGTTTGATTCCTGATGAAAGATTCATACACCAGTGAAAGAGAAGATGATGAAAGGTTTTCATCAGGTTCTCTTTTTTTTCGGATCTTGATAGAGAAGGAAAAAGAAGGAAGATATCGAAATGTAAAAAGTGAGACGGGGTGACGTTGGATGGGGAAAGTGTTGAAACCAGGCGTAACCATAAAAGGGACAAAAGAAGGACTCCTCTTTTTTCTTGATGACTCGCGCCCCTTTACAGCTATTATGAATGAGCTGAAATATAAATTAGAACATAATAATGCTGCTCATATTTGGGATGGACCAGAGATGAAGGTACAGATCAAACTAGGTAAACGACAGATTACCAAGCAAGAAGAGTTAGAACTCCGTAATTTGTTTGCGATTCGAAAGAACTTACAGATTCAGGGGTTTGAATCAGAAGCTGGCTCATATCTGTTAGAACCCGAGCATGGTATTCAAATGCTTGTTGGTACTGTTCGCTCTGGTCAGGTTTTACAACATGTTGGAGATTTACTTTTTGCTGGCGATGTAAATCCAGGCGGTATTATCCAATCAACAGGAAGTATTTTTGTGTTAGGTGCTTTACGGGGACTTGCACATGCGGGAGTGAAAGGAGATCATACGGCAATTATTGCTGCATCTATTTTACGCCCTACTCAACTGCGTATTGCGGAAATTATATCTCGTCCTCCAGACCATTGGGAAGAGAAAGAAGTTGAAATGCAGTTTGCTTATGTTCATGGAGAGCAAATATCTGTAGAAAAAATGCATCTACTAAGCCAAATACGACCCGAAAAAGAATGGAAAGAGCCTTATCATCGTGGGATTTGAATGGGTAAGCATGAAGGGAGGGAGTAATTGCGAGATGTTGCCGAAATTTCTAGCAACCTCGTAATCGATTATGGGAGAGAGTATCGTGATCACTTCAGGAAAGGGTGGAGTGGGAAAGTCGACAACGTCGGTTAACATCGGTACCGCCCTCTCTCTGTCAAATAAAAAGGTATGCCTCATCGATACCGATATTGGATTAAGGAATCTTGATGTGCTACTTGGTTTAGAAAATCGTATTATCTACGATATTATCGATGTAGTAGAAAAGAAATGTCGAATCCGTCAAGCTCTTATCAAGGATAAACGTTGTGAGGAATTATATTTACTACCTGCTGCACAAATAAAAGATAAGACAGCGCTCAATGCGAATCAACTGCGTTGGCTAGTAGCTGAGTTAAAAGAAGAATTTGATTTTGTCATTATTGATTGTCCTGCTGGCATAGAAACAGGATTTCAACATGCGATAGCTGGAGCTGATAGAGCAATTATAGTGACAACTCCCGAATGCACAGCAGTACGTGACGCAGATCGTGTTATCGGGCTTTTGGAAAAAGAGAGCATAGCACAACCTAAATTGGTCGTCAATCGTCTACGTACGCAGATGGTCCGCGATGGTGGAATGATGGACATAGATGAAGTGGTTGCTATGCTAGCAATAGACTTATTAGGCGTCGTACCTGATGACGAACAGGTGA
Source organism: Seinonella peptonophila (assembly GCF_900129355.1). Lineage (GTDB taxonomy): Bacteria > Bacillota > Bacilli > Thermoactinomycetales > Thermoactinomycetaceae > Seinonella > Seinonella peptonophila. The sequence goes on along the minus strand of NZ_FQVL01000001.1, from coordinate 639,118 downwards.
TACGAGGTGGAAACCTTGGAGAACCTGTTGCCCATTCTAATAGTTTAGCAGGAAAGGCTTACAGAAATATCGCTAAACGAATTCAAGGTGAAATGGTTCCCTTAATGATTTTACAAAAGAAATCGAATATGTTTTTTCGAATGAAAAAATGGCTAGGGTTTGCATAGTGTTTTAAAAGGGCACCGTTTTCTGCGGTGTCTTCTATTTTATTTGAAAAAAAGCATAAATTGTATGGAATCGGCTTGATAGCGAAACAATGTTATGTTACGATGCTTGTAAAGGAGGGATGTATGGTGTCTCGTTTGATTTCAAAGAAAGAATTGCTCAAATTGACCGGGATTTCATATGGACAACTCTATCGTTGGAAACGGAAAAAAATGATCCCTGAGGAATGGTTTATAAAAAAGTCTAGTTATACTGGTCAAGAGACATATTTTCCTGAAGATAAAGTGTTACTAAGGATTCAAAAGATCAAGGAATTAAAAGATCAATTATCTCTAGATGACATTGCCAAAATGTTTACAAAAAGAAATGATGTCATCTTAAAGATCACGGAGATTGAAGAGCAGGAATTATTACGAAGAGAGAGCATTGAACTTTATCATTCTCTTTATCCTAATGAAGAAACCCTCACGATCCCTGCTTTGCTTAGCTTGCGTATTTTCGAGGACTTGATGCAGTCAGGTCAAGTTACATGGGACGAGGGTAAACAAATGGTTGCTTTAGTGAAAGAAAGCGTTACGGTTGGTGATCACCAATATTTAATTTTACTAAGGAAGTTTGGAGTAGGTATTTGGTTCATCACATCAGCAGAAGAAAAAATTTTAATTGATCCTGAGGCACGAAAAATTGTAGAGATTGACCTTCAAGAGATGGTTGACAAAATAAGAGCTGAATAGAAAGGGTGTTATGGATGGAAGAGAAGGGATTCATTCACGATGACTCTACAAACTTAAATGTTGGCGATGCTTCTCAAGTTCACATTAATGGATCAGGACAAATCACTGGTGATGTACGGGGTAAAAGTATTCAAATTAATGGCACGGGTAAAATTACCGGCTCTGTTGAAAGCGAGACATTTCATATTAGTGGAACAAGCAAGGTACTAGGATCAGTTCGCACAAATTCGCTCGTTTGTCATGGATATTCAACAATCAATGGAGGATTAGTTGGTGAAGAAGTAAAAGTGACAGGTGTGATTCAGGTAGGAAAATCATCAAAGATCAAGCAACTCTCGCTTCATGGACATGCAAAATTTGAGGAAGATCTAGAGGCTCACACTTTATATGCGCCTGGCATTTTAAGTGTACAAGGCAATTTTCGAGGTCATCAACTTCAATCATTTGGTAGTTTACAGGTGCAAAAGGATTGTGAGGTTGAAGAGTTCAAATCAAGAGGTGTTTTAAAAATAAATGGTCTTCTAAATGCAGAAACGATTGAAATAATGCCATATACAAATAGTAAAATTCAAGAAATTGGTGGGCAAAACATTAAGATTCAATACCCCAATGATTATCTATTTCAAACTATGATAAAGAAGTTTTTTGATTGGTCAGGCATTTTAGAGGTTGATGTGATTGAAGGTGAAGAAATATATCTGGAATGCACAAAAGCGAAAATTGTAAGAGGCAATCGAATTACAATCGGACGTAATTGCCAAATCGAATCAGTAGAATATAAAGATTCGCTTGAAATCCTTGAAAATGCACATGTAGATAATCAACAAAAAATGAACGATTAGTGCTTCATAAGCATAACTTAACTTTTTTCACATACCTTGTACCAGAGTGGACAAAGGTAGGGAGGAAGAGGTTATGCAACCTTGGGAAAACAATATTAAAAAAAGAAGAGCAGAGCAACTCCAGCTAATTCAGCAAGGATTTTCAAATGGAATTCCGCCCGCTTCATATCCTGCTCCTTGGCAGGAAATTCGATCTAGCGAGGTAAAATGGGATGGACAAGCGAAACATCCATCATATAAGAAGAGAAGTTTCCAGCAAAAATTACTGATTCAAACAGTTATATCGATTCTGCTCTTTGCATTTACCTATACAATTTATCAATCTAATTCGATCAAGGCACATCAAGTTCAGTACTGGATAAATACAGCGGTCAATCAGGATTTTCAATTTTCGGCACTTTCCCAATGGTATCGTGAAAAATGGGGAAATCAAGTTGCCTTTTTACCTGTTTTTTCACCGAAGAAGTCAACCACCACAAAACGAACAGAATTCATGACGATGCCTGTTCGTGGTGAGGTTGTAATGCCTTTTGATCCAAAACGGAAAGGGATTCTATTAAAGACTCAAAAAAATGCTGTTGTAACCGCACCGGCTGCTGGTTGGGTTGTTTTTGCAGGACTGAAAAAAGGATTAGGTCAAACAGTTGTAATTCAACATTCTGATGGTAGACAAACTTGGTTTGGCTTTCTAAAAGAATTACATGTAAAGAAAAAACAATGGATTCGATCAAGTGATCTATTAGGGAAAGTAATGAATCAAGATCGGGGGTCGTTTGTCTATATCGCATATCGAAAGAGTGGACGATTTATTGATCCTGTGGAAGTGATTCCTTTTGCTGTTTAGGTACCCTGTTCAGATTCATCCGTTACTGGGCTTAGTCATTGTGATTGCTGTTTGGACAGGGCAGTTTATTGAAATATTGACTTTGCTTGTTTTAGTAGTGGTTCATGAATGGGGTCATTTACTTGCAGCAGAGGCTTATGGCTGGTCAATAAGAGGACTTGAATTACTTCCTTTTGGTGGGTTGGTTCAGCTAGATCAGTGGGGAGGGATTACAGCAAAAGAGGAATTGGTTGTATCTTTGGCGGGTCCCTTTCAACATGTATTTTTGATCATAGCTGGTCTATTTTTTTATGGAGTAGATTGGTGGAATAAGGAATGGACTCAGTTTTTTATTTGGTGTAATGTAATGATTGCATGTTTTAATTTATTGCCTATTTATCCCTTGGATGGTGGGCGAGTTATACAGGCTCTTTTAAGCTTATATTTTCCTTATCGGATTGCATTAAGGGTAACTGGTATTTTAAGTCTGTGTCTGAGTCTACTGATGATCATTTTCGCTCTGTTGTCACCAGGTGCAACGGTTCATTTAACGATGCTGTTAGTCGGTATTTTTTTATTTGTTTTAAATATCCAGTTTCTAAGACAAATACCTTTTTATCAGTTGCGTTTTCTACTTCATCGCACACAGCAGCAGCAGATAAGTCAAAAGGTCGAATGGACCAAGATAAAGAAAGGCTTACCCTATAAATATTGGTTTCACTATCTTTTTCGAGAGAGGTATCACTTTTTCCAGCTCGTTGATGAAAAGAATCAAGTTCACGAAACGATCACTGAGGATCGATTGCTTCAAAGATATTTTAAAGATCACTTACGCTTTGACAAATAGCTTTTTTTTTGGTAGAATAAGGCCTGTTCATTGTCGTTATACCGCTCAGAAAGGGATCAAAAGCAACTATGCTCCCACATCTGGCGAGTCCTAAGTAAAAGGGGGATCAATATGTACGCACTTATTGAAACAGGTGGAAAGCAATATCGTGTGGAAGAAAATCAAGTCCTGACAGTTGAGAAATTAGATGTATCCGAGGGAGATACGATTACCTTTGATAAGGTTTTACTTGTCAACAATAATGGTGAGATAAATGTAGGTACACCTCTGGTTGCAAACGCGAAAGTTACGGCTAAAATAGTAAAACATGGGCGTGGTAAAAAGATCATCGTCTTTAAATATAAGCCAAAGAAAAATTATAAGCGGAAAAAAGGGCATCGCCAACCGTTTACTCAAGTCCAGATTGAACAGATTCAATTCTCATGATTGATATTCGTGTGAGGCGCGGACATGGTGATGCAATAACCAATGTGTACATTTCAGGACATGCAGATTTTGCTGAATACGGTTCCGATATTGTCTGTTCTGCTGTTTCGGGAATTGCGATTGGCATTGTCAATGCAATTGAACATCTACTATCGATTGACATATGTCCAGCGCCCACATCAGATGGTCTACTTTCAATAGAAGTACCATCCAATCTAGATCAATCATCAAGTGAAAAATTGCAATTATTACTAGAAGCAATGATTTATTCATTACAAAACATTGCTGACGGATATACAGATTTTGTAAAGTTACAAACTGAAAAGAGGTGAATGAATATGTTAAAGATGGATCTTCAATTTTTTGCTTCTAAAAAAGGTGTTGGTTCAACAAAAAACGGACGTGATAGTCATTCAAAACGTTTAGGTGTTAAACGTGCAGATGGACAATTAGTGTCCGCTGGAAGCATTCTAGTTCGTCAACGTGGAACCAAAATTTACCCTGGACATAATGTGGGTATTGGTGGTGACGATACACTGTTTGCCAAAGCTGATGGTGTTGTCCGTTTTGAGCGTGTCGGTCGCAGCCGTAAGCAGGTCAGCATCTATCCAGTGACGGAGGCGGAAGTGGCAGCAACCGCAGAAGCTTAATCAAGATTGATGGAACCCTAGCCATTCGGTTGCTAGGGTTTTTTTTATGAATGAAGGGAGAGCGAATTTATGGATGCGGAAACAAGGAAATGGCTTTTAGCTTTTAGCCCCTCCATTTTGTTATTAATCTATGTTCTCCTACAGGTTGGGGAACGTAAAGATATTTTTTACTGTGTTTTGGCATCATTAGCATTACTTATAATTTCTATTGTTTACATGACGCGACGTGTACGTGAGCAAAATAGAGTAAGAGAGGCAAAAAAGATTAAGCATGTATTAACACGAATGCGCCATGACTGGATGAACCATGTACAGGTTTTGATGGGTTTTTTGATGCTAGAAAAGCCAGCTGAGATGAAACGTTACTTACAAAAATTAATTCATCGAGCGATGCGTGACCGTCGAATTGCCGATATTACTTATGCACCTCTCTCCACACTCGTATTATTATTAGAACATCGTTATTCCATGTGGCGTTTTTATATCTCACTTCGTGACCCCTTTCAAGTATCTGCTAAGGATCAAAAAGATTTATATTTTGTTTTACAAATCTTCTTTACTTGGCTACAGGAACAAGCGAAAAATCAACCTGAGTGGACAGATTTATATTTAGAATTTAGTAGCTCTGAGCATGGTATTGATACTGTGATTAAGCGCATAACGGAAGAAGGAAAGCTAGCTGCTTTTACTTTTATGCCTGAAGCGTGGAAGGAACTAGAACATTCTTTAGAACCTTGGGGAGTTACTTGTAAACAAGTAAGAACTTCAAAAATGTACATAGAACTCTTAAAACAGAAGAGAGGTTAATGGCAATGTTTGTTGATTTTGTCAAAATCTATGTTAAGGGTGGCGATGGAGGGAACGGAATGGTTGCTTTCCGTCGTGAGGCTCATGTTCCTCAAGGTGGTCCCGCTGGAGGAGATGGTGGTCATGGGGGCAATGTGGTATTTCAAGTGGATGAAGGGCTGCGAACATTAGTTGATTTTCGCTATCAGAAGCATTTTAAAGCAGATCGGGGAGAGAATGGTCGTTCGAAGAGTCAACATGGAGCGAATGCAAAAGACCGTATCGTGAAAGTGCCTCCAGGAACAGTAGTACGTGACGCAGAGACAGGAAATCTACTTGCTGACTTAACTTTTCATCAACAGGAAGCAGTAGTAGTTCAGGGTGGACGAGGTGGACGAGGAAATAATCGATTTGCTACGCCTGTTAACCCCGCCCCTCAAATTGCAGAAAATGGGGAGAAGGGGGAAGAGAGATGGATTGAGTTAGAGCTGAAATTATTGGCGGATGTGGGTCTAATCGGTTATCCCAGTGTTGGAAAATCAACTTTGCTTTCAGTAGTTTCAGCGGCTCGTCCAAAAATTGGTGCTTATCATTTCACTACTCTTTCACCGAATCTTGGAGTCGTAAAAGTTGATCAAGGTCGAAGCTTTGTGATGGCTGACTTGCCCGGGTTAATAGAGGGCGCTCATCAGGGAATTGGACTCGGTCATCAATTTTTAAGACACGTAGAAAGAACGAAGGTTCTGGTTCATGTGATCGACATGGCAGGTTCAGAAGGACGAGACCCATTTTCTGATTATCTGCAAATTAACGATGAATTAAGGCAGTATAAAGCACATCTTGAAGATCGACCGCAGATCATTGCAGCAAATAAAATGGACTTGCCTGAGGCAGAAGAACAATTAGCTCTTTTTAAGGAACAATGTCAGGCTGATGGAATCAAATGGCCTATCTATCCGCTTTCAGCAATTACTCACGAAGGACTGCGCCCTTTGCTATATGCAATTATGGATGAAGTGGAACGAGTCGAGCAAATGAGCCCAACACCTGATCCAATAGATGAGACCGTTTCTGATGAGCGAAAAATTTATACAGCACCACCTACTGAACCAGATTTTAAGATTACACAGGAGAATGAGGCATTTCGAGTAAGTGGTGAACAAGTAGAAAAATTAATGGAAATGACGAATTTTCAATATCATGATAGTATCATGCGGTTTGCTAAGCAGATTCGTAAGATGGGAATTGAAGATGCTTTAAGAGGTATGGGGGCCGTTGAAGGGGATACAATCCGAATTGGCGATATGGAATTTGAATTTAGTGATCATGTTGATGTTGACTAATCATATTTTAACAGAGTGAAGCTCTCATATAAAATGATGAGGGCACAGACTGATGGAAAACCTATATGTTAAAAAGACGATGTCGTACAATTGGGTAGAAGAAGGAGAAATCGTGAAGTCAATATTTCGCTGCAGAGCGACTTTCAGGCGCTACAAAGTCTCGACTATGAAGCGAAGAATAGGCGGTAGTACTGTTTGAGGCGTTAGCCGAGTTGATACCGCCCTGAGCAAGTAGTCGAGGCGCCTTGAAGACTTCTTCGCAGCCTGAAATGGAGGCGAAGCGTGAAATATTGATGGAACTTTTACTTTGTCTACAAGCTGAGCCCTCATATAAAATGATGAGGGCATTTCTTATAATTTATGCTTTTCGCGTATATAATCCAAGATATATTTGCATCCTTCATTCACTAATTGGAATGTTTCTTCGAAATCACCAGTATAATATGGATCTGGAACATATGAATAATTTGTATTGGGAATAAAGTTAACAAATGAATAAATATGATGGTCATTTCCATTGGCAAGTTGTTTAAGTGTTGCGATGTTTTCATGATCCATTGCAATCAAGTAATCGAATGAAAAAAAGTCAGTGGGTTTTATTACCCGGGAAACAATTCCTGTTGTGGGGATTTTTGCTTGATTAAGCTGTTTTCTCGTACCCTGATGAGGTGGTTTTCCAACATGCCCATCATATGTACCGGCTGAGTCAATTTGGATGTCTGCTTCGAGATTTGCTTGCCTAACTTGATATCGTAAAATAGCTTCAGCCATTGGTGAGCGGCATATATTACCAAGACATACAAAAAGTACAGAAACCATTGCTTTCTCTCCTTTGTTTGTTTCGTTACAATCAGTCTATCATGAAAAAACGGTTGCAACATCATCTATATCTTTGGTAAAATGTCTTTCATATAAAAACAATTGTTTTTTCTTGGAGGACAAATTGTGACGCAGAAAGATCAATTTGTACTAGTTCGTTATGATATGTTACCAGAAGCTATTCAACGGACATTACAGGCAAAGCGATATTTAGAGAGTGGAGATGTAGAAACTGTTCAAGAGGCTGTTGAGCAAGTAGGAATAAGTCGTAGCTCATTTTATAAGTATAAAGATAGTGTTTTTCCTTTTAGTGCTATGGTAAAAGAGAAGATTGTTACAGTCTCCATGTTATTAGAACATCAAGCTGGAATTCTTTCAAGTGTCCTTACATTTTTAGCAAATGAGGGAGCCAATGTTCTAACCATTAATCAAACGATTCCGTTACATGGTGAAGCGACCGTGTCGATGTCAGTCGATACAGCTCATTTAAATCATGATTTAAATGATGTTATGGAGAGGCTTCGCAACGTTCAAGGTGTAAATCGTGTTGTTGTAATTGGTACAGGAGGCAAGTAAACATATAGAGGGAGAAGAGTCATGCGTACAGGAATTTTAGAAAAATATGCTTCATTCTTACCAGTCTCGGAGCAAACCCCAAAATTAACTTTATATGAAGGGGAAACTCCGTTAATTTTTGCTGAGCAGCTTTCAGATGAATTAGGAGTAGAACTTTATCTGAAGTGGGAAGGTGCAAATCCTACAGGCTCCTTCAAAGATCGCGGAATGGTTGTAGCAGTTGCAAAAGCCGTAGAAGAGGGCAGTCGTGCTATCATGTGTGCATCGACAGGTAACACATCAGCTTCAGCAGCAGCATATGCAGCTCGTCTGGGGCTACGTTGTTTGGTTGTGATCCCGCATAATTATGTGGCAATGGGTAAACTGTCTCAAGCTATTATGTATGGAGCAGAAATTTTAGCTCTTGAGGGGAATTTTGATCAAGCATTGGCCATGGTTAGACAAGTTGCGGCAGAGCAACCTATTACGCTAGTTAATTCAGTAAATCCTTATCGAATTGAAGGTCAAAAAACAGCAGCATTTGAAGTAAGCGATCAATTGGGACAAGTTCCTGATATATTGGCTTTGCCAGTAGGGAATGCTGGGAACATCACAGCATATTGGAAGGGCTTTGTAGAGTATCATGAGCATGGATATACATCAACATTGCCTAAAATGTGGGGATTTGAAGCAGAGGGAGCAGCGGCAATTGTACAAGGAAAACCTATTGAAAAGCCCGAAACAGTCGCAACTGCCATTCGCATTGGTAATCCCGCAAGCTGGGAAACTGCTGTTCAAGCTCGTGATCAATCAAATGGACTCATTGATAGTGTTACAGATCAAGAAATTTTAGCTGCCTATCAGAAACTAGCCAAATCAGAAGGTGTATTTGCGGAACCTGGTTCATGTGCTTCGATTGCAGGTGTTATAAAGAAGAAAGCGCAAGGAGAGTTGGTGGCAGGTCAAAAAGTGGTCTGTGTACTAACTGGAAATGGATTAAAAGACCCTCAGACAGCGATTCAACATACCAACTTTCAACCAAAAGTTGTGCCATTTGATTATCAAGCATTGGTATCGGCTATGTTACCAGAGAAGGATGCTGTCTTATGAAGGAGTTTCAACCATTTCGCGTCGTAATTCCCGCTAGCTCTGCCAATTTAGGTCCTGGGTTTGATTCAATTGGCTTAGCCCTAAATCGTTATTTACAGCTTACTTTTCTACCACATGAGCAGTTGAAGATTCAGGTGAAGGGGTTTGGAGAGACTCTTCCAATTGATGAAAATAACTTGATCATTCGAGTGATGAAAAAAGCATTTGATGAGCATGGTCAATCGCTCCCTACTTTTCATTTATCCATTGAAAATGAAATTCCGCTCGCACGTGGTTTGGGTAGTAGCGCTGCCGCTATAGTAGGCGGATTAGTAGCGGCTAACCATTTATTAGGTAACCCTTGGAATCAAGAGCAAATTTTACATCAGGCGACAAAATGGGAGGATCATCCTGATAATGTAGGTGCTTCTTTATATGGTGGGGTCATGATTGGGTCTTGGGATGGTCATCATGTAAAATTTGTTCAGATTGAACCACCTGAACTAGATGTGGTTGTTGCCATTCCTGATGCAACGCTTTTCACAAAGCAAGCGCGCCAAGTATTACCAGAATTTTATCGGAGGAATGATGCAGTACTTGTAAGTAGCAGAGCGAATCTTTTAACCGCCGCCTTACTAACAAAACGCTGGGAATTATTATCTGTTGCGATGGAAGACTATTTTCATCAACCTTATCGAGAATCTTTGGTACCCGGTTTAAGTGAGGCCTTGATGACAGCAAGCCAAGAGGGAGCTTTGGGTGTTGCGCTAAGTGGTGCAGGTCCAACAATCCTTGCATTTACTCAGGAGAAAGAGCGTTTGATCGCATATTTTGAATCTTTGTTTTCCCGATTAGAAGTGTCTGCTGTTGTGGAGTCTTTGCAAACTGTAGCAGAAGGGGTAAAGTTGCAATTGACAGAGGTGGAAGAATGTAGTACATTCGGGGGAAAAGTTTTAGGAGTTTAATCTAAATGGTAGAGACAATTGCCTATCTTGGTCCGCAAGGAACTTTTACTCATGAAGCAACTCAATTGCTATTCTCAAATAAAAACTCCGAATTAGTTCCTTATCCGACTATTCCAGATGTGCTAACAGCCGTTGATCAAGGGGTGTCAGATTTAGCTGTAGTTCCCGTAGAGACTGCTGTTGGTGGCTCAGTAAATCTAACGATTGACTGGCTAATCCATCATGTAGACGTACCGATAATTGGGGAAGTGATTTACCCAATTTCTCAATGTTTACTTGTTCATCCTCAACATGCAAATCGCCCACTTCAAGATTTTGTAAGAATTTATTCACATCCTCAGGCAATTGCACAATGCCAAGAAAAGATCGATGAGATTTGCCCTCAAGCTGAGATTATTTATACAGAGAGTACCGCGCAAGGGGCGACAATTTTACAGTCAAATCCTGAAGATCTTGCCTTAGCAATTGGTACGAAACGAGCAGGTGAAACACGAAATCTTGTGATCAAGGAAGAAGATATACAAGATCATCAAAATAACTTTACTCGTTTTATTGCCATTGGTCATAAATGGGTTGATTTTCAAGAAGAGCAAAAATCTGTAAAACATAAAACAAGTTTACAAGTTACCCTGCCTTCAGATTATCCTGGCGCTCTGTTTCAAGTATTGGCCACATTTTCATGGCGCAAGATCAACCTTTCACATATTGAGTCTCGTCCAACAAAGACGGGTTTAGGAAATTATTTTTTCATTATTGATGCTGAATTATCTCATGAGCATGTGTTGATGAGAGGAGCATTAGCTGAAATAAAAGCTTTAGGATGTAATGTTCGAGTGCTTGGTTCGTATCCGTCTTTTCAAGTGAATGAGCTCCAATCGTTAAAAAAGTAGCAATTCATGTGGTTACAGAAGGGGTGTTTCATCATGTCGAATTCTGAACGTTATATTTTTCTAAATGGTGAGTACAAAACGAAAGAGCAAGCAACAGTTTCCGTTTTCGATCACGGATTTTTATATGGTGATGGTGTATTTGAAGGCATACGTGTTTATAGCGGTAATGTATTTCGTTTGCGTGAGCATCTTGATCGACTGTACGATTCTGCAAAGGCGATTTTATTGACCATCCCTTATACAATGGATGAGTTGGAGAAGCACATTGTAGAATGTGTGCGAAAAAATGACTTGACTGATGCTTATTTACGTTTGGTTGTTTCACGTGGAATTGGTGAATTGGGTTTAGACCCTGATCGTTGCTCCAGTGCAAATGTGGTGATTATCGCTGATCAAGTTCGCCTTTATCCTAAATCGCTATACGAACAAGGATTACCGATTGTAACTGCATCTACAAGACGGATCAGTCCTGATGCATTAGATCCACGCGTTAAATCGCTAAATTATCTAAACAATATTCTAGCAAAAATCGAAGCAAAGCAAGCTGGAACCGAAGAAGCGCTTATGTTAAACAGTAGTGGCTATGTAGCGGAGTGTACAGCTGATAATATCTTCATTGTAAAGAAAGGAATCATATACACTCCACCTAGCTATGTAGGAGCTCTAGAAGGAGTGACTCGGAAAGCCATTATTGATTTAGCGGGTAAACTAGGTTTAACTGTGACTGAGGAACCATTTACACTTCAAAGTGTTTACACGGCAGATGAAGTTTTCATTACTGGGACGGCTGCAGAAGTAATACCCGTTGTAAAAGTTGATACCCGTCAGATCAATGATGGGAAACCAGGCCCTGTGATGAAACAGTTATTAGAAGCATTCCAGAAACTTGTGAAGATCGAAGGAACACAATGTTATCCAGAGAAGGTTGGGTTAAGTAAATAGGATAAAATGAATTTCAATATAGTGGATTTTTAAGTCCTAAAAGCACTCCTGTTTCAAGGAGTGCTTTTGATTTATTTTTTGAAGAAATCTGATGGTTTGGCGCCTTTCTTTAGATTGAAAAGCGTCTCAGTAGCTTTTTGGTTCTCGTTATTTTCCGAAAATTGTATCAAAAAATAAAGATCGCTGAAAGGTTTTCAGTGATCTTTATTGGAAATGATTATTTTTGATAACCTGATTCCTTGACAAGGATTTGCCAGGTTAGTGGACCTGGATAACCATCTGCGTCTCCAGCCAGTTGTTTATGATCTTGCTGGAAACGTTGAAGTGAAAGTCGATCTACTTCAGTGAAAGTGGGTGTAGGACCTACTTTATAAAAACCTTTTCCACCTTTACCATAGCCTGCTTTTGTTAACATTTTGCCCAGTAACTCAACATAAGGGCTTTTTTGCCCCATTTGGAAGCAATCCACCCCTGGGAATTTGCTTATATCTTTATTTAGCTGATTGCATGATTGATTAAGTTTAGATTGCTGTGGCTGATTTGTTGATGATGGAGCAGGTTTTGTTGATTTACTTGGCTTATTATTAGCTTTTGGTTTAGCAGGTTTTTGTGGTGTTGGTTTTACACCAAAAACTGGTTGCAAAATATAGTCCACAGAGACCGTTACCGCATATTTTGTTTTGTTGGTTTGGGAAAATTGAACTTTGTAACCCTGTTTGTCTATCAATTTAACCCCATCATTTGTAAAATAGCTGTAAGGCTTTTTACTATTGTAATCTTTATGACATGTAATGGTCTGCGGTTGTGCGCCTTCTACCTTACCACCATTTGCTTTGGTTACAACTGCTGTCACTTGTGGAGTTCCTGGAGCATTGTAACCTGTAACTCCTTGTTCCCAACAGCGGATGGATAGATTAACTTTTGATGCATTCCATTGCTGTTTCCATTCTTGAGTAAAAGTGGAGGCTGTTTTGCCTTTTTCTGCTGTGATATGAACTAATTGACCGACTAATGGATTAGGCGCGACTGGGTCATCAGGACGCGCCAATGCGCTGCTAATGCTTAAAGCAATAGCGAAGACTGAAATGATAGCTACTATAGCAGATTTTTTAAATAACTTTAGCATATATTACCTCCTATGGTTTAGCGCTTGATATATTATAGCATAAAATTTCTATTAAATAGCATTTTACTAATATCCATATCATGTTTTAAATTGTAAAAAAATAGAATTTTATATTAAGAAGTAAACCATCAATCAAAAGATTGATGGTATGTAGATTACATCTCTTCTGGTGCTTTGAGTCCTAATAGACGTAGAGATTCTTTTAATGTGATTGCTGTTGAATAAATTAAATGCAGTCGCTCTTGCTGATGGTCTGGATCAGAAAGAATGTGAACATGTGCATAAAATTGATTGAGTGACCTAGCTAAATCAAGGGCAAAACGAGCAATTTTAGAAGGATCATAGTTATTCCAAGCAGTGCGAATTACATTTGGGAAGTCGGATATCAATCGAACAATCGGCCATGCCTGTTCATCAGTAACACCATTTACCTGAGAAGAAGGGGTGAAATTTGCTTTTCGTAGTAAAGATTTGCATCGAGCATATGCATATTGGAGATAGGGACCTGTCTCTCCATCAAAGTTCAGCATATGTTCAAATGAAAATTCAACATCATTGGTACGATGATGCTTTAGATCATGGAAGATGACCGCTCCTGGTCCCACTTGTTTTGCTACTTGTGCTTTGTCAGAAAGATTTGGGTTTTTTTCATTTATAATTGTTTCAGTGCGTTCAATGGCTTCCTGTAAAACTTCCTCAAGTAAAATAATGCGACCCTTCCGAGTGGACATTTTTTTTCCGTTTTTTAGCATCATTCCAAATGAGATATGTTCCATCTCGTCAGCCCAAGCATAAGCTGCTTTTTTCAGCACAGCCTTCAATTGTTTAAAATGTAAACTTTGTTCATTACCAACAACATAAAGTGAACGAACAAAGTGATACGTCCTTTTACGATAGAGTGCAGAAGCTAAATCACGAGTCGCATACAGGGTGGCACCATCAGACTTTCTAATTAAACAAGGAGGCATTTCTTCTTCATCTAACTTTACCACTTGCGCTTGTTGACTTTCGACAAGTAATCCTTTCTCTTGTAATATCTCTACTACTTCATCCATTTTATCGTTGTAGAAAGACTCTCCTTGAAATGAATCAAAGTGAACACCAAGCAAGTCATAAATGCGTGAGAACTCTTTGAGCGATTCATCACGGAATTGTTTCCAAAGCTGAATCGCTTCTGGCTCTCCATCTTCTAGTGCCTTGAATGCTTTTCGTCCCTCTTCTTCTAACCTAGGGTTATTTTCAGCTTCCTCATGAAAACGTATGTACAATTTTAGTAGTTCGGTAATGGGATTTTGCTGGATTGATTCAGCATTCCCCCATTTTCTATATGCAACAATTAATTTACCAAATTGAGTACCCCAATCACCAATATAGTTAATACGAAAAGGCTGGTAGCCATTTTTATCAGCCAGATTTGCGATTGCATTTCCAATAACTGTTGAACGGAGATGACCCATTGAAAACGGTTTTGCGATATTAGGTGCTGATAAATCAATGGTAACAGTTCCTCCTTTTCCATTTTGGTTGCGACCATAATCTGAACCTTGTTCCATAATCTGTTTAAAAATATGTTGACTCACTTTTTCTTGATTCAGGAAGAGATTAAGGTATGGCCCTACAGCCTCAAGATGATCAAAGATGGGGTCAGTAATTTTTGCTTGTAACTCTTGTGCTATTATGGCTGGAGACTTACGTAAATGTTTAGCAAGTGCAAAACATGGGAATGCGAAGTCTCCCATTTCGATACGTTTTGGTGTTTCAATCAATTGTTTGATCGTTTGGATGTCAAATGGAAGTTCTCCTTGTTCATGTAACACCTTAGCAAATAGCAGTTTATGATCCATAAGTATTCCTCCTTGAAATGAAAAAACTCGTTTCCAAGTTGATCTTGGAGACGAGAATGAATTGCCCGTGGTACCACTCCGCTTGCACAATTGTGCCACTTTTATCCAGGTAACGGGTGGAACCCGATTGAATTGTTCTGATAACAATTCAATTTCTCCTGAGTGCGTTTCTGAAACGTGTTTATACTGGCTTACACCAACCCAGCTCGCTGTGAATCACATCATTTCATACTCTCTCATTCGTCGAATGGTTTTGTTCAGATTTTGTTTCCAGAATTATAGTAGTTAAGTGAAGGAAAGTCAATATTTAAAAGCTATTCAAGCACATCCCGTCTTTGAAAAGTGATAAAGGCAATGAGGATCGCGATGAGCGACCATATTGTTAAAACGCTTAAAGAAAATGTTAGACTCATACCTGGAGTCATCATTGGCTTACCAGATAAATAATCTGTCAGCCTTAAATTCGAAAAGACAAAATATTTGATCGCATTCCAATATGGTGAGACTTGTTCTAGAAGCATTCCCGTAATCAAGGCTGCTAACATGATTCCCATACTTGTTGCTGTATTACGAACCAAGACAGAAATTGTAAAAGATATCGTACCTACTGTAAGACAAGCAAACCAAGCAAGACCATATGCCATGACAATATATTGCCATTGTGGGATCAAATGTGTAGCAGATGTGATCAATTGATTACCTTTGATTTGAAAACCAGTAATCACCGGTAAATCCCATCCACGATATCCAAAAATAATTCCTGATATCAAATAAGAGAGTATAGCCGTTGTTAACAGGACAAAGGATATCATCAAGATCAGGGTGATATATTTACTCAATAGAATTTTCCATCGTTGTACTGGTCTAGTCAAAAGTAATTTAATCGTACCCCCTGTATGTTCCGAAGATACCATATCTGCTGCAAGAATCACGATAAGAAGTGGTAAAAAAAGCGTGATGGTTTGTTCTACAAAGTTGCGAATAAAGGTAGGCGCACCAGGAGCATTTGGATTAATATTGTGATCTAAGTAGTATTGTTGTTGAGCGATATTCATTTTGATCAGACCCTTCCATTCAGGAGGAATCCGGCTGGAAGAGAGTCGATTTTGTTGATCGACAATTTGCTGTTGTAACACAATTCGCCAGTCTGAGGACCCTACTTGCTTGACCGAGTCCTGAATCGCTTTATACTGTGAATAGGTGAATATCGGCAATAAGACGAGTAATAATAATCCAATCACTAGTAATCGACGTTTGCGAACCATTTTTAATGTTTCGTTATAAATTAGATTCATCATTTGTGACAACTGTATCACCCCGTGTTAGTTCCAGGAAGATATCTTCAAGTGTTTTTTGATAAGGTTGAATGCTCATAACAGCAATTTGGTTTTCAATTAGAGATTGATTCGTCTCTGCAATGCGGCTAGGTGGCATATGTACCCATACTTTATTTTGCTCTGTATCACTCTCCAGCGATGAGATAAAGGAGATGTTTTGCAAACATTTTATCGCTTTGTCGATTGGAGATAGGTGCCATTCGATTCGTGTTTGCTCAGATATTAATTGATCAATATCAGCGGTTTGTAAGATTTGCCCCTGATGGATAATTGCTACACGATCACAGAGCAGTTGTACTTCATGGAGAATATGGCTGGATACAAAGACACTAATCCCTTCGTCATGAGCTAGGTACCTTATAAAACTACGAAGTTCCCGAATGCCAGATGGATCAAGACCATTGGTGGGCTCGTCCAAAATTAATAATTTTGGTCTTCCTAAAAGCGCTTGTGCAATTCCGAGTCTTTGACGCATTCCTAATGAATAGGTTTTCACCACTTCATCGATACGATGCTCCATTTTAACCAGTTGAACCACTTCATCGATACGTTCTTCATCGATTGATGGCAGCATTCGTGCAAAAATTTGTAAGTTTTCCCGACCTGTTAAATAAGGATATAACTCAGGATTTTCAACAATACAACCAACTTGGCTAATCGCTCGAGTGAAATGTTTTTCCAAAGAGAAACCGCCAATCGAAATTGTTCCGCTGGTGGGGCGGATCAAACCGACTAACATACGAATGGTTGTTGTTTTCCCAGCGCCATTTGGTCCCAGAAAACCAAAGATTTCGCCTTGTTTAATGCTAAACGATAAGTCATTTACGATTGTTTTCTTTCCAATCCGCTTTCCTAATTGAGTCACTTCTAAAACAGGAATTTGGTAATCAGTCATGCGCTCAACTCCTTATGAAGAGTTGTATCAGATAAAACTTGCATTAAGCGAGTTGCCATTCGTTGATAACCTGCATGATTTGGATGAAAATGATCTGTGTATAAATATTTTTTTGGTGCGAGTTGAAAGAGATCAAAAGTAGGCACCATGACAACAAAAGGAAAGGAGACTGTAGTCTGACGTATCGCTTCATTCCATTGGTGGATCAGCTCATTCGATTGGATTTGATCATTTAAATCTCCATATGGATTGTAAAGACTAAAGATAAATAATTTTACGTCTGGATTTAACTTTTTTATTGTATTTAAAACGAGCTTTAAATTTGTGATGTACTGTTTACGGGCTTGATCTGCTTGTTTTACATCGATTTTATCGTTGGTTCCGATACTTTCTTTGAGATCATTACCGCCGATGGTTAAAGTGATCCATCTTGCTTCGCTAATTATCTTTTGTATATTTTTTCGTTGTATCTGCCCAATCAATTCTGATGATTTTTGTCCACTTATTGCCATGTTGCTTGCTGAAAACGAAGGCATTTTCTCCTTTTCTAGATTTTTTTTGACGATACCAAAGTAGCCCTGACCTTTTTCGTCTCCTTCTCCACGAGTCAACGAATCACCTAGTCCAAGTAAGAGATTTTTTTGTGTTTTGTTCGGTTGAACGGTTGGCGAGTGGATGATGGATTGACGGGTTGGCGTATGTAAAATATCGGATAAAGCGAGTGCCCAACCGATGATGAGTATGATACATGTTGCTGTCGAAAGGATTAGAATCCACACGTTGAAATGATGTTTGTTTCTTTTCATGGTAATCACCTTTTATCAATTCGATCGAGATGTGAAATTCCCACTATGTTTATTTTGTATATAGTTTTTTCTATTGTAATATAGATAAGATTTCTTCCCCAGGTCGTTTTGTGAAGAAAGATGGAACGATACCCTGCATAGAATGAAAAAGAGTCTGGAGAATGAGGAGGAATCGGTAGTGAAAATACATGTGGCTAGAGAGAATGAGACACTGTGGGAATTGGCTACCCAGTATAATGTACCCATCAGTCGATTGATTGAAATAAATCCAAAATTGAGCGAGGATCAACCCTTACAATCGGGTTATAAGGTAAAAATACCAACAGGTAAAGTTCCTATTTTGCAGGCAGAACCACGTGAAAAGAGAATGGGTACAAATCGAAAAGAAAAAGTACGACATCACAAAGAGCATGCGGACAATCCTGAATATCCTATAGAAATACCATCGATGCCATCACCTGAAGTAGAAATTGACCCTGAAGTCTTTTTTATGGAACAGGGTAAGACTACTCAACGAACATCTAAAGATGTCCCTTCTTATCCTGATCAATATTATCATTATCCTAGAATGCCACTATATATGCCGCCTCCATATGTCTCATATTATCCCCCTCCAATCTATCCATATCCTTGGGCATCTGCATACACACATATGTTTGAAGAACAGTTTGACCTAGAGTCTTATTCGGAGAGCGAAACGGCTCGCGATTAACATGAGATTATCAACCGTTGAAATAAATCAGTGGGAAACTGTGTTACCAGCGAAAATTAGAAGTGTCAAACAACATCATAGACTTTTGTTTTTGGAGTTATCAAACCAACAAAAATGGTTGGCAAAACCAATTCGAAATTTGGAGCAGATGAGCTGGTGGGAATCGATTGACCAAGAGCTGCGGCAAAGAGGTTTTCAACAGATGCCGAAACCAATGATTCACACAAATTGGGCATTCATGCCTTATGTAAAGAGTAGGCGAGCCAATTATCAATCAACGGAGGATATTCAACGCATTATTCCACAACTTGCCCGGTTTCATTTAGCGGGAAGATGCTTAGAAACACCAAAAAAAAGCCGGGAATCCTCTGTTTTTTATGAAAGGTTATATATACGTTTGTATCGTTTTCACTATTTAATCAAGCGAATTAATCAATTTTCAGAACCATATCGAGTTTTTTTTCAAACATATGGTCCACTTTTTTATGAAGATGCATATCGGGTTTTACAATCAGTTCAACATGATCTACTGCGACTATTAACAGCGAATGATATTGCTGCCAAAGCAGTTTGTCATCGTGATTTGGCAAATCATAACTGGCTGATCGATTTAAAACAGCAAGCATGGCTAATTGATTTTGATACAGCAGATTACGATTTACAATTGGGCGATGTTTGGCAAATTGCCTCTCGTATTTTGCATGAGCAGAATGGTTTACAACAATTTGAACGGATTATTCAAATGTATCAACAAGTTCGCCCATTAACCAAACAAGAGATGGAATTGCTCATTCTTTTGCTTGGTTTTCCTAATGATTTTTTTCGAGAAAGTGAAGGTTTATTGTTAAATAAAAAAGGTTATAACATTGAAGCAACTTGGTCTTATTTGAAACGTTTAGCAGATGATCGTAAGCAGTGGAAAGAACAATTAAAACAATTATCCGATTGGTAGCTAAGGAAACCATATGATATGATTATCGAGAAAAATCTATTTACTTTAAATAAGTAGGGCATAGTAGTAGGTGAAAGGTTAGTTAATGGAGGCATTCAACATGAAAGTAGGAATCGCTCAGATCCGACCCTTCCTGGGACGGGTCGATCAAAATTTGGACAAACATGCTCAGTTTATCGAACAAGCAAAAGCGGAGCAAGTTGATATGATTGTTTTCCCTGAATTAAGTTTAACAGGTTATAATTTGCTTGATTTAACATTTGATGTAGCTAGGGTAAAGACTGATGAACAGATTCAATCTCTTGTCGAAATGGCAGCGGGAATTGATATTGTTTTTGGATATGTAGAAAAAAGTTCAGATCATCTTTTATATAATACTGCTGTTTATGCAAGTGACCAAAAAATTGTACACACCCATCGAAAGACACATTTACCGACATATGGCATGTTCGATGAAGGAAGATATTTTGGAAGAGGTCAACGCGTTCGTAGTTTTCCCACTAAGTGGGGGCGTATGGGCATGTTGATCTGTGAAGAGGTATGGCATCCTGCTACTACATATCTATTAGCTCAAGATGGGGTAGAAATTTTCCTGTTTCTTGTAAACTCTCCTGTGAGAGATATTCGAACAGAGCAATTTGCTAATCAAAGGGAATGGAGACTACTTACACAGACTAATGCCACAGTATATGGAGCTTACACTCTATTTGCTAGTCGGGTTGGCAGTGAGGATGGTGCGACATTTCTTGGCAATTCGCATATCATTGCTCCTGATGGAGAAATGGCATGCGAGGCTGATATATTTGAAGAACAGCTTTTAGTTACTGAGATCGATTTAGATCAAATACGTCGTGCCCGTTTTCAAATGCCTCTCATTCGAGATGAAAATTTAGAACTCACAATCCGTGAATTAAAAAGAATTCAAAAGCGACGGATAGAGGAAGTGGACGGACTATGAATTGGATTGAAGAACAGCTTAGTAAAGCGCCTTTTTTAAGATTAGATTCTGAGCAGACGACGAGACTGCTCGTTACTACGTTGCGCGAAGAAATTGAAAAAGTAGGGTTTCAACGTGTTGTAATTGGGCTTTCTGGAGGAATTGATTCAGCACTCTCCCTCTATCTAGCAGTGCGTGCTTTTGGTGCAGATCGTGTAATTGCTGTTCGGATGCCATACCGTACGAGTAGCACAAATAGTCTTACAGATGCTCAAATCGCGGTAGAAGAAACAGGTGTAGAGTCGATTACAATCGATATTACCCCACAGATCGATGCTTATTTTAATCGTTTCCCAGAGGCAAGTCCTTTGCGAAGAGGAAATAAAATGGCCCGTGAGCGCATGACCATCCTCTACGATCTCTCAGCCGAGCATCGGGCGCTTGTTGTTGGAACGAGTAATCGGACTGAAATATTATTAGGATATGGAACACAGTTTGGAGACGCTGCTTCAGCAGTTAACCCGATCGGCGACCTCTATAAGACGCAAGTCCGTCAATTAGCTTCTTATCTCGGTGTACCACAGTCAATCCTTGATAAGCCACCAAGCGCGGATTTATGGTCTGATCAGACAGATGAAGGTGAATTAGGTTTTCGCTATATAGATGTAGACATCTTACTTTATCATCTCATTGACTTGGGATTATCTGCTCAGCAAGTGAAACAAAAAGGTTTTGATCCTTCATTCGTTAATCATGTGGTAGCTAGAATTAGGCAAAATCAATTTAAACGAGTCATGCCAATTATCTTGAAAGTTGGGAGTCGTACGGTAGGAACGGATTTTCGTTATCTCCGAGACTGGGGTGTATAGTTTTCATATTTAATCAAGGGGCTAAATAGATGGGAGGGAGCATCATGGCTGGACATTCGAAGTGGAAAAACATTCAACATCGTAAAGGACGTCAAGATGCACAAAGAGGAAAGTTATTTAATAAATTGGCTCGTGAAATCTATGTGGCTGCATGTGCTGGGGATAAGGACCCTGCCAATAATCATCAGCTTCGATTGGCGATTGCAAAGGCAAAAGCGCAAAATTTGCCTAATGAAAATATAGAGCGTGCGATTCAAAAAGCGATGGGAGGAGGCGAAGATGAACGATATGAACATCTATTTTACGAAGGATATGGACCTGAGGGAGTTGCAATACTTGTCGAGGTGCTAACAGATAATCGTAATCGAACAGCCGCCGATGTGCGTCATATCTTTTCAAAACGGGGTGGAAACCTTGGTGAAGCTGGATGTGTTGCTTGGATGTTTGAACGGAAAGGTTGGTTAACAATTGATCGCCGTGATTGCTCAGTAGAAGAAGAAGAGCTTTTATTATTAGCAGTGGAATCAGGAGTAGAAGATTATGAAACAACAATAGAGGGTTTTGAACTGATTACAAGTCCCGAGCAATTTGAAATAATAAAAGAGAATATGGAAGAAAAAGGAATTAAATTTTCAGATGCTGAGATTACATTTCTTCCATCAAATCGTGCGCCCATTCGTGAGGAATCATTATCGTCCCTATATTCCTTATTAGAGGCATTATCTGAACATGATGATGTGCAAAATGTTTACGCAAATTATGTCTAAAAAGAGGCAAATATGCTATAATCATTCTATAATCTAATGATTTTACAATTATTAGGTAATATAGACTTCGTGGAAAGGGGGACATATTATGCCTGCTGCAGTTGCATCATCTGCTTCAGCACCATCACCAGCTAGGGCCTATATTACTCCTAGTGCTCGTGTAGAAGTAAATGATCATCAAGTAGTAGATGATTACATTCATGTTTTACGTCGCGCGGTTTGGATGTATAACGTTCTCTTTTATCGTTACAACAGAATTGATCGTTTGGGTCAACAGGTAAATCGAAGTCGCAATAATTACCATGTTGTCTGGGGATTAGTTGGTATGGGCGTCCTCCCCTGGGTGGCTGGATTATATCAGATAATGTCACGTCAGAAATTTGATCAAGTATGGGAAAAACATTTGAAAGTGATCAAGGAATTCCGACAATTTAGAGATAGCTTGAAACAAGTAATTGAACAATATCAACTCAATATTTATGGACGAGATTTTCATACAAATCTTCCAGGCGTAACTGATCCCGATGTGATTAACAAAATGACTCCCGAACAACGTGAACAAAATTCCTTTGATCTTGACTTTAAAGAGATGCAAAATCAAAATACGATTCGTGATTTGAAAGAGTTTGCGGTGTTGATCAAAGGGGCAGTGGGGCGTGATTTTACTAAGGAAGAAAAAGAAAAACTACATGAAATGAGTCATCTGTTTGAAAATGTACAAAAATGGCAATTTAGTGATGAGGATAAAGAACATTTCAATACCTTGCACCACATACTAAAAAATATAGAAGATCGTGATGTGACTCCTGAACAGAGACAGCATATTCGAGCGATGTCTGATCTTTTAGTAGATTCGTTTGGACGTAAACGCACCCCCAAGCAGAAAAGTCGAATTCGTGATCTAGAAAATATGCTAGATAATATGAGCAAGGCTGACGATTGGATGTATAGTCTTGTTGAAGTAGGTAATACGGTCAAGTTACAGAACGATGAGTTAACTGCCCGTCTAAATCGGTTACGTTCGCAAGGAGCCGCTGATTATATGCGTCATTGGAGCCGGATTATGCTGGGCTCTTTAGCACTAGGACCTGTTGGTGTTTTGATGGCAGTACCCTTTGCACCTGTGATGGCCGCTTGTACTTTGGGTTTAAGAAGAAGATCATTAAAATTCCAAACAAGATTAATGAATCATCACCTTGGAAACGAAAGAGTATATAAAGATTTTACCAATGTTAGAGAGAGAAGATATACAAATGCGGTTTCTGCAAGACAAAATCTAGAGAGAAGCGAAACATTATCAACGCTTGGTGAAGATCAGACCAAAGATTTTCCAAATTCAATGAGTCATCTCATGTCACATTGGACCAATAGTCGAGCATATAAACAACTTTTTAAAAACTTTATTGGTACTGAATCGGATTTACGGTACGTGAAAGGATTTGCCCCGACCAATAACAAGTGGCGGAACCGACTAAATCCATTTTGGAAACCGAATGTACCGATTGCAAAACCTTTGAGAGATTATTCTAACAGTAGATAAAAAGCCCAATTACTGGGCTTTTTTACGTTAATAAAACATTCCAGATGGTTTTATATTATGTTAGAATAGATCGTGTCTTTTAATAAATGGTATATAATAGGAGTGACTGCTGTGCGTGTAATGCTCAATTTGGGCATGTGTCTGTTACTGATAATTGGCGGTGGTTGTTCCCTTTTCGCTGATACGAAGTCAGTTGACTCTTCCCAACAATCTGTAAAAGCACCCAAGCAAAAAAAACCGGAAAAGAAACAAATTCAAAAGCCGAAAGTATTAATTAAACCCATAGTAAAACAGAATGTTACAATTACTTTTGAAGAACAGCAAGAATTAAAGAAAATCACTATGAAAGAAGTAATTTTCAGAGGTTCAGCAAAGTCAAAACGGGTAGCATTAACTTTTGATGATGGACCAGATGATAAATATACGCTGAAAATCTTAGAAATTTTAAGAAAAGAGCAGGTTAGGGCTACTTTTTTTGTGATGGGCAAGATGGTACATAATCATCCAGAGATTCTAAAGCGAATTGATCAAGAAGGTCATATTATTGGAAATCATACTTGGAGTCATCCTCAATTAACACATTTATCTGATGCAAAAGTAAAGAAAGAGGTTAATTCGACTACTCAAGAGATTCAAAAACAGATTGGAAAGCGAGTTAATTTGGTTCGTCCTCCTTATGGAGCTGTTAATAAAAGCGTAATTCAGGAAATAAAAGGAAATCATTATTATGTTATAAATTGGGATGTAGATACAAACGACTGGCGAGGAAGAACAGGGAAACAGATTGAACAAACAGTAAAACAGACCGGTAAATCTGGTTCTATCGTATTACAACATAATGCGGGTAAGACATTACAAGGGACAGTTGACGCATTACCCGCCATTATTAAAGAGTTAAAAAGTAAAGGTTATGAACTTGTTACACTAGATCAATTATTATCAATTCCACCTTATCAAGGCGTGCAAGCAGATGTTGTACTTGCACCAGCGGATCAGAAAGTGGACAAACCTGTTGAACAAACCACTCAACACAATAAAGAAAAGCTCCAACAGAAAAAAGTGAAGAGTTTAGAGAAACAATAAACAAAAAATGTAGATTTACTGCACTTGTCTCACATGAGAGTTGAATGGACGTTGATTTGGCATACTATGGCTGATAGGAGTGATCAGTTAATGTTGCGAACTCATCGTCTATTTTTTATTCGCATAACCAAATATTTATTTATTTGTTTATTCACGTATTCAATTTGCTGTATACCTATGATTCAATCTACGGATGTAGCCGCAACTGACGTGACACCGAGCCGTATGCTTTTCCATGGTCCTGGGTCAAAGAAAATGGTTGCCCTCACCTTTGATGATGGTCCAGATCATGATTATACGCTACAAATTTTAGATATCTTAAAGGAATATCATGTTCCGGCTACATTTTTTATCGTGGGACGGTTGGCAAAACGTTATCCTTCTGTATTAAATCGGATCATTTCGGAAGGTCATGTGATTGGTAATCATTCTTGGGATCATCCAGATTTTACAGAGCTAACACCTGCTGAAATCAATCATCAGTTGAGACGAACAAACCGAATGGTTTTTAAACTTACTGGAAAACAATTACGATTTTTTCGTCCTCCATTTGGCGCGATTGATCGAAAAATTGAACGCCAAATTGTAAACAAAGGATATTCTATTATTTATTGGAATGTGGATACCAAAGACTGGAGTGGACGGTCCGCAAAACGGATTTTATCAGTAGTAAAACGTAGTCTAAAACCTGGTTCAATCATTCTTTTCCATTCAGCAGGGGGACATCGTCATTTAAAGGGAACAATACTTTCTTTGCCGAAAATTATACGTTTAATGCGTGAGAAGGGGTATGAAATGGTTACAATCGATCGGCTTTTTGACTTACCAGCATATCAATCCACGACAAAACAATGATGAAAAAAGTAAATTCCAGATTCCATTTTGAAATTATTACTAGACTGTTATATGATTATGAATAAAGACTCCATCTCCAATCTTTTTTACATGAACCAGCTATCACTAATCATATATATAGTAATGAATTTATTAATAAATAGACAGGAGAGGTGTTAAAAATTAAAAATAATTCGTTAAAGCAACATCGAAAATCACCGATTGCTAAATTGGTGCCACGTCTTTTTTTTATTTTGCTGGGAGCTGCGTTAGTAGCAGTTGGGCTTGAGCTTTTTATGGTTCCAAATCGTGTTATTGATGGGGGGATAGTAGGGATTTCGATAATTGTTTCACATCTGACTCACCTTGAACTAGGTATATGGCTGTTTATCTTTAACTTACCTTTTTTTATCATTGGATATAAACAGATTGGGAAAACTTTTGCTATCTCAACTTTAATCGGTGTAGCTTTTATGTCTTTTCTCACCAGTGTTCTGCATTCGTTTCACTCCGCTACGGATGACCCATTGTTAGCAGCAGTATTTGGAGGGATCATCTTAGGGATTGGAGTTGGACTAGTGATTCGAAATGGTGGATCGCTGGATGGAACTGAAGTTTTAGCAATTTTATTTACGAAGAGCCTTCCTTTCTCAGTAGGGCAAATTGTAATGTTTTTCAACTTATTTATATTAGGTAGTGCTGGGTTTGTATTTGATTGGGATCGTTCTATGTATTCTTTAATTGCTTATTTCATTGCATTTAAGATGATTGATATTGTAGTAGAAGGTTTTGACGAAACAAAATCAGTTTGGATTATTAGCGAAAAAGCTACTGAAATTGGAGAAACAATCTTACATCGGTTAGGGCGCGGAGTTACTTATCTCAATGGTGAAGGTGCCTATACAGGGAATGATAAAAAAGTAATTTTTTGTATCGTCACCCGGTTAGAAGAGGCAAAGTTAAAATCGATTGTTGAGGAAAAAGATGCGGATGCTTTTTTAGCGATTGGTTCTATGCATGATGTGAGGGGTGGTCGATTCAAAAAGCAAGCCATTCATTAGGTTTGATAGATTATGTGTTTGTTTAGATGGTATAGTTTGCCCAATCTGAGCAACAGGGAGTTGGATTCGAGATGAGAACAGAGAATCATACCTCCTTTGTATATCAACTGCTTGAATTGTTGTTGAGGTATCATCGATATCTAGGCTTGGATCATGAACAATACTTTTTATTACATACCTGTATTCAATATGATGACATAGATATGATCGAAGAGATAACAGGATTTACTGAGCAAAAAATTGTACAGATGATGGAAGAAATGATTGAGCAAAAGATTATTAAATATGACCAAAATTCAGGGATTGATTTGGAATATCTATTTTCGTATTTAAAAGTGGTTGAGCAACAGTTTATGCCATTCCGTGAACTTTTGATTCGAGATTATCAGGATCAAAAAAATCATCCAGATAAGAAGCATATTGGTCATGTTGAATTGCTCCCCATGAAAAAAGGAATTGCTGTTCGTTTAGCAGATGGAAAATTACTCTCGCTAAAAAGAATGCAACAATTAAGTGAAGAATTGACGCATTATGTTGCCTATGCAACTGAAAAGAAACAAAAAAGCATGGATGCAAGATTGGAGGACACAGCCTCTTTTATGAAATCAGAAATAAAAAGAGCCTCTCAATAAAGGGGTTTTTTTATAACACATTTTATCCAACTTTTTGAAATAAGATACAATTTTTATCAAATAATAAGGATCAAAGTGAAAAAACGCATTTTTATGGTATTCAGTTTAGAAAAAACATTTTATTCTTATAGCTACACATAGTAAACTGAAGGTAGTTCTTGTCCTATGATATAATATAGATCTACCTACGTTGATTGAAGAGGGGGAAATGAGTGCGAATTATGGGGATTGATCCAGGATTAGCAATTGTGGGATTTGGAATTTTGGATCAGAGAGGTAATATGTTGAAACCAGTTGACTTTGGTTGTATTAAAACGGAAACCAACTTAAGTTTGCCCACTCGCCTAAAACAAATATATGATGCATGCTCGATCATTATGGATGAACACCAACCCGATGTTGTGGCGGTTGAGAAATTATTTTTCAATCGGAATGTAACTACAGCCTTTACTGTGGGACAAGCACGGGGGGTAATATTGCTCGCGGCGGAAGAGGCAGGAATTCCCATAACTGAGTATACCCCTCTACAGGTTAAAATGGCAGTTACTGGGTATGGCCAAGCTGAGAAAAAACAAATCCAAGAAATGGTGAAGATGCTATTATCGTTACCTCGGATACCTAAACCAGATGATGTTGCAGATGCATTGGCTGTAGCGATTTGTGAAGCTCATTCTGGCTCATTAATGAATGAATAATGGGAGATGAGTAAATGATCGAATTTATTAACGGTCATGTACAATACATAGAAGACCAATATATAGCTGTCGGAACATATGGTGTTGGTTATCAAGTTTATGTTCCGAATCCGTATCGGCATCAAGAAGAGGAAGAGATTTTTCTCTACACACATCAGGTAGTACGCGAGGATGCTCAGCTTTTGTTTGGTTTTCAAACGAAAGATGAACGTGATCTATTTCGACTGTTGTTAGAAGTATCAGGCATAGGTCCAAAGGCGGCTTTAGCAATGATTGCAAGTGGGTCTCCACGAGATTTGGTTGTCGCAATTCAAATGGATAATGTAAGATTCTTAACGAAAATACCAGGTATTGGTAAGAAGACAGCTCAGCGAATCATTCTTGATCTCAAAGATAAGTTGACCAAGGCAGGATTTGAAAGACGATTCTTAACAGGTCAACAATTAGAAAGTTCAATCAGCCAATCAAAACAGACTGACTTAAGAGAAGTCATTGATGGATTGGTAGGACTTGGCTATAATGAAGAAGAGGCACAGATGTTCGTTCAAGCAGTGCAAAAACAGAGTCAAGATCAAGAGTTTTCGGTCGAAGAGTGGATTAAGCTTGCGCTCAAGGAATCGATGAAAGTATAAAGAGGTGTCTTTCAATTGGATCAACGCATTATTTCAGCAAAAATGTCGATGGAGGATGAACAGGTTGAAGTAAGTCTTCGTCCTCGTTATTTAAAAGAATATATTGGTCAATCGGTTGCTAAAGAAAATTTACAAGTATATATTGAAGCAGCCAAGATGAGAAAAGAAGCGCTTGACCATGTTCTTTTATATGGCCCTCCAGGTCTAGGCAAAACGACACTCTCGCATATTATCGCTAATGAATTAGGAGTAAATGTGCGAACGACATCAGGGCCTGCCATTGAACGAGCAGGTGACTTAGCAGCGATTCTCACAAATCTTCAGCCATATGATCTACTATTCATTGATGAAATTCATCGGTTAAATCGTTCCGTTGAGGAAGTACTTTACCCAGCAATGGAAGATTATGCACTTGATATCGTGATTGGTAAAGGACCTAGTGCACGGTCAGTACGCCTCGATCTTCAGCCATTTACTTTAGTAGGTGCGACAACTCGTGCAGGTTCTCTCTCAGCCCCTCTTCGTGACCGATTTGGTGTTGTTTCTCGATTAGAGTATTATCAGGAGGAAGAACTGACACAAATTTTAATGAGAACTGCTGATTTGCTTCAAGTAGGAATTCAGGAAGACGGAGCTAGGGAATTAGCAACCAGATCTCGTGGAACACCACGTGTAGCAAATCGATTGTTAAAGCGTGTCAGAGACTTTGTACAAGTAGAAGGCGATGGTTGGATTACCGCAGAATCAGCTCGCCATGCATTAGATCGAATTCAAGTGGATAGACTGGGATTAGATCAGGTGGATCACCGTTTGTTAATGACGATTATTGATTCTTTTTCAGGAGGGCCTGTTGGATTAGAAACGATTGCTGCAACAATTGGTGAAGAAGGGCACACAGTTGAAGATGTGTACGAGCCTTATTTGATGCAGATTGGGTTTCTAAAAAGGACTCCACGCGGTCGAATGGTTACAGCAAAATGTTATCAACATTTTGGTTTAACCTATCCTTCATGAAAGTTAGGTCTTATTGTTTTTTTCTATTTATTATATGAGCAGCGAAATATTCTGTAGGCGTGGGATATTTGTAAACATCTGCCTGATCATTTCAGGTAGGTGTTTTTATCTTTGAGAAAGGTGAGTCGAAACAATGGATATTGCTGAGTTTGATTTTCATCTCCCCAAGGAATTGATTGCACAAAAGCCGATTTCAGAAAGAAGTCAGTCACGTTTACTTGTTTTAAATCGTGAGACAGGAGAACGTGAGCATACAATCTTTGCACAATTGCCCCATTATTTACGTGAAGGAGATTTGCTAGTACTAAATAATACTCGGGTTCGCCCCGCACGATTAATCGGAATCAAACAGGAAACTGGTGCAAAAATAGAGTTGCTCCTACTCCAACCTTTAGGAGAAGATCGCTGGGAGGCTTTAGTGAAACCAGCTCGACGAGTCAAGAAAGGAACTGTTATACAGTTTGGTAATGGAGAGTTAGTTGCCATTGCAGAGCAAGAAAGCAAGGTAGACGGAGGACGTCTTTTTCGATTGGAATATGATCCACAGCGTTCTATTGAGGAGTTATTTGAAGAGCTTGGAAAAGTTCCACTCCCTCCTTATATTCATGAAGAGCTTAATGACCCAGAAAGATATCAGACTGTCTATTCCTATGAAGTAGGTTCTGCAGCAGCACCAACAGCAGGTCTTCATTTTACGCATGTACTACTGGATCAGTGTAACCAAAAAGGGGTGGATGTTGCTTTTCTAACCTTACATGTTGGATTGGGAACATTTCGCCCTGTTTCAGTTTCTAAGATTGAGGAACATAAAATGCACGCTGAATTTTTCCAAATTTCCCAACAAACTCTTGAAAAAATAAAAAGAACAAAAAAGAGAGGAGGTCGTGTGATTGCTGTAGGTACGACAGCTGTTCGGACTTTGGAAACAATTGGGATGCAAATTGATCATGTAAAGGGCGATCAGAGCGGTTGGACAGATATATTTATCTATCCAGGATACCAATTTCAAATAGTAGATGGGATGATTACTAATTTTCATTTACCAAAGTCAACGTTATTAATGTTAGTCAGTGCATTTTGCTCACGCGAACGAATTCTCACAGCATATCAGGAAGCAATTGACAGGCGTTATCGTTTTTTTAGCTTTGGAGATGCAATGTTCATTTATTGACCTCGTATTAGATCTTACTTTATGGTAAAATGCCTGCTATGAATAGTGATCACTGTTATCATGGATTGTATCCAATTGGAAAACTTTTCACGCTTTTTATCCAGTTTGTAGGAATTAGTTACTTTATGGCGAAAGAAAAGAAGTAGGAGGTCACCAATTTGGCTGTTCGATTTGAACAAATTCAAGATTGTCAACAGACAAATGCACGTCTAGGTCGTTTACATACTCCACATGGCACGATTGAGACTCCGATTTTTATGCCAGTTGGAACCTTGGCTACAGTAAAGACGATGAGTCCCGAAGAATTAAAAGCGATCGGGAGTCAGATAATCCTAGCGAATACATATCATCTATATTTACGTCCAGGTCATGAAATTGTGCGGGAAGCAGGTGGGCTGCACACTTTTATGAACTGGAATCGACCCATTCTGACCGATAGTGGTGGTTTTCAGGTTTTTAGTTTAAGCAAGCTACGAAAAATTACCGAAGAGGGAGTCTCATTTCGTTCCCATCTAAGTGGTGAGCCACTCTTTTTAGGTCCTGAGCAAGCGATGGAGATTCAAAATGCACTTGGATCAGATATTGCCATGGCTTTTGATGAGTGTGCACCTTATCCAGCTGATCGCGAATATGTCCGCCAATCTGCTGAGCGAACCGTTCGCTGGTTAAAGCGTTGTAAAGAAGCTCATCAACGTACTGACTCACAAGCATTATTTGGAATTGTTCAAGGTGGCATGTATCCAGACTTACGAGTAGAGAACGCGAAAGCAATTGTAGACCTCGATTTACCTGGTTATGCAATTGGGGGATTAAGTGTTGGAGAATCTAAGGAGCAGATGTATGAAATGATTTCGCATACCACTCCATATTTACCCAAAGATAAACCCCGTTATCTGATGGGTGTGGGCTCTCCAGATGCATTAATTCGAGGTGTAATGCTGGGGATTGATATGTTCGATTGCGTGTTACCCACTCGGATTGCGCGCAATGGTACAGCTATGACAAGCCAAGGAAGACTTGTGGTGAAAAAAGCTGAATATGCACGAGACTTTACCAGCTTAGATCCCGAGTGTGATTGTTATACTTGTACCAAGTATACGCGGGCGTATATTCGGCATTTGGTAAAAGCAGATGAAACTTTTGGTCTACGGCTGATCTCTTACCATAATCTTCATTTCTTGTTGCAATTGATGACGAAAGTTAGGGAAGCTATTCGAAACAAACAGTTGCCTGAATTTGCAAATCGCTTTTTAACACAGTACTATGGTTCCGATGAACTTTCTGTACGCTTTTAATCGAAGAGGGGGTATATTTGATGAAAAATCAATTATTAGCGATTTTACCTATGGTATTAATTTTTGTGGTTTTCTACTTTTTATTGATTCGTCCACAAAATAAAAAGCAAAAAGAGCGTGTTCAAATGTTGTCGTTGTTAAAGAAAGGCGATAAGGTAGTAACCATTGGAGGTTTACATGGTTCAATTGTTGATCTAAACGATGAGCGTGTCACCCTAAAAGTGAATGACCATACTCGTTTAACTTTTGAACGATCCGCTATTAATTCCATTCTCCGTGACCCTGCAAAGGTAGAAGAGAAGAAAGCAGAGGAGAAAGAGAAAAAACAAGAGAAGCCAACTGAAGTAAAAGAAATTAACAACTCCCAAGAAAAAACGGAAGAAAAAAAGACTGAGCAAGCTGAGTCTTCTACTGAAGAAGTTGTTAAAGAAGAGACAGATAAAGAAACAGCTGAAAAGAGCTAAGAGAAAGCCATCCCAGAGGATGGCTTTTTCAATTTAATTGATTTACACCAAGTATCCCGCCGAGTGCACTAAGTACAAATCCCCATATACAAAGAAGGGTGGGGTGTAACTGGGTAACTGTGTCAAAGGCTAGAAAAGCAATAAGGATGAGTACAGTAGCATAGATTAAGCCTTGTAGACCACCAAATAGCCACCCTCTAGTACCAGCTGCTTTCCCGGAGAAGTAGCCTCCTAGAAAAAGACTAATAACATTGACAATATAGGCAATACTAGGTAAGGTTTTTTCGCTTAGTGGTGTAAAACGAAGCAAACATGTAACAATTAGTGAACTTGCCAATAATATGCCCCAAATGATGAGTTGTCCATTTAGCCAAGGTGAGGAGATAGACTCGTCAATAGGTTCACTTTGTTTTCGCAATTCGATCACCTCTAATGGGTACTGCTACATCCTATGAGTAGATTGTCCGATTATGCTTGTTTATTTTTGGTAAGAATAAAACGAAGGAAAGGAGAGATAACCAAATGGAACTATGGAGCTTTTTTTGGCGGACTATTCTTATTTATATTTTTATGTTTTTTGTCGTTCGTTTAATGGGAAAGCGAGAAGTAGGTAAGCTGTCTGTTTTTGATATGGTTGTCTCCTTTATGATTGCAGGAATTTCGGCAATCGCACTGGAAAGCCATGACCGTCCTCTATTACATGTTGTTGTACCGATCTCGACTTTGGTAGGCTTGCAAATACTCATCTCGTATATATCACTTCGTTTTAGTCATATTCGTCATTTTATTGAAGGTCAGCCTATTGTGATCATTCAAAAAGGCAAGTTGCAAGTAGAGGAAATGAGAAAGAATCGATATAACTTAGATGATTTGCGAATGCAATTAAGGGAAAAAGAAATAGTTGATATTTCAGAAGTGGAATATGCATTTTTAGAAACGTCTGGTAAATTAAGTGTTTTCCCTAAATATCAGGCATTACGTGATAAAAGTAGTCAAGTCCAATTCCCAAACACGCTGATCATCGAAGGCAAAATTCAGGAAGAGCATCTACACAAATTGAATCAAGATCGACATTGGTTGCTAAAACAGCTTCAGGCGAAAGGATATCAAGATTGGGAGAATATTTATTATGCAAGTTATACAGACAATGATGGATTGTTTATTATCCCAAATGCATCCACCTCTAAATCAGGATCTAGTTGATCGTTTAACGAAATATACATAGCAATGGTCATTTGATGTTCGATTATATTATGAGCGAATCCATTTGCTTAACCAATTTCCAATATAGGGCATTTGAATAATTTCTTGTTTTTTAAGTAAGGAAAAGAAAATTAATAGAATGGTATAAAGCGTAACACTGCCAAAAGTAGATAAGAGGATTCGAGTGATCAAGCTCCATTGATCTTGCATTAATAGATATTGCACAAACAGAGCGGTTGCTGCTAAAGTCAGCACAAGCTTAACTAGTTCTCGTAAATGAATGGTGATTGTGACAATTGGCAGAATACTTAAAAAATGGAGAGCTGTAACGACTACCATACCACAGTTTACAGCAATGGCTACACCGTCGATCCCTAGTTGTGGCTGGGAAGCGAGTAGAAAGATAAGTGCTGTCTTTACAATGGCACCAATGATTGAGTTTCGCATTGATATATTCGCATAATCTAAACCTTGTAACGCCGAAGCCAATGGGCCTTGAATATACAGAAAAATAGCAAATGGAGACATCAATTGGATGTAGCGTGCTACCTCAATTTGATTAAATAGAAATAAGGCAAGCGGCTCTGCCAATAGATAAATAAAGAGTGCGCAAGGAAGCCCAATAATGAGTGAAAGGCGGATGGATTGATTTAATCTATGTTCGATAAGCCGCTGATTTTTCTGAGCTGCAGCTTCACTGATCGCAGGTACAAGTGAAACCGAAAGGGCATAGGTAATAAAAGATGGGAAAAAGACGAGCGGTACAGCCATACCCTCTAACTGACCATAAAATGCTGTTGATGTAGCTGCGGTTACTCCCGCTAAAGCTAGACTTTGCGCCACAACGATCGGTTCAATCGCATATGATAAAGTACCAACTAGACGACTTGCAGTAACAGGAAGTGCAATATGAAGAATATCTTTTAATGTTTTGATAGGATGGATAGACCTTAAATTCCTTAATGAGAGATTTAACTTAGGGCTTGTTGGATCAATTCGGTAACAGTTGCTGATAAAGATCATTCC
This sequence comes from Seinonella peptonophila, assembly GCF_900129355.1. Classification (GTDB taxonomy): domain Bacteria; phylum Bacillota; class Bacilli; order Thermoactinomycetales; family Thermoactinomycetaceae; genus Seinonella; species Seinonella peptonophila. Next base: position 604,347 of record NZ_FQVL01000001.1, on the reverse strand, counting down.
TGCGACTTCACCGATCACCATTCCCATCATGGCACCGGCCGCAGCATATTGAACACCGAAAGGCATGAGTATATAAGCGATGAGCAGAACACTCCCAATACGTATGCATTGTTCCAGAATTTGTGAGATTGCATAAGGATTCATTTGTTGTTTCCCTTGAAAGTAACCACGAAAGACAGATGAAATAGCAATAATTGGAATCATAGGTACCATTGCTAGTAAACAATAGAGTGCTCGTTGATCTGTTAAAAGGGTATTGGCAATCAACGGTGCAAAGAGTAAAATAAGGCTAGTAATTAGGAAACTCATCGCAAGCAAGATGAAAATAGAGACCGTGAGGATCGAACCAATTCGTTTGTGATTCCGCTCTACAATTGCTTCCGAAACTAACTTTGAGATCGCTACTGGAAGCCCTGCAGTGGTTATGACAACCATTAGCAATAAGATCGGATATGTCATTTGAAATAGGCCTACTCCCTCATCGCCGATCATTCGAGAGAGTGCGACCCGGTAGACGAAGCCAAGTACCTTCGTAATAAATCCAGCACCTGCTAAAATCAAGGTTCCATAAAGGAAGCTTTGTTTTGTCATCAGCCCATTATCCCCCCTTCGGTCTGTTATGCTCACAATCTATCTCTATGTCTTGTCCGTTACTTCCATGACAAATGTGTAGGAATACAAATTAGAATTTGGCAAAAAAGCGTAGGAGGTTTTGCATTGGCTAGTGGAAAAGTAAAATCAATTAATCGATTACATAGACACGAGGAAGTGGAGTTGCTCCGAGAAGATGAATTGATGACATGTATTGAGGATCTTTGTAATAGTAAAGCTGAAGAATTTCGTATGTACGGTTATGAGGATGTAACAGGGGAGCAAATTTGGGCATGTGTGTCAGAAGGATATCGTCGAGGGTGGCCACGTTTAAATCGTTTAGTAAATGATATTATGTCTCTGAAAGCGAATCGATTTATGAATTGGCTTATGCTTAGCGTCTATAAAACAAAATAATTCTAGACCCGTACTTTGTAGACGAGCGGGTCTTTTTTTGTTCACATGTAGAGAATTGACAGAGGCATTAGGTGAAGGAGATAATGAAAACTATCTGGCTTTAATACATAATGAATGAATTTGAAAGTTTGAGGATGGATAAAGGGAGGATCAGAATGAAAGTTCACAAGGGGCGACTTTTCGTCTTTCTTTTATTAGTTGTTGTGATCTTAGCGGTTGTCGCCACTACCACAACAACAATATGGGGAACGATCACAAAAGGTTTGGATCTGCAAGGAGGGTTTGAAGTCCTCTACCAAGCTGAAAAAGGACAGAAGATCACAACTGCAACTTTAAATGATGCTGCAAGTGCAATTCGAAATCGGATTGATATTATTGGAGTGAGTGAACCAGATATTACAATTGAGCCACCTAGCCGCATTCGGGTTCAGCTCGCAGGTGTTAAAGATCCGAAAAAGGCTCGTGAGATCATTGGGAAACCTGCTCATCTCACTTTTCGAGATCCCACAGGTAAACAAATCTTGATAAAAGGTAGCGATTTAAAACAGAACAAAGCAAAGGTAGATTATGATCAGCAAGGTCGACCTGCTGTTGTCATTGAATTAAAAGATGCGAAGAAGTTTGAAGATTTGACGAAAAAGTTGGTAGGTCAACCAATGCCTATTTTCTTAGATCAGACCATGTTGAGCTCACCTGTTGTTCAAGGGGCGATTCCTGGCGGAGTTGCAACAATAACAGGTTCAAAAACAGTGGAAGAAGCTCAAGAATTAGCCGATCTACTAAATGCTGGTGCCCTGCCGATTAAATTAAAAGAAGTACAAAGTTACTCCGTAGATGCTAGTTTAGGTGCCGCATCTCTAAAAGAGAGTTTAAAAGCTGGTCTATATGCGATTTTATTAATTTTTATTTTTGTCATTGGATATTATCGATTGCCAGGTTTTGTAGCAGTTTTAACTTTGATTTCTTATGCCTATCTCGTTCTGTTAGTCTTCTCGCTTCTACATGTAACCCTTACACTTCCAGGAATAGCCGCTTTTATATTAGGCGTGGGGATGGCTGTCGATGCGAATATTATTATGAGTGAGAGAATTCGTGACGAGTTAAGACATGGCAAAAGTGTACCAGTCGCCATTCGATCAGGTTCGAGTCGTTCATTCTTAACAATTGTTGATGCCAATTTAACGACGATTATTGCTGGTATCATACTCATCATCTTTGGAACGGCGGGTGTGAAGGGATTTGCCGTCTCATTGATCGCAGGGATCATAGTGAGCTTTATTACAGCCGTTGCCTTATCTAGGTTGTTGATCAATTTATTAGTGCGTTCTAATTTATTTAAACAACCAAGCTGGTTCGCTGTAAGAGAGGATGAGATTAGTGACTTATAAGTTTGATTTTGTGAAAAGAAGTAAGCTGTTTTTTCTTCTATCAGGAATTGTGGTTGTACTTAGTATGGTCTCATTATTTATTCAAGGTCTGAATTTAGGGATTGATTTTCAAAGTGGTTCTCGTTTGGATATAGCAGTAGGCAAGAAGTTAGATGTTGAAAAAGAGAAAAAGATTTTAACAGACTTAGGATATAAACATCCGAATGTTCGTGTGGGTGGCGCGGAACAAGATTTGCTTATCTTCCGCACAGATCAGGTTTTATCTAAGGAGCAGGTACAAAAAATTAAAGGAAAATTTTCTCAGATACATAAAAAAGAAATTGGGATACAAGAGCAAGTTGTAGACCCAATCATTGGTCGGGAACTAGCGAAAAACGCTATCATTTCTGTACTAGTTGCTTCATTGGCGATCATTATTTATGTAACGATTCGATTTGAGTATCGTTTTGCAATAGCAGCAGTTATCTCTTTATTGTATGACGTTATTTTTACGGTAGGTATGTTTTCCGTTTTGCGATTAGAAGTTGATGTTGTCTTTATTGCGGCCATATTGACGATCGTAGGATATTCGGTAAATGACACCATTGTGATCTTTGATCGGATTCGTGAGCAAGTTGAACGTATTCAGCCTAAGAAATGGGAAGATTTAGTTCGTGTAGTGAATGAAGGATTGCATCATACACTTGTCCGGTCAATTAATACAGTACTAACGGTTGTCTTTGCATCAGTGATGCTTTACTTATTTGGTGGCGAAAGTATTAGTAACTTCTCCCTTGCCTTACTCTTTGGATTAATTTCTGGTGCATACTCGTCTATCTTTGTTGCAAGCCAAATTTGGATTTACTGGAAATGGCATTCGATGAAGAAGGGAAAAGAAAAGCTTGCAAGCTAAACAGCGTCCCATCAAATGGGACGCCCAAGTTAAAGGGGGTGTGAAAATTGTTGCATGCACGAATGCGATGGCAACAACAGTCTTATGATCCGCAATGGACTGAACAGTTCGTTGATCGTTTGCAAATACATCCAATTGTTGCACAAATTTTGCATCAACGAGGCTGTCAAACAGTAGAAGAGGTAGAGGATTTTCTTGCTCCCTCATTAGATCGATTATACGATCCATATTTACTAAAAGGAATGGAGTGTGCGATTACTCGAATTCGTCAAGCGATAGAACATAAAGAGAAGATTATCATTTATGGAGATTATGATGCTGATGGTGTGAGTAGTACGGGCTTGATGGTGCGATTGTTTCGACTTTTAGATGTAGATGTAGATTATTATATTCCAAACCGTTTTTTAGAAGGATATGGTTTACATAAAGAGGCGTTATCAGAATGTCATCAAAAGGGAGCACGGCTGATCATTACTGTAGATACAGGTATCAGTGCAGTCGAAGAAGCTAACTATGCTAGATCCTTAGGGCTGGATCTAATTATAACCGACCACCATGAGCCTCCAGCAATCATACCTGATGCTTATGCGGTCATTAATCCAAAGCAACCCGGATGTACATATCCATTTAAAAAACTGGCAGGGGTAGGCGTTGCTTTTAAACTAGCAACGGCTTTATTAGAACGCGTACCAGAAGAATTGTTGGATATGGTAGCAGTGGGAACCATAGCTGATTTAGTACCGCTTGTCGGAGAAAACCGCATTCTTGCTACTTGGGGATTACAGCAGTTAAATAAGAAGAAACATGTAGGGTTGCATGTTTTAGCAAAGGTAGCTGGGATAGAGGAAGCGATTACTTCACATCATGTCGGTTATGTACTGGGTCCAAGAATTAATGCATGTGGACGTTTACAATCAGCTACACAAGCAGCAGAATTGATGATAACTGAAGATGGGTCTAAAGCAAATCAGATTGCTGAGAGTTTACAGGAGCTAAATCAAGAGCGACAAAATCTCGTGCGGCAAATTGTATTAGAAGCAACTGAAGAAATTGAAAGCAACCTTGAAAGTCATCATCATTTTATTGTAGTTGCGAAAAGCGGTTGGAACGTAGGTGTTGTTGGGATTGTTGCTTCACGGCTAGTTGAAGCTTTTCATCGTCCTACTATTGTATTAGGGATCGATGAAGAGACAGGGCTTGCCAAAGGATCTGCCCGGAGTATACCAGGTTTTGACCTTTATCAAGCTTTAACACAGGTAAAGCAACATTTGCTTAACTTTGGTGGTCATACAATGGCAGCAGGGATGACGTTGGAACAATCTGAAATCCAAGCGTTTCACCAGTCATTAGCTGAATATACCCGTGAAAGATTAAAGCCTGAAGATAGGATTCCATTGGTTGATGTAGACGCTGAACTATCAATAAGAGATATTGACCTTCATTTTATTGAACAACTAGATCGTCTAGCTCCCTTTGGTGTTGATAATCCAACTCCTCGCTTTCAAGTGAATGATGCAACCATTGCCAATTTACAAGTGATTGGTGCTTATAAAGATACCATTAAGTTATCATTGCAAAACGAAAAACATAGACTTGAAGCGATTGGGTTTCGAAAAGCTGAATTAGCTGAACAGATGACACCACATGCGCAGGTAGAAGTGATTGGTGAATTACAAGTGAATGAATGGAATGGACGAAAGTCTCCACAGTTGCTCATTCATGATATGAAAATTCCACATCGTCAAGTGTTTGACTGGCGTGGAAACCGAATGATAAAAAGACAATTGGAAAGTTTACATAAAGAAAGCTGTATACTCATCGGCTCCGCAAATTCTTATTATTGGAAGAAGTGGGTAGGGGAAAAAATTGACTGGCAGGAATTAGATCAAGAGAGTGTAGAGGACAAAGAATGGTTACTCTTTTCTGCTGTCGCTTATGTAGATCCACCAGAGCGATTAGATCAATTTAGTAAGAGTTTAACTTATCTATCACATGTTGAACGTTTCTATTTCTTATATGGAGACCAATCATTTGAACAAGCATTGCTTCCAGCTCCAACTAGAGATCATTTTAAGTTATTGTACCAAACAATTCTGAGCCAACCCTCTTTTCCATTTGAACATAGAATTATGCAATCGCTTGAGAAACGGACAGGGTTATCCATTAAATTAATTCGTCTGATCTTTCAAGTGTTTGAAGAGCTCGGGTTTATTGAACGAAAAGCAGGATTGTTTCATGTTGTATCCGAACCACCTAAACGTTCTTTACATGATTCATCGATCTATCTACAGCACTTAAATAGAGAGAAAGTGGGAGAGCGTTTAATCTATTCTTCTTATCAAGAGCTGTGTAAATATCTTTTTTCATTGCTACAGGAGGAGTTTTTATATGGATTTCAAGACAAAGATTCGCGAGATTCTCGACTTTCCTACACCAGGCGTTCAATTTAAAGATATTACAACTCTTTTAAAGGATGGAGAGGCATATCATCAAGCAATAGATGAACTTGTGAAATATGCATCAGATAAGAAAGTAGATGCAATAGTCGGGCCTGAGGCGCGTGGATTTGTGATTGGCGCTCCTCTTGCGTATGCGCTTGGAGTTGGATTTATACCTGTTCGTAAGCCAGGTAAGTTACCTGCTGAAACAGTAGAAGTTGTTTATGATTTGGAATATCGACAGGATCGTTTATCCATTCATCGGGATGCAATTCGCCCAGGTTCACGAATATTAATCGCGGATGATCTTTTAGCGACTGGAGGAACTGTAAAGGCAACAGTTGATCTGATCAAGCAATTAAATGGCCAAGTTGTAGGTACTGCTTTCTTAATTGAACTTCTATATCTAAATGGCAGAGATCAATTAGAGAATATTGATATATTCTCATTGATCCAATATTAGACTACTTCAATTATTTATGGTTACCTTTCTACCTTTTCAATATTTTACTGCAATGAAACAGGGATTATAAAAGTTTGGTAGAATGATTAAATAGATAAATCATATAGAAATCATTTATTTTTAATATGCCAGTTGCATGCAGAGAAATATGGTTAGAGGAGGGTGGAAAGAGCATGAGTACGATTCGTGTCTCGCGTAAACTATTTTCCAAGAATCGCAGTATTCAAGAAGCGATTGACCAAGCTCCTGCAGGAAGTGTGATTGAAATTGAACCTGGCCTTTATAAAGAAGAGATTCATTTTCATAAATATGTACAGCTTGTTGGAATCGGTGATATGGAAAAGGTTGTGATTCAAGGAAACCGTGAATCAACCATTACGATGAAGACTGGTTATGCGGTAATGAAAAACATAACGATTCGTCAATCATGGTTAGGACAGAAAGAAGTCGTCGCCATTTCACAAGGGGCATTGGTTGCAGAGGGATGTCGGATTGAATCAAGAACAAGCCCTGCTATTAAAATTACTGGTGATGAGGCAGAGCCCATTTTTCGAAATTGCGAGTTGTATAGTAAAAGAAGTACAGCAGTTGAAACACGTGGAACTGGAAAAATTCTTTTTGAGGATTGTGAGTTATCCAGCGATGGTGATTTAGCAGCAGTGATGGTCATCAAAGGGAATCCTGTATTTCGACGTTGTGTTTTTACTGGACTAGAAAGCTATGGAGTCTATATTGAACACCGTGGAGAAGGTCTCTTTGAAGAATGCAATTTATTTGGATTTCATTATAGTCCAGCGGTGGGGATCTTGGGTGGTAACCCTCAGTTTATTCGTTGTAAGATTCATGATGGTTTGGAAAGTGGTGTCGCCATCGATGAAGGAAGAGGGCACTTTGAAGAATGCCGTTTTTTTGGCTTTGGGGAAGAGTTACCTGCTGTCAGGATTAATAATCGATCACATCCACAGTTTGCAAATTGTGTTTTTCACGATTGTAAAGGGGGAGCCTTTCTTTTTGAAGGAGAGAGCAGCGGATTGATCGAGGATTGCGAAATGTACGGCTTTGCAACAGCAGCAGCTATTTTTATCTTTACAAAAGCACATCCTCAATTTATTCGTTGTAAAATTCATGATGGAAATGCAGAGGCGGTTCATAGTACGGATGCAGGAAATGGCATTTTTGAAAGTTGTGAAATGTATGGGTTTAACTCTAGTATAGTGGCGATCACTAATCAATCACGACTTGATCTACTACATTGTAAACTCTCAAATGGTAAACAACATGGTATATATGTAGCACAAAAATCAGGCGGTATCATTCGTAACACAGATTTTACTCACTTTTCACATGCTGCTGCGATTCATGTGACACAAGTAGCCGATCCTCTATTTGTAAATTGTAAGATTCTCGATAGCCTAGTTGGAGTAGCTGTTACAGAAAATGGTCGCGGAACTTTTGAACAGTGTCACTTGGACAGGATTACTGAAAAACTTTGGATGATTCAAGCTGGAAATCCTACAATTAAGGATTCAACTCATGAGCAAGTAGTAGAAGAAGAGGAAGAGTTACCTGAAAACCAAACAAGCTTTGTGCATGTTCTTTCGGATACGCTTCAAGGGCAATTACTCAATGTAATTGGTCAGGAAAAAGTAAAAAAACAACTTCATGAGCTCTTTATGTATTTAGATTATTTGCATGACCGAAAACAGATGGGGATTCGGACCACAGAAAAGCCAAAATTAGATGCTCTATTCCTAGGGCCTGTCGATACCGGAAAGAAGCAAATTGCTCATCTATACAGCACTGTTTTATATCAATTGGGTTATTTGGATCATGATGGATTTGTAGAAACAACACCAAATGCATGGTTACAATTTGAAGAAGATGAGATGATCAATCGTTGGGAGCAGTTTATTAATCACTCATCAGCCGGACTGATCTATATTGATGAAATTGATCAATTATTATCAGGGATTTTTTCAAGCAACCTTGAACAACAATGGGTGAAATTAATTCAGCAGTATTTATCAGATCAAGAACGAAAGAAGATTCTCGTCATCTCTGGAACCGAGATGAAAACGAAACGCTGGTTTAACAAGTATCCTACACTTAAAAATCAAATTGAACACTTTTTTGTTTTCGAGGATTATTCACCTGAAGAAATGAGTTTCATTTTTTATCGAATTGCTCAAGATGAGGATTATCATGTTGATCCAACAGCTCAACCTGCGTTGGTAAAACAAATGCATAAAATTTGGCATTACCCAGGAAAACAAAGTCATGCTAGACGAGTATATGATTATTTTAAGCAGGTTAAAATTATGCATAGTATGCGTTGTGCGCGTTTACCGAAAGAAAGTCGAAGTAAAGAAGTGTTAACGACCATTATTGAAGCTGATTTACAGTTAAAAGAAACGGATCATTCAGGTATGCTACTGCCCCAAGATGAAGAGTGGGCAGATCGATTAAGACGTAAATAAAACGATGAAAATTCAGAAAATATGTTTACATGGCCTCTCCTTTTATGTAAAATAATACCAATCAACGCAGCTATAGACAGTACAGCTACATCTAATCCAGAAATACATGAAAAGGAGAACGCATCACATGCAAGTAGATCAAAATTTGTTATTACAGCAAATATTAGATGCAGTAAAAGTAAATAATTCTGAGATTCTAGAGCTAAAGCAAGAAGTAATTGAACTAAAACAAGATGTATCAATACTAAAACAGGAAGTAGCAGAACTAAAACAAGATGTAAGTAGCCTAAATTGTCGAGTTGATCAACTTGAATCCACTGTGGATTCAATGAGGGAAGAGATGAGTCAGGGATTCGAGAAAGTGGAAAAAATGCAAGGAATTCTGGCCCACGATTTGCTTTCCGCTAAAGCAGAAATTGATATGTTACAAAGACAAGTTTCTGAAGAAGCTGTTTAATTGTTCATATAAAAACAAAGCCTCCATGATGGAGGTTTTTGTTTTACTTGATTTCTTGTGCTGATGAAGCGTTACTTGGGATTTGTATATCATTTGATAATGGTCCAGTAAGTGATTTTTCCATATCTTCTTCAATCACATGTGTTTGTTGATCAAGCTGAAAGGTTGTTTTTAAATTTGTGGTGATTTTGGTAACTTCTTTCGTATTTGCATTCAGTATTAGTTTTGCCCCTATGTCATCAATTGTAAGACCTTCTGTTTTTTTGCCTGGATTTTTCTTTGAAATTTCACTATCCAAAGCTGTTTGTTGATAAGTCTGTATTTCTTGAGACAACGAAGGAGATGCTTGGTCTAAAACTTTTTTTGGAATTTTTAATATATATATAGACCCTTGCTTCTCTGCTTCTGCTCCTTTGACGTTGGCTAAACCTTTAATTGCCTCAATAATTTTATTGGCCAATATTAAACTATCAGCAGGTTTTCTTTGCATCACAGCGGCTGCTCGTTTTGTCCAAGGATCAGCTCCAATTTTTTCATAAATATAGCCATTGGTTAGATAAAACTCCATTGGTTTTTGCTGGTTAATTTTCCCGTTTAGATGTGTAATTGTTGCAGGTTGCCCTTTTTCTTCTCCCGTCATGTCAATTTGATTGGTTGCAGGGTTTTCTTCACCTTGTAGGGAGAGCTGTTGGCTTCCGATTAGTGAAAAAGCACTTCCTTGTGATGATTTTAGCTTTTCTGCTGCGCTTTGAAGCAGTGGACCAGCATCAACTTTTTCGTTTTTTTGCGACTTTGCTGTTATCCCCTTTGGTCCGTCTTTTTTAGATTCTTCATCATCAGAACAACCACTGACAATCACTATAAAACCAAGCAATGTGATGAATAAAAACCATTTCTTTCTCATTATGGTCTCCTTCAACTTAATATAATTAAAAACTTATGAGATTATTTTATAATAGATTTTGATAAAAACAAGCAGTTAAACTACTGAGTTTAAATAAGAATGTAAGAAAAAAGGCGACTTAGTCGCCAATTGTTTATTTATGAGTGTTGTTTTTGTTTAGCCATTCGTGTACGTTCATTTTTCCGAAGATATTTTTTTCTCAATCGATATGATTTAGGTGTTACTTCAAGTAATTCATCATCTTTTAGAATCTCAAAGGCCTCATCTAATGAAAGTTGTCGAGGTGTATCTAAACGAAGAGCTTCTTCTGCTGTTGCACGACGGATACTTGTTAAATGCTTCTTTTTACACACATTTACTTCTAAATCGCTGTCGCGAATATGCTCACCTACGACCATTCCCTCATAGACTTCTGTCCCTGGCGTAATATAGAGTTGGCCGCGCTCTTGAGCGGAGTGAAGTGCATATGTGGTGGCTGTGCCAGTTTCCCAAGCGATTAATGATCCAAATTCATGGGTTTGAATGATTCCTAAGAACGGCTGATACCCTTCAAAGAGAGTATTGACAAGTGCATGACCGCGTGTGGCGGTTAATAATTGCTGTCGGAATCCAATCAAGCCTCTGGAAGGCACCAAGTATCGAAATTTAATCAATCCATTATCTTGCAGCTCCATGTCCTTTAACTCGCCTTTTCGGCGACCAAGTAGCTCGACTACAGTTCCTTGATATTCTTGACTCACTTCAATTTCAACTGATTCAACAGGCTCATGTTTTTTTCCGTCTATCTCTTTGATAATCACTTCCGGTTTGCTTACTTGGAATTCATAACCTTCACGCCGTAGATTCTCAATCAAGATGCTTAAATGAAGTTCTCCACGACCAGATACAAGGAAAGTATCTGAACTATTTCCTTCTTCCACTTTTAAGGCAACATCACGTTCAGCTTCACGGAAAAGACGCTCCCGAAGTTTTACAGAAGTCACATAAGTACCCTCTTGACCTGCAAAAGGACTCGTATTTACACTCACAGTCATCTGGATGGTCGGTTCTTCCACTTGAATAGGAGGTAATTGTTGTGGGTGTTCTGGGTCACAGAGTGTATCTCCGATTCCAACTTTACCCAAGCCCGTAAGGGCAATAATATCCCCAGCATATGCGGTATCAGTTTCTTGACGAGTAAGTCCTCGGTGAGTGAAAACTTGTGTAATCTTCTCTTGTCGCCGTTTGCCATCAGCAGAGATCAGTAATATTGTTTGATTACGATGAATGGTTCCCTGTGCTAAGCGTCCGATCACAATTTGACCTTTATATTGATCATAACCAAGCAAAGTAGCCTGCATGAGAGTGGGAGCATTTAGATTTACTTGTGGTGAAGGGATTTCGTGTACAATGGTTTCAAAGAGAGGTACCAAATTCTCTGTTAATTGATCAGGTTCTTCGCCAGAAACACCACTCAAACCACTTGCATAAATGATGGGGAATTCGCACTGTTCATCTGTTGCGCCTAATTCAACGAAAAGATCAAATGTAGTATCGATTACAAAGTCAGGACGAGCATGAGGTCGATCAATTTTATTAACCACAACGATAACACGATGTCCTCGCTCTAAGGCTTGTTTAAGTACAAACTTCGTCTGAGGCATGGGTCCTTCAACCGCATCAACCAATAGGAGAACACCATCAACCATGTTCATAACCCGTTCAACCTCTCCGCCAAAATCAGCGTGACCAGGTGTATCAACAATATTGATTTTTGTTTCTTTATATTGAATGGCAGTATTTTTCGATAAAATAGTAATACCTCGTTCTTGTTCTAATTCATTTGAATCTAGAACACGGTCAGCAACTTGTTGATTACTACGAAAGATTTGACTCTGTTTTAACATCGCGTCGACCAATGTTGTTTTACCATGATCAACGTGGGCGATAATCGCTATATTCCGTATCTGTTCTGCATTCATGGAACTGTTAAGACCCCTCTCTATTCTTCATCCCCCCATCGTAACACAGAATGGATATAAGAATCGAGCTATATTTACCAAATGAATAATATTATGCACTGAATCAAGACGAAAGGAAACAAATGATGAAAACAATAACACTTTATAGACCTGTTGGAAAAAAGGAGCTTTATTTATTGAAAGAGAGGGGTTATCGTGCATTTCCACCGCGATTACCGTTTCAGCCCATTTTTTATCCTGTTTTGGATCAGTCATATGCTGAACAGATTGCACGTGATTGGAATACAAAAGATAAAGCTTCAGATTTTGAGGGACATGTTACTCGCTTTCAGATTCAACAAGATTTTTTAGAACAGTATGAGATTCAAACAGTTGGAGGAACTCACCATCAAGAATACTGGATTCCGGCAGAGGATTTAGAAGAGTTGAATCGGAATATAGTAGGGAAAATCGAAGTGATTGCTACATTTCGGGCGTAAAAGAGACCTCATGGAAGGTCTCTTTTCGATTACTGAAGTTTATAGGGGGTTTCTTGATAAACGTAGTAATTGAGCCAATTAGTAAAGAGTAAATTTGCATGTGAACGCCAATTTTGTTTTGGTGTTTGAGAGGGGTCATCGCCTGGAAAATAGTTTTTAGGAACTTGGATAGAAAGACCCCGACTTACATCACGTTCGTACTCGTACTTTAAAGTAAGTAAGTCATATTCACAATGACCAGTAACATAAATCTGTTTCCCATCTTGACTGGCGAGTAAATAGATACCCGCCTCGTCTGATTCTGCTAAAAGTTCAAGTTGATCGTTTTTTTGCACCAATGTTCGGTCGATATCTGTATGGCGTGAATGAGGGGCATAAAAGAGATCATCAAAACCGCGTAATAGTTTATGGTGAGTCTTTTTCAACTGATGCTCGAATATCCCAAAAACCTTCTGGTTAAGTATGGTTTTAGATATGCCATAATGATAGTAGAGTCCTGCTTGTGCTCCCCAGCAAATGTGAAATGTAGAGGTAACATTTGTTTCCCCCCATTCCAAAATCTGTGTTAATTCTTCCCAATAATCTACTTGTTCAAAAGGTAGATGCTCAACAGGAGCTCCGGTGATCAGCATTCCATCATATTTTTTATGTGTAATCTCTTCAAATGTTTGATAGAAAGCAGTTAAATGCTCAGCAGGTGTATTTTTAGAAATATGTGATTTTGGATGGATCAATGTAATTTCAACTTGAAGTGGTGAATTTCCAAGTAGTCGAAGCAATTGTGTTTCTGTCGCTACTTTTGTTGGCATTAGATTGAGGATGACAATTTGCAATGGGCGAATATCTTGATGCAATGCACGTTGTTCATCCATAACAAATATATTTTCATTTTGTAAAATCATTTTAGCTGGTAATTGATTTGGAATCTTAATAGGCAAAGATATACCCTTCTTTCTATCAAACTACCCTTGTTTACTTGCTTTTAACGCCTGTGATAAGTCAGCGATAATGTCATCAATTGATTCGATTCCAACCGATAGTCGAATGAGATCAGGTGTTACGCCTGCTGAGCTTTGTTCTTCCTCGGATAGCTGCTGGTGTGTTGTACTTGCAGGATGGATAATTAAAGACTTAGCATCACCAACATTCGCTAAATGCGAGAATAAATTTACATTTTCAATTAACTGCTTTCCTGCTTCAACCCCACCCTTAATGCCAAAAGTAAAAATCGCTCCTTGCCCGTGTGGAAGGTATTTTTGTGACTTTTGATAAGATGGATGATCTGTTAAGCCAGGATGATTTACCCAAGTTACTTGGTCGTGCTCTTTTAAAAATGTGGCTAAAGCTAGAGCATTTTCACTATGACGTTCCATCCGTAAGTGTAATGTTTCTAGACCTTGTAAGAGTAAAAAGGCATTAAAGGGAGAAATGGCAGCACCTGTATCACGAAGCAATTGAACGCGTGCTTTTGTTATATATGCAAAAGGACCCACTGCTTCAGTGTAACGAATCCCATTATAGCTTGGATCTGGTTCAACGAGCTCAGAAAAATTTCCATTATCCCAATTAAATTTACCAGAATCAACAATAATTCCACCAATACTTGTACCATGTCCACCAATAAACTTTGTTGCAGAATGAACGATAATATCGGCTCCATATTCAAAAGGTCTGCACAGGTAGGGAGTAGCAAAAGTATTATCTACGATTAGTGGAAGCTCAGCTTGATGAGCGATATTTGCTACAGCTTCAATATCTAAAACTTCAAGTTGGGGATTTCCGATCGTTTCTGCAAATATCGCTTTGGTTTTATGAGTAATCGCTTTACGGAAATTTTCAGGGTCACTTTGATCTACAAAATGAACTGTAATTCCTAGTTTCGCAAATGTATGTCGAAAAAGATTATAGGTTCCTCCATATAAGTGGCTTGAAGAAACAATTTCATCTCCAGAACCAGCGATATTTAAGATTGCATACGTAATGGCAGCTTGACCAGAGCTGGTTGCTAGGGCACCAACACCGCCTTCTAACTCAGTAACTCGTTTTTCAAATACATCTTGCGTTGGGTTCATAATACGAGTATATATATTTCCTGCTTCTTTCAAAGAAAATAAATCGGCAGCGTGTTGTGCATCGTTAAAAACGTATGAACTCGTTTGATAGATGGGCACAGCACGTGAATTTGTGGTGGGATCAGGTTGTTGCCCTCCATGTACAGCAACAGTTTCTAAATTTAGTCTTTTGAAATCACTCAAGATAATATCCTCCTTTATTTCATATGAAAAGCCCTTCTCGATAAGAGAAGGGCTTGGTATCGAAGTCCCTCTCTTATCTTCTAGAGGTATCAAACCTCTACAGGAATTGGCACCTTCTGATTCAAAAATCAGGGTTGCCGTGCATCATCGGGCCCGTCCCTCCGCCACTCTGGATAAGAGAATCTTTATTAAACTATTTTTAAGTTATTACTATTGGACATTGTATGCGATCCAAGCCAATTCGTCAATCTAAGAGAAAGACAATCACTCGTGAATTGTCTTTCGGTTACTTTTTATTACTTAATTTTAAAATGAAGCAGGAATAATTGTTCGATATGTTGAATAAATGTTTATCATAAATTACCAATAATGGACTGAGAAAGGAGCTGATTTGTGATGATGAAGTTAAAAAGCGTATTAAAGGTATATTTCCCTAAACAAGTCAGCAACTTTTGCTATGGTTGATACAGGTCACTAAGCATGACCATCGGCCATCAAGGGGTTGCTCTTGTTTGCAACCCTTTGATGGCTATTTTTATTGGGGTTCTTTGGAGGAGAAAGGAAATGAAGATTTTTTTAGATTTATGGTGGTTTTTTCGCCTAGAAAAGAAGAGATATATAATTGGCATTGTTATGTTGATCACTGTCACTTTATTAGAACTTTTTGTCCCATATGTGATACGAATCATTGTTGATCACGGAACTGCTAAAACTCTTACGGCTGGCATACTTCTGAAATGGACTTTACTTGTATTTATTTCAGGGATTTTGGTCTATGGTTGCCGGTATGTTTGGAGAGTTCAATTGTTTGGTGCTGCACACCGACTTGGGCAACTATTACGAGACCGCTTTTACCAACATCTAACAAAGCAATCACCAACATTTTATCAGCGACACCGAATTGGGAAATTAATGGCACATGGAACAAATGATATTCAAGCAGTTACTTATACCGCTGGTGATGGAGTTATGGTAATCGTTGATGGATTAATTGGTGGGATTATGATTATCAGTACAATGGTTTTCTTTATTGATTGGAAATTGACTTTATTAGCTATGCTGCCGATGCCGATTATGGCCTGGACGGCTAGCTACTATGGAAAACTTTTGCATCATCGTTTTAAAAAAGCACAAGAAGCCTTTGAGGATATGACGGAAGATGTACAGCAAAATATATCTTCAGTAAGGATGATCAAGGCATTCGGCAAACAAGATTCCGAGTTGAGTCAGTTTAAGAAGCGTATGAATCAAATTGTTTCTACCAATCTATCTGCAGCGCGAATAGATGCACTCTATGACCCCACTATTTTCATTATTACAGGAGTAAGTTTTCTCATATCGATTGGTTTTGGATCGTGGTTTGTTTTGCAAGGGAAGATTACCATAGGTCAACTAACACAGTTTACTTTTTATATAGGTGATTTAATTTGGCCGATGTTAGCCCTTGGTTGGTTATTTAATATTATTGAGCGCGGTCGCGCTTCATATGGGCGGCTCCAAAAACTGTTACAGGATGAAGAGCCCATCATTCAGGTCAGTCAACCGATCAAACAACTTCCATCAGGAGAAGTGAAAATCTATATACCGCGTTTCACGTATCCAAACTCAAACCTAGTAGCCTTACAGAAGTTAGATTTAAACATTTTTCCAAGACAGACTATTGGATTAGTCGGTAGAACAGGGAGTGGCAAAACCACACTATTGCGTTTGTTATTACGAGAATTTGAGTTAACTGAAGGTCAGATTCGATTATCGGAAATTGATCATCGTCATATTGCGTTAAAAACATTACGTGTTGCATTTGGATATGTTCCTCAGGAGCACATGCTTTTTTCCACCACGATAGCAGAGAATATCGCATTTGGCTATCCTGCGGCAACACCAGAAGAGATTGAACAAGCAGCTCGAGATGCACAAGTGCATGATGATATCCTCCAATTTGCTCAAGGGTACCAGACTGTAGTCGGGGAGAGAGGTGTCACTTTATCAGGTGGTCAAAAGCAACGAATCTCCATTGCTCGGGCTATTCTGTTGAAACCAGAAATTTTAATCTTAGATGATGCTCTATCTGCTGTTGACGCGAAAACAGAGCAGCAGATCATACAAATGATTCGGCAAAAACGTCAGGATCAGACAACGATCATTGTAGCTCATCGTTTAAGCGCAGTTGAACATGCAGATCAAATTTGGGTTTTTGAACAAGGAGAAGTAATCGATTCCGGGACACATCGAGAACTTGCCAAAAAGAGCGGGTGGTATCAACAGACATTACTACGTCAACAGACATTGACCGAAGGATTGGAGGGACGAAGATGATTTTTCGTCGATTGGTAAGATATGTTCAGCCTCATTGGAGAGTCTTTCTATTCGCTTTTATTTTGCTCTTTATTGCTACGATGATCGAGATAGGGCTTCCATTGGGGATTAGCTACTACATTGACCATTTTTTGTTACCTAAGCATTGGATTATTCGTGAAGTACTATTGTTTTGTGCGATTTATTTTGGATGTCAAGTATTGTCGGCACTCTTGCTATATAAACAGGAGATTCGTTTTCAAAAAATTGCACAATCTATTATCCGTAGGATGAGAATTGAAGTTTTTTCGAAAGTACAACAACTTTCACTCGCGTATTTTGATCGGACGCCTACTGGTTCTATGATTACACGAATTACCAACGATACAGAATCAATTCGTGATCTATATGTAAGTGTTTTAGCATCTTTGTTACAGAATAGTATTTTTATTATTGGCGTACTGGTGGGTCTTTTTATATTAGATCCTGGTTGGGCGTTGACTTCGCTGGTTTTATTTCCATTGTTTTACATGTTGATTGCGACGTATCGGAAAGTAAGTCGCCCAATATTTCAAAAAATGCGTAGCAAGTTGAGTCAGTTGAATACACATTTAAACGAAACATTACAAGGGATGTCAGTCATTCAAGTCTTTTCTCAAGAAGCTCGCTTATATGAACAATTTCGAGGATTGAATCAAGACCATTTTCAATTACGTATAAAAGGAATACAGGCCGATGCTTTACTTTTAAGACCTGCAACCGACTTTCTATGGATTCTTGTATTGATCGTGATTTTACAGTTTTTTGGTTGGCAAGCGATCCATGCAGAAATTAAAATTGGTGTTCTATATGGATTTATTAATTTAATCAATCGTGTTTTTGAGCCATTACAACAGATTGTTACGCAATTACCTCGCTATCAAGAATCAATCGTCTCTGCGGAACGTGTTTTTCAATTATTGGATCAGCAAGACCTTGCTCCACAACAATTAGGAAATGACAAAATATCAATCGATAAAGGTTTGGTAGAATTTCGAAATGTTTCTTTTGCATATTCAAATGGCGAATTGGTTTTAGATGAGGTCTCATTTTGCATTGAGCCTGGACAGACAGTAGGGCTTGTAGGACATACAGGTAGTGGTAAAAGTACAATTGTTCAATTGCTTTTGCGGTTTTATGAACCAACGAGTGGTGAGATTCTTTTAGAAGGGAAGCCATTAGCTCGCTTTTCTGAGCAGGAACTTCGAACAAAAATTGGGTTGGTACTACAAGATTCTGTGCTATTTCATGGTTCTGTTCGTAGTAATATTGGCTTAGATCATCCCTCGATAACAGATCAACAGATCATAAACGCGGCACAACTTGTACAGGCTGACCCTTTTATACGTCGTTTGCCAAATGGATATGACCAAATTATCACTGACGGTGGAACAACATTATCTAGTGGAGAGAAGCAACTTCTAGCATTTGCACGGACAATGGCACTCATGCCGAAAATCTTAGTGTTAGATGAAGCGACTGCACACATCGATACTGAGACGGAAGAGCTCATTCAACAAGCGATGATAAAAATGCGTAAGGATCGAACCACTTTTATCATTGCTCATCGTCTGTCAACGATTCGAGATGCAGATCAGATCCTTGTTCTAGATCGTGGGCGAATTGTCGAACGAGGTACACACAAAACATTAGTTAACCAAGGCGGGATTTATGCTCAAATGGATCAAATGCAAAATGGGATCGTTGTTGGGTAATGGATTTTTCAAGCATAATTCGTATAAAATAAAAATGATTGCTAGCAATTGTATACAACCAGGTGGTATTTCTTGTTTGAACTCCTGGAATAAAAAGTGTGAGAGGTTCGATTACACCAATGAAACGATCATTTGATCAAGTGAATTCATTGTATCAGGTATCAGATTATGAACGTTTTCATGATGAAGCGCTAGACATGGAAGTTCAAGGGACAGCATTTGAAATTGATCGTGCAAGGATTATTCATAGTGCAGCTTTTCGCCGACTACAGGCCAAAACACAGGTGATTGGTATGTATGTCGGCGATCTACATCGTACAAGATTAACTCATTCTTTAGAGGTAGCCCAGATAGCTCGTCAAATCGCCAATTTTCTTAATCGAACAAGCAGAAGTTTCATGCCAGAAGCGACATTGGATGCTTCGTTGGTAGAGGCAGCTTCTCTAGCGCATGATTTAGGACATCCACCATTTGGTCATCGGGGTGAAGAAGCATTGCATCGATGTATGAGCAAATATGGTGGGTTTGAAGCAAATGCACATACCTTTCGTTTGTTGACGGATTTAGAAGGAGAACATGGTGAGGGGTTAAATTTAACACGTGCGCTGCTGCTCTCCATCATGAAGTATCCCATTTCTTTAGATCAAGCGATGCAACAGTTACAAAAACCTTATCCACCTAAAGCTAGTTATTTTCTTTCTGAAGAGCCTCGCTTTAAGTGGGTGATCAGTCCACTCTTAGATCATGAGCAGTCTTATCTGCTTAGAACGGAGCCAAAACCAAATGAATATTTACAAACAGTAAACCAAAGTCTAGAGTGTTCTTTACTTGAAATCGCGGACGATATTGCCTACGGTACCCATGATGTTGAAGATGCGATTAATTTGGGTTTGATTCAATTAGATCAGTTGTCAGATATTATCGCTCCATATGCAAAGATTGGTTTACCTCCTCTACAAAGTGCCTGTTCACTTTTGGAAAACCTCCGTTTAGGCAGTGAACAGTTGAAATATCGTTTAAAAAGAGTCTTCACTTTACTGATCTCAGCTTTTATTGCTTCTATTTCCTTACAAAAAATATCGAATGAATTTTCGTCAGCAAGAGTAAAATATCGTGTATTTTTAACATCGGATATGAGACCGTTACTAGATCAGCTTCATCGATTAGTTGCGGATGAGGTGATATATTCACACCGCGTTCAGACAGTTGCCTATCGAGGTAGTTACATCATTCAGCAATTGTTTGATGCACTAATGGAGGAACATGCACTTTTACCTCGAAGTGATCGAATCAAGGTAAAGAAAGCGGAGACAGAGCAAGAACAAGCACGTATTGTTTGCGATTATATTGCTGGTATGACTGACTCCTATGCAATGAAAGTGCATGCGCGTTTGTTTGGTCCAAGTGATCGTTTTTTTGATGATTAGCATATATAAAACAATTTATATATAAAATAAAACAGATTGACAAGCAAAGAATTGCAACGTAAGATTATAAAATCAAATATATCATACTAGTTTACTATGAATTATGGAGGAAGAGATGATGTCTAGACTACGGATGCTCGGTTTTTCGCTCTTATCTGTTATGATCCTGCTCAGTGTTGTATTAACAGGATGCTCTGTTGAAAAGAAAGCTGAGGGCGATTTGCTTGATCAAATTAAGAAACGGGGAACGATTTTAATTGGAACAGAAGGTACATATAGTCCCTTCAGTTTTCATGAGAAAAAAGGGAATAAACTTACCGGTTTTGATGTTGAGATTGCAGAAGAATTAGCCAAACGGATTGGTGTAAAGGCTCAATTTGTAGAAACTCCTTGGGATGGTATGTTATCAAGTCTTCAGACTGGAAAGATCGATATTGTTGCCAACCAAGTAGGGGTAAAGGAAGAACGGAAGAAAAAATTCGACTTTACGAATCCCTATACCATCTCATATGCGGAAATTGTGGTACACAAGGATAACCAAACCATTAAAGGCGTTGCAGATATTAAAGGGAAGACGGCTGGCCAAACATCTACAAGTAACTATGGAAAATATGCACGAGATGCAAAAGCAGAAGTAAAAGTGTATGAAGATATGATGTCAGCAATGTGGGACGTAGCCAATAAACGTATTGACGTATCGATTAATGATCGCCTTGCCATCGCTGAGATGATGAAGAAGGAAAAATTGCCCTTGAAAGTTGTAGGGGAACCGATTGAAAAAGTAGAAATTGCTTTCCCGGTTGAAAAAGGAAACCCAAAATTGTTAGCTGAATTGAATCGAGCATTAGATGAAATGAGAAAAGATGGTACATTGAAGGAAATTTCCGAGAAGTATTTTGGAAAAGATATTACACAGTAAACGAATGAAATGATTCATTTCGTAACATTACTGTAGCTGGATTTAAGGGGAAACAAATTATGGATTTTCTCGATCAATTTCAATATATTGAGTGGCAAAAATTGTTTGACTGGGACTTAGCGATCCAGTCAACTCCTTTTGTGTTACAAGGATTATGGAATACAGTCTGGATCAGTATCGTTGCAATGATCATTGGTTTGTTGCTCGCTTTCTTTACTGCAATCGCAAGAATGTCTAATCGAGTATGGCTGTATTTCCCAGCTCAAATCTATATTTCGATTATTCGAGGTACACCTTTGCTTGTGCAACTTGTCATCCTTTACTTTGGATTACAAGTAATCAATATTAAATTAACACCCATTGCAGCAGCATTAATTGGACTCTCACTCAATGTTGGTGGTTATGCAGCGGAGACAATAAGAGGCGCTTTACTTTCTGTGCCAAAAGGACAGTGGGAGGCAGCCCAATCCATTAATATGACTTATGGACAAACGATGCGTCGAATTATCATTCCCCAAGCTACGCGAGTTGCTTTGCCTCCACTTTCGAAT
Source organism: Seinonella peptonophila (assembly GCF_900129355.1). Classification (GTDB taxonomy): domain Bacteria; phylum Bacillota; class Bacilli; order Thermoactinomycetales; family Thermoactinomycetaceae; genus Seinonella; species Seinonella peptonophila. The sequence goes on along the minus strand of NZ_FQVL01000001.1, from coordinate 582,679 downwards.
ACTTTTCTTGCTTTAGTAAAGGATACTTCTCTTCTATCGGTAATAACGGTCCCAGAAATGTTGTATCAAGCAAAGATTGTAGGTGGTCGTGAGCTTGATTATATGACGATGTATATCCTTGTCGCGTTTTTCTATTGGATTATTTGTACGCTCCTTTCAATGGCTCAAAACCGACTTGAAAAGCATTTTAATCGTTTCCTTTAAGTGCAATGAATAGATATCCCGGAGATTCTTTTATTAATCTAAGTTTTCATTAGATCCTTTTGTCATAAATGATTGGATTAGGAGAAGGTGTTTTGATGATTGAGATCAATGGATTGGAGAAACGATTTGGTGATCAAGTCGTATTACATGGAATTGATTTACAGGTAAAACAAGGTGAAGTGCTCTGTATTATTGGGCCAAGCGGTTCTGGTAAGTCTACATTGCTCCGCTGTCTGAATTTATTAGAATTGCCAACACAAGGTAGTATTGATATCAATCAGGTACATCTATCTTTTGGGCAGGGAAAAGTAAGTGAATCGGAGTATCGGCGGTTAAGAGGGCACACAGCGATGGTCTTTCAAAATTTTCATCTCTTTCCACATAAAACGGTGCTTGAAAATGTAATTGAGGGGCCGCTTATCGTTCGTCGAATGGATCAACAAAAAGCTGTGAAGCTCGGACAGCGACTATTACAAAAAGTAGGCCTTGCTGAAAAAGCAGGTGCATATCCAGCCCAATTATCAGGCGGTCAGCAACAACGTGTAGCCATCGCCCGGGCGTTGGCAATGGAACCACTCGTACTCCTGTTGGATGAACCGACTTCTGCTCTTGATCCAGAGCTAGTAGAAGAAGTTTTAGTAACGATTAAAGAGCTAGCTGAGGAAAAACAGACAATGCTCATCGTTACACATGAGATGAATTTTGCCAGGGATGTGGCAGATCGCGTGATTTTTATCGATCAGGGGCAAATTATTGAAACAGATCATCCTAATCAGCTTTTTACTCAGCCTAAGGAAGAACGAACGAAAGTTTTTTTACAGAAGTTTTTGTATCGTTAACCATAAATGTAATCCGTAATGTATAGACACATTCAGAAGGATACGAGTCATTTTCTCTTATCCTTTTCATGTTCAATCTGTATGATGAAATACATAATATAGCATAAATTTACCCACCAATCCAAAGGATGGCGGGTTCAACTTGGCGCTTTATAAATATGATCAATGAAAGATAGAGGAGTATAAAAGTTCATTATTGAGTGACTATTTATGATAGAGTTTGGATCTGGAGAGAGTAAAGTTTTAACTTTTTAAGCTCAATGAAATAATAGACTTTTATAAAGATAGGGATTAAAATAGGCATATACAGGGAGTAGGGAGGGATCATGATGTCAACAGCAACAAAAGAGAAAGAAACAAAAAAACCTACTTTAACTGTAGGGGTAATGCCTAGTAGTCAACCGACTAAACAAGACTTGATCAATGCGAATAATTCTCCACACATGACTCTTCAAAAAGCTTTGGCAACAGAAAAAGCAAAATCCGGTCCTGACCTTAGTTTTACTGATCTAACAAAACAATTGAGTCAACCAGGTAAAGAACAACCTATTGACATGAGAGTTCCAGAAGATGCTAAAAATCCTGATGGTCCAAAAATTGGAATGGTGTTGTCAGATAAATTAATTGAGCGAGCATTAATGAAAGATAAAGAGCATGAACGTGGAAGAACACGCTAATTGTGATTGGAAAAGCCACATATATTTCGCCTAAATCAATGAGATATAACCCTCTATATGAGGGTTCAGACTGAAGAAAAACCGAATGAGCGAGTGGAGAGGTGAACGGCAAAGCTCCATTTCGGGTGTAACTTAGCGGAATGGCAGCTGAATCGGCATTTTCCTTGCGGGCAAACTGTTCGAGTCTCCGCAGGCGTATGCCGGAGGAGGCGAGTTTTGCCCGACCGCGAAAGCTGCCAGAACGCGACAGTCCCCGCATCCACGTAAGCCCGGATCGGAGCGTCGCCGCGAACCACGATCACGAGCCAATCACGAGACTTTGTATACAAGCTGAACCCCCCTATATGGGGGTTTCCTTTTGCTAAAAAACATATGTCAAAAGCTGATTGAGGACTTATTCCTCCTCTTCTTCCTCATCATCTTCTTGATGAAGAAAGCGTGTGGGTGTGATCCAGATTGTACCTGTTCCCCGATAAGCGCGCAGGAATGAATCAGCAGCGCGAATATTGGAAAACATCTTACTGCTATCAGTTCCTTCTATGGTAAATTCAACGCTTGGTTGCCGATAAATCACGATATCTTCCTCTGTGCGGAATGTTTCATCTTGAAGATCGATTTGAACAATTTCATCAACTGGTACAGGGCTGCGCAATACACAGACACCTGAACCTTTTAACTTGAGTTGTTGTAATTTTTCACGGTTGCGGTTGACTGCTTGATTAATGTTTTTAGGATCAGCATAAGAGAGTTGAAGAGACGATTCACCACAAATAAACATATGTTGATCGACTAAGATCTCATTTTTATCAAGTTGAAAAATGAGATAATGTTCCCATTCTGGTCGGAAATAGATTTCTCCTGTACCTTCATATGTAGGTTGAAGTGTTGCATGATTGGGTAGAAAGCGGCGTTTGATTTTTTTTACTTGTTCTGTAGAACGTTTTTCTAAATTTAACTCAATTTTCCCTTTAGAGTAATAAAATAAATCCTCTGTTGAAGTGATTTTTCCTTCTTGTAAAATGACCCGAACTTGCTGAAGTCGATTTCCTAATTGCTGTGTATTCCATGAGTCGTGATGGGCAATCTCTCGATATTGTAAAATTTCAAAGCGACAATTAGAATGAACGATGGATTGTACCACTTGAAAGAGCGGTTCTGTTTCCATGATGCACACCTCTTTGCTGACATGAATTATTTGTATTTTAGCATGTCAAGATGAAAAAAACCGCCATTGATCACTTCAACTTCAATTCGTGGATGATATTGTCGAACTAATTGGAGATTACGTTGTTTTTTCTCCAATAATACCTCTTCATTTGATTGTGATTCGGGATAGTAATCCTGTAATTGTTCTTGTTCTTCTGAAAGTCGAGTTAACGCTTGTTTTGCCCAATCGTGATCTTCCAAGCTGATCTTCTCTTCCAAATAACACTCCAACTCTCCCAAAGCTTCTATGTATTTAAGTTTTAAGGGTTGAGTGAAGCGGTTAGGCGGTAATTGTGTTTGCCATGATAGAGATTTAATCTGTTGATAGAAAGATTCAACAATCTCCCCTGATTGTAGATTAATGCCCAGCTCCCAGATTTGATCTCGTTTCTGTTCACAAATATAAGAGACCAGAAAATTGATCCCCAGCCAAGTTTGATAGGGGTATGATCCTTGTCGTCGATAATTTTCATCAGCGTTTTGGAAAAGTGAAGTAAAGCGACCGTGTCTTTTAGCAGATTGTAGAAAATGTTGGTATCGCTGTGAACCTGGAAAAATCCATTCACTGGGACGATCTGTAGGAGGATGTTCAGGATCGAAGGTAAGGCATAGTTGAATCGGCTGAGGAGGTAGATTTAATTGTTCTACATACATCCAGTAATAGGGTCGATTGCATAGATCGCGATCTGCTGGAATGGAAAGTTGTGTGTGCAGATAGGAGGGGGTCGATTCAATGATTTGACAATCATATGCGTATAAATAACGTTCAATGAAGTTGCGCGCAACTTCTGTTACTACTTTGTTGCTCATCGGCTAATACCTCCTCTTTTAACAAACGAAACCGTTCTCCCCAATGGTTTAATTCCTCTCGAATAGCAAGATCATCTTTTTTACATGCAATTAGGTGGAGCAATCGCTTTTCTAATGAATCATCTCCATCCATTTTCTCTAAGATGGTTTCTAATTCACCAATCACTGATTCAAACAAATTGATCTTTTCATGTAGAAGCCAAATAATATGCTCTTCAATTGTGCCGATTGTGGCGAAGTTGTAAATGAAAACATCATTTTCTTGACCAAGTCGATGAATACGACCAATTCTTTGTTCGACTCGCATCGGGTTCCAAGGCATGTCAAAGTTAATCATATGGTGACAAAATTGTAGATTAATTCCTTCTCCTCCCGCTTCCGTGGCAACCATAACCTGCGCTCGTTTTGCGAAAAGCTCCATCATCCAATCTTTTTTATTTCGACTAAATCCTCCGCGATAGGGAATAGCGTAAATGCCTTCTTGTTCAAGTTGACGGATAATCATTTCCTGTGTTGCTCGATACTCGGTAAAAAGAATCAATTTTTCTGGAATTTCTTTGATTAGCTGAACAGCTTGATTTACTTTTGAAGAATACTGAACAGCACGAAGTTTTTCGATCAATGAAGCTACTTCTGGGGATAATGGATTGCCATCTTTTTGAAACAGTTTAAAGAGCGTGTGAAATACAGCATCTCTGCTACTACACACTTCTTTTTGTAGCACAAGAAGCGATAGCATGCTTCGCGGATCAGTTCCGCCTTGCCTGCATTGATTCTGAACAAATTGTGTGACGCCGTCATAAAGTTCACGTTCTGCTGGTGATAGCTCAATTGGAATCGTATGAACCATTCGTTTGGTAAGTGGTAGATCATGATCCTGTCGTCGATTTCGAATTAAGACACGTTGAATTTCTTGACGGAGTTGAGCTTCATTTTTTGCCTTTCGCTTTGCTGCCACAAATTCATTTTGAAACTCGCGCTGTTTACCTAGTTGTCCAGGTTTGAGTAATGTAACTAAGTTATATAATTCTTCCATCTCATTTTGTACAGGTGTTGCTGTAAGTAGGAGACAATATTTTTTATCAAGTTGGTTAATAAATTGCCAGTTTTTCGTTCGTTTATTTTTAAGCTTATGTGCCTCATCTACAATCAAAAGATCGTACTGATGTTTCAAAATTTCTGAGCGATGTGGTTCTCTTTTTGCTGTATCCATCGATGCGACCAGGATATCATATGAATCCCACATCCACGCTTTTTTCTGAGCCATAGCAGGGATTTGAAACTTTTGATTCAATTCCCGTGTCCATTGAAGGACAAGTGAGGCAGGTACGAGGATCAGAACTTTATGAACCAATCCACGAATCAAATATTCTTTTAAGATCAAGCCTGCTTCAATCGTTTTGCCCAGTCCTACCTCATCAGCTAGAATCGCCCGTCCATGCATTTCTGAGATCACTTGACGAGTTACCTCAATCTGATGTGGAAGAGGTTGAAATGTCTGTAGATGTTTGAGGCACTGTAAGGTATCAAATTGCGGAATAATTTGTTGTTCAGCAGCTTCAAAAGCTAATTGGAAACGCTCCCAATTTGACCAATGCTCACCAGTTTCTATCGTATGTTTAAATGATGTAAGCCAAGTACGATCAAAACGGATCGATATTTGATTCATTGGTAACATCCTTTCCTATTACATACGAGTTTTAGTATGTTTCATTGAGAGAAAGCATATACAGATAGAAGTCGAAGAACTTGTGAGCAAAGGTAATAGCTACATCAATATTTCGCGCTTCGATTTTATATCAGACTACACAGATGTCTTCAAGATACCACTTCAAGCTTAAAAGCGTACTTTTAAAAAATAAAACTCGATATTGTTCGTTTTTTATGGCAAAATAGGAAGTGGAAATCAAATATTGTACGGCGATTGAAGGCGGAAGGAGAGACCACAACTTGTGGCGCCGAAGGAGCAAACCATTCAGAATGGTGAAACTCTCAGGCAAAAGGAGGTCCGCTGGACGCCACTCTGGAGAGTGTAGATACGATTGCATCGTGTCTACCACCAACGGGGCAATCCATGAAAGAAGGACTATCTCTCAGGTATCAGGACAGAGACTTCCATGTTTAATCACGGAGGTTCTCTGTCTTTTTTTATCAAAAGTGGAGGTGTGCAATGAAAAAGAGAACACCAATTTTTCCGGCATATGAGCAAGAAAGCCGACTAATATGTTTTGGTGGTTGGATGATGCCTGTTCGTTTCTCTAGTATTAAAGCAGAACATGAAGCAGTACGCACGCGTGCAGGTTTATTCGATGTATCACATATGGGTGAAATAGAGGTAAGTGGTTCGGATGCTTTACTATTTCTACAGCAATTAACATCAAACGATCTCTCACAGTGCAGAGTTGGGCAAGCTCAATATAGTTTGCTTTGTACAGAAAAAGGTACCACGATTGATGATCTTTTGATTTATCGTGTTGAAAAGCAGCGATTTTTACTGGTTGTGAATGCAGCAAATATTGAAAAAGACTTTGCTTGGCTTCAGACCCATCAATCAGGTGACGTGAAACTAGTAAATAAATCTGAAGAAATCGCAATGCTTGCCTTACAAGGACCATATGCAGCTTCAATTTTACAGCCTCATTTAAAATTAGATGTGAATGATATAAAACCATTTCATTTTGTTTGCGATGTCCCGCTTTTTAATATAAAAGTAATCTTGTCTCGAACAGGTTACACCGGGGAAGATGGGTTTGAATTATATTGCCCAGCTGATCAAGGTATTCATTTATGGAAAAAGCTCTTACAAATTGGACGGGAACAGGGGCTTGTTCCTTGTGGATTAGGTGCAAGAGATACACTTCGCTTAGAGGCAGGTTTACCGCTTTATGGTAATGAATTGTCAAATACAATTACACCAATTGAAGCAGGACTTTCTTTTGCGGTCAAGACAGAGAAGAATGCATTTATTGGAAAAGATGCTTTGGTCAAACAAAAGCAAGCTGGCCCTGCTCGCCGCTTAGTAGGAATCGAAATGATCGGTCGTGGCATTCCTAGGACTGGATATCCTGTTTACTGTAATGAACAGGAAATAGGCTTTGTGACAAGTGGAACACAATCACCTACCACACAAAAACGGATTGGCTTTGCCTTAATAGATCAAGAATATGCACAGATCAAGCAGAGAATAGAAATTGAGATTCGGAGGAATCGAATAGAAGCGATTGTTGTGCCACGTCCGTTCTATAAACGCAACCAGAAAAACGGGGAGGTTGTCAAATGAAATATCGCTACTTACCTACCACTGACCAAGACAGACAAGAAATGTTAGAAAAAATTGGCGTTCGCTCGATCGAGGAACTGTTTTCTGATATACCTTCGCAAATCCGTTTGAAAAGAAGTTATCAATTACCTGAGCCACTTGCTGAATTTTCGCTCATGAAACATATGAAACAGTTAGCAAATATGAATCAGTCATTAGAAGACTATACTTCGTTTTTGGGAGCAGGTGTTTATCAACATCATATTCCCAGTGTTGTTGGTCATATTATCTCGCGTTCCGAATTTTACACAGCATATACTCCTTATCAGCCTGAGATTAGTCAAGGCGAATTGCAAGCTATTTTTGAATTTCAGACGATGATTGCTGAATTAACTGGGATGGAAGTCGCGAATTCCTCGATGTATGATGGTGCAACTGCATTAGCTGAAGCGGCAAATGTTGCAGCAGCTGTCACAAAGCAAAAGAAGATCTTGATATCTGGTGCACTGCATCCAGAATCGAGAGAAGTGTTGCAAACACAGGCAAAAGGGTTTGGATTACAGTTAATCGATATTCCGCTTGTTGATGAAGTAACCAATTTGGAGATATTGCGTAAGTCAATTGATGATCAGACAGCAGCGGTTATTGTTCAATTTCCTAATTTTTATGGTAGCTTGGAAACATTTGCTGATCTAGCTGAGCTGATTCATCAACACAAAGGGCTATTCATTGTCCAAGCGAATCCGATGGCACTGGCTATCATTGAACCGCCAGGTGCATGGGGAGCAGACATTGTGGTTGGAGATGCACAACCGTTTGGCATTCCGACTTCATATGGTGGACCTCATTGTGGCTTTTTTACCACAACGAAAAAATTGATGAGGAAGATACCTGGTAGAATTGTAGGCCAAACAGTTGATGAAGATGGGAATCGAGGTTATGTTTTAACGCTGCAAGCTCGAGAGCAGCATATACGTAGAGATAAAGCGACATCTAATATTTGTTCAAACCAGGCACTGAATGCATTAGCGGCTGCTGTGTATATGTCTACTTTTGGTAAAGAAGGCTTGCAACAGGTGGCTAAGCTAAATTACGATAAGGCACATTATGCCGCCGAACGTCTTACTTCGATTCCAGGCGTATCGTTGGTCAATCAATCCCCATTTTTCCATGAGTTTGTCATTCATTTTTCGAAACCGGCTGCGGCTATATGTAGGGATTTATTATCCAAGAAAATTTTTGCTGGATTCGATTTAGGAAAAATTGACCTTACACGGAATCATCAATTACTCGTTGCGGTAACAGAGGTTCGAACAAAAGCAGAGATTGATCAGTTTGCTGTAGCATTGGAGGGAGTGCTATGAACAAGAATACACCCTTAATCTTTGAACGGAGTCGTAAAGATCGGATTGCATACAGCCTCCCTAAATCAGATGTTCCTACTTATGCAATTCCCGATGAGTTAAAGCGTGAAGGTAAAGCTGAATTACCAGAGGTTTCAGAACTGGATGTGATCCGTCATTATACAGAACTTTCAAGGCGCAATCACGGGGTTGATAATGGGTTTTATCCATTAGGTTCTTGTACGATGAAATATAATCCAAAACTGCATGAGGATGTAGCTCGATTATCCGGCTTTGCCCATATTCATCCTTATCAACCCCAAGAGACTGTACAAGGGGCTCTAAAAATGCTAGCGGAATTGCAGAAATACCTAGCTGAAATCACGGGTATGGAACAGGTTACCCTGCAACCTGCGGCAGGCGCGCACGGTGAATGGACGGGCTTGATGATGATTCGCGCCTATCATGAAAGTAGGGGAGACTTTAAACGTACAAAGGTGATTATTCCAGACTCTGCGCATGGTACAAATCCCGCAAGTGCTACTGTAGCAGGTCTAGAAACAATCACCATTCCCTCTGATGAGCATGGGCTTGTAAGCATTGAGCATCTCCGTCAAGTGTTAGGTGAAGATACTGCTGCTTTAATGTTAACCAATCCAAACACACTAGGATTATTTGAACGGGAAATAATCGAAATAGCTAACCTTGTTCACCAAGCTGGCGGTATGCTCTATTATGATGGGGCAAATGCAAATGCTATTTTGGGAATTTCAAGACCGGGAGATATGGGTTTTGATGTTGTTCATCTCAATTTGCATAAGACATTTACAACCCCTCATGGTGGCGGCGGACCAGGAGCGGGACCAGTTGGTGTAAAAAATGCATTAGTTCCATTCCTTCCTTCACCCATAATTGAACAGAATGAAGATGGCACCTATCATTTGAAAGACGGCTTATTACAGTCTATTGGCAGAGTGAAGAGCTATTATGGAAACTTTGGAATTCTTGTTCGTGCATATACTTACATTCGGACGATGGGTTCAGATGGTTTGAAAAAAGTATCGGAAAATGCAGTGCTTCATGCAAATTACTTACTGGCATCTCTAGCAGAAGCTTATGATGTTCCTTATAAAGGTTACTGTATGCATGAATTTGTCTTTTCTGGTAAAAGACAAAAGGAGCAAGGCGTTCGGACACTGGACATCGCAAAACGCTTACTCGATTTTGGAATTCATCCACCTACCATCTACTTTCCGTTAATCGTAGAAGAATCTATGATGATTGAACCAACAGAAACAGAGAGCAAAGAAACATTAGATCAATTTATAGATGTGATGCTGCAAATTGCCAAGGAGATTGAACATGAGCCAGAACTTGTTCAAGATGCTCCACATACGACAGTTGTGAAGCGATTAGATGAAGTGCGAGCAGCTAGAAAGCCAGTTTTACGATGGAGAAAAGAGGACTAGTTCTATCAATGCAGATAACTTTAGATATGTATATTCAATGTAGAAAATGACTAAGAAATAGAATGATCTTTGTTTACGAATTGACTCCAGGTTTGTGATCAAACACTGGAGTTTTTTATTTACAGTTTATCTATTAGAATGCAGAAACAAATTATTTTAATATGCATAAGAATCTTAATTGGATTATCTTGAGTGAATGGGTTTTTGTTAAAAGAAAATGTGGAAATAGTTACTTTGACTTCATATCTGATTATCAACGAATGAAAAAGGAAAAAGCAAATAAACAGAGAAACAGAAATGGTGTTTATGGATTATTTTGGTGATTTTCTCTGATAAAGGGGACCCTGACATGATTGTGACATGGACAATTTGTAAAGTGCCCATTTCACAGCGGCAAGCTTTTTCGGAAGCGCAAGCAAATAGAATTCAAGATTTGCAGATCGCTGGATTAATAGGGCAGTTAGGTGGTTGGAATGTAGAGAAATCAAGTGAGGCATCAATTTTAACATGTTGGAAAGACCAGCACAGTTACGAACAAAATTATCATCAATATCAGTCTATATGTGTTTCCCAACATCTCGTCCGTTATTGCTCTACCCAGGAATATGAAAAAATTATTGATATACCTGGACAAGTCGACGAGGATTTCTTAGCTGGGCCTATAAATGAAGATAGCCTGATGAAAATTAGTGATATTCGCGTAAAAACAGGGCAAAGAGAACAATTTATGCTAGTTCAGCAGAGTGTTTGGAATCTTAGCATGTCACATGCGCCTGGAATGTTGGGAGGCTTTTTTGCTGAAGAACAGATTGATCGTGATCGCTTCCTTGTCGTGACACGTTGGAGGGGTGAAATGGAGTATCAAGCATACGAAGATCATTTACAACCAAAGTTATTAGATTGGACATATGGCACAGATGTTCAGCAATTTCATGGACGATGCATAAAACTCGAACAAGAATGGAGCGTACAAAATTGATATCATTTCATCAAGAAAAAGATCGTTTTAATTACCGGGTAGCTGCAATCTTGATTCATCAACAGAAAGTTCTCTTACACCGATTTATTGACTGGGAAACATGGTTGTTGCCAGGCGGAAGGTGTGAATGGTTTGAGCCATCTACCAAAACGGTCATTCGAGAAATGGAGGAAGAATTAGGGATTGAAGTGAAGATTAATCGGCTATGTTACATAGTAGAGAATTTTTTTCTGGATAAAGGCACAAATTTTCATGAACTGTGCTTTTATTATTTAGTTCAACCGGTCAATTGGAATCCGATTTTAGATCAAACAAGATTTACCATCGAAGAAAATGATTCCAAGTTTCTATTTGAATGGATTCCTTTGGATGAACTGAAAGATGCACCACTCTATCCAGCGTTTCTTCGAACGAGTATTCATCATTTGCCAAAGCAAGTTGAGCATCGAATTGAATATGAGGAGGATCGTTAATGGGGAAGAAATGGCGATTTCTTACTTATCAAAGATTTCATCCTGCGCTTAACATGGCGATTGATGAGGCGATGATGATTGCTTGTCGGAAAGGTCTTGTTCCACCAACTGTACGCTTATATGGTTGGAAACCTGCTGGTCTTTCGATAGGTTATTTTCAAAAAGCGGAGCAAGCAGTAAAGAAGGATCAATTAAAGCTACACAATGTAGAAATGGTTCGTAGACTAACAGGCGGAAGAGCTGTCCTACATGATCAAGAGGTCACTTATAGTTTAATCTCGCCGCTTGAAAATGAAATGGTTCCAAAATCTATAACCGATTCTCACCGATGGATTAGTCAAGGATTGGTTGTAGCCTTAAAACAGTTCGATTTGCCTCTATCTAAAACAAATTCAAAGGCAATCACAAAAGGATCTCTAACATCGGCAGCTTGTTTTGATACTTCCTCCTCATATGAAATTGAGATTGATGGACGAAAACTAGTTGGAAGTGCCCAAACTCGTCAAAATAATATGTTGCTGCAACATGGTTCATTGCTTTTAGCATCGCATGATCATGTTTTATTTCAGTTACTAAATTTTCGTTCAGAGAGACAACGTCAAAATTTACAAATCGATTTTCAAAGAAGATCCACATCATTGGCAGAATGGTTACATCCACTACCTACCATATTGGAGCTTGAAAATGCACTTTTGAACGGGTTTTCAGAAGGGTTAGGTGTTTCGTTTAGAAAAGGGGCGTTATCAAAGTATGAAGAGGATCTTGCGGAAAGGTTAGTTAAGGAAAAATATGCACATTCGAATTGGACTTTTCATAGATAAAAATCTAAAGATGGAAGATTAGAAAAAATTTAGTATAATTGGTAATAGACTTTTTCATCATTCGGAAGCGATAGTATATTTTAGAAAAGAGGAACTGAACTTGAGTGAGGAAAAGCACTATTACGAGACTTTTCAGGTAAAGGATGTGATACGGTATCCAAAAGGTCAGCTTATCTTGTCTAATTCAACCCAAGGGGAACAAGTTTATCTTCAAGAGATTTATAATCCATATCGTGATATCAACCATGTGCAACAATTGATGGCACAGCTTACATATCCATATTTATACCCTATCAAACAAGTGATACAGTCTGGGAATCGATTGATTTTGGTTCATCCATATATGAAACTTCGCCCTTTAACTCAGTTAGTCACAATAAAAAAACCGATGCTACCAGATCAAGCGATCAAGCTATATCAAAATCTGCTACGAACAGCGATTCATCTGCTTCATTATGAGATCCCTATGGTTGTTCATATGGAGCCAGAAGATATTTTCTTGGTTCACCAACCTTATCTTTTGTTTGTAAAACTTTGCAGTTCAGTTGGAGAAGCTGTTGAACAATTTGAGAATAGTTGGAGAGGCTTATTTCCTTTTCTTTTAACCGGGAAAAAAGATGCTACTATCTCATCCTTACAAAGTTGTTTACCCATCCAGATTAGAGAGTTACTTTACCGAAGTTTTGAGCCATTGATTACACCCGAAGATATGCTACAACTATGTGAACAAGCTCATTTTGCAACCGTTCCTAGACGAAAGGTTCATTCAAGAAAGGGGAAAAAGTATTGGTGGATTGGGATTACAGCATTTTCTATGTTAGGAATGGGCTTGAGCTTACATTTTGTTAATGATTGGCTAAAACCAGTCTCTTCTACAAGCGTTCAGCAGAATAAACATGCTGATGTTATCACCATTCCTCAAATCTCTTTTCACGATCAAAAGATTAGTAGCTTATATATGAATCAAACCTTAAAACAACCAACAGTGGTGCAATTCTCCTTTATTCAGAAAGAAGTATCGCCTTTTTCTGCTTTTTTTGTTACTCCTGATAAGGAGCGCTTTGGTCTACATTTTGATCATCAAGGATATCCCTATATCATTGCTGGGCATAAGAAAAAGATTTCCACGCAAGATCGCGCCAGTTCGACCTTTCATTTAAAGCCAAAGCAGGAATATAAATTTCAATTGATCTTTCAGCCCAATAAGCCCCTTTACATAAATGTATCTTCACAAGATCAAAAGTGGTTGATCGTGGGACCGGTGTTAAGTGAAAAGGAGTACCAGCTCTTTTTTCTTGGGAATTGGATGACCCATATCCAACAAGTGAAAGTAACAAAAAATAATAGGGCTCAATTATTATGGAGACAGAAAGATGGTGGGCAATTAGTACATGGAAATCTGGTAGAGCAGTCTAAACAAATCATATTGATGGAACAATCCCAATTTCAGTATCCATATTGTCCAACTTTTCATTACCGGTGGCAGGGGCAAGATGATGAAAAGAGTATACCTCTGATTGAATTAGAGTCATTAACTTCTGAGCGATTTATTCTCTTTTATCATCCAAGCCATTCAATCGAATTAGTACAAGTGACTACGCAAATGAAACGATTATCTTCTATCCCATTGCCCAAGAAATGGAATCCTAAAGATGAAACGGAACTGGTCATGATGAACCAAGGAGAACGGCTTCGATTTACCATTCAACAAGATAAAAAGAGCAGGGACTTAACCTATCAACTAAAACAGCCGATGATTTTTCAGTATATTCATATTAGAACTGACAAATATCTTTTGAGAATATTAAATAAATAATTAAATGTATCAATAGATTAGGGTGAATTCATTTGTTACATTCTCAGTATGATCAAAGATTTTTTGTTGAAGATGTAATTGACTCTATAACAGGGCAGTTAATTCAAGCAAGGTCATTAGATGGTACCTCTCTTTGCCTTCAAAAAATTCCTTTATATGATTTAACGATAAAAGAGATGAGTTTAAACCAGCTAATGCAGCAGTTACAACATCCTTATATCGTTCCGATTCTTGATATGATTCTTGAAGATAATCAATTGATTTTGGTGCATCCTCCAAATACCGGGGAACCTTTATTGTTAGAAGTAAATCCGAATCGTCCTATGGAACTGTATCAAGCAATGCAATTTGTACTTAAAGTTTTGCAAGTGATCGTGTATGTAAAAGAAACGAATCTTCCTCTACACATTGCATGTGATCCAAAAAAAATACTGGTTCGGGAAGGTGATCCCTTATTACTGTTTTTTTCTGTGGAACATCTTGAAGAAGAGCATGAGAGTTGGAGAAAATTATTACCTTTTTTACTAACTGGTCAATTTTATGATTCAGGAGTAGAAGATTTATTTATTCAGTTGAAAGTAAATAAGATCCCTTCATCGATATCTAAATTGATTAAACAGGTCATCACCTCTAAGATGACCATGCAAACATTTATGGAAATATTGAATGATTATTTAGATGAATATTGGAAAAAGACGATACAAAAACAGCCTCATTGGAAATGGGTGGTTCTGTGTGGAGTTTTCATGATGTTCATTTTCATAGTGAAAAGTACAAGTACCTATCATACTTGCCTGCCACAGCAAGATAAAGCAAACGATCATTTTTACACGAATCCTGCTTGGTTCGATCTTCGAAACAGAGACAGGGAATACCAATTGCCTGTGGGTGTGGATCGATTTTCTCGTATTACAGGTAGTTTTTCGATGGGTAAAGGTTCTACTTTTTATTTTTTATTACAATCAAAAAAAGATAAAGAAAAGCAATATGGCTTGACAGTCTCTTCGAATGGGCGGATTATTCTATATCAACGGTCAGGAAAACGGCAGTTGCCGATGTTGATCTCATCGGAGTTTCGCGTGAAACCAAGAAAAATATATCATTATATCATTGAATATGAGCGAGGGAAACCTTTGGCGGTTCAGCTTCAAGAATCTGGATCAAAGCTAAAATGGATAGGAATTGGCACTCTACCCATAGCATCTTCTTTTATTGTGCGGATAGAAGGTAAAGGAATGGTTGTGGTAAAACAGCCGCGGACTGAACTGGTTAAAAAACGAGTCAATCGTTCAATCTCTTATTTATATCCGACTCCTTGGCGGTTGGTTTTCGGTCAAGGGAAAATCATGAATAATAAAACCGTTTTGTTTCCAGGTTCAACAGTGGAACAGCTTCATTTGAAAAAGTCGTTTATGATTCGTCCGGTAACCATGCAATATCCGTTTTCTATTAATCTACTCACTACTGATCATCAACAATGGAAAGCTTACTGGAATGCAAAATCAAGACTTGAGCTTTTTTATTTACAGGAGCAATTGAAGAAAATGGCCGTGAAAAAAACAGATTGGATTCAGCAAGGAAGTAAATTGATAAAGGTTCATATTTATACAACTCATACACGTTCTATGATTCAATTTTATGATGGAAATGAACAGAAAAACTTAACTTATTCTAGACAGATCGCTCCCATTATTCAAAGAGTAACGCTCAATGTCGAAGGGAAAACCATATTATATTGAAGCGGTCTTACAAATCAGTTGCGCTTCTACAGATAAAGATGAATAATGGAAACTGTGTATTGATCAACAGAGGAGCGTAGGGGAATATGGCAATCTTTGGGTTAAGTGATTTACATTTATCTTTTCGACATAAAGTTAATCTTTATCAGATTGATCCCAAACAGGATATCGAAAAACCAATGGATATATTTGACTGGAACCCACGCTACTTTGATTTGATCCGAGATCATTGGGTCGAACACGTGGGGGTATCTGATACTGTTCTCATTCCTGGAGATATAAGTTGGGGACTACGTTTGAGTGAAGCTGTTTGGGATTTTGACTGGATTGCCCAATTGCCAGGTAACAAAGTGCTATCTCCAGGAAATCATTGTTATTATGCACATAGCAAAAAGAAAGTTCGTGAAGCACTTCCAGAAGGCATGGAATGGATCGATGCAGACTGGACATTAGTGGAGGACTATGTTGTAGTAGCGACAAGAGGTTGGAATTTACCAGGAGATTATTCATTCCAGGAACAAACAGATCGCAAAATTTATGAACGACAAGTGGGTCGACTACAACTTGCTTTAACTGATGCTAGAAAACATCATCCTGATCGACCGATTATTTGCATGTTACATTATCCGCCATTGACAAAAGGATGTACGGAATCAGGTTTTTTTCAGCTGTTAAAAGAATTTTCAGTTCGCCTCTGCCTTTTTGGTCATTTACATGGCTCGTCTGCTTACGATGCGATTCAAGGTAACATAGATGAGGTACAGTTATGCTTGGTTGCTTGTGATTATCTAAAATTTGCACCACTTGATTTGACACAGTGGCTTTATAATTGAATATTAATAAACAAGAAGGAAACCCTTCATAAAACCTGTCTTTTTCAGAAAATTAGTTGACAAACATACATTTGATTGGTAATATCTAGATGATTGTCGATGATAATGAACGGACTTTTCTCGATATTTACCTATAGGTTACATGTAATGTAAAATATAGAGGATGAAAAGAGAATAGGGAGGGCACCTATGCCAACACCGAGTATGGAAGATTATTTGGAAAATATATATAAGCTTATTGATCAAAAAGGTTATGCTCGTGTATCAGATATCGCAGAGGCGTTGGAAGTTCACCCCTCGTCCGTTACAAAGATGGTACAAAAATTAGACCAAAGACAATATTTGGTATACGAAAAATACCGTGGTTTAGTCCTCACCTCTAAAGGGAAAAAAATGGGTAAGCAGTTGGTGGACCGTCATTTACTATTAGAACAATTTCTTCGACTGATAGGTGTCAGCGAGGAATTAATATATAAAGATGTCGAAGGGATTGAGCATCATCTTAGTTGGGATTCGATCCATTGCATTGAAAACTTAGTTGATTGTCTAGAAAAGAATCCATCCTTGATTCAACAACTACATTCACTTAAAGATGCATCCAATTCGTTGGAGAAGGACATAAACACATTGTAGCCCTTGGGATGAACTCTAGGGGTTTTTTTGTCATTTTTCACATAACATAAAGAGGAGGTTAATGGAAAATTGACTAGGAGTTCTTATGCACAATATTTCTACCTCAGATAAGAAGACCTCCTAGCGTCCAGTTTGGATGGAGGGGTAGAAAAGATGGATGCTGATTTAGTCGTCGAGGGCGGCGGTGTGAAAGTGATTGGTTTAGTGGGAGCGCTTCTTGTTGCAGAGAAGAAAGGGTTTACATGGAAAAGAGTAGCAGGAACTTCAGCTGGATCAATCGTGACAACGCTTTTAGCAGCGGGTTTTCGTGCAGATGAACTATATAAATTGTTATTAGAGTTTGATATGAGCCAACTGATTCATAAGTCGCCTATCCAGCGTATTCCTTATATTGGTTCTGCATTGAAAGTTTGGCTATCTAAAGGTTTGCATTCTGCATCTCCCTTAGAAGCATGGATTGATTCTTTACTTGCTCGGAAGGGGGTTCGCACTTTTGCCGATTTGAATCATGAAATGGAGATAAACATTATCGCCTCTGATATTACAACAGGGAATTTAATGGTTCTACCACGTGATTTGCCTCGTTACGGTTATGACCCAGCCAACTTTTCAGTTGCAAAAGCAGTACGAATGAGTTGTAGTATCCCATTCTTTTTTGAACCAACCAAAATTTTAAATCGAGAAACAACAAAAGAATGTTATGTAGTTGATGGGGCAGTCCTAAGTAACTTTCCAGTTTGGATATTTGATGATTTGCCTGAACGTCCTACTTTTGGGCTTCGATTATTTTCAAAGGAGAAACATCATTTTCATGAAATTCATGGTCCGATTAGCATGTTTACATCGATGTTCTTGACGATGATGGATGCTCATGATAATTTATACATTCATAAGAAGGATCAGTTACGTACCATTACAGTTCCTTCATTGGAAGTGAAATTAACTGACTTTTCAATATCGAGAGAAAAGAAGGAACAGTTATTTCGCTCTGGTGTAAAAGCTGCTGAGGTTTTCTTTGATAATTGGACAATTGAAAAATATATTCAGACACGCTATCAGCCGGTTGCAAAAGACAAAGTAATCTAACTATTCCATAACGGACTAAAAAGAATGGTGATCGCTAACCTAAAAAAGAATTAACTTTGGTAATATTCTTGAGGGAAAAGTATGTGCGAATAGGTTACACTAAAAAAGAGACTAATAATCGAATGTGGGATGTCGAAAACACGACCCCATTGCTTCTAGAAAGGAGGAAGTCCGTTTACAGGAGCATACTTCTGTAGCGGAAAACACATGTCCTTACATCAACCGAAGAATTATAATTACCGACTCATACCGCATGTCGAACATCGCTCATTGCCCAGTGCTGTACTTGAATGGATGCAGGAGAAGAAAACACAACAAGGTCAACATCGTTTCCAATTGCCAAATCTTGAATATTTGTTAATTGCTTTAGGCGAGCGGCCTAATCCTGGTTATAAATTAGAGATTATGCGACAGGAGGAAACGGAGGATGGTACCATCATTTATGTAAAAGAATCTCATCCTCAGAAAGGCATGGTTTTTCCGCAAATTGTGATAAGCCCTTACTTGTTATTAGAGATTTATCAACCTGTTATGGTGGAATGGTTAGAACAAGAATAAACCAGTTCACATATGAACTGGTTTTATTATGAACAACTTCAACAATGGTAATGGGCTTATTTTCAATCAGGGCTTAAAGAGAGCGTTTTTTCTTGCCATTGATCACTCGAAACGAGTGTTTTTTTGCTCGCTTGTTTATTGCTTTTTGGGGTTGTGATCTCGGATGGATAAACCTTCTATCTGTACGTGTACTTAATCGGATCAGCCATGCAGGCGGGAATTTGTATAGATAATAAATGACCCCTATCAGAACTAAAGGAAGAATGATGGAAATGGGGTGTTGAATCAATTCAACTATAAATCCAATCGCGAATAGGGCTAAGACAAGGAAGTGCCAACCTTTTTGAGTCGTTGAAAAAGTAGACATCCATCTCCCTCTTTTCTTGAAAGATTTAACAGGGTTGCGCCACTTGAGATGTAACATTCTCACTTTGCTGATCCAATTCATGCATCCTTTGAAAGGCTGCGATGGCTACTTCAACTTGATCATCATTAGGCTGTCTTGTTGTAAGTTTTTGCAACCACAGACCTGGATAACCAAGGTATTTTAAAAGACGAACTTCACGTACTGCATTTGTAATACGCAATAACTCATAAGAGAGTCCGATGACTAGTGGTAACAGCAATAAGCGAATCCATATTCTTTCCCAAACACTGTCATAACTAAAAAATGAATAGACGAAAACCCCTACGATAATGGTTAAAATCATAAAACTACTGCCACAACGGTAGTGAAGGGTGGACTGTTTTTGAACATTTTCTACTGTTAACTCAAGTCTTGCTTCGTAAGCGTTAATCACTTTATGTTCAGCTCCATGATATTGAAACAGTCGCTTGATCATAGGAGTTTGAACGAGAATGAGTAGATAGGCTAGCAGTAAAATCGTTTTAATCGCGCCTTCTAATAAGTTTTGGATAATTAAATTTTTAACATAAGGATCAAAAATTATACTGGCTAAAAAAGCAGGCAAGGCTGTGAAGATCATTTTACCGATAATGAGTGAGATCACACCAATTACAGCAACACCTAGATATAAAGCCCATGATGACTGGGATTTTGAAATGGGCTCCCCTTCTTCATCTTCAGCAAATTTGTCACTAGCAAATTGTAAGTGCTTTGCTCCTGTTGCACTTGATTCAGTTAAAGCGACAATGCCACGAAGAATTGGGATTTTCTTTAATGTATCGACCCATGAGATTTGTTTTTTTGAAACTTCGTATGTTTCGATTGTTCCATTCTGACGGCGGACCGCTGTTACTTGTGAGTGTATTCCACCAAACATCACACCCTCAATTACAGCCTGACCACCATATTGAGTGATCTGTTCTGACATGGAATTTGGCACCACCTTTATTCTTTCATACCTAGTATAGCAAAGTCACACATGAAACGATATCTTTGATGTTCATGTAGACATTGAATGGTAAAAACAAATCAATGATATAATGTAACGTATGTACTGAGAGGGGTTTATCCATCATGAAAAAAATTTATGTAATACATGGTCCAAATCTCAATCGTTTAGGAAACCGAGAACCAGATATATACGGGCATTTAACACTTGAACAGATTAATCAGCAATTACAAGAGAAGGCTACTACATTGGGGTGGGAGCTTGATGCTTTTCAATCAAATCATGAAGGAAAGTTAATCGATGCTATTCATGAAGCGGATACACATTATGATGCGATTATCTTAAATCCAGGTGCATATACCCACTATAGCTATGCACTGCGTGATGCAGTTGCATCTATTACAGTCCCAGTGATTGAGGTTCATTTATCGAACATCCATGCACGGGACTCGTTTCGTCATCATTCAGTGATAGCTGGTGTTGCCAAAGGTCAGATTAGTGGGTTTGGAAGTGCTAGTTATGAATTAGCCTTACTAGCTTTTCAGCAGCTATTTGCTTTAGAGGAGATTGAGAGGATGTGAAAGGATTGGAAAAGCGCTTAGAAACTTTAAGAACTCAGATGAGGGAAAGACAGATTGAAGGTATTTTGATTACGAGTATACCAAATCGAACATATCTAAGTAGATTTACAGGCACGGCTGGAATCTTACTCATTACTCTAAGCAAAGCATTCTTAGTCACTGACGGAAGGTATATGACGCAAGCGCGTCAACAATCACCTGATTTTCAAGTTGAAATGCACGACGGGAATGAATTTGAGCGTGTAGCGGCGCTATGCCAGCAGGAGTCGGTTCAAATATTATCTTTTGAGGAAGAGCATTTAACATATGCTGAGTATCGTATCTTGTTACACCTATGCCATGAAACGCAACTTGTTCCAATCAAGGGCTTTGTTGAGGAACTTCGGTTGATAAAAGATGATCAAGAATTACAAGCACATCAACGGGCGATGAGGATTGTAGATCAGGTATATGAACAAATGTTAGAAGAGATTCGTCCGGGAAATACTGAACAGGAAATTGCAGCACGCATTGAATTTTTAATGAGGAAGATGGGAGCGTCAGGCCCTTCGTTTGCTACAATTGTTGCCTCTGGACATCGTTCTTCACTTCCACATGGCATTGCAAGTGAGAAAATCATTCATCATAACGAAATGATTACTTTTGATTTCGGTTGTTTTGTAGATGGCTATGTTTCTGATTTGACACGAACATTTTTCTTAGGTAAGCCAGATGAGAAGCATAGTGAAATTTATGGTATTGTATTAGAGGCACAAGAGAAGACTTTAGAGACAATGCGCCCTGGAATGACTGGGAAAGAAGTAGATCAGATTGCGCGTGATGTGATAGAGAGTTATGGTTATGGTGACTTCTTTCGTCATGGAACAGGACATGGGATCGGTTTAGAGATTCATGAAGCGCCTTCTTTGCGATTAACGAGTGAGGAAGTACTAAGACCCGGTATGGTGGTAACTGTAGAGCCAGGTATTTACCTTCCAAATGAATTTGGCGTACGAATTGAAGACGATGTACTGATAACAGAGTCAGGTGCCATTCGATTAACAAAAGCAACAAAAGAATTTATTGCGATTTGATTGATGGAGGAATAAAGATGATCAGCGTAAACGACTTTCGAACAGGATTAACAATTGAACTAAATGGAGATGTCTGGCAAGTAATCGAGTTCCAGCACGTAAAGCCTGGTAAAGGAGCTGCATTTGTACGTTCAAAGTTACGGAATCTCCGTAATGGTAATATCGCTGAACGTACTTTTCGTGCAGGGGAAAAAGTGCCAAAAGCACTAGTTGAAACAAGACAAATGCAGTATCTTTATGAAAGTGGCGGCGAATATACTTTTATGGATAATGAAACATATGAGCAGACTACACTGTCTCGTGAACAACTTGAATATGAACTTAATTTTTTACAAGAAAATATGAATGTAAGTCTTGTCATCTTTAAAAATGAAATTTTAGGGGTTCAGTTACCCAATTCTGTAGAACTTGAAGTGGTTGAAACTGACCCTGGGATTCGTGGTGATACGGCAACAGGAGGTAGTAAGCCGGCAACGCTATCAACAGGTTATGTAGTTCAGGTTCCACTTTTTATCAATATAGGAGATCGTTTAATCATCGATACTAGAAGTGGTGACTATATTTCAAGGGCATAATATCGACTGATTTTTATGGGAGGTGTGGGGAATTGAAGATTCTATCCATTGAACCAACGCCAAGTCCAAATGCAATGAAGCTAAACCTTGATCAATCCCTACCTGAAGGGAAAAATCTTCAGTTCCAGAAGCAGGAGAAAGATGGTGCTCCCGATTACTTACGGCGTTTATTAGAGATTGATGGAGTTACAGGTGTGTTTCAAGTGCTTGATTTTATATCATTGGAACGTCATCCAAAGGCAGATTGGCAACAGATACTGAGTGCAGCAAGAAACGCATTAGGTGATGTAGAACACCGTTCGACTGAAACCGATGCAAAGGAAACTGAAATAGATCCATCATATCTTGAAATCACGGTTGAGGTACAACAGTTAAAGGGAATTCCTTTACAAGTGAAATTACGCCGAAGTGATGAGGAACGCCGATTTGGATTATCAAATCGATTTACAGAAGCTGTGCTGGAAGTGCAAAAGAATGTATCGAATCATATTTTTGAACGAAAATGGGTAGTACAACGACCTCGTTATGGCGATTTAGAACAAGTTGGTGAGCAAGTAGTCGCTGAATTGGAAGCTACATATAATGATACACGGCTACAACAATTAATTATACGATCAGCACAGCAGAATGTAGAACCAGAACCTAAAATGACTCTGGATCAAATCAAAGCAGCGATGGATGCGCCTGATTGGGAGACTCGATATCGCGCTCTTGATCAATTAGAACCAGAGCCTGCATCAATGCCCGTCTTAGAACGAGCATTAAAGGATCAGAAGATGTCAATTCGTCGCCAAGCTGTTGTGATTTTAGGCTATTTTGAGGATGAGATTGCTCTTCCATTGCTTTGTCAAGCATTAACCGATTCATCACCAATGGTGAGAAGAACGGCAGGAGATTGCCTTTCAGACTTAGGTTCGCCAAAAGCTGTTCCTGCTATGTCTGATGCCTTGTCTGATCGTAATAAATTGGTTCGTTGGCGAGCAGCACGATTCTTATTTGAAGTGGGGGATGAACGAGCGATTCCAGCATTACAAAAGGCTTTAGAAGACCCCGAATTTGAGGTCAGGATGCAGACTCAAATCGCATTGGAACGGATTGAAAAAGGTGAGGCAGCGAGTGGAACTGTTTGGCAACAGATGACTCGCAGTCGTCAACAAGCAAATCCTGAACAATAAATCGTTTCTGTTTTATTCGAAAAGGTAATAGGCTAGTTTTAGAAATAGTGCGGTTAATCCAGCCGCCATCAATGGCCCAACTGGAATCCCGCGCAAAAAAAGGATGCCAAAGATCGATCCCAGAACCATTCCTACGGTTAACTGTGGATCGATTTTTAATAGGTCAAGCCCTTTGCCGTTCATATATGTAGCGATTGCACCACCTAAGAGGGCCAGAATTCCAGGTATTGAAGTAAAGACAGTATAGATTTCATTCCATGTAATACGCCCTGTAGCGAAGGGAACGAGGACAGCTAATGTTAAAAAAAGTAGGCCTAACTCTAGACCACGTCGTTCGACAGATGGAAAATAATGTTCCAGATGAACGAGTTTAAGAATGAGTAAGAGACTCGCAGCAGTAGCGATCAAGGGTGATCGACCCACGAGACCTATTATAATTAAAATGACTAATAGAAGCTCTCCGCGCATCTCTATTTCCTCCAATTCTCCTCGTTCCATATAGGAGTATGCGAGCGCGGACAAGTTTAGTAATATTAAGTTGACTGAAAATGATTTTTATGGAGATAAAGACGAGATCGTTCTCCTTTTCCCCGTAATCTTTGAGGTTGCCGTAAACGAAATAGAACGAGCAGGATTGCGATCACTTGTGCAGAAGCTGTACCTAGAAAAAGCAAGTAAGGATGTTTTGTCAATGCACCAAAGATAGGAGGTCCTAGAGCAACACCAAGAAAACGGACACTACTATAAAAAGAAGTGATTAAACCGCGTTCTTTCATCCCAATAGAAGAAGTGATCAACGTATTCAGACAAGGCATAATAAGTCCACTACTAATCCCAATACCTAATAAAATAGCAAGTAATAAATAAAACTGATGAATCCAGATTAGTAGAGTCGTACAGATTGTCAATAGAAGAAGCCCAATCCAAATTATATGTTTCATTTTTCGAGTTCGTTCTTTTATATGTGACCCTGTCCAATAAGCTGTAAATCCTAATCCAAGTAATGGAATGGCTAAAATAAATCCCTTCATCATTCCAGCTAACTTAAATTTTTGTTCTAGGTATTCAGAAAAGTAGAAGAGTACACCAAACATGGTAAACATCGTGACGAGTCCGACAAAGAAGACAACGTAAAGCCAGCGTCCCTGTCGATAAAAAATTTTCTGAATCGATTTCCGATATTGGGCTAGCTTTGGAACATTTTTTAGCGGTGCATCTGTTACATATTTGATCAGGAGAAAAACCAAAGGGATCGTTAAAATGGGAAAAGCAAAGAACATGGCATACCAGATCAATGTGGCTAAGAGAGCACCAACAATGGGGCTGAGCACTTTACCTGCTGCATTGGCAGCTTCTATGATTCCAAGCGCTTTCCCTCTTTCTTCCTCTTTGTAGAGATCACTTGCTAAAACCATTGCAACGGGTGCTGTTCCTGCTGCTCCAATCCCTTGTATAATTCTTGAAAGCAGCAAAAGCATAAAGGAATCTTTACTCCAGATCGCAACACCAGCCGAGAATAACCCTCCTATACCGTAAATGATCAGACTAACAATGATCACTTTTTTTCTGCCAATTCGATCTGAAAGAATTCCAGCAATGGGAATAATGAATGCAGCGGGAATTGAAAAAAGCGTGATTAATAGGCTTACTTGAAAAGAACTAACATGATAAATCGAACGAATAGTAGGAAGTACTGGGATAATCATAGAATTGCCCAATACCATTAAGATAGGAATCATACTTAAAATCCACAGAGTGACCGGTTTTGGTGATCCAGTTGATTGTTTAACGCTTTGCTCCATAAAGCTTCCTCCTTTTGCCATAGCTTGCCCCATTTCCCCATTTTTTCATCCAATGCAAATAAAATAACGACCATCAAATTCTCTTAAAATCAATTTGCCAATAATTGTTTCGACTGTTTCTGGAATAAGCGGTGACACTATTCCTAATATCGATGAAGTGCAAAGGAGTGGTCTCATTTGCAACATTTACAGCGAGAGGTTGCCTATCTTCAAGGGATGTTAGCAGGATGTAAGAATAAGGAAAGCCATGAATACCTCATATTAAAACGTTTGCTTGATTTACAGGAGGAACTTGTCAAGGAACAGGAACACTTACAATTGCGACAAACTGAACTAGAAGAGTATACAGAGGCAATCGATGAAGATTTAAACGAACTTGAATTAGAGATTTATGATGATCAATATTCAATTACATGTCCAAATTGTGGAGAAGAGGTATTGGTTGATGAGGATGACTTAGAGGATGATGATCTTGCGCTCCTCTGTCCCAATTGTCATCATGAGCTTTTTCCAGAGGAGGACAAAAAAGATAGCGAATCATAAAGACGACCGCCCCCCGGAGCAGCTGCTCCGGGGGGCGGTCGGATGGGCGGCGATCAGTTGATCAGTTCGTCAGATCGAAGGAGATGTTTCCCTTCTCCTCCTTGGTGACCTCGTAGATCTGGGGGAGGTACGGCTCTTCCCCGTCGACCTCGGAGGTGACCTTCATCGTCAGCTTCTTCTGGGAGAGGTGGATGACGACCTTCAGATTCACCTCCTGGCAGCACTTCCAGCCGAATCGCAGCTCACCCACTTCATAGGTGAGCGGGCTCGGGGAGACCTGCTTCCAGTTGGGGTCGAACTCGATCCACTCCTGTCCCTGGTAGAACTCCCGCAGCGGCTCCTTCTTGAGTTCACCGGAGATGCTCTGCTTTTTTGCCTCCGTCAGCTCGTGCCCGCAAGGAAACGGGTAGAGTTGACGGGTGACCAGAGTGAACTCCTCCAGCGTCATCTGCCTGTTGGCGAGCGGTTGAAGGCTCTTCCAGATGCGACCCGCCCACTCACGGATGGGCGAGGGCATCAGACGACCCTGTTGTTGGGATCCCGGATTCTCCGAGAAGTCGTAGTAAGAGGATGACATGTTTTCCCATCGTTGAAACTGATTGACTAAATGAATTGATCGTTAAAATGCCCTAAGATTCGGTCAAAGACCTCCAATTCTGGTAGCATCAAGCGTGTATGCTTGGCTCTACCCGGTAGACGAACATTGGTTACCATCGTCCAATGACGCTGTTGTGTACGGGCAGAAATGGACATTGGTTTGAATTTATTATACTACTGAATTGAGAATTGAAGCAAATGCACAAAATGGGAATAATTATCACAATTAATGGAATAAAGGAATCACATGCTCCATAAGATTGGAGGTAAAAGGTGGACAGGGGGTGTAATCATCAATCAACAGTTAGTTGCGATTTTTCCAGAAGTTGTCCGACATGTGATTTTATCCCTCGAAAAAGGAAAACAGCAACAATTAGAAGAAGTGCGGCTCCGTCAGCTTCGACCGATTGAACTGATCTTCACAGATGGTGTCTTTTATATCAAGCAAGATCAACGAATACTCTCCCAATCACCTATCGATGCCATGATTGCGACACCGGAAATATGTCAGCGATTTCTAAATTTAGTAAGCCAACATTCTCTCTATACTCTTGAAGAAGAATTGCAGAAGGGATATATCACCATTTCAGGAGGTCATCGAGTAGGGATTACTGGGAAAGCCATTTTGCAAGATGGCAAGGTAACCCATTTACGAGATATTACGCATTTTAACATTCGAGTCGCTCGTGAAGTAAAGGGAGCTGGGCAGCATTTCATTCCTTACATCTATAATAAAGATGGATTGCAGAATATTATGATAGTAGCTCCGCCTCAATGCGGGAAAACAACTTGTATTCGCGATTTAGCAAGAATAGTGGGCAACCATCATAAAGTAGCCATTATTGATGAACGTTCGGAGATTGCAGGATGTCTTCATGGCGTTCCTCAATTTGATGTAGGATTAAGAACTGATGTGTTAGATGCTTGCCCAAAAGCTGAGGGAATGATGATGATGATTCGTTCCATGTCACCTGATCTATTAATTGTCGATGAATTGGGTCGTGAAGAAGATGGACGGGCAATTCAAGAGGCTGTATACACAGGCGTTCGTCTCATTGCAACACTCCATGGCTCAAGAATTACTGATGTAACAAAACGACCTATATTACGCTCTTTAATAGCAGAGAGGATATTCTCTTACTATATCTTTTTGGATCGTTCCAAAGGACCTGGAACCATCTCGACCATTTATGACAATCAGCTACAAAAGATTGAATACGTTCAAACGATGGTGAGTCAATCATGCTGAAACTAGTCGGTTCTTTCATTACAGTCCTTACTAGCACTTGGCTTGGATTTCACCTGGCCATGCAGGTGCGACAAAGACCAAAGCAAATACGCCAATTGCTAACCGCATTCTCACTATTACGATCAGAGATTCAGTATGGAAATCGTCCGCTATTTGAAATTTGTAAACTAATTTCCGTGCGGGAGATCGACAAGATTGCGGATATCTTTCGATTTAGTTATGAAGAGCTTCAAAAAAACGAAGGCGACACAACTTATCATTGTTTTCATAAAGCGATTCGTCAAGTATGGGGTCAGACATCTTTGAAAGGGACTGAGAAAGAGATTTTTCTTGATTTATGCTCTGTATTAGGTCGATCAGATCGATTGGATCAAATTCAACATATAGACCGTGCAAAAGAGCAGTTACAAGTTGTAGAAGAGAAGGCTCGATTAGAGCAAGAACAATATGAAAAGATGTTTCGAACAATGGGCGTTCTAGGCGGCGTATTAGTTGTGATATTGCTTTATTGAGGAGGAGAGCCCATGCCTTACAATGTAGACGCAGTATTTCAAATTGCTGGGATTGGGATCATTGTCGCAATGATTCACACAATTTTAAAACAAATGGGTAAGGAAGATTGGGCCCATTGGGTCACATTAATCGGTTTTATCATTGTACTTTTCATGGTTGCAATGCTCATTCGCGATTTATTCCAGACAATTAAGAATGTTTTTCTGTTTCATTCTTAGGGGGAGTATCACTTGGAGATGATTCAGGTGGTTGGTTTGGGTGTGGTGGCCACCATCCTGATCCTCTTAGTCAAAGAGCAAAAACCGATGTTTGCTTTCTTACTAGCCACTTTTGTCGGAATTGTTATCTTTCTCACAGTGATTGGTAAAATAACTGAAATACTGAAAGTCCTAGCACACTTAGCGAATCAAGCAAAGGTAAATCAATTTTTCCTAGAGACCATCCTGAAGATTATTGGTATTGCTTATATTGCTGAGTTTGGGGCGCAAGTTACCAGAGATGCAGGTCAAGGAACAATTGCAGCAAAGATTGAACTAGCTGGAAAGATTTTAATTATGGTCATGGCGATCCCGATTATTATTACAATCATCGAAACCATTATTAATATTCTGCCGTAACAAAGGATGAGCAGCTTGAAGAATCTAATAATAGGTTTGCTCTTTATCATCAGTTTGATATTTCCAGCATCAGTCGAAGCAGTTGATGGAAAATCAATGATTGATCCGCTTATCCGTTCCCAGTTTGATCATTTACCAACTCAGGAAATGAAACATTTTTGGGATCGCTTTCATCAAGAATACCAACAGTTTTTCTCGGCAGGACTACCCCAGGATATATTTACCTTCTTACAATCGATGAACAGTAAAGAATTTTCATTAGCGGAGTTTGGAAAGGGTTTGCTGCGGTATTTTTTACATGAAGTCTTGTACAATGGCAAGCTTTTAGGGATGATTATTGTCCTAACAGTTTTAAGCATGATTTTACAGACATTACAGACCGCATTTGAACAAAACCAAGTAAGTCGGGTGGCTTATGCTGTAGTATTTATGGTGATATTAATTTTAGCCATCCAAAGTTTTTCGAGTGCAGTCACCGCAGCGAAGGCAGCAATCGGACAAATGGTCGATTTTATGGTTGCTTCTGTGCCACTATTACTAACACTATTAGCTTCAATGGGCAACTTGGCATCAGTCGCATTATTTCATCCTTTCATCATCTTCATGATTCATATTGTCAGTCTATTGATCTACTTAGTCATTTTACCATTTTTCTTTTTCTCTACGATTTTAAGCATTGTAAGCACCATTTCTGATAAATATAGAGTAGATCAATTGGCACGCTTGATGAATAAGTTCAGTATTACCTTACTGGGAGGCTCATTAACGATTTTTTTAGGTGTCCTTTCGATTCAAGGTGCGACTGCTGCTGTTACCGATGGGATTGCGATTCGTACCGCTAAATATGTAACAGGAAACTTTATTCCAGTTATCGGTCGAACCATTTCTGATGCAGCAGATACTGTACTTGGTGCATCGCTGTTAGTGAAAAATACGCTAGGTTTAGCTGGTGTTATCATTCTTTTGATGATTTGCGCCTTCCCAGCTCTGAAGATTCTGTCACTTGCGTTGATTTATCATTTTTCTGCCGCTGTTCTTCAGCCATTAGGAAATAGCCCCATTATCGAAAGTCTTGGAATAATAGGGCGGACACTTGTTTATGTCTTTGCGGCTTTAGCCGCCGTTGGTTTGATGTTCTTTTTGGCAATTACGATCATGGTAAGTGCTGGAAACATAGCAGTGATGATGCGGTAGGTAGGTGTAATGAATGGAGTGGATCAGTGATTGGTTAAAGCAGATTATTCTACTTGTCTTGATCGCTACTTTTATAGATCTATTACTACCTCAACAGTCGTTATCGCGTTATGTAAAGTTGGTGTTGGGATTATTGATTATTCTAGCAATCTTACAGCCAATTCTTCAACTGCTTACAGATCAATTGTCAGTAGATCAATTGTTAAAAGGAGATCAAAATGCCAGTAAGGAAGCAGCGATACCTTCCATTGCCACGATTCAGCGACAAGCAGAGGAGATAAAAAGTAATCAACAACATGAGTGGATAAAAACTTGGAAAAGTAACTTCGAGCAGCAATTAAAAAAATTATTGGATCAACGTTATCCACAGCTCGTCAGACAGATCGAGATATCGGTTGAATGGAAAGACCAGCAACCACATTTAAATCAAATTTTATTCATTTTACGAAATCCTAATTCAACCAATCAGAAAGTTGATCCAATTCAAATAGATCCATTTATCCAAAGAGATAATGTAGAACAGAAAAGAAATCAACAACATTTGAAAGATTTAATCCAAAAAGATCTTCAACAATTTTGGGGTATTGACCCAAAAAAAGTACAAATGGAGTTTGAGTAAAGCGGGTGAGGTATGGTGTTAAAAGAGTGGTGGGCAGAAGTAGAAAAGAGATGGCGTGAAAATCCAACACAAAAAAAACTTTACCGTCGTATTCTATTTTTGGGGTTACTGGGAGTTGGACTTTTATTCTTTTCTTCTCTGTTTGAGATGAAAGAAGAGCCTATATCATTTTCACCATCTAATACACCAACTACCTCCAAATCAGCTTCATCTGTCAATTCAGCATCAAATTCACATACAAATATGGAAACATATGAAAGGCAATATGAACGCGATCTTGAGCAAGTATTAGACCGTATAGTAGGTGTGGATGATGTCTCTGTCATAGTTAACTTAGATTCAACTGAGGAGGATGTTGTTCAAATTGATGAACATCATTCTGAGCAAGTGACGACAGAGATGGACACCAAGGGGGGCAATCGATCAATTCGCCAAGGTACCGATGATAAAAAACCAACCTTTTATCGTAATAACAATGGTGAGCAACCATTAGTGGTAAAACGACTCAAGCCAAAGGTGCGTGGTGTGCTTGTCGTTGCTGAGGGGGTAGAGAATTTACAAGTAAAAGCAGTTGTAATAGAAGCAATTCAACGAACACTCGATGTTCCATTACACCGAATTTCAGTTTTACCAAGAGGTTGAGGAGGAATTTGAAAATGACAGTGAATAAACAAACAGTCTGGCTCGTCTCCATGCTAACATTGATGGTAGCATTATCCGCATATTATATTGTGACAGGGCCATCACAGCCTGTACAACAAGCAAATCAAATGATGCAAAAGCCTAAGCTTGATTTGCAAATGAAAGAAGTAGAACAAGGAAAACCAGTAAGTAAGCAAATGGGTAAACATGATTATTTTGTCAATTACCACTTACAAAGAGATACACTGCGTTCGAAGTTGACTGAAGAATACATGCGTACACTTTCTAATCCGCGAGCATCAGAAAAAGAACTAAAGGTAGCAGAGCAAAAAGTAAATCAATTAATGAAGGTGGATCAACAAGAGTCTTCCTTAGAGGAAGCAATTCGAAAAGAAGGGTATCGGGATGTCGTGGTCATGAATCATCAAAATAAAGTAGATGTAATTGTACAAGGCGAACGCTTAACAAGTACTGAAGCAGTTCATCTAATTAGTATGGTTGGACAACACTTCCGAGTCGATCCCACCATGATCTCGATAGGATATCGTTCTTAAAGCTTCCCCTCAGGGGGCTTTTTTGTTTTCATGATTGGAATCCTGCTAGCAGACTAGCCAAAGTTGTAAAAAAACATTATCATAAAAGCGGTAGTATTTTGGATACATAAAATGTCTTTAGAGAGGAGTGGAAGCAAGTGGCATTAGAGCTAAAGGATATTCATGAATTAGTTCAATTAGTCGAAAAAGCAGAAGTTGCTGAATTTCATATGGAGCATGAGGGAACCAAAATTACAATTAAGAAAGCGGTTGGAGAAGTAGCTGTTCAACCAGTAGCGCCTGTGGTACAACTACCGCCGCCTACTGCACAAAACAGTACGGTAACTACTCAATCACCTGCACCTACACAAGAGACAAAAGAGGTGGAGGACGCGGGTTTACATAAAATTGAATCACCAATGGTAGGTACATTTTATCGATCCCCTTCTCCTGATGCAGATCCATATGTACAAGAAGGAAATACAGTATCTGTCGACTCGGTAGTCTGCATTGTTGAAGCGATGAAACTCATGAATGAAATTGAAGCAGAAGTAAATGGAACGATTGAAAAAATTCTTGTCAAAAACGGAGAATTGGTTGAGTTTGGTCAACCATTATTCTTGGTACGAACGACTTAAAGACGGGAAGGGGAGGAATCATGTTTAAAAAAGTCCTAATCGCCAATCGGGGAGAAATCGCCGTTCGCGTCATACGGGCTTGTCGTGAACTTGGGATTCAAACCGTTGCCGTCTATTCAGAAGCTGATCGTGAAGCACTTCATGTAACCTTAGCTGATGAGGCTTTTTGTATTGGACCTGCTATGGCCAAGGATAGCTATCTCAATATGACGAATTTAATGAGTACGGCGACACTGCTTGGAGTCGATGCGATTCATCCAGGGTATGGATTTTTGGCTGAAAATGTAGATTTTGCTGAGCTTTGTGCTGTTTGCGGTATTACATTTATTGGCCCACCACCGAACGCGATCGCTCAGATGGGCGATAAAACGACCGCGAGAGAGACAATGAAGCAAGCAGGCGTACCAGTTGTACCAGGGACTGAAGGTATCATCCAAGATATGGATCAAGCAAAGCAAATTGCAGCGGAAATTGGGTATCCTGTTATTGTAAAAGCGACTGCCGGTGGTGGAGGAAAAGGGATGCGAATTGTTCATTCAGAGCAAGAGCTAACCAAAGCAATCCGCTTGGCACAACAGGAGGCAGAGGCTAACTTTGGAAATGCAGGAGTCTATTTGGAAAAATTCTTAGTAGAACCACGGCATATTGAAATCCAAGTATTGGCCGATAATCATGGAAACGTTGTTCATCTAGGGGAAAGGGATTGTTCTATTCAGCGCAGATACCAGAAGTTGGTGGAAGAAGCACCATCACCTGCATTAAATTCATCGTTACGTGAAGCAATGGGACAAGCTGCTGTGAAAGCTGCTAAGTCTGTTGACTACTCAGGAGCTGGAACGATTGAATTTCTTTTAGATCGTGATGGGAATTTTTATTTTATGGAAATGAATACCCGTATTCAAGTTGAACATCCTGTAACTGAGGAGATCACAGGAATCGATTTGGTAAAAGAACAGATTCGGGTTGCCACTGGGGAACCGCTGACTTTTACACAAGCAGAGATTGAGTTTGATGGATGGGCGATTGAATGCCGTATCAATGCAGAAAATCCAGAAAAGAATTTTAGACCTTCACCAGGAACGATCGAAGGCTATTTAACACCTGGAGGGATCGGTGTTCGAGTTGATAGCGCATGTTATCAAGGATACCAAATTACTCCGCACTATGATTCGATGATCGCAAAATTAATTGTATGGGGTAATACCCGTCAAGAGGCGATTGAGCGAATGGAGCGAGCACTTGCAGAATATGTGATTCATGGTGTCTATACAACCATCCCATTCCATCAACGTCTGTTGAAACATCCACGATTTCGAGAAGGTGATTTTCACAATCAATTTTTAGAAGAAGTAGATTTGTATGAAGGGAGTTAGGGTAAATGGCTCCACAAGAAGAGACGAAAGTTCCAGGAAGAGTTGATATTTCACCCGAAGTTATTCAATTAATCAGTGGGTTAGCGGCAACAGAGGTAGAAGGTGTTGCAGGATTAAAAGGTGGAGTAGTAGGAGATTTAAATCAATGGCTAGGCAGGAAAAATTTACGTCAAGGTGTAAAAGTAGAATTAGGCGATAAAATTGAAATTGATGTTGCCATCATTGTTCACTACGGTGAGCAAGTAGTCGAAGTGGGTCAGCTCGTTCAGTCTCAGGTGAAAGAGCGAGTGGAAGAAATGACAGGTTTACCAATCGATCGAATTGTAGTACGGATTGCTGGACTAAAGTTTCCACAAACAGAGGAGACACAGGAATCAACACCTGTGCAACGTGTAAGGTAGGGGCCCTCACTCAACAATCAATCGGTCATGACAGCAAGTTGTGTGTTGAATGAAGAAATGGGAGGTCCGTTGATGCGTTTATTGGATCGTTCACTTTTGTTACTAACAAGTGTGATCGTGGGGTTTTTGGCGATATTTGTTGCTTGGGCAGCATATATGCCTTCCTTGATTGAAAAGACGCCTTTTCAATTTCTTGAAGGCGATTTTCAAATGCAAGTAATTGTTGCGATTATCGCAGTTCTTCTATTTTTACTCGCTTTGCGTTTATTATGGGTGAGTGTAAGTCGTTCCCGTAGAGGAGCTGTTGGTGTTGATCACGAGACGGAGATTGGTCAAGTAAGAATCTCTATTGAAACACTTGAATCTTTAGCAAGAAAGGCAGCAGATCGAATTAAGGGGATTCGGGAGTTAACAGCGAGGGTCCATTTACATGCTGATACAGGAGCTGTTCATATTGGCTTTCGTATCACAGTAGATGGAGATCGCCCTTTTCTAGAATTATCCAATGAATTACAAACTACAGTCAAAAATCAAGTAGAAACCATTGCTGGAATCGATGTCGATGATGTTTCTGTCAACATTATTCAGACTGCTATAAAATCTGATCGTGCTAGAGTTCGAGTGAATTGAGGCGTCAAGCGATGGATATAAAGAGAATATGGTTATTTGTTGAGCAGCATAAAGGTCAGACTTTTGGTATTTTATTGGGCCTCTTACTCGGTTTTATTTATCTGTGGTTTGGTTTTTGGAAGATGCTCTTTTTTTCCATTATTTTGGGGCTTAGTTATTTAATCGGTGTTCAATTCGATCGAAAAGAAGATGTAAAGCAGATGATAGACAATATACTTCTGGATAAGTTTATGCGAAAATAAGGTGTATTGTTAGAATCCAGCCAGAGCATAAGGCTGGGTTCTTTTATTGGAGGGAGATATTATGAATCGAAGATTGGCTAGAGAGAGCGTACTAACTACACTCTATCAGCTTGAGTTTCAACC
The DNA here is from genome assembly GCF_900129355.1 of Seinonella peptonophila. Taxonomy (GTDB): domain Bacteria; phylum Bacillota; class Bacilli; order Thermoactinomycetales; family Thermoactinomycetaceae; genus Seinonella; species Seinonella peptonophila. The sequence continues at coordinate 547,459 of NZ_FQVL01000001.1, read as the reverse complement.
TGATGAACAAAGCCAAATAATCCATAGACAAAGAACAAAATTGGATCGAAAGACTTTTCTCTTCTATCAACAAATAGTTAATGGAATCCAACAACATTTAAATGAAATAGATCAAGTAATAGGGAAATGTCTAAAGTCTGGGTGGAGCATTGACAGGATTGCATCTATTGATCGGGCAATACTGCGAATTGCCTTCTATGAGTTGCTCTATGAACAGGAGACCCCAATTAAAGTGGTTATTAATGAAGCTGTTGAAATTGCTAAGTCATATAGTGGAGATGAAGCGAGTCGTTTTATTAATGGATGTTTAGGGAAATGGGTTCGAGAGAACCAAGAAGGTCAGGTGACAGACTAATATGAGGCGTAGGAAAAAGCAAACCAAAATATGGACAATCTCTGACCTCGTTGCACATCTTCGTTCCAAGATCGATGAGGACCCTCAATTACAAACACTCTGGGTAAAGGGCGAGATTACCAATTTTACCCTGCATGAACGCAGTGGACATATGTATTTTACATTAAAAGATGAGCAGACACGTGTTAAAGCTGCTATGTTTTCAAGTCAAAATCGAAGATTGCGTTTTCGTCCGCAAAATGGTGATTCGGTATTTGCACTTGCTAGACTTTCCATGTATGAGCGTGAAGGTCAAGTACAACTATATGTTCAAGAAATGCAAATGAGTGGTATTGGTGATTTATACACTCGTTTTGTTCGCTTAAAGGAACAATTAGAGCAGGAAGGCTATTTTTCAGCTCCAGCAAAGCCGTTGCCACGTTTCCCACGCCGAGTAGGTGTTGTAACTTCGGCAAGTGGAGCTGTTATTCGAGATATTATCATAACAATGAGGCAACGCTTTCCATTAACAGAGATCTTGCTTTTTCCAGTCGCTGTTCAAGGGACAAATGCAGCTAATGAAATTGCAGAGGGTATAGAAATCTTAACACAACAAGGGGATGTAGATGTACTGATTGTAGGGAGAGGGGGAGGCTCATTAGAGGAACTTTGGGCCTTTAATGAACGTCAAGTAGCGGATAGTCTTTTTCGCACAACTTTGCCAGTTATCTCTGCAGTAGGTCATGAAACAGATACGACGATTAGTGACTATGTAGCTGATCATCGAGCTGCAACACCAACTGCAGCAGCAGCGATGATCGTACCAGATCAGATTGAATTAAGAGAACAGTTAAGATTACTTCAGCATCGTTTGATTCAAGCACAAAGGCGCGTACTCGATCAAAGATTACAAACTTTAACCAATTGGCAAGAACGATTACAATATAGTGGACCAAAAGTAAAGATCCAACAGTATGTTCAGCAAGTGGATCAGTGGGGCTCCATGATTCGAGATCGCTTGGATTCACAGGTGCAAATTAAGAAGCAACGTCTTGAACATTTCATGTCGAAACTTCGTCTTTTGAGTCCAAAGGGTAAGCTAATAACCAATCAAGAACGGTTGGAACGATTGAAGAATCGTCTGCAATTGTCAATGAATCACCAGTTAGAGAGGTATCGTGAGCAATTGATGAAACAAATCGTTCAATTAGAAGCTCTTAGTCCATTAAAAGTAATGCAGAGAGGCTATTCTCTCGCTTATCGCTATCATGACCAATCGCTTGTCACCTCAGTTAAAAATGTACAATCGGGTGATCTCTTGCGTGTTCGATTAAGTGATGGGGCAGTAAAATGTCAAGTATGGTCTACAGAGGAGTGACAATGAAATGGAGAGGCAGGAACTATCGTTTGAATCCGCAATGGAACGACTAGAAGAAGTAGTATTAGAACTGGAGAAGGGCGATATTTCATTGGAGGAGTCGATTCGTTTATTTAACGAAGGGATGAAATTGGCACAACATTGTGGTTACAAATTGGATTGGGCAGAGCAAAAAATTGAAATGCTAATAGAGGAGAATAACCAATTTGTAAAAAAACCATTTCAACCTGAGGAGGACTCAAATGATTGAGACGTACATCCATGAGAAAGGCAAGATAATTGAAACGAAACTAGAAGATTATTTAAATCATTATCGTGAAGTGCCTGATCGGCTATACCAATCGATGAAATATTCGTTAATGGCAGGCGGTAAGCGTCTTCGTCCTATTCTTGTATTAGCAACTGTAGAAGCTTGTGATAAACCGGAAGAGTTAGCTTATCCCTTGGCATGTGCTATTGAGATGATCCATACCTACTCACTGATTCATGATGATCTTCCATGTATGGATGATGATGATTATCGACGAGGGAAATTAACAAACCATAAAAAATTTGATGAAGCAACGGCTGTGTTAGCGGGTGATGCGCTTTTAACAGAAGCCTTCACTTTAATGTCCAAGGGTGTTCGAGCTGCTAAGCTATCTTTTGATGATTCATTAGCCATTATTGAAGAGACAGCTAAGCATGCTGGTGCCTTTGGAATGATTGGTGGACAGATGGATGATTTACTCAGTGAGGATAAACAGATTACTGTCGAAGAGCTAGAAGCGATTCATCGTCGTAAAACAGGTGATTTAATTGCATTTTCGGTTCGCACAGGAGCTCGAATTGGTGGTGCATCAGAAGAAGCACTCACTTCATTGACACAATTTGCCTATCGTTTAGGGCTTGCATTTCAAATCCAGGACGATATCTTAGATATAATAGGTGATCCAGAATTAATCGGTAAACCAGTTGGAAGTGATCAAGAAAACTTAAAGTCGACTTATCCTTCACTTTTAGGATTAGAAGAGTCACAACAATTATTAGCACGTTTGACCTATACCGCCAAGGAGGAACTGTTAAAAACAACTGAACTTAACCCACAAAGGTTACTCGATATTGCTGATTATTTATTAACTCGTAAACGATAATCATCATCTGATTTAATAGTTTTACACATTGAAATATAGAATTTTTTTAAGCATGTGTTATAATGAGTTTACTTTAGCTAACTTTTGAAAAAAGCGATCAATTGCATACAAATATATTCCTTTTATATGCAATGAAAAGAAAGAGAGGCGGTTGTTGTTGCTTCTTGAGCAGATTCATTCTCCTGATGAATTAAAAAAATTATCAATTGAAGATTTACCCAAATTGGCAAAAGAGATTCGCAATTTTTTGATTGAAAGTTTATCTGAAACGGGGGGGCACCTTGCCTCGAATCTTGGTGTAGTGGAGCTTACGCTTGCTCTGCACTATCTATTTGAAAGTCCGAAAGATAAGATTTTATGGGATGTCGGACATCAAGCCTATGTACATAAACTTCTAACGGGGAGACGAGAACAGTTTCCAACATTGCGCCAATATCATGGTCTTTGTGGATTCCCCAAAATGAGCGAAAGTGAGCATGATGTTTGGGAGACAGGACATAGTAGTACCTCTCTCTCAGGGGCGATGGGTATGGCCGTTGCTCGTGATTTGCAGCAATTGGATCATAAAGTGATCGCAGTAATTGGTGATGGAGCTTTAACTGGTGGGATGGCACTGGAAGCGCTTAACCATATTGGTGTCGAAAAGAAAGATTTAATTGTTATCTTAAATGATAATGAAATGTCCATCAGTCCAAATGTGGGTGCTTTGCATAATTACTTAGGAAGATTAAGAACTCATCGTCATTATAATAAGATTAAAGATGAGATGGAAGCGTTGCTTGCAAAAATCCCAGTAGCTGGGCAGCCTTTCAAAAAGACTTTAGAAAGAGTAAAAGATAGCTTGAAATACTTGGTGGTTGATGGTGTCTTATTTGAAGAGTTGGGACTTACATATCTAGGTCCAGTTGATGGACATGAGCTGGAAGAACTAATGGAAATATTGCGACAAGCAGGAGATACAGAAGGCCCTGTTTTGGTTCATGTTGTGACGAAAAAGGGGCAAGGTTATGAACCTGCTGAAAACGATTCTGTCAATTATCATGGTGTGGGGACATATAAGATTGAATCTGGCGCATTTCAGAAAAAAGCAAGTTCTGCACCACAGTATCCATCCATTTTTGGTAAAACGATGATCGAATTAGCTCAGCAGGACCAAAGGATTGTAGCTATCACTCCAGCTATGTTAACAGGTTCCAAATTAGAAGATTTTGCTAAGCATTTTCCAGAACGCTGTTTTGATGTAGGAATCGCGGAACAGCATGCTACTACTTTTGCAGCTGGGATTGCAACGCAAGGGTTGAAACCGGTTTTAGCAATTTATTCAACATTTTTACAACGCGGTTATGATCAAGTGATTCATGATGTGTGCCGCCAAAACCTAAATGTTATCTTTGCTATTGACCGTGCAGGTTTTGTAGGTGAAGATGGGGAAACTCATCAAGGTATCTATGATATTAGTTTCTTACGAAATCAGCCTAATCTAACCATTATGATGCCTAAAGATGAAAATGAGCTTCGTCAAATGCTTTATACTGCATCTCAGTATGATGATGGTCCGATTGCGATCCGTTATTCGAAAGGATCAGGAACTGGCATTGCGATGGATCAAGAATGGAATAAGATTCCGATTGGGAAATCTGAGATTCTCCGCTCAGGAAATGATGCTGCTATATTAGCTTTTGGAACAATGGTTTCTCCAGCACTTGAAGCAGCTGACTTTTTAGCCCAAGAGGGTTTAAATATACGTGTAATTAATGCTAGATTTGCTAAACCGCTCGATAAAGAATTATTATTAGGACTAGCTGAAGAAAAATTGCCCATTCTAACAGTTGAAGAGGCTTCATTAGCAGGTGGTTTTGGAAGTGCTGTTCTGGAATTTTATGAGGAACAAGGAGTACAAGCATTTGTAAGTCGAATGGGCGTACCGGATTATTATGTTGAACATGGTTCCATTCAAGAGCAGTTAAAAGAAGTTGGGCTCACATCAGATGGAATAATTCAACAGATTAGAGGGATTACGGTAAAACGAAAACAAAGGGCATGAGGGATCATGATGTCTAAAAAGAGGCAACGTCTTGAACAGTTATTAGTTGAACGTGGAATATTTGAAACCCTTGATCAAGCGAATCGTTTAATTAAAGCAGGTCAAGTCTTCGTCAATCAGGAAGTGGCAGATAAACCCGGAATGTCATATCCTCTCGATGTAGATGTTTTGGTCAAAAGACCGGAGCATCCTTATGTAAGTCGGGGCGGGATAAAATTAGAAAAGGCGTTATCCATTTTTGATCTCTCTATTGAAAACCGGATTGTTCTAGATATTGGGGCTTCAACAGGTGGATTTACCGATTGTGCATTGCAACATGGAGCAAACTATGTCTATGCAGTTGATGTAGGCTATGGACAGTTAGCATGGAAGTTACGTCAAGATGAACGGGTTGTCATCTTGGAACGAACTAATTTTCGCTATCTATCCGCTGAGCAGTTGGCAGTAGGACAACCCGATATAGCGACGATTGATGTCTCTTTTATCTCGCTTCGTCAAATTCTGCCCAATCTCTTGCAGTTATTAGCGGAACCAGGAGATATTATTGCTTTAATCAAACCTCAATTTGAAGCAGAAAAGAATCAAGTAGGCAATAAAGGCATTATTAGCGATCCAAAGGTACATTTACAGGTTTTGCAAAGAATTTATCAAGTTGTTATGGATTATGACTTAATTCCATTAGATTTCATTCCTTCTCCTATACTTGGTGGGAAAGGGAATATTGAATTTCTAGGTTATTTCCGAAAAGGTCTGACAAAACACTCACCTTTTCCATTGGCTCAGTTAAGTTCAATTGTTGAACAAGCCCATCAACAAAAAAGTTAATTGAAGAGGTGTCATTAAGACATCTCTTCTTTTTGTTGTCTTGTTCTTTTGCTTGTCGAAGTATTACTGGATGTGCTATTCTAAAAATGACTTTTTCAATATATGAAAATAATTCCAGCTTCGGTTTTGCTGACTTTGGGGTGATCAATTGTGACTCGTCCCGGTGATTCATTTGTATTGTATGGAATATTGATTGTTACTTTATATTTGCTTTTGCGAAACTGGCTACCAACTAAGTTTAGTGAATGGATAAAAGGGCCACAAAAAGACAATGAAGAGCAAATTTCCGGGAAAATTCCTGACTTTCTTCGTTCAAAAGGCTATCAAGTAGTAGAAGAAAAGATCAAGATACCTATTTCGATTGAGGTAGATGGAGAGAAGACATACCCAAGTCGTCTATATGTTGATTTTCTTGCAGAAAAAGATGGCGAGCGCTTTATTGTTATTTTAGAGCGTTTAAAACGACCGCTTAAAATGACTGGGCCTGGATTACGTGATTACTTTTTACCATTATTTCTTATTTACCGTACACAAGGTATGTTATACATAAAAAAAGAGAAAGAAGAGCTTATGCTAATTGAAGTTGACGCTCCTGATTTCAGACAAACTGCTAAAAACTACCGTCCTTGGTATTATCTACTCTTTTTTATCCTTGGGATGATTGTTGATTCCTTGTCCCGATGAGTTCATAGAGGGTGTGCTGCTACTTTGTTAACGATTGGAATGAGAGTAAATCTAGATAAAAAAAAAGCTGAAACAGTTCTTCTACAATTGATTCAATTATTACAGGAAAAAGGTGTCCAGGTTTATATTGAGCCATCAGTTGCAGAAAAAACAGGTCTACATGAATTAGCATTGCCCATAGAGCGATATCCAGAGTTTGTGAAGATCGTTTTTGTGATCGGAGGGGATGGAACACTATTAGGTATTGCAAGACAGATTGCTCCATTTCAAATCCCTATTCTAGGTTTTAATGTTGGGAATTTAGGTTTTTTGTCTGAAGCAGAGCCTCATGATTTATCTGATGCAGTTGATCGTGTTATTTCGCAGGACTACTACATTGAAAAAAGAATGATGCTACAAGCTGAGTTAGTCAGAGATGGTAGAGTGATTGAACAAGGAATTGCTCTAAATGATGTGGGGATTGCAAAAGGATCGTTTAGCCGTATGATCAATTGTACAGTAAGTATGGATGGCAATTGTATTGGTCATTACTCTGGGGATGGTGTGATTTTATCAACCCCAACAGGATCGACAGCTTATTCTTTATCTTGTGGTGGTCCGATTGCTTGGCCAGAACTGAAGACGATTCTCTTTACACCGATTTGCCCACATACACTTACTTCGCGACCGATGGTTTTACCAGCAGCATCGATTCTTGAAGTGCAAGTATCGGCTATTCATCAGGAGATGGGGTTAACAATTGATGGTCAGTTAGGGTATCCATTACAGAGCGAGGATATCATTCGCATTCAAACATCAACCTTTGAAACACATTTAATTAAGTGGCAGGAGAGATCTTTTTTTCAAGTAGTACGTAAAAAGCTATATGGGGAAATCGTTGATGATAAGATGGGTGGATAGGAAATGAAAAAGGCACAGAGACATATCAAAATTCGAGAGATAATCAGTGGTCAAGAAATCGAGACGCAGGATGATTTGGTAGAGGCGCTGCAAAAAGAAGGGTATCCAGCGACACAGGCTACAATCTCACGAGATATCAAAGAATTACACCTTGTCAAAGTGCCTGCAGAGACAGGTGGATATAAATATTCCTTGCCAGCAGACCCACGTTTTAATCCTTTTCAAAAGCTACAGCGGATGTTACAGGAGTCATTTATCGGGATTGAACAAAGCGAAAATCTAATCGTAATTAAAACACTACCAGGAAATGCTCATGCAGTAGCCTCTCTCTTAGACCGATTAGACTGGTCAGAAATTATTGGTACAATTGCTGGTGATGATACCATTTTGATTGTTTGCCGAGAACGTAGTATGGTTTCAGAAACAGTACAACGATTTATCGATATGCTTTAGGAGTACGATAACCCATGCTCACAGAATTAGCGATTCAGCAGTTTGCCATTATCGAGAAACTACATATTGAATTTTCGACTGGTTTTCATGTTTTGACAGGTGAAACGGGAGCAGGAAAATCGATTTTGATCGATGCATTAGCTTTGGTGATGGGTGGAAGGGCTTCAACTGACTATATTAGACATGGAGCCAGTAAAGCGATCATTGAAGCAGTTTTTGAGTTGCCTACCCATCATGTAGTGTGGTCTCGGATGAAAGAATGGGGCTGGGAAGAAGAAGAGGACTTACTCATTATACGGAGAGAAATTACGGTTCAAGGTAAAAGTATTTGTCGTGTAAATGGTAAAACGGTTACTGTGACAATGCTTCGGGAAATCGGATCACGATTACTCGATATATGTGGCCAGCATGAACACCAGTCACTGTTACATATGGACGAACAACTTGAGTTAGTGGATCAATTTGCGGGTCAGTCTATCCTTGAAATTCGTGAGCAATATCAGGAGTGCTTTCATCAATATCGCCAAGTTTGTCAAGAGCTTGAACAGCTGATGTTTGATAACGAAGAATTGGCGCGTCGATTAGATCTTTACCAATATCAGATTCAGGAAATTGATCAAGCACAGCTAATGGATCAAGACTGGGAACAGTTGGAACGAGAGCAATCCCGTTTGGCTCATATGGAAAAGTTGATGTCAAGCGCATCTTTGGCATATGAACGTTTAATGGGAGAAGGACAAGGTCTAGACCAATTGCGTCAAGCACTGGTGCAGCTAGATGAGATGGCAACGGTTGATGATTCAGTCGGGTCATTGTATGATATGATCTCATCTTCATTTTATCAACTTGAAGAAGTTGCACGTATGGTAGGCGATTATCGAGAGCAACTAGAATTTGATCCTGAACGTTATCATCATATTGAAGAAAGATTGCACTATTTACATCAGTTAAGAAGAAAATACGGACAAGAAATTGAAGAAATCATTGATTATCGAAATAAAATTGCGGCTGACTTGGAAAAGTTGGAACATCGTGATGATCGAGTAGAGGAATTAAAGCGAAAACAAGTCGAATGTGAAGAAGCGTTAGCAGACTTCGCAGGTCGGTTAACTGCCCTTAGAAAAAAAGCAGCTTCAGAGTTAGAGAGTCGCATTGAAAATGAGTTGACTGCTCTTCAGATGAGTTCTACCGTATTTCATATTGCCTTCCTGCCTCAAACCATGCGTAAAGATCGATTTAAGGAATCAGGACAAGATGAAGTGGTCTTTCAGATTTCGCCAAATCCTGGAGAACCACTTCGTTCACTGGCAAAGATCGCTTCTGGTGGGGAATTATCTAGAATTATGTTAGCTTTAAAATCAGTCTTCTCAAATAGAGGAAACCTAGAAATATTGGTATTTGATGAGATCGATACAGGGGTGAGCGGTCGTGCGGCTCAAGCGATTGCTGAGCGAATGGCTAGGCTTGCTCATGATTATCAAATCTTTGCGGTTACACATCTGCCACAAGTCGCCTGCATGGCAGACCATCATTATCGCATTTTTAAGGAAACAGATGGAACACTTACCCGAACATTTGTCCAGCCCGTAATACGAGTCGAACGAATTCGGGAGCTTGCTCGAATGCTTGGCGGAGCTGAAGTAACTTCAACAACCATGAAACATGCAGAAGAGATGCTTGCATTAGCAAACAGAGTAAAGGATCGTTACACTTCGTAACGATCCTTTTTATTATGCAGAAGTTCTGGAATCGCTATTCCCAGCAAAATTAAAATGACGCCAAACCACTGTAATTGGTTTACTTGTTCATGAAGAACCAAAGTTGACATGACCATCGCAGAAGGTAATTCAGCAGCCCCTAGGATAGAGGTGAGTCCGGGACTAATCAATGGTGCTCCTTTTGCAATCAAAATGGTAGAAAGAACAGGGCCAAACACAGCTAAAGGAAGGGCATAGATCCATATTTGATAATGAATTGTTCCATGAATTAAATATGTAGGTGGATAGATAAGTAATATAAGGAATAGACCACCAGTAGTCATCCAAGCACTTCGTCTGATCGGATTCATCTCAACAGCCGCTTTCCCACTTAAAATTAGAAATCCAGCATATGAGATGGCTGCAAGTAACCCAAAACTGATCCCTATCCAATTCCATTGGTTTTTTTCACCTGTTAATACATCTGTTGCAAGCAAAGTTCCTGAAAGTAAAATGATGAGCGAGATTAATTTTGCTTTATTAGGCCAGCGTCTCCTGGATATTGCCTCATAAAGAAGCCCCATCCAACTAAATTGAAAAAGTAGCAAAATGGCAAATGAGGCATTTACGTACTGTAATGAGGAATAATAAAAAAGGCCAGTTAGTCCTGTCAAGGAACCTGTTAGTAGAAGTAATAAAAGTTGTTTTCTAGTAAATGGAGATGCTTTTTTTATGCTTGATCTATTTAATGAATAGCCTAAATTGATGAGCCATAATAGTAAGGTGGCTACAATCATCTGTGTTCCGACAACGATATCTACAGTAAAACCAGCTTGATATGCTAATTTTACAAAAGTGGATAACACACCGTAACTAACCGCTCCTAGAAAAACAAAGAAGCCACCTCTCCACTGCAATCTTTGTCACTCCTTTACTATGAATGTGAATCGCCTTGACTTACAATAGCGAATCAAAAATAGCTTGTCAAAAAGTAAAGCATAAAGAAACCGCTAATGTTTCCGACCTTTCTTCGCATAAAAAAGGAATCTTTTATGTAACATAATCAATCCAACTCAAGGTTATGTTAATGGGTACAGATGGCGAAAGTATAGACGGGAAGTGTGTGGGAGAGTGGTGCAGATTGAATCATATGTGCAAAAAGAGAGTTGGATTTCTCCTTGTGCTTCTCATTGGTTTGCTCAGTTTGACATCTCCCTTCAAACAATGGCTATCACTGCCATCGGAGATGCGCTTGATGCAGAAAGCTTCAATACATTTACCATTTTTAGCAGAGCCAGCTGTTGCTAACCCTCAGATTGTTGATTTGGGGATGATTCCACATCGCATGAAAAATTCTTCCATGCAGCGTGGAATGGTGATTGCACCTCGCTCGATTGGGAATACAAGACTAATTTTTAAGCTGTTTGGGCTTGTACCAATTAAACAATGTAGTATTAGTGTAATGCCTGATATTCATGTGATTCCAGGAGGGCAATCAATTGGTGTCAAGTTAAAGTCAGCAGGTGTTCTTGTTGTGGGAAAATATCCACTACCCCAGTTGGAAAATGATCAAGTTCGCGTTGGTGACTATATTATTCGCATGAATGGGAAAGAAATTCGTCACTTACAACAACTTGGACAATTGATTGAAGAAGCAGGTAAAAAAGGTAATCCTATTCAAATTGAGGGTTTACGTGAAGGGAAACCATATCATTGTTCTTTTCATCCTTATTTTGATCAACAAGAGAAAATTTACCGAATTGGTCTTTATGTACGTGACTCAGCTGCTGGAGTTGGGACATTAACTTTCTTTGATCCACATCGTAAGAAATATGGTGCCCTTGGTCATATGATTACAGATGTAGATACTGGTCAGTCATTACGAGTAGGAGAAGGTCGAGTAGTTCGGTCAAATGTTACTTCAATTCGTAAGGGTGCATCAGGAGAACCAGGAGAAAAGCGTGCTATCTTTTTTGATGAGGAACATGTTTTAGGTAATATTACTAGAAACACACCGTTTGGTGTCTTTGGGAATATGGAAAAAATGCCCACTAAAAAAGGCTACAACCATCCACTTCCCATCGCTTTAGCTGAGCAAGTTAAAGAAGGTTCAGCCAAAATTTTAACAGTAGTTGAAGGGCAGCGAGTTGAAGAATACAAGATTCAGATTATGCATGTAATGAAACAAAAGTTTCCTGCCACTAAAGGAATGATTATTAAAGTAACAGATCCTCGTTTAATCCGTAAAACGGGTGGTATTGTTCAAGGAATGAGTGGGAGTCCTATTATCCAAAATGGGAAGCTGGTCGGTGCAGTAACACATGTATTGGTTAATGATCCGACTTCGGGTTATGGTACATTTATTGAGTGGATGTTACAGGATGCAGGAATCATCAAGAAAACCATTGGTTCTTTTGGAGAACCATTGGTTTTTTCTTTGCTATTACATTTGAAAATTGCTCAAAAATCAGCAGGAAAATATAAAAGCTGTGTAGAATGGAATGAAAACAGATTCTAGGGAAATAAATATTTCCAATTTTTCGTCTTATGTCAATTGGTGAGTGATATAGTAACATTTTCCTGTTTCAAGGGGGATGAGGAGGTGAATTAAGGTAATTTTTAGAAATATTACCCCTTTCAGGAGGAAGGTTTTACAAACATGTCGAAACAGAAAATAGGAATGATGAATGGTCGGAATAGGAGGGTTAATCTTGAAAAAGAATCGAGTGATTTTGGCTGATGATAATCGTGAGTTCGCAGAGCTATTGAAAGAACATCTCTCTAGTCAAGAAGATATGGAAGTGATCGGAGTTGCATATAACGGTGGTGAAGTAATTGAGCTATTAAAACAAGAAGTTCCTGATGTTTTGGTCTTAGATATTATTATGCCACATTTGGATGGGCTGGGAGTCCTTGAACAAATTCAAGAGTTGCAGATTCAGCCATTGCCCAAGATCATTATGCTTACGGCGTTTGGCCAAGAAAGTATCACCCAGCGTGCGGTTGAACTAGGTGCTTCATATTACATTCTAAAGCCATTTGATATGGAGGTATTGACCCATCGAATTCGTCAAATGATGGGGGGAGGAGTTTCTAAAACAAAATCAAATATTACTACACCTCTGCATAGAAATCATAATCTGGATGCCAATATTACCAATGTTATTCATGAAATTGGTGTCCCCGCCCATATTAAAGGTTATCTCTACTTGCGTGAAGCGATTACAATGGTTTATAAGGAAGTCGATTTATTAGGTGCAATCACAAAGACTCTTTATCCTCGAATTGCTGAGAAATTTAATACTACACCAAGCCGCGTTGAACGGGCGATTCGTCATGCTATTGAAGTGGCTTGGAGTCGAGGGAATATGGATTCGATTCGGAATCTATTTGGATACACGATTAATGTTACAAAAGCGAAACCAACCAATAGTGAGTTTATCGCTATGGTGGCTGATAAACTACGAATTGAACATAAAGTTGGTTAATTCAAGAAGATCTCTTTCTATAAATTATAGATGGAGATCTTTTTTTTGTGTAGAATCGTTCTTTGATCGTTAAAAGAAATAAACAATGAAATTAGTCGATTTCCATTATATCGAATGGATTGATTTGCCTAGTGCATCAATATAAAATGATAAATAAGAATCTAGAGTATGAAATAACACAATCATCAATATTACTCAGATACAGCTTGGTTATAGGGGGGAAGTTTTATGAGTTCTCCAGGAAAAGGAGATGGCGAGGTTATTCGATTTATTGTAACGATACCCGCCAAATTAAATCAATCACTTGCTAAAATATTACTGGATATGTTTCCAAACTATTTTAGTTATATCATTCATTTTTTAATAAATGCTGTTCTCTTATTTCTTATTGGCTACTATTTCGAATTAGCACCAATGACTTTAGTAGGACTTTGCTTAATTGGTTCGATTATTTTAACCGGATCAGGATATATTTTGCATTATCGTCAAGATAAGGGGACATTTGGGAAATCGCGTTTTTCACAGTTGAATGAGATGAAGAAATCTGGTTTGGTTGGTAATAAAGGGATTGTCCTAGGAAAAATGAAGAATAATCTGATTGAAAAACCTCCAACGATTGATGGTCATATCCTGATCGTCGGGGGATCTGGTATGGGTAAATCTAAAAGTGTGGCAATTCCAACCCTGATGCGTTGGGAAGGGGCAGTCATCTGTGTCGATATTAAAGGTGAGCTTTCAGAAAAGACTGCACATCTACGTCCCGGTAAAAGCTATACTTTTAATCCCACTCTTGATAATTGTGCACAATATAACCCCATTCAATTTATTAAAGATAGTCAAGGTGCCCAAGAAATGGCTCGGGTCTTAATGCCTGAACCAAAAAGTGCTGGTGATCCTTTCTGGAATCGAACTGCACAAGGTATTTTTAGTGCGGCCTTGCTTGAGGCGTACTATCGAGGACAAACACTTCGAGAAGTTGCTCAACGTTTAATGACAACGCCAGATGCTGAGCTGATTAAAGAGCTAACAGAAAGTTTTTATCCAAATGTAAATGTTTTAGCTGGTGTAGGGAATTTGCCTGAGAAAACATTAGGAGGAGTACTCGGGGAACTTCGTTCACATTTGGTCATGTTGGCTACTGATCCAGGTATTGAACGTAGTACCTCAAGATGCGATTGGACACCAGAGACTTTAGAAGAAGGTGCGACAATCTATTTGAGTGTGCCAGAACATTTGTTAAACCAGTATAAACAAATCTGGACGATTATCTTTAGCCAAGTAATCAATCATTTATCTCAACGTGAAGAAGGTCAGTACCCTCCCGTTCTTGTTTTGATGGATGAGTTCGCTCAATTAGGTCAAATCCCACAATTTAATAACTCGCTTGCAACGTTGCGAAGCCGGAATGTCCATATGATGATCTTTATTCAATCTATGTCTCAGCTAGATGCAATTTATGAGCAAAATGGACGGAAGATTATTAATGATAACTGTCGATATAAACTAATTTTAGGCGCGACTGATGTAGACACGCAGAAGTACTTTAGTGAGTTGTCCGGTAACCAAACGGTTTATAGCGTTTCGGATGGACACAAACGTGATCTTGCTTCGAAACGCTATTCCGAGACAGGTGTTCCTTTGCTTCGTCCTGAGGAGTTTGCTAAGTTAAAAAGTCCGATTCTATTTAGCTTCCGCAATTTCCCTGCTGAAGTGGATCAAGTTTGGTTTGATACAGACCCAGTTTTGTTGGATCTGATGAAAAAAGAAGGTAATCATCAGGGAAAGAACGCTGAATTTTTGATTTGACTAGGATTAGAAAAAAAGAAAAAGGGAAGAAGTTGATATCAAATAAACTTTGATCAACTTCTTTTTTATGTGTTATTTGGAGTGCAGATATTTATCTTTTTTGTGTAGAAGAATTTTTTGTTGTTTTCTCGCTGATGAAATGGATTGATAAACTTGAATGGCTTCATCATAAAGTCCAGCAGACATAAGCCGGTTATATTCCTTGACTAAAGGTGCGATGATCAACTGATTGAATCGATTTGCCTGTAGCGCATAGTGAGGTTTCGGTGGTTGATGTTTCTGTTTTTCACGGATTCGCCGCTTTTTCGTCATCTACCATCATTCCCCTCTAAGGGATCATCACACTCTATCTTATGTGGAGTTAGGCTCAAGAATGAGTGGACTTATTTATTTTTTAGTAGCCGAGGATCGATTTTATTTCTTTTTTTGTCACGATAGAAAATAAAGCCTCCAATCACATATAAAGCGAATAATAAACATAAGCTACCGCCGCCAATTTTTAACCAACTAACGGGTTGACCAGCAAAAAGGTCGAAGACGGCGTCACGAAGTATTTTCCAACCATAAATCCCTATTACAGCAGGAAGGCATAGCAGAAGAATAGCAAAGATTCGTTGGTAGATTGGTTTCACAAGGCTACCCCTTTCAATAACTTCTCTTTTATCCTACACAAGTTATGGGAAATGTTCCAGTCATGAGCGAAAAGGGATTGTTTCCATCCACTGTTGGTGATAGGGTAAGGTTAAAAGTGGGTTTTTAAGGAATTAGGAGGAGTTAGATGTCTATTTTTGATTATTTAGAGAGATATAATTATGAACAAGTTGTATTTTGTCAAGATCGAGATGCAGGATTGCGAGCAGTTATTGCTATTCATGATACTACATTAGGTCCCGCTTTAGGTGGTACACGGATGTGGACTTATGCAACTGAAGAAGATGCGATTGAGGATGCATTGCGGCTTGCTCGTGGTATGACATATAAAGCTGCTATCGCTGGTTTACAGGTAGGAGGCGGAAAAGGAGTTATCATTGGAGATCCCAAAAAGGACAAAAGTGAAGCTCTATTTCGGGCATATGGGCGGTATATTCAAAGTCTAAATGGACGATATATAACCGCAGAAGATGTAGGAACAACAGAAGAAGACATGGACCATATTCTAATGGAAACACGTTATGTTACAGGCGTTTCTCCAGTATTTGGTTCAGGAGGAACTCCTTCTCCAATGACAGGATATGGCGTATATAAAGGGATGAAAGCTGCTGCCAAGTTTGCTTTTGGTGATGATTCTTTAAGGGATCGAGTGATTGCAGTTCAAGGTGCTGGAAGTGTCGCCTATGCTCTTTGTCAATATTTACATCAAGAAGGAGCGCATATCATTGTAACTGACATCTATCAACCCCATGTTGATCGTATGATTGAAAATTGGGGAGTAGAAGCTGTACCCCCCGATCATATTTATGATGTTGATTGTGATATATTTTCCCCAAATGCACTGGGAGCTGTGGTCAATGACCAAACGATTGATCGATTGAAATGTAAAGTGATTGCAGGTGCAGCCAACAATCAATTACAAGATGAGATACATGGCGAAATATTGATGAAAAAGGGAATATTTTATGCACCTGATTATGTGATTAATGCTGGTGGCTTGATACATGTAGCTGATGAGTTGTATGGGTATAATCGAACTCGAGTCATGCAGAAAATTGAACGAATTTATGATAATATCAGTAGGGTATTTCAAATTGCTGAGCAGGAACAAATTCCAAGTTCGATTGCTGCTGATCGTTTAGCTGAACAACGGATTCAAGCTTTAGGACGCGTGAAAAGTACATATCTCCAGCAGGAACGGAGTGTCCTATCCTTTGATCGACGGTGATCAATCTAAAGTAGAAAGTTGCGGTGGAGTAGGAGAATGGCCGAACATTATGATCTTGTTGTGCTAGGTGCAGGGCCTGGTGGCTATGTAGCTGCTATTCATGCTGCACAACAAGGAATGAAAGTTGCTGTTGTTGAAAAAGAAAAATTGGGTGGAGTTTGCTTGCATAAAGGTTGTATTCCGACAAAGACACTTTTAAAGAGCGCTTCACTCTATGCTCAGATGAAGTCGAGTCACGAATATGGGGTTTATGCTGAACAGTTAATTCTTGATTGGGAAAAAATTCAGCAGCGGAAGGTGACGGTTGTCGAGCGATTGCAGCAGGGCATTGAACAGTTGTTTTCGCATCACCAAATTGATTGCTTTCAGGGGACCGGTAGGATTTTAGGTCCTTCTATTTTTTCACCTCTCTCAGGAACGATTTCAGTCACTTCTGAGGAAAGAGAACCGGTTATTCTTATTCCTCAACAAGTGATCATAGCAACTGGTTCAAGACCGCGTGAATGGGATGAGTTACCATTTGATGGTGATATGATACTTTCCTCTGATCAAATTCTTGAATTAACTGAGCTTCCTCGCTCAATCTTAATTGTTGGCGGGGGCGTAATTGGTGTTGAATGGGCCTCGCTTCTTCAGGATTTTGGTGTTCAGGTAACGATTGTTGAAACAATGGAGCGAATTTTGCCCCAAGAAGATCGACTGATCAGTCGTGAAATGGAACGTATTCTCCGACAGCGTGGAGTGCAAATTTATACGAATGCTAAGATTTTGGCAGATCGAATTGAACGTGAAGCGAATCGTATTTATGTTCCAATCTCAACAGGTAACCAAGAATATGTAGTTGAGGTTGAAAGAGTATTAATCTCGATTGGACGTCAGGCAAATGTAGAAGGAATTGGATTGAAAAATACAGCCATCCAATACAGTCAAGGATATATTGAAGTAAATGACTTTATGCAGACTAAAGAAAAACATATTTATGCGATTGGTGATGTCATTGGCGGCTATCAGTTAGCACATGTTGCTTCAAGAGAAGGCGTGATCGCAGTAGAACATATGGCAGGGAAAGTTGTTTCTCCACTTGCTACAGAATTGATCCCACGGTGCACATATAGTCGACCTGAAGTAGCAAGTATCGGTCTTACAGAAGATGATGCAATGGAGCAAGGGTATCAAATTCAACATGCGATTGTTCCGATGAAACAGATTGCCAAAGCGGTTGTTTCAGGTGAAACAGATGGATGGGTCAAATTAGTTGTAAACAGAGAAAATGAGGATATTTTGGGCATCCACATGATAGGTTCACAAGTAACCGAGCTGATCGCAACTGCTGGTTTAGCTCAGGTTTTTGATGCAGCTAGTTGGGAAATGGGTCAAGCTATCTATGCGCACCCGACTCTAGCAGAGGTGTTTCAGGAAGTGAGCGGAGCGATTAACTACAAAGGTTAGGAAGGAGAGACAGATGCATATATCGCTTGGTTTAACGGATGAACAAGTATTGGAAATGTATCGTTACATGTTGATGACTCGAAAATTAGATGATCGTATGTGGCTTCTCAATCGTGCAGGTAGCATCCCGTTCGCAATCTCTTGCCAAGGTCATGAAGCAATTCATATGGGCGTTGCATATACACTTAATCACGAGAAAGACTGGGTATGTCCATATTATCGCGATCTAGGTTTAATGTTAGCTCTTGGACAAACTTGTCGTGATCAACTCTTGTTTGCATTTGCGCGTAAAGAGGACCCAAATAGTGGTGGTCGTCAGATGCCAGGACACTTCGGTGACCGTCGTTTTCGAATATTAAGTGGCTCTTCCCCTGTCGGAACCCAAGTGCTTCATGCAGTAGGTATTGCCTATGGAGGTCGCCTGACAGGTAGTGATCACGTCGTTTTTACTTCTTGTGGAGAAGGTTCCGCTAATCAAGGAGACTTTCATGAAGCATGTAATTTTGCTGGTGTTCATCGGTTGCCTGTTATCTTTATGGTAGAAAATAACAAATATGCAATTTCTGTCCCGCTTAGAAAACAAGTGGCCGGAGAGAGTATTGCAGCAAGAGCGAACGGATATGGTTTTCCAGGAGTGACTGTGGATGGCACAGATGTATTTGCAGTCTATCAGGCGATGAAGGAAGCTGTAGATCGGGCTCGACGCGGAGAAGGGCCGACATTGATTGAAGCAGTGACTTATCGATTACAGCCTCATTCGAGTGATGACGATGATTCAAGTTACCGTAGTCGGGACGAAGTCGACCTAGCTAAAAAGCGTGACCCTATTCAGTTGTTTCGCAATTACTTAGTAGAGCAAGGGCTTCTATCCGATGACTATGAACATCGCGTTATAGCCCGAATTACAAAAGAGATTAATGAAGCGACAGAATATGCAGAGCAGGCACCTGATCCCGATCCTTCCGATCTGTATCGATATATCTATGCAACAGATGAGGGGAGATAGAGATGGCTGTCATTTCATATATTGAAGCAATCACTGAAGCATTACGTGAAGAGATGGAACGCGATTCTCGTGTATTTGTATTAGGTGAAGATGTTGGAGTGCGAGGAGGTGTTTTTCGAGCAACAATGGGTTTATATGAGCGATTTGGTCCTGATCGTGTGCTAGATACTCCATTAACAGAATCGGCAATTGCAGGTGTTGGAGTGGGTGTAGCCGCATATGGATTAAGACCTGTCGCTGAAATGCAATTTGCCGACTTTATTTTGCCGGCATTTAACCAAATTGTGAGTGAAGCAGCAAAAATGCGCTACCGTTCTAATAATGATTTTACATGCCCTTTAGTGATCCGCGCTCCTTATGGAGGAGGAATACATGGCGCTCTTTATCATTCACAAAGTATAGAAGCATTGTTTGCGAGTGTACCAGGCTTAAAAATTGTGGCGCCTTCTACTCCATATGATGTGAAAGGTTTATTAAAATCCTCAATTCGTGATGAGGACCCTGTTCTCTTCTTAGAGCATAAACGATGTTATCGTCTGATCAAAGATGAAGTTCCAGAAGAAGAGTATACGGTTCCTCTTGGGCAAGCTGCTGTAAAGCGTGAAGGTACAGATGTGACTGTGATCACATATGGATTAATGGTTCATCATACCATGCAGGTGGCAGAAGAGTTGATTCGGGATGGTATTTCAGTACATATTCTAGATTTACGAACGTTAGTTCCGCTTGATCGTGAAGCTATCTTAGAAGCGGTTGCCAAAACGGGAAAAGTGATCATCATTCATGAAGATAGTAAGACAGGTGGTTTTGGTGGGGAGATTGCTGCTTTGATCGCTGAAGAAGCATTTTATGAATTAGATGCACCTATTCAGCGCTTAGCAGGACCAGATGTCCCAGCGATGCCTTTTAATGCGGTTTTAGAAAGGGAATTTATGTTAAATACGGAGAAAATTGAACGGGCGATACGTACATTGGCAGAGTATTAATCTAGATGATTTTGAGGAGGTGGACTGATGATCATCGATCTAACGATGCCTCAACTAGGAGAGAGTGTCACAGAAGGCATGATTGCTCGTTGGTTAAAACGTCCTGGGGATGTAGTGAAAAAATATGAACCCATCTGTGAAGTTGCTACAGATAAAGTCAATGCAGAAGTACCTTCCACACAATCGGGTATCCTCCAAGAGATTATTGTTGCCGAAGGAGAAACTGTTGCTGTTGGACATGTCATTTGTCGTTTGCAAATTGAGCAGATTGAACCAGAAATTGCAAATATTGACGTGGTTGAAGAATTTGAAACAGAGGAGTTAGAGGAGGCTTCTCCTTCGATGAAAAAACGCTATACTCCAGCTGTTTTAAGATTGGCTGAGGAGAATCAAATTGATTTGAGTCGAGTTCGTGGTACGGGCATGGGAGGAAGAATTACGCGCAAAGATGTGCTGCGGATCGTTGAAGGAAAAAAGGAAATCGAGCCACCAGTTGAACATACAGATCAACAAGAGTCGGAGCCTATTATCTCAGTTGAGAAAAAAACTGTTTCGAGTCAAACCGAAGATGAAGTAATTCCGCTAACACCGATTCGTCGAACAATTGCTGAACGAATGGTAAAAAGTAAGCAAGAGATTCCACATGCATGGGTGATGATGGAAGCTGATGTAACTGGTTTAGTGGCATTTCGCCAACGCATGAAAGAAGAGTTTCGAGAGAAAGAAGGAATCTCCCTAACTTTTATGCCTTTTTTCATTAAGGCAGTAGTTGATTCATTGAAGGAGTTTCCACAACTTAATTCTGTTTGGCAAGAAGATCAAATTATTCATAAGAAACGTATTAATATTTCTATGGCAATCTCAACAGAACGAGAGTTGTTTGTGCCTGTAATTCATGATGCTGATGAAGTAAGTTTACTGGGACTAGCAAAAAGTGTTCATCGTTTAAAAGAGAAAACCTTTCGTGGAAAACTAGAAGTATCAGATATGCAAGGTGGTACATTTACTGTAAATAATACAGGAGCATTTGGATCAGTAGCATCTCAACCCATCATCAATCCACCTCAAGCAGCGATTCTATCATTTGAGGCGATTGTGAAGCGACCGATCGTAATCGACCAAATGATTGCAATCCGTGACATGATGAATTTATGTTTATCGATTGATCACCGGATTATTGACGGATGGATAAGTGGACGATTTTTACAAGCTGTAAAGCAACGACTTGAAGCGTATGGACCAGATACAAAAGGCATCCTGTAGGATGCCTTTTTAGGAGGATATTACAACATGCTACATGAACAAAGATTCGGCATCATTCCTTATCATGAGGCGTGGTCAATGCAAAGAGAGTGGGTTCAAAAAGTAGATGATGGTGCAGAGAATCAATTGATTTTATTGCAACATCCACATACTATTACACTGGGTAGAACAACTGATCAAAAGCATTTGTTATTAACAACAGAAGAGTATTGCCAACGACAAATTGAAGTGGTTGAGATAGATCGTGGTGGGGATGTTACTTATCATGGACCTGGACAGTTGGTAGGGTATCCCATTCTTTATCTCGGTGAGCAACGTAATTTGGCGCGCTCTTATCTCCGTCAATTAGAACAAGGGTTGATTGATGCCTTATCATTTTGGGGAATTGTTGCTTCAAGAAGAGAAAAATATACGGGTGTCTGGGTAGGCAAAGAAAAAATTGCCGCGATTGGGGTTAAATTTCATCGAGGACGACATCGGAGAGGATATATTTCAAGTCATGGGTTTGCATTAAATGTAAATACAGAACTGAAATATTTTGAAACAATCGTTCCTTGTGGGATTACACAGTATGGTGTTACTTCAATGGAAAAAATACTGAAAGTGAAAATTGAAATAACAGAGGTAATGCATCAGGTGAAAAAATCATTCGATCTCATTTTTAGCCAATAAAAAGCACTCCCATCACAGGAGTGCTTTTCAATTTATGTATGCTCTTCTTTACCAAGGTACATATGGGAGGATGCTGTCCACTCCAAAGATAAAATCATATACAGCGAGCAGCGCAATACATCCCAGCCCTAAAGTGAAGGCACCTCCGATAACCATTCCAGGCATATTCTTTGTCTTCTTATTGTAAACTGTACCATAAACGGCGAGAATGGTACTTATCACTAAAGACGTAACCATAAACAGCTCCATAATATACACCTGCCTTTCTCACACACAATAAAGATCGATACAAGTATAAGTTCATCTCTTAAAGTATAAGCAGAAAAATTGTGCTTGTACATAAGAAAAGAATGAAGATTATAGTACAAATGAGCTAATCGCTGCTGCTAACGAACTTGCCAACAGACAAAAGATCACAATATAGACAACCCAACGAATCATCCGTGGATGCATTTTCACTCACCTCACCAAAATATTCTACTCGATGAATAGCAGGAAATCCATATCTTTTCCTAGCATGTACATAAATTGATTTAAATATGATCGTGGTAACTAATAAATTGTACTTTAAACAGAATCGATGTATAATAGGGATATTTTAGAAAAGACAAAATGAAAGCGTTATCATTATATTTCATTTAAGTCTTGCTCTTCTTTTTATAAAATCGTGGTATGATAATATTATGCCACCCTAAGAAATGATTTCGATTAATTGGGGGAACTAAAAGTGGTACAGATACAACGACTACTGGATGAATTTATGGAACTGGTACAAATAGATAGTGAATCGGGTAATGAACGGGAGATATGCGATCGATTGCATGATAAATTAAGTCGATTAGGACTTTCTGTCATGGAAGATAACTCTGCAAGCAAGACAGGTTTAGGTGCTGGTAATTTGATCGCAACGCTCCCTCCAACACAGATGTATGCTACTCCGATTTATTTTACATGTCACATGGATACAGTAACTCCAGGAAACGGGGTAAATCCCATCATTCATGGAGAGTATGTAATGAGTGATGGGCGCACGGTTCTAGGAAGTGATGATAAAGCCGGAATCGCTGCGCTATTAGAAGGAATTCGACTGTTACAGGAGCAGCGAATTGAGCATGGACTTATTCAATTTATTATTACAGTAGGGGAAGAAGTTGGGCTCATAGGGGCAAAACATTTGAACCCTGCATTAATCCGTGCGGAACATGGATATGCGCTTGATTCAAATGGTCCAGTTGGTGAGATCATCGCATCCTGCGCCGCACATATGAAGGCTCGCATTAAAATTCGTGGAAGAGCGGCCCATTCTGGGATTAATCCAGAAGAAGGGATTAGTGCGATTCAAATAGCAAGTAAAGCGATTTCAAAGATCAAATTAGGCAGAATTGATCATGAAACAACGATAAACATTGGACAATTTCATGGTGGGGTGGCAATGAATATTGTCCCAGAAGAAGCAACAATTGTTGCAGAAGTCCGAAGTTGCAATATGGAAAAGCTTCGACACTATGCCGATCAGATGGTAGAAACATTCCGTCAAACTGCATTGACTCATGGTGGAGCGGTTGAGGCTGAAACGGATCTTTCCTTTGCCAGCTTTGAATATACTCCTCAAGATGCCGTTATCCAACATGCGATGACTGCATTAAAAACGATTGGAAGAGAACCATTCTTAATCTCGACCGCTGGTGGGAGTGACGCCAATATTTTTAATTCATATGGCATTCCCACTGTGAATTTAGGGTTAGGCTATGAAAAAATCCATACGACTGAAGAGAGAATGCCTATCCAAGAATTATCTAAAGCTGCTGAGTTAGTAGTAGCTCTGGCGGCACAAACGGCTACAGTAAAAGAGATTGCTGTTACAACAGATCGATCAGACCAATTAGCTGGAGTCTAATGCTACCTCCCACATATCAATCTTTTTGATATAGTGGGAGTTTTTGAATAAAAGCAAGTAACTCTTGATGGATTGATGGATGAGCGGCTAATAGAGTTGTGGGTTGATCAAGAGTAAGAGGCTTTCCCGAAAAGTCAGTAACAATACCGCCAGCTTCTTTAACAAGTAATTGACCTGCTGCAATGTCCCATGGACTTAAATGGGGGACTAAATAACCTTGAATTTGACCTAAGGCAACACGTAATAATGAAAAAGTAGCAGCTCCATATGATCGGATACCACGAATATGTGGACCGATTTCGATTAATTGCTTCCCAAATTGAAGCCCATTAGTTGAAGTAAAATGAAAACTAATGGCCAAAATCGAATCAAGTAGTCGAGTGGGTTGCAGTTTTAGCTGAAGAGGTTCATCATTATGAAAGCACCCAATTCCACTACAGATATGAAAGCACTCATTTTGCTTCACATCATCGATAATACCAAATACGCCGACACCTTGATGATATAAAGCGATGGAAATAGCAAAATCTCGTTGTTGTGTAACAAAGTTACTTGTTCCATCGATCGGATCAATATACCAAACATATTCAGATTGTCTGACCTGTGAGTGATTCATTCCTTCTTCACCTATAATTTGATGATCAGGAAATAATTGGTTAATTTTATCTACAAAAAATTGCTCTACTACCTGATCTACCTCTGTTACTAGATCATTTACATGACTTTTTGATTGATGCTTGATGGAGCCTTTTTCAAGATATTGATAAATCAAATGTCTGGCCTCTGTAACCCAATGCAGTGTTTGTTGATAGATTTCTTTATATTGTTGCTGCAATGAAATCACCCTTAGGTTAGAAGATGTATAATACACTTTTGGCACTAGAATTCTATGTTAATGGCTTGAATACCTTCTGTTGATTAATATTTCCATCAAATATTTCAGACTGAAGAAGAATCTTACATTGAGAAAGCAGAGTAGATCAAGTAGCGATCCCAACAGAAATTGGTTCGCAATATATCTAGAATGTTTCTTCACTCGCATTTTTTTAGGCGCTACAAAGCGTTGTTAAGTATAGCGAAGAATAGGCGGCAGTACTGTCTGCACACTCCGCACAAGTTTCGGCTAAGCAGCTAACGCTGTAAGTCTTACGATGAACGCTGTAGCTGAGTTGATACTGAGCTGAGCGAACAGACGCAGTGCCCATCCATACATCTTTGTAGCCTGAAGAGGAGGTTTTACTTCTATAACACAAGTGCCCGTAACCATAACGCTGCTAGATGAGAGTACATGACGTTGTCTATTTGTTTTTTTGCTCATGTGAATATTGCCGATTTAAAAATTGATATAAAGTGATTTGATGACACGCCAACCTGCGCAAATATGCACGAATTTCCCATGATTTCCCTACACATCGTATTCCTTGACGATCAGTCGTTATTTTCATAAAACCAATCCCCTCCTAAACTTCTATTTAGAGATGGCTTACGCAAAAGAGAAGGGAATTATACATTTTAATTGTGAAGGAGTAGCTGAATTGACTCAATTTCAAGAAAAGACAATTAGCCGGAAGCTCATTTTCCGGGGATGCATTGTAGAGCTTTATGTAGATCAGGTTCAACTGCCGAATGGAAGTTATTCCACAAGAGAGGTGATCAAACACCCTGGCGCAGTAGCCGTGATCGCCATTACTCCCGAGAATCGACTTGTGCTTGTTAGACAATTTCGCAAAGCGCTGGAAAAAACCATTTTAGAGATTCCTGCTGGTAAATTAGAGCAAGATGAAAAACCAGAAGCATGTGCTTTGCGTGAGTTAGAGGAAGAGACAGGTTATCGTGCTTCGAAGCTTTATCATCTTACCTCTTTTTACACATCACCAGGCTTTGCTGATGAATTTCTACATATTTATGTGGCAGAAGGACTGGAAAAAGGAGAGCAACAGCCAGATGTCGACGAGTTTGTAGAGCTTGTAGAGTATGATTTAGAGACTTGTTTGGAACAAATGCAGCTTGGACTCATTTGTGATGCAAAAACAGTTGCAGCCATCTATTATTGGCAACTGCAAAGAAAATAAAAAGGACGGGCAACAACCGTCCTTTTTATCGCTCTCGTCCTCCTCTTTCTCGAAAACGTTCGCGATTCATTTCTAAGTGCATGGCTCGATCTTTCTCATCAGCTCGATTTCGTTCCCCAGGAGTTACCAACAACTGTTCATTTGAATTTGAATTTACCTTGCCTAGTTGTGTACCTTCCAGCAAGTCTCCAATTAGCATTTGGGTATTGGCGTCTCTTAATTGATCTTCTTTACCATTAAAAGCACGAGCAAGGATTTGATCTGCCGTTTCAAATTGTTGTAAACCTTTTTCACCTACGCGTGCCTGCTCTAACCGACCCTCATCCAAGAGTAACTCTTCATGTGTTTGACTATTGGGTTGTCCTTTGCCCATTTGCTGCTCAGTTTGTCGAACAAAGTCTTCTCTGCCTTTAAAAGCACGAGCTAAGAGTTGATCAGCAGTAAGTAGTTCGTGAGGTTTTGTGGGCTCATAGATATAGGAAAGGTCGCCTGTCAGAATCGAACGGTTGCGATCGTTTGCACCTTCAGGAGATTCTCGTTGCTCCTTTTTTTGTTCAGGGGTGAGCCATTGGTCCTTGAGACTATCGATAAATTCATCAAGCATTTCAGAATCTGGTTCGTTATTTTTGGCTTCTTTTTCAATTTTTTTATGATAGCGTGACCAGTAGTAGTTAAGAATTTGTTGAAGATCACTACCACCTCTGTCATGGCTGGCTGGTGTATTACCTGTTAAGTCTAATGTGCCTAATAGATTGCTATTTAACATCCGAAATGGTAATTTGACTATCGATTGCAGAACAGTTAAACCAGCGACATATTTGGTAGGTAGACTATTAATAAAACCGGCTTTACTTTGAAAAGATTCTTGTTGTGCAATATCTCGACTACGAAAATAAGCAGGGTTGTTTTTTTGCTCTGCCAAGGAGCTCATAAGGCTATTTGCTGTATCTTTTACTTTTCCATAAGTTTCTTTGGGAACACCATCTTGTGCTAATGTCTGATCATCTATTTTTTCCAATAAAGCTGTAGCCAATTTTCTCACTTCCTTCCCGATTAAATCTACTTTTATTATAAACTTTTCTATTTGTATTGCGAGGATGATTTTTTAATATTTTCGCTTACTCTTTCATAGAGTAGAAGAGATTGGAGGAGTGAGTATGCGTTCTCGTAAAAAGCAATGGAATCAAACACTACATCATCATTTCCAAACACAAAAATCACTCTATCTTTTTGTGACGGTATTATTGATGATGGGAGTTATATTTGGTGCAGTACTGGTTAATGTCTTAGATGGAACTCAAAAAGAAGGTTTATTAAATTATCTAGGGTACTTTTTTCAAGGACTCCGTCAAAATGAGATCGCTGATCCCGAGATTATGTTTCAACATGCAATTGGTGATCATCTAAAGACAGTGGGCATCATGTGGATACTAGGGATTTCGATAATAGGGATGCCAGTTATATTGATTTTGATTTTCCTGAAAGGACTTGTGGTAGGATTTACGGTTGGCTTTCTCGTACATCAACTCAGTTGGAAAGGGTTTTGGTTTGCTTTTGTATCAGTTGTACCGCAAAATTTATTTATCATCCCTGCTATGATTATCATTGCTGTACTGGGATTACATTTTTCAATCACTTTAGTAAGAAATCGTCTGATTAAACATCGCGGGAGAATCTATCCCCAATTTGTTTCTTATTCACTTGTCGTAACCATGTTAGTCGGTTCATTATTAGTCGCTGCTGGAATGGAAGCATATCTTTCACCTTGGTTGATGAAACAGACTGTTCCAGAAGTTGGAATGCAGGCACTTAAATTATTATAATGATTCTCACCTAATACTTTTTGTTATATTATTTGACGAAGTGATGTCTTCTCCCCTATAATATGAATCAGATGTATAGGGGGGTGTGAGTGTGGAAAAAAGGGTAAATCACATTAAGCAACAATTATCCGCCCACGGCTACAAATTGACCCCCCAACGGGAAGCGACTGTCCGTGTGCTATTAGAAAATGAGGAGGCTCATTTGAGCGCTGAGGATGTCTACCTGTTGGTGAAGGAAAAAGCTCCGGAGATCGGACTTGCCACTGTTTACCGCACACTGGAATTACTTAGTGATTTACAGATCATACACAAGCTTAATTTTGGAGACGGTGTTACACGGTACGAATTTCGTGCTGAAGGTGCTGAACACCATCACCATCATTTAATTTGCCTTAATTGCGGTACGGTTGATGAGATTATGGAGGATTTGCTTGGCCCAATTGAACACCGGGTTGAAACTGAGTTTGACTTTCAAATCGTTGATCATCGTCTGACTTTTCATGGTGTATGTCATCGATGTAAGGATCAGGTGACTGATCCTAAAAAATTAGTAGGTTCTAGAGTGACGTGAGGCTTTCGTAGAAAGCTCTCGCGTTTTATTTTGTATGATACATAAAAAAATCCTTCTCCCCATAGGTTATTAGCATGGGGAGGGGACTTTTGTGAACATTTTTTGGAAACGTATGTTATTCTTTTTAGTGCTTGTTTTTTTATTTTATCAATTGATATCGTTCAGTTTTCGCTATTTTTTACCTACAGAAAATCAACCAAGTGATGGAGCAGTAAAAGTAATGGCTCCAATTCAGGATCAACAAGAGCTTTTCAAACAAGTAGGTGAACGTATATGGCTATTTTATTGGTTAGGAGAATAAAAGATCAATAGGAAGTGTGTGTTGTAAATGGAACAGCGAGGTAGAGCAATTGTTATTGTGTTAGATAGCGTTGGGATTGGGGCTTTACCCGACGCGGATCAGTTTGGAGATCTGGGAAGTCATACAATGGGGCATATTGCGGAAAGTCAAGGAGGACTTTCTTTACCTCATCTTGAACAATTTGGACTGGGTAATATTGAACAGATGAAAGGGATTGTAGCCGTTTCGCAGCCAAAGGCCAGTTATGGTCGGATGATCGAGATTTCGAGAGGAAAAGATACAACAACTGGTCATTGGGAGTTGATGGGGATCTATACGGACAAGCCTTTCCAAACATATCCACAAGGGTTCCCTGATATATTGATTCATCAAATTGAACAAGCAACAGGTAGAAAAGTGGTAGGGAATGTTCCAGCTTCGGGTACGGCTATCATTGAACAATGGGGCAAACATCAGTTAGAAACAGGTGACCTTATCATCTATACTTCGGCTGATAGCGTATTGCAAATTGCGGCACACCAAGACGTGATTTCGCTTGAGGAATTATATCAAGTTTGCGAAATTGCACGAAAACTTACATTGGCGGATGAACATCGAGTTGTTCGTGTGATCGCTCGCCCGTTCAAAGGAAAGCCAGGAAGCTTCGTGCGAACAGCGAATCGGCGCGATTATTCTGTTAAACCTCCTGCCCATACAGTCTTAAACCATTTGGTTGATAAGCGCATTGAAGTGGTGGGGGTTGGTAAAATACCAGATATCTTTGCTAATAGTGGGATTACCCAGTCTATACATACTACTTCCAATGATGATGGGATAACCAAGTTAGTTGAAGCATTACATACAATGGAAACAGGCTTTTTCTTTGTAAATCTTGTTGATTTTGATAGTAAGTATGGTCACCGACGTGATCCAAAGGGTTATAAACAAGCATTAGAAGCATTTGATAAAAGACTACCTGAAGTGATTGACTCTTTAGCAGCAAATGATTTGTTAATCATTACAGCAGATCATGGCAATGATCCTACTTTTCATGGAACTGATCACACCAGGGAGTATGTACCTTTGTTTGTTTATGCACCTTGGATTCAAAAACCTTGTGATCTAGGCATTCGAACCACTTTTGCAGATGTAGGAGCAACGATAGCTGAATGGTTCCAAGTTGAAAAACCAAATATTGGCATAAGTTTTTATCAACAATTAAAATAAATAATCTTTCAATAAAGTAGAGTATAATAGGTAGTTAGCAAAGAGTTTAGATCATCGAAAGAGGAGAGTCATTTTTATGAAACAGATAGCTGATCAGATCACGGCTGCAGTAAGTTCAATTGAAAAGCAATTGGACAAAAAACCAGAGATTGGCCTGATTTTAGGAAGTGGATTAGGCGATCTTGCTCAGTTAATTAAACAACCGACAATCATTCCCTATAACCAAATCCCACATTTTCCACAGTCAACAGTAGAAGGTCATGCTGGACAATTTGTTTTCGGTGAACTAGAAGGAAAGCAAGTTCTCATTATGCAAGGGCGTGTGCATCTGTATGAAGGACATCAGATGGAGCAAGTCACATTTCCGATTCGAGTGATGAAAAAGTTAGGGATTCATACATTGATCGTAACAAATGCAGCAGGCGGCATTAATCAGGAATTTGCCTCAGGAGCTTTGATGCTGATTCGGGATCATATTAATTTTATGGGTCAAAATCCCCTTGTTGGACCCAATGATGATGAGGTGGGTCTACGTTTTCCAGATATGACATATGCCTATCGTCCTGCGTTAAGACAACAAGCGAAACAAGTTGCTTCAGAGATGGGAGTCACTTTAGAAGAAGGGGTTTATGTAGGCGTGTTAGGTCCATCTTATGAAACACCTGCTGAGATTCGTATGTTTCGCCAATGGGGTGCAGATGCAGTAGGGATGTCGACTGTTCCAGAAGTAATTGTTGCACATCATGCTGGAATTCATGTTTTAGGGATTTCCTGCATTACGAATATGGCTGCGGGAATTCTAGATCAGCCTTTACATCATACTGAAGTAATGGAAACGGCTGAGCGAGTTCATGATCAATTTATGGCTCTTGTTCAAGGGATTATAAGGAAAATCGAACATCCATAGATAAAATATTTATGAATTGGAATAATCCTCCTCTTACCCGTTCACAATAATGTTGACTTTGAAGAGGAGGTTTAATCATGATCATTCGCCTCATAACCATGACAATATTGGTGATCTTACAATTGGTTATGCTACCTATCACAAATTTTGCGCAGGGGGTAAGTGGGCAGTTGGCTGCATCCGCTCGATCTGCCATTTTAATCGATGCAAACAGTGGGAAAATCCTATATGAGAAAAACAGTCATGAAAAATTAGCACCAGCTAGTATGACGAAAATTATGACCTTGCTTTTGATAATGGAATCCATTGAAAAGAAACAGTTAAAATATACTGACTTGGTACAAGTGAGTGAAAAAGCAGCTTCAATGGGGGGCACTCAGATTTTTTTAGAGCCTGGTGAAAGGATGAATGTTCGTGATCTTGTAAAAGGAATCGCGATTGCATCGGCAAATGATGCCACAGTTGCGATGGCTGAAAGAATTGCTGGAAGCGAACAGCGTTTTATAGCATTGATGAACCAGCGTGCTAGACAGCTTGGTTGCCAAGACACACATTTTGTCAATACAAATGGTCTACCTGAAAATGGACACTTATCATCATCCTATGATATGGCGTTAATTGCTCGTGAGTTGCTAACACACCCAGCCATTACTCAATATACAGGTATATATGAAGACCATCTGCGTAAGGGAAGCAAAAAACCTTTTTGGTTAGTCAATACCAATAAATTGATCAAATTTTATCCAAATGCAGATGGATTAAAAACAGGCTTTACACAAGAAGCTAAGTATTGTCTGACTGCAACTGCTAAACGTGGGCAATTCCGTCCGATTGCTGTTGTTATGGGAGAACCCGATATTAAAACACGCAATCAAGAAGTAGCAGGTATGCTGGATCATGCATTTGCTACATACGATTCTGTTCTGCTCTTTCGGAAAGGGCAAAAAATCGGAATAAAAGAGTTGCAGAAAGCACAAGTTCGTAAATTAACGCTTTATGCGGATCGAGATATTAGTATTTTGGTAAGAAAGGGTCATTCCCCAAAAGAATTTAAATACTCAATCAAGTGGTTAAAAGAGCAAATCCCGATTCGCAAAAATGAGCTTGTTGGGAAGTTGGTAGTATATCACCAGGGAAAACAAGTAGATCAAGTCGATTTGCGTAGTCACATCAATATTGAAGAGGCAGGGCTTTGGGACTTGCTAAAAAGAGCATGTAATGATCTATTTCTACAAAAGAAGGATTGAAGAAGGAAAATATAGGGAACAACTCGAAGTGATATAGGTGAAAAATAGGAGAGGAGAGCAGTTATGAGCCTATCACTTGAGGTGAAACATGCTCGTGATGTACTGATCGTACGTCTAGCAGGTGAGCTGGATCATCATACAGCTGAGACAGTACGTTATCAGATTGAAGCAGAGCTAAAAAAAGAGATTTATTCACACCTTGTTCTGAATCTTGCTGAATTAGAATTTATGGACAGTTCAGGGCTAGGTGTGATTCTAGGGAGATATAAACATGTAACGCAATTAGGAGGGAAGATGACTCTCTGTTCCATCAGACCTTCTGTTTATCGATTGATGGAAATGTCAGGTCTCTTTCGTATTTTGTCAATTTATGATCATGAACAAGATGCTGTTCAAGCCTGTGGGGTGGCCTCATGAGTCCCTATCAAAAAAATGTAATGGAGTTATCTTTCTCCAGCTTATCGCAAAATGAGTCTTTTGCTCGCGTTGCTGTTGCTGCTTTCGTATCCCAACTTGATCC
The DNA here is from genome assembly GCF_900129355.1 of Seinonella peptonophila. GTDB lineage: Bacteria > Bacillota > Bacilli > Thermoactinomycetales > Thermoactinomycetaceae > Seinonella > Seinonella peptonophila. The sequence continues at coordinate 514,918 of NZ_FQVL01000001.1, read as the reverse complement.
GACAGTTGAACAGCTAACAGATATCAAAACAGTTGTTTCTGAGGCTGTTACGAATGCGGTTATTCATGGATATGAAGAAAATGGTGATGGAGTTGTTTACATACGTGTAGAGTTAGAACGTGATCGCATTCGTATCCAGATTACTGATCAAGGTATTGGTATACAAGATATTAGTGAAGCTCGTCAACCGCTTTATACATCTAAACCAGAGTTAGAGCGATCCGGTATGGGTTTTACGATTATGGAAAATTTTATGGATGAAGTTACTATTCATTCAAAACCTAATCAAGGAACCTCCATTTATATGGTCAAATACTTAAAAAACCATCAACAAACGATGGCGAATTAGGGAGCACGCAATATGGAAGCAGATGTGCGAAATAGTCGCCATCCTTACTTGTCGGATAAAGAAGTTCGTAACTTGATTAAACAGAGTCAAACCGGGGATCGCAGCGCTCGTGATCGACTCGTGAATCATAATATTCGATTAGTTTGGTCAGTTGTTCAACGCTTTCTAAATCGTGGTTATGATTCAGAAGATTTATTTCAAATCGGTTGTATTGGACTTTTAAAAGCGGTTGATAAGTTTGACCTTACATATGAGGTAAAGTTTTCGACCTATGCTGTCCCAATGATCATTGGAGAGATTCAAAGATTTCTTCGCGATGATGGAATGGTCAAAGTAAGCCGTTCTCTAAAAGAGCTTTCGAATAAAGTAAGAAAGGCCAGAGACGAATTAGTAAAGGAATTAGAAAGACAGCCTACCATACATGAAATTGCAGAATCAATTGGTGTGGAAGCAGAAGAAATCGTTTTTGCCCAAGAGGCAAATCGACTACCCACTTCGATCCATGAAAAAGTCTATGAAAATGATGGTGACCCGATCACATTGATGGATATGATTTCAGAAGAATCTGAATCAATCTGGTTTGAAAAATTAACTTTAAAAGATGCGATTAGTCGTTTACAACCTAGGGAACAACTAATCGTCTTTCTTCGATTTTTTAAAGATCAAACCCAGACAGAGGTAGCACAGCGACTAGGGATTTCACAAGTTCAAGTTTCTCGATTGGAAAAAAAGATTATTGACCGGATGAGAGAAGACTTAGAGGCGAAAGAGTAAACCTGAATGCCAAAGGGATGAGAACCCCAATCGGCTTCAGGTATTTTTCTTTTAAAGATAAGCATAATAAATTCGATGTTTAAAGAAGGGAATGACCCCTATGAGCAATCAAACCATTTATTTTCGGATGAAAAAGCGCATACGGGTAAAAAACGGTCAGCAATTATGTTTGGGTGACATCTGTGAATTATCTTCTTCACATAACCTACTAAATCTCGATACTCTACCTATTGCCACGATCTCCACCAAGGGCGGAAATTATCATGTGATTGATGCTTTACAGATCTGTAAACTTCTACAACAGCAGTTGCCAAAAGTGGAGATTCGGCCTATTGGGGTGGCTCAGACTCTAATTGAAGTTCAATTAGAATCTCGTGTTCCAAAACTTTTCTTAGTTGTAGGAGTTTGGATCATTATTTTTATTGGTGCTGGATTAGCAATTATTAATTTTCATACAGATGTTAGTATGAAAGAAGTTCATCAAAGAATTTATTATTTGTTAACAGGAAATAAGCTGGAGTACCCTTTATTGTTGCAAATTCCATATTCATTAGGGATTGGTTTGGGAATGATACTTTTTTTTAATCGATTTCTTAATAGGAGAATTAATGAAGAACCGAGTCCGATGGAATTAGAAATGTTTCTCTATCAAGAAACAATTGACCAATATATGATTGACCACGAAAAGAAACAGATGGGAAAAAAAGGTCATGTTCCTCATTCATAGTTTGATCGCTATATTGTTGGGCTTTGCAGGAGGAATTGCAGTAGGGGGCGGTTTTGTTGCTTTTATCACTGTACTAGATATCATTCCAAGGTTAGTTCAACTATCCAGAAGTCCATCAGCGCTATATGCTTATGAGTGGGCGATTATTCTAGGTGTTATCAGTTTTACAGTTTGGGACTTTTTTGATTTAGCATTGCATGCTTCACCATACTTTCTATTAATACTTGGATTGTTCATGGGGATTTTTATCGGTTTATTAGCTGCTGCTTTAACAGAGGTAATGAATGTCATTCCGATTTTAGCTAAACGCCTTGGGATGCATATGTATTTAGCCTATTTACTGGTCGCTATGGTTTTAGGAAAAGTTTGTGGCTCCTTGTTTCAATGGCTATTTTTCCATGTAGGATAAAAAAGCAATATATGATACTGTTTGTATAATTTGTCTATTCACTTCTCTGCGTTACTGTCGTATAGTGATACATATTGATTGATCATACATTGATAGAGAAAGGGAACCCCATTATGTATCTACATGGATCGAGTCGTATTAATGATAAAGGACATCTAGAGATAGGAGGTTGTGACACAGTCGAACTGGCGAAGCAATATGGCACACCACTCTATGTATTAGATGAGCGTTATATTCGAGAACGAATGAAAGCACTAAAACAAGCGGCAGCACAAAGCGGGCTTTCAATGCAAGTAGCATATGCGAGTAAAGCATTGTCTACTTTAGCTATATGTCGTATCGTTGATGAAGAAGGTCTCTTTTTGGATGTAGTATCCGGAGGCGAGCTTTTTACAGCCGAACAGGCTGGATTTCCAAGTAAACGTATTTATTTTCATGGGAACAATAAATCGATTGATGAGTTAGAGATGGCCCTTTCAATGGGGATTCGTCTTTTTGTAGTCGATAATTTTATTGAGATGGAATTACTGGAAACGTTAGCTCGTGAGAAGAAGCAAATCGTATCTGTTCTGCTACGGATTACACCTGGTGTAGAGGCGCATACACATGCTTATATTCAGACAGGGCAGGAAGATTCTAAGTTTGGCTTTGCGCTTACGAGTGGACTTGCTCATCAAGCCGCCAGACAAGCGCATCGTTCCCCGTATTTGCAGTTGGAAGGATATCATTGTCATATTGGATCTCAGATATTTGAACTTGAAGCCTTTAGTGTTGCGATTGAAAAAATGGCTCATTTTGCATATCAATTATGGAACGAAGAATCGATTCCATGTAAATTATTCAATGTTGGTGGTGGTTTTGGTATTCGCTATCGGGAAGATGATTATCCGCCTACACCAGAAGCGTTTGTTCAGACAATTGCAGCCAATATTAAACACTCTTTCGCACGCTTTCCTGAATATCCAGAAGTATGGTTAGAACCTGGACGTTATCTGGTAGGGGAAGCTGGAACAACTCTTTATACAATTGGAACCATCAAAGAGATTCCTGGAATTCGTACTTATGTGTCGGTTGATGGAGGGATGACAGATAACCCTCGTCCTGCCCTTTACCAAGCTGAATATGATGCGATATTAGCAAATCGAGCCAGTGAATCCAAAGAACAGCTTGTCTCAATTGCTGGAAAGTGTTGTGAATCAGGAGATATGTTAATCTGGGATATTTCATTGCCAACAGTAAAAACAGGTGACTTGCTTGCTGTAGGGTCTACAGGCGCATACAATTATTCAATGGCAAGTAATTATAATCGATTACGCAGGCCTGCAATGGTATTAGTTTCGGATGGAAAAGCAGAGTTAATTGTAGAACGTGAATCATATGAGGATTTAATTTCACATGATCGAATTCCCAAACGTTTAAAGAAACGTCAGTCTGTTGAGCTATGCTAGGATGTGGAAATTTTGTGCCAGTTTCGTTCCACTAACAGTTGAGATCCCTTCGTTTATGTTATAGTTAACGTCGAAATGAGCGAAAACGAGGGGAAAGATATGCTAGATCGTCTACTCAGGTACTTATCAGTGGTAACTGCTTTTGGTGCTTATCTGATGTTGTTGATGGGAGCTATTGTTACAAAAACTGGTTCAGGCAAAGGCTGTGGGAATTCATGGCCATTTTGTCATGGTCAACTGATTCCTCAGTCATTGCCGATTGAAACTGTTTTTGAATATAGTCATCGGATTATTTCAGGATCGGTTGGGTTTCTTATTCTGGTATTAACGGTTGCTACATGGATTCGATATCGCAGCGATCGAAAGGTAAAAACATTGGGATTTTTAAGCCTCTTTTTTGTGATTCTACAAGGGGCATTAGGTGCATTAACGGTTGTTTTTGAAGATACTTTTGCAAAACAGGCAGCATTGGCGTTACATTTTGGTTTTTCTTTGATTTCATTTGCAAGTGTAGTATTACTTGCTGTTCATCTCTTTCAAATGAATAAAGCTGATGAAAAGACACGTTTACCCGTTCATCGGGGTTTACAAGTAGGTGTTTGGGGATTAGCCATCTACACTTATTTAGTCGTTTATACAGGGGCTTATGTTCGACATGCTCATGCTACAATGGGTTGTGGTTATCAATTTCCAGGCTGTGGTTCTCATTGGTTGCCTAACTTTGTAACGCCGTCTGGTATCCATATGTTACATCGTTTTGCGGCGATTTCGTTAGTTTTATTTGTTTTGATTGTAGCGATTTGGATATGGAACCAGTATCGTCAAAGAAAAGACTTAGTTCATGGTGTTAACGCTGCATTCGTGTTTATTATTTTACAAGCAGCAAGTGGGGTTATTACTGTTTTTACTGGGGGACAAGTTTTAGCAGCTCTTCTGCATACAACTTTAATCTCGATCTTTTTTGCAATTCTATGTTATCTTTGTATGCAAGTACTAAATCGTAAATCGATCACTTAATATATAATACTTGTTGTGGTAAGGAAAGCAGTGGTATTGGAATGGATGTACAAGTAAAACTAGATCAATTTGAAGGACCGCTTGATCTGTTACTTCATTTGATCGAGCGATCCGAGGTTGATATCTATGAAATATCAATTACGGAGATTACCAATCAATATATTGAAATTTTGGATCAAGCGAAGGAGTTACGACTGGAGATTGCGAGTGAATTTGTCGTTATGGCCGCTACTTTGCTCGCCATTAAAAGCCGGATGCTCCTTCCAACAAAACCTAGTAATGAAACGTTGCTAGATGGTGAACTGGAAGAGTGGAGTGATCCACGAGAGCAACTGATTGAACGCCTACTAGAATATAAGAGATATAAACGCCTTGGACAAGTTTTAGCTGAGAGAGAGGCAGAGCAAAGTCGACTTTTTGGTCGAGCGCCAATCGATTTATCAGCATATGCCAAAGAGATACATCCTTTAAAGGGGACTTCTTTAGATGCTATCTTATCAGCATTCGAAGAGATTTTAAGGCAAAATAAGCGTCAAGAGTCTGAGCCGACAACGAAGTTGATTCGTGAAGAGATATCAGTGAGTGATCGAATGGAAGAAATCGTACAATTTTTAAAGAGAAGAAGGAAAGTTTTTTTTACTGACCTGTGTACTTGGTCTGTCTTAACAAGAGAGCGAATCATCACAACATTCTTGGCTTTGCTTGAACTGATGAGAGGAAAGCAAGTTTATTGTGTGCAGACACATCCCTTTAAAGAATTAGAGATTACATGGATCGGTAAGGAAGAAAGGGTGCTCATTCATGGATGAGTCTTTACAGTTGAAATCTATCTTAGAAGGTTTACTTTTTGCTGCTGGTGAAGAGGGTTTGACAAATAAAGAATTGGCAAAAGTTTTAGAAACAGATAAAAACAAAATCGATCTTCTCGTTCATGAATTACGAGTAGATTGGAAAGAACAGCAAAGGGGTATGCAAATTATCAAAGTGGCACAAACGTATCAAATTACGACATTACCTGAGCACTATCCGTATCTCGCACGAATGGCAAGAACTCCTCGACATGCCAAGTTATCTCGATCATCACTTGAGACATTAGCGATTATCGCTTATCGCCAGCCGATTACTAGGATTGAAATCGAGGAGATACGTGGGGTGAAAAGTGATCATGTGCTGCAAAAATTGCAGCAGAAAAAATTAGTTTGTGCTGTAGGGCGTGCAGAGGGGGTCGGTCGTCCACGACTTTATGGAACAACTCAAGAGTTTTTGAGTTATTTTGGCTTAAATCACATAGACGAATTGCCTTCTCCGCATACAATTTTTAATTGGCAAGAATGGGAAACAGATAAGCAAGATTTAATACATAGGCTTGGCGTATCCAAAACAAAAAAAGAAATAGAACAGGATGAAACCGATGCTTCCTAATTGTGTGAGCAATCGGTTATTTTTATGCTTTTTCGCTCCCATGTTCAGAGTTGGTTCGACGGTGAATAATGATTGAATAAGCAAGTGCTATAAACCAGATGACAATGGCGATGGAATAGACAGTCCATTGTCCAATCGGTTCCACTGAAAAGGTTTCTAACAGCGTTTTCAAATTTGTCACGATAATAATGCCCCCCACAAGAACGCCTAGAATTCTTGCTGGCATGATGTGAACTAACCAAGCAGCAATAGGTGCGGCAAGGATCCCCCCCGCGATTAGCGCGCTTACCCAAAGCCAACTGATATGAGAAAAGCCCAAAGAGAGTAAAAAACCGATCGATGCAGAAGATGCTACAGCAAATTCACTTGTATCCACTGATCCAATCACTTTCCGAGGCTCCATCTGATTGCGACTTAGTAAAATGGGGGTCGTGATCGGTCCCCATCCCCCACCACCAGTTGCATCTGCAAATCCAGCGATTAGACCAAGTGGATATAGTATTTTGCTAGAAATGGTTCGGGTAGGTTGGATTTTTACTCGATAGAGAAATCTAATTAAAACATAAATACCTAATAGTAATAAAAAGGCTGACACATAGGGCTTGATCATATCACCTGGAAGTGAGCTAACGAAAATGGCTCCTCCAAATGCTCCAATTGAGCCAGGTATGATTAACCGGAAGATTACTTTTTTATCCACATTGCCAAACCGAATGTGTGAAATACCAGATGCTGCTGTTGTAAAGACTTCTGCAATATGAACAGAGGCCGAAGCAAGCGCAACTGGAAAGCCATATAAAAACAATAAAGAAGTAGTCGTAACTCCATAAGCCATACCAAGGGAACCATCAATAAGCTGTGCAATAAGACCAATTACTGCTAGAATAATCAATCTTTCCATTGCAATCCCTCCAGAATAAATTTAGAAAAATCGGGAAGTCTAATTTTGGATGTAGACATTACTCGATAGAAGGTGTAGATATGTTGTTTTGGGTCATTCTGTTGATTCTCATCCCGCTTATTGGGGTTATTTGGTACACAAATATCTGGATCAAAATCATTTTTGACTGGGATCATGAAGAACAGCATATTGAGCTCATTATTTCACCGTGGTTTCGTTGGTTAAAATTTCGCTATGTGGTTCCAAAGATTGATTGGCAAGGTTTGAATCAAGGGGCGAAGTTGAAGATGAAATCGAGTAGTCGTGAAGAAGAAGTACGAATCACAAAAGATTCAATCGAGTGGTTTAAAGACTCTGTGGATCGGTTACTTGACCAAGTTCGCAATATGGCGCATGTCTCACATGATTTTTTGCAAAGGGTGGTTTGTGAAGAGCTAACTTTTCAAACTCAGGTAGGCACCGGTGATGCGGCTGAGACCGGTGTGATTACAGGTATATGTTGGTCAATTCAATCGAATCTAGTTGGTTTTTTTTACCCAAAAGTGAAATGGGAAACATCACCCCATTTAGATGTCATCCCTAATTTCACAAGACCTGTTTTTTCACTTGCCTTTCGGAGTACTTTTCGTTTTCGATTGGGGTACTTTCTTAAGGCGGGTTTGCGTTTGTTAAGAGGTTATCTTCGTTCAAAAGAAGCCCATAAAAAAGCAAGGATGAATATATAGAGTATTTAGGTATTATACATGAAGCCTTATAAAAAAGGTATATTTTATTGGTTTTATCATTATGACTCCCTCTTCGATTACCCAAATAGAGGTGTTTTATTATTGGATTACTTGAATAAATTTCGAATTGTAATGGATTGAGAAGAGAGAAAGAGTGATCTTTCCTTTTTTTGCATAAAAAAATTATATCTGGGCAACCTATCACTGCTGTGATATGAATCGAATATTTCTGATAAAGGAGGAGTTTGGTTTGGCTGAACATCCAATTCAAGGGCTTATGAAAACGGCTATGGAAAATATTAAAGAGATGGTTGACGTAAATACCATTATTGGAGATCCTATCGAAGCACCTGATGGAAAAAGTGTGATTATACCCGTGAGTAAAGTTGGATTTGGATTTGCGGCAGGGGGGAGCGAATTCTCCACAAATGGTGGTTCTAGACGTTCATCCTCAGATGAACAGGAAGGAAACGGAGAAGCTAAGCAAGAACATCCTTTTGGTGGAGGAAGTGGCGGTGGCGTATCCATTACTCCTGTTGCTTTTATCGTAGTTAATGAACAGGGGATGCGCTTAATGTCAACAGATTCTCCCTCCCATCTGTATGAACGGATAATCGATTTTGCCCCACAAATCTTTGAACGTCTTCAAGGTAGAAAGCATGCAAAAGAACATAAGTCAAATACAGATCCTTGTTGTTGACCTATAAACGACTACTTTCTCAGAGTAGTCGTTTTATGATTGAACGAGCCTTCGCAATACGTTATCTAACACTTGAATTCCGCTCATGATATCGGATAGCGAAACCCATTCTCCTGGATGATGACTCATTCCATTTTTACATCGAACAAAGATCATGCCTGTTGGGAAATATTTACCCATTACCATTGCGTCATGTCCAGCACCACTTGGTAGATATACAGGTGTGTGTTGCAATTGATCCATTACATCTTCAATGAGTTGATTGATCTTTGGGTGCATGGGCGTTGGCGATACAAAACGAGTTTCTTCGATTTGCACAATTATATTTCGTTCTGCTGCTATTTGCTCAAGTTGCTTCCAAATTTTTGTTTTCAACATTCGTTGGTTTTTAATGTTGATATCTCGAATATCAATTGTAAATTGAACTTGTGCTGGGATCACATTGATGCTACCTGGTTTTAATAGAAGTTGACCAACAGTTGCTACAGCCGTATCGCTAATCTGGGTGGGCAGTTTTTCAATCATGTGAATTGCTTCTGCAGCGGCACTCAAAGCATCTCGACGATTTTTCATAGGTGTACTCCCTGCATGGCCTGCTTCACCAGAAAATGTTACCTTTAACCAACATAATCCCGCGATCCCATTTACAATCCCTAAAGGAAGATGAATGGATTCTAAAACCTTCCCTTGCTCTATATGTAATTCAATATAGCATTCAATCTCTTTTTTCGGACGTGTAATCTGGCTTTTTTGGCTAAATGATAATCCGTCTTTTGCTAGTACGTTTAAGAATGAATCTTCATTTTGATCGATGAGTGAAGCAAATTTTTCATATTCCCAACTGCCTGTAAAAAAATGACTTCCAATCAGGTTTGTTTGAAATCTGACCCCTTCTTCATCAGCGAATGAAACGAGTTCAATTGACCGATTGGGCCGGAAATTATCTTGCCTCCATTGTTGTAATATTTCTAGTGCTGAGATAACTCCAAGTACCCCATCAAAGTGCCCTCCATTTGGAACTGTGTCGAGATGTGAGCCAACCATAACTGTTGGAAGATGATTATGTTTACCATCCAAACGTCCAAAGATATTTCCGACTTCGTCTTCAGCTACTTGAAGACCTATTTCTTTTAACCAGATTTTTAGTTGTTCTTTGGCGGATCGATCAGCAGGGGAATATGCAAGGCGATTTGCCCCACCTTCTGGCGTTTGAGCTATCTGTGCAAGTGTGTCTAGTCTTTTGGCAACTCTTTTCGCACTATTTGATACAATTGGCGAATCCTGAAGCAGCTGCTCATATAAGTTCATCGTTGGAATCCTTTCTCAATCAGAATAAAAAAAATGAACAGAAGCATGATATAGACAGAATTGAAGCTAGGAAGGAAGTGAATATGTGGCACAATTTTTAGAACGCATATTTAAATTACAGCATTATAAAACAACAATTCGTACAGAATTGCTTGCTGGATTTACTACATTTGTAACGATGGCATATATTATAATTATCCAACCGTCACTTATGAAAGCAGCAGGAATGCCTACAGGTGCAGTGACAGTTTCGACAATAATCGTATCTGGTATTTTTTCCATTATAATGGGTATTTATGCAAATCGCCCGTTTGCGGTTGCTCCAGGGATGGGTGGAAATGCATTTATGGCTTATTCGATTGTCGCAAGTGGTTTGGCTACATGGCAGACAGGACTTGGAATGGTTTTTATTTCAGGGGTTGTCTTTTTAATTTTAACTTTTCTAGGTATTCGTGAAATGATTACAAAAGTTATCCCTGTCAATCTTAAATATTCAATAGGTGCTGCCGTTGGGATTTTTATTGCCTCATTAGGATTTTCTAATGCTGGTATCGTTGTACCTAATAAAACAAGTGGACTTTTACAATTGGGGAGCCTTCATGACCCTAAAGTTTTACTTGCGTTAATTGGATTAGCAATTATCTTAGGATTAATGGCACGTAATGTAAATGGAGCTGTACTTTATGGCATATTGGTGATTACACTTATCAGTATTCCGTTTGGATTTAGCAAATTACCTACCCATATCCTCTCTTTACCACCGAATCCGGGGCCAATCATCTTTCAAGTTGACTGGGTTAACGCACTCAAATTAGCTTATATTCCGCTTATGTTTACTTTTTTTACGGGAGAGTTTTTTTCCACGATGGGTACTGTTCTTGGTGTAAGTGAAAAAGCAGGATTATTGGATCAACATGGTAATCTACCTGGGATCAAAAAGCCATTTATCGTAGATGGTCTGGCTACAGTAGGTGGTTCTGTAATGGGATTAACACCTGTTACAACATATGTGGAATCAGCAAGCGGGGTGGCTGCTGGGGGACGTACGGGGTTAACCGCTATTTTTACAGGCATTATCTTTTTTATTACTCTATTTTTAACTCCGATTTTGACAATGATTCCTACTGCAGCGACTGCACCTGCATTAGTTGCGATTGGTTTAAGCATGCTAACAGCTTTGAAAAATCTGGATTTCACTAGTTTCGAGGATGCCATTCCAGCATTACTAATGGTCATTATCACTGCGTTTACCGCAAACCTAGCTAATGGAATTGTTTTTGGGATTTTAGCATATGTGGTAATTCATGTGTTAATGGGCAAAATGAAGCAGGTACCACTTGGTCTTTATATTCTATGTATTCCATTGGTCTACTTTTTATGGCTCAAATAAAGGGGTTCTATCAAAATGAAAAATGAATTAATGGCTGCGGCTCGTGGAGATATACCGCTTGATTTTGTAATTGAAAATGTCCAGTTAGTAAATGTTTTTACTGGTGAAATCTATCCAGCATCTATCGGTATCAAAGATGGATGGTTTGTACATGTGTCTGAACAGGAAAAAATGGATTTCGATGCGGATCAGCGTTTGGATGCACAACAGATGTATGCCATTCCTGGCTTAATCGATACGCATTTACACATTGAAAGTAGTATGTTAACTCCAGCCCAATATGCGCAGACTGTTCTTCCACATGGAACGACAACGATTGTAACTGATCCGCACGAGATTGCGAATGTGTTAGGCGTAGAAGGTGTTCGCTATATGGTGGAGGCATGTAAAGATCTTGATTTACGAGTTTTAACTCTTGCACCTTCCTGCATTCCATCAGCTCCAAAAGTTGAAACGTCTGGGGCGGATTTTACTGCTGATGTGATTCGGGAGTTACTGAAATGGCCAGAGATTGATGGAGTTGCCGAAGTGATGAATTATCATGGGGTGATTCATGAGGATCAGAGAATGATGGGAATTTTAAAAGCGAATGAAGAGGTTGGAAAAATTGCGCAAGGGCATGCACCGAGAGTTTCAGGCAACGAGCTTTCTACTTATTTGATAGCAGGCCCTGACTCAGATCATGAGTGTCGTACAGGAGATGAGGCGCTAGAGAAAATTCGTTCAGGAATGACTGTGGAGATTCGGGAAAGTTCATTTTCGATGAACATGGCTGCGATCGCTGAGGCTATCAAAGAGCTAGGCTACTTACCTAATGTTACACTTTGTTCCGATGATGTGTTAGCTGTTCATTTAATGGAGCGAGGACATATGGATCATGTGGTAAGGCGGGCTATAGAAGAGGGAATTGAGCCGATCCATGCCATACGGTTTGCTACTTTAAATGCAGCAAATCGTTTACATAGGTATGATCTGGGGGCCATAGCTCCTAGGCGTCGAGCTGATTTGGTTTTATTAAAGGATATCCAACAAGTAGAAGTACAGGATGTCTTTGTAGAGGGGAAACATGTAGCGAGTCGCGGGATGTGCCTGGAACAGCAGTCGGAGTTAGCACCTCCTGATCACTTTTTACAAACGGTTCGCTTAAATAGATTTGATGAATCTCAATTTCATATGAAAGTAGAAGATGATGTGAAAGAGGTAAGTGTCCGAGTGATCGAATATGATGCAGCTCCGGGAATTCCAACTGATTTTTTAGAGACAACTTTACCTGTGCAAGATGGAGAAATTAATTTCAATGCCTACCAAGGAAAAAAGGCTCCTCTTTGTCAGATTAGTGTCTGGCATCGTCATGGGTTGAACCAAAATCATGCTGAAGGGTTGTTAGCAGGCTTTGGGATTATTGCAGGCGCCGTCGCAACGACTGTTGCGCATGACAGCCATCATTTAGCTGTACTAGGTGTAAATCCAAAAGATATGGCGATTGCAGCCAATCATTTGCGGGAGATGAATGGCGGGATGATCGGAGTGTGGAATGGTGAGGTGATTGCAAAGCTTGCTTTACCATTAGCTGGACTGATGAGTTTAGAGCCTGCTACTCGACTAGGATCTCAAATCAATCAATTTATAGAGAAATTAAATCAAACCATTATGCCAGGTTTTAATCCGATCCATCGTTTGATTGTCGCCACATTACCAGTCATTCCTCGTGCAAAGATCACCGATCTAGGTTTAGTTGATGTTGAGCGGCAGGAACTTGTTCCATTTGTAATTGAAGCATGATCAACTTTTGCTTTAAAAAAGAGTAGTAGATTCCAAGAAGGAATGCTAATTTTTTCTCTTTTTGTTATCTAGATATTATATCCTCCTAAATAAGTATACTTTTCACTAATCTAGGAGGAATTGCTATTTATTTATTGAATATTTAGTATATACTATCTTTCTTTTCATAACATCCGCTTGTTCGAATATATTGTACAAACTGTGAATGCGCGGATGAGGTGTCAGAAAATGAAGAAATGGATTATTGCATTGGTATGCTTTGTTATTTGTTTTGGGTCAGTTAAATATGTAAAGGCAGCCAAGCCTGAAGTAAGTGCAGAGACAGCTATTTTATATGATATGGATACAAAAAAAATATTATTTCAAAAACATGCAGATCAAAAAATGAAGATTGCTAGTATCACGAAAATCATGACTGCTATATTAGCAATTGAGCGTGGTAAGCTTGATCAGCCAATAACTATTAATGGGCGAGCAGTTGGCGTTGAAGGTTCTTCGATCTATCTAAAAGTAGGGCAAAAAATTCCACTTCGTGCATTGTTATATGGTCTCATGCTACGTTCAGGCAATGATGCTGCAGTAGCGATTGCTGAAGCGATTGGTGGTTCAGTTGATGGATTTGTTTATTTAATGAATCAAAAAGCTGAACAATTGGGAATGTCTAATAGTCATTTCGCTAATCCACATGGTCTTGACTCGGAAAATCATTATTCATCAGCTTATGATATGGCGATTCTGACAACCTATGCTATGAAGCATCCAGTTTTTCAAGAAATCGTGAAATCGAAAGTGGCGAAGTTTGATTGGCCTGGGCAAGATTGGCAACAGGTATTCAGAAATAAAAATAAATTCTTAACCCTATACCCTGCTTCTGATGGTGTAAAAACTGGCTTTACAAAGAAAGCAGGACGAACTTTAGTAACAACAGCTAAAAAAGGAAAACATCATCTAGTTTGTGTTACATTACGAGCTTCTGATGATTGGAATGATCACCGAAATTTATATGAATATGGCTTTCAAAAGCTTTCTACTCAAGCAATTCCCCAAGGTGAAAAAATCTTAAATACATCTATCTTTAATCGAAATAAACAGCAATTGCAAATTATCACTCAGCAGCCATTTGCCTATCCCATTGATGATCAAGAGAAACGGCAGCTTAGAATTCAACCTATGATCGCATATCCGCTGCAAACCGTACACAATTCGAATGAAGTAGTCGGTCATCTACGTGTTTTTTTACATGGTCAATATTTAGGTGCCGTTCCGCTTATCAGTAGTTGGAGTGATCCACCTAGCTTTGTTTATCGCTGGAAAGAGGTGTTTTTAACATTTTTGGTGCCAGGTAGAGGGGGATTCAAGTGATTCATTATATCTGGTTTTTTATGATTGTAAGTGGTGTAGTGGCAGCGATTATTCAAGGCGATGTCGAGTTAGTGACGAAAGCTGTATTAAATGGCGCTAAAGATGCTGTAGCTGTTTGTATTGGCTTAATTAGTGTGCTTGTTTTTTGGTTAGGTATTATGAGAATCGCCCAAGATGCCGGGTTATTAAAAAAATTGGCCCATTTGTTAGGCCCATTTGCTCGATTCCTATTTCCTAGTGTTCCTGCGGATCATCCAGCAATGGGGTATCTACTTTCCAATATGAGCGCAAATTTATTTGGATTAGGAAATGCCGCGACACCACTTGGTTTAAAAGCGATGGAAGAATTACAAAAGTTAAATCCTGATCCCAAAACGGCCACACCCGCAATGTGTACACTACTCGCGATTAATACTTCTGGACTAACCTTAATTCCCACAACGATTATTGCAATTCGAATGAAGCATGGTTCAATCAATCCTACTGATGTGATAGGTCCAACGCTATTAGCAACGATCTGTGCCACTTCTTTTGCGATTATCGTTGATCGGTATTTTCGAAATCGGGAAACGAAAAAGAGACAGAGGAGGTAGTCACCTATGTTTGAAGCCATGTCACTCATCTCAAAGTTTATGATTCCTGCTTTACTGGTGGCTATTCCGCTATATGGTCTCTTTCGTAAAGTTCCACTCTATAATAGTTTTGTTGATGGTGCCAAAGATGGGTTTCCCACAGCTATTCAGTTAATCCCTCATCTAGTTGCGATGATGGTTGCAGTAGCGGTTTTTCGAGATACAGGAGCACTAGAGTTTTATCTACAATTTTTGACACCACTGATCAATTGGTTACACATCCCAAGCGAAGTTGTTCCTGTAGGAATTCTACGCTCGATTTCGGGGACAGGTTCACTTGCCTTTGTTGAAAGTATTATGAAAACATATGGCCCCGACTCTTACCTTGGAAAGTTAGCTTCTACAATTCAAGGTAGTTCAGATACAACGTTATATGTGATAACAGTTTATTTTGGGGCAGTTGGAATTCGAAACTCTCTCTATGCGATTAAGGTTGGCTTTTTGGCAGACTTAGCTGGGTTTGTATTTTCCATCCTATTCTGCTCATTAATTTTTCAATAGACTTATTTCATGCATAAAGCACTTCTGAAAATTTTATTCAGAAGTGCTTTTATATGTGTTTAATTTAGTTTCCATGTATCATTGCGCATAACTTCAAGTTTTTGTGCAGCTTCGATACTCATATATTTTGCAGTGCTTTTTACAGAATTGATCTGAAATGTTGGTGAAACAGTAATATCTACTTTCAACTCTTTTCCTACAGTTCGGCCTGCTGGTAATATTAAAAATTTCTGGATTGTTTCCGGCTGATTGGTCTCATAGTGAAGCTGAAACTCTTTTCCTTGTGGTTTCATTGTAATTTGTGATTTCCATTGTGGTAATTGTGCGAGTAATAGGCTAGGTACACGGATTGGTTGTTTTTCAAGATAATTATTTGTTATATAAGTAATTAATTCTCTGGATTTTTTTGGCTTGTTATCTTCGTAGACGCTTTCTCCATCAACACGGTAATTTTTTTGAAACTTCATTTCTTTCTTATATGTAGGGGATTGTAGATGTTCTAAAATGGATAAACTGAATGACTGCTCATTTTTATAACCAAATGTGTATTGATTGTTGGTTGTAGCTTTCTTTTGATTTGTTAGCTGGGATTCGGTGGTTTGCTGATATTTAAGCTTATATGTACCCTGTTTCTGTAATTCTTGTATCGTTTGTTGGAGCACTTGTTCTTTGCTCGGTGGATTTTTCTGGGCTTGGTGTTCTTGACAGCCACTCAAGAAAAAAGCACATAATAATAAAAACAATGGGAAATATTTCAACTTTTGCATAATAAAAACCTCACAATTCTATTCTTTATCACTCCATTATAGCTTAGGTTATAAAAATCGTGTCAAAAAATAACGTATCTTGAGTCAGGAAATAAGAAGCTGTACAATCAAGGTCAGCTTTGTAAAGGGGAAGGAGAATTGTATTGGAATTGGAACGGTTACAGAAAGTGATGGCACAAGCTGGAATCGCTTCACGTCGACAGTGTGAACGTCTAATTTTAGAAGGATTAGTAAGGGTAAATGGACAAATCGTTAAGAAACTTGGAACGAAAGTGCACCCTCTAGTAGATGAGATTTTCGTAGCAGAGAAACGATTACAAGTGGAAATAAAGAAAGTCTTTTTATTTCATAAGCCAATTGGTGTCATTACAAGCATGTCAGACCCACAAGGACGAAAAACAGTGGCTGATTTTTTTCATCATGTGTCTGAACGTGTCTATCCAGTGGGTAGACTTGATTACAATACATCTGGTTTGTTATTAATTACAAATGACGGGGAATTAGCGAATCGACTTACCCACCCACGATATAAAATTGAAAAACATTATGTGGCAGAAGTGAAGGGCATTCCTTCACAAAAAGCGATCATACAGTTGCGACAAGGCGTAAAACTTCACGATGGATGGACTCAGCCAGCAAAAGTGGAGCGGATCAAAGCGACAGAGAGTATCTGTACATTACGGATTGTAATTCGTGAAGGACGAAATCGTCAAGTAAGAAGGATGTGTGAGGCAATCGGACATCCAGTCATTCGTTTAAAACGTGATCAAATTGGTTTTCTTACCTTAAAGGGATTAAAGCAAGGCACATATCGTCAATGCAAAGAAGAAGAACGTATAAAACTATATCAGATGGTGAATTTCATACAATCTTCAAATCGCATGTAAAAAGAGAAGGATATAATAGGGGGCGAATATAACTTCTCAAGGTGAGATCGGAGTTATCGGGATGATTGAAAATACGAAATGTCAGTGTGGGCATAATAATCCACTTGGTACTATCTTGTGTGAGTATTGCGGACGACCATTGCAGCAAGACAATGCAGAACAAAGTTCTATTGATAAAGAAATGCGCTATGAAGGAAAAGCACGATGGTCACAAAAAGCAGGAAAAAAATCAATAATCGACCATATTTGGAGCTTCTTTTCATCTGTGAAAATTGCGATCTATCTTATTTTGATTACATTAGTTGTTGCAGGAATT
Source organism: Seinonella peptonophila (assembly GCF_900129355.1). GTDB lineage: Bacteria > Bacillota > Bacilli > Thermoactinomycetales > Thermoactinomycetaceae > Seinonella > Seinonella peptonophila. The sequence continues at coordinate 497,501 of NZ_FQVL01000001.1, read as the reverse complement.
GGCACGATTTTTCCCCAAGAGGATTTCATCAATTCGACGACTCCTGAAGTTTATTATCAGGAACAGTATGGAAAACTTGGTGAATGGTTTTATCGTTTAGGATTATCCGATATGTATGATTCTTGGTGGTTTTTTGCCTTATTATCGATGATTGGGATTTCATTAGTGATCTGTAGTTTAGACCGGATTATTCCGCTTTATAAGGCATTAAAAAATCAAAAAGTGATGAAAGATATTCAGTTTATTGAAAGGCAAAGAGTAACACATCAGCAGGAGATTGATCCAACTCAGAAGGAGCAATTGTTATCAGATTTGGTTGCTGCGATGAAAAGAAAAAATTTCCATGTAAAACGCGAGAAAGATGCACTACTTGCTGAAAAAGGAAGATTTAGTCGTTGGGGACCCTATATCAATCATGTAGGACTCATCATATTTTTATTAACTGCACTTCTTCGTTGGGTTCCTGGATGGGCGATTGAGGATTTTGTTTGGGTTCGAGAAGGAGAAATGCAAAAAATCCCCACTAGCAATTACTATGTTAAGAATGAGCGTTCATTCGCTGAAATGTATCTAAATCAAAACGTTGTAAAAAAATACCAAACAGATGCCGTAATCTATGCACCAGATCAAAATGGTAATTTACATCCTGTACATCGTCAATCTATTCTTGTCAACCACCCATTAAAGTATAAGGACTATCAGCTTTTTCAATCAAGTTTAATTCCCGAATTAGGCGGTATTCGTTTAAAGGTAATGGACCGAAAAACAGGTCAAGAAAAAGGGGCATTTTTGGTTAAACTGACACAGTTAGCAGTTAATCAACAATATCGGGTGGGTGATTTAAGAGTACGCTTACTTGAATATTATCCCGATTTTGCTCTGGATGAAAATCAGCAACCCATTACAAAATCACAGGAGCCAAATCGACCTGCTTTGATATTTGAAGTGTTAGAACCAGGTCAGCAATCTGGGGAAAAGATCTGGGTGATTTCAGGTGAAAATCTAGATCAAATTACAAAAGATAATCGTTTTGCAATAGATCTTGCAGGCTTGGTCATGGTTAATAAGAGCGGTTTAATGGTGAGAACGGATAAGAGCTTACCATTTCTTTTCGTGGGAGGTCTCATTTGTCTCATTGGTTTAGCGATGGGCTTTTATTGGCAACATCGTCGCATTTGGATACGGGTCAAAGAGAACAAACTTTATCTAGGGGCTCATACCAATAAAAACTGGTATAGCTTACAACGAGAAATTCAACAAGTTGCAAAAGGCTGTCCTCTCGATATACAGTTGGTGAGAGATTAGGAGGAGAACGCAGTGGAAAAGATAATGGAAAGCTTTTTGTTAGGCACATTTTTATTATATCTATTTTCATCCATATCATTTATGATGGGCTTAACTGGGAAAAATACGGATGCAGAGGTTGCGAATAAAAAGGCGAACCGATGGGGAAAAATCGCAATTTGGTTGGCGATTATCGGTGTTGTATTTCAGGCAGTATTTATTATTATGAGAGTTATCATAAGTGGTCATTTCCCTACCAGTAATATGTTCGAGTTTGTAGCATTTTTATGCTTTGCTTCTGTTTTAGCCTATATTGTGATTTACTTTATGTATCGAACATTAATTCTTGGAGCATTTGTGATGCCAATCGCAGTTATACTGCTAGGATATGCATCTGCTTTTCCCAAGGATATACAGCCTTTAATTCCAGCGCTGCAAAGCTATTGGCTAGGAATTCATGTAACATTAGCTGCTTTGGGACAAGGATTGTTTACTGTTGCTTTTGTTGCAGGTTTAATTTATCTGCTCCATCGTGTTGGTGGGGAAGAAAAAGGTCGGCAACCATTTTATCTTGAAATGGTTTTGGTCATATTACTTATGTTTGTAGGTTTTAGTATGGTTAGTTTTATCGCTCAAGCGGTTGGTTATCAGACCACATTTACCCACATGATCGATGGAAATCAAGTAGAACAAGTATATAAATTGCCTCCTTTAATTGGGCCCTATAAAGGTCAAGTATCGAATTCATCGAGTGGTTGGAAAGAACCGCTGTTTAATGTTCCATCATGGATTGAAGGAGAGAAAGCAGCTAGTAAGTTGAATACGACCATCTGGGCGATTTTCAGTGGGCTTCTTCTTTATTTGATCATACGCCTCATTATACGTAAGAGACTTAGTTTACTCTTGCATCGAGTTGTAAAAAACTTAAACCATGAATTATTAGATGAGCTAAGTTATCGTGCGATTGCGATTGGTTTTCCGATCTTTACCTTGGGAGCGTTAATTTTTGCGATGATTTGGGCTCATGAGGCTTGGGGGCGTTTTTGGAACTGGGACCCGAAGGAGACTTGGGCCCTGATTACATGGTTGTTTTATAGTGCGTACTTACATCTACGTCTTTCAAAAGGATGGTTAGGCATACGGTCCGCTTGGTTGGCTGTAGGAGGATTTGTTGTCATTATGATCAATCTGATTGTCATTAATTTTGTGATTGCTGGTTTGCATTCTTATGCGTAAAAGGGTGATATAGATGGAAAAACAATTTCATATTTTAGTTGTTGATGATGAGGAAAGAATTCGCCGTCTGTTAAGAATGTATCTTGAACGTGAAGGATACCGTATTGACGAGGCAGCTGATGGTGAATCAGCGTTAGAAAAAGCATCAGAAATCAACTATGATCTCATATTATTAGATCTCATGCTACCCGGAATGGATGGACTCGATGTTTGTAATGAAATTCGAAGAAAAAAGGCTACGCCGATCATTATTCTGACTGCACGAGGTGAAGAAGGAAATCGTGTAGAAGGATTTGAAGCGGGTACTGATGATTTTGTTGTCAAGCCATTTAGCCCCCGTGAATTGGTTCATCGAGTAAAAGCCGTCTTGAGACGAACGTCGGCCACTGCTTACTTATCGACAGAGACAGAGACGCATAATGTAATTGTTTTTCCTGAGCTTATGATTGATCATGATGCACATGAAGTGAAAGCAGGTGGAAAAACAGTCTCACTCACACCGAAAGAATATGAATTGCTCTATTATCTTGCTCGTACTCCAGATAAGGTATTTACAAGAGAAACATTGTTGCGGGATGTATGGAACTATGAATTTTTTGGGGATTTGCGAACGGTTGATACCCATGTAAAACGATTGCGAGAAAAATTAAATCGCACTTCACCTGAGGCAGCAGCAATGATCACCACTGTATGGGGTGTGGGTTACAAACTTGAGGTTCCAAAAGAGTGATTATCCGAAGCATTGTCGGAAAGCTGTGGCTGACGATTATCGTTTTAGTTGCGCTTGTCCTCTCTTTTTTTAGTTTATTTTTAAATATGCAGGTTGATAAAAGTTATACATTAGATCATGAAAAGAGCTTAAAACAACTCGCTACTGAAATGCGTACTACACTAGAGCATACCTCTCCAAAGGAGCAAGCTGATTATATTAAAACAATGTTTCAAGTCTCGGAATTGTTTCATACATATGTGTTGATTTTAAACCGTCAAGGTAAGATAGAGACATCTGCTGCACCTTCTAATCATATGAATGTAGCATTACAGAAAGCTTTGATGGATCAAGATCAGTTAAAGCAAATCTTTCGAGGTGAAACAGTTGTTCTGAATAAAAAAATATTGTTAAAAAATTTAAATCAGCTTGAGCCATCTTGGTTAGCTCATAATGATGTTTTAATGGTTGCAACCCCTTACTATCATGGTAAGCAATTAGTAGGTGCAATTGTACTTTATCAAGCACAAGATCAGTTGAGTGAAAATGATATCAAATGGTGGATCTTTTATTCAGCCAGTATTGGCATTATCTTAACAACAGTTTTTGCCTTTTTTCTTTCGTCCCGTATAACACAGCCCTTAATCCAACTAAAACAAGCAGCCGAGCAAATGGCAAAAGGAAAATTTTCAGTTCGTTTACCGGTTCGAATCCATGAGCGAGATGAGATCGTCGATGTTTCGATTGCTTTTAATCGCATGGCAGGTCACTTAGAAGATTCTATTCAGATGCTATCGCATGAAAAAGAGAAGATTTCCAGTGTATTGCAGAGTATGTCTGATGGCGTAATTTCGCTTGATGCTGAGGGAAAAGTGATTTTAACCAATCCTCCTGCTGAAAGATTACTTGAATTATTTAATCAAACTCAGCGAAAAGAGGATCAGCGATATCTACCTCAACCACTAGATGATCTGTATCAGCAGGTAGTAGCGGGTAGTACACAACAACGAGGAGATATGGAAATTCAAGGTAATATTTTCTCTGTTGTGATGTCACCACTCTACGAGCGGGAGCAAGTGAGGGGAGTAGTGGCAGTGATTCGTGATGTCACAGAAGCTCGTCGTTTGAATAAGCTGCGAAAGGACTTTGTTACCAACGTATCACATGAATTACGGACACCTTTAGCCATGCTACAAGGGTATAGTGAGGCTTTAAAGGATGATGTAGCAGAGACCCCTGAGGAGCGGCGCGAGATAGCCTTGGTGATCAATGAAGAATCGGAGCGAATGGGCAGACTCGTAAGTGAATTGCTCGATTTGGCAAGTATGGAGGCGGGTCACATTTCAATTGATCTTCAGCTCGTTGATATTCGAGAACTATTTGTAAGGATGACCCGAAAATTCCAGTCATTGGCTAAAGAACAAGGGATTATACTTGAACAACGGCTGCCTGAAGTGATTCCAGAAGTTCGATGGGATGAAGATAAAATTGAACAAGTTTTAACCAATCTGTTAGGCAACGCAATTCGGCATACACCTAAGGATGGACATGTAAACCTTTCGTTACTTTATGAAATAGGACAAAACAATGTTCAATTGAATGTAAGTGATACAGGAGTAGGGATTCCAGTAGAAGATATTCCATTTATTTTCGAACGATTTTATAAAGCAGATAAAGCACGAACACGAAATGAATCGGGCGGTACAGGTTTAGGATTATCAATCGCTAAGCATTTGGTAACTGCACATGGCGGTGATATTCATGTTAGCAGTCAACTGGGCAAGGGTACTTCATTTTCTGTTATTTTACCTTTAGAAGCAAAACAACAAAACAGCTCCTCATGAAGAGGAGCTGTTTTATTTATCTATAGGACAATATCTGTAATTGATTGGATAAAGGAGATTTTTTCTAATGCCTGTAAATGTTCCTGTGTAGCTGGCTTATCAATACTGAGCATCATAATAGCTTGTCCACCTATTGTTTGTCGTCCTACCTGCATCGTTCCTACGTTGACGTTATGATCACCTAAAGCAGTACCAACTTTTCCAATCACACCTGGCTGATCTTGATGTTTGATCAAGAGCATATGACCTTCTGGTACTACATCAATGGGGTATTCATTAATTTTAACAATTCTAGCTCCTAAGCCATTTAGTAAAGTTCCGGCTGCACTTTGTTTTGATTCATTTGTTTCGATTTGCACTTGTAAATAGTTCGTAAAACCATAGCTTTTGGATTGTTTTTGTTCGATAATTTGTATCCCACGACGTTTAGCAAAATCAGGTGCATTGATATAATTTACATCACTCAAATGATGCGAGAGTGCTCCTTTGAGTACCATACGAGTAAGTGGAGCAACATCAAGATCAGCCAAATCACCAGCATAAGTAATTTTTATCTGTGTAGGAGCACCTTTTTGGGTCTGTGCTACAAATAATCCTAGTTTTTCCGCAAGTGATTGATATGGCTGTAATGTTTGTTGAAGCTCCGCTGGAATAGGAGGAAGATTAACAGCATTTTTAAAAGGTTCATTTCTTAAAATGTGTAAAACCTCTTCAGAGACATCAATTGCTACATTTTCTTGAGCCTCTACTGTTGAAGCACCCAGATGAGGTGTTGCAATTACTTGTGGCAAAGTGAGCAAAGGGTGATTCTTTGGTGGCTCCTCTTCAAAAACATCAAGTGCAGCTCCTGCAACAATACCTTCATTAATCGCTTCATACAGTGCCTCTTCATCAATGATCCCACCACGGGCACAATTCATAATTCGTACACCAGGCTTCATCTGTTGGAAAATATCACGATTGATTAAGTGTCTTGTCGCTTTTGTTAACGGTGTATGAACAGTAATATAATCTCCAACTGCAATTGCCTCTTCAAAAGTTGCTTTTTGTACACCAAGCTCAACAGCACGTTGGTCTGTTAGATAAGGGTCAAAGGCAACAACATCCATCCGAAAAGATTTAGCACGTTTTGCTAACTCTGAGCCGATTCTACCTAATCCGATGATGCTTAGGGTTTTTCTGTTTAATTCTACTCCTACGTATTCTTTTCGCTTCCATTCACCTTGAAGAAGAGAATGATACGCTTGAGGGATATTACGAGAAAGTGAAATTAACATTGCAAATGTATGTTCAGCTGTAGAAATGGTGTTACCATCTGGTGCATTGACAACAATAATCCCTTTTTCGGTGGCAGCAGATATATCGATATTATCAACACCTACTCCAGCACGTGCGATCACTTTCAGGTTGACTGCTTTGGCAATTACTTCTGCTGTTACTTTTGTTTGACTCCGCACCAATAGCGCATCGGCCGATTCGATCTCTAATAATAACTCATCTGGAGAAAGATTTGTTTTACGAATCACTTCCACATCTGGTGCTTGCAATAACTTTTCAATTCCATGATCGCTTAGTGGATCTGTGATGAGAACTTTATGCATGAATCCAAACCTCCTGTGCAGCTTGAACACCCTGTCCCAAAGACACGGGGCGACCGATTTTATGCAATGAGACTTCTAATGAAGAAAGAATGGTGCAAATATCGAGCGGATCACAATAGCCCATGTGGCCAATTCGGAAAATTTTCCCCTTTAGATGTTGTTGACCGCCAGCTACAATTACCCCAATGGCAGATAATTCTTTACGTAATGCTTCAGAACTCCATTCATCTCCACCACCGAGGATTGAAGTAACAGTGGGTGACGCGTCTTCATCGCTTGTCATTAACTCTAAACCCAATGCACGAATCCCTGCTCGAGTCATCTCTTTTAACAGTTGATGCCGGCGAATGACAGCTTCCATTCCTTCTTCAGCTAATAAATGGAGCACTTCTTGTAATCCAAATAGAAGCGAAACAGCAGGTGTAAAGGGAGTTGTTTCTTGCTCCATCTTTTCACGATATGAAAGCAAATCAAGGTAAAAGCGAGGTGATGGATTGTTGGCAATTCGTTTCCAGGCTTGCTCACTAACTGCGACCATAGCTAAACCTGGTGGTAACATAAATGCTTTTTGTGAACCTGTGACTAGAATATCAATTCCCCAATCATCCATTTGACATGGAACAGCTCCAATACAGCTAACGCCATCAACGATAACAAGAGCGTCAGAATGTTCATGTACAGTCTGTGCAAGTGTATGAATGGGGTTGAGTACGCCGGTGGACGTTTCACAGTACGTAAAAAAGACTGCTTTGACAGTAGGGTGCTGTCGTAATGCTTGGATTAACTGTTCAGGGTCGCAAGCTTTTCCCCATTCAACTTCGAGACGATGACAAGTCATTTGATAACGATCAACAATTTTGGCAAAACGTTCACCAAATACTCCTGTTGTAACGACTAACGCTTCATCTCCTGGAGACAGTACATTAATCACCGCAGCTTCAAGTGCAGAAGTGCCACTGCTGGAAAGAATAAGTGATGTTTGGTTGGTGCCGAAGATGTGACCTAGATCTTCACTACATTGACGTATGATAGCGGAGCATTCTTTGCTACGATGCCCAATCATAGGTCGACTCATTGCTTGTTGTACACTTGGTGGGATTGGTGTAGGTCCCGGAATTCTCAATTGAAACTTATCTTGAAAAACCATAAATAATTACCCTCCTTAATCGAAAGCACGTAAAAAGAGCTTCTCCCCCTATAGTAGGGACGAGAAGCTCGTGGTGCCACCCTAATTCACAACCATACTCTCTTTGGTTGCCTCAGTGATCCTTATTGGGATCAAGTTGTAACGGTACATAACCGGACTTGTCTACTCACTTGTCTTTCAACAAGTCACTCCGGAGTGCTCCATATCAATTGAACTACCGAATTGCAGCAACCTCCGGCTCTCTGAGAGTTCATTGATTGATATTTGGCTCCATCTTTGATTTTGATTGTGTAATTTTGAGTCCTACTCTAGCATGGAAGAATGAGCGTGTCAAATCCAGAAATTGGGTAGTTTATTGGTTTTGTTGATAACGATCGACACACTCATGATAGAGCTTACGAGCGGCTTCTGCATCTTTCCAGCCTTCAATAACAGTCTCTTTATTTTCAAGGTCTTTGTAAACTTTAAAGAAATGTTCGATTTCTTTTAATAGATGAGGTGCTACATCATCTAAATTATGAACCTCATTATATCGAGGATCGTCTACAGGTACAGCGAGTACTTTTTCATCCTGTCCTTTGTCATCGGACATGACCAATACACCAATTACCCGACTGGAAATCACACAGCCTGGGAAAGTAGGGAAGCTGGTCAAAACGAGGATATCAAGTGGATCATCGTCCTCAGCTAGTGTTTGCTTTAAATAACCATATTCAGTAGGATAATGCATAGGTGAATAAAGGACACGATCTAGTCTAAAGGCACCCGCTTCTTTGTCAAATTCATATTTATTTTGGCTTCCAGTGGGAATTTCGATAAACGCATCAACAATTAGTTCCTTTGACATGTAATGCCTCCTTGCAATATGTATCAAGATGCTAGAAAGATTCCATTTGACATCTCTATGTCATTGTATGTGGTTTTGCACATAGTTTCAATCAAAAAGTTTACAATGAAAGGAAAAAGAGAGGTGAGTATAGTGGACCAACAGAAGATCAAAAGAATAGCAGCAGAAGAGTTTGCGAACAAATATCAGCAGCAAAGTGAGGATGGAGAAATCTATTTAGATGTTCGTGAATTAAGTGAGTGGCAGGAAGAGCATTTGGAGGGCTTTGTACATATACCCATGCAACAGATTCCGGGGAGTTTGGATGAGCTGAAGAAAGAAAAAAATATCTATGTTATGTGTGCGCATGGCATGAGAAGTGCGAGCGTAACGGAATATTTACAAGCACAAGGTTATGAAAATGTGATCAATATTGAGGGTGGTATCGTAGCTATCCAAAAACATTTGAAATAAAAAATCGGCTGCACCATAAGGGGCAGCCATGTTATTATTCTTCAACTTTAATTGAGTCTGTAGGGCAGCCCTCTTGAGCATCACGTACGTCATCATGAAACTCTTCTGGAACATCGGCTGTAGCAGTATTATCGTCAAGAATTACATAGGCAATGCCATCTTCATCATAGTCGTAAACATCAGGTGCTGTTGCCCCACAAGCACCACATGCAATGCAAGTATCTTTATCAACCCAAGTGCGCATAATTGGTTCTGTTACCAAAAACACCGAAACCCATCTATAAAATAAAAATTGTTAATTATCCACGTTCCCATGTTTTCGTGTAACAGGATTCACCTCCTACATAGAATACCCCTATTTCATGTTCACTTCCAAAAATCATTTTAGAACGATTTACCGTTAATTGCAAGACAGAAAGAGATAGTAAGCAGTGAATGCTTAAAAATTGAAAAAAGCAATGGAACTTTGGTTTGATATAATATGCAGTTTATGATAAAAGTTGCATAGAAACATAAACACCAGCTCTAATGGAGGACTTCTTGTAGCAATCTTGTTAAATTGTGTATCATTGTGATAGACTGAATAGAGAGGTAAAGATCTCGTAACGAAATTCATTTCATCCACATATTATATGTCTATGGATGTCTCCAACAAGGGAGGGTAAGCCATGCGTGTCGAGCGTCTAGGGGGAGATAAAATACGCTTCTTTTTAACCTTAGACGATCTGATTGATCGCGGGATTGAGAAGGAAGAAATGTGGCGTGATATCCCTAAAGTACATGAACTTTTTAATGATATGATGGAACATGCATATCAAGAGCTGGGGTTTGAGGTAGCTGGTCCAGTTGCCGTGGAAGTATTTGCTTTACCAGCACAAGGAATGGTAGTAGTAGTAACTCGAGGTCGTTCCATAGAACATGAACAGGGTGATTTTGATCATTCAGACATTTATGAATTAGAAGTGACTATGGAAGAGACAGACGAGATCATTTTTAGATTTTCTGAGTTTGAAGATTTAATTCAAGCAGCAATACGTATTCAATCCCAAGTGGAGCGCGGAGGTAAAGTTTTTGCTTACCAAGATGACTATTATCTCATCTTTGATAGCGATCTAGAGACCGATCATCTAGAGACCGTTGTGGCGATCTTATCCGAGTTCGGTGAAACTTCTACTGTGACAGCTGCTGTATTGCAGGAATATGGGAAAGAAGTATTTGCGAATGATGCAGTCAACCAATTGGTAACGTATTTTGGTTAAGATAGATATATAGCACTTCCAATTCAGGGAAGTGCTGTTTTTTTGATTTTTTTAGCGAATTAAGAGATTGATTCAACTGATAGATTGTAGTAAAGTGACCTTGGATGTGCAAGCGGAGTTTGAGTATTGTAATTTTTATAATGAGATGCTTGTAAATTCGACGATCTACTCAGGCTAGGAACTATCCTTCGTGGAGAGTCTAAGAAGGATCGACTCAATGATACGTAAAGCTCGCCGTTTATGACGAGAGGTTCATATCGAATAAGTTTTCACGTAGAGGTGGTTAGGATGGAACAGCCGTCAGTTACAACCAGTCAACCGAATGAAGAAATAGAAAATCTAGATGTCTTAGTTTCAACGCAAACAGTAATCAAAAAAGCACTCGATAAATTAGGCTATCCCGAACAAGTCTATGAACTCCTCAAGGAGCCGCTCAGAGTCCTTACAGTTCGGATTCCAGTAAGGATGGATGATGGGTCGGTTAAAGTATTTACTGGATATCGTGCACAACATAATGATGCAGTTGGTCCAACGAAGGGCGGTGTACGATTTCATCCGGAAGTTACTGAGTCAGAAGTGAAAGCGCTGTCAATCTGGATGAGTTTAAAAGCAGGGATTGTTGATTTGCCTTATGGTGGTGGAAAAGGCGGGATTATCTGTGATCCTCGAACCATGTCTTTCCGGGAATTAGAACGTCTCTCACGGGGTTACGTACGTGCGATTAGCCAACTAGTCGGTCCTGCAAAAGATATCCCTGCACCTGATGTATTTACCAATTCACAGATCATGGCTTGGATGTTAGATGAGTATAGTCGAATTCGCGAATTTGATTCTCCTGGCTTTATCACAGGTAAACCTTTAGTGTTGGGTGGTTCTCGTGGACGGGAAACAGCAACAGCCAAAGGTGTGACATTGATGATCCGTGAGGCTGCTAGCAAAAAAGGATTAGCGATTAAAGGTGCACGGGTCATTATACAGGGTTTTGGTAATGCAGGAAGTTATCTCGCTAAATTTATGCATGATGCAGGAGCAAAAGTTATTGCGATTTCAGACGCATATGGTGCCTTACATGATCCAAACGGATTAGATATTGATTACTTGTTGGATCGCCGTGACTCACATGGGACAGTGACAAAATTATTTAAAGAAACTATTTCAAATCGTGAAATGTTAGAGTTGGATTGCGATATATTGGTTCCTGCAGCAGTTGAAAATCAAATTACAGCAAAAAATGCTCCTCATATTAAAGCAAACATTGTTGTAGAAGCAGCTAATGGACCAACAACATTAGAAGCAACCCGAATTTTAGTTGATAGAGGAATTTTGCTCGTGCCAGATGTATTAGCAAGTGCAGGTGGAGTAACCGTATCTTACTTTGAATGGGTTCAAAATAATCAAGGATATTATTGGTCTGAAGAAGAAGTGGAAAGAAAACTTGAAGAAATTATGGTGAAATCGTTCGATAATGTATACAATACCGCAGAATCTCGTCGAGTCGATATGCGTTTAGCTGCATATATGATCGGTGTACGTAAAACGGCTGAAGCTTCTCGATTCCGCGGATGGGTTTAGTAATTGAACAATTTGAAGATATATATTACTCATTGAAGCCTCCATTTTTTGGGGGTCTTTTTTATGGTCGCATAGTGGAATAGAAAAAGGGCATCCTGAAAATAAATGAAGATTCGGAGGGAAACAATGAACGAAAAGAATTCTTATATTGTACGGATTAGCTGTCGAAAATGTGGTGAACATTTCCAATTAAAAGGTCGGATGAGGAAAGGGAAAATTGAGACAGGCTTTAAACGGTGCCTTTGTGATAATGACCATGATTTTGAAATTCGCAATGAACTTATTACATAATTCATTCAGCCCTCGCCAACACTAGAAAAAATATTGTTAGATTGGGGGTTGAAGGATTTGACTCGATTCAGAAGATGGTTTTTGCTCGTTGGGGGAATCTGTACGGTACTTCTATTTGGAGGAACACAAGAGGGTGAAGCAGCGCAAGCAGGTAAAAGTTCTGGAGGATTCTCAGCAAATGATATCAAGTTGATGTCCAATGCCGTATACGGAGAAGCAAGAGGTGAGCCTTATGTAGGGCAAGTTGCTGTAGCAGCCGTTATTTTAAATCGATTAGAAAGCGAAAAATTTCCAAACTCTATTTCTAGTGTTATTTTCCAGCCAGGCGCATTTACGGCAGTTGCAGATGGCCAAATTTGGTTAACTCCAAATGCAACGGCCAAAAGGGCTGTATTAGATGCAATCAAGGGTTGGGACCCTAGCACTGGATGTTTGTACTACTTTAATCCACAAACGGCTACATCAAAATGGATTTGGTCACGACCACAGGTAAAGAAAATAGGAAAACATATTTTCTGTCGATGAAGAGAGGTGAAGGATATGTATAGAAGATTGGCTGCTATTCTATTCCCAATTACCGCGATTGCATTCATTGCGGTAGGTGTATGGGGATATCAAGAAAATCAAGAGAAAAATTCTATTTTGATTAAAGCAGAAAACCAATATCAAAGAGCTTTTCATGATTTAAACAATCATGTTGATAAGATGCAAGGTGAAATGGGTAAAGCGCTGGCAGTTAACTCAAGTAAGCAGATGGGCGAATCTATGAATAATGTTTGGCGTTTAGCTTATTCGGCGCAAGAAGATATTGGTCAATTGCCACTTACATTGATGCCATTTGATAAGGCTGAAGAATTTGTAGCAAATATTGGTCGTTTTGCTCATCAGATGAGTACTAGAAATCTTGAAAAACAGCCTCTTGATTCAGCAGAAAGAAAACGTCTTCAAGCACTTTATCAACATTCAGAGCAGATTCGCAATGGATTAGGTTCTTTGCAGAATCAAGTACTGAATAAGAATTTGCGTTGGATGGATGTAGAGTCAGCTTTGTCTACAGAAAACAAAAAAATGGATAACACCATTGTCGATGGCTTTAAAAAAGTAAATAAAACAGTTGAGCAATACCGTGAGGTAGATTGGGGACCAACTGTTAATAATCTTCATGTTCAAATGAGAGAAAAATATCATAAATTAAAAGGTCCTAAAGTAAGCTCAGCAGAAATTAAGAAACGAACCGCTAAATTATTAGGGTTAAAATCGACCCGTGACATTCGAGTCACGTTAAACAAAAAGGGAGATTATCAAACCTATAGTAGTTACTGGCATAAAGGTAAACATGAAGTAAATGCAGATTGGACAGTGGTGGGCGGTCATTTAGTCTGGATGATGAAAGAACGTCCCTATGCGAAAAATCGTTTGAGTAATCAACAAGCATCACTAAAAGCGTTGCAATTTGCTCGTAATCATGGATATGGAAAGATGCGGATTATTTCTCATGACCGATCAGGACATGCTATTTCTTTACAAATGGTTCATCAAATTGATCAAGTTCTAGTTTACCCAGAGGCAATTTCCATCAAAATCGCGCTTGATAATGGTGAAGTAATTGGAGTTCAAGCAGATGAGTTTGTATTTAATCGACAGTCATCTATTCCAACAAAACCTGCTGTTTCCGAACAAGAGGCTCGCAAGAAAGTAAGTCGTCATGTAAAAGTGGATCGGAGTAACTTGGCTTATATCTACAATGAAGCAGGTCAAGGAGTACTCTGTTATGAGTTTTTAGGGCGTATGCAAGGAAAACAGTATCGGGTTTTTATAAACGCTAAAACGCTTGATGAAGAAATGATTGAACGAATTGAAAAAGCAGTTTAAATCTTTTGAGGGAGAATTTCGCACAATCAAGGGCGGTTCTTCCTCTCTTACTTATTTGACTTTTTTTAGAAAGAAGGTTTACAAACACGCGCTCATTTGGTAGCATTTAGATACTTAGTCTAACCAAGATTAAAAGAGACGGGTTAGGGCAGCGATAGATCTTCATCCGTGAGACGTCAGGGATGCTAGGGTGATTCCATCAAACCGGAATTACCTAACAACTCCCTGCTTGCTTGTGTGAAAGTATACAAAGATGCAAGGACATAAAAGCTCTATTCAAACAAAGGCATACATAAGCTTGCATTTTTATCAATCGGTCGAGATTTTTCGATAAGGATTGACTTTGAACGAGTGGAATCGAATGAAGTTCATCCGCCATCGAGCAGGCACGGCCTGCTCGATTGTTTTTCGCTATCACTGGAGGGGACTTATCGATTTATGAAATATTACTCTGTTGCGATTGACGGGCCAGCTGGCTCTGGAAAAAGTACAGTGGCACGTCGTGTAGCTGAACATCTTGGTTTTACCTATGTTGATTCAGGAGCAATGTATCGTGCTGTTGCTTGGCAAGCATTAAACCAGTCAGCAGACTTTCATAATGATACTGAAATTGAACAGATTGCAAAAGAGCTACATTTTCAGTTAGACAAAAATGGTTGGCTTATCAATGGTGAACGAATTGATTCTTTATTACGATCTCCCCAGGTTTCCCAATATGCATCAAATGTAGCGAAAACTATAGGGGTGCGGAAAATTCTCGTTGCTAAACAACAGGAAATTGCATCAAAAAATCATGTTGTGATGGATGGACGAGATATTGGAAACCATGTTTTGCCGCATGCCGATGTGAAAATTTATCTCACAGCATCTGTAGAGGAGCGAGCGAAACGAAGACTGAATGAACAGCAAAAGCGAGGTTATGATGGTGATCTTCAGCTTATCATGAAGGAGATTGAAAGAAGAGATGAGCAAGATCAAACGCGCGAAATCTCCCCACTTCGACAAGCTTCAGATGCAGTACGTATTGATACTACTTCGCGAAGTGTCCAGCAAATTGTAGATGAGATTGTTACGATTTGTTGCACAAAAATGGGCGGTGAAGAGTAAGCTATGTTATATGCCCCATTAAGGACCTTGTGCCAAATTTTCCTAAAAATATTATTTCGCTATGAAATACAAGGCTTGGAACATATACCAAATGAAGGTGGCGTGATGATTTGTTCCAATCATATTAGCAATCTAGATCCCCCTATGGTGGGTAGTGCTTGTCCAAGACCGATTCATTTTTTGGCAAAAGCGGAATTGTTTAAAAATCGTTTTTGGAACTGGTTTTTTCGCAATATCCGGGCAATCCCTATTAAGAGGGGGGGAGCTGATACAAGAGCATTACGAGAAGCAATGGAAACTTTGCGTAGTGGAAAAGTCTTTGGGATTTTTCCAGAGGGACGCCGTTCTCAAAGTGGAGAAATTGAACAAGGGCATCGTGGTGCTGCTGTTATCGCTCTTAAAACAAAGTCAGTTATTATTCCAACTGCAGTGATAGGCTCCTATCGACCATTTCGTAAAGTTCGAGTCGTATTTGGTGAACCGATCTTAACAGCGGTCAATGCGCCAAAAAAAGTATCGTCTGAGCAGATTGAACAATTAACCCAGCAAATAATGGATCGTATTCATTCGCTGGTCAACAATGGGTAATTCGATCATTATCAAGCGATAACGATCTTATAATTATAAATCGTTGTTAAGTTTAGGACGAGGAGGTTTTTTTGTATGTCAGAAGAAATGAAGTCTGGATTATCAGAGGTTCCAACAGTGCAAGAAGGAGAAGTGGTTACAGGGAAAGTGATTAAAGTTGATACTTATCAAGCATTTATTGATATTGGTTATAAGTATGATGCAATTATGCCAATTTCAGAAGTATCAAGTTTGCATATTGATAAGATATCCGATGTCTTATCAGAAGGTGATGAGGTCCAGGTTCGAGTACTTCGATTACAAGATGACGAAGAGAAATGTATTGTTTCCAAAAAAGCTGTCGATGCTGAAAAAGCTTGGCAGGAACTTCAGGAAAAATATGAATCTGGTGAAACATTGACTACAACTGTTGTTGATATTGTAAAAGGTGGTCTTGTCGTAGATGTAGGAGTTCGTGGCTTTATACCTGCTTCATTAGTGGAATTAAACTATGTAGAGGACTTCTCCGACTACAAAGGTCGTGAACTCTCTTTAAAGGTAATTGAAATTGATCCAGAGAAGAATAAATTGATTCTTTCGCGAAAAGCTGTTCTTGAAAAAGAAGCTGAGTTGCGTAAAGATGAAACACTCCGTTCTCTTGAGGAAGGGCAAGTATTAGAAGGAACCGTACAACGATTAACTGATTTTGGTGCTTTTGTTGATATTGGTGGCGTTGATGGTTTAGTTCATGTTTCCGAATTGGCTTGGGATCGTGTGGAACATCCACGAGATCTTTTAACTGAGGGAGATAAAGTTACAGTTAAAGTCCTTAATGTAGATGTTGAAACGGAACGAATTAGTTTGAGCATTAAAGAAACAACTCAAGGTCCTTGGGAACAAGTAAGCAAAGAGATTCAAGTTGGTGATGTAATCACTGGGACTGTAAAACGTTTGGTTTCTTTTGGAGCTTTTGTGGAAGTTTTTCCAGGAGTTGAGGGGTTAGTTCATATTTCACAAATTTCTCACCGACATATCGCGACTCCTCAAGAGGCACTTAAAGAAGGACAAGAGGTAAAAGTCAAGGTACTAGACATTATTTTGGATCAAAAGAGAATTAGTCTGAGTATCAAAGAAGTAGAAGGAGCAGCACCAGCTCGTGAAGAGAAGAAAAAACCAAGTAAAGAAAATGAAAATCAATCGAATGCTTCTTCTGGTTTAAATGTTACTTTGGGTGATGTTTATCCAGAATTGCGTAACCTAAAGTAAATTTTTTGCAAAATGCTCTGGAGAATCCAGAGCATTTTTTTAGTTATTAGGCTAATAATAACAAAAACAGAGGAGGATTCCCTTGGGTATATATCTACTTCTCTTTAGTATTTTAATTTTATTTGGTTGGTTTCGTAAATCATTATCCGAGCTTTCGCACGCTCAGACAACAAGTATTCCTCTATTTATACTTTTGCTTCTTATATCCTTACTTTTACCTCCATTTCCAAGTGATGCAACAGTTCAAGTTACAGTAGGGGTAATGCTTTTCTTAACAGCTATCCTCTTATTAATCCGTTATGTAACAAGGGAACAACAACAGCTTCTTTTTACCTATTCCTTATCAACAGTTATGGGATTATTTATGTTACAAACATTTCTTTTTTTGCCTGGTGATTGGGATAATCTAGAATTTAAATTGTTAGAGAGTTTGACTGTGTTATCCATAGCGCAACTTACTTTACCGTCGCTATTATTGCGGATTACTTATATCGCTAGTACACTATTCGTCTTTTCACTTACTATGATAGTTGTCTATCATGAACGAATAAGCCCGTTAATAATAGGAGATAACGATTTGCTTGTACATATGGTTTTTCTCTGTTATGTTTCGCTCTTTTTTCATTCCATTCAACTATGGTGGAATGAAAGGAGTTCATCAAGAGTTGATAAGCGCCAGAGAAATCGATAAGATGAAAAGGATGTTCGGAAAAACAAAAAGTGAGGAAGTAATATGAGTCTACCTGTAGTAGCTATTGTCGGACGACCGAATGTTGGAAAATCAACAATATTTAATCGTTTAGCAGGTCAACGTATTGCCATTATTGAAGATCAACCTGGAATTACACGTGACCGTATTTATTCACGTAGTGAATGGAATGGACGTGAATTTCATTTGATTGATACTGGTGGTTTAGAGTTCGGGAAGCAAGATGAGATTTTGACACATATAAAAAATCAAGTTGAACTTGCTTTAGAAGAAGCCGATGTGATTCTTTTTATGGTTGACGGTCGCGATGGAGTAACAGCTTCTGATCAAGAAGTTGCAAAAATGCTATATCGAACCAATAAGCCAGTAATGGTTGGTGTAAATAAACTTGATCATCCAAAACAATTGGATCTAAGCTATGACTTCTATCAATTAGGTTTTACAGAAATTTTTGCGCTATCTTCTTTACATGGTACTGGAACGGGTGATTTGCTAGATGCAATTGTGGAACGATTCCCTCCTGAGACAGAAGAGGAATTGGATGAGGATACGATTCGTGTTTCCTTGATTGGCAGACCGAATGTGGGTAAATCATCATTGCTTAATGCGATGCTTGGAGAAGAGAGAGTAATTGTGAGCCCTGTTGCAGGTACGACACGGGATGCTGTTGATACCCATTTTGAACAAGATGGTCAAAAGTTTACGCTAATTGATACAGCTGGTGTACGTAAGAAGGGTAAAGTGTATGAATCAATTGAGAAATATAGTGTTTTACGAGCTTTGAAAGCGATTGAAAGATCAGATGTTTGTTTAATTGTTATAGACGGGGAAAGAGGCATTGCAGAACAGGATAAAAGAATTGCAGGATATGCTCATGAGGCTGGATGCGCTTCTATCTTTGTAGTAAATAAATGGGATTTGGTAACGAAAGATGATCAGACTATGAATCAATTTAGTAAGTTGGTTCGAGGTCATTTTTCATTTATGGATTATGCCCCGATTCTTTATGTTTCTGCAAAAACCAAACAACGTCTTACGAAAATTTTACCGGCCGTAATGGATGTTGCCGAACGGCATGCATTGCGTATATCAACTTCTGTCATAAACCAAGTGATTCAAGATGCGGTCATGGTAACGCCGCCTCCGTCGCATCGTGGTAAACGGTTAAGAATCCAATACGCAACACAAGTTGCCGTCAAACCGCCTACATTTGTTCTCTTTGTGAACAATCCAGAATTGGCGCATTTTAGCTATGTACGTTATTTAGATAACAAGCTGCGACAAACATTTGGCTTTGAAGGTACACCGATTCGTTTACATTTACGTAATAAACGATCATGAAACTGGAATTTAGAGAGGGAGAGGGGAGAACCAGTGAATCATTGGAGCTTTTTCTTGATCGCTATGCTCTGTTCTTATTTACTTGGTTCAATCAGTTTTAGCTATATCCTAGTCAAACAATTAAAAAAAGTGGACATTCGAGATCACGGGAGTGGAAATGCTGGTGCAACCAATACTTTACGTGTACTGGGAAAAGGACCCGCAACAATCGTTTTGCTTTTGGATGCACTAAAAGGAGCTTTAGCTGTCATCTTAACGCTTTGGATGACTGATAATCCGACATGGTCGATTCTTGGAGGTATCCTGGCAATTATTGGGCACAATTGGCCGATTTTCTTTGGTTTTCGTGGTGGTAAGGGGATTGCGACTACAATTGGTGCCTCTTTTGTGATCGCTTGGCAAGCAGCTTTAGTTGCTTCAGTTGTTGCTATTTTAGTTATCCTCTTGTTTCGATATGTATCTTTGGGTTCGTTGCTTTATACAATAACCCTATCTTTGATGATTTTCATTTTACACATCGGTCCTCCTTCCTATTTTTGGATGAGTCTACTTATTGTTTTATTGGCCCTTTTTCAACATCGTCAAAATATGATTCAACTTTTCCAAGGAAAGGAAAGAAAGATTTAGTGGTACATAAAAGAGTAGCTGTATTAGGTGCTGGAAGCTGGGGGACGGCGTTGGCCACTGTGTTGGCGGATAATGGTTGTAATGTGATGGTATGGGCACGCAGAAAAGAACTAGCAGAAGAAATTGATCAACATCATACCAATCAAAAATATTTACCAAATCAAATTTTACCCGCTTCGATTCATGCAACACATTCACTTCGTGATGCTGTTATCGATCGGGATATTATTTTGTTTGTTGTCCCGTCACAAGTTGTTCGAACTGTAGCAAAGGAAGTTTGTCCTTATGTAAAAGAGAATGCAATGATCTTACATGCCTCTAAAGGATTTGAATTGGAGACATATAAACGAATCTCAGAAGTACTCATTGAAGAATGTGTGGATTGGAAAGAGCGATTGGCCGTGATCTCAGGGCCAAGTCATGCAGAAGAAGTAGTGCGACGATCACCTACTACGGTTGTAGTAGCATCAGAATCAAATCAGGTAGCTGAAGAAGCGCAAAGTGTATTGATGAATTCTTATTTTCGTGTGTATACAAATCCAGATCTGATCGGAGTCGAAGTAGGAGGAGCCTTAAAGAATATTATTGGGTTGGCCTCGGGTGTTGCAGCAGGACTGGACTATGGCGATAATGCACTAGCAGCTCTAATGACACGTGGTTTAGCTGAAATTGCTAGATTGGGGATTCAACTGGGCGCAGATCCATTAACATTTGTAGGACTAGCAGGAATTGGTGATTTGATCGCAACTTGTACAAGTCAACATAGCCGTAATTGGAGAGCCGGCTATTTATTAGGGAGAGGAGAAGAATTGCAACAGATTTTAACAGAAATGGGCATGGTAGTAGAAGGAGTTAAAACAACCCAAGCTGCTTATTCGCTTGCTAGGAAGTATCAAGTAGAGATGCCAATAGCTGATCAATTATATTCGATCTTATTTCAGAAGAAGCATCCAAAACAAGCTGTATCAGAATTGATGAATCGTGGGCGAACAAATGAACTAGATGAGATCAGAGGATTTCGTAAATCTTAAAATAGGCTGTTTACCTGTTGCCAGATTCGTGATTGGTACATAGTTTGTAATAGCTTCAGTCAAATTTATGCTATTGAACATCGAAACGAAGGACAAGGGATTATGATCAAAAGGAGGGTGATGCTTCTTGCATCTACCCTCCTTTTTTTGTTAGTATTCATCATAGTATTCATTAGGGTTGTAATCCGATGGTGAAGATATAGATGTGCTGACTTGAGCCTCGGCTTGTTGTGTATTGCCAAGTAGTCGATTTAACATGCCTAATAAGGCTTTAGGATCGATTCGACCTAGCATCTGACCGAGTCCTGAAGCTGGTGGATTGTTTGGGAGATCGATTTTAGGTATTTCTTCGTCTTTAAAAGGTAATTTTGATCCAGGATTCTTTTTTTGTGCAGGGGCTGATGTTTGATCTTTTGGTATATCGATAAAATTATTCGCTATTTCAAAGAGTTGGCATGTAGAATCTACAAAGTTTTCAATACGTTGAATCGAGGAACTTACCGTTCTAACTGTATTTCTGACTGTAAGCAGATGGTTAATTGCTTTTACAACCTGAGCAGCACTAACTTTGGGAAGTAATGATGTGATCCCCTTTTTTTCAGGTTTGTACGGCGGGGTAAGTAGAGGTGCGGCAGGATTCATCCGCTTCCTTCGCATTTGTCTTGGTTTCATCCGATATAAGCCTCCTGTCATTTGTCGGGCTATTGTCCGTTTATCTTATGCATCTGTCTACAGGGCTGAACTGGACAAATGACCCTGTCTATGATAGGCGAACATGGAATTCATTGTGATTGTTTAGAATGGAGTTGATAACATGATCAACTTAATGATTGTGATAACATTATTAATATTGATTAACTTTTTAGTCACACTCGCTAGATTACAAAAACGAAAATGGTTGCGAATCACATTATTTATTATCGCTGGATTGTTATTGTTGCCCTCTTTCCTCTTTGGGCTAAAAGCAATTATTTAGGGAGAGAAGAAGAATGTTGAGGAAGCTGAGTATTTTTTGTTTGTTGTTTTTTTGTGTTGGTTGCTTCTATCCACAAGATAAGCGATTACAGTTAAACCAGTTACCAGAACACATTAATCATGTCCAAGCGGCAGTTGATACATATTTGAAACAGAATAAGGTTTTGCCTTATCGATATCAAGAAGATGAACGGAAATTTGCGACTAAATACACAGTTGATCTGGGGAAATTAGGCGGTTTTTTAAACGATATTCCGCCTAGTGCATTTGAAAAAGGTGGGTATTATTTGTTTGCTTTAGTTGATGTAGAGAGAAAACCTTTGGTTCGATTGTTTGATATGAGAGTTTCTGATCAGGTAAGCAAATTAGAAACAGAGGTACGTCTTTATCATGAAGAAAAAAAACAATGGCCATTAGGAAAGCCTATCTCAAAAGATTATTATGAAATTGATTACAAAAAATTAGGAGTTGACTCCATTCATCTTTCGAACCCATACGATCCAAATAATCAGCTAAGCCTCATCATTGATAAATGGGGTCATATCTATATCGATTATCGTTTTTCTGTAATGAGAATGGTTCAACAATCAGGGAAACAGCCGCAAAATGGAAGTGATATGAAGCTGTGGTTAGCGAAAGAATCTCTATTCGTGCCTGCTTATTCTCCAAATATGCAATGGCAAAAAGGTGAACCCATCTTTTTAGAGGTTCATTGAGTAGAATATTCTTGAGTTAAGATACGTACAATGTATCAAAAGCAGAGAGGAATGATCTGATGCGAGAGTTTTTAATTGATTTGCTAGTCATTCCCGCAACATTTATCTTAGGTCGATTATCCCGATCCATTCATATTACTGGGTTCCATATACGACTACAACGCAAGAAAGATCCTGCTGTCATGAAAAGTCTACAAAAAGGATAGTTTTTAATGAAATGAATCTAATGGAAACCAAAATAAACACGGTTTCCATTTTTTGTTTTTAAGTGGAAATACTTGATAGATGAATAGAGGAGACAAAATTCTTTGACTCATTTTAATCATATTAAAAGTTTCGGTTCATATATTTATTAGCAGCATAAGGGGAAACTTGAAGGAGGGCATTGCATGGAAAGAGTCGATATACTAAAAGATATTGCTGAACGTACCGGCGGAGATATCTACTTAGGTGTTGTCGGTGCTGTTCGTACGGGTAAATCAACATTTATTAAGAGATTTATGGAACAGGCTGTTATCCCTAATCTCACGGACGAGCATGAGAAGAATCGAGCAGTAGATGAACTGCCTCATAGCGGTGCTGGGCGAACTATTACGACAATTGAGCCTAAGTTTGTACCCAATCAAGCAGTCAATGTACATGTGGAAGAAGGTTTAAATGTAAATATCCGGTTGGTTGATTGTGTAGGATATGCAATTGAGGGTGCAAAAGGATATGAGGATGAAAGTGGTCCTCGAATGATCAATACGCCTTGGTTTGAAGAGCCGATTCCATTTCAAGAAGCAGCTGAAATCGGCACTCGTAAAGTGATTCAAAAACATTCGACATTAGGGATCGTGATGACTACAGATGGATCGATTGCTGATCTACCACGTGAGGCTTATGAGGAAGCAGAAGAACGAATCGTCGAAGAGCTAAAGGAAGTTGGAAAACCGTTTATCATGTTGGTGAATTCAAGTCATCCACACAGTGAGTCAGTACATGAACTTCGATCACAATTGGCAGAGAAGTATGATATCCCAGTGCTTGCCATGAGTGTAGCAACCATGAACGAGGATGATATTCTAGGTGTTCTCCGTGAGGTTCTATATGAGTTCCCAGTTCACGAAGTAAATGTAAATCTTCCTTCATGGGTGATGGTTCTGGAAGAGGATCATTGGCTGCGCAATCACTTTGAGAATTCAGTCAGAGAAACTGTGAAAGATATTCGTCGTTTACGTGATGTAGATCAAGTAGTTGGACAATTTGTTGAATTCGAGTTTATTGAGAAGGCTAACCTATCTGATATGGATATGGGTCGAGGTATTGCTGAAATTGATTTATATGCATCTGATGATCTTTATGATCAAGTCTTAACTGAAATTGTTGGAGTAGAGATCAAAGGGAAAGACCATTTGCTAGAGCTCATGCAAGAATTTAGTATAGCAAAGAAGGAATATGATAAAGTAGCTGAAGCATTGAAAATGGTTCGTACTACTGGCTATGGAGTAGCTCCACCAAACATTGAAGAAATGAGACTTGATGAACCGGAATTAATCAAACAAGGATCACGATTTGGTGTTCGGTTAAAGGCGACAGCTCCATCGATTCATATGGTTCGAGTAAATGTCCATTCAGAGTTTTCACCCATTATCGGTTCTGAAAGACAGAGTGAGGAGTTAGTCAATTACTTGATGCGAGATTTTGAGAGTGATCCGCTCAGAATTTGGGAATCGGATATATTTGGTCGATCACTCAATTCCATTGTAAGAGAAGGGATTCAAGCGAAATTATCGATGATGCCAGAGAACGCTCGCTATAAACTACAAGAGACTTTAGAGAGGATTATTAACGAAGGTTCTGGTGGGCTGATAGCGATTATTTTGTAAAGAAATAATCATTAGGGCGCTCTTTAACAAGAGTGCTTTTTTTGATTCAATCTGTAGAAAAATAAAATTGTTTTTTATAGATCAAGAGAATATACTTGAATCCTTTGGTCGTCTGTATTACTATATCTTTGTTGCGTGCAATACTTATGTTCGTTGCACGGAGTTGAACAGGAGGTGCGGTTGTGAATAAAACCGAACTAATCACGAAAGTAGCAGAAGCTACAAGCATGACCAAGAAAGAGGCAACTCAATCTGTCGAAGCTGTATTAGAGGCGATTTCAGGAGCTTTGCAAACTGGGGACAAAGTTCAACTGATTGGCTTTGGTAACTTTGAAGTACGTGAACGTGCAGCTCGTAATCCTCAAACAGGAGAAGAGATTGAGATTCCTGCTAGCAAAGTTCCAGCGTTTAAACCTGGTAAACAACTAAAAGCGGCAGTAAATAATTAGTTCTCTTTCAGTACGTTGGATTACATAACCCCCTGTACGAACAGGTCCCCGTTTTGGTGGACCTGTTTTTATCATGATAAATTAGGTTGGATATAAAGAATATATGAAATATAGCATTTGAGGCATTATATTTTATCAACATGGTATTGCCAAAAATGGAGGAATGGGTTTCCATGCGAGTTGATCAACAAAAAATCGAACAAGCGGTTCGAATGATATTAGAAGCAGTTGGGGAGAATCCTGATCGTGAAGGGTTAATTGGTACACCGGCACGGGTTGCGCGAATGTATGAAGAATTATTTCAAGGGATGGACGAGGATCCGCGAAAGCACTTTGATGTTGTATTTAGTGAGGAACATGAAGAGTTAGTTCTAGTCAAAGATATCCCTTTTTTTTCGCTATGTGAACATCATTTGGTTCCATTTTATGGCCATGCACATGTTGCATATATTCCACGCAGTGGTAGAGTAACAGGTCTTTCGAAATTAGCACGAGCTGTTGAGACAGTTGCAAGAAGACCACAATTGCAAGAAAGAATAACATCTACAATTGCTGAATCAATTATGGAAAAATTAGATCCATATGGTGTGATGGTGGTTGTCGATGCAGAACATATGTGTATGACAATGCGTGGAATTAAAAAGCCAGGTGCTAAGACTGTAACTACAGCTGTACGTGGCAGAATGGCAGAAGAATCGGACATACGATTCGAAGTTTTAAAGCTTATTAAAATGCAATAAAATTCTCTTGACAGCTACCAAGTGAAAGATATATAATTTTCAAGTATTAACGGGCTATGGCGCAGCTTGGTAGCGCGCTTGCATGGGGCGCAAGAGGTCGTCAGTTCAAATCTGGCTAGCCCGACCAATCAAGACTCTCCAATGGGAGAGTCTTATTTATTTTCTAGAACTATGATAAACTACAATCATACCTCATCAAATTTTATGAGATGATCAGGAAAGGCGGGACGCTTTTTTGCGTAAAAATGTGAGTTCGGATTTTGTTGTGATAAAAGCACATGAAAATGGTGTGAGCGTCATTGGACTAACACGGGGTGAGGATACAAAGTTTCACCACTCAGAGAAATTAGATCAGCATGAAGTGATGGTTGCCCAATTCACTGAACATACTTCTGCAATTAAGGTGAGAGGTAAAGCGACGATCTATACCTCGTTTGCAGAAATTAAAACGAATGACGTTTGAAAATCTGGCATCAGAGAACCCTTTCTAGGAATAGAATGAAAGAAAAAGCGGGGAAAGGGTGACTTTGATGCAGGGATTTTTTCAGCGGATTTTTACAACAGGTGTATTATCTCTATTGCTCGTGCTATTATTGTCACTGATTCCAATCCTTCAAGTGAAACATCAGGAGTCATCAAATGAAGTAATGGTGTCAGGAGAGCCAACGCAATTAAGTGAAGCCACACTTGTAGAGCTTGTTTCTAACTATGAAAATTTAAATTTGCAAGAGGTGGATTGGCGAGGGGAAACACTTTTTTTTACTGCTTCACCAATTGTAAAGATTTCAGAGATAGAACTTTATCAAAACTGTTTTGTATTATTGAAAAATCTATTTCGAACCTTTTCTAAAGTAGAAACAATTCAATTGAAAATTTATATGAAGAAACCTATCGATTCTTTTCGTTTAATTGCACATCGTACACAATTAAGACAAGACCCAATGATGGAAAATATTAACCATCTATCAAGTAAGGAGTATCTACAAAAAATGTTCACATGGTTACCAATGACCGCACAATAGGGGTCATTTGCTTATGCTATACTTACTTGATCATGGGTGGTTTTTTGGGGTGACATGATTATAATGTCTGTTCATACATCAGATCAAAAATGGATAGAGGAACTGAAATCACATGCAACAGAACCTCTTGTAGAATCAATGATTGGCGAAGCCAATATACCATTGTTTTTTACGAAAGTCATACAGTTATTATTAGATTCTTGTGATATAGATATCGAACGCAAAAAGAGATTTGCAATTGGGGTTACATTATTGCAAATGGGACTTGAGGTACATGATCAAATTCCGGTTCATTCAGATTCGTCATCTGCCCATACAGCCTCACGGCAATTGCTAGTCTTGGCAGGTGATTATTATAGCAGTCGGTATTATCGACTTTTCTCGTTGCATGGTGAGTTAAAGGCGATTGCATTTTTTAGTGATCGAGTCGGTGAAATCAATAAATCACGATTAAATCTTCACCTTAGTATGCTTCGTGAAAATCGTTTGCCGCATGGATCTTATGATGATTTGATTAAATTTACAAGCGGTTTATTTGCGGCATTAGCCGACTTTTTTCATGTTAAGGAGATATTCTCCTACAATTGGGATGAAGTGATTCCACCATTGCTTTTAGTTTATTTCCTCTATAGTCGTCCAGATTGGTATATGGAAATAAGTGATTCGTTACGAAAGCTGGTTTGCCAAAAGTGGATAGCAGCATTTCACAAAATTGAGCATGAACATGATTCTGCAATTGCTGAATTAAAAAGCCTCTTTGATGAGCTCTCTCCTTGGGTGAATCAACATTTATGACGGAGGGAAAAGATGAGATGCCTACTCAAACGTCAAAGACTACCAAAGAAGAATATGTTCACGAAGTATTCGAGTCAATAGCTGATCGATATGACCGAATGAATACATTGCTTAGCTTTAGGCAACATAAGCGTTGGCGGAAATTTGCTATGCGAAAAATGGATGTTCAAATGGGTCACTCGGCACTTGATGTTTGTTGTGGAACGTGTGACTGGGCAATATCGATTGCACAAACTTCAAAAACTGGTAGAGTAGTTGGCCTTGATTTTAGTAAGAATATGTTGTCAGTGGGACAACAAAAGATTCAACAATTAGGACTTTCAGAGCAGATTCAACTCGTCGAAGGAAATGCAATGCATCTTCCATTTGTTGATGATAGTTTTGATTTTGTAACAATTGGCTTTGCTTTACGCAATGTGCCTGATCATTTGCAAGTTCTTCATGAGATGAAGCGCGTTGTGAAGCCAGGTGGTAAAGTTGTATCATTAGAACTTTCTAAGCCGATCTCTCCTCTATTTCGTCGATGTTACTACTTGTATTTTCAACAAATATTACCTTGGCTTGGGAAGCTATTTGCGAATAGCTATGAACAATATAAATGGTTGCCTGAATCTCTTCGATTGTTCCCAGATTATCGTGAATTAGAACAGCAAATGGTTGATGAGATTGGCTTTGCTCATGTTGATGTTTTTCCATTGTTTAAGGGAATTGCAGCTTTGCACATTGGTCATAAAGAAAGAAGCGAGTAAATCATGAACGTATTGATTAGCAAATTGAAAATAGTATTTGAAATGATTAAATTTGAACATACCATCTTTGCCTTACCATTTGCATATTTAGGAGCTATTTTAGGTTCGTTAGAGGATACTGGGCATTTGCCAACTTGGGTACAAATGGGCTGGATCACCTTAGCTATGGTCGGTGCGAGAAGTGCTGCTATGGCGCTAAATCGGATTATTGATCGCAAAATTGATGCAAAAAATCCACGCACAAGTAATCGAGCTTTACCAGCAGGTTTATTATCAGAAACCTTTGTATGGGGATTTGTTGTCCTCTCATTTGTATTATTGTTCTTTGCCGCCCTGCAACTGAACTGGTTAACTGTTTATTTACTTCCTTTAGCTGTCTTTATTTTAGTCTTTTATTCATATACAAAACGATTTACTTGGTTATGTCATTTTGTTCTTGGTATTTCCACAGCTGCGGGTCCACTTGGTGGTTGGATTGCCATAACTGGTCGTATTGACTTAACGGCTATTATCCTTTTTATCACCGTAGCACTTTGGATTGGCGGGTTTGATGTTATATATGCTTGTCAGGATGTATCTTTTGATCGTCAAGAACGTCTTCATTCTATTCCTGCTAGATTTGGAATTCGTGCGGCACTGTGGATTTCTTCGCTTATGCATTTGGTTACAATTTGTGGCTTAGTTGCGCTTTTACTCATGACAGAATTACAACTTTGGTTTGGAATTGGAATTGCCATTGCTTTTCTAATTTTAATCTATGAACATTCGATTGTATCACCAAACGATTTATCAAGATTAAACACGGCATTTTTTACGATGAACGGGATATTAAGCGTAATCGTCTTTTTATTTGCTATGGTTGATATTTTGTGGTGAATGAGCATTTAAGAAGGGACAACTATGAAGACAATTCGCATTGGAAAAATAGCATATACAAATGTACTGCCTATCTTTACAGCATTTGATGAAACAGGATTATCGATTGAGTGGTGTCCGCTTGTTCCCGCACAGCTAAATCGATCTATGCAGCAAGGAACAATTGATATAGCACCCGTTTCAGCTTTTGCCTATGGGCAACATTATGATAAATATGATTTGATTCCAGATATTTCAATTAGTTCTCATGGTGCAGTTGGCTCAATTTTTCTCTTTTCTTCTTTTGATCGGCTAGAAGATTTAGATCGTCAACCAATTGCTTTAACGAATACTTCAGCAACCTCTATCCACCTATTGAAAGTGATTTTAGAGAAATATGTTGGCGTTCAACCGGATTATCATGTGATGACCCCAGACCTTCATGAAATGTTAAAAGTCTCCAAAGCTGCATTGCTAATTGGTGATGATGCGATTTTATCTGCTTGGCATCACCCTGAGATAAAACGATTTGATTTAGGAGAAGAATGGTTGAAATACACAAGGTTGGGGATGACTTATGCTGTTTGGGCTGTGCGCAAAGAATTACTAAATGAACAGCCAGATGATGTATCAGAGGTAGCGAAACGTTTTCTTCAAGCAAAATATTTTGGCGTGCAAAATTTGGAAAAAGCGGTGCAGTATGCCTTAAAATTAGGGGGAACAACTGATTTTTGGAAATCCTATTTTCATGGTTTATGTTATGATTTTGGTAAATCAGAACAGGACGGATTGGCTACTTATTTCCAATTGGTTTATGAGCTGGGCTACCTCTCAGAGAGTGTACCGATTCAGACATTGGAGATTTGAGTCTGAAGTCTGGTTACTTGTGGATGATGAAAGGGGGAGTGCAGTTATATGAATTTGCAGACCATTTATCGGGGAATGAAAAAAAATTTACGAGAAATTGAAACAGGACTATTTGAGGCATTGAAATCAGATCACATTGAGTTACAGGAAGCATCACATCACTTATTGCATGCTGGGGGAAAGAGAATTCGTCCGGTCTTTGTGTTGCTTTCAGGTCAGTTTGGTTCCCCTTCTTTTGCACAACTCAAAAGCATTGCTATTGTACTAGAATTAATCCATATGGCTACTTTGGTTCATGATGACGTAATTGATAATGCGGAGACAAGACGGGGCAAGCCGACCGTAAAGGCGAAATGGGATAATCGAATTGCTCTTCTTTCAGGAGATTATATTCTTGCTTGTGCGTTACAGGAGCTATGTAAATTTCAGGATCAGCGAATTCATCGTGTTCTCTCACATGAAATGTTGGAAATGTGTCGAGGGGAGATTGAGCAAATTCGTGATCTCTATCAAGCCGAGTTAACAATTCATCGATATCTTCAACGTATCAAACGAAAAACAGCTTTATTAATTATGGTTAGTTGTCAGCTTGGAGCAATGGTGAGCCAAACTTCGGAACAGGTCGAACAAGTTTTACGTTCCTATGGATACTATATTGGAATGGCCTTTCAAATGATAGATGATATCCTAGATTTTACTGGAACTGATAAAGAATTAGGAAAACCGGCTGGAAGTGATTTGAAGACAGGTAATGTGACGTTGCCTGTCATTTATGCATTAAAACATCTAGATCCAGTTAAACGAAAGCAGATTGTTGATTACTTAGCGCATAAAGGACAATCTGATAATCTAACAGAAGTTTTAGAAATCGTGAAAACATCGGGTGGTATAGAATTTGCTAATCAATTAGCAAATCGATATTTACACAAGGCATTAGCTGTATTAGACAAATTGCCGAAACAGAAAGAACGTGATTCTTTACAAAGAATTGCTGAGTTTATCGTAAAGCGAACTTATTAAACGAACACTCCCTTTACTTGCTTCCTTTCATGATCGCTGATACAATTTGGAAGAATTCCTGTCTTGGAAGGAAAATAAATACATAGTGATAGGTGAGTATTGATGGAACAGACTTTTTTAATGGTTAAACCAGATGGAGTTCAACGCGGTTTGGTAGGCGAAGTAGTAAAACGTTTTGAACAGAAAGGTTTTCAATTAGTTGGAGCGAAATTGATGCATATTAGTTCACAACTCGCTCAGCAGCATTATGCAGAGCATCGTGAAAGACCTTTCTTTGGAGAATTAGTTGAGTTTATTACAGCAGGTCCTGTTTTTGCAATGGTTTGGCAAGGAGAAAATGTGATCGCTACAGCTAGACAGATGATGGGCGCTACCAATCCAGCGGATGCAGCTCCGGGAACAATCCGCGGTGATTATGGGGTGCAAGTAGCGATGAATATTATTCATGGTTCTGATTCACCAGAAAGTGCTGAACGTGAAATTGGTCTTTTCTTCTCTGAGGAAGAGAAAGTGGCATATGAGAAGACTATCGATCAATGGATTTATTAAGCGTGATTTAGATAATGGATTCAGCCAATCGGCTGAATCTTTTTATTTCGTGTGTTGAAATAAGCAAAGGATTATTTCATTTATATAGCAGTCTGTATGCTAAGATATGTTATGATGATAAAAGGTGCTTTTGCCCTTTTGTGCTTTTATGCGATAAAATATCCTATAAGAAAAGATAAAGAAAAGGTGATTTTAAATGAGATACTTGACAGCGGGCGAATCCCATGGACCTCAATTAACTGTGATTGTTGAGGGCTTACCAAGTCAATTACCATTTTCAAAAGAAAAAATCGACCATCAGCTTTCGCGGAGGCAAAAAGGACATGGTCGAGGTAGAAGAATGCAGATTGAAAGTGATCAAGTTGAGATTGTGGGTGGAGTACGGTTTGGTAAAACAACTGGCGCTCCGGTTGCATTAGTGATCGAAAATAAAGATTGGACACATTGGCAAAAAATTATGACCCCTAGTCCTGATCCCCAAGATGAAGAAAAACGAAGAATTTCACGACCAAGACCTGGTCATGCAGATTTAAATGGGGCCATAAAATATAATCATCGAGATATGCGAGATGTACTAGAGCGTTCAAGTGCTCGCGAGACAGCGGCTCGGGTAGCGGTAGGTGCAGTCGCAAGGCAAATCTTAGAGTTGTGTCAAATTCGGTTGGTTGGACATGTTTTGAGAATTGGTGAAGTGACAGCCGAACGTATTTTAGAAACGCCTTGGGAGCAGATGATCGAACAAATTGATCAATCACCTGTACGATGTATGGATCGCTCTGTTGAGCAAGCAATGATGGATTTGATCGATCTTGCAAAAAAAGAAGGGGATTCACTTGGGGGCGTAGTGGAGGTAATGGTTGAAGGTGTTCCTGTAGGATTAGGTAGCCATGTGCAATGGGATCGCAAATTAGATGGTCGACTTGCGCAAGCAATTGTAAGTATCAATGCATTTAAAGGTGTTGAATTTGGTATCGGTTTTGAGGCGGCGGAGAAATTGGGTTCGCAGGTTCATGATGAGATTGCTTGGTCAAAAGAACGTGGATTTTATCGGAAGACAAATCGTCTTGGCGGTTTTGAAGGTGGTATGACAACAGGTGAGCCGCTTATCATTCGTGGTGTTATGAAACCGATTCCTACACTATATAAACCATTGATGAGTGTCGATATTGATTCAAAAGAGCCATTTGCCGCTAGCATTGAGCGTTCAGATAGCTGTGCTGTTCCTGCGGCTAGTGTGGTAGCAGAGAATGTCGTTGCTTGGGAAATCGCTCAAGCTTTGTTAGAAAAATTCCCTGCTGATACCATAGATGAGTTAGTGGAGCAGGTGGAAGAATATCGTAAACGAGTGGTGGCTTTTTGATGAAAGAGCGAACCTTGGAAATTCGTTTATCGGATCAGTCATATCCAATTCATATTGGGAGTCAGCTTTTTTCACGTTTA
Organism: Seinonella peptonophila; assembly: GCF_900129355.1. GTDB lineage: Bacteria > Bacillota > Bacilli > Thermoactinomycetales > Thermoactinomycetaceae > Seinonella > Seinonella peptonophila. The sequence continues at coordinate 464,693 of NZ_FQVL01000001.1, read as the reverse complement.
CCAACTTTACTCCTGCAACAGGGGATTACTGAGGATCGTCGTTTGATGGTCATCACTGATAATCAGGTTGGAAAACTTCATGCTTCCACGGTTGTTGAAACATTACGTGAAGCTGGATATGTAGTTCATTTGGCAGAAATAACTGCAGGTGAACATAGCAAAAATTTATTAGAACTTGAACGGTTAATTGGAGCATGTATTGTAGCTGGCCTAGATCGTAGGAGTGTGATTCTAGCACTGGGAGGCGGCGTAGTAGGTGATCTAGCTGGGTTTGTAGCAGCAAGTTATATGCGAGGAATCTCTTTTGTTCAGTTACCCACTACACTATTAGCACATGATAGCAGTGTGGGCGGAAAAGTAGGAGTCAATCATCCACAGGCAAAAAATTATATCGGTGCTTTTCATCAACCTGAGCTCGTAGTTTTTGATGTTGATTCTCTGCGAACATTACCTGAACGTGAAGTGAGAAATGGTTTTACAGAGGTTATTAAACATGGATTAATTTGGGATGTCCATTTTGTGTCATGGTTAGAAACACATGTTGACTCTCTTCTTCAGCTAGAACCCACACACTTGATTGAAGCGATTTATCGTGGATGTCAGGTGAAAGCAGCAGTAGTATCGCAAGATGAACGCGAACAAGGGATTCGAGCAATCTTAAATTATGGTCATACCATAGGACACGCATTAGAAGCAGTTTCGCATTATCAGCATTATAAGCATGGTGAAGCTGTTGCGATTGGCATTGCAGGCGCAGTGCGATTAAGCCAAAAATACTTTTCTTTGCCAATGGAGATTGTAGAAAGAACAGAAGCTTTATTAAACTCGTTTGGTCTGCCGACTCGCATTGATGAAAACTGGTCAATGGATGAGTTAGTTCAAGCGATGCGGCGCGATAAAAAAGCGAGAAATGGCAAACTTAATTTTGTATTGACTACAGGGCTTGGGAAAGTAGAACTTGTGCATGAAATTTCTACATCAGATGTAGAAGACGTTTTAACACAGATATGGGGGTGACATTGCGTGGAGTGGAAAGTAAGGGGGATTCGTGGTGCGATCACCGTGGAAGAAAATAACACTCAGCAAATATTAGAAGCTACTAAAGAATGTTTTTTGGAGTTAATCGAAAAAAATGAAGTGTTTGCTGAAGATGTTGCTTCAATAACGATTACAATGACCCATGATTTAAATGCAACATTTCCTGCAAAAGCAATTCGTCAATTAGCAGGATGGAAGTTTGTACCACTCCTGTGTGGGAGTGAAATTGATGTCCCTGGTGGACTTGCACGTTGTATTCGCTTATTAGTTTTGGTTAACACGACCCGTACACAACAACAAATGGAACATGTGTATTTACGGGATGCCATCGTACTGAGACCTGACTTAGACCGCTAATTGATTGACAGTTAACCATGTTTCCAGTAGAGTTATAGACAATTAGAGATTTTTAGTAGAGTAGAGATGAGTGGGTTTGAGTTGAGAGGAGCAGAGTGAAGGAACAGGGAGAGAAAGCCAAAGCTCATGCTTTGGTTTTTATCGTTTCTTCTGTCTCTCTTATCTCTTATCCAATAAGAGAAAGGAAGAGAGCTATGTTTAACGAGGGTATTCAAAAGGTGATTTCTGGGCAGCATCTAACACGTCAGGAAGCACGTCAATTTATGCATCAGATGATGAACGGTGAATGGACCAATGTACAGGTTGCTAGTCTACTCACAGCCCTTCGCATAAAAGAAGAGACTGCGGAGGAATTAATAGGTTTTGCTGAGGGCATGCGTTCCTATGCGATCAAAGTAGAGCATTCTTTGGTTGATGCTGTTGATACATGTGGCACAGGCGGTGATGGTGCCAATACATTTAATATTTCAACAGCTGCTGCATTTGTTGCGGCTGCCGCAGGCGTACCAATTGCAAAACATGGGAACCGAGCAGCTTCGAGCAAATGCGGAAGTGTTGATGTGTTAGAAGCCTTAGGTATGAATGTGGCTCATGATGCACAGATGGCAAGACAAATGTTACAAGAGACGAATATCTGTTTTTTATTCGCGCCACTTTATCATCAAGCAATGAAACATGTAATGCCAACTCGTAAAGAATTAGGGTTTCGAACATGCTTTAACTTGCTAGGCCCTTTGACTAATCCCGCCAACGTTAAGCGACAGCTTTTAGGTGTGTTTGATCACTCCCTCACTCCGATTATTGCAGAGGCATTAGTAGGATTAGGAGTCGAGCGTGCTTTAGTTGTCGCCAGTTTAGATGGGTTAGATGAGTTAACAGTAAGCGGGTCGACAAGAGTTAGTGAGGTACGTAATGGTCAGATATTTAACTATCTACTGTCACCGGAAGAGGTTGGCTTATCTTCACACCCTCTAGAAGCGTTAAAAGGCGGAGATGCCAAGCAAAATGCAGAAATAATTCGTCGTGTTTTAGAAGGCGAAAACGGAGCACCTCGTGATATTGTTGTTTTTAATGCTGGTGCTGTTCTCTATCTTGCTGATCGAGTGGGCTCAGTTCAAGAAGGCGTATCTGAGGCACAAAAAATAATTGATACAGGAAAAGCGAAAGCAAAACTAATCGAAGCCATTCAATCTTCACGGAGGGTGAAACATGTTTCTTAAAAAAATTGTGGCCACAAAACAAAAAGAAATAGATATTCTGAAACAAAAAGGACAGCAGGATCATGTATTGTCTTTAGCTAAAAATACTCCTCGATCTCTTTCTGCTGCTTTACTTGCTACCTCATTTGGCATAATCGCTGAAATAAAGCCTGCTTCGCCCTCAAAAGGAGTGATTCAGGCTGAGATTGATCCAATCACAATTGCAACTGAATATGAACGTGGAGGAGCGATTGCGATCTCTGTGTTAACAGATCGCACCTACTTTCAGGGTAGTGCCGAAAATTTAATCAATGTTCGAGCGTCTGTAGGATTGCCTGTTTTAAGAAAAGACTTCATTATCGATGCCATTCAGATCGAAGAAAGTTTGCAAATGGGCGCAGATGCGATTTTACTCATTGTTGCGATTTTAGAGGAGAAACAGCTAAAAGATTTGGTTCAACATGCTCATCAATTGGGGCTAGAAGTTTTAGTTGAAGTTCATGATGAGCAAGAACTAAAAGCAGCGCTCAGTTGTGAAGCTGATGTAATCGGCATTAATAATCGTAATTTGCATTCATTTGAAACGAACTTAGAGACAACGGAACGACTGTTGCCGATGATTTCAAGTGCACAACCCGTTATTGCTGAGAGTGGAATCCATGCTCCTGCTGATGCCCTGAGAATGAAAAATGCAGGTGCGGCAGGGATTTTGGTTGGGGAATACTTAATGCGTCAAACCAATCGTGAACAAGCAATTCAAGCATTATTATCAGAGGTTTGATGAACATGAGTATAAAACTAAAATGCTGTGGTTTTCAGAATCCAGAAGATGTTCGGCAAGCAATTGTATATCCACTCGATGCCATAGGATTTATCCTTGTGCAAAATCGAAAACGGTCGGTTTCTAAGGAAAGTTTCTATTCTTTAATCTCTATCGTTCCATCTTCGATAGAACGAGTAGGGGTGTTAATCAATCCTACAATCGAAGAAGTTCAATCATGGTTAGCGGTTGCTTCATTTGATCGAATTCAACTTCATGGGACGGAGTCTCCAGCACAATGTAAAGAAATTGCCGCTCATTTCCCTAATATGAAAATCACAAAAGTGTTTCATGTTGGGGAGAATGAACCAAAACAAGTGATTGATTACGTTGCATATATCGATATGTTATTACTCGATTCGACAGTTCGTGGACAGCGTGGTGGAACAGGTCAAAATTTTGATTGGTCAAAAATCCCAGCTTTTAAAAAGATTTGCGATCAATATCAATTGCCACTATGGATTGCTGGTGGCATTCAGGTCAACAATGTGTCTTTATTGCTAGATCAGTATTCAATTGCAGGAGTAGATGTATCAAGCGGAATTGAAAGGGAACATAGAAAAGATGCTGATCTAATTAGAGAAATGATTTGGAGGGTTAAGCGTTATGAGTCAAGCTGAGAAGCGTTTTGGTGCTTACGGAGGTCAGTATGTTCCCGAAACAACAATGAATGCTTTGATGGAAATTGAAGCGGGTTTTAAAGAGGCAATGCAGGACGAAGAATTCCTAGCAGAATATCGACAGTTATTAAAGGATTATTCTGGACGTCCAACCCCCATAACCTATGCAAAGAGATTAAGTGAGTCGCTTGGTGGAGCTAAGATCTATCTGAAAAGAGAGGATCTTAACCACACTGGAGCACATAAAATTAACAACACATTGGGTCAGGCGTTACTTGCACGTAAATTAGGTAAGAAAAAATTGATTGCTGAAACTGGAGCAGGTCAACATGGAGTAGCTACAGCGACAACTGCTGCATTACTTGGCATGGAATGTACAGTATATATGGGCGAAGAAGATGTGCGACGACAGCAGCTCAATGTTTTTCGCATGGAGCTACTGGGTGCAAAAGTGATCCCTGTTCATACTGGTACGAGAACATTGAAAGATGCAACAAATGAAGCTTTGAGACAATGGGTTGCTCAAATTGAAGATACATTTTACTGTATCGGGTCTGTTGTGGGGCCTTACCCATATCCGCAAATGGTAAAACAATTTCAACGAATCATTAGTGATGAAGCTCGTCAACAGATTCTAGAAATGGAAGGTCGACTGCCGGATGATGTGATCGCATGTGTGGGTGGAGGAAGTAATGCAATTGGTATGTTCGCAGCATTTCTAGATGATTCGCAAGTTCGTCTTCATGGTGTAGAAGCTGCTGGGCGAGGTTTGGAAACAGACGAACATGCTGCTTCACTCTCTAAAGGAACACCTGGCGTTTTACATGGTTCATATAGCTACTTTCTACAAAATGAACATGGGCAGATTCAACCAGCACATTCTATTTCTGCTGGTCTTGATTATCCAGGTGTTGGCCCCGAGCATGCCTTTTTAAAAGATCAAAAGCGTGTCGATTATTCGGCTGTGACAGATGAAGAAGCAATTGCAGCTGTTAAAGCTCTTTGCACGTTAGAGGGGATTCTACCAGCTTTAGAATCTGCACATGCGATTGCACAAGCGATGAAATTGGCAAAAGAACGTAGTCAAGAAGATATTCTCTTAATTTGTCTTTCAGGTCGTGGAGATAAAGATGTAGAGACTATACGAGAAGTGATCAGTTCGGAGGGGACAGCATGAACGACTATCCACTTAGATTTGATGAAAATAAGCAAACTCGTCTCATTCCGTTTATTATGTCAGGAGACCCTTCACTTGATGTAACGATTGAGCTCATCAAAATGATGGAGCGTGAAGGTGTGACAGCTATCGAGTTAGGAGTTCCATTTTCTGATCCACAAGCAGATGGTCCTGTGATTCAAGATGCGGGCGGCTATGCTTTGGCGAACGGTGTGTCACTATCAGATGTCTTAACAGTAGGTAAGAAAGTCCGTCAACAAGGATGCAAAGTTCCGCTGATTTTATTTTCATATTTTAACCCATTATTGCAGTATGGATTGGATATACTTGCGAAAGATGCTCGTGAGGCGGGATTCTCCGGGTTCATAGTTCCCGATTTACCTTTTGATGAGAGTGAATCGTTCCGTAATACAGCTAAAAACGTTGGTTTACCAGTAATCCAGCTTGTCGCACCTACTTCAGAGCAGCGTATAGAGCAGATTGTTAATGGAGCAGAAGGCTTTGTATATTGTGTTTCTTCAGCGGGAACGACTGGAATGAGAACACATTTCTCTGAGCAAATAACCGATTTCTTAGCAAATGTAAAACAGAAGAGCCAAATCCCAATCGCTGTAGGGTTTGGTATCTCAACTCCAGAGCATGTAAATTTCTTTAGTCAACATGCAGATGGAGTAATCGTAGGAAGTGCACTTGTCAAGCAGATTGCAAAGCGACGTGAACAGCTCCTTGAACCTAAGCATAACAAGGAAGCAATGGAGGAGATTGCAACATTTGTTCGTTCGTTACTAAGGAAAGCATAAGTGCAGCCAAAGAGAGGTGTAGAATGGATGGAACCAAAAAAGAATATTCGAGAAATTCCAGTTTACCAACCTGGAAAACCAATTGATGAGGTAAAGAATGAATATGGGTTAGATCAAGTAATCAAATTAGCTTCTAATGAAAATCCTTTTGGGTGTTCTCCGCGTGTATGGGAAGCATTAATGCAGGAACGAGGTTCGATGCAGTACTATCCTGAAGGCGGTGCATCACAACTTTCAAAAGCAGTTGCTGATCATTTAGAGGTGGATGAGCGGCGGCTGATATTTGGAAATGGTTCGGATGAAATCATACAGTTGATCAGTCGGGCATACCTAGGAGCTGGTGATGAGTCAGTACTTGCTGATGTCACTTTTTCTCGATATGAAGCTGGTATCTTGATTGAAGGAGCGACACCTGTGAAAGTTCCACTCATCAATGGAACCCATGATTTAGATGGACTGGCAGCGGCGATCACTGACAAAACTCGGGTAGTCTGGATTTGTAATCCAAATAATCCAACAGGTACAATTGTAAAGAAGGAAGAACTTGAATATTTTCTAGACCACATTCCAGAGCATGTACTTGTTGTATTAGATGAAGCATATGCTGAATATGTGACAGACACTGAGTATCCAGATTCGATCTCATTAGTCGATTATCACCCACAACTGATTGTACTTCGTACGTTTTCAAAAATTTATGGTCTTGCTTCGCTTCGCATTGGATATGGTGTGACTCACCCTGATATTGTACAAGATTTAAATCGTGTTCGCGAACCGTTTAACACGAATCATTTTGCTCAAGTCGCTGCAAAAGCGGCTCTCCAAGATCAAAGTTTTATTGCTTATTGTAGAAATCAAAATAAATTAGGTAGAAAACAAATTATGCAACACCTTGATGAATGGAATATATCCTATTATCCTGCACATGGAAACTTTATTTTGTTTAATACGAGTTTTTCCGGTGATGAAGTATTTCAGTTCTTACTAAAAAGAGGTATTATTACTCGCTCAGGTGATAAACTGGGCTGTCCCAATCATTTGCGTGTTACGATTGGTACCAAAGAGCAAAATGAAGCTTTTTTAACAGCATATGCAGCTTTTCGTGAAGAAAAAGGGAGTTAATATTCATGAGCGAGCGAATTGCGATCTTAGGCGTTGGTCTTATCGGAGGCTCAATTGCACTGGGATTAAAGGAGAGAACAGATCACTATGTGATCGGTTATGATATCGCAATCGAAAATTTAGATCATGCAAAACGGATTGGCGCGATAGATCAGATCGCAAGGTCGTTGGAAGAGGCTGTAGAGCAAGCTACAATCATTGTCATTGCATTACCAGTTAGCCTTATTTGTGAGACAATTGAAAAGCTTGCCCAACTTTCACTAGCTTCCCACACGATTGTAACGGATGTGGGGAGTACAAAGCAGCAAATTATGCAATATGGTCAACAGTTGATTGATCAAGGAGTATCATTTATTGGTGGTCATCCGATGGCTGGTTCACATCGCTCAGGGATGCAGGCTGCTGATTCTTTGCTGTTTGAGAATGCTTATTATATCTTAACACCCCCTACTCAGATTCCTTTAGCCGATGTGCAACGTTTGAGCCATCTCTTAGAAAAGGCTACACATGCACAATTGGTTATTATGGATGCTCTATTTCATGATCGAATCGTAGGTGCCGTAAGTCATCTACCACATATTATCGCTGCTGGATTGGTCGTTCAAGTAGGGCAATATAATGATCAAAATGAATGGTTCCATCGATTAGCTGCGGGAGGATTTCGAGATCTGACCCGGATTGGAGCTAGCCATCCTCAAATGTGGCGTGATATTCTGATGAGTAATCGAAATGAAGTAGTTCAATTGCTGTATGATTGGGAAGAACAAATGAGAAGTTTTCGTCATGCGTTAGAGAATCAAGACGCAAATTGGATTGAAGAGACTTTTGCTACTTCAAAGAAGCTACGAGAAACGCTACCAGATCGCAATACGCATCTGATCCCGCAAATTTTTGAATGCTACGTAGATGTTCCAGATCATCCAGGAGCAATTGGACAAGTTGCTTTATTACTAGGTGAACATGGGATTAATTTAAGCAATTTAGCTGTGATGGAAAATCGAGAGGAAGCGTTGGGTGTATTGCGACTTAGTTTTAAAGAAGAAGAGCATTTGCGGCAGGCCATTCGGTGTTTAAGTGATGCTGGGTATCCTGTTTATGATGAAGCTTTATCTCATATCTAGACTTGAACAACCACTTAACTAGAGTCAAGTTAAGTGGTTTTGTTATGATATTTTTATATAATTTTAAGTGGTTTTGGAATGATATCAATCTACTATGGTAATCGGGGAATACTGCTAATTTCGGACAAAGCGTGAAAATCTAAAGGAAATAAATTGAATCGATTGATAGGAGTATGAGCTCTGAAAATTTCAAATAGAGTCTTGACCCATTTTTCATCAACGATTATAATACTTATATAGTATGGTTTCTCTCCACTCCTATCCAATTATGCGACTTGTGCAAACCGCCCTTCAATGTGGGCGGTTCTTTTTTTTTAGGGCGATGAGTAAGATAAGATTGATAGAGAAAGGGGGATGGGTATGTATAAACAATATATGAAATTCTCAAAGGAATTCTATTTTATGTTATCCATTATGATCATGATGAAAATGTGGTTCTTTCCTTTGATGATCTATCTGTGGTTTCCCACCGATGATCTTTCCAGTACATTATTGGAAAGTATTGATATTATGACAGGATTATTTTCGCTATTATTCTATATAGGTTTTGGTTCGTTAACTAAGTATCAATACCAATTTAATACATTAGAAGCCATTGCCCTTTTTGTATTGCTCCATTTAATCATATTATGCATGGTACCTTTCGTACACGTTTGGTCACATTTACTCTCAGATGCATTTATCTTATATTCACCCTCAATCATTGGGGGGATTTGGGAATTAATTGGAATGTATTTCTGCTGTTTTCTATTTGGAAGAAAGTTAGAAGTGAAAGAGGCACAACAGAAATTACAGCATCAGAAGCAACGACTTCGTGCATAATTTCTTATATTCTCGACTAATGTATCGCCCAATTGACCACAATGAAAGTGAGTGGGTTAAAAGGGTGGTGTCGATGAAAATTGCTGAATGGCTAACATATTCAAGTATTGAACACTTAAAGAGATTACGTTCATTTTATTGCCCAACAAGTGAAAGTGATCCTCATTCTAAATATTCCTTGATTCGAACAATTATATCGCAATTAGATAATGCGGAAAAACAGGGGGCACTAGTTTCTCAATGTAGTGAGCATGAACGCGCTTTTCTCGAGCTGCTGTTTCTTGACCCTGCTCCTTCTTTTACAATGGAAGAATTATTGGGAAAAGGAAGAGTAGCAATACGTGGTGCGGATAAAAACCCTCGATCTCTTGTGATACAAGCTCTGAGTAAAGGGTGGATATTTCCAGGATATACTGCGAAAACACAAGGTCTGTATTTTATTCCCAGTGATTTAAAGCAGCAAATGATTGCAAATCTTGTTATCCCTTATTTTCAAGAACCATTATTGCGTCCCCCACAAACATATCGAGATGAAGAAAACCAACTTGTAAATGATTTGCTGATCTTTCTAAGATTTCTCCAGCGTGAAGTAGTAAAATTAACCAATGAAGGTTCCATATATAAGCAACAACAAAAGAAGTTATTTCAGTCTTTTGTGATTCCAGAAGAGCCTCTGAATAGGAGTGGCCCTCGTTTTGGCTTTGGGCGCAGTTACCATCTCTATCCTGATCGATTCTCATTAGTGTACGATTATGCATTATATCAAGGTTATTTTATTGAAGATCAGTCGGATTCAATACGTTTAACAGAATATGGATTAGGGAAAGTAAGAAACAGAGAAATCTCAGATGGAGAGGCTTTGTATCGATTTTGGCTTCGTCTCTATCGACGCCCCATCCCACAGTTGCCGATTATAGTAAGATGGATTGCTATGATTAGTGAAGCTGGTTGGGTAGACACGGCCGTACTTTATCAAGCTGTTCAAAGCTGGTTCTCTCCATACTATTATGAAACAAAAGAGAATTTATATCAAAAAACTCTTCAAATGATGTTGCATCTTGGAATGATACGATTAGGCATGGAAAACGAAAAACAATATTTATCCCTTACCTCTTCAGGTAGAGCTTGGTTAAAACATGACTCTCTTTTTCAACTCAAGGTGATTGAAGAAGAGTTTACTCGTAGGGGAGCAAAGTATCTGCATTAGTTAATTGTATTAAACTTTGCTAGTTTTCGTTTAGGTGGGTGTATAGGTGATTTGAAACATTCAGTTACTGTTTTAGTGAAACGTCAGTTTATTGGCTGGTTCTTAAATCGGTATGAATTGCAAAAAAAAGAGGCTGCCTGGTTACTCAGTTACCTGTCTTCAGATGATCAGCTACTAAAAAAAGTTCACTTTGTAGAGAATGTACGCTATCTGCCAAAATCGATGATTTTATCAACAAAGTGTACTTCTCTAACCCCATTCAAATACGTAAAATACAAACGTGTGGGTGCCGATGTAGAAACAGCCTTTTATGATATTCGCTCCTATCCAAAGGAGGAACTTTATATTAGCTTATATTTCAGAGATAGGGAGACTTGTCCAGAGTATGCCGCCGTTTTGGAGGGGAATCCGATGGAAAAACAGGACTTGGTTAAAAATAATATGCTAGGTCTTTTTGCGGAGATGTTCCTTGATAACGCGGTACTAGATTTTCGCCGGAAACAGTTATATATTCAAATCGACCAAGCTTTAGCCCAAAAAGATCGAACGGCATTTTTACAACTCAGCGAACAATGGAGAAAATTAATAGAATAAATTCAGGAATTACGATATAATGCTCAGCATATGCTGGGTATTTTTTACTTGAGGAGAAGGTTAAATGCGCTTTTCAACGATGTCCCTCGATTCTTGGAGAGAGATTGCGCCATTTGTTGATACCCTTTGTTTGCCCATTTATTCTCTAGAGATAACAAAAGAGAAACTTGAATTGAGTCGGGGGAAGATGATTGAGTTTTTAGTCGATTCATTAGAAAAGCAGTTAGCAGGAAGAATGCTATTATTACCGTCTATTCCTTTTTTCGGTGACTATGAAGGGGAGTTTACTCCTTTTCTTACAAGTATCTTGAATAATTGGCAAAATAGTGGGTTTCAGTTTGTCGTAGTAGTAATGGACCAAGATTATTCATTTCAGTTTCCTGAGGTAGAACCATTGCAAATTCTTCCATATGTTTTAAAAACAGATGATATACAAGATGTTGAACAAATTGATGAAGAATCAAAAGAACTCTATCAAGAAGTTCTTCAACTTTGGCTAAAAAATGCATAAATGGAAAAGATAGTAGCAAGTTTAATTGTCGGCTGTTGGTCACATGTGTTTTCTTGACTTTTATAAAAAGCATTCGCTATGATGTTACTTGTCCTAGTAAAAATGTAATATATCCTAGCAAGGAGAGGGTTCCGTTTCCAAAATGGACGGTGATAGCTGAATAAAAGGGAGGTTAGACTCATTGTGGGTAAAAAAGTTTCCCGCCGGCAGTTTTTAACGTATACGTTAGGCAGTACGGCTGGTTTTTTGGCGTCAGGTATGCTCTTTCCAATGGTACGGTTTGCTGTTGACCCCGTGCTTAAAAAGGGAGGCAGCGCTAAGTATGTAGATGTAAACTTGCCAATCTCGCAAATTACGCAAGAACCAAAAGCGGTTCAGTTTGTTATTCATCGGAAAGATGGGTGGTATGAGCCGGAGAATGGTGAGTCCCTAACAGCTTGGGTAATGAAAGACGAATCAGGAAATGTAAGGGCATTATCGCCAGTTTGTAAACATTTGGGATGTACAGTTAACTGGAATAGTAATCCGCAGTATAAAAACCAGTTTTTCTGTCCATGCCATTTTGGTCGCTATGAAAAAGATGGTACCAACGTTCCAGGTACACCACCAACGAAACCACTGGATAAATATAAAACCAAAATTGCGAATGGTCGACTTTTAATTGGTCCAGTTGAATCATAAAGCGAACATGAGAACGGAGGTGGAATAATATGTTAAAGGCGATGTATGAATGGATTGATGAGCGACTCGATATTAATCCAATCTGGCGAGATGTAGCAGATCATGAAGTTCCTGAACATGTGAATCCAGCACATCATTTTTCTGCATTTATCTACTGCTTTGGAGGATTAACTTTCTTTGTAGTTGTGATTCAGATATTATCAGGTATGTTTCTAGCGATGTATTTTGTGCCTGATATTGTGAATGCTAATGCTAGTGTCGCTTATCTGCAGAATGAATTAGCGATGGGGGCAATTGTCCGAGGAATGCACCATTGGGGCGCTAGTGTAGCCATTGTTATGTTATTCTTACATACTCTGAGAGTTTTCTTTACTGGTTCCTACAAACACCCCCGAGAATTTAACTGGGTAGTTGGTATCTCTATCTTTTTTGTTATGTTAGGGCTTGGATTTACTGGCTACCTCTTACCTTGGGATAATAAAGCATATTTTGCGACCAAGGTAGGACTTGAGATTGCCTCATCTGTTCCTTTCCTTGGAGCTTATATTAAGACATTCTTACAAGGTGGAGATATTGTAGGAGCACAGACGCTTGCTCGATTCTTTGCCCTACATGTATTCTTTTTACCGGCAGCGTTACTGGGGCTGCTTGGAGCGCACTTTGTGCTGATTCGCCGTCAAGGCATTTCAGGTCCGCTATAAAGTTCACGTGAGGAGGAGTCCACTTGTCACATAATCAAGACGGAAACCATAAACAAGTCCACTATGTGGGAGACTCGCGTGTTCGTGCGAATCGTACAAAAAAGTATCCCCCGGACTATTCGGAGTTTCCAGGTAATAATGAAGCTTTTTGGCCCGATTTTCTTTTGAAAGAATGGATGGTAGCTGCTGTCTTTCTAGTAGGTTTTATGACACTTGTCATGGCAGAAGATCCGCCTTTAGGGGAGATTGCTGACCCTACTAACACAAGCTTTTTACCCGTCCCTGACTGGTACTTTTTATTTATCTACCAGTGGTTAAAATATAAATGGGCAGCAGGTAAATTTATTGTAATTGGGACAATCATCCTCCCTGCCATACTCTTTGGTGCATTAGCAGTTGTTCCTTGGCTTGATCGAAGTAAGGAACGTCGTCCTTTAAAACGACCCATTGCTACAGGCTTAATGTCAATCGCGTTAATCGCTACTGTGGCACTTACCTGGGCGGCAGAAGATGAGCATGTGAAGCAACTAGAGTCAGCCCCTTCTCAAGCACCGGCAAATAAGAAAGTGATTGGTCAAAATGAAGCAGGATATCAAATTTATGAAAAGAACGCCTGTATTAAGTGTCATGGAGACCAGCTTCAAGGGCTAAACGGCCCAAGTCTACTAGGGGTTGGAAAAAAACGGACTACTGATGAGATCATCAAATATATGAACGAGGGGAAAGGAGCTATGCCCGCAGGTATGTTCCAAGGTTCGCCCCAAGAACAGAAAATCTTAGCTGATTGGTTAGTCAAACAAAAACAGAAATAAGTAGTTTCTAAACCTGACACTCATTGACTTGGGTGCCAGGTTTTTGGTTTAAGGAGTGGGAATGTGTTTTTATTTATAAAAAAAATATTGATGCAGCGTTGGTTTTTGATTACCCTTTTCATCGTTAATTTTCTTGGAACAATCTATGGATTTTACTGGTATAAAAATCAACTAGCGGTAACACCGCCGCAATGGCTTATTTTTGTACCAGATAGTCCTACAGCTAGTGCTTTTTTCACAGTGGTGTTGTGGCTTTTCATAATGGGACGTCATCATAAATGGCTAGAAGCATTTGCTGCCATTACACTATTTAAATATGGGATTTGGGCTGTTGTGATGATTATATGGGGGGGCATTCTTGATCCTCGACCATTCACAGATGCTTTGGTTTGGGAACAATACATGTTAATCGTATCTCATCTGGGCATGTCAGTTCAGGCTTTACTCTATATCCCTTTCTATCGTTTTACGAATCGAGAGATAGTGGGTGTTAGTATTTGGACTTTATTAAATGATTTTCTTGATTATACGATCAATATACACCCTTGGTTAACAGCTCAGTTGGAGCAAATTCCGCAAGTGGTAGGAAGTTTTACATTATTTCTCAGTTTGATTACCATCACGATATTTACGATAACAACGCGTTTTCAACAACAAAGAGAAGTTGAACAAAACCTTCTTCATCCATAACTCTAATGAGTTTTTTCAAGTGGTTCTATCATTTAGCTGAGCAGAGCTCTTAATTTTTCATAATGGGAATTCATTTACTTTAGATATTTTCATGAAGCCAATCGAATAAGCTATGATCAAGTAGATTGATAATGGAAGGTGTTAAAGTGATGATAGCGCGTTTGATTGGTTTTCTCTTTCTATTTTCAACATTCATCCCAGCATCGATTGTATATGCGGAGAGTTCAATTGAACAATTAAGTGAAAATTGGTCAATGCAGGCGACGCAGATCGTAGAATGGGTGGAACAGGAAAAATGGTTAGAAGCGAAAGAACAATTGGCGAAACTCGCAAAAGAATTTTCACAGTCGGATCTGGCAAAGAAAGATTGGGATGTTCAAGAGATCCAGCTCCTCTCTTCGGTGATCTTGCAATTAGACCGCAAATTAAATCAGGTATCCCCAGATAAAGAATCGATTCAATTTGCTGCCAAACAGCTACAATTGGCTTTTGATGCTATTTCCCATCCGCATCAACCACTGTGGCAGCAGATGTATCAACCTCTTGTATCTAAATTAAGTCATTATCAAGAGGCAAATCGCCAAGGTGATAAGGAGAAGATGAATCAACTTTGGAAAGAGATCAAACGTGATTTTCAACTGATTCGACCAGGGCTTGTTCTTTCCAAAAGTCCATATACAGTTGCAAAAATAGATAGCTTAATCAATGCTATAGAAAAAACACCCAATATAAAAGATCGATCAGGCGGTATTGATCAACTCTTTACTTTGATTCGACCACTTTTCTTTGGTTCAGAAAAAGATGTATTAGCAGTAGTTGACCCTATTGAAGCATTCTCACTAGAATTAATGATAATCGTAATCTGTTTGTTTATGTTGCTTGTGCTTACTTATGTGAGTTGGCGGAAATATCAAGGAAGAAGAAAGCATGTAGCATAAAAGAAGAAATCATGGAGTCAATATTCCGTGGTACCTACCATACTTTTGCGAAGACTGCTTCAAATGGAAAATTTGTAATATTGATGAAATACCACTTACCAGTGCTTTTATATAGTACTGGTAAGCTTGTAGACAAAGTATAAGTCGCCTTCATTTCTGTGAGTCAAGCTTTGCATTTCGCCTCCAGTTCAGGCTGCATTGAAGTATTCAAGGCGCCACGACTGCTCGCTCAGGGTGATATCAACTCGGCTATCGCCTCAGACAGTACTACCACCTATTCTTCGCTACACAGTCGTGGCTTGGTAGCGCCTGAAAGTCGGGCTACATTGCAAACCATTTCCTCCTTTAAACATGCTTTATTTTCCATGATTTTTAACCAAAATATTGGTTTTTCTTCAGTCTGACCAGTGCTTTTATATAGCACTGGTTTGTATTTGTTGAATAATATAATATTTAATTATAAGGCAAAGAGGGGGCGTTTCATGTGTCCGAATATGTGCCTGGATTAGAAAAAGTGGTAGCTGTGGAAACGGAGATCTCTTTTTTAGATGTTGTTAATGAGAAGATTGTTGTACGTGGATATGATTTGATCGATTTAGCTAAGAAAAAAATATACATGGATATTATTCCATTGTTATTAACGGGTCAGTTACCCAACACTGAAGAACGGGTTAAGTTGGAGCAGGAGATTACTAAGCAATCTGCGTTACCTGATTCTCTCATTCAAATCGTTAAACAATTGCCGAAGACAATTCACCCAATGGATGCTTTAAGGACGGGAATTTCTGCTTTGGCTGGTTATGATGATTCACTAGATGATCAATCGACAGAGAAAAATATACATCGTGCCTTTATTTTATTAGGGCAGATTCCGATGTTAATCAGTCTCATTCATCATCGAAATATTATCGAGTTACCTTCAGATTTAACTTATGCTGGACGTTTTCTCTATGCAATGGTCGGGAGTAGACCAACACCATTAGCTGAAAGGATTTTTGACCAAACTCTTATTTTATATAGTGAACATGAGTTACCGAATTCTACTTTTTCAGCACGGGTCATTGCATCTACCCTGACTGATTTATACGGCGCATTGACTGGAGCGGTGGCATCGCTAAAAGGTCCATTACATGGGGGTGCAAATGAAGCGGTCATGCAAATGTTGCAAGCAGTTCAGAATAAGGAGGAATTGAAAGAGCTGATCATTGCAAAGTTGATGCGTAGGGAGCGTGTGATGGGCTTTGGACACCGAGTATATATGCGAAAGGCAGACCCTCGTGCAGTCTTATTGAAGCAATCTTTAGCAGAACTAAGTAAAGAAAAGAAGCGAAAAGATTTATATGACCTTTGTATATACGGTGAACAGATCATGAAACAAGAAAAGAACCTTTATCCAAACCTTGATTATTATGCAGCTCCCATTTTTCATCTGCTTGGTCTCCCCACACCGCTCTTTACTCCTATTTTCTTTGCCAGTCGTACTGCTGGACTCTGCGCCCATGTAATCGAACAGCAACAAAAAAACAGATTGTTTCGACCTCGTGTCCGCTATATAGGGTCTACTTTAATCGATTGATCTTAGATTGAAATCTAATAAAATCGATTAGCCATGTGATTCCTGTAAATAATATGCCAAACATCATCATAAACTGAATCGGAAAGTGAAATGTGGCTGGTTGTGGAATAACTTTAATCAATGATAGATCAATAATTAGAAATATAAACGCGTAAACAGCCAGATAAAGAAATAGTCGTAAGGGGCGGATTTGAAAATGGTTATTCGCTTGGTGATGCTGATAAGAATATTGAATCATTTGAAAGACCGTCGCGAAGATTAAGATTTTGATTAATAAATGAGGGGTCTTTTCAATATCGCTTTTTTCATAGAGTAGATGAGATATAAACCATTTGGCAAAACCAGAAGAAGTAAAATAAATAGCTAAGATTAAAAAAGCGGTTCGTATTGTAGTGATTATTGATCCCTCCTATATGTTTTGAAGTTTTATTTACCAATATTTTGTCTACGTTGATATATTTCAACCCCAGATTCATGAAGTGTTTGGAAATTTGGTCGGTTCCTTTTTTCGGGTTTCGGTGATATGCAAATAAATATTTCGGGTGATTGCATCATTTTTTTTCCTAATCGATATATGATTTCGTCAAGGACGGCGCCTGCTTCTGCTGAGAGGATCATGTAGGTATGGCATAAATTGTGTGGAGTTAATGATGTATAAATCCAGCCAGTTTTAGGAGTCGTTTCACACGTTATTGTAAAACATTCCGACTCTTATAGTAAAGAAAGGATTCAGATCGATGTGCGGTCGCCATAACGGTCGTCGCACCGCACTTTGAGCCGAGGGCTTTTCTTGTTACTTCCGGAATGTACACTATCGTAGGTCTGATCATGATTAAGTCCGAGATAGTTGTGAAATATAAGTTTCGAATGGGATAAACTAGAAATCTCTTTCATGTTAAGCATTTTTCGCATATTCGATAAAATAACTTATCGGATATTGTATGGGTGAATATTGACTTTCAATGTTATCTTTTTGTATTGACTAATTCTATAGCAAATGGCTTTCTATAAAAAGAGTAATAACTGAATATAGTCTTTTGAGGAGTCTGAAAGAACAAAAGGATCTTTCCCTCAGTAGACGTGCCACCGATCTGTTAACTAATTGATTGGAGTTTATCAACTAAACCTACTTGACTAAAAATCCAAGTCGTATACTTCGATCAATGAAGTCCGATAGACAAGTGATTCTGGAGGATCGATGATCTGTCCCGGTCGCCTCTTCTGGTGGGCAAACAACTGCTACAGTGATACCATCAAGGCACTGGAGTTAACTGACTTACCAATCAATAGGAGAATCTTAAGTAGCATCGCACAGAATACCCGTACTCGACCTACTACACCCGCAATGGAACGAACCCTGACCATCATCGGAGGTTCCGCTCCTAAGTGCAGCATCTGCGGCGCTACCATGATCCCCTCAGGTGGTGGCTATATCTGTAAGCGTTGCGATGATGCCAACTAAAGGTCTTGCAGTAGTTGCGAGCTGGAATGGATGATTTGCAAGCAGCGTATATTCTACTGCGAGCAAGTGGAGCTCTAATACACTAACAATGGTTAGTGTATTAGAGCTCCAATCCAGCGCCCCTCATTCACTCGTGAGTGAGAGGCGCTAATTTTTATACTACTATAATCAAACGGTACATCACCCCTACATATCACTTGATAATGTATAATCCTACGATTGATGTAGGGTGTTTTTGTATATCTCCTAGAAATGGTTCATTAACGAAAAATAGCAACCTATTATATGAATGATCATGGTTGCTATTATTTCGATGAATCAATTCTCGAATAATTATATAAGCTATGTCTAATATAGAAAGATGGTAGAAATGTTCCTGTTTTAAAGTCCTCGCCATATTCGGGCTGAGGATTGGGATAAGTTTATTAGCTTGGTTAAAGGTGCATTAATCTCTACCCAAGCGTTATATGACTAAAACGCCTTTTGTGGTTTCAAATGAAATTTTTGCTATACTCGACTTAGAAAGATATTGTCCACATGCACTTCATTTTTTGATGGTGCCTGAACCTCTGAGAGGTGTAAATTGACCGAGTGTATCTACTGGATCATTGCGTGGGGATTCTTAATGTTGGTAGGCATGGGTAGTATTGGTTCTGTCGTTGGGATGTACTGTGTTGACTTTACCACGATGAACGGTGCTATCACTGGGGGAGTCATCGGTGCCATCATTGGTGGCTCCATTGGCGCCTTCATCGGATTCTTCGTTGGACGCGATTGCTGACGCTCGAACTTACGGATTTACAAAACAGGTAGGTGTGGATCGTTGTTCAGCGACCCCACCTATCTGTTTTGTGTGCGAAAATAGAGGGAAAGCACTCTCGATTGTGATCCTCACATCTAGGGTTTGTGAGCGCTTGAATAGATTGTGTGAATCTGGATTTTCATTTCTCACGTTGTGAGGAATCTCAAGTTATTTTAATAGCCTAAGAAGTTGCTTGATTTGACTGTTGGCTTTGATCGATGATTGAATATAGGAATGGATAGCTGATTTTCGAGAGGATGAAGATATTGTCAGAGCTGATCATTACATTAAAACACGACTCAATAAGTGCGGGGCTAAATGAATGTTTGAGAGCAGATGAGGCATGTAAATTAAAATATTGGTTGGATCAAGAAGTAGGTCTTATACAATTGAATAAGGAATTTAATCAGGTTGCTCGCTACTTTCAAGATCATCCTCCTGTATTTATACAACACATCTGTCCTGTTCAACAGAGAGTCGCAATTAAAGGGAAGCAAGAAGATATAGAAGTATTACTTGGTCAATGTCAGCAACTACAGACACGATTCGTTAAGGAGAAGTCATTCTCAGTCCAAACTCGTATGCTTGGAAAGGGTAACAGATCGTATAAACGTTTTGAAGTAAATCAAGCGATTGCTGAGATGATTAAAAACCTAGGATGGGAGCTTAATGTTTCAAGACCAGAGCAAATTATTTCCATTGTGATTGCAGAGGATGTAGCTTATCTAGGTGTATCAATGGCTGAACAAAATCTTAGTGATTGGGCAGGTGGGCAACATCGATTTGCCACGGAAAAAGGACAGATTTCTAGAGCGGAATTTAAGTTACTAGAAGCGCTAGACGTTTTTCAGATCGAAATTCAACCAGATTCTATGGCGCTTGATCTAGGAGCTGCTCCTGGTGGATGGACACGAATTTTACTAAAAAAAGGTTGTCGCGTCTATGCGGTTGATCCTGCTCTTTTAGATCCTTCACTACAAGAAGTAAAACAATTCACCCATTTCCGTCAAACGGCACAAGATTTTCTAAAACAAAAAAAACTCCCTCTATTCGATCTGATTGTAAATGATATGAAGATGGATGTGAATGAATCCATTCGTTTAATGGGAAAAATGCATCGATTGCTTCAATCAGACGGGATAGCAATTATGACTTTAAAATTACAAAAAAAGCAATTGCAGAAAGTGACCAACCAAGCGATAAAAAGGTTAGCAAGTTGGTACAAGATCATAGGAGCAAGACAGTTGTTTCATAATCGCTCTGAAGTAACAGTAGTATTAGGAAAAAAAGATAAGTAATATGAAGACACCCCCAAATATAGAGTTTGAGGGTGTTAAGTTTATACAGCTATTGTTTTTCCCGTGAATTGGCTGTTATACAAATCAGCATAGAATCCATTTTGTTCAAGTAATTGATTATGATTCCCTTGTTCAATTACTTGTCCATGATTCATCACCAGGATCAAATCAGCATCTCGAATTGTAGAAAGTCTATGTGCAATGACAAAACTGGTGCGACCTTCCATTAATCGATTCATTGCTTGCTGAATCATAATCTCTGTTCGAGTATCAACACTACTAGTTGCTTCATCGAGGATTAAAATTGCTGGATCAGCCAAAATAGCCCTAGCGATGGTAAGTAATTGCTTTTGTCCTTGGGAAATATTAGAAGCCTCTTCGTTCAGAATTGTATCGTAGCCTTCTGGCAGCGATCGAATAAAGCTATCAGCAGATGCTGCACGTGCTGCTGCATAGATTTCTTCATCTGTTGCATCTTCACGCCCATAAGCAATATTATCTCGAATGGTGCCGTGAAAGAGCCAAGTATCTTGTAGTACCATCCCAAATAATTGGCGAAGATCAGCTCGGTTCAATTCAGTAATATCGACTCCATCGATGGTAATTTTGCCATGGTCAAGCTCATAAAAACGCATCAGTAGGTTGATAAGCGTCGTTTTGCCCGCTCCAGTCGGTCCAACAATTGCTACTGTTTGTCCAGGATTGATTTGAATGTTCATATTCTTGATTAGAGAGGTCTCTGGTTTATAGCGAAATGAAACATCTTTAAATTCAACTTTCCCTCTTGGTTGGGTGAGTTGCGTTGCATCTACTTTCTCTGGTTGTTGTTCAGTTTCATCCAATAACTCAAACACTCGTTCAGCTGAAGCAATCGTCGACTGAATAATGTTGGTGATATTTGCTAGCGAAGTAATGGGTTGGGTAAACTGTCCTGAATATTGGATAAAAGCTTGGATATCTCCAATAGCAATCGATTGTTTGGTAACAAGTACACCACCAACAATACTTACTAAGATGAAGCCAATATTTCCAATAAAACTCATCAAGGGCATAATAATCCCAGTCACAAATTGAGCTTTCCAGCTTGAGTGATATAACTGTTCGTTAATCTCATTAAATTGCTGTATCGATTTGTTCTCATGTCCAAACGCTTTGACGATTTGATGCCCTGTAAACATTTCTTCGACATGACCATTTAGTTTACCTAAGGAACTTTGTTGATTGATATAATATCGCTGTGAACGAGATGCGATACCTTTTGTTACAAAGAGGCTGAGTGGTAGTGTTAACAATACAATTAATGTCATAATGGGACTGATTGTTAACATCATCACGATCACACCGAGCAAAGTTACAGCAGAAGTAATAAATTGGGTTAAACTTTGCTGAAGTGTATTACTGATATTGTCTACATCGTTTACTGCCCGGCTTAAAATCTCACCATGTGCATGACGATCAAAAAATGAAAGCGGCAAACGATCTAGCTTTTGGTTTACTTCTTGTCGCAGTTGAAAGACAGTTCGTTGGGCTACTCCAGCCATTAAATATTGTTGCAGATAATTAAATAAGGAGCTGATCAAGTATAGAAACAGAAGGAGTAACAAAATGTTCCCGACATATTCAAAATCGATTGCTGCTCCTGCTACTCCCTGCCATTTTAGCTTGACACCTTCAAAAATCTTTGTTGTAGCTTTCCCCATTATTTTTGGACCCACAATAGTAAAGAGAGTACTGAGCAGGGCCGTAAACAGGACGACAAATAAACGTCCTTGCTGTGGTTTTAAATAACTGATCAATCGCAATAGTGTTCCTTTGAAATCTTTCGCTTTTTCTGTGGGCATACCCATTACGGGTCCACGGTGACCGCCAAAGGAGGGCTTTGATCTTGTTTGATTCTGACTCATGCAATCTCCTCCTCTGAAAGTTGAGATGAGACAATCTCACGATAAACCTCACAACTCTCCATTAGTTCATGATGTGTACCAATTCCACTGATTTCACCTTCGTTTAAGACAATAATTTGATCCGCATCTAGTACGGTGGTTACCCGCTGTGCAACAATAAATACGGTTGAATTTGTAGTTTCTGCTCTTAACGCTGCTCGTAATTTCGCATCCGTTTTAAAATCAAGTGCTGAAAAGCTATCATCAAATAGATAAATCAAAGCATTCCGAACTAATGCTCTTGCAATAGCGAGACGTTGCTTTTGTCCTCCTGAAAGATTAGAGCCGCCTTGGGAAAGCATCGAATTATATTTTTCCGGCATTTCCTCAATAAACTCAGCCGCCTGGGCAATGATTGCAGCATGCTTTACTTCATCTTCTGAGGCATCTTCTTTTCCATAACGTATATTATCGGTGGCTGTACCTGTAAATAGAACAGATTTTTGTGGAACAAGACCAATATATGATCTCAATTCCTCCTGAGTCATATTTTGAATAGGGATTCCATCGATGCGAATTTCACCTTTGTCTGGGTCATAGAATCGAGGGATTAAATTGAGTAGACTTGTTTTGCCTGCACCTGTGCCACCGATGATGGCAGTTACTTTCCCTGGTTCTGCTGTAAAGGTCAGATTCGAGATAGCCGGTTTTTCTGCTCCAGGATAATGGAAAGTAACTTGATCAAATTCAATGACTCCTTTTTTTGTTTCTGGAGCTTGAAATTCTTCTGGATCATGTATAACTGGCGTTAATTGTAAAACTTCATCAATCCGTTTTGCTGAAGCAGTAGCCCGTGGTATAAATACAAACATCATCGTTGCCATCATCAGTGAGAACATGATCATCATGGCATATTGTAAGAATGCCATCAGAGAGCCTACTTGCATATGTCCAGCATCAATTCGTAATCCACCAAACCAGATGATTGAGATCGATGAAAGGTTCATGATCAACATCATCAATGGGTACATAGAGCCCATTATTCGATTCACTTTGATCGATGTTTGCATTAGGTCATTATTTGCTGATTCAAAGCGATTTTGTTCTTTTTTAACACGATTGAATGCACGAATCACTCGAATTCCTGTTAATCCTTCTCTTAAAACAAGGTTGAGTTGATCCACTTTCTTTTGAATGGCTTGGAACAATGGGGTTGCCTTACGAATGACAGCAAAAATAATCAGAATCAAGACTGGGATGATGACAATGAAAACCATTGAGAGCTTCGTATCCTGAAAAACAGCCATAATAATACCACCAATACACATTAAAGGTGCCATGACCATGATTCGGAGCATAATCATCAACACTTGTTGAATTTGTGTAATATCGTTCGTTGTGCGTGTGATGAGTGTTGCAGTGCCCATCTGATCAAATTCTTGCAGTGAAAAATGCTCAATATGTGAAAATAGACGTTCCCGCATTGTTTTGCCAAATCGACCCGCAATCTTTGATGAAAAAAAGCCAGCCGTAATGGAACAACTAATACCAAGGATTGCCACTAGCAACATGATAGCCCCTGTTTTTAAAATAAATGGAATATCTCCTTTTGCTACACCTGTGTCAACAATGGTTGACATCAAAGTAGGTAAGAATAGATCAGAAAGGACTTGTAAAAATAGAAATCCCATTACTAGATAAGTTAAACTTCGGTATGGGGAGATAAATCGTATCAGTCGTTTCATCCTGTTATCAACTCCGTTGCTGTTGGAAATATTGAACAGTTCTGTTCATTAATTCTGTTAATTTCTTACTTTCATCTACACCAAGATATTCAATTAATCCTTTCATACTGTCTAAGAACTTGTTTCTTTGCTGATCAACAAGTTGAATTCCTTGCTCAGTCAGTTTTACCAGAATTGCTCGTCGATCACTGGGGTTTATTTTTCGTTCGACTAAGTTATTATTTTCTAACTGGGTAACCAATTGGGTAACAGTAGGTGAGGTTACTTGCAAAATTTTGCTGAGTTCCGATACACTGAGCATTTTCGGTTCTTCTTCACCATGTAAAATGCTTAAAAGGATAAAAGCACTTGGTTTTAGACAATCATCAGCTCTTTTTTTCAGTTGATGTGGCGCACGATGAAATTGAATCCAAGCCTTCATAAAGGATTTAAGGAATGCTTGGTCTATTTTTTCCATTTGAATCATCTGCTTTCGATTAATTAGTTAGGCTACCTATTTATTAACCAAACTAATTATAAAAGCAGACCCATGCGCATGTCAATGTATAAATAACTATTTGATATAAAAAATGAGTACGATGCAGATATTTAGTCATTCTCATATTCGCTGTTACGATCCCTAGATAAGGATTTGAGTTGCTTGCAGGTTACTTTATTCTTTATAGCGGATTGCTTTGGGGAAATCCCTGTTCTTTATGGGATTCATTATCTTGCATACTCCGTTTATTCGAATAAAACATTTATATGTTGAAGAGGGTAGATATATTATAATAAGATTTTTAATCTCAAGTTGATATCGAAAAGGATTCATTGTTACTATAATTATAGGAAGGGATGTGTAGGGAATGAAGTTTGATTTTGATCAAGTGATTAATCGCCAGAATACAAATTCAATCAAATGGGATTATAACCAAGCTATTTTTGGTCGTGAGGATGTATTGCCACTTTGGGTTGGTGATATGGACTTTGCTTCTCCGCCAGAGGTGGTGAAAGCGATTCAAGAACGTGCTGCTCATCCCGTCTATGGATATCCTGGAACCCCTGCTAAGTTTTATGATGCTGCGATTGATTGGGTTTTTCGCCGCTATCAATTTCAATTGGATCGAAAAAGGATAACTTTTGTCCCTGGCGTAATGACAGGTATTCATTTGGCTGTCGATGCTTTTACAGAACCTGATGATGAAATAATAATTCAACCCCCTGTTTATCATCCTTTCTTTCACGTAGGACCTAACCGTGGACGAAAAATTGTAGAAAATCCATTGGTTCAACTTGCAGATGGTTCTTATAGAGTTGATTTAGATGATTTGCAACGAAAAATTACGAAAAAAACACGCATGATCATTTTATGTAACCCACATAACCCTGTTGGTCGTGTTTGGAGTCAGCAAGAATTACTCTCCATTGCTCAAATTGCTACAGAGCATAAATTAATTGTTGTTTCAGATGAAGTACACTCTGATCTGGTTTATGCAAACCATACGATTACACCATACTATACATTGCCAGAAGAGTGGAGCAAACGTAGTTTAACTTTTTTTGCTACAAGTAAAAGTTTTAATCTCCCAGGGCTGTTTACA
This sequence comes from Seinonella peptonophila, assembly GCF_900129355.1. GTDB lineage: Bacteria > Bacillota > Bacilli > Thermoactinomycetales > Thermoactinomycetaceae > Seinonella > Seinonella peptonophila. Next base: position 439,137 of record NZ_FQVL01000001.1, on the reverse strand, counting down.
TCTTTAGCAGTTATTCCTGATCCTAAGCTATATCAGCGATATGTAGATGTTGTACAAAAATCATCGAGCAACCATATTAATATTTTTGGTATTGAAGCGACTATTGCTGCCTATCAAAAAGGGGAAGAATGGCTAACTGAGGTTATACGATATATTGAAGATAATGCGAGATATTTAAGTGATTTTTTGTCTAAGCATATACCAGAAGTAAAGTTTCATTTGCCTGAGGCAACTTACTTTGCTTGGTTAGATTTTCGTGAATTTCATTTAACGAATCAACAATTAAAGGATTTTATGATTCAGAAAGCAAAACTAGGTTTGAATGATGGGTTTATTTTTGGACGGCAAGGTTCCGGTTATCAACGACTGAATATTGCTTGTCCTCGATCGACATTAGAAAAAGCGTTGAATCAATTGTTTAAAGCATATAAAGAGAAATAGAGTAAGGTGAGTAACGGTGACCAATTCATGGCGCCGTTTTTTGCAGGGGTGTTTTCATGAAGAGTAAACAATGGCAGAAGTGGATGATAGGGTTCATTGTGCTGCTAATATGTGTGATCTTAGAATATTATGGACTCATTTGGCATAATAGCCTGTTCGCAAGTTTTTATGAAGTAAAAGGATTAGATATTTCAAATCATCAAGCTACGATTGATTGGAGCCAGTTAAAGAAGGAAAAAGATTTGCATTTCGTGTATATAAAAGCTACAGAAGGAGCAGATTTTACGGATCGCCAATTTTATAAAAACTGGCAGTTGGCTCATCATTCAGGATTAGCAGTGGGTGCTTATCATTTCTTTTCCATGCAAAGTACAGGACAAGCGCAGGCAGCTCATTTTATACAAACAGTGCCCAAGATAAATCGCAGTTTACCTCCTGTGGTTGATATAGAAATCCATTTGAAACATGATCAAAAAAAAGTGGATCAGCAATTACAGACCCTGCTTGACCAGTTAGAAAAATATTATCAACAACGACCACTTCTCTATGTAACGTATAAAACATATAATCGCTACATAAAAGGAAAATATAATAAATATCCGCTATGGATTCGGGATATCGTGAAATTTCCAACTTTGGAAAATAGAAAGTGGCTGTTTTGGCAATTTTCAAATCGTGGACATATCTCAGGCATTCAAAAGTATGTTGATTTAAATGTTTTTCGAGGGACAGAAAAGGAATTATTTGATTTGCGAAGATAAAAGGTGGGAAATAAAAATGGCAAAAGCAGATACTCTGCTCACAGAAATGGCGGATTATGTTCTGGAACCACCGACTTTTAGCAATGAAGCATATGAAATGGCACACTATGTGTTACTTGATTCTTTGGGCTGTGCAATCTTAGCCCTTCGTTTCCCAGAATGTTTAAAGCATATTGGTCCACTTGTTCCGGGAATGACTATTTCATCGGGTTGCCGTGTACCCGGAACAAGGTATGAGCTTGATCCAGTACATGGTGCTTTCAATATCAGTACATTGGTTCGCTGGCTTGATTATAATGACACATGGTTGGCTGCCGAATGGGGACATCCATCTGATAATCTTGGAGCGATCCTTGCAATTACCGATTACTTAACAAGATCTAGACAGAAAACCTTTACACTACAAGATGTATGGAAAGCGATGATTAAAGCCCATGAATTGCAAGGTGTATTAGCATTGCAAAATAGCTTGAACCGTGTTGGATTGGATCATGTTTTATTTGTAAAAGTAGCTTCAACTGCTGTTGCGACTGCATTATTAGGAGGAAATAAAGCAGAGATCGTAAATGCACTCTCACAAGCCTGGATTGATGGAGGTTCGCTTCGTACTTATCGTCACTATCCGAACACTGGCTCACGGAAGTCATGGGCAGCAGGAGACGCAACAAGTCGAGCGGTTCGATTAGCCTATATTTCATTGCAAGGTGAAATGGGCTATCCTACAGCTTTGAGTGCAAAGGAATGGGGTTTTCAAGATGTACTCTTTCGAGGAACCGAGTTACAACTAAGTCAGCCATTTGGTTCATATGTAATGGAGAATATTTTGTTCAAAATCTCTTTTCCTGCTGAGTTTCATGCCCAAACAGCCGTAGAGTGTGGCTTTCAGCTTCATCCAATCATCAAAAATCGATTAGATAAAATTAAACAAGTGACCATATTTACACATGAATCTGCCATTCGAATAATCGATAAAACAGGTCCGCTGACCAATCCAGCTGATCGAGATCATTGTTTACAGTACATGGTCGCAATCGCTTTGATTTTCGGTCAGCTTACTGCAAAACATTATGAAGAACAAATTGCTCAAGACCCAAGAATCGATAACTTGCGTGCAAAAATGGTTGTACAAGAAGATCCAATATATACAAAAGACTATCTTGATCCTACAAAGCGTTCTATTGCAAATGCTATTCAAATTCATTTCACAGATGGTACGCAAACAGAGAAGGTTGTATGTGAATATCCGATTGGTCATCGGAAACGTAGAAAAGAAGGATTACCAAAAGTGATAGAGAAGTTTATGAAGAATCTTCAGACCCGGTTCCCTCAACGTCGTGTGGAGCAAATTTTAAACATATCACTTGATCAAGAAAAATTGGCTTCGATGACGATCAGCGAATATCTGAACCTTTATACCATTTGATCAAAGGGAGTTGAATCAATGACGTGGTTGGTAGAAGAGCAGCCAGAGCAAAAGCAATTAGCTGAGCTCTTTCGACAGTTGATTAAAGATGAGACGATTTTACAATTGCCTGGTACCTATGATGGGATGACAGCGCGTATCGCTAAAGAAGTAGGGTTTTCCGCTCTCTATCTTTCAGGTGCTGCCTATACAGCTAGTCGATCATTGCCTGATTTAGGATTGATTCACTCTCAGGAAGTAGCTGAACGAGCGAGAGAGTTAAATCGTGCAACTAGCTTACCTATTTTGGTTGATATTGATACAGGATATGGTGGTGCTTTGCAGGTAGCTCGTGCTGCAAAGGAGATGGTTGAAGCTAGGGTTGCGGCAGTTCAGATTGAGGATCAAGTAATGCCCAAAAAATGTGGGCATTTGGGCGGTAAAGAGCTTGTGCCCATTGAGGAGATGCAAGCAAAAGTAAAGATCATAAAAGAAGTGGCACCATCTCTCATTGTCGTAGCTCGTTCTGATGCCAAAGAAGTGGAAGGAATCAAAAAAATGGTGGAGCGGGCGAACGCTTATCTGTCAGCCGGCGCTGATCTATTTTTTCCTGAGGCACTAGAGAGTGAGGAAGAATTTCGTTATGTTCGACAGAAAGTGAATGCACCATTATTAGCGAATATGACAGAATTCGGAAAAACACCTTACTTTACATCAAAACAATTTCAAGATTGGGGTTATCAAGTCGTTATTTATCCCGTTACAGCTCTACGTGTTGCTGCTAAGGCGTGTCAAGCTGTCTTTCAAGAGATATTAACCAATGGTACACAACAATCAGCCTTGCCTGTCATGCAAACACGCCATGAGTTATATCAAACCATCCGTTATCATAATTATGAACAGATTGAATCCATTCAAGGTGATCAAGAAATGGAAGATAAATCAAGTTAAATTGCGATGAATATAATGTATCATCTTTTAGTCATTCCTCTTGAGAGTAGGCCTAGTCCCAATGACAACAGTGGCATCTAGTTCGTTAAAACTGGCGACTTTTGGGATCAATCCATTAGCAGCGAAGATTTCAACCGTCTGTGGCGCTTGTTGTTCACTTGTTTCAATTAACAGATGGCCGTTTGGTGATAACCAGTGTGGTGCAGATGCTGCCACCCGCCGTTGGATATTAAGCCCATCCTTACCCCCATCGAGTGCTACCAGTGCCTCGTGGATACGGGCTTCTGAGGGCAGTAGATTGATCGATTCAGTGGGTACATATGGCACATTGGCAACTAAGACATCAACGTGACCTTTTAATGCATCTGGTAACGGTTTGAATAGATCGCCTCTAAATACTTGCCCATTGGGAAGATTACGCTGTGCGCACTTTACTGCAATGGGGTCAATATCAACTGCGTACAACTTGATCTGATCTAGCCATGTAATCAGCACAGCTCCTATGGCACCTGATCCACAGCAAAGGTCAACCACGATGGATTTGGGTCGGGCGAGAATAGCAGCCTGTTGGACAAGAAATTCAGTGCGTCGACGAGGTACGAAGACACCTGAGTCTACTGCTATCCGCAGACCGCAGAAATCTGTCCAACCAATCACATGTTCAAGTGGTAAACCAGATTCTCGTTTCTCTACCATGCTGATTAGGTCGACCAATGTCTGAGCAGAAGAAATGAGCAATCGAGTTTCATCTTCGGCGAAAACACAACCAGCATTGCGAAGTCTGTTTACAATGTTAGCAAAAGCGGCATCTTTCTCATCACGATTGATTTTCTCGACGATTATAACCCCCACGATCGTATTTAATCTTCCGTTAACGCATTTCCTTACCATAGTCTCTTTAACGTAATATTTGATAAGGTTTTCAATGCAGTTAAAATTATCATGTCTGTGAAGGCAAGTCAATTTATTTCGATCATAGAGCTATGTCTCAGACTTTCGCATTTCCACGTTAAACAGATGACTATAATTTAACCATCACAAATACAGCCTGCTTAATATGAGTGGGCTATTTTTTATTTAAATAAATTTATCCAAGCTCCTAATATAACCGCATAAACGTAGTAAAGTTAGTGGTACAGTATATAAAAGATGTTATCGTTTATCGATTTTACCTTTTTAAATAGGATCGTTGACATATAGCCAAATCAATGGATGATTAGAAAATCTTTCTTATAATGATGAGCAGAATAGGTTTATTTAAGGAGGTCTATTCAATTGTTAAATCGAGTCATCGAAACAATTCTAGAACATCGTTCGATTCGTAGGTATGAAGATCGTCAGTTATCTGATCAGCAAATCCGAATAATCATTCAAGCTGCTCAAGCGGCTTCTACATCTAGCAATATTCAAGCATACTCCATTATTGGGGTCAAAGATCATACAAGGAAGAAAAAATTAGCAGAGTTAGCTGGAAATCAGCCATATGTTGAAAAAAATGGACATTTACTGATCTTCTGTGCGGATTTATATCGACATCAACAGATTGGCAAGCAAAAAGCGATTGATATCTCAACCTCTTTGGAAAGTACTGAGAAATTTATGGTTGCTTTAATTGATGCATCAATAGCAGCTCAAAATGCGGCAATCGCCGCAGAGTCAATGGGTTTAGGGATTTGTTATATTGGGGGGCTGCGCAATCAATTGAAAGAGGTGACAGAAATCCTTCAAACACCTGACTATGTTATTCCTTTATTTGGAATGACATTAGGTTATCCTCTCCATCAATCAAGTCAAAAGCCAAGGCTACCTATTGAACATATCTATCATGAAGAAGTGTATCAACTAGATCAAAAAATTTTTCAAGAAAAAATGCAGGAATATGATCAAATCATTCAGGACTACTATCGTAAGAGAACCAATGGAAAAAGAATGGATACCTGGACTGCACAGATCGCCAATATGTTAGCACATCCAAAACGACTCTTTATGAATGAGTTTGTTCGGAAATTAGGGTTTAACAGAAAATAATGAGGGTTTTTGATTAAATCGCATAAACCTTCATATACGATTCCATACTAAGTAGAATTACATGTTCATATATGCGGGGGTTATGTAGATGACTTTAGTAGATTATATGATTACCCTACTTTTTGCGATATTGATTGTTGCTTTTATTGTGATGGTATCTATTTTAATTGGATTATATCTTTTTGATCGATTTCAACCGACACATTCAATTTTGCGGAATTTCCCCTTATTAGGTCGGATGCGTTATTATCTCGAAAATATGGGTCCAGAGCTTCGACAATATTTCTATAATAATGATCGAGAAGGTCGTCCATTTTCCCGCGATGACTATGATCATATTGTAAAAAGCGCAAAGTATCAGCGTAATGTGATTGGATTTGGTTCGAAACGGGATTTTCGTAAATCAGGGTATTATGTTCGAAATGCAATGTTTCCTAGGCAAATGGAAGAGCTCCGGATGGATCGAGAGACGCAAGTTAAAACTAAGAAATATATTCTGCGCAAAGAATTGCTCTTTGCGCAGAGAGATGAGAGATTGATTGATGATTCTACGCAGGCCTACTTGCTTTCAGAAGAAGATACAAAAATAGTAGGTGAAAAGACAAAGAACCCCTGGAAAGTTCGTAGCTTGATTGGAATGTCAGCAATGAGTTTTGGAGCGTTGGGAAGTCATGCTATTACTGCATTATCGGAAGGGTTACACCTTGCGAAAGGAACCTGGATGAACACAGGTGAAGGGGGGCTTTCCCCTTATCATCTACAAGGTGGAGCCGATATCATTATGCAAATTGGGCCTGGTCTTTTTGGTGTGCGTACGCCAGAAGGTGAGTTTAATTGGGAGGAATTAAAGAAGAAAAGCCAAATACCTCAAATTAAAGCTTTTGAATTAAAACTTGCACAGGGAGCCAAATTGCGCGGAGGGCATGTTGATGCGGAGAAAGTAACACCAGAGATTGCAAAAATTCGATTGGTTAAACCTTATCATTCGATTGATAGTCCAAATCGATTTCAACAATTTCATGATCTTCCCAGTTTATTTGCATTCGTCGAACAAATACGAGCAGTGGTGGAGAAACCTGTTGGGATCAAGATTGTAATAGGTAGTTATGAAGAGGCAGAAGAATTAGCTCACTATATCAAACAGACGGGTCAAAGCCCAGATTTTATTACGATCGATGGTGGAGAAGGAGGAACGGGTGCAACTTATCAAGAGTTGGCAGATGCTGTTGGCTTGCCGATTCATTCAGCTTTACCACTACTTGACGCAGCGTTAAGGGCAGCTGGGGTTCGAGAAACTGTAAAAATCTTTGCCTCTGGAAAACTCTTTACACCTGATCGAATAGCCGTTGCGTTAGCAATGGGTGCTGATTTTGTAAATATTGCCAGAGGTCTTATGATTTCTGTAGGCTGTATTCAAGCGTTAAAATGCCATTCAAATGCATGCCCAGTTGGAGTCGCTACGACCGATCCTAATCTACAAAGAGCTTTGGTCATAGATGAAAAGAAGTATCGCGTTGTAAATTATATGGTTACACTACGAGAAGGGCTTTTCCGGTTAGCTGCGGCAGTTGGGATCGATTCTCCAACTGAATTTCAACGAAAGCATATTACTTATAAAGATGATAAAGGTGTCGTATATGGGCTAGATGAAATTTACCAAGCGATGGTTCATCCTACATTGCCAGAGAGTGCACAGTTTCATAAAAAGATTCGGGTTATGAGAAGAGAAAAGGTCAAAAGTTAGTTTGATTATTTTTTTCGAGCCGATGAAGTTTTCGATCATGCATTTTGAAGAATGGTAGATAGATCAAGAAAGAAATGAGAATATTGGTCAATACTAGGATGATTGCCCGCCAATCCCCACCAGTAGCGAGATAAGCACCAATTGGAGCTGGTAATGTCCAAGGTACCATGATATACGTGGGATGAACCCAGCCGATATAGGTAACGATGTAGGAGAGTGTGGCAGTTAAAATCGGACAAATAATGAATGGTATGATCAGGATAGGATTTAGTACGATCGGCGCTCCAAATATGATTGGTTCGTTAATGTTAAACAGACTGGGGATAATCGTTGTTCTACCAAGTGTTTTTGATACTTTTGATTTGGCACAGAAAAGCATTGCAAATGCTAGGCCAATTGTAGCACCAGAGCCACCAATCCAAATAAACCATTGATAAAATGTCTCAGGTGAGATGTAAGGAATTGGATGACCAGCGGCCACAGCTTCGGCATTTTTAGCTAAATAGACTTCCCAGACTGGACGGACAATGGTTCCGACTACAGAGACACCATGGATTCCAAACGACCAAAAAAAGGTAATCAGAAAGACGGGGACTAATACACCAAGCAGTGAATCACCTGCGCGGACGAAGGGAGTAACTGCGTAACTAACAATTGCATGTAAATCGAGTTTTAATATGACCGTGAATAGCGTCATCAAACCAATTAAGATTGCAACAGGAATCAATGCTTCAAATGATCGGGCGACAGAAGTGGGAACTTGTTTGGGCATCGTGATAGTAAGGCGATGAGTTTGACAAATACGAAGTATTTCAACAGCAATAATCGAGACCAAAATTGCTACAAATAATCCATGTCCTCCTAAATTCACCATTGGTAAGACGAATGTGTTTCCATTTATGATTGTAGGAACAATGGTAAGGAGTAAGCCTGCGATTGCTAATTGGGCACCGGCCAAAGGATGAAGACGGTAGCTTTTGGCTAAGTGATAGCCGATGCCACAAGAAATGTAAAGTGACATAATAAACATTGTGAGTCGATATGGAATCAAAATCTCTGATCGATGTTGCTGAGCCCACTGAGCGATCCATGTTTGCTCAGGAACAGGGGGGAAAGCTAAGATTAAAAAAAATGAGCCAATAATGATAAAGGGTAGAGCTGAGATGACTCCATCACGAATTGCCCGTAAGTGCCTCTGTTCAGACAATTTTGTCATAGGTGAGGCCAGTTTATGCTCAAGCCAATAAGTCCATTTTTCCATGATTTTCGCCCTCCTTAATCAATGCCTAAGCAGCGCTTGATTGTTTCCAGTAGCATGGAACCACCCAATGGACTATATGCTTGGAGAGGTATGATTTCACAAGGAACTTGAACTAGATCAGCAGCAGCTTTAAACTGTTGATATCGATGTCTTACTTGTGGAGCAACCATGGCAATATCCCAACCATTTAGTATTTCTGTTTCAAATTGTTCAGTACCGACTGACTTAATTTTCATCTGTACACCTTGTTTAGTTGCTTCCTCTTGCAGAGTTTGCAGGATAATTCCGCTTGATAGTCCACCCGAACAGACGAATAATACTTTCATAACATCACCTCCTTCTCTAATTATACAGAATAATAATAAATATATGATATTTCATTGGGTGAAAAATTCAGTTTTGTAGTAGAAATGGATTTTGTCCAAATGGTAGATCAGACACACCCAGAGTATTAAGTGATATTTGCCATCGCGGACTTGTTGGGAAATGTGATATTACCGAGCATAACGGATTCTTTTGCACCTGTTGCACTTGGTATATTACTAGGTTTATGTTGAAGCGTTTCATATGCCAATATGGCAAATGCGATAGCCTCTTTCGCTGCTGAGACATGACCGATTTCTTCAAGTGTAATAGTGCGAATTCCATATGGATGAAGTAATTGTTCCATCATCCTTAATAAAGTTTGATTAAAACTTCCTCCTCCTGAGACAATTACCTCATCATAATTGTGAGTGGAAAATAAGAATAAGCGATAATTTTCTACGATTGAATGCGCTGTAAAAGCAGTGAGTGTTGCTAATAGATCATATTTCGAGAGATGGTCATATGCTTGAATGAGTCGAATGGTAAATTCCTTCCCAAAAAGTTCATGCCCAGTCGATTTTGGAGGCTTTTTAGATATGTATGGAATTTGCATGCAGTGTCGAAGTAAAACTTCATCAATTGTTCCTTTGGCTGCTAAAGCTCCACTTTGATCAAAAGAAGTATGGAATAATAGTCGGCAAATTTCATCAATGATAAGATTCCCTGGCCCTGTGTCGAATGCTCTGATGTGATCAATTGTTCCATCAGCAGGTAAGGCGGTTACATTGCTAATACCACCGATGTTTTGAAGAAGTCGCGATGTTTCTTTGTTTTGATAGAGAAGCCAATCAACATAGGGAACCAAGGGAGCACCTTGTCCACCAGCAGCCAGATCCATTGCTCGAAAATTGGAGACAACAGTTGTCTGAGTTTCGTAAGCGATCACAGCTGCTTCACCAATTTGCATAGTGGAGGGAGCATAGTTTGCATTTTTTTGTGGTTGGTGGAAAAGCGTTTGTCCATGAGAGCCAATAAAGGAGAGATTGGAGAGTGAAAGTTGGTTTTGTTTGCATATTTTTTTCACTGCATCTGCATAAAATAAACCAAGTTTATAGTTGAGACTACAAATCTTTTGTACATTTGATTCATGAAGTGATAAGCATTCTCTAATTTCTTCTTCTAGAGATGGAGAAAAGGGAATTGTAATAAAATCTATCATTTCTACTTGGGGTTTCTGTTGATGTCGCTCGATCTTTATGAGTGCAGCATCGACTCCATCAAGCGAAGTACCAGACATCAAGCCTACTGCATACAAGTCCATCACTACCTTAGTAAATAATAAAATATTTGTGTTTGTTTACAATTTTATATATGATTGTATATATATTTATAAACTTGAGGGATATGAATGAAAAAGACTAGATTATCTACCCAAATTTTAATTGCTTTAATACTGGGCGTTATCTTTGGGCTGCTGTTCAACGGACATTCTCAGTCAATGACCCGATATCTGCTCCCTATTGGAAATGTTTTTATAAATCTTATTCAGATGATCGTAATTCCGATCGTAATTGCATCCTTAATTATTGGCGTTGCGAGCATTGATAATATCAAAAAATTAGGAAAAATAGGTGGCAAAACGATTATTTACTTTGAATTTATTACGATGATTGCGATTATACTTGGTCTGTTAATTGCAACAATTGTTCAACCTGGTGCTAGTGTCGAACGGAGTCATATTCAGAAGATAAGTATTCAAAAATATGAGCAAACTGCGGAACAACAAACACACAATTTTCCGGAAATGATCATCAATCTTTTTGTACAAGTAGTCCCCAAAAATATTGTTCAATCGATTGCCAAAGGAGATTTGTTAGCGATTATTTTCTTTTCGATTCTCTTTGGATTAGCGACGGCTGCTATAGGTGAACGAGGGAAAATTATTGTTGATTTTTTTAAAGCTGTTTTAGAAGCGATGTTTTGGGTTACAGATCTTGTGATGAAAATAGCTCCAATTGGGGTCTTCTCCTTAATAGCTGTTACTATTTCACAATTTGGAATTGGTTCCTTATGGCCTTTAGGAAAATTAGTTATTTCGGTCTATGTGGCAATGTTTATTTTCCTATTTGTTGTATTCGGATTAATCGCCCATTTGGTGAAAATCGATCCATTCCAATTTTACCGGTTATTAAGACCAGAAATATTATTGTCGTTTACAACTGCTAGCTCTGATTCAGTCTTACCACGCCTCTTTGTAAAACTTGAAGACTTCGGTTGCTCCCGTTCAGTGATCTCTTTTGTCTTACCAATGGGTAATACTTTAAATCTTGCTGGATCTACTTTATTTCAAGCAATGACTATTCTCTTTATTGCACAAATGTATGGAATCAATATGACCCCAGGGAGACAAATGACACTTTTTATTGTGCTAATGATTACTTCGAAAGGAATTGTTGGAGTACCTGGGGCTTCCTTTGTGGTTTTGATAGCTACATTGAGTGCATTAGGCATTCCTGCTGAAGGTTTAGCATTTATTGTAGGAATTGATCGGATTTTGGATATGATTCGAACACTCGTAAATGTTGTTGGGAATTCACTCGCTACAATAGTTATTGCGAAATGGGAACGTCAGTTTGATACTGCGAGATGGTTTGAAACGATATTTTCAACTCAATCTCAATCAAAATATCGTTTGTACTGAAAAGCGGCTATGCCGCTTTAATTTTTTTTAAGCGCTTCTTTCCTCAATTGGGTTCTTACCTCCATCAAGATTCTACCCAAATGATTCGCACCGCTGCCATCTGCCCCACAACCCCAATAGTAATCGCTTGGCGCATTTTCAACAATTAATTGATTTCCAGTTGAGAGTAAAACCTCACGAATTTCAGAGTTATGTTTAAATTTTTGATAGACTCCTAAATGCATAACCTCATTTCTGCTGATATCCCAATCAGGTCGCAAAGGGAGATTTCGATCTCGTCCCATATTTGCTGCTTGTTTTGGGGTTTTCGCTAACCGAATTTCTTCTGCATAAAAAGTTCCAGCAAATTTTTGTGCTTGAAAAAAATGTTCATTCGTTGGCCACCATTTATCGTTTAGTCGAAAGCCATATGGTGAAAAGTTAGAAAAACAGTAATAAGGATCATTGACTCCATAGAAAAAAATGGTCATGATGTTTAGTCCTTTCTGTGGAAATATTTTATTGAAATGAATTTTACCATAATTTATAGATTGTTATTAGAAATAGTGTTTAAAAAGAGGTTTCAAGTAAGTTGAAGTATAATGGTAGTTGTATCAAAACCATTATTTATGGGGGTCAATCCATGAAGCAATCCAAAGGTTCGTTTCGATGGTGCGTTTGTGATTTGGATGGCACATTATTAAATAACAAAAATCAAATTTCCGAAGAAAATATACGCGTTCTACAACAAATTCAAAAGCAAGGAGTCGATGTTTTGCTTGCAACGGGTCGATCCGATCTGACAGTTCGTCCATTTATTAAACAGCTCAAGTTGACAACACCTGTCATTTCATGTAACGGAGGATTGATTCGAAATGCTATAACAGATGAAATTCTTCATGTGCAAGCTTTACCAATCAAGGTAGCTAAGCAGGTGATGAAATGGATTGAAGAAAGATCTTTTGAATACTTGATTTATTCAACTACAAGTATTTACACCAATCAGGAAAACAGTCTTACAAAACGATTTCGTGAGCGTGATGAAAAGATTCCGATTTGTATTGATCCTCAGTTATCAGAGCATCTTGATCAATTAAATGTATTGAAAATTTTAGTAGTTGGTTCAAACTGGGAAGAGCTTCAAGCATTTGCAAACAGTTTTCCTATTGAATGGAAAAATAAGTTAACTTCAGTGAGGTCTGGGAGGCAGCTGCTAGACATTATGTCTAAAGGAGTTTCAAAAGGAAACGCGCTTACTATTCTTGCAGATCAATTTAATATTGATCTAAAAGAGGTAATTGCATTTGGCGATAATGAAAATGATCTAAGTATGTTTCAGGTAGCTGGTTTTTCGGTTGCGCCAGCGAATGCAGCACCTGAAATTCAAGAGCATGTTGATTATGTTACTCGTTCAAATCTTGAATCTGGTGTTGCATACGCATTGAAGAAATGGGTGGTCAGAGACTAGATTGACAAAATGCTGACAAACGAAATGTTGCTAAGCCTTTGCTATAATATTTGTATCAAGGATAAGGGAAGTGACAAGATGGGTGACGCTGTAACTACATATGATGGATGGTATGCAACACATGATTTTCGTACCATAGACTGGGCAGCATGGCGGAAGCTGTCCGAAAAAGAGAGAAATGTAATTTTAGATGAATGGATCGATTTGACGAGTCATTTTGTTGCAATTGACCAACAGCGTAAAGGAAGTTTTGCACAATATTCTATTTTAGGACATAAGGCGGATTGGCTGCTTATTCATCTTCGTCCAACAGTAAAAGAACTTGATGAGATTAAACAACAGATCCAAAAAACACGCTTAGCAGATTATACAAATACCCCTTACTCATATACTTCGGTAGTAGAATTAAGTGCTTATCAGGTGCGCCCAGGAACTGACCCCACAACAGATCCTAGGGTTCAGGCTCGCTTAAAACCAGAGTTACCAAACACGGAATATATGAGTTTTTATCCGATGGATAAGCGTCGTACAGGAAACGATAATTGGTATATGTTGAGTATGGAAGAGCGAAGAGAGATGATGAAGAGTCATGGTTTAATCGGACGTTCTTATGCGGGGAAAGTAAAACAGATTATCACTGGATCAATTGGACTTGACGATTGGGAATGGGGTGTTTCGCTTTTTGCTGATGATCCCTTGCAATTTAAAAAGATTGTTCAAGAAATGCGGTTCGATGAGGTAAGCGCCCGCTTTGGAGAGTTTGGGGCATTTTATACAGGTTGTCGACTTTCTCAAGAACAGTTTCGTGATTGGTTTGCAATCTAGAAAATAAAACTACAATCGTAAGATGATTGTAGTTTTTTCTAGCTTTTGCTCAGCACAGGTTGGCAATATTATCCCGAGATTAAGATATCTCTAGTCAAACGATGATGACTCCATATTTTGGTGCATCAGATATGTTTGTCTGTTTTATCCTATGATTATCATTTAAAGCCAAAAGTAGAGAGCTATAATAACTAGACAGATAAATGCAATTGTAAGATAATCCTCTACTTTCATTGCAAACACTCCTTTATATCGTAAAAGAAATACCCTTTTGTAGTGAGATTAAACAATAACAGAGTCACAGGATGACATAAATGTATGAATCAGCAACAATTTTTTAAAATATGTCGACAGCATGAAGGGATTTTGACATCAACTTATTCCAATGAGTGAATCGGATACATTGCAATTGTAGAGATCCCACATTGTTTTGAATTAGCTACGATTTCTTCCGATTTGGGATTAGATCATTTTTATGAGGAAATTAAATACTTTCCTTACTATTATCTCTGGCAAGTAAGAGAGCTACAAAAAGTTACAACGTTTGTTGATAAAATCTTGGAGCTTATGAATCTGAATCAAGTCTTATCAATTCCATTTTTGATAGTTTAAAGCAATTAGATACTAGATTAAACTTTTGGAGTATAAAAGAGATTGAGCTTGAGTAGTCCATATAAAAGACCCAGCCTTCTATGAAAGCTGGGTCTTTTATAGATTAATTTTTACATATATTCCAAGTTTCTGCCCACGTTTCCATTGCATCCAATACGGGAGCAAGGTCAGCGCCTTTCTCTGTTAATTCGTACTCAATCCTAACCGGTTTCTCAGGATAGACATTTCGTTTTACAATCTGTTCAGCTTCAAGCTCCCGCATACGCTCTGCTAACATTTTATCGCTCATGGGCAAGATGGTATTAGAAATATCTTTAAATCGTTTAGGACCAGAGAGTAAGGTGGCGATGATCAAACCGTTCCAACGTTTCCCAAGTAATTGAAATGCATATTCTAATTTTGGACACAGGTTATATTCATTCATGAAAATCACCTCTGTAGTACCAATGTATCATAATTAAAATCGTTAAACAAACTTTTCCTCCATCACTTGACAAAAGTAAGTGATTGAATTATATTCATTACATAAAGTAAGTATATAAATAAATGAATGTGCCAGGGGGAGAATATGTTGTCTAAAGTTTTAATCGTGAAAGCGAATGATCGACCAGCCGATCAATCAGTAAGTGTAAAAATGTATGATGCTTTTGTCCATACTTATCGTGAAACTCATCCAACAGACCAAATTGAAGAACTTGATCTCTATCAAGTTGAATTACCTTACTTTGGTGCTTTGGCGCTGAGTGGACTATTCAAACGAGGTAATCAGCTTGAGCTAACTGAAGAAGAACAAAAAATCATATCCATTATTGACGAGCGACTTGAACAGTTTCTCGCTGCAGATAAAGTTGTGTTTGCTTTTCCGTTATGGAATTTTTCAGTTCCAGCAGTACTGCACACATATATCGACTATCTCAGTCAAGCAGGGAAAACCTTCCGTTATACTGAGAATGGTCCGGTAGGTCTTATTCCAGATAAAAAAGTCGCATTCCTGAATGCTACTGGTGGAGAATATTCAACAGCTCCAGCAGGAAGTGAACACTCGATTAGTTTTATGAAAAATGTGTTTCATTTGTTTGGTGTAAAAGATCCAACTGTAGTATTGATCGAAGGTCATAATCAATATCCTGACCGTAGCGCTGAGATCATAGAGGAAGGTTTACAAGAAGTCGTAAAAACAGCATCTACATTCTAAATGAATGTAATAAACATATAACGGCAACCGATGGTAAATATCGATTGTTTTAGACCAAACAAGAACCTTCGATGATGAAAATATGGAACAAAGTTCTTGGAGGAAATGGTTCGCAATGTAGCCGACTTTCAGGCGCAATAAAGCCACGTCTGTGTAGCGAAGAATAGTTGGTAGTACTGTCTGAGGCGGTAGCCGAGTTGATACCGCTCTGAGCGAACAGACATGGCGCCTTGCATACATATCTTCGTAGCCTGAATTGGAGGCGAAATGCGTAACCATGAATTCCTAAAATAAGGGTATCCTGACTTTGTATACACTCTGTGACAACCGATGATAAATATCGGTTGTTTTTTATTATGAAATAAGGAACATACTAAGTTTAATTGAATGTGAGGTGAACAGGGTGTATTCAGATGTTGAGAATCCAGAAGAAGAGCAAGATAAGAAGAAAGGTGCTGTTTTGCAAGCGATTCAACAATTAGGAACGAATCAAGTACCTCAATTTGAAACAAATCAATACTGTATACCCATTATTGGTCAAGTAGAAGGTCATTTAGTGATGCCTCCTCAAAATAAAACAACGAAGTATGAACATATCATTCCACAAATTGTTGCAGCAGAACAAAATCCAAAAATTCAAGGAGTCCTACTCATCCTCAACACAGTAGGAGGAGACGTAGAAGCAGGTCTTGCAATTGCTGAAATGATTGCAACGATGAGAAAGCCGACAGTTTCCATTGTATTAGGAGGAGGTCATAGCATTGGTGTACCGATTGCAGTAGCAGCACGTACAAGTTTTATTGTGGAGACGGCAACTATGACGATTCATCCTATTCGCATGAATGGGATGGTAATCGGTGTCCCACAGACATTTGAGTACTTAGAGCGAATGCAAGATCGTGTGATAAGATTTATCGCAAATCATTCACGTATTTCAGAAGCAGGTATACGCCAGCTGATGTTTCGAACAGGAGAATTAGCTCGTGATATTGGCACAAATGTAATTGGAATGGATGCAGTTGAACAAGGGATTATCGATCGAGTAGGTGGAATTGCCGATGCTTTGCAGGAATTAGATCGTTTGATTGCTGAAAAAAAGGGGAGAGAAGAATCATGATTCATTATACGATTCTACCAGAAGAGCTTATTTTTTATGACCCTCGTCAGCAAACGGCAGAGCGTGTGGTAATTCAGATCGATGGTGTGCCTATGTTGGTGGAACAGCACAGAGGTGATCAAGCAGCAATTGTACAATTGCTTAGCCCGAATCCTCAGGATTACTTAAATCCACGTTTTCAACCTGGTACACCAATTAGACTCATTCCGAAAATTTAGCCATCACTTTTTCGTCCGTGTTATAATAGATGGTAATGGTCTGAACGGATGAAAAGGTGGTTTGCGATGCCAAAGAAAAAGAAACAAAAACAGATAAAAAAAGAATTATTATTTGAAATATATGGGATCTCAATTTTAACCATCTCGGTGATTGCAATTGCTAGTGTAGGTGCTTTGGGACGAAATCTTACGTATCTTTCTCGTTTTGTTGTGGGTACATGGGATTTTACCATTCCTCTACTTGGGATTGGACTTGGATTTTATGTCATGGTGAAACGACGTTGGCCACAAAATTGGACTCCACGTATGACAGGAGTTCTCTTAGTTGTGCTGGCGCTTTTGGGTTACCTTCACTTACTTACTTTTCATGGATTGAAAGTGAATTCGAATTTTGGAATTGTGGATACGACATGGAATTTACTGTTAAACGAGCGCTATTCTCCCCATCCGACTGATGTAGGCGGAGGAATGGTTGGAGCTTTTGTCTATGCAATCTGTCACTACTTGTTCGATGATATTGGGACAATCTTTACGCTTGGAGCAGTGATTTTAACTGGTATTCTTTTAATCACTGGATTTTCGTATGTTCATTTTGCAAAACGTTTTCGCAAAAATTGGTCAAAGCAGCAAAAGGATTGGCGTAGACAATTAATAGCATTTGTTCGGGCTTATTATGATCGTCGTGACCGTGAACGGAGACGAAGAAAAAGTCTTCCTGCTCCACAGTTGCAAATGGCAGGCGAGGCTGAGATTTCCAAAGAAGTAAGTCAACCTCCCATTATTCATGATTTTGAAGACCAAGTGATTGTACCAGAGAAAACGGGTGCCCAGCTTCGTTTGCGAATTCAAGAACATCAAAAGAAACCAGAGCAAGAACCTGCTTCAGAGAAGGAAAAAATAGTGGAGCAGGAGATCAAGGTCGATTTTTCAACAAAGAAGAAAAAGGCAGTCGATTATCGTTTGCCTGGTCTTCAATTGCTCAAGTGGCAGAAGAAAAGCTCTGCCCGCGATAAAGAGTCGATTAATGCAAATGCGAAAAAATTAGCACAAACATTAGAGAGCTTTGGTGTCCGTGTACGGGTTACAGAAGTAAGTCGTGGACCAGCCGTTACTCGATATGAGATTCAACCTGAAGTAGGGGTGAAGGTTAGTAAGATTGTCAATTTGACGGATGATCTTGCTTTAGCACTTGCAGCAAAAGATATTCGTATGGAAGCACCCATCCCTGGGAAGTCAGCGATTGGGATTGAAGTTCCTAACTCAGAAGTCTCCATTGTCGCTTTACGTGATGTACTAGAAGATGATACATATCAAAATGCTGAATCTAAATTAAGTATTGGTCTAGGGCGTGATATCTCAGGATTGCCGATTGTTGCTGACTTAGCTAAGATGCCTCATCTACTTGTCGCTGGGGCGACAGGGGCTGGGAAGAGTGTTTGTATCAATGGGATCATTATTAGTTTGCTCTTTAATGCAAAGCCTGATGAAGTAAAATTAATGATGATTGACCCCAAAATGGTAGAATTAAATATTTATAATGGTATCCCACATTTACTTGCTCCAGTAGTGACCGAACCGCGTAAGGCAGCTATTGCATTGAAACGCGTTGTTGCTGAGATGGAAAAACGCTATGAGCTGTTTGCGAAACATGGAGCACGAGATATGGAGCGTTATAATAAATTAGCAGAAGAAGATGAGACCATCGAGCGGTTACCGCAAATTGTTGTGATCGTAGACGAGTTAGCTGATTTGATGATGGTGGCCCCAGCAGATGTAGAGGATGCCATCTGTCGATTAGCACAAATGGCGCGTGCGGCGGGCATTCATCTTATTATTGCAACTCAGCGACCTTCGGTTGATGTGATCACTGGATTGATTAAAGCCAATATCCCCTCACGGATTGCTTTTGCTGTTTCATCTTCGGCCGATTCACGCACGATTCTGGATATGGGTGGAGCAGAGAAGTTACTAGGTCGAGGAGATATGTTGTATTTACCGATTGGTGCGTCTAAGCCTTTGCGTGTTCAGGGTACTTTTGTTACAGATACTGAAGTGGAGGCGGTTGTTCGCTTTGCTAAGACACAACAAGAGCCTGAATATGACGAAGAAATGATTCCAAAAGCAAATGAAGAAACTTCAACCGTACAAGAAATTCAAGATGAACTCTATCCACAAGCCGTACAATTGGTGGTCGAAGCTCAGACTGCTTCTGTTTCTTTGATCCAGCGTCGCTTGCGTGTGGGTTATACGCGCGCTGCTCGTTTGATTGATTTAATGGAAGCCAATCAAATAGTGGGGCCTTATGAGGGCAGCAAGCCACGTGAAGTCTTAATTACCCAAGAACAGTATGTAGAGCAACAAAAACAAGAGGTAAATTAAACAAAAAACCCAGTCCTCCTCCATAGGAGTGCTGGGTTTTTGCCATTTTCTTATCTACCAGCTCGTACTTGAGCAGCTTGTTCTGGAACAATGGGACTGAATGCATCGTCTTGCCGTTTTCCAGCATTTAGACGATTACTTAACCGACTTCTAAATGAACGACGTTCCTGGTCAGGTTGTTGTTCGCTTCTTTGTGGCACAGGTTCTCGTAATTTACTTGAGAATGTATCTAGACGATCTGCAAACGCAACTTTTGTTTCGGGTTGACGAAGTTTTTGGATTCCTTTATAGAGACCTTTAGCACCAACATACATAAGCACAACTGGCGCAGCAGGTCCTCCAATGGCAGCAGTGGCAGCATAAACAGCTACTGGCTTTGCAACTGATCGGAACTTAGAATTTGGTTTCCATCTATTTGCTTCTATTGATTGATCTCTTGATTCTTTGACCTTAACTTGAGCAAAGTTACGATCCGTATAGAGCTGTTTAAAGTTTGCTACTTCTTGAGGCTGAGCATACTTGTCTAAATTGTTATAGTGTGTCTCCACCATAATTTCATGTAGTGAAAGTTCATTATCTGGATTATACCATTTCTCTATGGAATCGAGCCTCACGTTTTCTAATACATCTGGATCTTTGATTTGATCGAGATACACTTGGTCTGCTTGTTCAAATAATGCATCACTTTTTTCCTGAATCCGCCCATTCGCCTTATTTAATTTTCTCTTTGCAAACCAAGAAACAATAGGAATTGATTCTTTCAGCTTACTTCTTTTAGGACTTAGGTTTTGCATGACCTTGGCTTCTGCAATTACTTCAGATAGGCGAAGAAAAGGTGATGGAGTGAGTTCTTCTGATCTAGCTGCCATTCTTCTAGAGACGCGAACTGGCTGAGCAGTGGGTGGCTCTTGTTGGTCACGCTGTGACTCAGGAGCATAAACGAGTTGATCAGGTTGGTTTTGTTGCTGTCCAGTTTGTTCGTCACGCTTTGGTGTGGCTTGAATAGCAGCTGATTGTTCATTTTTCGCCTCTTCTTGGGCCAATGCAGCTTGTTCGTCTCGTTTTGCAAGTAAATCTGCTAATTCTTCAGGACTAAATAGAGCTTCTTGTGATGGGTTAGAACGATCATTTAGATCTGCTAATTCCTGATCACTCATACCTGGCAAAGGATCTTGTATGGCCTCCGGTTGAGCTTTTAGTTGATCTTGTAACTGCTTGATCTGATCAATTGCTTGCTGCAAAGTTTGTTGTGTTTTTGAATCTTCTTTACCCATCGCTCTGTCATAAGCATCAAATATTTGTTGTAGCCAAGGTGGTAGTTGCAGAATTGCATGATGAATTTCTTTTACATCATTAGCTTGGATCAGTGCATTCATAGCATCTTCAAGCGTTTTTGTTTCTAATTGAATAAAAGTTGCTTGTTGTTCCTGTTCATTTCTGGACGATTCTTTTGACTTAAACATATTTTCATACTTTGATGTCAATGATGCTTTTATCTCATTATTAGGTAATTGTTGTATTGCTTTTTCTAGTTTTGCAAGTAACTCTGGATTATCTAGAAGATTTTTTCTATACTTCTCCATCGAATTAAGAGTAAATTCTTGAAATACATCATTTTGATGCATTTCATTTAATGATTCAACTATAAAATCGATTTGTGGTTCCCAATCAGTGGATTCTTGTTGTTGTGTTGGAGCCATTGAATCATCACCCCTTTCAACTGTTTTTTCAGTTGGAGATTGTTGGGCTTTGTTTTCCTGAACGGAAGGTTGTTGATCAAGCTCTGGGAAATGTCTAGCTAATTGATTGATTGCATCCTCTAAGTTTTCATCTAATTCTTGATCACTTAGACTCGCTCGTTCTGTCTCTCTTAAACGATTTTCTAATCGTTCAGCCGATTCTTTCAGTTCCCTATCTTCTTGTTCCATAATTGCCTCTAATTGCGCTTGGAGAATAGGCTTTGCCTTTTCATCAAGCTGTTCTTCAATTACTTTGACCGCCGCATGATTTTTCGTTTCTTTTAAAAATGCATCCATCAAGGGAGATTGAAGAAACTGTTCATTCCCATTGATACGAGCTGCAACAGCTTCCGGTTTTTTTTGCATTGTTTCAAAGAAGTGGTTTGTTAGCGTTGCTCGAATTTGCTCATTTTTTCCACCTGGGGTAATTTGAGTTGGACCAGTTCTAAATATAACATTTTGATAAAGCAAATTGGCTACATCGAGGTCATGTTGTACGATAGAGGCCAGTTTCTCAGGATTTCCAGGGCCATCTGGTGACATGACGAGTACACTTCCGAACCGATCCACTGCGTGTTGATCAACTGAATAATCCGCTTTACGAAATTGGTCGATTATGCCAGCATATTCCAATTGCTCTGCTACCACGTCATAAGTTTTATCCCCTGGACTACCCAGTTCAGATAAAAGTTTGTTTTTCACATCTGAATAATCTCGCTCAATTTGTGTTACGGGGAAGAATGTAATGTTGGAAGGGTTGCTTCTTAATTGTTCTGTTAAAGATGGTAGAGCGTTATTTAACGCTGCTTCAACAATGGGAGATTTGTTTTGATCTAGTTTAAATGCTTGAATTAATTCATTTGGTGCAGGAATATTCGAGGGATCATCTAGATGATGCTCTATTGCAGCTTCGATGAGTGCGATTTTATCTTGATCATTTGTTTCATTTAACAGAGTTTGAAGTTGCTGAGGTGTTAGTGATATTTTACCGTTTTCAAGTGGTATATCGTCTTTTAAAAAGGATAGAGCGAGTTCTTTCTGAATTTTAGTTTGATTTCCTTCTGCCATTAAAATCTCCTCCTTTCTCCAGTTTGTTTAATTATAGAATAGAAATATTTGCTTTGTCATTAATATTGTCTATATTTCAACCAAAGGTTGGAACCAGCTTTTTTTTCATATACTAGAGGAAATGTAGTTTTGATCAGAGTCTTCTCAAAACATGATATAATAAGGATATGGATTAGCAAAGGAGAGATCAGGTTGACAGATATACATTTTTCAACGACCTCAGTCGGGTCAGCTCGTCTACATGTTTTAAATAGTAAAAAATTTAAAACCACTACTGTTGTTGTACTGTTTGAACAAGAGCTTTCAGAAGAAAAAGTGACGCAATCGGCATTGTTGCCTAATGTGCTGCAACGGGGGACGCAAAGTTATCCAACCACAGTACAGGTAAAACAAAAATGTGATCAACTCTATGGTGCCAATCTATTTGGTGATGTTTTTAAACGTGGGGGTCGTCATTTCCTGCAATTTGGTTTAGACGTGGCGAATGGTGATTATTTAAGTGAACGTCCAGCTTTATTGACAGAAGGACTTCAATTTTTGCAAGAGGTTTTATTTAAACCGGTTACTTCAAATGATGGTTTCTCTTCATCTTTTGTAAATGCGGAGAAAAAGAATCTTCGACAACGAATTGAAAGTTTAAAAGATGATAAAATACGCTATGCTGCTCAAAGGCTAAATGAAGAGATGTATAAAGGAGAACCTCATGCGCTTTATAACTATGGTCAACTCCGTTCATTAGATGCTATTGATGAGCGTTCACTCTATACATATTACCAAGAAGTTATTCAATCTTGTCCTATTGATATTTATTGTGTTGGTGATGTTCACCCTGAAGAAGTCAAAGCTTTATTTGAAACTCAGCTAGGGGCCCATATTGGTCGGCAGGAAAGACCTTCTGTAGAAGCCTTGCGCAATGATCAGAAGGTAGAGCAGGTAAATGAGATAGTGGAAAGATTAGAGGTACAACAAGGTAAATTAAATCTTGGCTGTCGGACACATGTTACGATAGAAGATGATCTGTATCCTGCGTTGATGATGTATAACGGGATTTTAGGAGGATTTGCTCACTCAAAGCTGTTTATGAATGTTCGTGAAAAGGCAAGCTTAGCTTACTATTGTTCATCTAGAATTGATAGCTATCTCGGTCAGGTAGCCATCCAATCGGGAATTGAGATTGCCAATTATGATCAGGCTGTCTCGATTATGAAAGAGCAGCTTGAGGAAATGCGTCAAGGCAATATTAGTGAGCAAGAAATTAGTCAGACGAAAGCTACTTTAACGAATCAAATTCGGGAGCGACTTGATTCAGCTTATGGATTGATCGATTTTGCTCATCATACCCAACAACCTACAAGAAAGCGTGAAGTAGAGCAGTTGTTACAGGAGATCGCAGATGTAACTCCACAACAGATTCAAGAGGTGGCTCAACAAGTGGAGCTTGATACGATTTATTTTCTACGTGATCAAGGAGGTATTGATGGTGAATAAAATTGAACATGCGCAATTAAAAGAGACGTTATATCAAGAGAAGTTACCAAACGGTCTAAATGTCTTTGTTGTTCCAAAACAAGGCTTTCAAAAGACATATGCAATTTTTACAACTCGTTATGGTGCGATTGATCACGATTTTCAACCACCAGGTAAGCAGCGTATTCGCGTTCCTGATGGGATTGCTCACTTTTTGGAGCATAAAATGTTCGAACAACGCTCAGGTGAAGATGTCTTTCAGCAATTTGCCTTGCAAGGAGCAGCAGCTAATGCTTATACTTCTTTTACGCGTACAGCTTATCTCTACTCCTGTACTGAAAACGTGGAAAAAAATTTGACTACATTGCTTGATTTTGTGCAGGAGCCTTATTTTACAGATGAAAATGTGGAAAAAGAGAAAGGGATCATTGCACAAGAGATTCGGATGTATGATGATACGCCAGATTGGCGACTCTATTTTGGCTTAATTCAGGCCTTTTATCAACAGCATCCAGTTAAAATTGATATTGCTGGAACTGTTGAATCGATTTATGAAATAACGAAGGAGCATCTTTATCAATGTTATGAAACATTTTATCATCCCAGTAATATGGTTTTGGTTATTGTTGGTTCTGTCCAGCCAGAGCAGATTATTCAGTTGGTTGCTGAAAACCAAGCCAAGAAAAATTTTACCAATCAAGCTGAAATTAAACGTTTCTTTGAGCAAGAGCCTGACCAAGTACGTACACGGAGAAACGATGTGCAGTTAGCAGTTGGTGTTCCAAAGTGTATGTTTGGTTTTAAAGAAAGGGCATCTTTTGTAGGACAGAAGGGTGATGATTTTCTACGTCAAGAATTAAGTACTTTTCTGTTCCTAGAGTATCTGTTTGGTCAAGGTTCAGATTTTTATCAGTCTCTGTATGATGACGGGTTAATTGATGAACAATTTGGCTATGATTATTCGTTGGAAGATGGATTTGCTTTCTCGATGGCTGGTGGGGATTCTTCTGATCCCGAACGGTTACTAGCCCGTGTAGAGAAAGAAGTTCCCGGATTTGTGCAACGTGGACTGGATCAGACAACCTTTGATCGATTGAGAAAAAAGCGGATTGGTTCAACACTGCGATTGCTGAATTCTCCAGAATGGATTGCAAATCAATATACACGTTATCAGTTTGCTGGTACTGATTTATTCCGAATGATTCCGTTATTAGAAGAATTAACCGTAGATCAAGTAAATGAGAGAATGCGGGAACACGTTGATTTTGAGCAATTTGCAACATCTGTCATCAAGCCTTCTGCACAGGTGAGCAAGGAGTAATAGATGCAAGTAGCTTGGGTATCTGGGGCGAGTGGAGATATAGGCTTAGCCATTACTAAACGATTATTAGTTTCTGGTTATCATGTTGCTGCACTATATTATCAGCATGCAACTCATCTCGAAAAGTTAGCAGGAAATGATCGTCTGATAATCTTGCCCATTGATATACGAGATGGTGAACAAATTCATGCATGTTATCGAGAGATCTGTTGGCGATGGAGGGAGCCATCGATCTGTATACATGCAGCTGGTCATGCCCATACAGCGCTATTACAGGATGAAGATGAAACCACTTACCAACAAATGATGGATGTACATATGGGTGGAGCGTTTCGTATGGTGCGTATGAGCCTTCCTGCAATGATTCGTAATCGGTATGGAAGGGTTATCCTGTTATCTTCCATTTGGGCAGAAGTGGGTGGAGCAGGTGAGGTGTTGTATTCTGCTGCTAAAGGGGCAATAAATGGCTTTACTAAAGCACTTGCTAAAGAAGTTGCTCCTTCAAAGATCACAGTAAACGCAATTGCGCCTGGCGCAGTTGAGGGACAAATGTTACAAAATCAGCTTTCAACAGATGAACAAGAAGCGTTAAAAGAGGAAATTCCACTGGGCAGAATGGCTCATCCTTCAGAAATAGCGTCTTTAGTAGAATATCTTTGTCGTCCTGAAGCATCTTATATTACTGGGCAAGTACTGAGAATTGATGGTGGTTGGATATAGCTTTTGACGAATTTTGCCATGTTTAGGTTTGGTATAAAAGTCTTCTTATTGTCCATATTAGTGGAAAAGGAGGCTGAAACGATGTCTGTTCTTGATAATTTTGGAGAATGGAAAGAGTTTTTAGGCAATCGAGTAAAACAAGCTGAAGGTATAGGGATGAGTGAAGAGACAATCAGTGATCTTGCTTATCAAATTGGCGATTATCTGAATGAAGGAATCGACCCACGCAATCACCAACAACGTGTGCTTAAAGAGTTATGGGATGTTGCAGATTCTGATGAGCAACATATGATTGCTAGTTTAATGGTAAAATTGGTCAAGTCAGAAACTGAACATTAAGTGATAGGAAAGTGTTAAATAGTATGAAGTAGCGAAGCAATTCATGCTTCGCTATTTCATATGTTTTTGTTAACATGAAATGTTGCAATCTACATGACTTTATGAAATGAAAGCTACATATTTATTTGTACCTGTAGTTTTTTACCCTTTTTTAGTATGTTATACTAAAATCTAAACCCTAAGATTGGAAATGGGTGAATAGATAGAATGGAAAATTTCGAATGGTATCTCGAGTATGAGATTCGTAAAAATTCAAATCGCCCTGGGTTACTTGGTGGTGTGGCATCATTAATGGGAATGTTATCGATCAACATTGTGACGATTAACGGGGTCGAAAACCGTCGTCGTGGAATGTTGATTCGTGCCAATAATCCACAAAAAATAGAGGTTTTAAAGCAAATTTTAGACCAGATGGACAACATCACGATCACCGCTTTACGTCGACCGAAATTAGTTGATCGGTTGGCTGTTCGTCATGGGCGCTATTTGGAACGCTATCTTGAAGAAAAACGTACTTATCGTTTTACACGGGATGAAATAGGTCTACTAGTGGATTTTATGGGGGAATTGTTTAAAAAAGAGGGTCATCAGTTAATTGGAGTACGAGGGATGCCACGAGTAGGAAAGACTGAATCTGTCGTTGCATCCAGTGTGTGCGCAAATAAACGATGGACTTTTCTCTCCTCTACTTTACTTAGGCAAACAGTTAGAAATCAACTTTGTTTTGATGAGTTTTCACCTGAACATATTTTTATCATTGATGGGATTGTTTCTACACGTCGTGCCAGTGATGATCATCGCCTGTTAGTTCAAGAAATTTTACGTTTAGAAGCAACGAAAGTAATTGAACATCCTGATATATTTGTTCAGATGACGGATATGACTTTGGATGACTTTGATTATATTATTGAATTACGGAATGATGCAGATGAAGAGATTGTGTATGATACAGATCCAATGAATGAGACTTTTTGATGTCTAAGAAGTTGAAAAAATAAGTTTGAAAAAGAGGTGGGGCTATGATTGGTATCGGTCGGGTATTGCTACAAGCCCGCCTAAAACATGGATTTTCCCTTGATGAAATGCACAGAAAAACAAATATACAGGTTTCTTATTTAAAAGCATTAGAAGAAGAAGATTTTCGGAAGTTACCAAGCCCTTTTTATGCAAGAGGTTTTTTACGAGCATATGCACGCAGCCTTAGATTAAATCCTCAACAGCTTCTAGAGCAATATGAAATTCATGTAATGAAGCGCCAACCAAAGAGGATGGATACATCTAATAAGCATGGTGTAACGGTAAAACATAAAAAAACTAGTTTGCTTCGCAGACCAAAATTAAAACAAAAACCTGCGTTTCCCGCAGAAGAAATGAATCAATTACCTCCTCGGCGGGTTGTTTTTGCTGCGAAAAAACAGAAACAGAAAAAAAGTCACACAAGTCTATATTGGATTGGTGGATTGGTTTTATTAGTAATACTATTTATGGGGCTATGGTACTTTAAGTATTTTGGCCTATTTCTATGATCAGATTGACTTGTTTGACCATTGCTAATGGTATAAACTAAGTCTAGTTATGACACAGTAATTTCTGAAAATCTCTAAATCGTTTATGAGTAATTGAAAAAGGGAGGTGTTTTTTTGTCTATTGAAATCGGTATGCGGTTACGTCAAGCACGTGAAAGATTAGGATATTCTTTAGCTTATGTTTCAAGAGAAACAAATATTGAATTAAAATATTTGATAGCTATTGAAAAAGGACAATTTGAATTTTTGCCTAATATGATTTATGCACGTGCTTATGTGAAGGCATACGCAGATCTTGTAGGCGAAAGAGTTCGCTTCTCAAGTGTAACTTCGCAGCAAACTACACGTTCACGCAACGTTCGTTCAAGACCTCAATCCTCACCTTATCAGTCAACGCAACAGACGTCCCAGCAACAACAGCGTTATTCAGATCAATTAAATAGACGCCAAGAACAATCACAAAACCAGTCCTATCAAAGTAGTCGCTATGATACACAAAATATTCGTCCTCGTTCAGATTTATTAGATCAGGAGGAGTATCATCGCTTAATCACGAAGCAAGAACTATCAGAGATAGTGAGCCGAACTAAACGAAAAAATGGATTTAAGCAGCAAGTGACTGGTGAAGAGGTCGAGGAGCATTATGATGAAGAAATTGAAGAAGATGAAGTGGAAGATGAATTAGAAGAGGAGTATGAAGAAGATTACGAAGAAGAATATGAAGATGAAGAAGAGGAGTTGGAAGAAGAGGAGTTAGAAGAAGAAGGATTACGACGTAGTAGAAAAAAACAGCCTAGCCGTTTTGCCAAAATTTATAATGGCATCCTTATCTTTGGCGGTATTTGCTTGATTTTGGCATTTTGTGCATTTCTTTATTTAAAGTGGACCAGTGTACCAGGTCTGCCCCTTCATTAGGTTTGTAATGTGTTCTATAATAGTTTTTATTCCATTGATAGATATCTGAAGATTTTTTGACACGTTTGAAAGCTCATGATATGCTGTTAATGAACATTTGGTTCAAGCTGGCTGTTATGGGTCAGACATCATACATATTTAGTTTGTAAATACGCAGTTGGACAGCAAATAATACTGTTGTTACGACCTTTCAGGAGGTGGCTGGGGTGTCTGTCGAGAAAGAGATTGGTCTTATTCTTCGACAAGCCCGTGAGTCAGAAGGACTCTCCCTCGACGAGTTGCAAGAGAAGACAAAAGTACAACGATCTTTTTTAGTAGCGATTGAAAATGGTGAATTTAATAAGTTACCAAGTCCCTTTTTTGTTCGAAGCTACTTACGTAATTATGCATCAAGTGTAAAAATCGAACCACATCATATTTTGCGTCAATATCGGAAAGCTGAACAAGCTGAACGAGGCTTGACTGGGGTACATCAAGCAATTACTCCTCAGATGCAAGCACAGCTCACAGGGGCAATCC
This sequence comes from Seinonella peptonophila, assembly GCF_900129355.1. Classification (GTDB taxonomy): domain Bacteria; phylum Bacillota; class Bacilli; order Thermoactinomycetales; family Thermoactinomycetaceae; genus Seinonella; species Seinonella peptonophila. The sequence continues at coordinate 410,135 of NZ_FQVL01000001.1, read as the reverse complement.
CCACAATGGCAACAGGTACTCAACCGTCACTCAGCTCTACTATGATTGGGAATAAAGCTCAGCCACGCAATTCTCGGACTAGCGCTCATACCGCACTCACAATTGCCAAGACGTCGCCTACACAAAAGAACTATCGGCAACAGCGGACTGATCCATTACTTGATCGACGACAACGCAGTGCTAAATCGGCAACGATGGTTTCAAGGCAACAAACCATGCCTCCACGTTACCGAGCACAAGAACCAGAAGAAAATGTCCATCGTTCAAGCACAAGTCGATTTTCTAAAACAAGTACGGATTCGTATCAATCCTTGTCAAGAAAGAGCCGTCGCGTATCTGATCAAGAGTCGACCATTCCCCCTAAGCGAGTGGAAAAATCAGAACCTGTTACTGAAGTGACGCAAAGTGTTTCTCAGATGCCAAGTCTTAGCCGTAGCGCGATGATGCGTCGGCGTTCCGATAAAAAGAGCTCTTCTGGTTTCAAGCTGCCTGGTAAACGATCAACTCAAATTATTATTGCTAGCGCTATTCTTTTGATTCCCCTTTTATGGGTAACAGTTAATGCAATGTCAGGCGGCGATGAAAAACCAAAAGCATCTACTGAGCAACCCCAGCAGAAACAGAATCAAAGTACATCAATAGATTCTTCACCGCAGAATCAAAATGAACAAAATCAATCAAATTTGACAGATTCACAGGAACAAAATGACCAAGAACAGGTAGTTGAAAAGAATAAAGGACATTATGAGATCATTGGTTCGGATAAAGTGAAGCTGGATTTTCAAGCGACTGGGGAGTCATGGATACAAGTTCGTAAACAGCAGGCCGTACAGAAAACAGGCTTTTTAGATGAGGCGATTTTAAAAACGGGGGACAGGGATCATTACTCCCATTCTTTTTCAAAAGGAAAAGATATTTGGATTACTTTAGCAAATCCACAGTCAGTAAAAGTAACGGCGAATGGAAAACCCTTAAAATCAACAAAAACGATTCGTATCAGCCAACAATGAGTAAAAAGAAAGCCTTAAATGAGAAATAAGGCTTTCTTTTTGACTTTTTTCAAAAGAGTAAGCTATACTGAACAAGTGCTTAAAGTTTTTATAAAGGGGTGAATTCGATGAAGAGTTCAACCTCAAAAGATCAAACAGGTTTCTCTTCGTTTGCATCCTATCAGGAACTAGATACAGATACTGAGGTTTTATCTCGGTCAGAAATGATGCGACGTCAGCGGAATCAAACAAAACATGCTTTATGGAGTAAATGGTACATATGGTTGAGTTTGATCCTGATTTTGATTGCTGCTGGTGGAGGGGTTTGGTGGTGGTTAGGAAGCGGAGAAAATGCAAAAACTTCTGCTGCTCATTCTAAAACGAACCTGACTACTACTCCTAATAATTCGATTTCACAAGAAGAAGAGACGACTTCTTTTACAGTTCCATCAAAAGAAGATCGAGCCCAAGTTAGTTTGATCGACCCTGTTGAAGCGAATGAAAAACTAGATATTTATGAAGTGAGTAATGCAAAACAGGTTGATGTTCTATTAGAAGCAAAAAAAACCACACAAATTGAAGTTCGTTCCGTGGATCGTTCAGGAAGTGTGTTAGCTAGTAAGACACTAAATAAAGGTCAAAAATTAGAGCAAACTAATGATAAGGGTCTATACGTAAAGATTAATAACCCAGAGCAAGTTACATTATCGGTTAATGGAGTCACGATTCAGACTTCAAAAAATGGCGTCTATCAGTTTCGTTTGGCATCAAGTGAATAAACTTTTCAAAAGAGTAGAGATAGAGATGATGTGATCTCTGCTCTTTTGACACGTTTAATTCAACAACATCATCATTACGATACGTACTTTCTTTGATTCGCTTTTGCTATCTCGCAAGTGAAGCGAATCTGTGTTAAACTTCAACAAGACGGTATCCTTGGGAGAGTATGTAGAGAAAGTATAAACTCATTCATATACATGTTAAGAATGAGTATTTTTCTACTTAGGAATTGCAAAATATCCTCATAAATATGTGAGGGGTGTATGAACGATTTGCAAAACTTGTTTCAAAAGTGAGGGTGAACCTCCGCTTCACGATCATCAGTTTTTCGTATCTCTGGGGGGTAGATGGAGTTGAATTTGGCCAATAAAATTACGTTAGCGCGAATTTTTCTTGTTCCAATCATCATGATATTTTTGTTGGTGCTGCGATTTGATATTGGTCAGGTTCATGTAGGTCCTGTCACCCTTACGGTAAGTGAAATTATTGCAACACTCGTCTTTATTGTGGCTGCAGTAACCGATGGTTTAGATGGTTATATAGCTCGAAGAAAAAAAATAGTGACCAATCTGGGGAAATTTTTAGATCCTTTAGCTGATAAATTGTTAATCACTGCTGCGTTAATATCGCTTGTAGAGATGCAGCGTCTCGAAGCTTGGATTGCGATTGTTATCATTAGTCGAGAATTTGCTGTTACAGGTTTACGTTTGATCGCTGTTGCTGAAGGACATGTAATCGCAGCAAGTACATGGGGAAAAGCAAAAACAATTACACAAATTGTTGCGATCATTTCCTTAATGTTAAACAACATTCCTTTCTCTACGATCTCTTTTCCTTTCGATTGGTGGGCAACAAGAGTAGCTGTCTTATTGACCATTATCTCTGGGATTGATTATTTCTATAAAAATCGGAAGTTAGTCAATTATACAAAGCCATCATAGAAGGAGATCTGTAATGAAAGCTGAGATTATTACCGTAGGCACTGAACTTGTGACGGGACAAGTGCTTGATACTCATTCCTCTTATCTATCTAAGCAGTGTAGACAATTAAACATTCCGGTAATGTATCATACTACAGTTGGAGATCAACGAGAAGAAATGTTATCCACTTTTCGCCTTGCTGCAAGTCGTTCAGATTTAGTGATAATCTGTGGCGGATTAGGCCCAACATGGGATGATATGTCAAAAGAAGTATTAGCTGAAAGCTTGGGTTATACGCTTGTTCAAGATTCTGGATTGGTGGTGTTGTTAGAAAGACGTTTTGCTGCACGTCAAATAGAACTAACTGAGAATAATTACCGTCAAACCTATGTTTTTCCAAATGGAACCATATTCCCTAATCCAAATGGAACTGCACCTGGACATCTAGTCGAACAAGATGGGACGACTTATATCCTATTGCCGGGTCCACCGCGTGAACTGCTACCCATGTTTGAGGATGCTGTTTTTCCCTATTTAAAACAGAGATTTGTTCCCAATGAAGTGATTGAAAGTCAAGATCTTTGCTTTTTTGGAATTGGTGAATCGAAGTTGGAAGCCGAAGTGCAAAGACTGATCAATCAAAATGAAAAACTAGTCGCTGCTACCTATGTATCTGACGCTGAGGTTACTTTGCGTTTAATCAGTCATGCGAAAGAAAAAGAACAGGCACAGTCGCAACTAGAACAAACAAAATTAACGATTCTTAGCCATTTAGGGGAATACTGTTTTAGTGAGGGAAAAAACCGTCTTGAAGAGGTTGTTGTAAATGCTCTGAAGATGAACGGAAAAACAGTAGCTTTTGCGGAGAGTTGTACTGGTGGTTTACTTGCTCATTTGATTAGCTCAGTTCCTGGAAGTAGTGCTGTACTACAAGGTGGTTTTGTTTTATACACTTATCAAGCGAAGGAAGCTTTTTTACATGTGACTCCCGATTGGTTGGCAAAAGAGGGTGCTGTTAGCTATTCGACAGCAAAACGACTTGCAGAAGAGGCGCGCGACCAATTTCATTCTGATTATGCATTAAGTGTAACTGGGGTAGCAGGTCCGGAGAAATCCGAGGATAAACCAGTCGGGCTCGTTTATGTTGGCTTGGCGAGTCAAGATGATCATACACAGGTATACCAGCTAAAACTTCAGGGAATGAGACAGCATATTCAACTGATGGCTGCGAAGCATGCCTTATTTAACTTACAGCAACGTATGAAGGAAAGGTGAAAGAACATCATGAACCGTTTTGATCAGTTTCAGTTAAGCCCCGAAATTTTACGGGGAATTCATAGTTTAGGATTTGAGGAGCCTTCCCCGATTCAAGTTAGATGTATTCCACCTGTATTAGTTGGTGATGATGTAATCGGACAGGCACAAACAGGGCCGGGGAAAACTGCCGCTTTTGGCATTCCGATCCTTGAGAATATTGATACGGATAAAAACTTTGTCCAGAGCTTAATCTTAGCTCCTACTCGTGAGTTAGCGATCCAAGTGTCTGAAGAACTACGCCGTATTGGACGATCCAAGAGAGTGCGTACCCTTTCTATTTATGGTGGTCAGGCAATTGGACGACAAGTGAAAGCGTTACAGCAGGGCGTGCATGTGGTAGTTGGCACCCCAGGGCGTCTGTTGGATCATTTGCGCCGGGGAACTCTACAGGTTGATCGTGTACGCACGATTGTTCTTGATGAAGCAGACGAAATGCTTGACATGGGCTTTATTGATGATATTGAAGCCGTGATGAACTTTCTGCCGAATCGCCAACAAATGCTTCTCTTCTCTGCAACAATGCCACCTGCAATTCGGAATTTAGCGAACAAATATATGCGTTCGCCAAAATATATCACAGTTAGTCATGGTGAGGTGACTGCGCCTATTATCCAGCAGGTTTATTATCGAGTGTTGGAGAATTTTAAAGTAGACGCACTATGTCGAATACTTGATAGTGAAGAAGGCGAATTATCGATCATTTTTTGCCGAACAAAAAAGGGTGTTGATGAATTAACGGAATCATTACAGGCCAGAGGCTATTTAGCAGGCGGACTTCATGGTGATCTTGCTCAACAGCAACGTGATCGAGTCATGAATGCTTTTCGACAAAGTGAGATTGAACTCTTGATCGCAACGGATGTGGCTGCAAGAGGTATTGATGTGGGTAGTGTTTCGCATGTTATTAATTTTGATATTCCTCAAGATGTCGAAAGCTATGTCCATCGGATTGGTCGTACTGGTCGTGCAGGACGCGAAGGGGTTGCACTTACACTCGTTACCCCACGTGAAATGAAACAACTACGTTTAATCGAAAAGGAAATTGGATCACGCCTTCGTGCCCGTGAACTACCCACTTTAGAGGAAGTTGCAGCAAAGCAGCAGCAATCCTGGATGGCGCAAATCGAGGAAACAATTCAGTCAGGGGTAGATCTTTCCTTGTTTGAAGATATGGTTGATGAATTAGGACAACGTTTTTCAGCAGAAAAGGTAGCTGTTGCAGCTTTACATCTGGCTTTTTCAGAACGCTTTTCACGTAATGTAGATGCTACTTATAACTTTGGGGAGACAGGTGCTTCTCCTGGGATGGTTCGCTTCTTTATCAATGTGGGTCGTAATGTAAACATGCGTCCACAGGAGTTAGCAAAAGCAATTGCTGAACATGCTGGGATTTCCTTGAGAGCAGTTGGTCGAATCAATATTTATGATCGATTCTCCTTTGTAGAGGTGCCTGAAGATGTCGCGCCTTTTGTCTATGAAGCTCTGCGTCAGTCGAAGATTAATGGTGCCCGTGTAAACATGGAACCCGCTCGCCCACGAACTCGCAGTTAAATATAAGTAACCATAGAAATAGAGTCATCAGGAAAGGATTAAGGTCTGATGACTCTATTTTTGGTCTCGAATAAATGTTCGTTTTTCTCTTGGCAGCAGCAGTAAAAAAAGGTATGATTAATATTGTGATCATTGATTTTAGAGGGGGAACTTGTGGATGTCAGATCGTCGTCAAGCATTAGAAATGGCATTGCGTCAAATTGAAAAGCAATTTGGAAAAGGTTCAATCATGAAGCTCGGTGAACAGGCGATAACCCAAGTGGATACTATTTCCACAGGTGCATTAGCATTAGATATTGCATTAGGAACGGGTGGTTTCCCTCGTGGTAGAGTGATTGAAGTGTATGGGCCAGAATCTTCCGGTAAGACAACAGTCGCGCTTCATTCCATCGCTGAAGTGCAAAAAGCAGGCGGGCAGGCAGCATTTATCGATGCTGAACATGCACTTGATCCAGTTTACGCCCAAAAATTAGGTGTTGATATTTCCGAATTGCTTTTGTCGCAACCTGACACAGGTGAACAAGCATTAGAGATTGCTGAAGCACTTGTACGCAGTGGAGCAGTGGATATCGTTGTTATTGACTCTGTTGCTGCATTGGTTCCCAAAGCGGAAATTGAGGGAGATATGGGAGATTCACATGTGGGTCTACAAGCACGTTTGATGTCACAAGCGCTTCGTAAGTTATCTGGAGCTATTAACAAATCCCAAACCATTGCGTTATTTATTAATCAGATTCGTGAAAAAGTGGGAATCATGTTTGGTAATCCTGAAACGACTCCAGGCGGTCGTGCGCTTAAATTCTATTCAAGTGTACGATTAGAAGTTCGACGTGCAGAGACGATTAAGCAGGGAAATGATATGGTTGGAAATCGGACGAGGATTAAGGTTGTAAAGAATAAAGTCGCTCCTCCATTTAAACAAGCTGAAGTTGATATTATGTTTGGTGAGGGAATCTCACGTGAAGGTAGCGCGCTAGACATTGCGACGGATTTGGAGATTATTAACAAGAGTGGTGCCTGGTATTCTTACGAAGGAGAGAGGCTTGGACAAGGGCGTGAAAATTCGAAGCAATTTTTAAAAGATCATCCACAGCTCTTCTTGACGATTGAAAATAAAGTTCGTCAACATTATGAACTTCCTTTGCTTGCGGCTACTGAGGTTGCAGCCACTGAGGAACAAGAGGAACCTACTACGAAGAAGAGAAAGACTCAAGCAGTTAAAGAAAGTTAAGTGAGGTAAGATGGAGAAATCACAACAGAGTATCGTCCGTATTTTTAAGGATTCTCCTCAAAGTAGACGGTATGATATTGAGCTCTCAACGGGAAGGGTCATCTCTATTCATGAAGATGTTTTGGTTGCCTTTGGTTTACATAAAGGAATGACAATTGAAACTGACCAGTGGCAGCATTGGTTGGAAGAAGATGAGCGTGTTAAGATTCGTCAAACTGCTTATCGTTACCTTAGCTATCGACCTCGTACATCAGCTGAAGTCACACAGTATTTATGCAAACATGAATGGCAAGAAGGATTGGTTGAGCAAGTGGTTGAAGAACTTAGCTCAAGCAGATATATTGATGATCGAGCATATGCGGTTGAATGGGTAAGACAACGCCAACAGAACAAAGGAATTGGAATGAAGCGGTTACGGCAAGAACTAATTCAAAAAGGAGTTGCTCTTCATTGGATTGAAGAAGCACTACTTCACATCGACGAAGACCAAGAGCGCCAACAGGCAATGACCATTGCCGAACGGCGCTATCTTCGTATATGTCATGAACGTTGGGATAAGATCGAACGAAGAATTGGCTCTTACTTGATCCGTAGGGGATATAGTACGCAGATTGTCTATCCCATTCTTAGCGAATTGCGTAATCGACATCGAGGAGGATGATTCTAAAAATGCGTCTGCTTTTTTTAACAGATACACATATACGTGGAAATTCGCCTCGTCACCGAATTGATGATTTTCCACAAACGCTGCGACGAAAGCTAGAAGAAGTGATTGAAATCGTAGAGCGTGAGCAAGTAGATTATGTTTTGCATGGGGGCGATTTATTTGATCGCCCCACACTTTCTCCAGCCGTTGTACGTGAGTTTTCACAGCTTTTTCGACGCATACCAGTGCCCATCTATACCGTTCCAGGCAATCATGATATTTATGGACATAATCCCGATACAATAGAACGAACAATGCTAGGTTTGTTAGAAGGATTTGGAGCTATTCAGTTATTAAGGGAAGGAAAATATGTGAAGCTTGAAAAAGAAGGTTGTGTTGTTCAGTTAACTGGTCAGCCGTTTCACTATGAATTGGATAAACGCGATTTTAAGCTTGATTATCATATTGAAAATCAGATATCAGCGGATTTCTGCATTCATATCGTTCATGGAATGCTTGTCCATCGACCATTACCTGAAGGGGTTGCTTATACGTTGACGGAACAAATTTGGGGAAGTGATGTTGATCTTTGGCTTTCTGGACACTATCATGCTGGATTCCCTTTGCAGCAGAAAAATGGACAGACGATTTTGAATCCAGGGGCTATCAGTCGTATCAATAGTCATCCTTCAGAAATGAAGCGCCAACCGCAGATCGCCCTAATCGATTGTAATCAAAAACTAACTGTACAGTTAGTCCCTCTTAAAGCGGCTGCACAGGGAAATGAGGTTTTAGATCGCAGTCAATTAGAACAAGCAGCTTATCGACAGGAGAAGCTAAATTCATTTGTACAACAGGTTCAGGAAGCAGGACAGTTTCAGATGATGGACATAACTGATATTATTGAAGAGATATCAAGATTAACTGAGATTGATTCAGATGTGAAGAAAGAAGCGTTAGAGTGGATTGCTAAAGTGCAGGAAGAAGAGCAAGAAAGAGAGGGAGTAGAGTCAACATGAGTTATTTTCAAAGGTTGGTTCTCGAAAATTTTCAGTCACATGAATATACAGAGCTTCACTTTGTGGAGGGTCTCAATGTCTTAGTAGGTCCTTCAGATAGTGGAAAGAGTTCAGTTCTTAGGGCGCTCCGTTGGGTACTCTTTAACCAACCTAGAGGAAGTGATTTTATTCGCGAAGGAGCTCAGCAATGTCGAGTTAGTTTAACCCTATTCGATGGGACTGAAATAATCCGCATTCGCGGGCAAAAGAAAGCTCTGAATCGGTATATTCTAAGGCGACCAGGGCAACCTGAACAAGTTCTTGAAAGCTTAGGTACAGGCCCTCACCCACTCATTTTACAGGCACATGGAATGTATTCATTGGATGGAGATACATATGTTCAAATAGGCTCGCAGCTTGATCCTCCTTTTCTATTAGCGGAGTCAGGCGGCAAGAAAGCAAACTTAATTGGGCGAATCAGTGGTGCACATTGGATTGACTTAGCTTTGAAAAAAATGAAACAGAAACAGAATTCTCTGCGTACTACTTTGCGCCAATTAGAGCAACAAGAAGCTGAAATTCAAGATAAGTTACTTCCATATGAGAATTTAACAAAATTAGAAGATCAACTTACCAGTGCATCTGAGCGTTTCTTAACACTGGGGAATAAAAGAAAGCGTCTACATAAATTACAAGAGTTGAATAAGAAATATAAACAAATGAAGAAGGAGAAACAACAAATATTACAATTGCTGGATCGATTTCATCAATTGCCTGATCTAGAGCAGAGGGTCTTTTATTGTGAACAACAACATTGGCGATTGATACAATGGAAACAAATCTATTTGCGATATCAGCAATTGAGAGAGGATCAACAAAAATATCGATCAAAAATCGATCAAACAGCAAATATACCAACCGCGGAAAAAAGAGTACAATATGTGGAAGGGATATTTTCCACTCTTGCAAAGCTGAATCGCCTTTATCAACAGTGGTCGCAGTTTTCTCAGGAGAAATTTCAATATATGGGTGTGCAAGAGCATACAGCACAGATTGGAGAGGCAGACAGTAAGTTACAACATTTGGTACATAAACACGAACGTTTAATCGAATTGCAAGCTTTAGCTGCTCGTTCAAAGTCATACCGACACAATCGAGCAAGTATAGAATCACGGTTACAACAAACGAAAGAAAGTGATCATTGGAACCAGCGATTTCAAGCGTGTGAGGTTAAATATCAACAATTACTCACATTGCGTAAAATTACGTCAGCATATCATGACAATCAAAATCGATTGATTTTAGGCAAAAAGTTTATCCATGATAAGCAAGTAGAATTGGAACTTTTTACTACTCAGTATATGGATTTACTTGAACAGATTGGACGTTGTCCTACATGTGGAGCAGCAGTTCATGAAGCATCGATTGAACATGTATTAGGATAATCAAAGAGAGGAAGGTAAGATGATGCAACATGTAGAAGAACAGATGCGTCAGATTAAACAAAATCTAGAAAAGGCAAAAAATGAACGGATTCGAGCTGAAGCAAGACTCGATCAGTTAGAACAAGAAGAGAAGAAATTGTTGCAGGAATGTCAAACATTAGGAGTTGAGCCTGATCAATTAGATAGAGAAATTGAACGGCTAGAGCGGGAATTGGCCGAGGAATTACAGGAAATTTCAAAGTTGGTTCCTACGGAGTTGGCTGAATAATGAATGAAGAGGATCAGAATTGGAAAGAAATAGAAGCAAAGCTATTATTTGCTAAAGATGAATTGATTCGCAGAAAGACCACCTACAATTTGTTGATAACAGAGCGAAAAGAGCTTCAAACAAAACGTAAGAAAACAGAAGAAGTACGAGATCGATTAGATAAGGTAAAGATATTATTACAGCAATCAGCTGAACATGCTCGAAATCAAGCAAAAGATCAACTAGAGATGCTTGTAAGTAATGCATTACAATATGTATTTGGTCCGATGTTTCGTTTTGAAATAAAATTGGATGAACATGGTGGCAATCCACATGCGGAGTTTTATGTAGTATCAGAATGGGAAGGTTCGGTGATTCGCAATCGTCCCCAAGATGCAAGAGGGGGAGGAGTAGTAGATTTACTCTCCTTAGCGTTAAGGAGCGCCCTATTAGAGAACAAACATTTGGGTTTGCAGGGCCCCTTATTATTAGATGAGCCTGGAAAGCATGTAAGTGAAGATTATGTTCCTCTTTTTATTGAGTTTTTACGGTCGATCAGCGAAATGTTTGGTCGTCAGATTGTACTCGTTACGCACAATGTCCATTTAAGCGAATCAGCTGATGCTGCTTTTACTGTGCGAATGGGCAAAGGTCGTTCAGAGGTGATGAGATTGCCTCTCCTTGACAATCAGAACACCTAAATAATAAAATTGCACTGTGTCTGTTTTCGTAAACAGTACACTCTTGGCTTCAAATTTGAATGAAATATAATGTTTCGAATAATGGATGGTTGAAAAACCGATCTTACCGGTATAACACAATTGAGTGTGACAAGCGTGAAGACCGAAATCGATCGGTCTTGTTTTTTCATTGTAAATAAGGGAGGTGAGCTTTTGGTCTTTGAATTAGCTCACATCGCTCTGCTATTTATTTCGTTAGTCATCGGTTTGTTTGTAGGCTATTGGTTTCGCAGATCGACGGCTGAAGCTCGCATAGGAAGCGCAGAGAAAGAAGCTGTGCACATCATAGAACAAGCGGAAAAAGAAGCAGAAGGGCTTAAAAAGGAAAAGATGATTGAAGCAAGAGACGAGCTACATTTAATGAGGCAAGATGTAGAAAAGGAGATTCGGGAGCAACGAAACGAATTACAGCGCATTGAACGAAGATTGGGCCAAAAAGAGGAGATGTTGGATAAAAAGCAGCAAAATGTTGAAGAAAGAGAGATCACAGTAGGAGAGCAAGAACAGCGTTTGTCGGAGAAAGAACAGAAAATCGAACAGTTATATCAAGATCAATTAAGAGAAATGGAACGAATTTCAAATTTATCTACTGAGGAAGCGAAAAAGTTAATTATTGCTAAAGTCGAAGGTGAGATGCGTCATGAAACGTCTCAGATTATCAAGGAAATGGAACAACAAGCGATTGAAGAAGGCGATAAAAGAGCGCGTAACATCCTATCTTTAGCGATTCAAAGATGTGCGGCTGATCACGTTGCAGAAACGACTGTCTCTGTTGTTACACTGCCTAGCGATGAGATGAAGGGTCGTATTATCGGAAGGGAAGGAAGAAATATCCGCGCACTCGAAACATTGACGGGCATAGATTTGATAATTGACGATACACCTGAAGCGGTGATTCTTTCTGGATTTGATCCAATCCGTCGAGAAGTGGCTCGTGTAGCGTTGGAAAAACTTGTAGCTGATGGGCGAATTCATCCAGCAAGAATTGAAGAGATGGTCGATAAGTCACGACGTGATGTAGACGAAAGAATTCGAGAATATGGGGAACAAGCTACATTTGAAACAGGTGTACATGGATTACATCCCGATTTGATCAAAATTGTTGGTCGTTTAAAATTTCGGACAAGTTATGGGCAAAATGTTTTAAAGCATTCCATGGAAGTTGCTCATCTAGCAGGTTTGTTAGCAGCTGAGCTGGGTGAAGATGTTCATATAGCCAAGCGAGCAGGCCTGTTACATGATATTGGGAAAGCGATTGATCACGAAATTGAAGGATCGCATGTTGAGATCGGAGTCGAGTTAGCAAAAAAGTATAATGAACATCCAGTTGTCATCAATAGTATTGCCTCACACCATGGCGATGCTGAAGCGACAAGTGTAATCGCTGTATTGGTTCGTGCGGCAGATGCATTGTCTGCCGCAAGGCCTGGTGCTCGTCGAGAGACTCTAGAAGCATATATTAAACGTCTAGAGAAACTGGAAGAGATCTGTGAATCGTTTGATGGTGTTGAGAAGTCTTATGCAATACAAGCTGGTCGAGAGTGTCGTATCATTGTACGCCCTGAAGAAGTCGATGATGCTGAAGCGATTCGGCTTGCAAGAGAGATCACTAAGCAGATCGAGAGTAAACTTGATTATCCAGGTCATATTAAAGTGACAGTGATCCGTGAGACACGTGCTGTAGAGTATGCTAAGTAGCACCCGGCACTCCAGGATTGGAGTGCTGGGTTATTTTTTTGAATCTAAAGATGGAGGCCAATGAATGAAAATTTTATCAATCGGTGATGTCGTTGGAGATATTGGTATAAATATATTAAAAGAGTATTTGCCGAGATTGAAAGAGCGTTATCAACCTGATGTGGTGATAGCAAACGGAGAGAATGCAGCGGTCAATGGAAGAGGCATTACGCGTAAAATTGCAGAAAAACTATTTCATTTTGGGGTGGATTGTATTACATTGGGTAATCATACTTGGCGCCAAAGAGAGATTTTTGATTTTATTGATCAAGAAAAACGATTAGTACGACCATGCAATTATCCAATTGGAACGCCAGGTAAAGGATGGACACTTTTGACCACTCCCAAAGGAAAACTAGCAGTGATTAGTGTAATGGGAAGAACGTTTATGCAACCTTTAGATTCTCCTTTTCAAATAATTGAACAATGTTTAGAAAAAATTCCTTCTAACGCGGCTATCTTTGTTGATATTCATGCAGAGACGACTTCGGAAAAACAAGCTCTTGCATGGCATCTCGATGGTAAGGTATCAGTCATTGTTGGTACGCATACACATGTACAGACAGCTGATGAAAGAATCTTACCTCAAGGAACGGGCTATATTAGTGACCTTGGTATGGTAGGTGCTTATGATGGTGTGATTGGCATGGAAAGAAGTGCCGTCATCAGGGGATTTGTAACACAATTACCTGTAAGGTTTGAGGTGGCAGAAGGCCGATCACAATTAAATGCTCTCTTTATTGAATTAGATCCTCAGGCAAAAAAAACACGTCAATTAACAAGAATAAGAATCGATGATGATAATCCTTTTCTCTACTAGAATTTAAAAATTTATTTATAATTTTTCTTTTGGTTCTTTAAATATTAGAAGGAATTTTTATGAGATGGTCGAATATTATAAAAGTGGACTCACTCCAACCATCGAGGAGGTACTTTCATGGAAGTATTAAAGGTTTCAGCAAAATCTAACCCGAACAGTGTTGCAGGTGCACTTGCTGGCGTTCTTCGAGAGCGTGGTCAAGCCGAAATGCAGGCAATTGGTGCAGGCGCACTTAATCAAGCTATTAAAGCTGTTGCGATCGCAAGAGGATTTGTTGCTCCCAGTGGGATCGACCTCATTTGCATTCCAGCCTTTACCGACATCATCATCGATGGTGAAGAGCGTACTGCGATCAAGATTATCGTAGAACCCCGTTAAATTGGGGTTCAATCATGCCTAACAGAAAGAAGCCTGTTCATCTAACAGGTTTTCTTTTTTATATTTAGGAAGTTTGTAGTGAGTGGGAGGGGTACATATGCTAAGTATGGATGGTCATTGTGATGTACTTTGGAGAATGTGGGAGCAGAAGGGAGAACCGGCCTCTTTTTATTCTGAAGATTCATATGACGTGACTTACTCTCGCCTACAAAAAGCAAAGGTTAGAGTTGAATGGTTCGCGTTATTTATTCCACCGGACGTACCAGCGGGACAACGTCTAAAAGAGATATTAAAACAAATCGATCTGTTTTATCTTCATATCATCGGAAATAAACAAAAGATGGTTTCCATCTCTTCAATGAAAGAAGTAGCACAACTGCAACCTGAACAATGTGCTGCTTTTTTACATTTAGAGGGTGTGGATGGATTAGAAGGAGAACTGAAGAATGTAAGGTTACTACATCGATTGGGTGTTCGGCAAGTAGGTTTAACATGGAATCATGCAAATGAGGCTGCCGATGGGATTGATGAACAACGCGGTGGTGGATTGACGAATTGGGGACGTGCGTTGGTAGCTGAGTTGGCCCGACTAAACATGATTCTAGATGTTTCCCATCTTTCTGTTCAAGGCTTTTGGGAGGTTGTCAAGATGCATATTCCGGTTGTGGCGTCACACTCAAATTGTCAGAGAATCTGTCCACATCGACGCAATTTAAATGATGAGCAAATAACTGCTATAATTAAGAAAAAGGGACTTATCGGACTTAATTTTGTTCCGTTTTTTTTAAATCGATCAACTGAAAATGCCTCAATCCATGACCTTATCACACATATTGATCATATTTGCAGCTTAGGAGGGCAAGATCAAATTTATTTTGGCTCTGACTTTGATGGGTCGTCTAAGAAGCTAAAAGGGTTAGAACATATGGGTAAATGGAATCAATTGGTTCAGTTAATGTTGAAAAGATATCCTCATAACTGGGTTCAGAACTGGCTCTGGGGAAATGCTGTACGCTTTTATGATCGATATTTAAAATAAGAAATCAAGAAGTTCTAAATAGAGTTTTGAAATCACTTCTAGAAATAGGTTGCTATTTTTGGGTTTGAGGAATAGAATGAGGTAGGATATGAACCGTCAACATCATAGTTGACAGATGTGAAACTATAACCAAAGTGTGAGCTGGTCTGGGTGTTTAAAGGAGATGAGTTTAGTGATTAAGCAACTTTCGTGGAAAGTGGGCGGACAGCAGGGTGAAGGTATTGATAGTGCTGGAGAGATTCTCTCATCAGCATTGAATCGAAAAGGTTATCATCTATTCGGTTACCGTCATTTTTCTTCACGGATCAAAGGTGGTCATTCTAACACAAAGATTCGAATCAGTACAGAACCAACCCGCTCAATTTCTGACGAATTGGATATTTTAGTAGCATTTGATCAAGAGACCATTGATCTAAATGCTCACGAGTTAGTACAAACAGGTATCATCTTAGCAGATGAGAAGTTTAAGCCAAAAGTAGGGGAGGGGATCACCGCTCGCCTAATTGCCGTTCCATTTACGAAAATTGCTCAAGAAGTGGGATTGGCGCAAATGAAAAATATGGTTGCAGTTGGTGGGTCCGGTGCTCTATTAGGCCTTGATATAGAAGCATTTCGCGAAGTGATTGAAGAGCGTTTTTTGCGTAAAGGACAAAAAATCGTTGAGAAGAACATGGAAGCAATTGCTAGAGGATATCAGTTTGTTCAAGAGTTAATGGATCAAGATTTTCCAGATTATAAGCTTGCTTCATCTGATGGTAAAAAGCGCCTCTATATGATTGGAAACCATGCGATCGCTCTAGGTGCGCTAGCAGCAGGTGTCCGATTGATGGCAGCTTATCCAATTACACCATCTTCTGAGATCATGGAATACCTGATTAAAAAACTACCACAATTTGGTGGAACTGTGGTGCAGACTGAGGATGAAATTGCAGCGATTACGATGGTGATTGGTGCAAACTATGGAGGAGTTCGCTCCTTTACTGCTTCAGCAGGACCTGGATTATCATTGATGACAGAAGCAATCGGTTTGGCTGGAATGACAGAAACGCCAGCTGTCATTATTGATACGCAACGTGGTGGACCTTCTACTGGATTGCCGACAAAGCAGGAGCAAAGTGACGTTTTAGCAATGCTTTATAGTACGCATGGTGAAATTCCAAAGATCGTAATTGCACCTAGTACTGTGGAAGAATGTTTCTATGATACGATCGCAGCGTTTAATCTAGCTGAAAAATATCAGTGTCCGGTTATCGTCTTATCTGACTTGGCTCTATCTCTAGGAAAACAGACAGTCGAGCCTCTTTCTTATGACCGTGTTCAAATTGATCGTGGTAAATTAGTAGATTCAAATGCTGAATTGCCATCATTAGAGAACTCTGAGTTGTTCAAGCGCTATGAATTGACCGAGGATGGCGTTTCTCCGCGTGTACTACCAGGTAAGAAAAATGGTTTACATCATGTAACAGGTGTTGAGCATGATCAGACAGGACGTCCTTCAGAAGTTGCGACCAACCGTAAGCAGATGATGGATAAACGTCTGCGTAAATTAGCAAATGGTATTGATTTTGCTGAACCAGTTTTTACAGATTCAAAATATGATGAAGCTGATATATTAATTGTTGGATTTAATTCAACACGTGGTACGATTCAAGAAGCAAAGCAGCGTTTAGAGAATGATGGATTAAAAGTGAACCATGCACATATTCGTCAATTACTACCTTTCCCAGCTGAAGAGATGAAAAGAGAAATGGAAAAGGCAAAACGAGTACTTGTTGTTGAGAATAATGCAACAGGACAGCTTGCATCACTCATTAAGATGAATGTTGGGATGGCAGATAAAGTGGTTCATTTTGGTAAATATGATGGAGACCCATTTAAGCCATCTGAAATCTATCTACAATGTAAGGAGCTGTTGGTTCATGGCCACGTTTAAAGAGTTTCGAAATAAAGTAAAACCAAACTGGTGTCCGGGATGTGGCGACTTTTCTGTTTTGGCAGCTATGCAACGGGCATTTGCAAATCTCGGAAAAGAACCTGAAGATGTAGCAATTGTCTCCGGAATTGGATGTTCAGGTCGGATTTCTGGTTATGTAAATGCATATGGTTTCCATGGTGTACATGGTCGTTCGTTGCCAATCGCTCAAGGACTAAAATTGGCAAATCGCGATCTGACAGTTGTCGCTTCTGGTGGTGACGGTGATGGATTTGCGATTGGTATGGCTCATACAATTCATGCGATTCGCCGTAATGTTGATATCACCTACATTGTAATGGATAACCAAGTTTATGGCTTGACAAAAGGACAAACTTCACCTCGTAGTGAAATGGGTTTTAAAACAAAAAGTACGCCAGCAGGCTCCATTGAAGCTGCCATTGCTCCAATGGAAATGGCTCTTACAGTTGGGGCTGGATTTGTAGCGCAATCTGTTTCTAGTGATCTCAAAGGGTTAACGCATATTATCGAAGAGGGAATTAAACACAAAGGTTTTTCTTTGATCAATGTTTATAGTCCTTGCGTTACCTATAATAAAATTAATACCTATGACTGGTTTAAAGAGAATTTGGTTAGTTTAGCTGATGATGAAAACTATGATCCAAGCAATCGTTCCCAAGCTATGCAGAAGCTAATGGAACATAATGGATTGGTTACAGGTATTATTTATCAAAATAAAGAGCGTCCTTCATACGAAGAATTAGTACCAGGATTTAAAGAGCAACCATTAACAGACCAAGATCTTCAGTTGAATGAAGAGCAGTTTGACCAACTTCTAAAAGAGTTTGCTTAATTTAACTAAAAAAGTTTTTCTTAATCATTGTCCGCATATAGCGGACTTTTTTTCTTCTTTTTTCAGGAAATTCAGAGTATAATGGAATAGGAATATTATATTTTTCATTTATTCATTGAGAGGATGATGTCCTTAGTGAACGGACATATGCTTGCATTGGTAAAGCATGAGGCGAAAAAAGGTGCAGAATTAAAAGAAATGCCGATTCCAGAGATTTCTGAAGAGGAAGTTTTAATTCAAGTAAAAACAACAAGTATCTGCGGGACAGATTTGCATATTTATAATTGGGATCAATGGGCTCAGAATCGAGTAAATACTCCTTATATATTTGGGCACGAATTTGCCGGAGTGGTTGTTAAAGTTGGTAGTCGAGTTGAGGCGGTTCAAGTGGGCGATCATGTAACGGCTGAGACTCATATTGTTTGTGGATCATGTATATCATGTCGCCGAGGTCACCCACATGTATGTTTACAAACAAAGATTATTGGTATTGACCTTGATGGCTGTTTTGCTCAATATATCGCGATTCCTGCCGCGAATATTTGGAAGATTGGCGAAAATATTCCCTTTGAGTTTGCTTCTATTATGGAACCGATGGGAAATGCAGTTCACACTGTTCTGTCTACATCAGTCGCTGGAAAAGTGGTTGCAGTGGTTGGCTGTGGTCCAGTTGGTTTACTAGCTGTATCTGTTGCAAAAGCGGCAGGTGCGAGTCAGATTATTGCCTTAGATGTAAATAAGTATCGGCTTCATTTAGCTGGAAAGATGGGAGCAACCTATCAGATTGACTCAAATAAGCAGGACCCTTTAGAAGCGGTAATCGAATGGACAGCTGGGAGAGGGGCTGATGTGGTTGTTGAGATGTCTGGAAATCCGCAAGCGATTCAGCAAGCATTGGCCATGGTGACACCAGGGGGATGTCTATCCATGCTAGGGCTACCAACCCAACCTGTTGAATTAGATATTACCAATCAGCTTGTTTTTAAAGGTATCACCGTACATGGCATAGTGGGTAGAAGAATGTTTACCACATGGGAGCAGACGACCGGACTATTAGAAGCAAATGCAGTAGATTTATCTACATTGATTACACATCAATTCCCTCTGTCAGAATATGAAAGCGCTTTTTCACTCATGAATCGTGGGGATTGTGGCAAGATTGTTTTGTATATTGATGAATAGTTAGGAGGAGCTCTATGCGTGATTTGGTTCATTTAGCACAAGAACTTGAAAACTGGAGAAATGCTGGCACATATCAATCATTAACGATTTTAAATTCAGAGCAAGGAAGTCAGGTAGAAATAGGCAATCAACCATCCATTCAGCTATCGTCTAATAATTATCTTGGATTAACCAGCCATCCTGCTATGAAACAGGCGGCAATTGAAGCAATCGAAGAGTGGGGGGTTGGTACAGGTTCAGTACGAACAATCGCTGGTACTTTCTCTCTTCATGAACAATTGGAACATGAATTGGCCTCTTTTAAACAAACAGAAGCGGCTTTGGTTTTTCAGTCTGGGTTTACTGCAAATGTTGGAGTATTAGCATCTATTCTTGATGAACGGGATGTAGTGATTAGTGATGAACTAAATCATGCTTCGATTATTGATGGGATTCGTTTGACCAAAGCAGCAAAACGAATCTACCGTCATGTTGATTTAGGAGATTTGGAAAGAGCGCTTCAAGAGAATCAACAAGCAAGAATTCGTTTAGTTGTAACGGATGGCGTTTTTAGTATGGATGGAGATATAGCCCCTTTGCCTGAAATTGTTGAACAATGCGAGAAGTATGGTGCAATTATAATGGTAGATGACGCTCATGCAAGTGGAGTACTTGGGCGACAAGGGCGTGGTACAGTTGATCATTTTGGCTTACATGGGCGTGTGGCAATTCAAGTTGGCACACTTTCAAAAGCGATAGGCGTATTGGGCGGATATGTGGCAGGATCACAACATTTAAGAGAGTATTTAATTCATCGTGCAAGGCCATTTTTATTTAGTACTTCACATCCACCATCTGTAACGGCTTCGTGCTTGAAGGCGATACAATTATTACAAACTGAAGAACATCATATCGAAAAACTCTGGGAAAACACAGCATTTTTTAAGCAGGGACTTCTCCAGTTAGGTTTTGATATTGGGGTAAGCAAAACACCGATCACGCCGATTATGATAGGGAATGAAGCATTAGCTGTTCAAATGTCAGCACGCTTGTTTAAAGAGGGGGTATATGCGAAAGCAATTGTTTACCCAACTGTTTCTAGAGGAAATGCCCGCATTCGTACGATTGTAACTGCTCAGCATTCCATTGAAGAATTGGAGAAGGGTATTGAAATGTTTGCGAAAGTAGGTAAAGAATTAGAGATAATCTGATGTATGGTACATCCTTTATTTAAGGATGTTTTTTTGTATTTTAATGCTGGTCCATTATAATGTTTGATAAGTGTCTAGAAAAAGGGAGGTTCAGAATGTATCATATCATGATCGTTGATGATGACGAGCATATCCGCGAGCTTGTCTATTTTCATCTGAACCATTCAGGTTATGTGGTGCAAAGAGCTATTGATGGCTTAGATGCGATGCGGATTTTAAAAGAAGAGAAAGTTCATCTCGCAATAGTTGATCTAATGATGCCAAGATTAAATGGATATGAGCTTTGTGAAAAGATTCGTCTTGAATATGATATTCCCATCATATTACTTACAGCAAAAGATCAATTGGTGGATAAAGAAGAAGGTTTTAAAAGAGGAGCCGATGATTATTTAGTTAAGCCATTTGAGCCAAAAGAACTTCTCTTTCGCATTAAAGCTCTGTTACGCCGTTTTCAAATGATCAATGTCGAGCAAATTCGTTTACATCAGACAGTTATTGATCGAAAAAGCTATGAAGTTCGCCGTTTAGATCAAACCATCATCTTACCCTTTAAAGAGTTTGAATTATTTTCGCAACTAGCTAGTCATCCAAATCGGGTATTTACAAGGCAAGAGCTGATACAGCTTATTTGGGGGGCTGATTTTGAAGGTGATGAAAGAACGGTTGATGTACATATTAAACGATTAAGAGAGCGATTTAATAAAGTGACAGATGACTTTATTATTCAAACTGTACGTGGTGTTGGTTATAAATTGGAGGTTATGGAACATTGAAGACACTTTACACACGTTTTGCCATGATCACCATTTTAATTATGTTTTGTAGTGGTCTGATTTCATTTTTGTTTGGAAATATATTTTATCAAATAAAACTTAAACCATTTAATGATCATAAAATTACAGAAATGGCACTGAATATTGCTTCGTTTAGTAGAGATAACACTCATTTGAATCCAGCTACTATTTTCCAACGTGTCGGAAAATTGGGCTTCCAAATGGTAAGAATTGACGATAAGGGTAGGAGACTTTATTATGGGAAACCATTCCTTCATGATAACTTGAGCGATGGTTCAATTGATAATGTTTTAAAAGGTAATATTTACCATGGAGTTAAAAATTTTCCGGAAAAAGCTTTTGTAACGGGGTTTTTCGACGATGAATCAAGGAATACAGTAGGAGTTCCAATTAACGTGAATGGAAAAAAAGAAGCTTTATTTCTACGTCCTGACATCGAATACCAGTTTGGAGAGATGCGAATATTCTTTGCAGTACTTGTCTTGTTAATGATTGTAATTAGCATAGTACTGGTTCTGTTTGGTGCTTATTATATTGTAAAACCTATTCGTTCCTTAACTGCTGCTACGAAGAAAATCGCACATGGAGACTATCATATACAGCTAAATGAACAGCGAAAAGATGAACTAGGGCAGTTAGCCAGACATTTCAAATCGATGACTAAGAGCTTAGAGCGATTAGAGGAGATGCGCCAAGAATTTGTATCGAATGTGTCTCATGAAATTCAGTCACCATTAGCTTCAATCAAAGGATTTTCAAAAACACTTCATGAAAGTCGACTATCTCCACTACAACAAAGAAAGTATCTAGAGATTATCGAACAAGAAACGAGTCGACTTTCGCGTTTAGTAAAGCAATTATTAACACTTACATTGCTTGAGAATCAAGTGAATCCATTAGAATTAACTAAGTTTGATTTAGCGCAGCAGATTAAAGAGGTAGTCTTTATGTTGGAATGGCAATGGCGAGATAAGGATTTAACGCTGGAATTGGAGCTTCCCAGTACTATGATTTTTGCTGATGCAAAATTATTGCATCAAGTTTGGATTAACCTTTTGACAAATAGTGTGAAATTTACAAAGCCAGGAGGCACAATCAGCGTTCAAATTCGACAAATCGGAAAAAAACAGCTACAAGTTCGGTTTCAAGATACAGGGATTGGCATAGCGAAAGAGGATTTGCCCCATATTTTTGAGCGTTTTTATAAGGTAGATCAAGCACGCAAACGATCTCAATCAGGAAGTGGTTTAGGTCTATCAATTACCAAAAAAATTCTATCCTTACATAATGGTTCGATTGAAGTGTTCAGCGAACAGGGGGATGGTACGACCTTTATCGTGTCTTTGCCTCAGATGTAAACTTTTGTTCATCTGATATTCATAATCAGCCTCTATACTCAGTGTCAGATAAAAGATTCATGAATGAAGGGAAGTGAATCAGTTGTTTCTGACGCTTAGAGAGTTTCGTTATTCAAAATTACGCTACTTTTTAATCGGTTGTATTATGATCTTAATCGCTTGGCTTGTCTTTATTATCTCAGGACTCGCACAAGGTTTAGCAGCTGATAATGCAGCAGCAATAGATAAAATGAAGGTTGATCGTTTTCTGATTCAATCAGATGCTGAACAAAAGCTAAATCGGTCGGTTATTACACCAAAACAATGGCAAAATGTTTCTGCACTAGTGCCTAAAAATGCGGCGACCCCATTTGGACAAAAAATGCTCTCCGTTTCAAAAAATGGGACGGCTCACAAGCAAGATGTTGCGTTGTTTGCCATTGACGCTGCTAGCAGCTTGGCACCAAAAGTATTAGAAGGAAAATCATTAACAAATACAACCAAAGGCGAAGTGGTGGTTAATCAGTCATTGAAAGAAGCCGGCATTCAACTTGGTGATTTCATTCAGGATTTTGAGACAGATCAAAAATGGAAGGTAGTCGGTTTTGCTAATGGACAATCTTATAGTCATGCACCTGTGATCTTTATTAATCTAAATGACTGGAATCGTTTAACGAAAAACCTCTATTATAATGCGATAGCGCTTCAAGTAAATCAAATTGATCCTTCATCTATCACTGGCAAAGTGAAAGATGTAACGATTATTAATAAAGACCAGCTTTTGCAAAATATACCTGGATTTAAAGAGGAACAAGGTTCGCTAACGATGATGATTACATTTTTATTTGTCATTGCTTCTTTTGTACAAGCGGTATTTTTTTATGTGATGACACTTCAAAAGACACATCAGTTTGGTGTGTTAAAAGCGATAGGAGCTAATACTTCTTATCTTGCAAGAAGTTTAATAACTCAAGTGGGTTTGCTCACTATTATTGCGATTTTATGCAGTCTTGTTTTTTCATATCTCACTCAGATGTTACTCCCTTCAAATATTCCTTTTCAGCTTAACATAGATACAGATATCCAATTTTCTGCCTTATTCTTAGGTGTTTCCTTAATCGGTTCGCTTTTATCTTTATATCAGATTGCAAAAGTTGATGCTTTAGAGGCGATTGGGAGGATAGAATGATGGATGCAAAGCTGATTTTTGATCAAGTAAGTAAATACTATGGTGAGACAGATCAAGCTGTTACTGCTTTGAATCATATTTCTTTTCAGGTTCATACTGGTGAATTCGTAGCAATAGTGGGGCCTTCTGGTTCAGGAAAGAGTACTTTGCTGTCCATTGCTGGTCTTTTACTCTCACCTTCAAAAGGAAGGGTTATTTTAGATCAATTAGAAGTAAATGATCTTTCATCTAAAGAAATGAGTCGAGTCCGATTGAATAAAATAGGTTTTGTTTTTCAATCATCAAATTTGATCCCATATTTAACTGTTCGTGATCAATTGCTATTTGTAGCTGAATTGGCGAAGAACAGAACCGATCAAGCTGATCAACAAGCTAAGCGACTACTCGATCGATTAGGATTAACCCATCGGCAAGAAGTATATCCTGACCAGCTATCTGGCGGTGAACGCCAACGCGTTGCGATTGCAAGGGCTTGGATGAATGATCCTGAATTGATTCTTGCGGATGAACCTACAGCCAGTTTAGATTCTAAAAGAGGTCGGGATGTTGTAGAAATGTTGGCAGATGAAGTGAGATTAAGGGAAAAAGCGGCCATAATGGTTACACATGATGAACGTGTTTTAGATTTATGTGATCGTGTATTGGAAATAAAAGATGGTCAATTGACTCAATTATCATATAAACAAGTTTGCACAACAGACAAAAATGATTAAAGTGTAGTCTAGACAAAAAACAGAGGGAGATTTTAACCAAATCTCCCTCTGTTTATATTAATTAATTGATAATAAATTCTCCGTAAGCCAACATATTATCATCAACAGTGGTAATCGTAGCTGTATAACGACCTGGTAGAAGATTATTCTCGGTCGCATTACGGAATACATCTCCCTGTAGCCCTTTCCATTCTGGTTTCACATCAATATAGTCAGAATAGACTTGAGTTTTTGTTTCAGAATTATAAATTTTAATTTTCACCTTTGTTACATTCAATGTTTTCCCAGTATCTAAATGGTAGATAAAACCAAACTGTTCGCCAGTATGGAATGTAGAGCGTACATTTGAGAACTCAGCGAACTGAGAATAAGTACCAAAGGACATTTTTTTAATATCAGGTGAGTCAGGGATTGATAAAGTACTACCACCTTGTGTTGTTGATGGTGTCTGGTTATTTGTTGTTTGGTTGTTTTGGTTATTCTGCGTCTGGTTATTATTTGGTACTAATTGGTTGTTATTAGTACCGTTACCACCATTTCCACCATTTCCATTATCATCAATTAAGCCTGCCATTTTGAAGAGGCCGCAGCCACTGAAAATAAGTGAAAATAAGAGTAGTAAGAGACCTATGGATACTTTTTTCATACGATGAGTAACCTCCATTTTAAAATAACAAAAAACTACTTTTCATCAAGGAATTATATCATATATCGACAATTTATTATCATCAACTTAAACAAAATTTCCTTTGAAATCAAAATGAAGATTTCAATAATGAAAACCAAAAAATTGGGGGAGTATAGTAATAAAAGGAGTTTTCACAATGCGCTCAATGTGGAAAGGAATCATAAGTTTCGGTTTGGTAAATATACCCATTAGTTTATATAAAGCGACAGATGATCAAAAAACAAGATTTCGAACTTTACATGATGAATGTAAGCATCCGATCCAATATAAGAAGTGGTGCTCAGTATGTGATCGAGAGGTGCAACCAAAAGAGACTGTACGTGGTTATGAATATGCTTCTAGCAGTTATGTAATTGTCTCTGACGATGATTTAAAGGGATTACCTTTACCAACAATGAAAACGATAGAAATCTTACATTTTACTGATCAGGGTAGTATTGATCCCATCTATTATGATAAGTCTTATTATCTAGGTCCCGGTGAATATGGTGCGAAACCTTACAAATTACTTTTACGTGCAATGGAAGAAACTCATAAAGTTGCAGTGGCAAAAGTAGCTTTTCGAACAAGTGAGCATTTATCTTTGATCCGCTTGCATGAACAATGTTTGATGATGAATATTATTCACTATCCTGCGGAAGTTCGATCAATTGAGGGCGTTCCAGGAATTGAAGATATAAGAGGGATCGAAGTAAGTGATGCGGAATTGTCAATGGCGAATCGATTGATCGAAGAAATTAGTAGTTCATTTAAAGATGATTATCAAAGTAATTATGAAGAAGCTTTGAAAGAGCTTATTGAAGTTAAAGTTCAGAATAAGGAGATTGCCCAACCTGAAGCAGAAATGAAAAATGAAAAAGTCGTAGATTTGATGGAAGCGCTCCAACAGAGTTTAAAACAGACAAAAAATAGGTCTAAGGCAGTTGGAGCTGTTGAAGAGTCGGTTCCAACGACAAGACGAAAAAGAACGACAAAAAAGAAGGCTAAAGCGAACGATTTATAAACGTAAGGATTTCATCAATATTTTGCTTTGTTTGTACTTGAAGAATCGGTTTAAAAAGGTCACCAACTTGATTTACCCTATCTTTAACCGTGTGTATGGAAAAATCTGATGGTAAGAATCCTTTGTTTATTTCCTCCCATGTAACAGGTGTAGAGATGGAACCCAGTGCATTCGCTCGAATCGAATAGGGCGCAGGCAATGTTCTTCCTTCACCATGTTGGAGATAATCGAAATATAGTTTTTTTCCTCGATTTTTCACAAATCTTTCAATGGTGATAAATCGAGGGTATTTATCAACCATATATTGAGCAATAAATTGGTTGAACTGATGGGTATCATCATATGAATATTTTTCCTCAATAGGTACAAAAATCTGTAAACCTGATGCTCCTGATGTTTTAGGATATGCTGTAATTCCTAAGGAAGATAATATATCTTTAACAAGGATCGCACACTCTAATACTAAATCGAAATTTTCAAGATCCATTGGATCTAGGTCAAAGGCAATTTCGGATGGCGATGTTTGATTATATTTTTGGAATGGAATGTGGAACTCGAGACAAGCCTGATTTCCTAACCAGATCAATGTTGGTAGATCATTTACTAAAATATAACGAGTTTTTCGCCAAGTGTATGTCTGAATCCAATCTGGGGCATATGAAGGGCAATTTTTTTGGAAAAATGACGTTTCATGTATACCATGAGGGAATCGAATGGTTGTCAATAATCGATTCTGTAAGTGGGGTAAAAGATATGAGGAAATATTGATTAGGTAAGTTAAATAATCTATTTTTTCGATAGGGATCTCAGGCCATAATGGTTTTTTAGGATTGGTTATTTGAATAAAACGACCTTCCACTTCTAATTGGAAGTTTTGTGTCATATTTCCCACCTCGCCTCGTTTGCAGGAGATGAAGTAAATCCAAGAATAATGGGGTGTCGCATGAGCCCATCATCTGTTTTTTCAGTGTATTGAACTTGGATGGTTAATAGCGGTTGAATCCATTTGATCGGTAGCTGTTGAAGAGGCGGATTCACAAATGGGCTTAATTGCTGCTCTAATTGTGGAACATATTGATGTAATAATTGGAAGTCATGCGATGAAAGACCAGTGGATGCTTTTCCAATATAAAGAAGTTGATCATGCAAATAGTTTCCTAATAGAAGTGAATTTGGATAATTTGCTTTGTATTGAATACCCCCTACTACACATAGCCGTTCTTGTTTGACTTTGCTTTTATACCATGCTTGATGCTTTTTGCCATACATATAGCTTGACCCTAATTTTTTCGAAACTACCCCCTCCCAACCGTTTT
This sequence comes from Seinonella peptonophila, assembly GCF_900129355.1. Classification (GTDB taxonomy): domain Bacteria; phylum Bacillota; class Bacilli; order Thermoactinomycetales; family Thermoactinomycetaceae; genus Seinonella; species Seinonella peptonophila. The sequence continues at coordinate 383,098 of NZ_FQVL01000001.1, read as the reverse complement.
TTTTGATTTGTTCCCACAGCAATTGTCCGTTACTGTGACTTTGAACAAGGAAAAATTGCTCATTTGGCATGATGATATTACTTAGGATCTGTAAGCGATCTTCTAAAGGATGATTTCTTAAATCTTGTCCATCTTTCATCAAAATATCGAAAAGATGATATTCCAATGGATGTGTATCTATCAAGTTATGAATTTGAATAGGATTTATATTTCGATCTCTTTTTAATATCAAAGAGAAAGTAGGTTTGTTTTCTTTCGAACGAACAATGACTTCGCCATCGAGGATAAACGACTTTGCTGAAATAAAGTTTGAAATTTGCAGTAGCTCTGGGTATTGGGTATTTCTATTATTTTGCTTTCGAGTCCAAAGTTGAACCTTAGAATCTTGCACTACACAAAGCAGGCGGATTCCATCATATTTTATTTGATGAATCCATTCTTTTTGAGTTGGTAGACGATGAGTCGCAATAGGTTGCATCAGTGGAAAGAGTTTTCTCATACTTCAGTACATACCTACCTCTTTTTAATTAGTATTTCCTTTTCTGTTCATAATTATGATGGAGCTATTAGAGAGGTTTCGTTCATTTGCCAAGCATATTATGCATATTTTGAATGAGAGTTACGAAAAGGCAGGTGAGTGATGTGCTGTAAGCTGGCACAATAGATATGAAAAAACGACAGAAACAGTTTCGAGTCTGGTACCCCTATGTAAGTCCAGATGATCCTTGCCCACCCATACGTGAAAAATTTTATTCGGTACCTCCACAGCTTTTTGTTGGTTTTCAACCACCGGATCTTCCGCAATTTTCACCATCTGAAGCATTGCGCAAAGGTACATTATGGCCAATCTTTTATAGCCCATATCCTCCTTTTAGAGATGGAGGGTTTACTGAATGAGTGAAAATCGAAAAAAAATTTTATTAGCATTACAAGAGGTTGATTTTGTCTTAGTGGAATTAAATTTATATTTAGATACACATCCCTTTGACCAAAATGCAATAGATCAATATAACCATTATGCGAAAGAAAGAAGAAAGATAGCAGAGAAATATGAAGAATATTATGGTCCCCTGACCAACTTTGGTCATAGCCCGATGACTATCTCAAAAGAATGGAGCAAAGGGCCTTGGCCTTGGGAAGTTTAGATAAACGAGAAAATAAAGGTGGAGATGTTTTTGTGGATTTATGAGAAAAAACTACAATATCCAGTGAAAGTAAGTACATGTAACCCAATGTTAGCCAAGTTTCTAGTCGAACAATACGGAGGAGCTGATGGAGAGCTAGCAGCAGCGCTTCGTTACCTAAATCAAAGATATACAATACCAGATAAAGTGAAAGGCCTTTTGACCGATATCGGAACGGAAGAGTTTGCGCATTTAGAAATGATCGCTACAATGATTTATAAATTGACAATGCCATTATACATATCAAATTTTGCTCGAAAGATCAGTGAGAACTTTTGATGTTTTACTTTTAAAACAACGTTTTATCCAATTTTTATTGCTGTAGACTCTAGAGGTTCTAGGTAACCACATACTATAGATAAAAATGTAAAAGGGCACAAAGGCCCTTGTTTTTAAGTTCTGTTCGGATTTTCTGAGAAACATTACATTTCCGATTTTTCCTGCCCTTCTTGAGATAAGCCTTTTGGTTGAATGATAGGTGTTATTGCAAAATCTCGATTACTTGCTCTTCGGATAGATCGAGTCATTTCAGCATTTAAATCCGCAAATTGTTCCGTGAAACTTCCTAACAATTCGTCGAGTTCCGGATGGGTGTTTTCTGCCCATGCTTCTTGAAATGCTTTTTCAATGGTTTTAATTCTTATTTGTCGAGGTCTTAAATCCTGAGCCTGATTTTTTGTTGGACCCGCATGGTATATGTGGCCATAGCCAAAAACATGATTCACTTCGGTTTCAATACTTTTTAATACAGCACCAAGTGAGCGACTTATCAAATCATGATTAGTATAAGGTAGAGAGGGCAATACTTTTTGCTCAAAATAATCCAAACAATCATCAATGTCGTCAAGAGGCATTTTTTCAAAATGCCCATTCTTCTTACCACCATTAGGAATTGTATCTGTGTAATAGCCTTTGAAAAATTTCCCTATAAAATGGTATTCATAACTATGATCGGGCAAAACAATTTCGTTTCCATCAATATTGACTTTTCCTTGATGTTCTTTTATTTCTTGTGAGAGCGCATAATTTTGAAAACCCTGATGCATAAATAAATCTCTGACCAGTTCATTCAGCGCATTGTTTTGAAAAGGATCCAATGTATTAAATTTTAGTCTAGGGATTTGTCCAGTAGTTTTATATCGATTAATATCTTGATGATCAAATAAGGTTGAAAGTGTTTCCTTATATACTTCTTGGAGCTCTTGTGCCCAAGTATAATAATCAGCTGATGAATGTGGGAATTTTGAGTCTCGTCGCGTTTCTAGAAAATCTCCGATAGGTTTGGTGCTAGGTCTAGAACCTAAATTCTCTAGAATCATTTGGTAAGTTTCGAGAAAATTTTTTACTTCTTCGTGGTCCATATTAGAATCTTTTAAAGTCTGTAATAATCCAATTTTTCTTTTTAGATAGTCAATCCCCTGTGAAATCTCCTCTGATTTAAATCGATCCGGTCGGTTTAGGGCTGACTGAGAAAAGAGAGCACCGTTTTCTAATTCATCTAAACTAGAAATATCGAATAATCGAGTCAAATTATTAGATGGTTGAATCAATTTATTACACCACCATATCTATTGTTTTGAACATACTATTAATTTCATATTTCATAACCATTGTAATATATAGATAAGGACATATTCTCTATAATTCGTCAATATTACGATCTTATTCTAATCAAATTTTGATATGATGGTGGACCAAAACCCACTATTTTTTGAGGAGATGAACAATTATCGAGGATTGGTACGCTATGGTAATATGTATGTGTTTCAAATGTTATATCTGTCTAGAGCTCTAACCTCTGTTGAGTAATAGTTCCAAGGTTCAAGACTTAGTCAGAATCCTGAGAAGGGAGCAGACACTACGTGTAGTCCAGTAGGATAAACAATTGAAAATGGTTTGACATCGCTCTCATCGAAAGGTTTTCCCATGGCCATGGAGCTGTCTGACGTAGTAAAGAGTCTTGAGCGAGAGATCGACGAGAACTTCCGTCCGTTCTATAGTGGAACGATCACGCTCGAAAATATTCAGGCTCTGTCGCTGCGTGCTGGAGAGTTGGACTGGGTTCTGCGTGACGAGCATGTGGAACTAATCAGTCTCCGTGAAGAGCTGAGTACCAAGCGCAATCAGCACAACATAAACTACCGGAGAGTGGAGACCTATCTTCAACACGTCAACGAAGCGCTGGAGAAGCAAGAGGAAATGCTTCACTGGGTGGCCAAAATCTCGCTTACTGCACTGGTCCTGTATCCACTCCACACACATCAGCATCACTGGAACTCGGAAACAGTGACCCGGATGATGCACGCTCTACGCGTCATGTGGCAAATCGAGGACAGGCAGAATAACCCCCTGCGACAATATCGAACAATGGCTGAGATTCGGAAGAATCTCAACGCAAACTCCCTGCCTCTCTTCGAAGGCACTATCACCCTGGAAAACCTCCGTGAGCTGGTTACTCTCACTCTGGAGATGGAACTCGCCGCAACCGTCGAACTCAGACTCAAAGAAGATGATCTGGCGAGTGTCATGCATTCCTGTGGGAAGATAGGAGTTAGTGCGCTGGTCATGTACGCACTGCTCGCTCCTGATGTTCCTCACCCTTGGGATGACATCCAAGTAGGGGTAGTACCAGCGAACATGTCATTACCCGCAAAGTAGATTCCATTTATTGTAACCTCTAAAAAACAGAGTTTTTTTGTTTCTTCTCCTTCTGTAGGATGATGTTATCAACATGAATACTTACAGAAGGGTATGAAAATATTGAAAAGAAACTGGACATTGGATGAGCTGATTAATACTAGGCAATTCCGTTCCCTTCCTTGCTACATCTTTATTTCTGATTTTCACAATCTTTTTGATCATAAAAGAAAAACCTATCTTTTTCATGATAGATTCATCCCTAAATTGGAAAAATTTTCAGATGTGGCCCCTCATTCCCCGAATCGTTCACATATCCCAGAATTGGCTCGATATTACACCATTACACCCGAAGAGAAATCTGTGATTCACCAACAACGTGGTGCCTCCAATCGTCTAGGATATGCAGTTCAAATTTGTTATCTTCGCTTTCCAGGACGCCCATTAGCATCTACTGAATCGGTACCAGAATCGATTCTTCATTATATTTCCAAACAGATTGGAATCTCTCCGGATTCCCTAAAGAATTACGCCGGTTCCAGAGGTGGAGAAACAAGACGAGAACATTTACGAAAAATTAGAAATCAGTTTGGATATCGAACCTTCACTTCTAAAGAATATAGAGAACTCGCTCATTGGGGCAGAACCAGCAACCAAACGACAAACCCTAATTTGACCAACAAATGGAAATAATCCTGCGGACGAGAGCAGCAACTCTGTCACTGGGCCTGATTAATCCAAGACTAGAAGCTGTTTCAAAATAGATAAATGTGAATTAATATACAGATATTATGAGCAGACACGAATTAACTAAACACCAATGGGAACAAATTCAACCTTTACTACCAAAGAGAATCAAAAGAGTCGACCGACCGGAGGTCGACCCTCACAGGGTGCTCAATGGAATCATCTTTGTATTGAAAACTGGATGTGCATGGCGAGATATGCCAAAGAAATACGGTTCATCTGTCACCTGTTGGAGAAGACTGAAACAATGGCAGAAACAGGGTGTCTGGGAACGCATTTGGAGAAAGTTGCTGAAACAGTTACGAGAAAAAGAACAACTTGATTTTACAAAAGGTTTTCTTGATGGCAGCTTTGTAGCTGCCAAAAGAGGCGGGGATTTCATTGGAAAAACAAAGGTAGGAAAAGGATCAAAAGTGATGGTGGTAACAGAGAGAAATGGTTTGCCAGTCGGACTACATGTTGAGAGTGCTCAACCTCATGAAATTCGTTTGGCAGAAAAAACAATCCAATCCGTTCGAGTGCCTAGTAGACGAGGATCACCAAAGAGACGTTTTAAAGAGATGGTAGCTGATCGAGCTTACCATAGTGCTTCTTTTCGAAGCTTTCTACGAAAGCTCGGAATGAAACCTGTGATCCCTCACCGAAAAAACTCAAAAAAAGGAAAACGTCGCCCAATGGCAGTGGGCGACGGGTACAAAGAACGCTGGAAAGTGGAGCGTTGCTTTGCTTGGATGGACAACTGTCGAAGACTCGTTGTCCGATATGAACGTTACATCCAGCATTATAAAGCATTTTGCTTTCTTGCGCTAACCCTTTTATGTCTCAATCGACTGATCGATTAACATTGTATATTCATGCGATTCTATGCGTGATTATGAGTTTTGAAACAGCTTCTAGTATCTATTTCGAAATCGATCCTCAAAAATTCATCATAATCTTATGGAATTTTTGAGGTTTTTCATAATGTATATCGTGCCCAGCTTCAATATTGATCTTTTTTCCATTTTCTAATAGATTAACTACTTTATCAGCATCTTGATCAGATAGTGCTGCTAATAATAACTCCCCATCATATCTAGTAGTTGCTTTTATGAAAATGGTTGGACTTTTAATTTTGGATAACACCTCTTCTTGATTATAGTCTTGAAACCAAGAGTTATCATAAAATGCTTCTCCAAATTTTCTATCATATGGATATGTTACCGATTCAAACATTCGATTGATATTCGGTGGTAAATAAAATAAGTGCACTGGTTTATTCGGATATTTTTTTCTAAATGCAATTGCATCTTTCGAAAATTTCTTCCAAAGAAAATCACCAAATATCTTCTTCCAGTAGCTAAGTTTTAACTCATAAGAAAAGTAATCTCTTTCTTTCTTTTGCCTTTTAAAATTTTCATATAATTGAAAGCTGTATACCCATGCATAGGTGTTTTCCCTTCTACCTAGTTTCGTTGAGACGAAAGGAGAATCTTCAATAACTGTCCCAAGTACAAGATCTGGTGAATGCGCTGCTATCCATGCTGCAATCATACCGCCCGATGAATGGCCAGAAATAACCGTTTTTCCATCTATTACAACTTTTATAAATTCAGTAAGATCTTCGCTGATTGCTTTTGCTGTATATTTCTTGGGATTCCTATCTGATTCTCCGTGTCCATGGACATCTACAGCATAAACATGATAATACTTAGATAACCCAGGCAATATTTTCGCATAATCCTCCCAGGTTACTCCTCGACCATGAATCAATAATAGTGGTGTTTTTCCATTATTCGGTCCTTCTCCATAGCTTAATACTGTTCCGTCCTTCAACTTTATTTTCTTTTCTACAAATCCTGCTTTGTACATTTTATCTAAAGGCTTCCGTATATAAGTTATATTGGTATAAAAATATGATAAAACTAATAAAACTAGTACAATTACAACTACTAATATCGTCGCTTTCAATTGATATCCTCTTCCTTCATATTCTTTTTCTACTCTAATCAAAGTAACTCGAATGAGTTATTACTGAGAAACGCTATACAACTAAATAGGTTTACCCAGTTATGTAGAAGATCTATAACCCGATTTAACGAGTGCTTGGTTCTTTGTTTTACATAATATGTAAACTATCTGACGGACTAGAGCACGAACCGTCTCACTACCCCTGGTAGGAACCCTGTCACTGGGCCTAAAAGCTACTTTTCAAATCGCTTCTCCGAATGTTCACATACCCCTACTAGATCTAAGAAAAATTCCTTGACATTAAGACATATTGTAGCATAATCTAATTAATAGAGAGAGAATCTGTTTATTAAAGGAGGCGCATGATGGCTCGAATTGTAAAAGAACATGAATACAAGAAGAAGCGCAATGAAATTCTCGATGCTGCACAGCGGTTCATCTATACCAAAGGTTATGAACGTATGACTATTGGAGACATTTTGGCTGATTTACAGATTTCCAGTGGGGCATTCTATCATTATTTTGACTCAAAGCCCGCGGTGCTGGAAGGACTCATTGAACGGATAAAAGAAGAAGTGGAAACACCGCTTCTTCCTATCCTCCATGATCCCCATCTGTCCGCCCTAGAAAAACTTCAAGGCTTCTTTAACACTCTCGACAATTTGAGAATTGCGCGCAAGACGGATGTGGTTAAGCTGGGGCATGTTTGGTACGCCGATAGCAACGCTATCGTTCGTCAGAAAGTAGAAGAAGCTGTTCTTAAGCAGCGTGTGCCCTTGCTGAATGTGATTATTCAGCAGGGCATTCAGGAAGGCATCTTCACATCACCCTATCCCGATCAGATTGGGGAAGCTATCTTGTTTCTCTTGCAGGGAATGGGAACGACCCATGCCAAGTTATTGCTTTCGTTAGCTCAGGAGCAAGATGAGCAGCGATGTATCGAACGCATTATTTCAATTCATGCTGCCTATATGGATGCCATTGAACGTGTGTTGGGAGCACCTTTAAATTCCTTATATCGTATTAGCGCAGATATGGTCGAAGTATGGGTGAAAGTAATAAAAGATGATGCATCGAACTAATTCAATTAAAGAATTTTGTTAATGGCTTATAGTAGCCAATAAATAAATAGAACAATGGTTTATTTAAAGGAGGAAAGACCTAATGAAAAATGATAAGAAGAGCAGAAAAAATGATGCGACACAAGTAAATGTCTGGCAAGGGCGAAAAGCGATTAAGCGGCCAACGGAGGTTCGAATTCCGATGATGGATGTATCCAAGCTGTCGAAAGTTCATCGCACCGCAGCGGGTATTGGAGCATCAAATACTTGCACACCATGGAGATTTGATGGAGGCTTGGTTGGAGTTTGGAAAACACCTGACAGCTAGAGGGAGAGTATCTATACGAACACGCGAACTTCTGATTTTACGAATCGCTCTTCACTCTTCGTGTGAGTACGAGTGGGCCAATCACGTTCGCGCCGGCATGACCGCTGATGAGATTGCCCCCCTTGTACAGGTATAAGTCGCAAGCTCGTGGTCTGATGCTGATTGGCTTTTACCGAATGAACGCCGGATTCTTGAATTCGCTAGGTGTTCAGGCTGAACCTGGGCACTCCCGACTCGGACAAGGTATGTCCTACAAAGCACCCATGTCTCCACAAAATTCGATCAACAACTCTTCAAATGAAGTACGATCAGCGGCGAAACCTGATGGGACGTGGCATCTGAAATATTACCACCCCGCCGCAACACAGGAACTCCAGCTCGTCCTCATGGCAAGGGAGGGTGTACTGTCCGGCTCGCTCATCAATAAGCTATTGGACGTCACTGTACCGATCTCATCGGGGAAGGTACAGGAGAATCAGATATCATTTACAACTGTTATGACGGAACCGTATCCCATAACCATGATGTGGGAGGGGACGATTGACAACGATTTCCTCACTGGTACAGCCACAATCAGCGGCGCTGCCTCATTTCCATTTGATGGCGAACGAGTTGAATAGGAGTTCCGACAGAAAACATTGCTACTAAGGCTAGGGATTAAAAGTATCAAAGACCCAAAAATTAACCTTTCGAGGATTGATTTTTTTGGTCTTGTTAAATCATTGTATAAATCTCCAGTTACAAGTCAATACCAGACGCCAAAAGTGTGTCAACTGATTGGAAGCCAAGCAGTTTGTCAAGCCTTTTGAACAACTTAGATACAGAGATGTGGTACTTTTTAGTGTCAATATCAAAACATATTGGATATGGGCTGTTTTGGAAAAATCATCTACAAAGCGGTAGTAGTGTTGAAATCCTAGGTGGTGTGTTTATAATGGGTCACACACTATCCATCCAGCTAGACTAAAGAAATGTTTGAAATGAAGTAATTAACGAAGTTCATTTGGGTTGTATACTTCGAGACTACGTTTTTTATAAATAAAGGAGTGTTTTTTTCATGAGTGAAAATATTATTGAAATAAACAGTTTAACAAAGACTTATGGTAAACGTAGGGGCATTGAAGACATTTCATTTTCTGTGAAGAAGGGCGAAATTTTTGGATTTATTGGTCCAAATGGAGCAGGTAAATCGACAACTATTCGTACTTTACTGGCCTTGATGCATCCCACATCTGGTAGTGCCAGCATCTTTTCCAAAGACTGTATTAGGGAAGCCCCAGCGATAGCCAAAGATATAGGTTATCTGCCTTCTGAGACCTCGTACTATGAACAAATGACCGTGGAAGAGTTGTTAGATTATGCTGCTGCTCTTTACGACAAGGATTGCAAAGATAGAATTACGGAGCTTTCAAAAAGGTTACAGCTTGACTTAAAACGAAAAATAAGTGAACTTTCATTAGGGAACAAAAAGAAGGTTGGTATCGTTCAAGCACTATTGCATTCTCCTCGTCTTCTTATTTTGGATGAACCAACTAACGGCCTTGATCCATTGGTCCAGCATACTTTTTTTGAGATTTTGCAGGAAGAAAACAAAAAAGGTACCACTATATTCTTTTCTTCACATGTGCTAAGTGAGGTTCAAAAAATCTGTGACAGAGTTGCCATCATTAAGGAAGGTAAAATAATCAACCTTCAAAAGATACATGAACTTAACGAAAATGGATATAAAAAAATAGAATTAATTGCAAAAGTCGAAATCCCAAATAACTATTTTAATCTAGTAGGTATTATGGATTATAAACAAGACGCAAATCGTGCCTCTTTTATGTATAAAGGTGAAGTAGGCAACATATTGGAAAAAATATGGCGGTTGCAAGTTAGTGATGTATCCATTGAAGAACCAGCCTTAGAAGATATTTTTATGCACTATTATAATTAGGAGGGATTCTTGTGGCCATATTTAGATATGAAATGAAGCAGAATCGCAAAACCACTATTATTTGGGCACTATCATTGGCAATCTTGGTTTTTTTGATGATGCCAATGTATATAAACCTTATGACAGATAGCACCATGCTAACCGACGAAATGAAGGAAGCAACGAGTACAAATCCTATCTTTGCAGGAACAGGAGGGAGTATAGATGATCTTTTCAGCCCTTTGGGTGCGTACTCTTTTGTTACATCCTTTGCCATGATGGCATTTGCGGTTTATGGAATGTACCTTGGACTTACCATGATTTCAAAGGATTATGTTCAAAAAACCGCCGATTTTTTGATGACAAAGCCGTACAGTAGAGCAAAAGTACTTTTGTCTAAACTCTCTGCCGCAACACTATGCTGTTTAATTGTTGGCTTAGCATATGTGGTAGCATCTATTTCGATTATGCAGATAAGCGCAAAAGGGGAATTTGAGTTCATTCAACTTTTGTTAATTGCATTGAGCACCATATTTATACAGTTATTTTTCATGACACTGGGTATGTTTATTGCTGTAATACAACCACTTATTAGAATGCCAGTTGTGATCTCCATGGGTGTAGCTTTTGTTACGTACATTTGTGGTGCTTACTCTGGCGTGGTTGATAATGATATTATCATGCTTTTGTCACCATATAAATATTTCGGTAGTGCTTATGTTATGGCGCATTCTACCTATAATTTGAGTTATGCATTGCTTTTCTTTGGACTTATGGCTTTATTTATTGTCGCAAGCTTTATTATTTTCATCAAAAAAGATATTAAAACTGTTTCTTAAGAAAAGGAGGTAGAAAAATGAAGACTATCTTTTTCAAAGAATTGAAATTCAACCGTAAACCTCTTATTTTGTGGTCGGCTATTATGCTATTGTTGGGGCTTTTTGGGGGAGCCGAATATCCAGTGGTGATGAGTTCGGTAGACACCCTTGAAACAAGCTTAGCTGCTCTGCCAAAGATTGCTAGAGTTATGTTTGGTGTATATGATAGGTTTCCTCTTGCAACACCCATTGGATATATAATGTGCATGTTTTTATGGTATACCATGGTTGCCTTTGCTCATGCTGCAATTGTGGGTGCTAGTATTATTTCGAAAGAAGAAGGAAACAAAACGGTGGAATTTATTTTTACGAAACCCTTTCCTCGTAGTAAAGTAATAAGCGCAAAAATAGGGGTAGCTGTTTTGAATGTGGCTGTTATGACTCTAATAACATGGATTATTTCCATATTTACCATGGTTTTTCAGGTGAAGGACACAAGTATCAATGGAGAAATATCGTTGATCATGATAGGCATGTTTCTTACACAACTGATGTTTATGGCTTTTGGGTTAATGTTCTCGGCGATTTTTCAAAAAGGCACAACTGCTCTACGTTGTTCGATTTTGGTTGTTATTCTTTCTTATGTGATATCTGTTTTTATTGAATATACGGGAATATATGGGCTTACTTTCTTATCACCATCTTGGTATTTTAACGCTCCAGGTTTAGTAAGTAATGGTTTTAACCTTTTCTACTTTTTGTTTGCAGTACTTATTATATTTCTATCGATAGGGGTTACTTATAAAAAGTATGAAAAGAGAGATCTATACTGTTAGAAATGTGTTTCCCGATTATTTATAACTTCAACTTGCCAGAGAGGAAAACTGAGTGGAGTAAATAGAGAAAAGGGCTGATTTCATTGTCAACTATGGTGAAAAATTTTAAAGAATTGACTTTTGAGTACCAAAATTTAGCAGGAGGAAAAGGTGGTAAGCTGGCTAAAATGTTTCAGGACGGATATCCAGTACCGGAAGGATTTGTAATTTTACCGTCTGCCTTTCAAAAAGAAAAACTAAATAATGAAGCTCGAAGCAAGATTAAGTCTTTTTTAGATTTAATAAGAAGAAAGAACAAAAGCGCGTTATTTGCTGTAAGATCGTCTGCTCTAAGCGAAGATTCCAACCTAGCGTCTTTTGCAGGAGAATTTGAAACGGTTCTCCATATAGAAACGGATGAAGAGGTGTTTGAAGCAATTGATACTGTTTTTAGGTCAAGACAATCAGAAAGAGTAAAAGTATACAGTTCTGTTCAGGGGATAGACCAATCTCATGATATAGCAGTGATAGTTCAGTTGATGATACCCTCCGAAATATCGGGTGTATTGTTTACTGCTGATCCAATTACAGGAAGCTTTGTGAATATGATAGGTAATTACGTGTATGACGTGGGAGAACAGCTTGTATCAGGAGAAACAAATGCCTATGACTTCAAATTAAAAAGACCAAATGGGAAATATGATGGTCCTAATGAGTTTAAAAAATATGCTAAGAAACTGTATCGATATGCAGTAAAGATTGAGAAGGAATTTGGAAGTCCACAAGATATTGAATGGGCTGTGGCAAAGGGGAAATTGTATATTCTACAGACAAGACCTATTACCACTTTGAGTCCAGGTAATCCAGATACCTATGAATGGAACTATTCTTTTATGGGAGATTATTTGTGGAGCAATGTCAATGTGGGAGAAGCCATAAGTGATGTTGTTACACCTTTCACTTGGTCTATACTTGAAGACTCAGATGAAGAACAAAGTGTAGTGCCAGGATTTTTTTTGTGGGGGAATATTTGCGGAAGAATGTATTCAAACATCAGTCAATTGTTAGTAGTAGGATCAATGTTTGGAAACAAACGTGCTGAAGGGAAAATAAGTGAAATATATGGAATGATACCTGAAGGAATAGATATTCCTATTTATCCCTTTTCGAGATTAAATTTCATAAAAGAAATGATACCAAAATTCATAAGAAACATAAAAAACAGGAAAAAGGCTTCTAAGGATATTCTGTATCATCTTCGAAATAATCCCAATTGGTGTAGAAAAATTACAGAACGTATTAGAAATATAAAAACAGATAAGGAGTTGTTATCGTTATGGAAAGAAGAGTATAAACCATATAATTCTAGAGCTTTGTGGATTTCGATTGCTGGTGCTATGAGAATGGTGACAGTTTCCAATAAATTGAGTCATATTTTAACAAAGTTGGTAGGTAAACAGGACGCCAATGTACTTCTGTCTAACTTGAGGGGAAGCACCGAGCTTGCAAGTTTAGGGCCAGTTATCGGGATTGCAAAGGTAGTACAAGGAGAAATGAGCCGTGAGGAGTATTTGTTAAAATATGGTCATCGAGGGCCACATGAGTTAGAATTATCGATACAACATCCTGCAGAGGATAAAGATTGGTTAGAAAGACGAATTGCTGAATTTAAAAAGTCGAATACAGATGTGGAAGAACTTCTCCAAAAGCAACAAGTACAATATGAGCATGCATTCAGAAAGTTTAGTGATTGTTTTCCTCATAAGGTTAAATGGCTTGAGAAACAAATAGCAATAGTATCTAATGCCGCTCAGATTCGGGAAGCCACACGTTCAGAGTTTGTAAGGGTATTAAGAGTAATTCGTGCCTTTGCTCTTAAAGCAGGGGAACTTACGGGTATAGGAAATGACGTATTTTTCCTCTATATAGATGAAGTAGAGAAACTTCTTTCTGGAGGAACTCCAGCAGTAAAATACATTTCTGTTAGAAAAGAAAATTACAATAAATATAAGTCTCTGCCCAGATATCCTTCTGTTATTAGGGGGAATTTTAATCCATTTGAATGGGTTAAAGATCCCAATCGTAGGGGTGATTATTATGATTCAACGATGCCTATTGAAAATTCGTTTGACATTCAAATATTAAAAGGTTGTGCTGGATCAGCAGGTAGGGTAGAAGGAATTGTTCGTATTGTTAACAATCCTGAGGAAGGAGAAAAACTTCAGTTAGGGGAAATTTTAGTTGCTACCACTACCAATGTCGGTTGGACACCTCTTTTTCCAAAAGTTGCAGCCATCATTACCGATGTCGGTGCACCGTTGTCCCATGCTACTATCGTAGCCAGAGAAATGGGTATACCTGCTGTTGTTGGTTGCGGCAACGCAACTACAAGACTTAAGACAGGAGACAGAGTGCTCGTTGATGGTGGTCATGGAACGGTACACATCTTCGGCTAACATTTTAGGGGTAGTATCTCATCAAAATGTTGTGGATTTGACGGAAGTAATACGACAGTTAAGAAAGGAAGGGTATACGGTAAACCCAGAGGATCTAAGTACATTGTTCGTTCGATCTGGCGGAAGATCATCGATTCGAACTCGGCGAACTGATGGATGATAATGAGCAGTCCCCCGATAAGAACACCGACGATGAGTCCGAGTATGGTGCTATTTCCTTCCGAAGTAAACCGGATGCAGTAAATCGTTCTAGAACTACAGAAGAAAGATAAATATAAAAAATTTGCATCTTGATGTTACAACCTCATCAAGATGCAAATTTTCATTTAAGCTGTGATATTTCTTAAAGGCAGTCTCTGATTCATGTTTAATTGAAATGTTCCGTAGGGATTTACATGACTATAAATTAAAGGAGTCAATGCTCGATAATCTTCAGGCTCTAATTTCTGAAGCAATTGTTTATTGTTTTCCAATAGAACCTCTTGAATCATAAGTGTATTAATCAGAACCAAGCTATTTTGGAGTAGATGTAAGGACAGGACCGCAATTTCTTGATCCTCTAACTGATTGGTTTGGATCTCTCCTCCTTTTCCATAGAAAATAAAGCTGTTAGCTGAGTTCCAATTCTCTACTACATTTAACCCCTCCTGAATTTCTCGCCGTATCTCTTCTGAATGAAGATATTCACATAAAAAAATGGTTTTAATGGCTTTTCCTAATTCGGCTAATGCTCGATAGGTTGGGTGGCTATTGTTTTTGGTAAAGCGTTTTAAGATTGCTTCGGTTTCAGCAGTTCCCAGTCGTAAGGCAGTTGCATATTTGACCATTTGATCGTATTGTTGTTTGATTAATTCCCATTGAATTGGTCGAGTAAGGATAGGAGTCAGATTGGAGAAGGCGTCTTTCATCCCTATATCAGGTCGGTATAACTTCTTTTTATGAATACCTTTAAAGCGTGGCATCAATTGAAAGTTTAGAAGATGACAAAAAGCAAAAGCAATTTCACTCTGTCCATGTGTATCGACGTAATTCTTCTCAATGGTCATATCTGTCATGTGTTTTAATAGCCCATCCATCATAGCGGCTACTTCAGAAGAGGAACAAGATTTTAACTGTGAATATACACATGTTGAATTTTTTTCCACATGCCAGTAAATCATTACACCTCTACCACGATATCGGATATGCCATTCAGTCATTAAATTCTGATCCCAAGCTCCAAACTTTTTACTATCGGAAGCACAAGAGGTAGTTCCTTCTCCCCAAATATCCTGAATTCGATGCTGAAGAATTGCATTTACCACTTGAGAGATGGCCAATCGCAAATTTTCTTTATGTATGAACTTTCGACGTATATAAAGGAGATCCTTATAATTAACCCCATGATCTCCAGCGGATAAGCGTTTCAACCCTGCATTGGTTCCCAAACCATACAAGCAAAGAATAAGTCGTTTTTGAATTGTCTCTCGATCCAACGTTTCTCTAGTGCCTACTGTTTTAAAAAGATTCGTGAAACCAACTTGTAGGTCAGCCTCTTTTAACATATCTAAGAGACTCGTCATAGGCCATCGTTTGATGATTTCATTCTTAATAAGCGAAAGATGACGAGGTTCTGTTTGAGGTTCTAAAGGAGAAAGAGAAATCCATCCAGATCCTTTGGTTAGTATTTTTACTTTGGAGTTGCTCGATAATCCACTATCTAATTGAGCCAGTGCTTTCGTCATGCGTTTTCTCAGTGTATTTACAAATTCTTCTGCATCCAGAGGCTGCTTCAATGCTTGATAATGTTCTTGTCTCCGAGTATCGAAATCAGAAGGAAGGTCTTCCTCTGGATTCCGATAACGATCTGCTCCCACAATCCAAACTTCTTTACAGCGTAATTTATCTCGCAAAGTTTGCAAAACGCAGATTTCATAATTAATCCGATTGATTCGATTTTCTTCTTTATCCAAAACGGTATCCATCAACGCATTTTTTACAACCCCTAGTATAGGGATATTTTCAGTCCCCTCATAAAAACGATAAGAGGTTCCTGCATATTTCTTAAGTAGTTCCAGCGCTTCAATCACAGGTTGATGAAGATCATTGTTGGACCGAAATTCAATGGCTTTCAGAATTGCTGGGACCATTTTGCGATAATGACTGCTATACGAGGAACGCATCATCGTATACACTTTTTGACGGAATACGGGCCCAGAATGCTTCATTTCTTTCACTAGATCTTCCAAAGTTTGCTCATTCACGACTGGATAAAGAACTTCTCGAACAATTCCTTCTGGATATTCCAATGCTTTTTCTGCCATCCGAAAAAGTAAAGCATGTTTTCCATTCACCTTTTTCAAATCCTGTAACATTTCTTTTTCCACTTTCTTCTCTGCTCTAGCTCCAATTTTATGGATGATTTGAGTTAACAGTTCCACGAGATTATCAATAATTTCTCTACTGCGACACCATAGAAAGATGGAAAGCAGGGTATAACGAATGGGTTCTGGATGTCTTCTTAGCTCGCGAATGTCTTCTGAAATAGCACGTTGTCGATATTTTTTCAGGATTTTAGGCGATACATCTTTAAAAAGATCAAGTGGTATCTCTAATTGTTGAATGGAACGAAGTTTCTGAATCTCTTGCATGAGAGTATCTACACCCACTCGACCTGGATCTGATATTAATTCACGGAATGTGAGAGCTTCTTCATCTGAAACTACGTCATCATTCGTTTCTGTCCAAAGATGAATCAAATGATTCATGCGATTAATACTCATTATACTCAGTTGAGAATAGGTAGATTCAAAGAACTTCTCTTCAAATTGATGAATGATGGAGCGAAGAAAACGGATCAATCGATCAGGGGTTGGTGGTTCCATTTGTATGGCTCTTAGCTTAACGAGTACTTGTTCTTTCACCCAATCTAAATCGATATTTTCAGACAATAGTTCTTCTTGAATCCAGTCAATGAGTTGCTCCAATTCCTCTTGCTCGAATGGACGAAATTCAAAGTATTCCCTTATTTGTTTCCTGTGATAGGTTGCCGAACGATTATCCCATTGATATTGATCAAATAAGATAGGATCAATATCAATTTGTTTAGCTATAAATTCCACAACTGACTTTGGAACCTCTGTTTTCTTGTATGGAAATCTAGCTTCGTTTTGAAAAAATTTATAGAGTACAGCAAAGCCAATACGTGTTTCTCCTGATTTATTTCCCAGTAGCGTAAGTTCTTGTGGAAGAAAAGTAAATTGATCAATCAGCTCATCCAATGTCCAGTTTCTTTTCAATATTTTCATACCCTTCTGTAAGTATTCATGTTGATAACATCATCCTACAGAAGGAGAAGAAACAAAAAAACCTCTGTTTTTTAGAGGTTACAATAAATGGAATTTACTTTGCGGGTAATGACATGTTCGCTGGTACTACCCCAAGTAGGTGGATTCTACGCATCGGGACTGTTGGAGCACAACCTGTGCACCATATGGGGGATTCCCATCTAAGATCGATGTCCAACCATGCCGACAGCCTCTCTATTCGGAGAGGCTGCACGGGTTTATTAGCCTTTTCCGCTGACTCCATTTGAGCAGAGTTATGCTTACAAAAATTTTTCGTATCAAATTTTCACATGAATGCTGAGTGAGGACTCATCATTTTTTTGATGCTGTGACACGATCAGCTACGAGTCCTGACAAGTGAGCGTTGGACGAGAACAGGTTAACTTGCTCTCGTCCAACGCTCACTTTCGTCTTGTTAGCAAGTTCTATTATTAATGACATGAGCGTTGTTCGCCCTTTTGTTTTATTATGGTTTAAGGAGTTCATTTTTTAAAGGGGGAATTAGATTTGGGACTAGATAATTACACTCGCCCCTCAGGAGGACGACTTGTTTCACGTCCACGCTATGTTGAGCAATGTATTGATTGTAACGAACCACTAGGAATAAACTATATAAGTTGTAGAGCTTGTTATCATGCAATTGAGAATATATGGCTCCAAGATTGGTATTCTCTTTTGGAAAAAGAAGATATCGAGATTGGAAGTAAATTTGAAAAATTGTTAGCTGAAGTTATTTGGGGAGAAATGGATCAACATCCTTGGACGATCGTTGATAGTGCACTGAGTCATTTGTATTGTAAAGTTTGTTCAAACGAACTGGGAAGTCAAATAAGAAAATGTTATGAATGTGAAACGGTCTATAACAATATCTGGGGGTATGACTATGAAGCGATGGGTCAAGGGATGATGATGGACCATGAGCACGCGCTTCGAGTCGGAAGATGGGTATTGCGCTTTCCTCATTCCCATAGTAAGTACTCTGTGGTTGGTTGGAAATTCAGTATTCCATTAGTTTTAACAGGAAAGCTTCCATCTAAAATCGAGGCCCAGCAAACAATGTCTTGGATCAAGGAAAATTTTTGTCTCTAAAGGTGCGCTCTGGAGAAACAAAAAATAAGGCTAAGTATAATCGCAAGAACTTAAAAATTCTCCTGGCACAGGTCTCGAATACCGTTGCATTGCGCGTACCGCACCAAGGATTTAAATCCCATCTCTACGGGGTCTAGGCTGAGTACATCAACAGCATTCGATGATACGTCTAATGGATTGATTTGACCGTTATTCCCTGAGAGGATCATGAAGATCATAGTAGTTATCAAAATTGTTAACGCGAAATCAGGAAAGTGGGGTTCCTGGTGCCTGGGTCTTGGACTGGGTGCGGATCGATTAGACTTTGAAATGATGACTGAAGGCTAACTATCATAATAATGGATCTATTATTGTCGATCCTCTGTTAAAACAACAATCCCGACACATCCTTGTGGGAGCGTCGGGATTGTTGTTGGTCGTTGTTTGACCTAGTCCAGAATCACTCGTTTCACGGGAAGAGGCGTTGTTCGACGCTCATCCCTCACAACAGAGTGACCCAGGTTACTCACTGCTGCACCTTCGATTGTGCGTGGTGACAGCGTGATAGGTTCAGACAGTTCTCATGTGCGACGCTTGTAGGTCCTCGCCGGGCCGCCACCCGGCACGATCTGGCCATCGGCGGTCAGCTGTGGGAAGTGCTCGTCACCGATCCGGTTGTACTGCTCGATCTGCTTGATCACGACCTCGCCGTTCTTGATGGTGATGAGGGCGATCGTGCACCAGTATGACTGCTTCCGATTGTACAGAGGCACCATCACGGGCGGGTTGATCCCATCGCTCACGACCACCCGAGCGCGGTAGGAGAACAGCGAGCCTGGGCCGTTGCGGAACGCGGAGTACACGGCGAACGCGATGTGCCGGTGTGAACCCGGATTGTGGATGGTGATGATCTCGCGACCGGGCGTCTTCGAGTCGCCGTGGTGCTTGACGAACGGGTGTCGGGTGTCGTTGCCGAGGTTGTCCCAGTAGATCTCGTCGGCGATCATTGGTCCGCCCGACGGGATCCTGAGGGCGACCAGCTCCAGGTCTGACAAGAAATGGCCGATGAGGAAACCTGCGGAGCCGAAGAGCAGACCCAGGATGATGGTGACGATGAATTCACCGACGAGAAGGCCGATGATCGCCCCCAGCGCGAGTCCGAAGAGGCCGAGGCGAAGCCCCCGCCCCTGCCATTCCAGCGTCGCGGTCAACTTCATGTCGGGAGAGAAGGGGATCGACCCCTCGCCGCCCTTGGTGAGCTTGACAGGCTTGACGAAGCTGACCGGTTCCGTCAGCTTCGTGTCGCCCTTGGTGAACTTGTCCGTGGGCACGCAAAACTCCTTGCGTAGTGGCGAACCGATCGAATGTGCGAGATTCAACCGGTTTGGATGATCCCAGTGGATTTCACTTTGACGTGATTGCTTCGGCAGAGCCAAATGCCGTCCAGTCCGTGATTTCCTTTGGGGTGAACACAATCCCTTCCGTTGTGCTTGACACCCTAAAGGCGGGTCGAGACGGAAGATGACGATGTTCGTGCATCTATTTTATATCAGATATATTTATTTTGTTAAATACATCTTGATGTAAAATAACTTTTTAAGTCTTTCGAGTCGATAGAAGAGGTTATCAAGGGCTGATTTTGTAGGTAATGAACAACTTTTATGAAAGAATAAACGCCCAACATGCGGCGTTATGTTTGATCTCTTTATAAAAGGATAGAGCCATCATATGCTTATTAAACTTTGACATGAATAGCCAGTAAAAAACACACATAGGCAACCACCATCCCCATGAAGTAAAGTATTGAATGGGATATTTTATTTCAGACAGGCGTAGCCTAGATGGATATGCCGAAAAATATGCCTTGTTGATAGATTTTACATCAGACTTTATAAAAAACATTGAATACGATAAAATAACATTACAATTTAAATATAATTATTAAATTGTTTCAATAGGCGTGATTGTCACGTTATTTCATGTTTTAGAAAAAACACACAGTGAGCGCACATCGTTAGAACTTATATATGGTTGGAACTGACAAATTTCAATTTGAAGGCGATTCGCTCATCAAATGAATGGTGGGATTTTTGGATCATGTTAGGTACAGTTGTGTCTTTTTCTATTTCATGGATAAATGATCCCAGATCTAGTATTCACTCTTACTAGGCCAATAGAAATCGGAGGTAGTATGGACAATTTATCGATTAAAAGATTATCAGAAGTTGATGAACAGTTTGTAGAACAGACAGCTCAAGTCTTTGTAGAGAGTTATCCTGAAATGTTTTCACTCATTTCAAAGGATCAGCCCACTCTTGTACGAACTCTTATGCATTCATTTGGTAAAGATCATTTTTATATTGCAATGTTGGATAATCAGGTATTAGGGTTAATTGGATATTCCACCAATAAACAACGTGCACATTCTTTTGACCTAAATATTTTTAAGCAAGAACTAGGTAGTATTAAAGGTTGGATTTGTTATAAGCTCCTCAGCTCTGAATTTCAAAAACCTCTACTTATTGAAGATAATCAATGTAATTTTGAATCGATTGCAACTTCCCCTTCTGCACGTGGCAAAGGTGTTGCCACTACCCTAATTCGTCATCTGATGGATAACCTTGAATTTGATGAGGCGATATTAGAAGTTGTTGATAACAATACCAATGCCATTCGCCTCTACGAAAAATTAGGCTTCTCTATTTTTGAAAAGAAAAAACAACGTTTTTCTAAGCTTGCTGGTTTTAATGAAAGGTTCTATATGAAAATTAAAATGCGGTAAATTTGATCAAATACATTACTACGAGTAGTATTGGTGTAGATATTCGTGAAGCAGCTATTTTGTACTTAAGTAGATGGAAGTTCTCAATCAACGACTTTCTGATAGAAACATTCATTTAGTATAAAAACTATTCGTGGATTGGGCTATCGCATAGAAGTCTTCTTCGATCGCCTTCACTCGCCGACAAAAGGTGGAATGATCCGATATTACTGAGATTTCCATAGCGCGTAGTGCTCATAAATCCTGTTTCAACTTCCATTCAAGTTCTCGAAAACTACGAATCCGGTAATACACTTGGTAAACCAAGCATTTGATGATTTGAGCGTCACTAAACCGTCGAGGTCGCCCTCGACAGGAGAAAAAAGTTGGGAAAGAGGTATGATTTCCTAATGTTAGTCGTGCTACACTCATGATGATTTGCCGTTTCTGGATGATGGTTGTGTGAGGGCTTTCATTGCCAAAAGTATCATGTACGCACTAAACGTACCTAATGTTCATCATCACTTTTCGAATGACATCCGAATGGGTGAAGAGAGTAAATACTACTTCTAGTCTGTCGGCTTTTGCGAGTTTATTAACACCTTCCGTTGACTCCATTTGAACAAAATGTATGTTGGTAGAAATTCCTCTTATCAAATCTTCACATGAATGGTGAGTGAGAACTCATCATTTTTTTGATGCTGCTCCTTTAAATAGACACACTTGTCGATGATTTCCTTTAGTAGAATATTTCTTTCTTCGACGTCCAATTCCTCATATACATCAAGGATTTGTTTTACTTTAGGGATAAATTGCAATTTGGTTTCTTGTCTTTTTAGCTCTTGCTGTTGTTCAGCTATAACAGAATCTAATTTTAGTTGATTTTCTTCAATCCGCTCTTTTAAACGAATGGAACGACTTAGAAAAGTATCTTCGTCATAAATACCACGCTCAAGAAAGTCATGTAATCGATCCTTTTGTGATTGAAGTTGTTCAATCTCCTCTGTAAGGGACTTAATCGTGATTTCATAAATTTCAAGATGATTATGTGCCGGTTCTTGTCTATGGAAATCATCATCAGTAAAAGTAATTTGTTCTTCATATTGATGAATCCAATGTTCTAACTCTTTGATGATCCGATTCTCAACATATCGTAGTCTCACGGTTCTATTGCAATGTCCACCGCGCCCTTTATGATCACACCGAAGATGCCGATGGCGATTTTTTCGCCCCCACTGCCGAAACATTTTCAAATTCCCTCCACAAATACTACAAACGATTAGACCAGCTAATGGATTTTGAAGTGATTGATTTGGCTTATATCTAGGGTGCGATTTTTTAGTTCTAATATCTTGTGCCTTGTAGAATAGTTTTTCACTGACAATTGCAGGATGATTTCCATCAACCAAAATCTGTTCACTAACTGGACGTATGCGGGCTTCAACACCTTTATGGGGAGCTTTTGATTTTTTTCTCTCTACTCTTCCCCAACTAATTTTTCCTATGTATACAGGATTTCTTACGATTTGCAAGATGACATTATTTGACCACTTACCACCATAGTACGATGGGACACCCATTTCATTTAGACGTTTTGCTATATTGGTTGTTCCTGATCTTACATTCGGATTATCCGAGGTATACCATTCAAAAATGAGATTCACAATTTTAGCTTGCTCTGGTTCTGGTTCTAAGGTGTGATTTCCATCGACTTTTACTTTGGTATACCCATATGGTGGTCTGGCACCTACGTAATTACCATCTTTAACAGATCGGAGTCTACCTTGATGCAAACGACGTTTGATGATTTTAAACTCTTTTCTAGCCATGAATGCCTCAAATTCTGAGTATTCTTCGTCGAATTCGTTATCGAGATCATATATTTTACGTGGAGTTATGATTTTAGTATTAGACTCTTTGAATGTATCTAGTATCAAGCCTTGATCTTGCATGTTGCCTCTTCCAAGGCGATCAATATCCATGACTAAGATAGCATCATATAAACCGTTCTCTACGTTGTTTAAAAGTTTTAACATTTCTGGCCGATGATGAATACTTTCACCAGATGCAATTTCCTCAAAAGTCACGACAATATTATAGCCTCGTTCCTTTGCAAGTTCATTTAGGATTTTTCGATGCTTTTCTAATGTTTCACCCTCACCGCGTGCTTCAGCATCCAGATCAGCTCGGGACTTTCTTAAATAAATTGCTACCTTGTCCAAAGTTAATAACTCCTTTACAACCTCATATAATTTATTGAGGTGGTTAAGATGACAACGAGTAAAGCGAGTGTAGTCATTATACCGGCAATGATTTCAGATGAAGAGAGAGTTCAAAGATTAGTCAGAATTAGGAAATTAGCTGCACAATTATATATTAAGTCTTATGAGAGAAAAAATATTGATAAAACTAAAAGAGAGGAAGAGCTGGAACCAAATAGTGTTAGTTCGGTTAATTATCATAATGGGAAATAGTTTGTGCATAATTAACGATATTAGAAAATGTCGCCATAATTTACTCTAGATATTTATAAAAATAAAGGAAGAGTGTGTTGCATATTTATGAATTTAAATTTAAACTCAATTTGTAATGGTTATTTAAATATTTTGTTAATTTGGTTACGTGAAAAGCAGAGGAGAAATGGGTGGACACTTAACGCCGCAGGGCTTGAGGCCTAAATTTATTCAATATCTTATTATGAGATGGGAATTCCTAAGAGTCCCTACTGCTTTTAGGCATGGGGAGTGGTCAAGATGTTAATTCTTTTGTTGATGTTCTACTAACTGTAGGAAAATTTTTTAGGTCTTCTTTATGTATTTAGGTCGTCTTGTTGATTATTTATTTTGCTCTCCTTCTATAAATGGAATTTATATTCGAATTGGTAACAATCGGCTCTGCAAATCAGATGATATACCTCAATCAATTGTTGTTTTTGATCAAATACTTTTCGTTCAATTTTGATCACAGGTATGTTCGAATTTTCTACCAGATGCAATTCTTTATTTTCTTGTTTTGATGGAACATCAGCAATTAATGACTCCTGACAAGTCGTAGGTGTATGTTCCAACTTTTCTAAGGTTTTATACAATGAAGCTCCAGGTTCTTTTAACAGCTTGAGCAATTCCTCTAATGGTATTTGATCAGGTATATATGAACGTGATACTGCATGCAAAATATTATCTAAAAACTGTTCTTTGTGGTAATAAAGCATTGTTTGTGATGAACGCTGTTCCGAATTGTGTCTGGAATGGTAGCTGCATCTACGATATTTAGAGCCAATGCGTTTTTGCTTGCTTTTTGATCATGAACTTCTGAGAAGAAAATTGATCGTTTAGATCTGGTTGGTATAGATCTGACTCGCCTTCTGGTTGCGCGATTTTGGGCAGGGGTAACTAACCCTTCCCTAATTAACTCCGTAACTGCTGTTTGAACTGAGACAGTGTGCAAATTAAATTCTTCCCCAATTTCTTTATTAGTGGGGAATTCTGATTTTGATGGATATGTACCATCTATGATACGTTTTTTAAGCGTTTCGTACACAGTTCGCCACTTGGTTTGTTTAAAGGCCATTCTGTATGTCCCCTTTTTATCAGGTTAAATTTATTCTAGCCAATTTTTTCAGAGGAGTAAACCTAAAGTTTAAATTTGGATTAGTTGGAATATAGGATATCATTGAGTGTTTAGATAAAATTTACAAAATGAATGTGAGCTTTTGTATCTTAATTAAGAAGGAAATGCTTAAATAATGGAATACAGTGACCATCCACATTATTGTCATCGACATGATTGCGAATATGGGGAAGGAGAGCGTTGTTCAGAAGGCGAGTGGAACGAAGAAATACGAGATCACATCAGTAATCGTGAGGCTCCAAATACGTTCTAAGGTAATCAAGTTGGTACTTTTTATACAAGGGTTCAAGAAACATGGAAAATGTATGATGGATTGTAACGATATAAGACAGACACAGATGGGTGTTGTAATGTATCCCGTCTTTCATTATGCTCGCTGATTTAATGATGTTGATAGCTTTGATACTCGCCCTTAGCATTTATGTCTAGTTGTTATTCCTTACCGTTATAAAATCAGAAATCGCCTAACTAATCTTAAATGGATTTGGAAAATAAAATGACTTCGTTCATATTTTCAAGTGTATGAGCTTTATCAAAGAGCCAAAAAACAGATTTGTCAACATTTACTCTAATGTGATACATTTGAAGACAAATATAGATGAGGTGGATTCTGATGGATCAAAAACATTTACAACAACTACAAAACACCTTAATAAGTGGATTAGCACAAACTGAAAATCGGATACTTACTCAAATGGCAAAAGATAAATCCGATTTAAAAATTCAGATCACAAAAACGAATAACAAACTTGATCATCTGCAAGTAGATATTAGGCTAGTCAAAGAAGATCTACAATTTTTAAAAGAAGAATACGGTAGAGACATGAGCGATGTTGCCACAAAGCTATTGACTGATAAAGAAGTCCTTCAACAACGCTTAAATCAGTTACAAGAGGAAATAAACAAACTACAAAAAAGAATAGCAGCTATGTAGCTCCTGCTTAGTCATTAAAGATGACAGTTGGAGTTTTTTTATTGCTATTGATCCAATCGCATATAAAAACCGCGAACCATATGTTCTGGCAAAACACTAGAAGGTTCGCACCACAGAAGGCATAAGGGTTTCCTTATTTTTTGATCAAATGAAAGGAGAAGAAAGGGGTGAAAAAAAGGTTTTCGCGTTTTGTAGGGTTGAAAACGAGGAATAGCAAGGGATGTAGAAACGTGCTGTGACAACGAAAAAACCTTTGTACAAAGGATTGAAACTCCACCATTCCAAGGGATTCTACTAGCTGCACGTCTGGTAACATGGAAAGACCAGACAAAGCCAATAGGGAGCGGACATCGATTCTGGTATCATCTGCTATTCTAACAAAAAAAAGTGGTTCTAAGCATCCCCGCAAAAGGGATACCGAACCACGTCCCATTCATCTCACCACTTGTAGAAGCGGGAGTACTCTTGGACGAATTTGGATAGATTAAAAAAAGAATTGCAGCTATGTAGCTCCTGTCTAGTCATAAAGATGACAGTTGGAGTTTTTTTATTGCTAACGATCTTAACGCAAAAGAATGGATATAATACTCCTATATATTTGAATATACTCATTAGTTAGAGTATAATTAAAGAACCTGTTGGAATTTCCTGCTGCTATAACCCAGCAGTGGGATCCCACGAAGTTTGTGGGATGAAGAAAAGGGAAGCGCATGGGAAGGCGTGAGAAATCAGAGCAGAAGGTGAAGGAAGCGAGGGACAAGTACCTGCAAACCGGCAAGCAGGAAGATCTCGAAGCTGTGCAGGAGGCGACCAAGGAATTCACCGAAACCATGAGGGAGATCACCGGGACTGACTCCGACTGATTCCAATGGTAGCAGGGCTACCAGAGGGAATTCCCTCAGTGACCGCGACCTTGCCGCGGTCATCTAAAAGATAAAGACAGATTATTGATAATAGTTAGTATTTATAGCGGGATATAGAAGCAATATGATATTCGTATTAAGTTCTCTCTTGTACAAAATGATAAGTATAAAGATAATCGTGATTTGCTCCCTCTGGGCAGAAAACATAGGCATCAGTTCCCCGTTTTATATCTACTAGGGAGGAGGATTAAGCTACCCTGAAAATTAGTCTGTGATGGAGTTCATGTAAGCGGGGAATAGCAAGAGGTGTAGAAGCGTGCGGAACAACGAAAAGACCCTTGTAAAAGGATTGAGACGTCTCATGAATTAAAAAAGAATAGCAGCTATGTAGCTCCTACTAGTCATAAAGGACAGTTGGAGTTTTTTATTGCTATTGACCCAATCGTAAATAAAAAACGCGGACCATATGCTCTGGCAAAACCTTAGAAGATTCGCACCACAGACGGCATAAGGATTTTCTCTACGCTAAGAATGAATCCTTAGCCTTCAAACCGGTATGCCAAATGAATGATGTGGAAAAAGAAATTTTGCAAAACAAGTTAACATAGAGAAGCCAGCTACCAAATTGGATAAGCTGGAATTTATGATGCTACTTTGCGATTTATGGTAGAAACTCTTCACTGGGACTTAGAAAAGTAAGGGAAATAAATTATAATAAGAGCAAGGAAAAACGGAACTGCTATCTACAGGTTAAAAATCATAGACTAAAAGGCGATGGAGAACATGCAAAAAATCAGTAGACAAAAAAGAATAGAAGGAACCAGAGTACCTGGAATCATTAATAATGTGCAGTACCACTACGTCAATATAGATGTATATGAAGATGGAATGGTAAACTGCTGGAAATTGGTGGATCTGGCTGGTTTAGAGCAAAAAATGAAGCATAATTGGATAGTTTCACAGGTTCCAGACAATAAAAACATTTCGATATATGGACTAGGGACTTACAAAGTACAATCGGCTAAATGGAAATATAATAAAGCAGGTTATTTAAGGCATATAAGAGATACTGTCAAACGTTTAAATCCAGAAATGGAGAACATGTATACAATCTCGGAGGATGAAATACAACTTCAAAAAAGCAGAAGAGTAATATATTCCCCACAAGCAAGTGAGTTTTATGTAAAAAATGAAATAGGTTATCAAACCACTGAAGGTGAATCGTTCACCATCTTTCTTAAGCATCAGGATAAGAACTATATGGCTAACTTAGTTATTTATAAGGATGGGCGTGTAACTTGTTATACGACGAAATTTGAATTGAATTTTGAAGTAGATGATATTGAAGAATACTTTCAAAACGGAACCTTATTTACTAGCTTTACTAATCCAACCACTGTAGTTTTTGAAGATCTGGGCAAAATTACGTTTGGCGAAGTAGTGGATAGCATCGACTCAAATGAAAAGTATAAACAGCTAATCGATACTTATCAAAAGTTAAACGGAAGTGAAACGTCGTTAGAGAAATGCAGAGAGGCTTATTACGACTATCTTGAATATCCTTCCGAGCCCGCAAGAGCTAGGTTAAAAGAATTATATGAATTAATTCCGGAGCATGAACGAATATATCTTGGGGATATTGATAGTCAGGATACAGATTACATTAGAATTATCTACCATCCTGAGCGAAAAAGAGAGGTTTAAAGATTATTCGGTCACCTTGAAACCACCATACCATGGAGAAGGTGAGGTTGAGTTCTACCTTCAGTCCGTCCTGGAAAGTGATGACCTTGGTCTTGTCGACGTGGATCGTCGAGAAGGTGGAAGAAAAGACACCGATCATCAAGCGCACGAACACGACGATTTCGAAGATCATTAGGAATAAGGAGAAGAACCAGCCAATAGTGTCAGAAAGCGTGCATCAGATGTAACAACGAAAGGATCTTAGTAAAAGGATTGAAACTTCGATATCCACTGGTAATTTGTCCAATAAAAGTTGTAACAACGAAAAGCCCTTTGCAAAAAGGATTGAAACAAATTAACGCCGAATTGTGCCCCCACTTGAACCAGGTAACAACGAAAAGATCTTTGTAAAAGCATTTGAGATATCTCATGGATTAACAAATGAATTGCAATCATGTAGCTCATATTAGCTTTAAAAGTGAAGGATGGATTTTTTTATTGCTATTGACCCAATCGCAAATACGCGAACCATAAGCTCTGGCAAAATCCTAGGAGGTTCGCACCACAGAAGAAATAAGGGTTTCCTTTAATTTTTGATCAAATGAAAGGAGAAGAAAGAGATGAGAAAAAGGGGTTCGCGTTTTGTAGTGTTGAAAACGGGGAATAGCAAGGGATGTAGAAACGTGCGGTGACAACGAAAAAACCTTTGTTAAAAGGATTGAAACTTGTTTTTGTCTTTTATAATGATCAAGATCAAAACGCAACAATGGAAAGCCCTTTGTCAAAAGGATTGAAACTCATCAGGGAATGGGATAACCTCCGCCTGTTGCTTTGTAACAACGAAAAGCCCTTAATAAAAAGGATTGAACCAAAGTCTTCAATAGAACAGTAAAAAAGATGCACAACCCGCTATCTTTTTTAAGTAATTGGATTAGTTATAATGATATG
This sequence comes from Seinonella peptonophila, assembly GCF_900129355.1. Classification (GTDB taxonomy): domain Bacteria; phylum Bacillota; class Bacilli; order Thermoactinomycetales; family Thermoactinomycetaceae; genus Seinonella; species Seinonella peptonophila. Next base: position 353,971 of record NZ_FQVL01000001.1, on the reverse strand, counting down.
TATAATGAAATGGTTTATAAACTCACCAAGGATGCCTCGCCAGAAGAGATGAAAAAAGCGGGGTTGGGAGATCATTTTGCTAGTCACGATAAAGCATTATTTTATAATGATGCTGCTGGAAACCCATTTACTGTTACATATATCCAAGCAAAAGGAGATCCGATTGCTGATCTATATGAAGACATTGCTGCTGAAGAGAAGGCAAGAGCTACCTACCAATGGTTGATTGATTTGTCTGATGATCCAGATCTCAATGATGCATTGGCTTTCTTACGAGAGAGAGAAGTAGTTCATTCACAGCGTTTCCGGGAAGCGGTAGAGATTTTGAAAGAGGAACAGGGGAAGAAAAAGTATTTTTAACTTGATGTATATAACAATTGAGTTAAACAAGTCGGTTCTTTTATGAAAATCGACTTGTTTTAATTTATGTAGACGTAGGAGACAAATAGCATAGTTATACCTTAAGTTAAGAGGAAAGTAATAATCAAATAAAAAGGGAGCAACAGACAAAGAAGAGCTAAAGGGGTACTCAAGTTAGAGATTCGAGTAAAATCGGATCGTATAGCTATACAGGCAAACGAACGATTTGATGTTGTGGAAAAAGAAGAGCAGGGTTTTTATTGTGATATTATGTAAGAGTTAAGAAAGGGCATTATAAAGGAAATAGATGACATGTACTGGAGAAAAAAGCGGGAGAAATGTAAAGAACCAACCCAAGACAGGGGTGGTTTTTTAATTGGAATTCGAAATTAAGAAAAAATCCGCCAATACGATTGTGATGAATTCACAAACATCAGATTGTAATGGAGGATATGTGATTTTAACTACTCCTTCTGAGCCATGAGGTCTAGGTTGGAGAGTCCGTCTGGATGAATCCTCTCTGCTGACGCCGTTTGAGGCGTGTGATGCCTCCTACGGCGTCAGCATTGGGTAGATGGACTTACTCACCTGACTCGCCTTCTGCAAGTTTAGCCTCCTTGGGAGGAAGCCGATGATCTTTCCACTGGAAAAAGGCGAAGATCACGGAAGCAATCGCTGGCAACAGAAGCCATTCCATTGCGGTTCGAGGACTCACGCCGATCTTGTTCATGAACCAGACGTAAATTCCTCCGATGACACAGGCTAAATTCCAGGCCACCATGTAGGCGCTTGTTCCTCGCACTCTATCCTTGGCGTTGTTGTAGCTACAGTGCTCAGTTAGATCATTACCGCAAACGCCAAAGCCCCAGAAGATGGCCCCGATGACAGTCCAACTACCATCAAGGACCAGCATTAGGCCAAGACCAGTGAACAGGGCTGTGCGGCAGATCATGATGAGCCAGCTGCTGCTTGTCGATCGACGTCTATTGACAATCGTGCTCAACTTGACTGAAATCAAGGCTGTAAGCAGCATTGTCACGAGCAGAAGCGTGCCGACTTGCTTTTTATCTACTACTCCAGCAAGGGGTAGCAAAATACCAAAGCAGTAAAACACAAACAGTGTGCAGAATCCTCCCGCTACTATTCGTGACGCCGGATCTGACCACATCTCTCGAAGGGATTGTTGTTCCTGCGGTTCAGCCGCATCAGGCTTGACGAAGCTCATGATGCAGAAGATGCTTATCTTTAGGAACACGAACAGGTAAGTCCACACGAGCGACTCCACCTGAAAGCAGAGCCAGGTGTAACCGACGGCGATTAGTTTCGTGATGAACTTAACTTTTGCGGACCCGGTCATTTGATCTTCTGCTAGCTGCTCGCGCAGCATATTTTGTAAGATTGACGAGCAGGCGATCGTAATCCCTGGGGAGAGTCCCAAGGAGAGGTAGTAGAGATAGATGTTCGCGTTCTGGACAGCTACTACTAGTAGGATATCTGGAACCACGGCTCCTACCAATAGTGTTTGTACGGCCCTTTTGGCTCCTCCTCTTTTGATCCAGCGCTTGATCAGGTGCCTAACACATAGGCTTCCTACAAGCTGGGATAGAGAAGCAATTGCTAGGATCGTCCCCAGAGCGGAGAGTATTCCCTGTTCATATAGTAACAGGGATAAACCTGGCCAGAATAGCTGACCGTGTGGCGCGAACAGGATGATTACGATTACCAGAAAGCCCATGTGTCGGCTTTTCAGCCACCACGGGATTTTTGGGACCTTTATTTTCAAGAATGCTCCTTAAGTGAGCGGTTGGCCTATGTTTAGGCGTTCGGTTTCCTCCGAATGCTTCTGTCTGTTGAAATTGCCTAGATCTGTATCTCTTCCCTTCTAGGACAATGAACACGAATGGGTACTTACAACAATTATATTGTTGAGTTGTCTTTTTGCCAATAGAGTAACTTCATAGTTACTTAATGGAAATTTCGAATTTGGATAACTGCTTCCGATAGATCTTTAGGGTCGCTGACCGCAAAAATACCATGAGCTAACAGCGGGGGTCGAAGATGCAACAGGGTTCCCTGAGACCAAGTGAGAAGAAACTCTGATTGAATGGATCAAGCGCAAGATTCGAATCACCCTTCACGACAATGCATGTGGTTACAGCTGTGGTCTGTGCCACGAAGGGATTCATTGTGGAGATCCTTCCACAGGATGATCAAGTGGTGACAGTTGGTCACAAGTGAAGCCTAAAACTACTCCAAAATTGCGATAACGCATCACAAGGGAGATCATTCCCTGTTTTCGGTAAGCTGTAGAGATATTAAAAGATGGGCTCCTGCGTATCGCAAATGCCTTAATCCAAAAGAACAAGTAAGTTAAAAACCCACTGAGCGAAGGCAATCTGAGAATCCAGTAAATGCTATGGATAAATATCTTTCAGATCGACGAGCAAAGTGTGTTGTTGTAAACTGATATTTCTGGATCGGGATGGATATTAATCCCATCGACATCTTGGAGTGCGTCTTCTGGCATAAAAGTATATCCAAGTCCAGATTTCACGCATTTAAGCATGGTTTCAGATTCGTCTTCTGGTTGCACGATTTGGAACAGAGGTAACTAGACTTCTCTAATTAATTCAGTGATTTTCATGATGAAATCACGTTTTATGTATGTTTCACTGAGTCTAAAACTGAAACGCAGATGATTGATGATGCTGTTTTCGACTGAAAGAAGAGATTTCAGTTAATTACCAAGTATTTTACTCTCCCTTTCGATATTTGGTAGATGATATATATAAGATTGACGCAGTTGAACATTAATCGAAAAGTAAAAACGTTGCTTTTCGTGTCTATATGATTCTTTACAAATAGAGTCAGTGTATAATTAAATCAATCAATTTTCTTGAATGAAACCTTATGATTGTTATCTTTTGGATCTTGAATAGGGGGGAGAGTATGTCTGAAGAAGATACTAGTATAAAAGATCCGTTAGCAAATCAAGTAAAGAATGCTTCTTTAAGAAAGATGTTAGAAGGAAACATAAAAGATGCTAGCGCCTTGTGGGATTTAGGAGAGATTTTAGAAAAAGGGGTGTCAGAAGAAGACCGAGAGCCTGGAATCGAAGATTAAGGCTTACTAAAAAAACCTGTGTTAACGGTAATAGTAAGAAGATCACATCAAATGAAAGCCATTTTAAGTATTAAGATGGACGTCAGTCTCTCCCTTTTATAGGGGTGAAATGAATGAAGGTTTTTTATGTTGGTCTTGAGCGAATATATCCAAGTTCGATCTTAAAGGGGTAGCGTCAGTAAAATGTGCGGATTAGCAACGTTAATATAACTCCAATATGAAAAAAAGCTTAATTTCTTAGTCTTAAGTGAGAAATTAGGCTTTTCCATTACTCCATTAAAGCTCCCAATTGCTGAAGATCACTCAGTGCAAATTATAATAAATCAATTACATAAGAAGTACATTCTCTTATTTTTGAATTATTACGTGAACTAGTAAATTTGAACACATTGCTGAAAGCATAACTTTTTTTGTTATCGAATATTAAAGTACCGTTTAAAGAACCATCATAGCCATGGGAAATAATACTTTTAATGTGCAGTTCAGTAACTTTACTGTTACACATTTTTTTTAGTGTTTCGACAAAATTCTCTTTTCCCTTAATAATTTTTTTACCGATAATATTCCATTGGAAATTGTCCGTTATATTATCAATAATAAAAACCATATCGTTTTTAGCAAAAGCAATGGTAAATTCTTTAAGAAAATACTTTTTTGGTGCATTTCCACAATCGTCAGTGCAGATTATTTTTAAGTTATTGTATTCGGGTTTTGTATTATTTTCATGTTCCATAATTCAAGCTCCCTTTAATCCATTTTTTCAACAAATAATCATAAAATTATTATAAATAAGAGACAATTTAAGATATACATTTCTTTATAACAACATTAACATAAAATATCCTGTTTTATTTCGAAGTATGATTCCGTTTTAATTCCCCCTATTGAAAGAGAAATCATATCAAAAACGGTGTGATTATCTTGTGTTACTGGCAGTATATCAGTGTAATAATGCCAGTAAATAATTTATTACTGGCATGTAAGTTGGTTCTAAGGGTTGAATATTTGAAATTACTAGATAGTGAACATGATTAACTTAATAAAATTAGCTTTTAAAATCAAATGCAATTAGCTTTTTCAATAAATTGATAAAGTAGGGTTGATCGGTGTTTATCGCACCGAAAAATGTATCGTCAATTTCTTCAATGATGGGGAGTGATTGAGCTATTTTACCTCTCCCTCCATAGTTAGATAAATGATTTTGGCTGGTGAATCAATTGGATGTTGCTTACGTTCGATCCATTGCTTTTTTTCTAGTAATTTAAGGATTTGTGAAGTAGTCATAACGTCTATCTCTGCATGGTTTGCCATCATCACTTGGGTCACATACTTTTCTTTGCTCTGTAGGTAGGCTGTCACAGTGAGAATAATAAATTATTGGATAGGTGAGCCCGATCGGATGCAACGCTTTTTTGACCTGTGCTTGCCAATTATTATAAGCACGAATAAACGGGAACCCAGGACTTTGGGATGAATCATTTTTAAACTTAGAAGGAAACATCATTGTGCTTCCACGATCTTTTTAATCGCAAGTACTGCTAGAGGTATCCTCAAAAACTTGGGACAGAAACTGGATATCTTCTTCTGTAATGATCCCATCACTTTTTTCTATTCCGGTAGAATGCTTGAGTAATGTATAATCGTCGATTTTGGTTAAGTGATGCCTAAAGCATAAAGCTATTTTTGTACCAGGAATTTCTGTTCCCAAATTTTCTCAGGATTCGCTTGTATGATTGTTTGGAATGAAAATTCTGTCATGTAAAACTCACTCCCCTTTTTGTATGCACTCTTATTATTAAATGCAAGTGTTTTTTTTAAGGAAATCCTCATGCTAATCTGTTTGAAGATTTCACCACAGAGGAGAAAGCACATGCCACATCAGTGGTTGATTGATATGTCAGATAATCCAGATTTGAATGATGCCCTTGCTTTTTTAAGAGAAAAGGGGTTGTCCATTCCCAACGTTTTCGGCAAGCGGTTACTAGAAATATATGAAATATTGTTCGATTGGATCAACTGATCGAGAAACTAGACTAGAAGGAATCAGGGTCAATCAATCGATATTATCAGACGATGACTTACAATCTATTTTGAGGAGACAGTCTCTTTTTTTGTAATAAATTGTACGTTGTTTGTCTTTTACCTGTTACACTGATCTAAATAAAAGTGCTTTTTAACCAAAGAAGGGATTTGATACATCATGACACTATCTTCAATATCTATACTTATTGGCTTGTTGGGGATCGCAATTGCACTAAATTCATGGTTGATCCACAAAACCAAAAGAGAATTACTTTTAAGAATCGAAAAACTAGAGCAGCAAGAAAATCGTTTAAAAGATAAACCGTAACTAGAGCAATGAATTGTAAACTTTGCGTCAAAGGTATTTAGTGTCTATAGAATAGTTTGAAGAGATTTTTAAATTCATCTCGAATTAATCTCTAAATGCAGCGAGGTTTTTACGCAACTATTTAGTTCCATTATCTTTATAGCAACTAAAAAGTTGCTTATAATTGATATATGAATTGGAACAAAGACACAATATTTAAAGCGCTTGCCGATTCGACAAGACGGCTCATATTAGATGAGCTATCTGAACGAGATGAGCTGACATTGTATGAACTTACGGCACGTCTTATTATGAAGCACAACCTTGCCATTTCGCGACAAGCGATCGCTAAACATCTTACTACATTGGAAGACGCAGGGCTCGTAATATCAAAACGAAAGGGGAAATATAGAGTACTTATGTTTAACAAGGCGCCACTTAAAAACTTATTGAAAAGATGGATAAAATAACTCTATATCAGAACAATTATCTGACAAATATGTGAGTCATTTTCATTTCAAACAGATTGTTTCGCACTGTAGCTATACATCATAAATATAAAGGGAGTCAACAACAGAATGAAAATTGTTGTTACCAGTATATTCGTACAAGACTAAGACAAGGTATTGGTGTTTTATTCAGAAAAGATAGGGTTTATAAAAACATGATGTTCCTTCTGGAGAATATAGGTGGATAACCCTTGTTTTCTCCTGATGATCAAGGCGGAACTGAGCTCTTACTTGAACCGAATGACCATCCGGTTGCCAAAGAGTATCAACAGTAACTATTTGTTGATGGCGTGCCAGCAACTATGTTTGGTGTTTCAAATATTCATAAAGAGTATGAACGATTAGTGGAAAAAGGCGTGAAGTTTACTATGAAGTCGACAGAAATGGGTGAAGTCACAATAGCTGTTTTCGACGATACATGCGGCAATCTGATTCAAGATATTGCAGATGTAAAGTTTTAAGAACTTGGTGAAGTGTTTTTATCAACAATTAGAACAACTTTATGTTAACCCTGTCCTATTCTTTGGGTGGGGCATTTATGAAACAAGAATAGGCCCTTTAATAGAAGAGGAACCATATTAAAAACGGACAGGTAGTTTTAATGAAAATTATTGTCCCATATGTCACCTTTAGGCTAGGAACATATTAAATTTATTATGAGAATACCATTTTAATTTGGAGAAAATGGTTTCTTTACATTCTTTAAGACCTATCGTTAAAAATAGGGGGTCGTCATGAACATAGTCATCGTGTTGTAAATTCCCATTTTTCTGTCGATATTCCTTTTTGAGAAACGAGGGGTCAATTTTGATGTTTTAATACATAACCGATCAAACGGTAGGTAAGGACAAAACGAACATATTATGATGGAGTTCCTTTAATCAAAAGGAGAAGTCCATGTCAAACAGGAGGAAAAAAAATGGCGAAACTTTCTGGTCAACAACAGGTCGAAGAATACCTTCAGAAACTTGAACATCCATTAAAAAGAGAAATCAGGGAAGTTCGTAGAATTATTTTAGGTATTGATATGGAGATTTCCGAACATGTGAAATGGAATGCTCCAAGTTTCTGTTATCATAATGACGATAGAGTAACATTCAACCTTCATGGTAACGGTTTTTTTAGACTTGTACTTCATCGAGGATCCAAAGCAAAAGAAAGCGTAAACTTGAAGCCTTATTTTGAAGATGTGCAGGGACTTATGGAGTGGGTAACTAATGATCGAGCTACGATAAAATTTACCGATATACAAGATGTCGAAGCAAAGAGCGCGCAACTAAAAGCAGTGATCAGTAGATGGATAGATGTAACATATTAAATACATAAATTTCTAATACTATGGTTAAAGCAACATGGATAAAAGGATGACGGGTTGAACTATATAAGGCAGACACAGACGGGAAATGTAATGTATCTCGTCTTTCATTATGCTCGCTGATTTACGGCTCTATGGTCGATATATTAACTGGACGCAATTCATTAATGACGCATAATTTCCGGAAAGAGAATAGATAGAACTATAAATACAATTTCCCCCACTACGAATGCTATGGACCAGATTATTGCTTTGCGTGATGGCAATGGGCCGTCGAACAATACTTTGACGCCTAGTGGGACTAGCGCTATGCATAGGCCAAGTATCAAGAATGTAGATTCGAATCTTGTTCCTTTTAGGGTCTCAAAAGGTAGAAAGAACATAGAGGCTAATGATACTGAGCGAATGAGACCTAATATGCGAACGGTAGTTAAATTAATTCTAGACCTCAATCCCTTGGTATGATGAATAGGATTGTTAATGATGAAAGAATAGTTCCGACATTAATATTGTCAATCGTCTGAATCCAGATATTTCATCTGAACATCTGAACGACTTGAGTTACATATGTATCTCAAGTCGTTGTCTAATTTTTAGAGAGATTGGTGCAAAATTGCTTAACATTCCCCTCAGATCTGAATTTCATTTACTTTATCTATGTTATGGGGTACTGTTGTAGGCTGATTCTTTGAATCTTGCGATGTTCCAATTGGAGGAATATGACGCATATAATTTAAAAAAATAAATGCAACGATCAGATAGATAAGCCCACAGATAAGCGAGACAGTGATCATTCCATTGATAAAAGCATGGTAAGCATGATTTAAAAAGTCTGAACCGATAGAGTTTGGAAAACGTTCGGCAACGTTCACAGCACCAGCAATGCTTTCTTGAATAGATTGAGTTTCTTTTGGAGGTAAGTGAGTAGGTATAGAATGAGTGATTTGGTGACGATAAACAGCAGTACCTAAACTTCCGATCGTAGCAATGCCTACAGCAAAAGCCAATTCGCCGCTAGTTTGTAACAAGGAACCTGCAGCGCCAGCTTTTTCGGGAGGAACAGAATTGGCAATGAGTCCAGACGAGAGACTTGGTAAGGGTGATGCTCCTAAATTAAATAGAATGTATGCGATCACAACAATTGCGAGTCCAGAAGTTACGGTTAATTGGAGTACGAAGAACATACCTGTAATTGAAATAATCATCCCAAAGGCGATAAGGTAAGCAGGTCTGATCCGGCGAGCGATCAATGGCGCGAAAAATGATCCTAACATCGAAGCAATTACGCTCGGAAGTGTCCATAGTCCTGCTTGAAGTGGCGATAAATTTTGTACATATTGTAAATATTGCGATATAAATAACATAAATGCACCAGTAAGCGTGATACCAAACATTCCCCCTAAAGAAACTCGGAAACCTATATTTGAAAATAGACGCAAATCTAATAATGGATTAGTTAATTGTTTCTGTCTTCTTATAAACAGTGTACCAAGTACAATTCCAACGATAACAGCAATGATAGAACCAGGCTGAAAGCCATCTTTTGCGATTTCTTTTAATCCATAGATTACTGGCAAAATAGTGACTAATGATAGGAGCACACTAAGTAAGTCAATTTGTCTTGCTTTTGGGTTACGCACTTCAGGCAATAAAAAAGGGGCTGTTATCAGAAGGAGGACCATGACAGGAACAGCGGGTAAGAAAATGGCTCCCCACCAGTAGTATTCTAGTATTGCTCCGCCTACAAGTGGTCCTAATGCCATTCCTCCCATTAAAAAGGTCATATAGATCCCAAGTGCAAAAGAACGCTGTTTTTGATCTTGGAATAGATGACTTACCAGAGCAAATGTAGTAGGAAACAATGTAGCACCTGCAATTCCCAAGATCGCCCGAGCTACAATTAACATCTCTACGCTTTGTGAAAAAGCTGCCAGTAACGAAGCAAAACCAAATGTGGTTCCGCCGATTAACAATAGCTTACGAAGCCCTATTCGTTCACTGATTGTCCCCATCGTAATCAAAAATCCAGCGAGTAGAAAACCATAGATATCCATAATCCAGAGTTGTTCAACACTATCGGCTCCCAATTGTGTTGTGATATGTGGGAGGGCGAGAATCATGACCGAAACATCGATCGACGTGAGCAGAGCAGGAAGAGCGAGAATCGTCAGTCCCAACCATTCTCGCATACCTGCCTTTTTTTCTATTTGGTTCATTCTTTCACCTCAGTATCCGTTTGAAAAAAAACCTCTAGCTTGTCCAAAGCCTCTTTAGTTCCTTGCTGACGGTATTCGACACGATCATGACCATCAAACATAGCAACTTGTTCCGTGAAAATCAATCGCGTACCTTTATCGCTTGGACTTAGTTCAACTGTTACAACAGAAGCCGAGATACGAACCTGATCCATATCTAACGTGTACGTATAGACAATTCGCTGATCTTGAACAATTTCTTGATAGTAAGCATCATACGTAAACGTTGGACCTCCTGAAGGACCTCCTTGATTCCATTCACGACCACCAACAGCAAACTCGAATTTCTCTGCTTTCGGAAACCAATGTGCCTTCTGTTCCAAATCTGACCAAGCATGAAAAACCCGTTTTGGTGTTGCTTGATATTCTCGTTCGATTACAAATTTATCATGTTTGACAAATCGTTTTGTCATTCTATAGTCCTCCTTTAATCTTCAGTTGATTTTTCGCTAAGATAGTCACCTAGCATATCTAGACTGTGTTCCCAGCTAATAAAATACTTCTCATTTTTCTTTTTCATCACGTCTAATAACCGTATAAAGTCATCTAATGTTAATGGTCTGTTCTGTTGCATCATTTTCCACACATGTTCCAACTCTTGTAACATTGTCTGTTGCAATTGAATACTCTCTTTAAGACGAGCAATTTGTAAGGAAATGACGCGTGACGGATCATAAAAGGTTCCTGACAATGCTGATCTTATTTCTTCAAGAGATAGGCCCAATTCTTTTAATGATAAAATCTGTTGTAATCGTGAGAGATCTGCTTGGTTATAAAGTCGGTGTCCAGCTTCCGTATAATCTGAAGGTGAAAATAAACCAATCTGATCGTAATAGCGCAAAGTCCGAATTGTTAAACCTGTTAGTCTTGCGAGTTCGCCGACTTTCCATTGTAGCTCCATACATCAGCTCCTTTTATGTAATATAAGTTTCTCTTACGTGTTTTTACTATAAGGCATTACGTTACGTAAGGTTCAAGTGAAATATAAAAAAAGCATTTCCCAAATTACAGGAAATCTATTCTCGATATTGACAGAATTCCTTCGCTTATCAAAAGAAAGTTGTCTGGTAAATTTCCAGACAACGACGAGTTTATTGATTCAGTTCATGATGTTGATTGGAAAGCTGTTTGTGTGTAATAGAAATGGTAAAATGACTATTCAATATATCCAATGGATCTTGATCAATCTGCAGTCAGAATGATTTAACAGATTACATGTGTTTAAGCGATAAAAAAATAACAATAGCTGTTGCAATTGAGAAAAGTAATAACGGAAGGCTTGTAATGATTACAAACTTCTTTTTTGTTACAAATCCTATAAGCAAAATAATAATGCCTAATAAGAAAGAAAATAGTATCAATAATGATATTGTCATTGTAAATTAGGCTCCTTATGTAACATTTATCTTGTCGATTATATTTTAACTCAATCTGAAGCAAACCGATAAATAACATTAAATTAGAGGTGACATCAATATTCCTAAAAACTGAAACAGGCGAATACATTTGATATATTCAGCAAAAATAGTTTAGAAAAAGGAACAAAAGTAGTGGAATCACAAATACTTCAAGAATTGATCTTTTGATAGAGGAGTGGTTATGAGAAGGAAATTGGCCAAATGATTCTAGTTACCTGATCCAATGAGGTGTAAAGTTTATTCGTTTCTGTGGCACTCGAATAGGATAGAATCTGAAATTTATAAATTGGTAATATTCCGTTACTTTGCATTAGATGACCACAGTGGGGTTCGTGGTCACTGAGGTTTTAGATCTCACCAGCATTCTTTTAGCTGGTAATTCTTAGGTTTTTTCAGACTGCTCGTATCCTTTAATTATTGTACCAGCAGCAAGTGCATCCTGCTTTCCGACAAGCTACTCGTCCTGCTGGGCAGTTTATGAACTAACAGGGACAGCAGCTATCTGCATCGATTCAATGACTCTGTGTATTCGGGAAAATCGCTTCAGAGCCTTAACCAAAGCCAACTTTATCTCTTAGGTTCTAGTAACTACTAGATGCATTCATATTAAGGATCTTGGATCAGGGTGATGAACCTCCATTACCCAGTAGAAACATTGTCTAATTAATCATACAGAAAAAATTTTTAATTTCAATAATATAATTGTATCATTATACGTTGGTCAAGGTAACTATGGGTTAAGTTGCTTAAAAGCGGAATACAAGATCACCAGAAAAGGAATTAGCTTTTAGAGCAACCACTCTGATAGGACGCATGACATTGACTTAGTCGGTTTTACCTTGACAGAGCATTTTGATTAATGCTATATTGACAAGCAATTAATTAAAATAAACATAAAAACATATTATCGATTGACCCAAAAGGCTAAAAATAATTATAAGATCAGTAGACTACATACTACAAAAACAATCTAAGACGAGGCGATCAAACATGGCAAAATTGAATCGTTATTGGAAGTTAGCTAGACGGCCTGTTGGCAATGATTTTGCATCTGCGCTAGAGCTTGTAGAACACGAGTTAGAAACTCTTGTTGATGGTGATGTGTTAATTCAGAATGCCTATTTTTCCCTTGATGCAGGTACCCGCATGTGGATGAGTCCGCGTGAAGATTCTTATTCCCCTCCTACCCCGCTTCATTCTCCTATCATTGGCATGGTACTAGGGAGAGTAGTAGAGTCCCGACATCCCGATTTTCGTTCTGGTGATTTGGTTCGAGCATATGGTCAATGGTCTGACTTTTCAATCTCTCGACCCGATGAAACGTATGTAGAGCGAGTTAGCTGGCAATTAGATGATTTGCTCCAGCATTTGGCAGTGTTTGGTCCAAATGGCTGGACAGCTTATTTGGGTGTAGTTGAATATGGTCAAACTAAGCCAGGTGATACGTTTGTCGTATCGGCTGCTTCTGGTGTTACAGGTGCTTTAGCAGGACAGGTTGCTGCACAGCTTGGCTGCCGTGTGATTGGTATCACAGGTTCAACACAAAAAGAGGCATGGTTGAAAGAGGAGTTAGGCTTTGACGCTACAATAGATCACCGTCAAGAAGATGTGGCTATGCGTTTACGTGAGTTGTGTCCTGAGGGGATCAATGTTTATTTTGATAATGTTGGTGGCACTATTTTGGATGCTGCTTTAGAAAATATGGCATTATTTGGTCGAGTGGCAGTTTGTGGTCTGCTCGTTCATTATGACAAAGAGACTCCTGTTCCTGGGCCTTATAAATTTGACCAAATATTGATGAAACGTTTGCAATTTACTGGCTTTTTCTCGCCTGACTTTTATCATCGAGGTCCTGATGTTAATCGAATCCTAAAATCTTGGTATGAAGCTGGAAAATTGAAGATGAGATTTGATGTAACACAAGGATTAGAAAACACTTTGGAAGCATATGGGAAACTGTTTAATGGTCAAAAAATAGGTAAATCTCTGGTTCAAGTAGCAGATTTATAGTTGAATCGGGCGAATAGTGTTTACTATTGATATTACAATTATTTCTCTACCTGTATGCTCATAAAACATCGAACCGACTCCATTAGAGTCGGTTTTTTTGATAACCTCTTTTAATGAATAAATTCAATGGCGACTTTTATACTTGAATCTTTAAAAACAATGGAGATTATGTTCCGTTTTTAAGAATAATTTGTGATGAACTTATAAGCATTTGATGAACACCTTTTAACACGTTACAAACTGTTCTTCTGAACCCTTATTATAGTGATGAAGAAATTATAGGATATTATTTCGATATAGCTGAGAAGGTGAAATCAATGCTTAAACATTCCCGAATGTTGATCACTATGGGATTTATACTGTTTACCTTTTTAATAGGGGGATGTAGTCAATTAACAGTACTTGATCCCCAAGGTCCTGTAGCGGAACAACAAAAAGATTTAATTCTTTGGTCAATAGTATTTATGCTGCTGATTATTGCTGTAGTTTACATATTATTTATATGGATTCTGTTGAAATATCGTAATCGTGAAGGTCATAAAGGATATGCTTCTCACCATGAAGGGAGTAAATGGTTGGAGATAGTATGGACTTTCATTCCTATCTTGATTGTGATTGCTCTAGCTGTTCCAACAGTGAAGACGATCTATTCTTTGGAAAAGCCACCAACAGAAACAGCTCATAAAAAACCTTTGGTGATTCATGTAACCTCAGTCAATTGGAAATGGATTTTTAGTTACCCTGAACAACATATTGAAACCGTTAATTACCTGACAATGCCCGAAGATCGACCAGTTTTGTTTAAGTTAACCTCAGCTGATGCGATGTCCTCTTTTTGGATTCCTTCATTGGGTGGACAAAAGTATGCGATGGCGGGTATGCAAACAGAGCTTTATTTGCAAGCGGATCATATCGGAGTGTTTGAAGGTCGAAACTCGAATTTTACAGGAAAAGATTTTGCTCAGCAAAAATTTAAGACAGAAGTATTGACCGAAGTTGGGTTTCAACAGTGGGTCAAAAAAACGCAGATCAAAGCACCAAAGCTAACGAAAGCTCAATATGATCAACTGATGCAGGAAGGTTTGGCAAAGGTTATGAGTTTTTCATCCACGCATTTAGATTGGGTTGATCATGCGAAGGATTCAGAGTATGCATTAAAAGTGCGAAATAAGTTGGAAAAACCCTCCATATCTTCAGAGAAAAAACCTCATAAAGAACACCATATGCATGAAAAAGGGGGAATGGAATAATGAAGTGGGATCAGTTCTTTATAACAGATGAACCATTGATTGTCGGGGCAGGTATATCCATTCTCTTAACAGGATTGGGAATTATTTTTGTACTGACTTATTTGAAGAAATGGAAATGGTTGTGGAATGAGTGGCTGACAACGGTTGACCATAAAAAAATAGGAATCATGTATATCCTTTTCGCTATTTTGATGCTGTTCCGCGGGGGCGTCGATGCTTTAATGATGAGGACGCAACTTGCTGTGCCAAATGCGCATTTTTTAGATGCCCAACACTACAATGAGATTTTTACCACTCATGGAACAATTATGATTCTTTTTATGGCGATGCCCTTTTTAATCGGGTTAATTAATGTCGTAATCCCATTGCAAATTGGGGCTCGGGATGTCGCTTATCCATATTTAAATGCAGTCAGTTTTTGGACCTTCTTTTTCGGTGCTTGTTTGTTTAACATTTCCTTTGTGATTGGTGGCTCCCCGTCTGCTGGTTGGACGAGCTATATGCCACTAGCTGGTAATGAATTAAGCCCAGGGCCTGGACAAAACTATTATCTACTCGGACTACAAATATCCGGAATTGGAACCTTGCTCACGGGGATTAACTTTTTGGTTACGATTTTAAAAATGCGCGCTAAAGGCATGACCTTACTACGAATGCCAATGTTTACTTGGTCTACTTTGATTACTTGCGTGATTATTATATTTGCTTTCCCGATTTTAACCGTTGCTTTAGCATTAATGACCTTTGATCGCCTATTCGGCAGCCACTTCTTTACCTTAGCCAGTGGAGGAATGGATATGTTGTGGGCAAATTTATTCTGGCTTTGGGGTCATCCAGAAGTATATATTGTGATCTTGCCAGCGTTTGGTATGTTCTCCGAAATTATCAGCACGTTTTCTCGGAAAACACTGTTCGGATACAAAGCGATGGTCTATTCGATGCTTGTCATTGCCGGGCTTAGTTTTGTTGTGTGGGTTCATCATTTCTTTACAATGGGATCGGGAGCAGCTGTTAATTCCTTTTTTTCAATAACGACAATGGCTATTGGGATTCCAACAGGGGTTAAAATATTTAATTGGCTGTTTACGATGTATAAAGGAAAGATTAGTGTTACTACGCCGATGCTTTGGTCGCTTGGGTTTATTGTGAACTTTGTTATCGGAGGCGTGACAGGGGTTATGTTAGCAATGGGCGCAGCCGATTATCAGTATCATAATACGTATTTCTTAATTTCCCACTTTCATTATGTCTTGATTGCAGGGACAGTCTTTGGTTGTTTTGCTGGTTTGCATTTTTGGTATCCAAAAATGGTCGGTTACAAGCTTAATGAAAGGATCGGGAAATGGTGTTTCTGGATCTTCACAATTGGCTTTAATATTTGCTTCTTTCCTATGTATATTCTCGGTTTAGATGGGATGCCGCGCCGAATTTATACTTACAATGCATCCGATGGTTGGACAGAGTTAAATATAGTAGCTACAATTGGTGCTTTTATGATGGGAATTGGTTTTATTCTTCTCGTGTATAACGTTTATTATAGTTTTCGCTATGCAAAACGTGAGCAAACAGGAGATGCATGGGATGGGCGAACACTGGAATGGTCAACCACATCGGCGATTCCTCCACATTACAATTTTGCAAAAATCCCTGAAGTAACAGGTTTAGATGGGTTCTGGAGAAGCAAGCAAGAGAAAGAGACTGAGAATGTAGAGTATAAGCCGATTCATATGCCAAGCTATTCAGGGCGACCGTTTGTCATGTCGGCTTTCCTTTTTATCAGTGGTTTTGGTCTTGTTTTTGAATGGTGGGCGATTGCAATTCTTGGCGCCATCGGTACGTTGATCTGTATGGTTCTTCGCTCCTTTGATTATGATGATGGTTACTATGTAAATGTTGAAGAGATTCAAAAAACAGAATCCGTATATAAGGAGGTATAAAATTGGATCACGGATATCAACAACACACGAATACAAATGCGCACTTAGAGTATCAGTCTGGACAAGGTAGGTTAAATATTCTTGGATTCTGGGTTTTTTTAGGAGCAGAAGTTGCTCTGTTCTCCACATTATTTGCCACCTATTTTGTGCTTATGCACCGAACAGCTAACGGTCCTGTATCAAGTGAGCTCTTTCAGGTTCCGAGTGTGTTAATCATGACATTTCTACTATTGACGAGTAGTTTTACATGTGGATTAGCTATACATGAAATGAGACGTTCCAATTTAAAAGGGGTTATTATTTGGCTGGTCGTAACTCTTTTATTGGGGGCTGGTTTTTTAGGATTTGAAATCAAAGAATTTATTGAGTACACACATGAAGGTGTAACTTTATCAACAAGTGCTTATTGGTCAGCATTCTTTGTTCTAACAGGTACACATGGTCTTCATGTGACATTAGGTCTTGGCTGGATCATATTGATCATGATTCAGTTAAAACAACGTGGATTGACACCGACGACAACAAGCAAGGTGTTTATTTCTAGCTTGTATTGGCATTTTTTAGATGTGGTTTGGATTTTCATATTTACAGGTGTGTACTTAATAGGGATGGTGATGCACCATGGATAATCAAAAACAAAATTCGTCTTTGGTAGACAATCGTTTTCCGTGGAAGCATTTTGTTGGATATCTATTATCAGTTGTGCTTACGCTCATGGCACTATGGATAACTTTTTCATCAGGATTTTCATTAAGTATTATCTTTGCAATAATCATTGTGCTAGCTATTCTCCAAGCTGTTTTGCAACTGCTCATGTTTATGCACATCACAGAGAGAAATAGCAAGATACAGACAGGAACGATGCTGTATGCAGCTTTTATCGCCATTACGATCGTTGCGGGTTCGATTTGGGTTATGTCAGCAGGACATGCAGCACATTAAAATCTTTAGTAATGATCATGGAAAAGAGGAGAGCGGGATGTTCTGATATCTTTCAGAACATCCCGCTTGTGTTATGGTTGTGTTTTATGATTTCTGCTTGCTAAGAGTGGTGAAGCATATAGCAAAAAAGCGGCAATATGGGCAAAGATAACATTTCCAATAAAGAGAGTGAAAAAGATAAATTGACCAACTGAACCTAACTGATCGCTAATATATAAGATAAAATAAACCCACATTAAAACTAGAAAGGGTAGATGCCATAAAGCTATCTTTCTTTTTTCAATCCATAAAAATAATGGTGTCGCGGTGGCTACAAACAGATAGATCATAAATATACTCATGCCCTCGCCCCTTTCTGTGATCTCGGATATTATATGTCAGGAATTCAAATGTTTTGTGAACGTTGTGTTACGTATAGTATACAAGGGTGTCATGAATTTGTCACTAATCGAGTCAATTAAATTTATATTCAGGCTGATTGGCATTTCCATGAATGGGAGGTTAAGATGATTGTTTGCATATAGATATAAAAGAAAGATATACTCATATATAAATTAATTCTCTAATGTTATATTTAGCCTGTTCTGTTTCAACACTGTAATTATTGTTATGTTGTATTAATCGTTTTATAAGCTGAATTAGAGAGGGTGTTTTCTAATATTAAATAAAATAATATTAACGTTGGCAGTGACAATGACTGGACTAGTCTCTGGTCTTTTTTATGGGTTTGCTGTTTCTGTTAACCCAGGGTTTTATCAATTATCAGATATTGAGTATATTCATGCTATGCAGGCCATTAATACTGCAATTTTAAATCCAATCTTTTTTATTAGTTTTATCGGAGCCGTCGTTTTTTTACCTGTTGCTGCCTTTATGTATAAGAAGCAATCTAAACATACTTTTAAATGGTTGATCACGGCATCGATTCTTTATATTGTGGGCGTGTTTGGAGTAACTACTGCTTTGAATGTTCCTTTAAACGATCAATTAGCAGGTTTTTC
Organism: Seinonella peptonophila; assembly: GCF_900129355.1. GTDB lineage: Bacteria > Bacillota > Bacilli > Thermoactinomycetales > Thermoactinomycetaceae > Seinonella > Seinonella peptonophila. The sequence continues at coordinate 335,522 of NZ_FQVL01000001.1, read as the reverse complement.
CATTAAATCTTCATCTATTCATCAAATTGGAGCGATGAGAACAAGTTATGCTGATGCATGGAATCGCTGGCACCTTGTACGAACAGTTTTGTCGATTATTAGTTTTGTGTTGTCTATTATTGCAATGTTCTCTTTAAGAAAAGTAAAATTGATAGAGAAAATTGAAGAATAGCTACAAAGGATATTTATTCTAGTTGTATGCAGATGTAAGGGTCATTCCTTCATTGGTTAAAAGGTACTAAGCAGTACCTTTTTTATGTATAACTAATTCATTAGACTGCCCGAAGAAATAAGCAATACGCTCTATTTTGTTATCACACATCTTTGTTGATGCACATAAATTGATCTTGAGAAATATTCCTGGGGTGATCTGTGTATGTACGATTGGAACTTGGAAAGCTGGAGACAGAACTTTTATACATATTATGGTTGGCCTCATCATTATTTTTATCGGTTACCGCAAAATGTTGTATCATCACCATTACCAGCTCAGATGCGGGTAACATCTAATCAGCAAGATATAAAATTAAACGCTAACAAAAGTTTATGCAAAATAGTGAAAGAAGCCTCTGGTCTACCTGTTAAAGAGAGTAAAGGGGTTTGTCAAATTAGCATTCATCGTGAGGACTTAACAGTTCTACAAAAAGGAGTAAAACTTCCTGGAGAGATGCTTTCATTAATGTTATCAGCAGATATTGCCGAAATAAATCATATAGCTTATTTAACAGCTGAATTTGCGTTACTTCAGGATGAAGTAAATCCTGTGATCGATCGAGTACGTCAAGCAGGCTTATTAGTAAGTGCTCTTCATAATCATTGGATTTTTGAGAAACCGAGGATTCTATATCTTCATTTTCAAGGATCGGGTAATCCTGCTGACTTGGCGGCTGGTGTTCGTCAGGCAGTGAACGCTACTAGATTTTCCAATAGGTAAGATATAAACATTATGAAGATAGGGTTAGAAGCAGCTTTTTAATCTCTTAGTCAGCGGATGAAAACGAAGAAATATATTTACTAACCGAAAAATATACATGCCATGTTTATTTGAATCAATCATATTCCATTCTAATAGATACTACCTTATAATTATTTTAAACCAAATAAAAAACCAAAAGGAGGGAAATATGGCTGATTCTATGAAAACCAGCACCCCAAAAAACGAAATTTTAGCACAGTTTGCTTTATGGAGACAAAATAAGATGATTTAGGTAGGCGCCCTCATGTTAGCTACTGGTATAACTTTGGGATTAGCAGGAGGATATACATTTGGTCGTAACTTACAACAACCTAGAAAAACCAAAGGAAACACAAACCATTCTTCAAGATACAACACATCCATCAGATAAAGTGCAGTCACTTATGATTGCAAAACAGAGGACACAAAAGTAAATGACAATCTTGTTAATAAACAAGATGGTTCTACATTCATTCGTTCTATAACGCAAAGTGATTCTGGCCAAATATATCTTGCTCAAAATAGCTTGAATCAAGTGAAACCAAATGAAATGAATGAATCGATGATGGCTGAAGGGGTTATTTGGCAAGAGGATCATGAAAAATCACAGACGAATCCTAATATACGTTTTCGTGAACCCGATGGAAGAAGCGTTCATTTTATAGGAGATAAATCAGAGATTATATCATTGCAACAACAAGCTTCGCGGTTAGGGTCAGCTGAATGTTGGAAATTGATTTACAATATGCCAAAAAAAGAAAAGCCAAGGCAAATGGTCGCACATTTTTATTGTGTAGATAAAGCGATAAATGCAGGAATTAGACCAAGTAAAGAAAATCCGATTATTAACTATTCTTTAGAGACCGATGGAAAAGAATCTATTAATATTCATACTGGCATCTTAGATGGAATGAGCGGACACTTTGACACTCATGTTTTCCCAGCAAACCCACTTCAGATACAAAGGATTGACGGTGTCCACGTGTATACCAACAATCCAACTGAAAAGCCGGAAGAAAGGTTAACCACCCTTGTACAAAAAGAAGGTCCTGGTGCTTGTGAACAATCGTTTGGATTTTACAAAATAGAGGATAGTAAAACGCGGTGAACCTACTACTCGATGAAGGCTCAAGCGGCAACTGAGTTAGTGAACAAGAATTGAGTGGTAGGTACGTTGGCGCGTGTTGCCGTTGGATCTACCACTCAGTGCGTTTCTACTATAAATTTATTGAGTTCCACTATATAGGCAGTGATCATTCCATCTGGTTAGTTTGTTTCGTCGAATCTATAGAAATATCTTTTTTTGATTGCGGCTAAATTTGAGAGCTGTGATCCAAAAATAAGGTAATCCAAAAGTTAATATCAAAGCATACCATGATAGAGATTCTTCTGCTTTGTGAAATTGCGTAATAAGTGCTATGAGAAGAACAAAACTAACCATACGTCCCAAACCAAGGGAAATTTCACGTGCTGCTAAATACTCAATATAATGTTCTTTTTTTGCTGGTTGTTGATGGATAAAATCAAACACAATGGTAAGTTGCGGTACATTATACCACGGTTTAGCAAGTGAAATGCCTAAGCCAAATAGTAATACAGTAATCCAAGTGGGATAGATAGCAAAAGAAAGTGTTAACAAGCTATGTATAAAAACTCCCCAGAAAATTGCATGATTGCGATTAGCGTTTGGAAGAAATCTCCCAACAAGAAAGTTACTTAAAAGAGCTAAACAAGCTAGCATACTGGTTAGTAATCCTAAATTCCATTCGTTATGGAAATATAAAAAGTAAATAACACTTGGTAAAAATAGAAATATTCCTTCGCAAAAACCATGAATAAAAATCATTTGCATACCCCAAAACCATTTTTTATTTGGATTTAGTGAAATTTTTAAGATCAAAGGGAGAGCAAAATGTTTTGTAGAAGAAGGTGGAATCTTAGTAAAGATGGAAAGGATTGTAGTGGTTAAATAGAGCAAAAGCGAAGTAGAGAAAATGTAGATATATCCGATCTTTCCTGGCATCAAAACAATGAATCCTCCTGCGATTGCTGGTGAGATAAGACTAGAAAGTGCCCCTGAAATTTCATTGTAACTATTAAATAAGCTACGTTCAGAAGTTTTAGTGAGAGAAACTGATAAGTAATGAAAACCTGTCCAATAAAAAATATAACCAGAGCCTTGTAATAAACCCATCAGTGCTATGTAATGAGCTGAATGATTTTGGAGTAATAATAGATAAAAAATCGCTAACAGTAAAGCCCCAATTCCAATGCTAAATGTAGAAGATTGATGCTTCAATAACTTACCAACAATAGGAACACATAGGAAAAATGTAATAGATTGATAAAGATAAAAGGAAGCAATATCAAACAAATTGTGTTGGATTTCCCAAATATATATACTCACAAAAATACTTGAAATCCCTTCAGCAAAACAGAAAAAAAAATGTAGTAAAATTATCAACTGTGCGGAACGATTAAGATGATGGTAATTTGTAATTTTAGAAATGGCTAAAAGTACTTTGTTCTTCATATGAATTATGCCTCTCTTAGATGAATAGTTACTTATAAAGCTTTTCATTTCATATACTAAGGATTTTGTATATGCATAAATATTGGAATAATTCGTATTTTCAAACTAATGGTTCTAATAACCTAACCCAATAATGATAAAAGCTGAATGGAATATTAGGAATATGAATTGATAAAAATCTATCTATTATTTGCTGATTTCCGTTCAATTGATTTTTTGTGCAAAAATGATTTGATATGGGTTGCTGTGCTTTCGTCAATCAGTCCGTTTGCGGCTAGTTGATCTAAGTTATTAGAGGCTTTCTGAAGAGTTTCATCAATTTTATCTGGTTGATTTTTAAAAGCACGTAAATATTTCCCAACTGAAATATGGACAAAAATTTTTTGGTTTTGCGTGCTATGATCAGCATTCACTTGCTCGCTCATCTTCCAGTATTTAGAATGATGTTCAGGTTTTTTCATAATATCCCCTCTTATCACGACAACTTATTTTGAACGAATTAATCTGTCAATAGATTGATAATGTATCTAATTAAATATAGTATATTATTCTTCCGTTTGATTTCAAAGACATATTCTTATCTGAATTGTTACCTAAATATTGGTCTAGAAGGCTATTGTATTATCCCTTTTTAGAAGATGAGTATTAGATGAATATTCATGATGCTACTACTTTGAGTATCGTTAGAGATTTGCCAAGTAGTCGCTCCACAAAAAACTTGCCAAAAGAAGTTGCCATTTGAAGAAATTGGTTTGATCATTAATTGGATATGTAGTTGGGGTATGGATCCTTTGACGATAATAGTAAGATTAAGTTGGTTAGAAATAGGAATTGTATACTTACTGACCTTTATTTTTGTTTTAACGCAGAAGTCAAGTTCATTGCTATAAAAGAGTTGTTCTTAAAGTAGATTGAGAACAACTCTTTTGCTTATTAGGATGTTAGTTTTTCTGATTGATAATAGATATTTTTATATTTTAAATATAGAAGCGATATAAAAATGGACAAGATTGGATTACACAAAGCATCTACAAAATAGCTTAGGAGTAAAAATATCTGTTTCCATTGCTGGAATTGAGATGCTATTTCATCAAAAAGTATGCTAGGGAGTAACAAGATAATCATAGCAAATACAACTAGGATAAATATTGCTAGTACATTTTTAGAGGTCAATTTCCAACTATGTGCAAAAATTTGTTGATAATTTTTTGAGGGATCATCGATCGATACTTGAAAGATGAATGTCCACCGAATAAGAAGATAAATTGTTGGGATTAGTAACAAAAAACCGATTAAGAATGTGAGCAACTGTAATAACGCTTGATACATTATCAAGTAAAGAAAAAATAAACTGAAACTTGGAATAAACACAATCAGTGTTAAAAAATTTAAGAACAATATATGTGACCAGCTTTTTCGAAACCAGTTTGATGAGAGAGTAGAGATTGTTTCTTTAAGAACATTGCCAGTGCAGAGTAAAGATAGAAGAGGAAAGGTGAGCAACATATCAAATAGTAAAAAACTTAAAGCAATCCAGATTTGACTTATGGAGTAATCAAGAGGTGGATTTTGCGTATCTAATAAAGTGATTTCTAATAAGTAGCTAGGCAATGTAAAAAGCAAACTAATGATAAATAGGAGAAAAAAAGTGCGACGATAGTATGTGAGTGATTGTGTAATTAATTGATAGAATGTGAGTGTGTGAAAGGAATTTTGATTTTGTTTCATGATGTTTCATTCCTCCAATTTTATATAAATAAATAGACTAAAAAAGCTAGTTATTTATTCATCGATACCAATATGAGTTTTTAATTGCTTATTTCAAGCTGAACAGCGAAATTTCCGATTGACTCATTATATGCTTGATAAACCCAGATTGATTGTTCATCAAATGTGGCTAATATATGTTTTCCTACTTTTGGACAACGCATTTGATATTGATCATAAAGTTCTGTTTGGATATTCATTATTTCCCTCCCATAAATGGAAGTAATTATCAATTGAGCGACTCAATTTACTACTTGTTAACTAAAACATTCAGGTAATTAGCAAAATTCACATGTCAGAATATAATTATTTAGAAGATTCGAATCTGCTAATAATGGGTAATTAGGAAAATAGAGGAGATGATGGTTATGAATATCATTGAAAAGTTAATCCCAATGAAATATAAGCGAATTCGTCCTGGAACAAAAAGGACACCTAAATATATTACCATTCATGAGACTGATAATACAGATAAAGGAGCAACAGCTTCTGTCCATGCTAACCTCCTTTATAATGGAAATAGCGAACGAGTAGCATCATGGCACTACACTGTTGATGAAAGCAGTATCTATCAAAGTGTACCTGACGATGAAGTAGCTTGGCATGCAGGTGATGGGTCAAATGGAACAGGAAATCATTATAGCATAGGGGTAGAGATATGTGTAAATAGTGATGGAGATTTTACCAAAGCGAAAGAAAATGCAGCATGGTTGGTAAATGATCTAATGAATAAACATAATATTTCTATTTCTGCTGTTGTCCAGCATCATCATTGGAGTGGTAAAGATTGTCCGCACAACATTCGGGGAGAAGGTTGGGATCACTTTGTTGAGCTTATAAAGAGCGTTGGGGCTAGAGACTCAAGCCCGCCTATATATGATAAGAATGCAGACTATCATCGATTGCTAAAGGTTATATCTCCTATGTTGCAAGGAGAAGATGTGAAACGAGTACAAAAAAGGTTACAGTCAAAACAAATTGATGGAATCTATGGTCTCAAGACTAAACAAGATGTTAAAGATTGGCAAAGAGTGCACGATGAACAAGGAAATGTGGCGAAATCAGGGAAAGGCTTAGTGGTTGATGGGATTGTGGGTCCAAAGACTTGGAAAGCATTATTTCGTTAAATTAGATAAAATCCGCTCCATTTAATGTGATGACCATTACATGAGATGGATTAGATGATATGGATAAATCAGTTGGCGCGGATTGCAGTTCAATAGCAGCTTTAAAACCAGAAATATTAATAGTCATGAGATAAAGAAATGCTTGATTCGGCTATGGAGCTAAAGGGTTGCCCAGGTAAGGGAGATGATTGATTTCTCCTGCAATCTGGCTTTTTTTGTTGCATGATCTATTTTTGAGAAAAATCCTTTTATCTGAGATATAATGAAAGCAAAATATAAATTCAGATTTATTGAGCAATTGTTCGAATATTTGCCGGTTTATTGGTAATATCATAATAATAATAAGGAGGGATATGATGAATGTAAAAGAATATGTTGAGCGTTTGTTTATTGGAGAAGATGCTTTACATACCTCAATATCTAAGGTTTTGCAGGAACGAAATATTACTCCTAAATCCATCTCATTAGAAGTAGCCAAAACATTACGATTGTTAGTTAAAATAGCTGGAGCAAAGAAGATATTAGAGGTTGGTACACTGGGTGGTTTTAGTACAATAAATTTTGCTAAAGCATTAGATGGAGTAGGAAGTGTAACATCACTTGAGATTGATCCAGAATTAGCTCAATTCGCTCAATCAAATGCGGAAACAGCAGGAGTGGGTTCACAAATCAATATACGAGTAGGTCATGCATTAGAGTCATTACAACAGTTGAGGGAAGAGCAAGAAACTTTTGATCTGATTTTTATCGATGCAGATAAAGAAAATTATACTAACTATTTGGATGCTGTAATCAAAATCGCACAGCCAAATGCTTTGATTATTGCTGATAATGCATTATGGGATTATCGAGTTTTAGATGAAAATGATCAAAGTGAAGCGACTATAGGAATTCGATCATTTAATGAAAAAATCGCCAATGATTCACGCTTAGAAACAATGCTACTCACGATTGGAGATGGGTTAGTTATTGCTCGGTTAAAATAAATCGGAAGAATATTTAAAAGAATACCCACTTTATGCAAACCGTTCTTTTTTAAAAAAGAATGGTTTTTTATGATTCTATATGAGTAAATGGGAATATCTAAGAATAGGAGGCGGTAATCAATGGCATATGTTTATTTAGCATTGGCGATTATTGGTGAGTTAGTTGGAACAACAGCTTTAAAAGCAACAGAAGGATTTTCTAAAATGCTTCCAAGCATACTTGTGATATTAGGATATGGGATTTCTTTTTACTCTCTATCTCTTTCGCTTAAACATTTTCCGCTAGGCATGACTTATGCGATTTGGGCTGGGTTGGGTACTGCTTTAACAGCAATTATCGGTTTTATTATGTGGAAAGAGTCTCTTCGGTGGCCGCAGTTGTTAGGTATTTTATTGATAATTGTTGGTGTCATCTTGTTAAATGTTTTTAAAAAAGGTACAAATGCTTGATTTTATATGGAGTCTATCGGATCAATTAATTGTAAAAAGGCGGGTACAAAATCTAGATAAGCCACTCTTTCATCGAGATAATTTTGCAATAGAAATCCATGAAATACTGAAATAGCTGTATTAGCAAGAATGCGGGCATCCATTTTGTTTCTGATTAATTTTTTCTGCTGGAATTGTTGCAAGAGATAAGCTAATGATGCTCGCCAGTTTTCGAATAGGTCGATTAACATCTTTTTAGCATGAGGATATTGATTTGTAGTAACAACAAGCTCAAATAGGATTGCAGATAACGATTCTTTATATGCTTGTGTTGCTAATTCCGCTGAATAAATTGCGAATAATTCAACCATTTCTCGTTCTTCCTTGTAGAGAATGCTTTCTAATTTTTTAAAGTAGCCTTGTACTCTTTCTGAGATTACTTGAATCAGAAATTCTTCTTTACTTGAAAAATGTGCATAGAATGCACCTTTCGAATAACCAGCTTCTTGAACGATATCATTTATGCTCGTTTGGGTGAAACCTTTTAAAGCGAATAAGCGATATCCAGTATCAATCAATTTTGAAATCGTGCTTAATGATTTTTGCTTTTGGTTCATGATGGCACCTCAGATTTAAAAAAGTCTATTGGAAATCAAATGAATAATGTATAATAAATACCGACTGGTCTGTATAGACCTCTAGTTAGCTATGGGAGAGTGATAAACTTGGAAGTGAATCTTCATTCTATTAAACAGCAACTAAGGGATAATATCAAAATTTTCATTGTGATTGGATTGGTACTGCTTACTGTTATTTTATATTTTATTTTTAAATCACCTGATGATGAAGAGCAAATAAAAATGATCTCATCCTTTGAAAAGTCCATCTTAATGGAAGATATACCATCGTTAAAAGAAATGATTGAGGTTGAAGATGACCAAATGCAAGTCAATGATGAAAATTTAAAGCAATTGATTATTTACTGCAAAAATCATCCAAATTATTTATCTAATTTGATTGATCATTTGTACGCACAATATGCTCTTTATACACAGCAATTGGATAATCAATCGCAAGTACTGGCTAACAAAACAAAAGAAGAAGTGGAGCAAGAAGGAGATTTTTATCTAAAAAAAGACAAAACGCTGTTTGGCACTTCATATCATATAGTAGCTCGAACCAAATATATCCAGCTGAATGTTGAAAATGAAGACGCAACTGTGAAAATTGGAGACAAAGTAATACATATAAGCAGAAAAAAGCCTCAAAAAGTGGGCCCTTTCTTCCCGAGTATCTATCATGCGGAAGGAAAAGCACAATTTCCTTATGCCAGTATATCTATTCAGAAAAAATGGGAGATTGATTTGCTAACTGGTAACGAGCAGACTGTCTCATCAAACGAACAAATCACCGGTGATACTGTGGAAATTAATACTAAATTCCCAGGTGTTCATTTATATAGTAATGGAAAAAATACATCACTCACTTCAGAAGGAAGTAACAATTCAGCAAGTGTATCATTCTATCCAATAACTGAGCAACAACAAAAAGTATATGGTGAACTCAAGTTGCCTTGGGGAAATGCTAAGTCAAATGAGGTAATTGTTTCAAAGAAAAATTCACAGAGTACTTATGAATTAAGCATTAATCCACTGATTAATGGACAGATCGAAAGATCAATGGTTCAAGCGATTGAAAATTTTTCTAAAGAAGTAGAACATGCATTTAATAAACAACCAGTAGAGCACATAAATCAAGTTCAATTTACAACTTATAATATTTTTGAGCAAAACAAAACGCTATTGACTCATATTAAAGGAGTAGCTTCTTCCCATTCAATAGCTGGAGTTCGTTTAAAAGGAATTGAGATTTTGCGCCTTCCAAAGTTGGACCCAGGATATCAATTAATCATACCGGTTCGCCTTACTTTTGATGAAATGAAAACAGAAGGTTTGACTATTGAAGGGCATGAATTTTATGAAGTGAGACTAAAATATGCAAACAAAAGCTGGCAAGTAAACCACGTCAATGAATTAGCTGGATACCCATTAAACTTTGACCAACAACAAAGTATTATGAAGAAATATTAATTCTCCTCTGTTGTTGGAAAGCCTCAAAACCTTGACAAATAGGGGGTTTGAGGCTTTTTGTTTTCAGGGAAATTCATATTGACCATGTACGATCCTTTAAATGATGAAAAATCGATGCCGCGAGGGATCGCCAACATACTGCTGTGAATTTTTCGGGTTCTGATCTGTTTGAAAAAGCCGATAGTCTGCGTTAAAGGGTCGTTTTGAATAAAACATTATATATCGTTAGTTTTTATTTTATTCTTGGATAAATAATTGTGTCCAATAAGTACCATAACTACCGCCTTTAACGTATCCCACGCCAATATGAGTAAAATTGGGGTTCAAAATATTTTCTCGATGTCCCTTACTATTCATCCAACCAGCTACTACTTTTTTCGGTGATTGATAACCTGCAGCGATATTTTCTCCACAACTCCGATAGGAAATTTGATGATTTGAAACCATATTACAAGGTGAACCATAAGTGGGAGATTGATGGTTAAAGTATCTTTTAGTTTTCATGTCCTCTGATTTTTTATGAGCAAGATCCGATAGTTTGGCATGAAGTTGCAAAGGCTTTAACCCTTGTTTTTTCCTTTCTTCATTAACTAAAGTAATAACATCCTTTTCGTATTGAGCTAATTGGTTGTTTTCTGATGAAGAAGGATTTATTTGATCATTTTGTTGTGTAGAGGGTTGTGGCTGGACTTTTTGCGTAGAAGCTTGTCCAATTTTTGTAACAATGCTATGTAGGTTAATATTTGATTTTTCAAGAGTAGAGAAACAGCTTTGTGCAAATGTACTAGCCGGCAAAATAAACATTAATGTAATAACTAACAACAGCAAGCGCATAGATTCATCTCCTTAATTTTTCTAATTGAGATAGATATTTCCTGTGTTTATGATACATGACTCATCTATTCGCATGACTGGTTAATATTTCCGCAATTTGAGATTTATTGGCTGATGTTGTTTACTTGACTATACTAGTCAAATTCGAAAAAACTGCATGGTAGTATAAGGAAATTGCTAGATCCAAATGGACATTGATGAGATTGAACGGATTAGGCAATATCCATTTTTATCAGGATTATAAAAATACATCCAGAGAGATGATATAAAAGGTAGAATATTCTGGAATATAGGGGTAAAATTCTAACGAATTTGAATATGAAATGCAGGCGAGCATCAAGTAAAAGAGGAGGAAATGGTTTTCTCCTCTTACAAATACTTTATGTCTATTCTTGATTGTTTTCGGATTTTTCTAAATCATATTGATGTTTGTTTATTGATACGTTGGTTTTCAATTCAATTTGCTCATGTGCTTCTAATATCATTTGAGAAATCGGTTGATCTTCTCTTTTTTTCACTTCCGCTAGTTTTCGATGGTCTTCCTCTTGCTTTTGCTGCACACTATCCAACTCCTCACTTTTTTGTAGTATGACATATTACTTTATATCTATACCATGAACAAATTAAATGAGAAATGAGAATACTATAAAGCCAACTACTTAGGGATCAAATAATATCGAAAATAAAATATAGTGATTGGTATAATTTAAATACTTGTACAGAACGGATAAAGTTAGGATAATAGATAACAATTCTTTGCATACAAATGGTCTTTGTTGAAAGCGTTTGCATAAATCACTGGTGTTTTAAAGAAGGGATAAGGATGCGTACATTATTTTTCCAGCAGATGAATTTGCAAAAGAAGTTGGCGATCATACTTGTTCTTTTTATTTTTGCACCAATTACTATCATCGGTATTTTTTATAATGTAAACGCGCAACGTTATGTGTCAAACCAAATTGATCAAGACACCAGTCAAACAGTAACACTTGTAAAAGAAAATACCGATTTACTTTTACAAAACTATGAGACCCAAATCAAATCAATTTATCAAAATGAAGAAATTATACGTCAGCTCCAAGCGAATAAAACAGACATAAAGAAAGGAAATGAAGAGATCTATCTTTTTCTACGTAAATTTATTCGTGATAACGAATCGATTGAATCGATCTATCTTTTCCCTTCACGATTTAACCAATTATTTTTTTGGGACTATAAAGGTTCTAATTATTTTATACATCAGTGGAAGAACCATCCCGAATGGCAAAAAAGTATCACAAAGAGCAACGGGAAGATCGTGTGGATAAAAACGTATCGAAGTCCGCCCAATCGTTATCATTCAAAAAATAATTATTATTTTTTAGGCGGATTTCAAATCAAAAATATCTCGAATGCTCTTGAACCACTAGGCACAATTTTATTCAATGTTCGAACAGAGGCGTTTGATCAGATTATGAATGATATCGAAGTAAGTAAAAATGGTTTTATCTTATTAGTTGATCCAATGGGTAATATCATTTGGCACCGTAACACATCCATCATTGGGGAAAACATTGCTCATTTAGAAGCTTTCAAAAAGCTATCCAAAAAAAATCAAGCTTTTGCGTATCAGAAACTGAATGGGATTGTTTATCGTGTGGGGATGATTCAATCCAAATATAACCAATGGCAATATCTTTCCTTTATCCCCACAGGTGATATTGAGGATAAAACCAAAGATATTAAAAAGTATACATTGATCATTCTCCTCATCATAATCTCCATTTTTTCATTACTTGCGTGGATGCTAGCTTTTTTTATTACGCAACCGCTTAGAAAATTATTGTTAGCAATGAATAAATTTGATCCCACTCATCTCCCACAACAGTTAATAACGAATTCAAAAGATGAAATTGGTGAGTTGCATGAAGCATTTAATCAATTAGGAGGGCGAATTCGTCAACTTGTTACTGAAGTTCAAACGATTTCATCAAAGGAAAAAGAGGCTGAGCTCAGAGCATTACAAGCTCAACTTAACCCTCATTTTATTTATAACACGCTTGATACGACCAATTGGATGGCGATAGAAAATAATGAATGGGAAATTAGCCAAATGATAACTTCTTTAGGCGATATTATGCGTTATACGATCAATCAAGGAAATAAATGGGTGTCCTTAGCAGAGGAAATAGAATGGGTTCAAAAATATGTTTATATCCAGAAGACTCGTTTTGAGGATCGGTTTCAAGTCAATATCGAGTTAGAAGAGCTTTGTCTTTCCTGTCTTATACCCCATCTTTTATTTCAACCATTTATTGAAAACGCGATTATTCACGGTATGGAAGATCGAGAGGGAGGGGGAAAGATTGAAATTCGAGCTTTTACTGATTCATCAAAAAAACAGCTGTTTGTTCAAATTAATGACAATGGTCAGGGGATACGGCCTGAAACAATGCTCCAGATAAAACAACGGAATAATGTTGGCATAGGGATTCGCAATATCCATGATCGATTACAGATTGAATTTGGTACTGAGTATGGAGTCGAGATAAAGTCAGAATGGGGAAAAGGAACGAACATTACGATTACTATTCCATATCTTGAAATTGATCGAGGTGAGGATAATGTATCAAGCATTCGTTATTGATGATGAACCGAAAGTTCGGAAAGGATTATCGAAACTGATCCCACAACTTGATGAAGAATGGGAGGTAGTTGGAGAAGCGGAAAATGGAGTAGAAGGGTTAAAACAAATTGAGCAGTTGCGACCGCATTTAGTATTTACAGATATCCGTATGCCCATGATGGATGGTTTGGATTTACTACATGCTCTGCAAACTTATCCACTGCAAGTTGTGATCTTGACTGGCTATGGTCAATTTGAGTATGCGCAAGCTGCGTTAAAGTTAGCAGCCATCGATTATTTGTTAAAACCGACAAAGCCACAAGAAATTTTTGAGGTGCTTTCCCGTGTGAAAAAAACGCAACAAAACCCACAGCCTATCGATTGGTTAAAGTCTACTCATCAAGAAAGTAAGGTTCAGATTGCTCTGGAATATATACACGAATACTATAAGCAAGATCTTTCGTTAGAAGATTGTGCTGCAAGTATTCAAATGAATCCTAGTTACTTTAGTTATGTTTTTAAACAGGAGATGGGTGTTAATTTTATTGATTATTTAACACATCTTCGTATAGAAAAAGCAAAAGAATTGATGGAATCTACAAACCAGCATTTATATGAAATATCACAACAGGTTGGTTATAGTGATCATAAGTATTTTTCTCGCATTTTTAAGCGAATTGTTGGGGTTACACCAAGTGGATATCGTTCTTTTTCAAACAGAGGGGAGCGATAATTGTGAGGCGCATCAGATGGTTAATTTTCATATTACTTCATGTTGTTTTGTTCACAACTACATCTTGTACGTTTTTAGATAATATTCCTAATGAGACAGGTATCCTTGCTCAAGAGTTAAGTCAGAAAAATATGCGGACAAAGTCGAATCAACAAAAGAAAATATTACGTCTATGGACTTTTCATACGGGTAACGAATTTGATTATTTTCAATCACTTGGTCAAGAATACCAAAAGAAGAACCCGAATATCGAGGTGAAGGTAGAATATATTCCATCAAATGAGTATTTTGCAGGTAATAAGTTATTAACGGCTATTGCATCAGGTGAAGGTCCTGATCTGTTTTTTGTTTCTTCAAGTACCATTCAAAAATATGTTCAGGCAAAAATCCTAAGACCATTTACGAATGAATTCACGCCAGCCCTTCGCTCTGACTTTACTCCTGAATCATTGAAAGATGTAACATTTAATCAGCAAATTTATGGTATTCCATTTGAAATTGAGCTATTAGCACTCTATTACAATAAACAGATGTTTTCAGAACATGGTCTACATCCTCCACGAACTTGGCAAGAGCTTATACAATCTGCAAGCGTACTAAAGACGGAAACAGTATCCGGATTGACGATTGAAATGGATGGAACCATTTATCAGAATTTCTCCTGGATTCCTTTTTTCTGGCAGAATCGGGTGAATGAATTTACAAGTGACTCGTTCAAGAAACCAGAAGTAGCTGCCACATATTCTTTTTTTAAGCAATTAAGTGATCTAGGATTATTAAATCGTCATCCTTCACGATCTGCAACAGATATTGGTATTTTGGCCAATGGTGAGACGGCAATGCAAGTTACAGGAACCTGGAATATCAATTCGATCGAGGAAAACTATAAGGAAATACCTATGGGTGTGGTTCCTTTACCCGTACCGCTTGGAGGGGAAGAGGTTACCATTGCTGGTGGTTGGAAATTGGTTGTCAATCAACTTGGAGAAGAATCAAAACTTGCGAGCCAGTTTGCTATGTGGGCATTTGCAGATGATCCGAAGCGGCCTTTGGAGTGGTGTACCAAAGCGAAGTTTGCATATTCGCCAAGGAAGTCTGTTATGAAGGCAGGTCAGAGCATGTTTAACAAAGGTTTTCGAAAGGAATTTACAGAAAAAATTTTAGCCACTGCACGACCAGAACCCCGTCTTCCTGAAAATATAAACCGTATACTTGCTGAATCATTACAAAATGTATTGATAAAGAACATGGATGGCCCAACCGCATCGATGTTGGCAAGTAAAAAACTAAAGCAAATCCAAAAATAGTCCACCTTTCTAAAGTATTTCAGATTTTCTCGTCCCATCAACCTCCCTATAATGAAGTCATACGAGATAAGGAGGTGCCAAGATGAAATGGACGAGATTTTTTGTTATGTCTGGTCTAGCAATACTTCTGATTATTCAGACCGCATGTTCGTCAGGAAGTGATGATACGGTCTCTATCAATGGGAAAGAAAGAATCAAGCTCACTTTCTGGGATATGCATGCGCAAAAAGAGCAGGAATTTTTTAAGAAGTTAGTGGATCAATATAACAAATCACAGGAAAAGGTTTTTATTGAATATTCTACTTTCAATCAAGTGGATTATACGACTGCCAAGTTGCCAACAGCTTTTGCGAATGGTGAGGGCCCCGATATTTTTATGGTTAGTCCCGGTGACTTTATGAAATTTGCAAAAGCCGGTACGATGGCAGACTTAACTCCTTACTTTCCAAAAGGCACAAAGGAGGATTTTGTACCCACATCTTTGGAAGCGGTTACGTTAGATAATAAAATCTATGCTTTACCTTATGAGTTAGAGCTACTAGGCCTTTTTTATAATAAAGAAATGCTCAAAAAAGCCAATATACAGGTACCAAAAACTTGGGATGAATTGCGTTCTGCTGCTAAGAAGTTAAAAAATGATAAAGTTTCAGGGTTAATTCTTCCATATGAAAAGGGTCCCTATCTTAACTTTGTCTGGTACCCTTTCCTATGGCAACTTGGTGGAAATGTATTGAGTAATGGTGGAAACAAATCCACTTTTGATTCTCCACAAGTTGCTCAAGCATTAGATTTTTGGGGCAGTTTTTTTAAAGAAGGACTGGCACCAAAAACATTACAGATTCCTCCAACGGATATTGACCACCTAGGAAACAAATCAGCAGCCATGCAAGTGGTTGGAACTTGGGCAATCACAGCTGCAGAAACGAAATTTCCTAATGTACCAATCGATGTTGCACCATTACCGATTCCTGCTAAAGGAAAAGCGGCAACTGACGCTGGTGGTTGGAAAATGGCGGTCAATGCCAAAGGGAAAAATACAGCAGAAGCGGCTAAATTCATTATGTGGGCATTTGCATCTGATCAAAGTAGACCATTGGAATGGTGTACGAAAACAAAGTTTGCTTACTCCCCCCGAAAATCAGTTGTTGAAAAAGGAAAGGATATCTATACGAAGGGGATGCGCAAAGTTTTCACAGAGCAAATATATAACAGTGCGATTCCTGAACCTCGATATGCACCTGGTGTAACTGAGCCGATCGGCGATGCGTTACAAAAAGTGATGTTTGAAAATATTACTGGTAGTAATGCAGCCCTAGAGGGACATAAGAAAATCAATGAAACACTGAGTAAAGAGTAGTAGTTCGAGGAGAGCATTCTCCTCGAACTAAAGGGAGGGATCATGTGGTTTCCAATTTATTTAGTCAACAAAAAAGAGATGAAAGAATCACTGCTTATGGTTTTCTACTGCCGAATATGATTGGGTTAGCAGTATTTGTCTTTCTTCCTATTCTCTACTCTTTTTATGTAAGTTTACATGATTGGAATCTACTAAGCTCAAAAGTATTTGTTGGTTTTGATAACTATATTAAGTTAGCCCAGGATAAACAATGGTGGCAATCACTCTTAAAAACATTGCAGTTTTCATTACTTTATGTTCCAAGTCTGTTTATCTGTTCGCTCTTTCTTGCAGTAATCCTTCATTCGATTACAGGTCGTATCAAAAATGTAATCCAAACATTGTATTTACTGCCATTTGCTATCTCTTCCATTATTGCTGCTGTAATTTGGATGTTTTTCTATGATCCTCGAAATGGTTTTTTGAATCAAATGTTGTCTGCTATTGGTATGGAACAACAGCAATTTTTGGGCTCTACATCACAGGCAATGTTGTGTGTGGTAGTGGTGATGTTGTGGATGAATGTTGGTTATAACATGATTATTTTTTTAGGAGCGATTAAGGATATTCCAGCAGACTATTATGAAGCATCACGAATAGAAGGAGCAAATCGATGGCAGACCTTTATTCACATTACTTTCCCACTGCTTCGAGAAACAAGTACCTTTATTTTTATTGTCAATATCATTGGCTCTTTTCAAGTATTTGACATTATACAGGTGATGACCAAAGGTGGACCATCCAGTGCGACAGAGGTGAGTGTTCTCTATATCTTTGAAGAAGCCTTTAAGCAGTTAAATATGGGATATGCATCTGCATTGGCTTTTGTGTTATTTCTAATCATCTTTATTTTTTCGACCATTTTTCTCCGTAAATTTTCGAGCAATTAGAAGGAGGGAGGAGGAATCTTGCAGAGTTACAACAACCGATGGATCACTATTTTTGCTCTAGTTTTGGGGATCATCATGGTCATCCCGATTTATATGATGGTACTGGGTTCATTGCGTTCTGCGGAACATGTTTTTGATATTACCTTGTTACCAACCCAATTTCAATTATCTAACTATCAGGAAGTAGTTGCTAGTGGCTTTCTTCGCTCCGTTGGTAATTCCTTGTTTATCTCGGCTGCCGTTACCGTGATTGCTATGCTCTTTCATGCAATGTCAGGGTATGCACTTGCCCGGTTAAACTTTCCTGGAAGAAAGTATATCTTTGCTTGGATGTTAAGTACATTGATGATTCCGTTGGCTGTTATTATGATTCCACTATTTATGATTACTAAAAATCTTGGTATGGCCAACTCTTATGTAGGTTTGATCGTTCCTTCTATTTTTAATGCTTATGGAGTATTCCTTTTCCGCCAGTTCTATTTGAACTTTCCAAAAGAGTTGGAAGAGGCAGCTTATATGGAAGGTAGTTCCATTGCAGGTACCTTTTTTCGCATTGTACTTCCACTATCGAAATCTGTGATCATCCCGCTAACTGTTGGTTTCTTTTTAGCTAACTGGAACGCATATCTCTGGCCCCTGATCATCAATCAAAAAGAACAGTTATGGGTGGTTCAAGTTGCCCTTGCCAATGCGATCGGAGGCGGATATACCATTCCCTGGAACTTTGTGCTAGCAGCTTCTGTTATCGCTGCTTTACCAACTATGTTACTATTTTTCCTTTTGCAACGACAGATTGTTGATGGAATTAAAATGTCTGGTATCAAGTAATAGATTCACAAAGGAGTGGATGAGAGGATGTTAGGCACATCGTTACGTGATTTGTATCGAGAACGATCTGGTAAACGAAAAAGGATATCCAGCTATGACCGGACAGGAGGAAATCGTGATTTTGTTCGAGTGTTTCCAGGTGATCGAGTCGATTTATGTGATATCCATGCAACTGGATGTATTACACATATATGGATGACAATGGCTCCGTTGGACGATAGCTTGGAAGAATATTTGCATCGGAAGATTGTTTTACGTATGTATTGGGATGGTGAAGAGAACCCAAGTGTGCAAGCTCCTATTGGGGATTTTTTTGGAATGGGTCATGGGATTACACGTAATTTTGTGTCACTTCCGCTGGCCATGAGTCCAGAAGATGGAAGAGCATTAAATTCATTTTTTTCGATGCCATTTGGACAAGAGGCTAGGATTGAAATTGAGTCGAACGCAGCGAAGCCCATCAAGTTTTATTTTTACATTGATTATGAACAATATGGATCTGAGATAGATAGTTCTTTACGGTTCCATGCTCTTTGGAAACGGGAGATGACAAAGGGAATAAAAGAACATCCATCGAATGCCTTTTATCAATTTGGTGGAAAGAACCAGAGAGGCGACCAGAACTATGTTCTACTCGATGCAGTAGGAAAAGGGCATTATGTTGGTTGCAACATTAATATTCATAACTTACGCATGACACGGGAATGGAATTGGTATGGAGAAGGAGATGACATGATTTTTATTGATGGAGAGAAATGGCCTCCCTCTCTTCACGGAACAGGAATGGAGGACTATTTCAATACCGCTTGGTGTCCCCAACAAGAGTATCAGTCTCCTTATCACGGAATCTTATTAGGCGGAGGACCGAATTGGTCTGGAAAGATTTCAACCTATCGTTATCATATTGAAGATCCAATCATGTTTGAACGTTCAATAAAGGTAACAATTGAGCACGGTCACAATAACCATCGAAGCGATGACTATTCAAGTACTGCCTATTGGTATCAAGATGAGCCCCATCAAATACATGATGAAATACTGACTGTAAAACATCGGTTACCACTCCCAGATATTTTATCATTTGAGGAAGAGGAAATGGCAGAACATTTTAATTACTAAATAAGCGAGGGAGCCATCATGTCCATACGCAATCATTTAAAAAGCGTAATTGAAGATGAATACAAGGCAATTGAAAAATTAACAGAACAAGTGAATGTGGATTATGAACGATCCGTCATGATGTTAAAAAATTGTCAAGGAAAAGTAATCGTAACGGGTGTTGGAAAATCAGGCCATGTAGGTAAAAAAATTGCCGCCTCGTTGTCGAGTACTGGCACCTCCGCCTTTTTTGTCCATGCAACAGAGGGTCTTCATGGTGATTTAGGAATGGTGCAAGAACAGGATGTCGTTTTATTGCTTTCAAACAGCGGTGAGTCAGAGGAAGTATTGCAGTTGCTTCCTTCATTGAAGCAGATCGGTTGCCAAAAAATTGCTTTGACGTCAAAGCGAGAATCTTCTCTGGCTCAGGTTTGTGAAGCTGTACTTGTATATCAGTATGATCATGAGGCAGATCCTCTCAATTTAGCGCCTACCATCAGTTCAACAATAATGTTGGTTATTGGTGATGCATTATCGATTGCTCTTTCGATCGAGAAAAAGTTTACCAAGGAAAAGTTTCATCTCTACCATCCAGGAGGAAGTTTGGGTAACTATTTAGCTACACAGCAGGAGAAAAAGGAACAACAATCATGAGTATTCTAGTGATTGGTAGTTTTATGATGGATTTTGTTGCTCGAACATCTCGTGTACCTAAACGTGGTGAGACAGTCATTGGTAATCATTTTGCTCGTTACCCAGGTGGGAAAGGTGCTAATCAAGCTGTCGCTGCAGCGCGGTTGGGTGGAGATGTGACAATGGTTGGCACAGTCGGTAATGATTCTTTTGGAAACGAAATGATTGCAATTTTAGAACAGGAAGGTATTTGTACCAAATATATATCAAAAAGCAAAACTGCTGCTACTGGAGCAGGTTTGATTACGATAGATGAGAACGGAGACAATCAAATTATTGTTGTTCCAGGTGCCAATTTAGAATTCTCTCCTAAGAATATAAAGACTTTAGAGGAGTTAATTCGAGCAGCAGATCTTTTGATACTCCAGTTAGAGATCAATATATCCACTGTTGAGACATGTGTCGAATACGCGAAAAGTGCCCAAGTTCCTATATTGTTAAATCCAGCACCTGCTCAATCTCTATCTATCGATTTGTTAAAAAAGATAACTCTGCTTACTCCAAATGAAACAGAAGCTGAATTATTGACAGGTATATCAACTGAGGATATTACCGGGGCGGAAATGGCAGTTGCTCGATTATTGGATCAAGGAGTTTCACAGGTTGTAATGACACTCGGAGAAAAAGGAGTGATCATTGGTAACAGATCGGAAATTCGCCATCTGTCCGGTTATGGTGTTCAATCAGTGGATACTGTCGCAGCAGGAGATGCATTTAATGGTGCTTTGGCAGTAGCTTTAATACATGGTAAATCATTGGAAGCAGCTGTTCAATTTGCTCAAGCAGCTGGAGCATTAGCGACGACTAAATCCGGTGCGATTCCATCATTACCTACATTAGAAGCAGTGTCGAGTTTTTTAGATCTACAATGAGAGAAAGGGGATCTTCTTGTGTCCAACGTTACATTGAATCATGTTTATAAAAAATATGACCAAATCAATGCGGTTAAGGACTTTCATTTGGAGATTCACGATCAAGAATTTTTGGTATTGGTGGGTCCTTCTGGATGTGGTAAATCGACTACTTTACGAATGATAGCAGGATTAGAAGAAATTTCTTCAGGAGATCTATATATTGACCAAGTACGTGTGAATGATGTTTCACCAAAAGCGCGAGATATAGCCATGGTATTTCAAAGTTATGCTCTTTATCCACATATGACAGTCTATGAAAATATGTCATTTGGATTGCGACTACGAAAATATCCGAAGACTGAGATAGACCAAAAAGTTCGTGCAGCAGCCAGTGTGCTTGACCTGGAGCCATTTCTTGACCGGAAGCCCAATGCCTTATCAGGAGGACAAAAACAACGAGTGGCTTTAGGAAGAGCGATTGTTCGTAAACCCAAAGTATTTTTAATGGATGAGCCTTTATCGAATTTGGATGCTAAATTACGCGTTCAGATGAGGACAGAAATAAGTCGATTGCATAAGCAGTTAGGTGCGACAGTTATCTATGTAACACATGATCAGACGGAAGCGTTAACAATGGGAGATCGAATAGTGGTTATGAAGGATGGAGTTGTTCAGCAAGTGGGTACGCCTGTTGAGATTTACCACAATCCGACTAACCGTTTTGTCGCTAGTTTTATTGGTTCCCCAGCCATTAATTTTATCGCTGGTCAACTAGTGACGCAGGGAAAGCAACTTTATTTTAACGCGGGGTATATTAGCTTTCCTATTCCTACTGGCAAAGCGAAGCAGTTATTAGAGCAAAGTCTGAACGGAAAAGAAATTACTTTAGGTATCCGACCTGAGGCAATTT
Organism: Seinonella peptonophila; assembly: GCF_900129355.1. Taxonomy (GTDB): domain Bacteria; phylum Bacillota; class Bacilli; order Thermoactinomycetales; family Thermoactinomycetaceae; genus Seinonella; species Seinonella peptonophila. Next base: position 313,487 of record NZ_FQVL01000001.1, on the reverse strand, counting down.
ATGATGATTTAGCTGTTATTGAAGCTACACCGAAGCAAACGTTTTTAGCAGAGGTTGAAATGGTTGAGCATATGGGAGCTGAATATTATCTTTATGTTCGAGTTAACGATCAATCGTCGCTTACTGCACGTGTCAATGCACGACATCATTATCAGATAGGAGATAATGTAAAATTAGCAATTGATATGAATAAGGCTCATTTTTTTGATCGAAAGAGTGATATTTGTCTTGTTTAATATGATTTGAATACGAAACGACTTGAGTAAACAATAGCTCAAGTCGTTTTTATATAAAATTATGATCTGCTTTAAATATCGATGTAACACCACCAATCCTGGATCAGGAAGTTGTAGGTAATTAATTAAAAACGTTTTTTAGAAATCGCTTTCAATAAAATGGTTTGGTTTGGATGTTCAAGTAGATAAAAGATATCTTTGTATATCTATTTTTGCTTATAGTATAGGTTTTATCTGGTTCATATAGATCAATTTGAATCTATATTGGTTGACTCTTTTTTTGTTCAGATGTATACTATATCCATAAAAAACGTTTCTGAAAAAGTTGATGTGGGAGGATACATGTGGTCACAATTAAAGATGTTGCGAAGCTAGCAGGTGTGGCTATCTCGACAGCTTCAAATGCATTAAATAATAAATATGGGGTGAACCCCAAAACTAGAAAAAAAGTTTTGGAAGCAGCAAGTCAATTAAATTTTGTACCAAATCCAATTGCCAAAGGATTGGTTACAAGTAGTACGCGAAATATAAGTATGATTCTTTCTGGACCCTCTTCTTTTAATGTTTTTACGAACCCTGTGTTTGTTGAAGTAGTCCGAACCATAACAGCAACTTTAAATGAGAAGGGCTACCATGCGTTATTAAATATTGTTAGTAGCAATGAAGAGTTTGACATGATTCCTAAGATCGTGCAGAGTCGTGCTTCAGATGCATTAATTCTGATTGGCTCAAGGCAAGAAGACGAAGAGCTTTCCAAGCTATTGAAAAGAATGAACACACCTTCATTGGTTGTGATAAGAGGGATTACAAGTGCGGATGTTTTTGCGGTTTCTGTAGATAACCGACAGTGTGGTTATCTTGCTACAAAATATTTAATCGAGATGGGCCATTACAATATTGGGTTTATTGGTTCACTTCCTAAAGTAAGTATGGCTGAAGATCGGTTGAATGGTTATTTTCAGGCTTTGAAGGAAGCTGGTATTGACAGAGATAATTCACTGGTGATCCATGGTGATTATTATCAAGAATCGGGATTTACGGGGGTGAAACAATTACTCAGTCGTGCATCACATCGACCCACTGCCATTTTTACAGCAAATGATTTAATGGCATTAGGTGCAATGGAAGCTTTACAATATGAAGGACTTCGTGTTCCAGAGGATATTTCCTTGATTGGATGTGATAATATCCCCAACCTACACTTATTACGTATTCCTTTAACAACGATCGCTAATCCAGTTGCAGAAATCGGTAAGCTGGCCGCGTTGAAGATCATTGGTGAACTTGAAGGAGGTGATGAGTTACCAGACAAGATTGTTTTACAGCCTGAACTGAGAGTGAGAGGGTCTGTCAGATCCATTCGTCGTTAAGTCACTTTAAATAATTATTTTCAGAAACGTTTCGTATAGGAGGATGTACATGGCTTCGGTAGATTTGCTAAGGGATGGGCATGTAGCAACAATTCAACTCAATCGACCAGAAAAGTTAAATGCATTAACAAAGGAGATGACCAAGCAGCTCTTTGAGATCGTTTATGAAGTAAATCAAGATGATGAGTTACGTGTAGTCATCCTTACCGGAGTCGGTGAAAAGTCGTTTTCGGTTGGTAGTGATGTAACCCTCTTGGATGAATATGGTACGAATTGGCATTTCCGAAATCGGTTGGAATATTGTGATCTGCTTCGAGGGATGAAAAAGCCACTAATCGCTATGATTGGGGGATATGCTGTCGGTGGTGGATTTGAATTGGCATTGTGTGCGGATCTTCGTTTTGCCGCTGAATCTGCAAAATTTGGAGCTACAGAAATTAAATTGGGTTGGATCGGTGGTGGAGGTGTAACCCAGTTGCTCACCCATTTAATTGGTTATGGTAAAGCGATGAAAATGATCCTCTCAGGAGAGATTATTTCAGCACAAGAAGCGAACGAAATGGGGATTTTAGAGGCATTGGTACCTGATGATCAACTTCGTAACTATACGTATGAATTTGCTCATAAAATTGCTTCGTACTCCCCGGTTGCTTTACAAACCGCTAAGCACGGTTGCAAGATTGCGCTAAGTACCCCTCTCGATGTAGGGATCATGTATGAACGCGATATGCAAACAATTAGTTTTTATACAGAAGACAAAGAAGAAGGTATTCAGGCCTTTAAAGAAAAACGTGCACCTAAATTCCAAGGTCGCTAGTCTATTGGATAATGAAAGGGGGAATGGGTGTGGGATCATTTAAACCATCGAGTTCGACCATGGAAGTAGATTTAACACAATCAAATCATTTTTTTTCAAGATTAATGAAACAGAAAGAGATGCCGGTTTTGATCGCTCTGTTGGTGTTATGTGTGGTCCTTTCTTTTTCAAGTGAATTTTTTCTAACCTCAAAAAATATTTTTAATGTGTTAAGACAGTTTTCTGTAATTGCGATCCTAGCAGTAGGACAAGCCCTGATTATTATTACGGGAGGTATTGATCTTTCAGTTGGTTCCCTCGTTGGATTGATGGGCATATGTACCGCTCTTCTTGCAGGAATGGGTTTGCCTGCTTGGGTTATCTTTATTGGAGTTCTTTTAGCAGGATGTATTGCAGGTTCTATTAACGGTCTCCTAGTGACAAAAGTAAGAATCAATCCGTTTATCGTAACGTTAGGTATGTTAAGTATTGCCAAGGGTGTTTCGTTACTTATTACTGGCGGATTGCCAATCTCGATTGAAAATGCCATTACCTTTTTAGGAAGCGGTTACATTAGCGCAGTACCTGTTTCGGTAATTATTATGTTCCTTGTTGTATTGGCTGGGCATATTTTTGCAACAAGGACACTTTATGGTCGTAATATTTATGCTGTTGGTAATAACGAACGAGCTGCAAAATTGTCAGGGATTCGCGTAGATCAGGTGAAGATCATGGTCTTTGTTATTATGGGTGCTTTGTGTGCTTTATCAGGAATTATTTTGTCTGGGAATTTAAGTACTGCAGAGCCAGCAGCTGGAACGGGCTATGAATTGGATGTGATCGCTGCGGTCGTAATTGGTGGGGCTAGTTTAGCAGGCGGGCAAGGCTCTATTATTGGTGTGATTTTAGGTGCAGCCATTATGGGAGTGCTTCGAAATGGGTTTGTTCTTCTGGAAATATCTGCTTATTGGCAAGTTGTAACAATTGGGCTTGTGATTATTGCAGCAGTTGCGCTTGACAGTATCAAAAATAGAAAGCAAACCTAGAGAGGTGAAATATGTGAAAAGGGTTCGATTATTGTTAGGTTTTATGCTAACGATTGCATTGATTGTTGCGGGATGTGCACAAAGTAATGATGGAAGTGTCACGAATAAAGCAGTTCCAAATGTAAAAGTTCCTAAAGGTGGACATGTGGAAGCTGTCAAAAAATTACCAGAACAACCATTGAGAATCGCCTTTCTTTCCTTTCAAAATAATCCTTTTTGGTTTCCTGTTCGAGATGGAGCACTGGCAGCCAAGAAATATCTAAAAAACTTTAATACAGAAGTAGATTATATTGTAATGGGAGATGATTTGACTTCAGATAAAGTGGTTTCAGCGATGGAAACAGCAATTACAAAACAATATGATGCAATTGCAGTTGTACCGATTTTTGATGGTACAGAAGGAGTTATTAATAAAGCTGTCAGTTCTAATATTCCTGTTGTTACATTGGTTGCCGAAGGCTCAAAGCCGAGCAAGCGTATGGCTTTCATTGGTCAAGATGCCAAAAATGCTGGGAAACTTGCCGGGCAAGAGATAGAGAAAATAACGTCAGGAAAAGGGAAAGTAGGCGTTATTACGGGTGTTTTTGGAGCGACTCAGCATGAGCAGCGAATGAATGGAGCGCTTGATTATCTAAAAGCTAATGTTCCAGGTGTACAGGTAGTCGGTAAGTATGAAAACAAGGATCAAGCAGAGACAGCTTACACACTAACAAAAAATATGTTAACCGCTCACCCTGATCTAAAGGCAGTTTATGTGACCGCGGGTGGACCATTCGGAGCAGCGAAAGCGATAAAAGATATGGGGCTGACAGGGAAAGTGAAAGTTGTTTGTTTTGACCATATCCCTGAAAATGTGAAGTATGTCCGTAGCGGTGAGATTGCAGCAGCTATTGCGCAAGATCCATTTGGTCAAGGCTTTGATTCGCTTGTACGACTCTATAATCATGTGGTTACGAAACAAAAACCAGAGAAAACATTTTTCCCAGTAAAACTGGATGTGTTAACACCTGAAAATGTAGATCAGCTATTTCCGAAATAGACTGGGGTGGTTACGTGAACAATCCGTTATTAAAGATAGATAACATTTCAAAAGGCTTTCCGGGTGTTCAAGCACTGCAGAAGATATCCTTTGATGTGAATAAGGGAGAAATACATGCAATTTTAGGTGAAAATGGCGCAGGTAAGTCAACATTGATGAACATTTTATCGGGTGTCTATCCACCCGATAAAGGAAGTCTGGTTTTTAACGGGTCCGAGGTAAAGTTAAAAGAACCACGACATGCACAAGAACTTGGTATCACTATGATTCACCAGGAGTTATCACTGGCAACGAATATGAGTGTAATGGAAAATATTTTTGTTGGTCGTTTGGTAAAAAACAGATTTGGCTTTATCCAATTTACGAAATTAGAGCAAATGGCGAAAGAGGCTCTCGAAAGCGTTGGGATCTCGCATATCTCTCCAAAACAGTTAGTTGGCGATCTCAATATGTCCCATATGCAATTGGTTGAGATTGCGAAAGCACTTTCGTTGAAAGCTCAATTGATTATTATGGATGAGCCGACCGCTTCCTTAACCCATACAGAAACGAAGTTATTGCTAGAAATTATACGGAAGCTAAAAAAACAAGGTGTTTCTATCTTATATATCTCGCACAGAATGGAAGAGATTTTTGCGGTTTCTGATCGAATCACTGTTTTGCGTGATGGAAAGTATATTGGGACGCTAGCTACAAACCATACATCGGTTCAAGAGGTAGTCTCTTTGATGGTTGGTAGAAAATTGAGCCAAACATTCCAACGACAACCACGAAAAGTGGTTCAACAAGAGTTGCCATTAATGCAAGTTAAAAATCTCACAACGAATAAAGTGAAAAATGTTGATTTTTCTCTATATGTTGGTGAAATGATCGCAATTACAGGATTAGTAGGTGCGGGACGTACAGAAGTTGTTGAAGCTCTGTTTGGAGTATCTCCTGCTACAGGTACGATTGAGCTAAATGGACAGGAAGTAAATATCACTGAACCAAAAAAGGCGATTAAAGCGGGGTTCGGTTTAGTACCTGAGGGACGAAAAATCCAAGGGATTTACCAAGATTTGTCAGTTAAAGAGAATATGACAATCGCGCATTTGCCGCAATTGACGAGTAAAATGTTTATTAAGCAACGAACAGAAGAAAAACAGACACAAAAGTTCATTCAGAAATTAAATATTAAGACGGTAGATATGGAGCGCCCGATAAAATTTTTAAGTGGGGGAAATCAACAAAAAGCGATTCTTGCTCGTTGGCTACTTAATCAACCGAAGGTACTGTTTTTGGATGAACCAACCCATGGGGTTGATGTGGGTGCCAAAATGGAAATCTATCAAATTATTGATGATTTAGCAAAATCAGGTGTAGGGATTATCTTGATTTCATCTGAACTCCCTGAAGTACTCTTATTAGCAGATCGAATCTTGGTTATGCATGAGGGTGAGATAAAGGGAGAACTTACACGGAAGGAAGCAACCCAAGAGAAAATTATGGCGTTAGCAACGAATCAGGTTAGTAACATAGGTACTTGATCAAGGAGGAATGCTTCTAGATGAACAAACAATACCGTACAATCGAAGTGAAACCTGGTCTTTATCAAATTGGAAGCGTCCTCGGACCTCGTTATGTTTATCAATATTTACTTTGGGACGAGCATGGAGCTATATTAATTGATGCAGGAATGCCAAATACACCAACAGAGGCGATCTTACCTTTTTTTAAAGAAATTGAATTTCAGCCAGATGATTTGTTAGCCATTTTGATTTCACATGGGGATGTTGATCATTTTAGTGGGGTGTCAAGTCTGCGTAATGTTTGTTCACGGGCGTTAATCATGGCACATGAATGGGATGTTCCTTGGATTGAATCAGTCGAACGTATCCAACGAGAGCGTTATTTTGCATATGAATCGTTGGGGATCAATCACGATGAAGATACAAAACAATGGTTTATTGATCATCTCCAGTCAACAGATGTTCATGTACATCTAAAAGGCGGGGAGAAGTTGAAGATTGGCAAAGATCGTGTTTTAGAAGTGATTCATGTTCCTGGACATTCACCCGGTCATTTAGCGATTTATGATGCAAAAAATCGCGCAATGATCGTGATTGATGCGGTACTTCATAAAGGCTTATACGATATGAACGGGAGAATTATCAGTCCACCTCCTTATTATTCGATCCAACCCTATATCGATTCGATTGACACTATTCTACAACGAGATTTTGATGTTTTATTAACAGGGCATTTTAATATTTTACACAATATGGAAGCCTACCAGTTTCTCCATGAAAGCCGAAATTTTGTTAATCAAGTTTCCTCTGTTGTGGAAACTGTAGTTCGTCGTTCGAAACAACCTTTGTCACTAAAGGAAGTATTAGATCAAACAGATCAACAAGTCGGTCCTTATACCTCCATGGCGGTTGAGTTGATAGGACCTGTATATGCACATTTGCTTGAGCTCGAGAAGAAGAGAATTATAAATCGAACAATGAAACATACACTTCCTCATTGGTTTGCATAGAAAAAGGGGGATTTCGATGTCACTCACAATTAATTTAAGCGGAAAAACGGCATTGGTTACTGGAGGAGGGACCGGATTAGGTCAACACACTGCAATTCGATTGGCTGAGGCAGGTGCACAGGTCATTCTTGCTTCCAATGATGTTCCTTCAATTGAAGAAACGGCTGAAGTGATTCGGCAAAGCGGTGGAGAGGTTCTGGCGATTGAAACGGATGTATCACAACCGGACAGTGTCTCACAAATGGCTAATCAAATACAGAAAGAACTAGATGGAATCGATATTTTGGTAAATAATGCAGCGATTTACCCATCGAAGCCAGTTGAGGAGGTAACAGTAGAAGAGTGGGATCAAGTTTTTGCCGTGAATTCTCGTGGATATTTCTTGTGTGCCAAAGCAGCCATTCCGCATATGAGAGAAAAGAATTGGGGGAGGATCATAAATATATCATCCATCACATATTTTGTTCCTTTTTCCAACCTGATTCATTATGTGTCAACGAAGGGAGCCGCCATTGGATTTACTCGGGCCTTGGCAAATGAATTGGGTGCAGCTGGGATTACTGTTAATAGCATTGCTCCTGGCGCATTTCCTACGAAGGCAGAAGAGATACATGAGGATCGTGACGCATATAACCAAAAAATTTTAGATTCGCAATGCTTAAAACGACGAGGAACCCCTGATGATATTGCAAATACAGTCTTGTTTTTTGCAAGCGATTTAAGCTCTTTTATCACAGGGCAATCATTGTTAGTTGATGGAGGTTGGGCTGTCAGTTAATGAAGCAGGAGGTGAGCCAATGAGCAAGTATACAATTGAAAAACGTCAGCGAGGGGGAGAACAAACCTATATTTTATCTGATGAAGTATATGAAGGTGAAGCAGAGGTTGTACCTGGAATCGGTTTTAATTTAGTAAGATTCGTAACGTCTGGAATTTCAATGATCCTGGAACCTCCTGCGCTTGAAATGCTAAGAGAAGAAAAGGATGCTCATTTTAAATTTGGAACACCGATTCTCTTTCCTCCCAATCGGATCAAAAAAGGTTCATTTTCATATCATGGGCGACAATATCAACTGCCATTAAATGAAACGACAAACCATCTACATGGAGAAATATGTTACCGTCCATGGAAAGTGATCGATTTTGGTCATTCAGATGAAACGGGTGCATTTGTGACAGCTCAATTTGACTATCGTGATCACCCTAGTATTTTGGCCTATTTTCCGCATCCACTGGTATTCACACTAAGCTACCGTTTGTATCAAGGATGTCTGTATTTATCCGGGAAGATTATAAATGAAGGAGAACAGGAGGCTCCATTTGCTTTTGGGCTTCATCCCTACTTTGATCTATCGATGATGAACCAAGATGATACAAAGATCATCATACCTGTTGCAGAAGAATGGCCTGTCACACAAGAAGCTTTTGTCACAGGTTTACCAAAATCAACTCAGTTAGGTGGACGTTTAAATAATGGAGTTCCACTTGTGGAATTTCCAGCTGGATCTTGTTGGTTGTTCCGATTGAAAGGTGATCCGTATCCGTGTATTATACATGATTCGCGCTTACAAGCTTCTCTACATTATCAGGTTGATACATCTTTTCCATATCTTATTTTATTTCGACCAGATTGGTCTTCAGCAGTATCCTTCGAACCGTATACGTATGTAACGGACGCCTTTAATTTACCTTGGCACGATGAGTTAACAGGAGTTCGTGGGCTAACTACTGGACAAGAGTTTACCTTTCAGACACAAATGTGGTTGGAGAAGTCATCAGGGGGGAGAACGAGTGATTAAGGGTCCATTAGACGGAATTAAAATTTTAGATTTTTCATTAGCTATGGCGGGTCCATTTGCAGCACAAAAATTAGGAGATATGGGTGCTGATGTGATTAAGATTGAGCCGACAGGGAAAGGCGAGTGGCATCGATCTGCTCCTGCTGCCAACGCTTGGGTAAATCGGCTAAACTCTTCATTTATCTCGTTTAATCGAAATAAGCAAAGTTTATCGATTGATTTAAAAAGTGACAAGGGACAACAGATAGTTCACCAATTGATTAAAGAGGCAGACGTTGTGTTGCAAAACTTTCGACCTGGAGTCGCTAAGCGACTGGGGATTGATTATGAGCAGATAAAAGATATAAATGATAGACTTATCTATTGTAGCATTTCGGGTTATGGTGAAACAGGTCCCTATGTCAAACGACCTGGTCAGGATTTGGTTCTTCAGGGATATAGCGGGGCCTTATGGAATACAGGAAAAAAGGGAGATCCACCCCATCCCATCGCGATGTTTGTCTGTGATGCCACAGCAGCTCATCACGCTTTTGAAGGGATATTAGCAGCGTTGTTTTATCGAGAGCGAACAGGTAAGGGGCAGAAGGTAGAAGTGAATATGCTGAATGCAATAATGGATATGCAAGTGCAGGAGTTAACAGTCTATCTGACTGCAGGAATCAAACCAGAGAGAACGGAAGAACCATTGGCTCACACTTTATTAACTGCTCCATACGGAATTTATAAAACGAAGGATGACTATCTCACACTGGCGATTGGTCCAATCCATGTGTTAGGAGAAGCTCTTGATAATGATCGTTTACGTTCATTTACTGAATGGAACGATGGAATGGTTCATCGAGATGAAATCTATCGTATTGTTGCTAGTATTCTTCCGACAAAGACAACGAAAGAATGGATTGAGATTCTTGATCAATATAATTTTTGGTGTGGACCCGTTTATGATTATGAAGATTTAATTCATGATCCGCAAGTAAAACATAACGAAATGATTGTTGAAATGGATCATACAACAGAAGGAAAACTAAAGTTACTTGGAATCCCGATTCTTTTTTCGAATTCACCAGGCACGATTCGTCTTCAGCCACCATTAGTAGGAGAGCATACGGTAGAGATTTTACAATCGATTGGCTATTCCCAGGATGAGATTGCACAGATGAAGGAGTCTGGTGTTGTCTACGATGAAACAGAGAACTTTCCAGAGAAAAAATAAATCACTGAATATGTAGAGATATATTGTTAGTTGATGATTGTCCAGAGGGAGAGCTGAAATGATTAAATTACGAGGTATTGCCTGGGATCATGTTCGAGGATTTGCTCCTTTAGTAGCAACATCGAAGGAATTTCAACAAAGAAACTCTGAACTATCTATTATATGGGATAAACATTCGTTAAAAGACTTTGAAGATTTTCCTGTTGAGATTTTAGCTGAGACATACGATTTGATTCTACTTGACCACCCCAGTATCGGAGAAAATGTTAAAAAAGGAGTGATTGTTCCATTAGATGAGTGGATTTCCTCATCTGTTTTAGAAGAGCAAGCACAAAATAGTGTGGGACCAAGTTATCAAAGTTATCACTGGGAGGGGCATCAATGGGCGTTTGCCATTGATGCGGCAGCTCAGGTTTCAGCGTACCGATCCGATTTATTAAATCGAATGGATCTTTCTGTTCCAACAACTTGGGATGAAGTATTAAACTTAGTGTCGAAATTACCGAAAACCATTAAAATGGCTATTCCATTGAATTCAACACACGCATTTTGTAGTTTTCTAACCATTTACTCCAATTTTAATAACAGTAATTCCGTCGATAGCATTGAAACGCAATTAGCCATGGAAGTTTTGGATCTATTGCAATTTCTCTCCAATCAAACGCATGCAGAGCTTCGTTATTCCAATCCGATTCAAGTCTTGGATCGGATGTCGTCTACAAATGACATCGCATATGTACCAATTATTTTTGGTTATTGTAATTATTCACAAGCAAATTTCCGAACCTTTCCCATTCATTTTGCGGATATTCCGTCAAAACAACAAACACCGATTGGAGGTGTACTAGGTGGTGTGGGCTTAGCAATTTCTGCTCACTCTAAGCATATAGAAGCAGCTTGTCAGTATGCTGAGTTTGTTTCAAATGTACAATCGCAACAGGGAACATATTTTACGAGTGGAGGTCAACCAGGCCATCTTCAGGCTTGGAGTAATACACGCATTAATGAGTTGTCGAATCACTTTTTTGCGAGAACCATTCACACGATGGAAGGAGCTTCGATGCGCCCTAGAGCCGCAGGATCAATTCATCTACAAGAACAAGCCGGTCAATCGATCCATCGTTTTTTAAGCGGGCAGCAAACTTGTCTTGATACAGCTCAATCCATTTGCCAGTTATTCGATGCCATTTTAACAAAGTAATGCGAAACGTTTCGTAAAATGAAAGGAGCATTATGATGCGGATCATTCGTTTTAGAGATCGGGAAAATACTGTTATGGCAGCTATTACAGACGATCATGAACTATATCGCTTAGAAGGGCAAGATTTCACTGATTTAATTATTCAAGCAGAAAATAAAAACGTTTCGATTTTTGAGTGGGTGAGTGAAATTGTGCAAAAACAGACTCCGCTTCCATCAGCAGTGGAAGAACTTAAGCTGCTCGTACCTGTAAAAGCTCCTGAAGTATGGGCTGCGGGTGTGACTTATCAACGAAGTAGAGAAGCTAGAAATTTTGAAGCGACAGATGGGAAGATGGATGTTCATACTTTTTATGACAAAGTATATGCGGCGGATCGACCAGAAATCTTTTTTAAATCAACGGCTGCTCGTACAGTCGGAACAAATGATACAGTCTATATTCGAAGTGACTCCGATTGGCAGGTACCTGAATCGGAATTAGGGTTGGTATTAAGCCGTAAAGGAGATATCCTCGGTTACACCATCGGAAATGATATGAGTTGTCGAGATATTGAAGGAGAGAACCCTCTCTATTTACCACAGGCTAAGATATGGCGTAATTCTTGTTCGATTGGTCCAGCGATTCGATTGATCGAATCAGTAAAGAACCCCTATGAATTACAGATTAGCTGTCGTATATTCCGCAATGACGTGATTGTTTTTGAAGATACAGCAAACACCAATCAACTGAAAAGGCGTTTTGATGAATTAGTCTCTTATTTGGCGCAAGATAATATTCTTTTTGATGGTACGGTTTTACTAACAGGTACATGCATCGTTCCTCCTGAAGATTTTACACTTTTGCCCAAGGATCGAATCGAGATCGAAATCCCTGAAATAGGAATTTTGACAAATATAGTAGGTAGCAATCTGTCCTAAAGTCACCGGAAAATTATTTATGCTGAATGAGTGAAGATAAGGGAGGCTATTCATATCGTGACTACTTTTGTGAATGCAAAAAAATACGGTAACTATGTAAACGGAAAATGGGTTTTGGATGATTTCGAAGATGAAACCCTAAATGCTATTCGTAACCCAGCGAATCAGCAGGAAATTATTGGTTATGTTCATGAATCGATAATTGCAGAGGTTGATCAAGCAATTGATGCAGCTGAGCGATCTCAGATTGCTTGGCGAAATTTAACAGGCGCAGAACGGGGAGATTACCTTTATCGAGTGGCGGATATATTTGAACAAAAGATTGATATGATTGCCGAAACAATGACCCGAGAAATGGGAAAAACCTTGTTCGAAGCCAAAGGAGAAGCTGCAAGAGGTGTTGCTATTCTGCGCTACTATGCAGGTGAAGGATTGAGAAAGAATGGGGATGTCATTCCCTCCACGGATCGGGAAGGTCTTATGTTTACCACAAGAGTTCCGCTCGGCGTTGTTGGTGTGATTTCTCCTTGGAATTTTCCGATCGCGATCCCTGTTTGGAAGATTGCTCCAGCTTTGATCTATGGAAATACAGTCATATTGAAGCCTGCTCAAGAAAGCACGATAACTGCTGCTCAATTGATCGATTGTTTTCACGAGGCGCAATTGCCTGCTGGAGTAATAAACTTGGTGATGGGCAAAGGATCAACTGTAGGTACACGGTTGATTGAGAATCAAAAAGTGAATGGGATTACGTTTACGGGTTCAAACCGCGTTGGGAGGATAGTGGCTAAAGGAGCTATTGAGCGTGGTGCAAAGTATCAGTTAGAAATGGGAGGGAAAAATCCAGTCATTATTGCCGCAGATGCTGATTTGGAGCAAGCAGTTGAAGCAACGATTAGCGGTGGACTGCGTTCGACTGGTCAGAAATGTACAGCAACGAGCCGCGTAATTGTCCATCAATCGATTTATGATGAATTTAAACAAAAGCTCTTGGAAAAGGTGCGTAAGTTGCAAGTAGGTAATGGTTTGGACGAAAAGACCTGGATGGGTCCATGTGCGAGTAAAAATCAGTGGCAGACGGTGATGTCCTATATCGAAACTGCAAAAAAAGAAGGGGCCACACTGCTATTTGGCGGAAGTACACCTGATGATCCAGCGTTAAGAGAGGGGTTTTTTGTTGAACCAACGGTATTTGACGATGTCATCTCAACGATGACGATTGCAAAAGAAGAGATTTTCGGTCCTGTGTTGGCCCTGATGAAATTCGATTCAATGGAAGAAGCGATTCATCTGGCAAACGATGTCGAATTTGGTTTGAGTGCTTCGATCTTTACGAAAGATATTTCAAATATGTTGAATGTGATTCGGGAAGTTGAGGCGGGCATGATACGGATTAATGCTGAAACCGCAGGTGTTGAATTGCAAGCACCCTTTGGGGGAATGAAACAATCCAGCTCTCATTCACGTGAACAGGGAGAAGCAGCGAAAGAATTTTTCACATCGATCAAGACGATTTTTGTAAAAGGGTAAAAAGTTTCACTTAAGGGGGGGTGATGCTCGTTCTCGTATTAATGTTGGCGTAAGATTCTCTGGATCGATAAAAAAGGTAGGTGGTAAACCAATGGGAAATCAACCAGTTGAGTTAGACTTGGTAATTGATCCTGAAATGCCAAAAAATAAATCTTTTCGGATAGGTTGTATTGGTGCCGGATTTATTATGCGGGATTGTCATCTCATTGCATACAAGGAAGCAGGCTTTAATCCATATGCAATTGCTTCCCGAACATTTGAAACTGCCAAATCTACCGCTGAGCTTCGTGGAATCCAGAAAGTTTATCCGACTTGGGATGAATTGATTGAAGATGAAGAGATTGAGATTTTGGATATCGCTATACCACCCGATCAACAGTTATCAGTGGTTCAAAAAGCGGTGAAGCACAAACATATTCGGGGTATTCTTTGTCAAAAGCCATTGGCGATGAATTTAGACGAGGCATACGAGATCGTGAAGTTATGTGAAGAGGCGGGGATTAAGCTAGCAGTCAATTCCAATATGCGTTATGATCCGGCAATGCGAGCACTAAAATCACTATTAGATCAAAATGTTTTGGGTGATGCTGTCTTGGCTACGATTGAAATGCGGGCAATTCCTCATTGGCAAGATTTTTTACATCAATACAAACATATCGAGATTTTAAATATGGGCATCCATCACATTGATGTATTCCGGTACCTTTTTGGAAACCCCGAACGCATAACAGCAGTTACTAGGAAAGATCCACGAACTTCATTTGATCATATCGATGGGATCTCTCAGTATACATTTCAGTACGAGAATGACCTGATGGCGACGAGCTTGGATGACGTGTGGGCCTGGCCGGGGGAAGGAACAGAAGAGGATATTTACATTAAATGGCGAGTTGAAGGATTAGATGGGATGGCTCAAGGGACATTTGGATGGCCAAAATTTCCTGAACGATGTCCGAGTACCCTTGCGTTTACATCAAAACGGTTTCCAGATCGCTGGATTCGCCCTACATGGGATCGAGTGTGGTTTCCTGATGCTTTTCAGGGTACAATGGCGCAGCTGTTACGAGCAGTGGAAACGGATACAGAACCTGAAATTAGTGGGAAAGATAATCTGAGCACAATGGCAGCCATTGACGCTTGTTATCGGTCGATTGATGAAAAACGGACAGTTAAATTTTCAGAGGTTACTACAGAGGGGGATGAATCATGCTATCGGTAGGCATATTTAACGGATACTATCCTTATTCATTGGAAGAATCGATCAAAAAAATAAAAGCAGATGGATTTAGTTGTGTACAATTAGATCTCTCTTTCAAAGATATGGATCTCTCATTTGATACATTAGATCAGAGAAAGTGCCATTTTATTCGCGACGCATTTCGTGAAGCAAACCTCCCTATCGTTGCGATTTCTGGATATACCAATATCATTCATCCTAATGAAGAGATACGGAAAGAGAATGTGCAAGGGCTTAAAACACTCTTAAAGTTTGCGCGTGATTTAGGAACACCATACGTTATCAGTGAAACAGGTACCTATAACCAAGAAAGTGATTGGGTCTATGATCCAAAAAACAGTTCAGAAGAGGCGTATGAAGAAGTATGTAAAACAATAGAGGATTTAGTGAAGTTCGCTCATGAACATGGTTCTGTTTTTTTGGTGGAGAACTATGTCAATAACGTCATTGGTTCTGTCAAAGAAGTATTACGTTTATTTGCTGACATCAATCACCCTTCATTAGGCCTACTCATGGATCCAACAAACTATTTTACCGATCATAATATTGACAAGGTTGATCAAGAAATCAATAAAATGATGGATGCGCTTGGCGATCGAATCAAGATTGCACATGCAAAGGATTGTAAACGAGCTGAGGATACTGCTGAAAAACATGCTGATATTGATGCAGTTGAATCGCATACATTTCGTGGGGCAGGAGCAGTTGAACTACCAGCACCTGGTTTAGGTATACTCAATTATGATTTGTATTTACAAAGATTAGCGCAGATACATCCCAATATTCCTATTATTATTGAGCATCTCGACGAGGAAGATATTCCACGAGCAAAGCGATTCCTCGATGGGAAATTAAAGCAAAATGGATGTTAGATCTTCAAGTTTTTAGTAATTTCTTTCCTGAGAGTTTTTATTCTACTGCACACGTTCATTATAAACGTCCTTAACTTTGGACGAGTCTAAAATGAATCTTTACCTTATCACATTAATCACGCACACTTGAGGTAACACTAAGAGATGAGGATATAATCCCGGTCTCTAGATGATTTGAGGATTGACTGTAAGAAGTGAGAACAACTGAACATTAGATGACAATTCTTTCCTGGAATACACTGCTGTTCGGTTTTTTTACAGGGTTAACTCAAATTCTTCTATAAAAATATAAACTACTAGAAAGGAGGAGAAACGTCATTTCAACGATAGGAAGTATGATAGTCAAGGTATAAGGATACATCATTCCGATTGTGAGAGCAGACACGATGGAAGATAGAAGTAAATAAAAAGACTTCTTCACAACGAAATGGTCCATAAGCCATCCCATTGGATGGCTTTTTTGTATTGAATCGAGCTGGTGAAATAAGAGATTCATGATTGTTAACTTGATTATTATTTGAATTATTCATTAATTAACATTTAAAATTTAAACATATTGACTATATTTTTTCGTTTGTATAGATTTTTTTATATTTGAAAATCCCCTTATATTCGTGGTTAATAAATATAAAATCATTGACAATAGTCATATATGTCCTTAGAGTTTATTATTATATATTTTTAGATAAAAGGATTGATATATTACATGATCCTATACAAATTAACGGATTCACAGAAAAGGATATGGTATACTGAATCCCTTTTTCCTGACACAAGTGTTTCAAATGTTGTTGTACGCAAAACTTTTGATTCGTTAAATTTCCCATTAATGAAAAAGGCGATTCAGTTTTTTGTGGAGGCATATGAGCTCATGCGTGTTAGACTGAGCGAACAAAATGGACTGGAACCTGCTCAGTATGTAGTCAATGATCCAATGGTGACTGTGAAAGTAGTTGATTTAGGTGAAATGAAGGAGGAGGAGTTGGCTCAGTGGTTTGAGAAACAAGCCAAGCAATCCTTTGCGTTATATGATGCGGATCTTTATGACTTTACCCTTGTAAAGCGAGGGGGAAAAGTGGATTTATTGATTCGCTGTCATCATATTTTAGTGGATGGGATCTCGATTGTGCTTGTAGCGCAAAAGATTGAAACGATTTATAAACAATTGATAGACAGAGAAATCGTTGAACCGATCGTTCCCGTTCCGTTTCAACGCTATCTTGCTGCTGAATCTGAGTATCTACAATCCAAGCGGTTTCAACAGGATCAACAGTTTTGGCAACATGAGTTTGCGACGATTTCCGAATCGTTATCGGCTCGTGTAGATGCGTTATATGAACGAAGTCTCACAGCGAATCGAATAGTATATCCCATTTCGGAGAAAGTCAAACGAAAGCTGGAGGCGTTTTGTCAGGCATATCATGTAAGCCTTAACACGCTTATGCTGTCTGCATTATTTATTTATTTTTCGCGGATTTACAACGAGAGAGAAGTGGTGCTGGGATCGTATTTTTCCAACCGTAAGGCTAAGGACCGAACAGCATTGGGGATGTTTGTCAGTACAGTGCCTGTTCGGATGGAAGTGAACGAAGAACAGCCAGTACTAGAATGGATTCGTGAAACCCAACGGAAACAGATGAGAATTCTCCGGCATCAGAAATATCCCTATAATCGGTTGATTCAAGAAATGAGACAACATGGTCAAGATATTAAACAGCTTTTTACTGTTGGTATGGACTACCAGGAAGTGGGAGTGGAAGGAGATCCCATTTTTAACGGCTATGATTTTAATGAACTGAGTTTGCATATCAAAAAATATACCATGACAGATCGATTGGTGTTAAGTATTGATTATCGGCAAGAGATGTTCAGCCAATCTGAGGTTGATCAGTTAGTAGAACGCATCATCAAACTGGTAATCGATATGATTCAATCTCCCGATCAATTGGTAGCTCGTTTAGAAATATGTTCAGAACAAGAGAAACAACAAATGTTAGTGGAGTTTAATAGCACCCAAGCAGAATATCCAAAAGAAAAGACCCTCCATGCGTTGTTTGAAGAACAAGTAGATCTAACACCTCATAACATTGCAGTGGTATTCCAGGAGGAACAGCTTACTTTTATGGAGCTGAATGAACAGGCAAATCGTCTCGCTCGTGTCCTTCGACAACGAGGGGTCAAACCGGATGATCGGGTCGGGTTAATGATGGAACGTTCGCTTGAGGTTATTGTGGGGATACTTGCCATTCTGAAAGCAGGTGGAGCTTATGTACCGATTGATCCGGAGTATCCAGTGGAACGAATCCAGTTCATGCTCAGCGATAGTGGCGCTCGCCTTGTACTCAGCCAAGCTTCGATCATGGAAAGATTACAATCAGTAGGCGGTGAGTCGGTCCAGTGGCTAGAGGTGACAAGTACGGAAGGAATGGAAGCCTTCAATCTTTCAAGCATCAATCAGTCAACCGATTTGGCCTATGTCATCTACACTTCCGGAACGACGGGGCAACCCAAAGGGGTCATGGTAGAGCATCGCAATGTCGTCCGTCTACTGTTGAATGATGCATCGCTCTTTGACTTTGATCAAAACGATATTTGGACGTTGTTCCATTCCTATTGCTTTGATTTTTCTGTATGGGAGATGTATGGAGCACTACTCTATGGTGGAAAACTCGTGATTGTTCCCTCACAAGTGACCAAAGAGCCCAAACAGTTTCTTGAACTACTGAGAAGAGAGAAGGTAACGATCTTAAACCAAACGCCCTCTGCTTTTGATCACTTAGCTCAGCAGGAGATGAATCATGAGGAATCTGACCTGATGGTGCGCAAAGTGATCTTTGGCGGAGAAGCCCTTTCACCACGAAAATTAAGCCATTGGAAAAGGAAATATCCGCACACACAACTGATTAACATGTATGGGATTACGGAGATTACCGTTCATGCTACCTATAAGGAAATCACGGAATTGGAGATTGAATCGAATGTCAGTAATATTGGAAAACCGATTCCAACCTTACAGACAATGGTACTGGATCACAATAAAAACCTGGTTCCAATCGGCGTAACGGGTGAGCTTTATATAAGTGGAGAAGGCGTGGCACGGGGGTATTTGAATCAACGTGAATTAACAAAGGAAAGATTTATAGAAAGTCCCTTTGTAACTGGAGAGCGAATGTATCGGACAGGTGATCTGGCCTATTGGCTGGAAAATGGTGACCTTGTGTATATGGGAAGGATTGATCAGCAGGTCAAAGTGCGTGGTTATCGGATTGAACCGGGTGAGATTGAGTCCGCGTTGTTGGAACATGCACAGGTGATGGATGTGACGGTGCGTGATTGGCAGACGGAGGCAGGGGACGACTGTTTTCTCTGTGCTTATGTGGTATCCAGCCAACCGATCGCAGTGACGGAACTGCGAGAGCATCTGAGACAAAAGCTACCTGAATATATGATTCCCTCATTCTTCGTGGCAATGGAACAGATTCCCTTGACGTCCAATGGAAAAGTGGATCGCAACGCGTTGCCAGAGCCAAGTTCAGAATTTCAACCAGAATATGTTCCCCCAATTACGGAGCTGGAAGAACAATTAGTCGCCATATGGGAAGAAGTACTCGGAATCGATCGGATTGGTGTGACCGATCATTTCTTTGAACGTGGTGGACACTCTCTCAAGGCAATTGCACTGACCAGTAAAATTGATGAAGTGCTCAATGTGCAGATCAATCTTTCGACCATTTTTCAATATCCGCGGATTCGCCAACTGGCTATCTATCTGAATCACACAGAGACTCAATCCAACAATCCAACAGGGTTAACTTTGTTCAATCAGAAAACGGATTCCTCTTTATTCTGTTTTCCGTCGATTATTGGTTTTGGCACCATTTTTTCAGGGATGGCTCAGTTGATCAAGACACATAGCTTGTATGGTTTCGACTTTATCGATGATAAAGATCTTTTACAGAAATATATCGATCAAATGGTAGAGATCCAGCCAAAAGGACCATACACACTACTTGGCTATTCGGCAGGATGTACACTCATCTTTGAGTTAGCTAAAAGGATGGAAAGCCAAGGATATGAGATTTCTAGTTTGATTATGGTGGATGGATTACCGAGAACGGAAAAGCGATGGGTGTCTGAGGATAACGTCCAGCAGCAGGCTGCTGAAGAGGTGGAGATGTGGTACGTTCAATACCACCTAGATACATATTTTTCACAGTACACTAAGCAAGATTTTGTGGAGCGAGTGAAATGTTACCATATGTATCTCAATCGATTGCTCAATAGTGGAAGAGTGCAAGCACCGATTCATTTGATCACTTCAACAGATGAATTACCAGAGAGAGAAATTTGGCGCAATATGACCTCCCGATTTTATCGCTATCAAGGTGCTGGTAATCATATGGATATGCTGATTACACCTTATTTCGAACAGAATGCAGAAATCATCCGTGATATTCTTCACAATTAGACAACATAGCGAGTTACTCGGGTGCTTTTTATCAAGTCTAATATGATAATTACCACCTGGAGGCTTGCCTTTTCAAAGGCATAGAGGAATGTCGTGTTTCCTAGTACCCCTTTTTTAGGGGTGCTTAGAGAAACAATATTCTCGTTAAATCATTCTGGATCCAAAAAGAGGAACTATAAAATATTTTTTTAATATCAAGTATCAATCTGTTATGCGGAGTTAAGGTTTATCTGTCATATTGATGACATGACTGAGTGTTTCCAATGGTTGTGGAAGAACTACCTTGATCTAGAAGCTGCTTCAAAAGTAAGGATTGATACAAAAATTGTCCAATATTATGGAAAATTGGTAAAGTTGTACTGAAAAGATAGAACAGCCAGTTTAACAATATGAACTCTAAATCGATTTCTAAATTAACCGAGATTAATGTAGTTGTACAGATAGCGATTTCATTTCGGGTCTAAGATACATATGAAACCAATCTTTTAGCATCTGCACCTACCCATCCTAATAATGCTGAACCCCTGCAAGACAACCATGGTAATCAAAGGAAAAATAAATTTTCAACATTACTTATACCTCTTTTATGAAGAGGTTGTTTCTGTTTATTTAATGCCTCATTAATATGAATCCAACGAAAACCCAGTTGCCCAAAGGATGTTCTGGATCTCAATTGAGGTCTGATCAGCAAAAACAGCACGGGAACCTTGTGTGATAGATATTAATCTTGGTTTTCGTATGATGTCACCATTCTTGAGTAATTTTTTCAACTCGAAACCATATACCTTCTCTTTTTGTTGTTGTATCCATTTTCCTTTTATCGTTGAATTGTCTGCTTGCAACAGTCCTAGTTTTTCATAGTACCAAAAGATGCTTTTTCCTAAGAATTGTAAAGGCATAAATTCAATCGGGTAGCTAACTGAGTGGAAAGTTTGTTTGTGATGGGCTAATTCAACTGCTATTTGTGCGCCTGAATTTCCACCACCGACCACTAATACATTGCCTTCCATCAGTTGTTGTACATTCCGATAATTCGATGAATGAATCTGTTTAATATGTGGGGAGAGTTTTTGTGCCATTGCAGGTATCAAGGGTTTCTGAAACGGTCCCGCTGCCACGATAACCTTATTTGCTTGATAAGTATCTTGATCGGTAGAAATAAGAAAGTGGTTGTTCTTTTTTGTTAGTGAAGTTACTTTCTTGCTTAGATGAATAGGAATCAAAAAATGATTTGCGTAACTCTCCAAATAGTCCGTTGTTTCATCTTTTGTAGGAAATGAATTTGGGTCACCTGGGAATGGAAATCCAGGCAATCCACTGTATCTTTTGGGCGTAAATAGAACTAATGAATCATACCGATTCCGCCAACTTTCTCCGACACTTTTTTGGGCATCCAGTAAAACGAAGGATATATTTTCTTGTTTTAAAAAATACCCCATCGCAAGTCCAGCTTGACCTGCACCGATAATCACAACCTCAAATTTCTCCATTTTGATCCCTCTATCTATTTTAAATCAAAATCCCGTCATTCATCTTTGGCGTTCATTAGTCGTAAACCATTTAATGTTACAATCAAGGTGGCTCCCATATCGGCCAAAATAGCCATCCAAAGTGTTAACCATCCTGGAATAATGAGTAATAAAGCAATGGCTTTAATCACAAGAGAAAACGTTATATTTTGTTTAATAATACGTAGGGTCTTTCGACTAAGTTTGATCGTAAAAGGAAGTTTTTGTAGATCGTCACCCATCAATGCAATATCGGCTGTTTCTAATGTAGAATCGATCCCTGCTCCACCCATCGCGATTCCTACATTAGCTGAAGCAAGTGCAGGTGCATCATTGACTCCATCCCCAATCATGGCAACGTTGAAACCTCTGGAGCGAAACTGTTTAATGAACGCTAATTTCTCTTCTGGAAGAAGCTCCGCTTGAATCTCTCCAATCCCTAAGCGTTTACCTATTGCATCAGCAGTTGATTGATTATCTCCTGTTAACATCACTGTTTTTTTGATCCCTAACTGGTGAAGTCTTTCAATAACATCTTTACTACTTTCACGAACTTCATCAGCTACAGCGATAAGAGCGAGAGCCTCAATTTCGGTTCCTAAGATCATCACCGTTTTACCTTGCTTTTGAAGAAGCTCTATTTGATCTAACTGTTTTTCAGATAAGCCGTTTGGTAGAAGTTCATGGAATAAAATGGGACTGCCTATATAGTAGAGTGTTCCTTGGACTTTCGCTTGAACCCCTTTTCCAGTAAGCGAGTGAAATTCTTCAACTGGTAATCGTTGAATGTCTAATTCTTTTTCCTCTGCTTTTCGAATCAGGGCAGAGGCGAGAGGGTGTTGGGAGTTTTTTTCAATGATGGAAGCAATGGTTAGGTATTCATCTTCCTTCTCTTTAACAAAAGACAAAATGTCTGTGACTTTAGGAACGCCTTTGGATAAGGTTCCTGTTTTATCGAAAGCGATGGCTGATAACGCTCCTGTTTCTTCTAAATGGATTCCACCTTTGATGAGAACGCCATTTCGAGCGGCATTCCCGATGGCAGTTACAATGGAGACAGGTGTTGAAATGACTAAAGCACAAGGGCATCCTACAACCAATAATGCGAGTCCTCGATAAATCCAATCATTCCAAGTCCCTTCGAAAAATAAGGGAGGAACAATGGCAAGCAGGATTCCAATGATCAAGATGGCAGGTGTATAGATTTTCGCAAATCGATCCACAAATGCTTGAGAAGGCACACGTTCCGCTTGTGCCTCTTCTACCAAATGAATGATCTTGGCAATAGTGGTATCCTCGACACGTTTGGTTACTTTAACTTCTAATAATCCTTCATCATTGAGTGTGCCTGCAAAAACTTCATCATCGACTGTTTTATGGACTGGAATTGACTCGCCTGTAATTGCTGCTTGATTAACGGAAGAGGCGCCTTTTACTACAGTTCCGTCCATTGCCAACTTTTGTCCTGGTTTCACGATCATGATATCACCGATTTGAATGTCATCAACAGATATCGTCAATTCTTTATTTCCGCGTCGGATCAGCGCTTGTTTGGGGGCAATATTCATTAAAGAGTGAATCGATTGACGGGCTTGATCCATGGAATATCGTTCAAGTGCTTCACTGATTGCAAATAAAATAACAACGGTTGCCCCTTCTCCCCATTCACCGATGGCTGCTGCTCCAATGATGGCAATGATCATCAACGTTCCCATATCAAATTGGAGACTGAATAATCCCTTAATCCCTTTGTTGAAGAGACGGTATCCACCAATGAGGATCGATGCAGCATACAGAAGGATAGTAGGCAAACCCTCTTCACCAACCGATTGACTGGCTACCCAAGCAATAGATAGAAGAATCAAAGACAGAAGTAACGGGATATTTTCAGTGCTTTTCCAAAAAGGAATATGTTTCAACCTGTCTTTTTGGTTTTCGGGAAACACTTTCAAATTCTCA
Source organism: Seinonella peptonophila (assembly GCF_900129355.1). Classification (GTDB taxonomy): domain Bacteria; phylum Bacillota; class Bacilli; order Thermoactinomycetales; family Thermoactinomycetaceae; genus Seinonella; species Seinonella peptonophila. The sequence goes on along the minus strand of NZ_FQVL01000001.1, from coordinate 289,778 downwards.
AAGGCTCCTGCTTTTTCTAATGCTTCAATTGATGGCTCGGTTCCATAAACAGCTAATTTAGATGCTCCAAAATTTACTTGAGCATCCGAGACTCCAGGAATTTGCTTTACATTTTTTTCAAATTTACCTGCACAATTGGCACATGAAAAACCTTGGACTCGATATACCTTTTTATCAGGTAACTGTGTTGATTGAGCCATCTATAAACATCTCCCTTGGACGAATCAAAGCCATATAAATAATGTCTCGAAAGTGATCATTGTCGAGAGAATAAAAGACAAGCTTTCCTTCCTTTCGTTGTTTCGCTAACCCCATATTGCGAAGTAAGCGTAAATGATGGGAAGCAGTTGCCATGGTTGAACCTAAGATGTTGGCGATATCACAAACACAGACTTCATCTTCTTGGATTAACGCAAAAGCCACTTTTAATCGATTGGGATCAGCCAGAGCTTTTAGCAATCGCGAAGCATTTTGGATATCTACAGTTTCAAAGGATTGTTGAACACGTTTCACTTTTGCTTCATCAAAACAAAAGACCTCACATTGATTCCTTGTTCCTTTTTCTTCTAAGCTCAAATGAATCACCTCGATATAATAATCAAATGATTGTTTTATTGAATTATAGTGTAATATCATTAGTATAGTCAAATATTCATTTGACTATACTAATGATTAATGTGTTGCGGAGGAATTAACTCAACTGAATAGAAGATAGTTGTCAAGGAAGGAATGTTAAAGTGAACACAGGATTAGGGAAATTGCTAATACCGATTATCAAAAAACATTAATACTTACCATTAGAAGGAGACCAATGTTAAACACATTGGTCATTTTTTATGCTTCTTTAACAGCAATAGCATCTATTTCTACTAAATATTGTGGATTTGCTAAACCTGCTACTTGAAGGACAGTGATAGTTGTGGGTTGATTTCCCCATACCTTTTGTGCAGCTGCAAAGGCTTCCTGTAAAGGTTGACCATGAACAATATAGATCGTTAGCTTTACAGTATTTTCCTTTGTTACACCTGCTGCTGCTAAGGCAGCAACTACATTGTTTAAGGCTTGTTCAGATTGAGTAGCAAGATCATCACCAACGATCTCACCTGTGATATTCACTGCATTCTGACCACCTATATAAATGGTTTGATGCGACCCTTCTACAGTAATGACTTGTGTAAATGCTGGATTGTTGTGTAATGTTTCAGGATTTAGATGATTGATTTTCACTTCATTACACCTCGATTCATTTTTAAATTAAATGGATGATCCATTTATTATAGATGAGGTGTTGCTTCATCACAAACAGACTATTATTTTTTATAAATTAAACAAGTTTGCGATTCAAACAATGGTCTAAATAAGAAGTCATTTCATTGACCGATTATAGGAAGGATGATATCCTTGAAACAATTTGATTCAGATTATTATGGGGGTTTATGCATGAAGCTGAAAAAGCTACTGTTAAACAGTTCTTATAAAATATTACAAGGAAATCTAGATATCGAGATTACTGATATTGCGTTTGATTCTCGAAAGGTAAAAAGTGGAGCTTTATTTGTCTGCATTCCGGGTTTTCAGGTTGATGGTCATGATTTTATTTCACAAGCTGTAGAGAAAGGCGCATCTGCACTAGTAGTAGAAAAAGATGTATCTGATATTCCTGAGCATATTACGGTGATACAGGTTGATCATGCTCGTCAAGCACTACCACAATTAAGCCATCTTTTCTATGGACGACCCACTGAAAAAGTAAATTTAATTGGTATTACAGGTACGAATGGAAAGACATCAGTTTCCTTCTTAATATCTAAGATTTTATCAACAGCAGGAAGAACTGTAGGCTTAGCTGGAACAATACGTAAGCAAGTAGGTGAAAAGGTGATTCCTTTTCATACGACTACACCTACTACTCCTGAATCATCTGATTTACAACGCCTTTTCAAAATGATGGTGCGAGAGGGTGCAGAAGATATTGTGATGGAGGTTTCATCGATCGCATTGGAGCAAGGGCGTGTAGATGGTTGCCGATTTAAAGTTGGAGTATTTACCAATTTGTCACCAGATCATCTTGATGACCATGGAACAATGGAAAATTATAAACGTGCGAAAATGAAGCTGTTTAACCGTTGCGAGTACCATGTTATTAATCGAGATGACAAGGTGGCTGAAGAAATTTTAGCAATGGCAACAGGGTCCATTCTTACTTATGGGATTGAACATGAAGAGGTTGATTTGAAAGCGACTCATATTGCGATCAATGCTGAGGGTGTAAGGTTTACAATGGAATATCAAGGAGAGAAGGTCGAAGCTGCTATTGCAATTCCCGGTAAGTTTAGCGTTTATAACGCTTTAGCTGCGGCTGCTGCTTGTATCCCGTTAGGACTTTCACTAGAAGAGATCGCGAAAGGTCTAGCTGCGGTAGAGGGAGTACGAGGTCGGTTTGAAAATGTGCCGATTCCATCTGAATTTCATGTAATTGTTGACTATGCACATAGTCCTGATGCTTTGGAAAATGTTTTGCATACGATTCGTGATTTTGTAAAAGGGCGTGTGATTACCATTTTTGGATGTGGTGGAGATCGTGATCCTAGTAAACGACCTTTGATGGGGAAAATCGCAGGTGAACTGTCTGATCTATGTATACTTACGTCAGATAATCCCAGAACGGAAGAACCTGAAACCATTTTGAATCATATTGAAGTTGGCATCAAAGAAACCCAGTGCCAATATGTGAGTGAAGTAGATCGGCGAAAAGCGATTGGTCGAGGACTCCAAATGGCAAAAGAGGGAGATGTAGTACTAATAGCAGGTAAAGGACATGAGGATTATCAGGAAGTAAATGGGGAAAAGATGCATTTTGATGATGTGGAAGAAGTGAAAAACTGGGTGAAGCAACAAGAAAATGTAGACTAATGGATGATCAGAGTTGTCGTCAGGGTTAATTGTAAGTCATTATGCGTTAAGCAAAAAAGATAATTTTCAAATAAACATGTTTGCGAAACAAACACAAACCTCGCTAATAAAACACGCAAATTGAACTATCAACAAACATAGGGTATAATTTTGGGGTTACGATGATATTAAGAGCAGTCCTTCATATAGATCATTCAACAAGAGGGAGAGAGGTGTAAAGAATGAGCGGACAAACCAAAGACTATAGTAAATATTTTATCGCGCCTGATCTGTTACAGGCAAAGCGCAGAGGAAAAGAAGAAGTTCAGATTGTTCAATTTGAGCAACTTCCCAAAGAACTGCGCTCACTGGGAGCGGGGAAAAAATATTTGCTGCAAACTTATGGTTGTCAGATGAATGTTCATGATAGTGAAACAATTGCTGGTCTTTTAGAGATGATGGGTTATTCAAGTACAGAGGATGAAAAAGAAGCGGATCTTATTTTGCTTAACACTTGTGCGATTCGAGAAAATGCAGAAGATCGAGTCTTCGGTACATTAGGGCGTTTTAAACAGTATAAATTAGAAAAGCCAGATTTAATTTTAGGTGTCTGTGGTTGCATGTCCCAAGAAGAGTCGGTTGTAAATCGAATTCTAAAGAGTTATCAGCATGTAGACTTGATATTTGGAACTCATAATATCCATCGTCTACCGCAGTTATTGCAAAATGCGTTATATAGTAAAGAAATGGTCGTAGAGGTTTGGTCTAAAGAAGGAGATATCATTGAAAATCTTCCAAAAGTACGTGAAGATGGCCTCCGTGCATGGGTTAATATCATGTATGGATGTGATAAATTCTGTACGTATTGTATTGTCCCTTATACAAGAGGAAAAGAACGGAGTCGACGACCAGAAGATGTTTTAGGTGAACTTCGTGAACTAGCTAGAAAAGGCTATCAAGAAGTTACATTGCTTGGACAAAATGTAAATGCATACGGTAAGGATTTCGAAGACCTAGATTACCGTTTTGGTGATCTGATGGATGATGCAAGAAAAATTGGGATTCCACGCATACGCTTTACGACAAGTCATCCTCAAGATTTTGACGACCATCTCATCGAAGTCTTAGCCAAAGGTGGTAACCTTGTCGAGCATATTCATCTTCCAGTGCAATCAGGTAGCAGTGAAATTTTAAAAATGATGGCACGTAAATATGATCGTGCAACATATTTAGAGTTAGTCCGTAAAATTAAAGCAGCAATTCCTGATGTCGTACTCACAACGGATATTATTGTTGGTTTTCCAAATGAAACGGAGGAACAGTTTGCTGAAACATTATCTCTAGTCCGCGAAGTAGAGTATGATTCCGCCTATACTTTTATATACTCTCCTCGTGATGGTACACCTGCTGCGAAGATGCAGGATAATGTACCTTTGGAGGTAAAGCGTGAACGCCTACACCGTTTAAATGAAGTAGTAAACGAAATTGCTCGTCAAAAGAATGAAAAGTTACGTGGAGAAATTGTTGAGGTATTGGTAGAAGGTGAGAGCAAAAAGAATCCTGAAATACTTTCAGGACGTACGCGTTCAAACAAATTGGTCAATTTCAGTGGTCCGAAACATTTGATTGGGCAAATGGTTTATGTGAAAATTGATCAGCCACAAACTTGGACTTTGAATGGTGTATGGGTAGAAGATCAAAAAGTCATGGTTTCTGGTGTGTCATCATGACGGTAACTCAACTTACTCATCCTGTATTAGAAGCAGCACAACGAGTAGCGGTTCGTTTACAACAGATGGAAGAAGTAAAGCGATATCGGCTTGCTGAAGAACAGGTAAATAAAAGTGAAGCAGTACAATATTATATCCAAACAATTAAGCAGAAACAAAAGGAATTAGTTCATGCAAAACATTACCAGAAAAGTGGTTATACCCGTCAACTAGAACGTGAACTGGATCAACTACATGAACAATTAGATCACCTTCCAATTGTTCGAGAATATCAGCAAAGTCAAGTCTATGTAAATGATCTTCTGCAAATGATTAAGAGAACATTGTTAAATAGTGTGGATTGTTATCTTTCAGTCGAAGGAGGAATTGCTGAACCATCTGGTTGTGGCAGTGGCGGAGCGTGTGGCTGTAAAAGCAAAAAGTAGAAAATAGATCATAAAACCCATGAAAAAATACTTTTCATGGGTTTTTTTGTTCTTGCATCCATTTCTTTGCATAGACTTGATTAAGAAGATTGGTTTTAAGGAGGGAGTTAGGTGTCAAATAGAGAACGTCCACATGAATATCGTCAGATTATTACCAAAGCATTATGTGGGAGAGGACGTAAATTTTGTCAAGAAGTACATCATGTACCTGCACCTGACAATATTAATGCCATTTTAGGGGCGTGGGTGATCAATCATTCCTATACAGCCATCAAAAAAGATGAAAGCGTAGAAGTTAGCGGGAGTTATGACATTAATATTTGGTACTCTACTAAAGGTAATACCAAAACGGATGTAGTAAAAGAAACTGTCAATTATGAAGAACAAATCCCATTGATTGTTTTCGATGAGTCGTTACAGGATTCTACATTAGAAGTCAATGTTTCTGTTACACAAACTCCAAGCTGTGTTGAAGCAACTTTATCAGGCTCAGAAGATATCGTTGTGATCCGAGTTGAGAAGGAGTTTGTTGCTGAATTATTTGGTGAAACAAAGATATGTGTTGCTGTATACCCTGATGAATATTCTGATGTAGATGATAAAGGTGTTTATAATGAAAGTGAATCAGGGGTACATAGTGACCAGTATGATGACTTGGATCCTGAACTCATAATTGATGATCTCAATGATTAAAAGAAGGCGATAAGGAGCCTTCTTTTTTACTAACCTTTTGTTTACCCCAAACATAACATGATGATAACAATGGGTAGAACGAAAGGGGAAGGGTAAATGGAAACCATTACCCTTACAAGAGATGAAATCGATGAAATTCAAATACGTCAACAAATCATTGATCCTGATCAACGTATCGTTGCGACGGCTCAATTACAAATGTCAACTTGGTCTGGCACACAAACTATTTCTGTTTTAAATGATCCCGCGCATTTACAACGTCTTTCTGATCCAAACAGATTACGCCGCCAGCTTTCATTACACGGATTACATTGGGTTCACAAAACGACACCACTTCGCGAATATAAAATTTTGGTTTTTCAGACAAATGTATTGGGAACTTATGCGACTCGAGAACGAAAAGCATTGATTGTAGGGCAACGTCGTCAAGCACGTGATTTTTATCGGGTTAGAGCAAAGACAAAAGAAATTCAACGTATGCACGAAATCGCCATTCGAACAATCTATGCACTAGGACTTGATTATGGTTTTGTCACCTGTGGAGTTGGTCCTGGAAAACGATCAATTATTATACAAATCAATGTTCGCCCGAAACTGGAAGCTGATCTACAGAAGGCTTTTATTAATGAATTTATTCGTTATATGCGTGAAATATCATCTTCTTCATTATCAACTGAAGTAAAATTAGGAGCCGATCCCGAATTTGTTGTTCAAACGAAACAAGGTTCTTTATTAATAGCTTCAAATTACTTTCCTTTAAAAGGGAAAGTTGGATGTGATGCAATATGGATTGGCCAAAATCGAAAAGATAAGCCCTTGATTGAGATCAGACCCGAACCTAGTCTAAACCCAAGAACTGTAGCATTGAGAATCTACGAAGGACTATTACATGTGGCTAAGAAAGTGAATCATGTATCGGGCAAATGGTTAGCTGGTAATATGCCAGTGAAGGGCTTTCCACTCGGTGGTCATATACATTTTAGTGGTATCAAGCCAAATTTTGAGATGCTACGTGCATTAGATAACTATTTAACCTTACCTTTTGTTGTCATTGAGGATGAACGTGGTAGTAAAAGAAGACCGAAATATGGCTTTTTGGGTGATTTTCGGAAACAGCCTCATGGAGGGTTTGAATATCGAACGCCGCCTAGTTGGTTGATTTCGCCCATTCTTACAAAAGGAGCACTTGCATTAGCGAAATGTATTGTCTGTAATTATCAACAGCTTCAATATAATCCGCTTGCAGACCCGGAAGTACAAATGGCTTACTATCAAGGTGATAAACAAAAAATTCACCCTTGGATTAACCTTTTGTGGTCAGACATTACATCATTAAAGGATTATCAGCAGTATTCTAAATATCTGGATGACTTTTTTCGATATTTGCAAAACGGGAAAAAATGGAATGAATCGATTGATATTAGAAAGGCTTGGCGTATTCCTCCATTTCATTCTGGGAACAGGTGAAAACTTGTTCCCATTTTTTTCATGTGATACAATTCAAATAAAATATAAGCGGAGGCAAAAGAAGTGGCAAAGTATACTCCGATGATTCAACAATACTTAGAGATTAAGGCTCAGGTACCTGATGCCTTTTTGTTCTTTCGACTAGGTGATTTTTATGAAATGTTTTTCGATGATGCAAAATTAGCTGCTCAAGAGCTTGAAATTACTTTAACCAGTCGTGAAGGTGGAGGAAACGATCGTATCCCTATGTGTGGTGTTCCTTACCATTCTGCAGAAAGCTACGTCCAAAGGTTAATTGAACGCGGATATAAGGTGGCGATCTGTGAGCAGGTTGAAAATCCTGCAACAGCAAAAGGTGTTGTAAAGCGCGAAATCGTGCGGATTATTACACCTGGTACCGTAATGGATGAGCAGATGTTGGAAGAAAGTGAAAATAACTTTCTAGTAGCCTTATTTACTCAGCCAAATCGGGCTGCTGTCGCATCGGTTGATTTATCAACAGGTGAACTACATGTTACTGAAACTCAATTTGATATTGCTACTTTAATTGATGAGATAGAATCCTTCCATCCAAAAGAAGTTGTGATATATGACACACTTGAAGCTAAACATCCAGTTATTGAAGCATTGCGCACACATGTAGGATGTTTAATTACCCCTGTCTCTTATATAGATATTGACCATCAGTTACTTGCAACTCAATTTCCTCGATATCAAGAAATTTGTAATACTCGACCGTTGCAAGAAGTTCTACAACTTTTATATGGATATTTACAGCAAACACAAAAACGATTCTTAAACCATTTAGGTAGGTTAAGCCGTTATGATCGCAGGCAACATATGGTCATAGACGAATCTGCGAAAAGAAATCTAGAATTACAACGAACACTTCATGAAGGCAAAAAAAAGGGCTCATTACTTTGGTTGCTAGATCGGACATCGACCGCAATGGGGAGTCGAATGTTAAAGAGATGGCTTGAGCGTCCATTGCTATCACTTGAGAAAATCCAAACTAGATTGTCGATTGTTGCTGCTTTCGTAGATGATATTATATTTCTCGATGAAATAACTTCTTCATTAAAAGAAATCTACGACTTAGAACGATTAGCAGCTAGGGTGGCTTACGGTAGTGCTACGGCAAGGGATTTAGCTGCAATTAGTCGTTCTTTGGAACGCATTCCTAAACTTAAACAGATGCTTTTAGATCATCCAGCTTCCATGGTGCAGCAACTTGGACATATGATTGATCCATGTGAAGAGATATATAAGCTGATTACAAATGCAATTGTTGATGATCCCCCTTTGTCTGTAAAAGAAGGCGATATTATACAACAAGGATATCATGCCGAACTCGATCAATTGCGTAACATTCAGAAGAATGGTAAAGACTGGATTGCCCAGTTGCAACAACAAGAGCGAGAACTTACAGGGATCAAATCGCTCAAGGTAGGCTATAATCGAGTATTTGGATACTATATCGAAGTAACAAAATCAAATTTACGTCATCTCCCAGAAGGACGCTATATTCGAAAACAGACACTAGCTAACGCCGAACGTTTTATTACACCAGAACTTAAAGAACAGGAACAAATGATTTTAAACGCCTCTGAACGATCTGTTGAAATGGAATATGAGATTTTTACCTCAATTCGAGATGAAATAGGACAACAAGTTCACCAGCTACAACATCTTGCAGAAAGAATGGCAGCGCTTGATTGTTTCCAATCACTTGCTACAGTTGCCCATCAACAGCATTACGTTTGTCCTACAGTCACAGAAGGCAACGACATGCTGATTCAAACAGGACGTCATCCGGTTGTAGAAGCAGTAGTAGATCAATATGAATTTGTTGCAAATGATATTGAATTAAATCCGCACGATCGCCAAATTTTATTGATTACTGGACCCAATATGGCAGGAAAAAGCACATATATGCGTCAGGTGGCTTTAATTAACATCATGGCTCAAATCGGCAGTTTTGTCCCCGCTGAAAAAGCTACGTTAAGTATAGTCGATCGAATTTTTACTCGTATTGGTGCTGCGGATGATCTAGTAGGTGGACGAAGTACTTTTATGGTTGAAATGGCTGAAACATGTCGTGCTTTAAAAGAAGCAACCCCTAGAAGTCTTATCCTTTTGGATGAAGTAGGAAGAGGTACTTCGACATATGATGGAATGGCGCTAGCGCATGCAATAGTTGAATACATACATGATCATGTTCGTGCAAAAACACTTTTTTCAACCCACTATCATGAATTAACAGCATTAGAGGAGACTTTACCTCGATTGTTTAATATTCACGCTGAATGTGCAGAACAAGATGGAAAAGTGGTCTTTTTACATAGAATGCTTCCTGGAGGTGCTGACCAAAGTTATGGAATTCATGTGGCAGAGTTAGCAGGTCTACCAGCTCCGGTAGTAAAGCGAGCAAAGTTGTTGCTTCAAGAATTAGAAGGTCAAACTGAAGTTGCCGCCACAACAAGTGCCGACGTATCATTGCCTGATCAAATCAGTCTCTTTCAAACAAAATTGTTTGAACAAGAACAGGTACGTGAAGCACCGATTTCTTCTGTGGAAAGAGAAGTACTAGAACAAATTGAACGTTGGGAGGTAATGAATCAGACCCCTCTAGAAACCATGCAACAAGTGGTGAAGTGGAAACAGATTTTACAAAAAAGATTAACAACAAAGTAGTCTCAAGGGGGATCATAGGATGGGGAAGATTCAAGTTCTAGACTCGCAATTAGCTAATCAAATTGCTGCTGGCGAAGTAGTAGAACGGCCTGCTTCTGTAGTGAAAGAGCTACTAGAAAACTCCATTGATGCCAAGGCGACCAAGATTGTGGTCACAATTGTGGATGGGGGTACTAGCTCGATTCGTGTTTCGGACAATGGACTGGGGATGGATCGAGAAGATGCTGTTTTAGCCTTTTCACGGCATGCTACAAGCAAGATTCGTTATAGTCGTGACTTGTTTGCAATTCGAAGTCTTGGTTTTCGGGGAGAAGCTTTGCCAAGCATTGCTTCAGTTGCAGAAGTATCTCTTACTACTTCTGCAACATCGGGCTTGGCGATTCGTGTACAAATGGCAGGAGGCGATCTAGTCAATATCTCAGAGTGTTCTCGTGGTCAAGGTACAGATGTTCATGTTGATCGCCTTTTTTATAACACACCAGCACGATTAAAATATCTAAAAATGGTTACCACTGAGGTAAGCCATGTAGCAGATGTTGTAGGGCGTATGGCACTTGCACATCCTGCTATCTCTTTCACACTTCTTCATAATAAAAAAGAACTTTTCCGCACTCCTGGAGATGGAAAACTTTTACATGTTATGCATGCACTATATGGAAAACAGGTTGCTCGACAATTGACTCCCATTGAGGCGGAAGACTTAGATTTTCGCATTTACGGATTGATTGCAAAACCAGAAGTGACTCGGGCAAGCCGCTCATATATTACTTGGATTCTAAATGGTCGCTTTGTACGATCGCTACCGCTAACACAAACATTGCTTAGAGCATATGATACTTTATTGCCTATCGGTCGTTATCCGATCGCTGCACTTCATCTTGAGATGGACCCAAAATTAGTAGATGTAAATGTTCATCCGTCCAAATTAGAGATTCGGTTAAGTAAAGAAAAAGAGTGTTGTCGACTCGTTCAGGATGTCATCCGTCAAGCATTTGCAAAAGAAACGTTAATCCCTAAAGTAAATATACAACGCTCTACACCTCATCGTACAGAGCAGCAATCATTTGATCATTTACGATCAACGAATCAAGAAAAAGGATCATGGATTGTCCGTGAGCCTCAAGTAAAACAGCCTCCTATTCAAAATTCACAGGAAACATCGAAGGAGAATAATAAGAGGAGTGTAGAGCGCCCAGAGCTAGATACATCTAGTGTTGATCAACCTAAAGCGCTGGATAAAAAGGACCATAAAGAATTAGCTCAAGTATTGGAACAAGTTGTGGTTGAAGCTTTAGATGAAATACCTCAAGAGCAGCCTCAGTCCCCATTTCCGATCATGAATCCTTTGACTCAAATACACGGTACTTATATTGTGGCACAGTCGGATGATGGATTTTATTTACTTGATCAACATGCTGCACATGAAAGAATATATTATGAAGTTTTTTCGAAGCGTTTTGATCAGGTTAGCCGAAAACAGCAGTTATTACTGATTCCACTATCATTAGAGTTATCTCCAGCAAACGCACAACTTCTATTACGTCATCTACAAGATTTCCAAAAATGGGGGATTGAAGTAGAGCATTTTGGTGGTAACACGTTTTTAGTTCGATCTTATCCGATTGATTTTCCATCAGATGAACTTGAACCATTGATTCATGAGCTGCTTGAATGGTTACAAGATCAACGCGATATTGATTGGAGTCGGTTAAGAGATACGAGTGCAAAGATGATGGCTTGTAAGGCTGCGATAAAAGCCAACCGTCATTTGAAAAGAGAGGAAATGGAGGCATTGCTACAAGATTTGGCTATGTGTGACCAACCATTTACCTGTCCACATGGACGCCCTATTTTCGTTCATTTTTCAAGTTATGATCTAAAGAAAATGTTTAAGCGAGTGATGTAACTATTTTTGTGACAACATCAATCAAATCTAAAGAATTTGATGTGAAAGACGCATATAAACTAGCAGAATCATTACAGATTCCATATGTTCCAAGAGAGAAAAGAACGCTTCGTAAAATGTTTATAGAGCTTGAGCAAAAAGAAGCGATTATCGTCTCACGTATAACTTGGCGTTATGAAAGAAAGGATGGGTATTGTTTTCAATTTCATCCGAGTATGTCAGCACTTAGAATTAAACAATTACAATTGGGTGGGATTGATTCATTACAAAGAGCAGCAAAAATAGAACAAGGAGATACAGTTTTAGATTGTACTTTGGGTATGGGTGCTGATGCGATCGTAGCTTCATTTCTTGTAGGTGAAGAAGGTGAAGTTTTGGCACTGGAGAGTCAGCCCATCATTGCTCATTTGGTTCGACATGGATTAGCCACATTTCAGACAGATCGTAAAGTTTTAAAAGATGCAATGCAAAGAGTAAAAGTGATGCAGATTGATTATCGTGAGTATCTAAAGAGTTGTAAATCAGCATCATTTGATTATGTGATTTTTGATCCTATGTTTCGAGAAACGATTCATGCATCACAATCCATGCAACAATTAAAACAACTAGCCAATCCTCATCCACTAGATCAAGCGTCTGTACAAGAAGCATGGCGAGTAGCACGTAAAGCTGTTCTCCTCAAAGAAAGATTGAAGAGCGAACAATTTCAATTATTAGGGTTTCATGAGTTGTTCCCTTCTTCTCAGTATGCATGGGGAGTAAAGCGAAAGGAAGAATAATCGGTTATGAACAAAGGGTTAATCGTGATTGTTGGACCTACTGCTGCTGGAAAAACAAGTGTGAGCCTTAGCATTGCGAAGCAATTTAGAGGAGAAATCGTTTCAGGAGATTCAATGCAAGTTTATCAGGAAATGGATATTGGTACAGCAAAAGTTTCAAAAAAGGAGCAAGCGGGCATTCCACATCACTTAATCGATGTCTGTCGACCAGATAAACTTTTTTCTGTTGATGATTATAAGCAAATAGCCGATCAAGCTATTTCAGATATTCATCAGCGTGAAGCTGTTCCAATCTTGGTGGGGGGGACAGGGCTCTATATTGAATCCGTTGTTTTTGGATATCTGATGCCTGAAACACCAGAAAACCCCACCTACCGTATGGAGTTGGAGCGGTGGGCAGAGCTAAATGGAAATATCGCTCTTCATCAACGTTTAGAAGCTGTAGATCCAATTGCAGCATTACGGATTCATCCGAATAATCGAAGACGTGTTATCCGTGCTTTGGAAGTTTTTCAGCAAACAGGAGTCCCCTTTTCATCGCAAAAATTAAAGAAAAAACCCAATTATCATCCTGTTGTATGGATCGGAGTCACAATGCCCCGTGAATTACTTTATGATCGGATTAATCATCGAGTAGATGAAATGATGGATATGGGTTGGTTAGAGGAAGTAGCCAAATTACGAAAAAAAGGTTATCATCTTTCTGAGACTGCTGAAAAAGCGATTGGGTATCGCGAGTTATTTCAAGTATTAGACCATAAACTTACGTTAGAAGAAGCGATCCACAAGATCAAGCAACAAACTCGCAAATACGCGAAAAGACAACTCACCTGGTTTCGGCGTATTTCAATGATTAAATGGTTTGATATGACACAAGCAAATGCTTTAAAAGAAATTCAACACTGGACGGCAGGAGAATTTAATACAGGCAGAGAATAAAATAAACTAGCGTTAAATTACATAGGAGGTACGGAGCTTTGAAGCCATCCATTAATATTCAAGATACTTTTCTTAACCAGATTCGTAAAGAATCGGTTCCGGTAACCATTTACTTGGTTAATGGTTTTCAATTGCGTGGAGTGATTCGAGGATTTGATAATTTTACGATTATCATTGACAGTGATGGTAAACAACAGATGGTATATAAACATGCAATATCGACATTTACTCCAGCTCGGGCAGTATCCTTGATGTCTTCTGAAGAAAATAATAAAGAAGGGTAGCATCATTTCTATTGATCCTGCTTAAAAGCACTTCTGAAAATTGATCAGAGGTGCTTTTGTACATTGTAAGGGGAATTTTTGAGAGAAGCATGTTGTAATAATAGAATCAAAGAAGGTAATCTGATACGGATACCAAAAGGAGATTGAATAATGGACAACAGACCATTGCTTGTCATCATTGGTTCAGGACCGGGAATAAGCTTAAGTATAGCAAAGAAATTTGGTACACAGGGATTTCGAGTTGTTCTTGTTTCTAGAACTCAAGAATCTCTGGAACGTAACACAAAAGAACTACATGAACAAAATATTGAATCCTATGGTGTTTCCGCTAATGCTGCTGATACAGATTTACTGAAAAAAGCCATGCAACAAATCAAGTTATCATATGGAATACCTGATGTTCTTGTATATAATGTAGCAAATATTGTTCCAGGCAATGCACTTTCATTAACAGAACAACAATTATTAGATGACTTTAAAGTAAATACTGTAGGTGCATTAACGAGTGCTCAACAAGTAATTCCTGAAATGATCGAACGTAAACAGGGAACTCTTTTTTTCACTGGAGGAACTATTTCTCTTGAGCCAAATCCAGAATATGCCTCATTATCAATAGGTAAATCTGGAATTCGTTCATTGGCTCTTTCGTTAGCTGATACCTTATCTCCATATGGAATCTATGTAGGACAGATTTTGATTGCTGATCATGTAAAACGAGGAACTTATTACGATCCAGATCGTATTGCGGATGTTTATTGGGATGCTTATATAAATAGGAATCAGAAAGAAATTATTTTTAAAGAATCCTAACTAATGCTAAAAGGAGAGAGGCGGGATCCGGCGATTTTGTCGCCATGTGATAAAGAAAAGGAAAATTAATATTTTTATATCTTGCGAGCGTGCAACCCCTAGCTTTAACTATGATGAAGTTTGAGAAGTCTCGTGAAGTAGAGGGGCATATTCTTTCTGCTACGATCCGTCGGAACCCAACTGGAAAATATTTTGTTTCTGTGCTTTGTGAAGTAGATTTCTCTCTCCACGTTCCGGTTCACCAGACAAGGCAGTTGGCATTGACTTAGGCTTGAAGGATTGTGCTATTCTTTCCAATGCTGAAAAAGAAAAGGCTCCCAAGTAATATAGAAAGTATGAGAAACGATTAGCCAAATCAACAGCGAACCCTGCCCAGATGCACCGAAGATGGGGGAAATTGGCATCAGACACGAATCAAAGTCGCTCGCAATCATGAAAAGATCACTTGATAATAGATATTGTACATAATTGGAAAACAATCAACTCTTTCAGAAACAGGGTTTAGGATCATTATATGTATCTCTTTGATATGAAATTCTTAGATCCTAACATATTAAATCCGCGTTTTTCTTTTTGGAACTCAGAAAACATTCCCCTTTTTGGTAAATTGCACTTCACCGTTCAGTTGCTGGTTCTGCTCCTACTAAAGAAGAGATTTTTTTACATTTTGACATCTGAGATTACAGAAGTCTTTTTTTTATCTTTGAAGCTAACATTAAGTCACCTGTTTCACACTTTCTAGGCAGGTGCGTATGATACTGAGTAATAAGCAAAGCGCATAGGAGGCAGAACATGAGTCGGGTTGTGATGTCGGAGAAAGAAACAAAACATCGAATTCAAATTCTTTTTGATTCATCAACATCAGATGAGGTTGCTTTTATAGAGGATACACAGACAAAGAATACATGGAAGGAGTACCCTACTACAGATTTAGAACGTTTAATTGGACTCGAGAAGGTAAAGCGTTTTATTCATGAGATATATGCGTGGTTAGAAATTGGGCGAAGAAGAACTGAAGCTGGACTATTAACAGAGCAACAAGTTCTTCACATGGTTTTTACAGGAAATCCGGGTACAGGGAAGACGACTGTAGCAAGGATTATGGCACAATTATTGCAAAAAATGGGGATATTATCAAAAGGGCATCTTGTAGAAGTAGAGCGTGCAGACTTAGTAGGTGAATATATAGGTCATACAGCACAAAGAACAAGAGAGCAAGTAAAACGTGCATTGGGCGGAATTTTATTTATCGATGAAGCCTATTCTCTGGCACGTGGTGGGGATAAAGATTTTGGAAAGGAAGCAATTGATACTTTAGTGAAATCGATGGAGGATTTCAAGAATGATTTTATTCTGATCCTTGCTGGATATTCAATTGAAATGAATCATTTTCTTTCATCAAATCCCGGATTGCCTTCACGATTTCCAATTCAGCTTCATTTCCCTGATTTTACGTTAACCCAACTAATGCAAATAGCTGAGCAGATGTTGGAGGAAAGACAGTATCTGCTTACACCTGTTGCAAAAGAAAAGTTAGAATTGCATTTATTGGATTGTAAACAAAAACATCAAACGGCTTTTGGGAATGCACGCTATGTTCGTAATCTTTTAGAACGTTCCATACGAAAGCAAGCAGTACGTTTGTTTGACCAGTTAAATCCAAGTCGAGAAGAGTTAATGTCGATTCGTGCTGTTGACCTTGTTTTGCAGAATGAATGAGCTATACTAAACATAGCAGAAAGGAATGATGTTTTATTAATTTGGAAGTTCAATTAGAAAAAGCAATTCTAGTAGGTTGTGGTTCAAACTTAGAACGCGCACAGCTGCTATCTTCGTTAGAAGAATTGAGTAAACTTGCTGAGACAGCCAATGCTGAGGTTGTTGGAGAGTCGATCCAATATCGAGATCGCTTAGATGCAAGCTCAGTAATTGGAAAGGGAAAAGTAGAAGAATTGGTACGATTAGCTGAGGAAAAAGAGGCAGATTTAATCATTTTTGATCGGGAGCTATCTCCTTCCCAAGTTCAATATCTAGAACAACGTTTTCCTTGTAAAGTAATCGATCGTACTCAATTGATTTTAGATATTTTTGCTAAACATGCTCAAACAAAAGAGGGTCGATTGCAGGTTGAGTTAGCTCAGCTAGAATATATGTTACCAAGGTTAGTTGGATTAGGTAGCAGCCTTTCCAGGCTTGGAGCGGGCATTGGGACACGTGGGCCTGGAGAAACGAAATTAGAAACGGACCGCCGTCATATTCGTCGTCGTATTAAAGAATGTAAGAAACAATTAGAAGAAGTGGAAAGACATCGCCAATTATTATCAAGACAACGTAAAAAATCTGAAACCCCCCAAATTGCTTTGGTAGGATATACGAATGCTGGTAAATCTACACTGTTAAATCGATTGACTGAGGCAGATGTATTAGCAGAAGATCGTCTGTTTGCCACATTAGATCCAACGACTCGTTATCTTGAGTTACCTTCAAAACGACATGTATATTTGACTGATACAGTTGGGTTTATCCGTCATTTGCCTCACTCCATTGTAGCTGCCTTTCGTTCTACATTAACACAAACAAAGGAAGCTGATTTATTGCTCCATGTTGTAGATGCAAGTGATCCAGAGGTAAATGAGCAGATATTAGCAGTTGAACAAGTCTTAGAAGAGCTAGGCGCTTCTCATATTCCCATCTTAACTGTTTTTAATAAGTCAGATCTATTAGAACAAGAACTGTGGGAAGAGAAACAGCCTAATTCTATTCATATCTCTGCTTTTTCTGATGAAGACCTTATTCGTTTAAGGGATAGAATTGATTTAACCTTACCAAGTGGTCAAATCAATGGAAAAGCTGTTATCCCACTATCTAAAGGGGAATTTTTAGCTGAATTCTATCGATTTGCTCAGGTGAATCAATCCAAAACGAACGATGATGAGCATATTTTATGGTTTACAACCGAATTGCGTAAATGGAGCCAAATGCCACAGGAATTAAAGGATTATGTTGTTGAAAAGACGGAGGACTAGTATGAGCAATTGGATGACTGATTGGGATTATCCTCAATGGGCTGCAGCAATCGAGCAAAAGATTGCTGCTAAATTGCGTTGGATTGATCAACGAACAGATATATGGCAAGCATGTGTGCTTGAGGCATTTCGCTCCCATCGAGTAAGTGAATATCATTTTTATGGAACAGTGGGTTATGGTTATCATGATGTGGGGCGAGAGACTTTAGAGGCTGTTTTTGCTGATGTTTTTTCATCGGAAGCAGCATTGGTCAGACCGCAAATTGTTTCAGGTACACATGCGATCAGTCTTGCGCTGTTTTCTATATTACGGCCAGGGGATGAGCTTCTCTATTTAAGTGGACAACCCTATGATACATTGCTCCCAATTATAGGAAAGGGAAGAGATGGAACTGGGTCACTCGCTGATTATGGAATTCGTTATCGAGAAGTCCCGTTAACTTCTTCTTTAAAATTGGACAAAGAGCGTTTAAAAGAGATGTTAACAGAGAAAACAAAAGTAATTGCGATTCAGCGTTCTCGTGGATACTCTTCAAGACCTTCCTTTACAATCTCGGAAATAGCAGACGCAATTCGTTATATCCGCTCATTAGCCTCTGATGTTTTAATATTTGTAGATAATTGTTATGGGGAGTTTGTGGAGCTGGAAGAACCAACACATGTAGGAGCTGATTTAATTGCAGGTTCGCTGATTAAAAATCCTGGAGGTGGATTAGCTAAAACAGGTGGATATTTAGCTGGAAAAAAGGAATGGATTCTTCGAGCAGCGGATCGGCTGATTGCCCCACAATTAGGTCTAGAAATGGGAGCAACAGGTGATGGTTTACGTGATTTCTTTCAGGGACTTTTTCTTGCCCCACATACTGTAGGTGAAGCGTTAAAGGGAATTGTTTTTGCTGCTGCTGCTTTAGAGATGGAGGGATTTGAAACTTCTCCAAGCTGGGATGAGAATCGGACTGATATTGTCCAACAAGTTATATTGCAGAAACCAGAATGGTTAATTGCTTTTTGTCAAGGAATCCAATCTGCATCGCCTGTTGATAGTTATCTTAAATTGGAGCCAACACAAATGCCTGGTTATGATGACCCAGTTGTTATGGCAGCAGGCACTTTTGTTTCTGGTGCAAGTATTGAGTTATCTGCAGATGGTCCAATGCGTTCTCCATATATCGCCTATTTACAAGGTGGGTTAACGTATTCCCATGTAAAAATTGCAATTTGCTCAGCGATCCAACAGTTAAAAGCAGTTATGAAAAACTCTTGTGTCAACATTTCTAACACGTATTGACAAAAATGCTTACATATCATACAATGGCATCAAGAGGAACAACAATGGAAAGAAGGCGCTATTTATGAGGGATGATATAAGACGAAATATGCCATTGCTTCCGATGCGAATCGTAACGAAGTTGACAGAGTTAACCCCTCGGCAAATTCGTTACTATGAACAGCAAGGCTTAGTCAATCCAGCGCGCACAGATGGTAGACAACGGTTGTTCTCTTTTAATGATGTAGATTTATTGCTCAAAATCAAGTCATGGTTAGAAAAAGGATTAAATATTGCGGGCGTTCGACAAATGCTCGGTGAAGCACAGCAAGTTCTAGAAACAAAGAAAGATCAGACGAAAAAGGCGACAAAAGAGCTGTCTGAGCGAGAACTACGGAAGCTACTGAAACGTCAGTTAACAGCAGGCCCTACTAGACGGGTAGGGGAGACTCATCTCACTTATGGTGAATTAACCCGTTTTTTTCGCCACTAAATCTTTGTTTTTAGATCAAATATATTTATGTTGAAGGGAGAACGATGGTTAGATGGCTAAATCGAAGTATACAAAAGAGGACATTTTACGAATTGCAGATCAAGAAGGCGTTGCTTATATCCGACTACAATTTACCGATTTGTTAGGAACCATCAAAAACGTTGAGGTGCCACGTAGTCAATTAGAAAAGGCGCTAAATAATCAAATGATGTTTGATGGTTCTTCAATTGAAGGATTTGTTCGGATTGAAGAGTCAGATATGTATCTCTATCCCGATCTCAATTCGTGGGTCATTTATCCTTGGTCAACAGGTGAGGACAAAGTAGCAGGAATGACTTGTGATATCTATAATCCTGATGGTAAACCTTTTGATGGTGACCCACGTGGAATATTAAAACGCGTCCTCGCAGAAGCTGCTGAGCTTGGTTTTACTGCAATGAATGTAGGGCCTGAACCCGAGTTTTTCCTATTTAAAACAGATGAAAAAGGAAATCCTACACTTGATCTTAATGACCAAGGGGGATACTTCGATCTAGCGCCTCTCGATCTAGGTGAAAATTGCCGTCGTGACATAGTTCTTACCCTTGATAAGATGGGTTTTGAAGTTGAAGCATCTCATCATGAAGTTGCTCCTGGACAACATGAAATTGATTTTAAATATACAAATGCAGTAACAGCTGCTGATAACATTCAAACATTTAAATTGGTTGTAAAGAATATTGCTCGTGAATACGGTTTACATGCCACTTTTATGCCTAAGCCATTATTTGGTGTGAACGGTTCAGGTATGCATTGTCATATGTCTTTGTTCCGTGGGAAAGAGAATGCATTTTATGATGAGAGTGATGAATTGGGTCTCAGCGAAACCGCTCGTTATTTCTTAGCAGGTGTTTTAAAACATGCACGTTCATTTACAGCGATCACCAATCCATTGATTAACTCCTATAAACGGTTAGTACCTGGTTATGAAGCACCTTGCTATGTTGCTTGGTCACCTAAGAACCGGAGTCCATTGGTACGTGTCCCAGCATCACGTGGACTAAGTACACGAATTGAAGTTCGCAGTCCTGATCCAGCAGCAAATCCATATCTAGCCCTTGCTGTAATGCTAAAAGCAGGTTTGGATGGTATTAAAAATAAACTTGCTCTTCCACGTCATACTGATCGAAATATCTATATCATGGATGAAGCAGAGCGCCGTGATGCAGGCATTGAAAGTTTACCCGCAAACTTATTAGAAGCACTACATGAATTAAAGAATAATCCTGTAATCGTAAGTGCATTGGGTGAACATGCTTTAGCTCATTTTATTGAAGCAAAAGAAATTGAGTGGGATATGTTCCGCACAACTGTTCATGAATGGGAAAGAGAACAATATATGCAATTATATTAATGTATAAGAGAAGTGCACAATTGACGAAAGAAGACTTAAATTGCGATAAAAGCAGTTTAAGTCTTCTTTAATGGACAGAGAGGTAATACCCAATATCACTACAGTCAAGATGAGTTCCTTATTTATAAAATATTCCGAATAAATAGCTCGCACACACTGAGATCCTGTGCGGTCTCTAAGTGTGTGTTGACCGTTTATTGGTCAAAGAAATTTTCGAGCTCCGATCTCAGTGCTTCCGTGAATCGGAGAGCGGTTTCCTCCATCTCCTCGTAGCTGGTGCCCCCAGGAACATCCCCAGGAGCATCCTCGGGAAGAGGCTTTCTCATGATCGTCACCCCATTGTATGCGTTCTTGGGTCGGACGAAGGGATTCTCCTTTGAGGGGACGACGAGAAGAAGACCAGTGTAATCTGCGGTTCCGATCTGATAGCATCGACCGTCGATATAGTGCTTCTCCTCATAGTAGTTTTCAGCCACCTTTTTGACGAGGGTGATGATCTTTTCTCCGCTCATCGGATTCGGAAGCTGGAGGGTGATTCGAATGATCGGCTCGTAATCGTACATGTTTCCTTCTCTCGAGATCTGGATTTTATAATCCAGTGGCATTCATGGAATCCTTGCCTAAGCTCAATGCCTTCTTACAGATGGATTGGATAGATAGGGCTTTAGGTAAGGTCTTTGCAAATTATATTGATATTATTTTATAGTAAAAGTATATCAAAAGTACAGATTTTAGGTGATTCAATAAACTGATGAAACTATCTCTACTAATGTAAAATTATTTTTTATATAATAATTTAAAGATGAAAAACATCTCGCTTTAATCGGAGAAAACTAATGAATTACCCCGATATTTTATTGGATTTAGAATAAATGGAGTTTCCAGCGCAGTTTTTATTTATAAAAAACAGGGAATATCATCATAACTCTACATAAGAAGGTGAGCAAAATGTCTGAACAAAGGGATCGTGCTTTATTTACAATTGCTTCAATGGGTGCAAATCTTCCCGTTCCCGCGATTGATTTATTAGCAACAAATAGTTGGCTAACAGAAATGATAAAACATTCAGCATTGGATACTGATGAGCTACTAAACTTCTTACAACAAATTACAAATCTACAAGGAATTTTGTTAAGCAACGCGCATCGCTTATCCTCTGTTCCAGCAAATCAGCAACCTTCTCATCAACAAATCGAAATCTTTTTATCACATCTTCGTGAATTTCAAGATTATTATCAATCGCAATTTCCAGGTTTTTTTAATTCGTCTTTTGGTAAAGCCTTCAACTTAAAAAGATAAATGATCTCAATAAAAAATCA
This sequence comes from Seinonella peptonophila, assembly GCF_900129355.1. Classification (GTDB taxonomy): domain Bacteria; phylum Bacillota; class Bacilli; order Thermoactinomycetales; family Thermoactinomycetaceae; genus Seinonella; species Seinonella peptonophila. Next base: position 267,661 of record NZ_FQVL01000001.1, on the reverse strand, counting down.
TCCGCTTCATATGAAGTGGATGATTTAGATTCCTAGCTTACATTACGACGACGAATCCATAATGTGGCTGCACTTAGTAGAATGAATGCAAAACCAATTAATAAGGTAGAAGGATAGGAAGTCGCTGTTTTTGGCATTTTACCACCTTTTAATTTGTCTAAATCTGCTTTTCCTTTACTAGGTGTATTTTTTTCGGGTTTATCAGGGTTATTTGGTTTGTTTGGCTTTGTAGTATGATCTGGCTCAAGAACAAAGGAATCATATCCAACACCATATGAGCATTTTTTACCATCAATTGTCCCTTCAAATCCAATAAAAATCGTATTATCTCCATCAGGTAACTTATCTAAATTAAGTATATAAGTAAAAGTTGTTCCGTTAATATTATGAAACTTTTTTTCGATGATTGGAGCTGGACGATCTTCGGGTCCTACTGCAAGATACCACGTACCTGTTGCGCTGCTTGCTTTTAGTTTAGCATTAATGGTTAATTTGCCTGCTGTCTTTTGATGCAAGTTAATACTGAGATGGTGGTAATCAGCTTCTTTAGGAATTGCACAAGGCTTTTCTTCCTTAGGTTTCTCTTCTTTAGGCTTTTCCTCTTTGGGCATTTCTTCCTTAGGCTTCTCTTCTTTAGGTTTTTCCTCTTTGGGCATTTCTTCCTTAGGCTTCTCTTCTTTAGGTTTTTCCTCTTTAGGCATTTCTTCCTTAGGCTTCTCTTCTTTAGGTTTTTCCTCTTTTGGCGGTACTGTTTTTTCAACTTCGATTGGGAGCTTGTTTATCTTAATATCTGTTTTCCCCAAATCTTGTTTGATTATTTCAGTAGCAAATGTGGAATTTAAATTCAACATAAAAATAAAAGCAAATAAAAGCAAGGTAAGACTAATTTTTTTCAACTTGTGTACCTCCTAAAATATCATTTATTATCTTTCAAAATATTATTCGTAAATTTATATAAAATTAATGATTGAAAGCCCTGTTTTATTAAAATTATTTTTTATCTATATTGATTTCAATTAGTTCGGAACGAATAATATATCGATCAGGTGCAGATCCTACATAATTAAATGGGTAACAAGTAGTCAAAGTGAGAATAGGCACCTTTTGAGGGACGATGACAGTGAGGTCTTCTGCATTTGTGACCCACGTTTTTCGAATTTGGTAAGTATATATTTTACCTTGGTAACGAACAAATAAACGATCACCTATTTGTAGCTTCCCTACTTTACGGAATACTGTATCACGGTGGCCAGATAAGACGACATGGCCTGTCTGATCAGGAGAGACTGTTTGTGGACCAACAAATTTTCCAACACCATGCTCAAGCGAATCTGGATCAGTTCCTTCTATTATAGGCAATATGGCCCCGATTCTGGGGATGATCAGCTCACCAACTTTACTGCCATGTAGGTTTTTTTCTGATTGATTTGAAGAAGGTGGCACTGAATGGATCGACTGTTTTGGTGTTTGGTCGTTCCAATTTTTTGCGATTTTCTGGGCTAATTTAGGATCTTCTAACGCTATATTTAATTGTCCCCACCACTGGTAGCCACTATATACGACGAGAATACATCCACATATAAACAGAATTAGAGATATCCAACGACCTAATTTCATCTTTTCACTCCTTCGCTTATTTGAAAATGACTTGAGTAGACCACAAGGTACTCAAGTCATTTTTAGTTAAGGCTGAGGTGCAAAGGTTGGAAAATCGCCTTTTTGTTTCATTAATTTGGTGGTATTGTTCCAAACACTTTTCCATTTTGCTGACTGTAAACCAGGATAGCCTAATTGCTTAGGTTCTGGTGAATCTTCTGGGATCACAACGTAACGTTTTTTTCCACCTTTTGTATATTTATAAGCCATAGTAGGGAGGTAACTGATATCTTGTAATAAGATACCACGTTTTGCATCTTTTTTAGCTTTGAAAAATAGAATAATCCCTTCATCAGTATGGGTATCAGATTGATTAGATATGAAGTTACCCATTGAGTAGATAATCAATTTTTGTTTTCCATTGACCATTACTTTTTCCATTGGTTGAAGAACGTGAGGATGACTGCCGAGAATTACATCAGCACCATCCTTTAATGCTTGATGGGCTACTTTTTGTTGAAATTCATTGGGTTGACGTTGATATTCAACTCCAAAGTGTAAAGAAACGACTACAAACTTAGCTCCCATAGTTTTCGCTTGTTTAATATCTTTTGCAATTTGCTGTGATTGGATTTTATTTACCAGAAACTTTTGAGGAACAGGATTTCCATTCGTGTGTTCGGTATATGCTAAAAAACCAATCTTAATATTATTTTTTTCAACAATAGTAGGCTTTTGTTCTTCCTGCTTAGAAGCTGTCCCAACAGGGAGTAATCCTTTTTTACTTAGTTGTTGATAAGTTCGTTTTAATCCTGCAGCGCCGGTGTCAATAGCATGATTATTTGCTGTACTCATCACATCCACACCACTATTTAACAATGCATCAACAATCTGATCTGGAGCATTAAATAGTGGATAGCCATTATACGGCTTTGATGGTCCTGCAAGTGTCATTTCAAAGTTCCCAATTGCAATGTCCGGTTTGGAGAGATAGGACTTTACCTCTTTAAATACATGATTGAAGTTATATCCTGTGGCGGTCTTTCCATCCTTGATTTGAGGCTCATGCATCATCGTATCTCCAAAAGCAGCAAAAGTAACTTCTGGTTCTTCTATTTTCTTGATTTTTTCATGATCAGTTGATACTACCTTATCTTTTTGGAAAAAGAAAGAATAGCTAAAATATCCAACTCCTGCAATTATGATCCCTAATATTAAGACATATAAAAATTTTTTCGTTGTGACCACCTCATAATTATTAAACTAACAAATAATGATACTAGTAAATCCCTCAATGATCAATGTTTGATAGCTTGATGCAAAGATCTGGTTAAGCAATTGTAAAATTGGCATTTTTAGAAGATCGATGCTGCTATAATAACTGTGAAATTACAATTTCGACCAAAGAGGGGATTCTTTTGTCATACTTAATGAATCATTTAAGATCAAAAAGAGATCTTTCTAAAGTTCCTTGTCAAGTTGCCATGTTAAAAATTGACACAGCCGTATCATCTACAAAAATTAACATAAAAAAAAGATTACCATCGAATACCCAGGCAGAAGAATTTATGCGCATTGTAAATAATATTAAACATTTATTAAAAACAGAAAATAAGAGAGATCGCACACGTAGATTCTATGATTGGTATGATAATCATCATCATACGATTGTCAAATCCGTAGTTGGAGTTGGTTTACTCTCTTTATGTGTTGCTGCAAAATTAGGACCACAGAGCACTTTGGTCGGACCTGTTCTAGGTTTTAGCTCGGGCTTAGGCTTATCTACCTTACTGGTTCGATTAACTTATTTCTTTCAAGGAAATAAGACTTTTCAAACACAGCGTAGGGCAGAAGATTTTTTGTTAGAGGCATTAACAAAAATTGAAATGTTTCGAGACATAAAAAAAATAGAAGCTTTATCTAAAGGTCATTCTAAATTAGAAAAAGGGGAGCTGACTGAAAAACAAATATTACATCTTCGAAAAGAAATGAGCAAAATTCGCAGTTTGGTTCGCACGATGAATGAACGTGATCAAAAAGTCGAACAAGAGAAGAAGAAACCAAAACGACGAGCTCAGTATTTATTAGAAGAGGAAGTTTCATTAAACCAAGTGAAGAAGATTTGTGAGGAGTCTAATTTAGGTCCTGATCTGTATGATATGGTCATCTATAATGTGATGAAGACCTGGACAAAACCAAATAATACGAAAGAGGAACCTTCTCTGTTGAAAAAAGCTAAAAATAAAGTCAAAAAAAAGTTAGTTGAACGAATTGATCAAGATCGTGATTGTAAGCTTATTTCCCCGCGCCGGAAAGACTTACTAGAAATGAAACAACGAATGCCTGATCCAAGTTTTGATAGTTTATACGATTTATTAGAGAAACCAGTTTTAAAATCTGCAATGCGATTTGAAGAGAAAAACAATCAAGAAATTAGGGAAAGCTATCAACGTGTCCTTGCATAAGAATCAATAAGGTGTTTTCTGCTTGATTATATAAAGGAGATGCAAAGAAGGGCAAATTCAGGATAAAAGAAAATTCCTGATTCATTTATGCCATTCCCATGTTAATAGCGATAAAAGAGTTCGTTACCGTAACAGCTTACTTAAAACAGCATTTCAAGTCTATTTTTCATCAGATTGACATGATATAGTAAAGTTGTTTCGTAAAAATGGGGTGATGAACATGGGGAGTGCTAAATCGAATTATATGGAAATGGTTCATCTTCTTCAAAGTGGTTCAATTGCTTTCCCAGTTTTCTTGTTAACAAGATATCATCAAATAGGTCTTTCTGAACAAGAAATTCTGTTGCTTATGCAGATTATGGTGTTTCAAGAAAAAGAGCATCGTTTACTCCCTTCTGTTGAAGAGATATCACAACGGATGTCGCTTTCAAACGATCAAATTGCAAAAATGTTGAGGAAACTTTTAGAAGAAGGATATATACAGATAGATGAAAATAACGATACGGGATTGTTAGAGGAATCTTATTCACTTACTCCATTATGGCTAAAAATAGCTGAAGAATTTGAGGTTGAATCACAAACGAATATATCTCAATCGTCTTTAACGGATCAGATCTTTCATCAATTTGAACAAGAATTTGGTCGCCCGCTTTCTCCGTATGAATATGAGATGATTGCTCAATGGCTGGATCAAGATGAGCATTCACCTGAATTAATCGAAGCTGCGCTGCAAGAAGCTGTCTTTTGTAGTAAAGTGAATTTCCGGTATATTGATCGTATTCTTTTAGAATGGAAAAGAAATGAGATTAAAACAGTTGATCAAGCGATTGAATATGCTAGACGATTTCGTAAAAAAGGAGTATTGTATCAGTCAAATGAAGGGGAAGCGCCAAAAAAGTTCTCTTTTTATAATTGGGTAAAATGATGACGTCATAGACGTCTTTTTTTTGGGGTTTTTATGTAATATTTGTTTACTGTTAGTGTAATAAAACATTACATATAAGATTGATTTCTGCATTTTAGTCTGTTAAAATCAAATCATGTAATAAAAGTTTACATAAGGAGGCGGTTAGAAAGACGATGCAAATTGTTATCGATAATCTTTGGGTATTGTTTTCTGCGATTTTAGTCATTATGATGCAAGCTGGATTTGCACTATTAGAAGCAGGTTCTACACGAATGAAAAATGCAGGACATGTAGCTTCTAAGCAGATCTTAACGATTGGTATCGCATTAATCGCCTTTTGGGTGTGTGGGTATGGGTTGACATTTGGAGAAGGGAAATGGATTGGAACGAATGGATGGTTTTTAAACCTTGCACAATCAGGAGATTTAAAAAATGAGGTATCGTTCTTTTTTCAATTTTCCTTTTTAGCAGTATCATTAGCGATTGTTTGGGGAGGATTTGCTGAACGCGCTAAATTAAGTGTCTATTTGATTTTTGGACTTCTATATTGTGTTGTTATTTATCCCGTTGTTGGTCATTGGGTGTGGGGAGGAGGGTGGCTACACGATTTAGGAAAGCAAGATTTTGCTGGTTCTACTGTTGTTCATTTACAAGGGGCAATCGCTGCATTTGTTGCAACCATTTTATTAAAACCGAGGCTTGGAAAGTTTAATTCTGATGGTTCTGCTAACTCACTATTGGGTCATAACCAAGTTTACTCAGTACTGGGTGTACTAATTATTTGGATTGGCTGGTTTGGTTTTAATGCTGGTAGTACATTAACAGTAAAAGATGGTTTTTATACTTATGTGGCTTTAACCACTCATTTAGCTGCTGCTGCTGGGATTTTCGGGGCAATGGGTATGAGTCGGATCTTAACAGGGAAAATTTCTTTTGGTTCTATTTTAAATGGTGTTTTGGCTGCGCTAGTAGCGATCACTGCTTCTTGTGCTTTTGTAAAACCTTGGGCAGCTGTATTGATTGGTTTTATTGCTGGGGTTGTAGCAATTTACACAGGATGGTGGATTGAGAAGAGACGGATTGATGATCCCATTAGCGCAGCTTCAGTGCATGGAATTGCGGGGATTTGGGGGACCTTATCCACTGGATTATTTGCTGCCCCTGATTTAGTAAGGAAAGTCGGGGTTGGCAAAAGTGGATTACTTTATGGTGGAGGTTTTCAACAGCTAGGTGTACAAACACTTGGGATTGTTGTAACAATTAGTTATGTAACCATTGCCTCATTTCTGATCTTATGGGCATTGAAGAAAACCATTGGAATTCGCGTTTCAAAGGAAAATGAGCAACAAGGGTTAGATGTTAGTGAGCATGGTGTGTATGGGTATGCAGAGCATTTTGTTATGAAAGTAAGTCGACAAAAGAAAGAAGTAAGTTAAATTTGAATAAGCAGGGATTAGCAGAGATTGAAAGCAGAGAAATAGAGCAGGAGATGTTTTTATAAATATTTCCTGCTCTTATCACATTAAGAGAGTGATTCCGATTCTACACTTTGTTGAAAGACTTTTAATTGATTTCGACGATGACGCAAGCGAACTCGATCTCGCCGTGGTGGCGGCGACGAAGACCACAAGGTCTTAGAGGTTTCAGATGGACCATTCGCTTTATTCGAAGGTAACGCTTCCATAGTTGATGATATGTATTTCTTTTCAGACACATCTTGGTTCATCTTATGATCTCCCGCTTTCTGATTGGATTCAGGCACAATGAATTTATATAATTTAGAAAACTCAGTTGCAAGACTAGATTGAGAGGAGAGTATTTGATATATCTTTAATATAATCAATTCTACGACAAATAGCAAAGAAAATCTTTAAATAGCAGAAGGGTTCGACAAAATATTTGATAATTCGACGATATGTATAATCGGCGGGATAATTAAAAATAATCTAAATAATCCCACATCACGAACAACTATTAATAAAAATTAATTTACCTAAATTTAAAAAGAAAAAGTAGAGGAGAATAGAAGTGATCATTTTACTTAATATAGAAATTTGCCAAACAATGCTCTGGGGAAATGAAAAATAAACACGCAATAGAAATCTAACAAAAATTGTGATTGTTAATAGGCAAAAAAATAAGATAGGTGCAATTATGATGATGAAAAGGTTTACTGAAGAATTGCATCGAATCAACTCGAAGATCAACATTAAAAAGAGTACTGTTGCAAGAATAACAACAATTGATCCCTCAATAGTAGACATCCATAGGGTCTTTTCTCTTTTATCAACTTTCACGATCTCAATTCAGCCTTTCAAAGTGTTATTATTCATTATCATATCATAAGTTTTCTCAAGGTTTAGTTGTACTTTTAAATATTTACAAATTTATGAGGGAAGAGACAGTGCGAAAGGAAAAATTGTTGCTCCGAAGTCTTTGAATAATTTGTGGTAGTGCTGCAACAGTATTTCCCAGGCCCGATCTTCCATAGGCTGAGTGAAATAAAAGAATCGATCCAGGTGAAGTGTGAGATAAAACATTTTGTACCATCGTATTTGTTGAGACTCCTTTCCAATCTAAACTATCTACATTCCAAAGTATGATTTTATGATTTAATTGCTTTACAGTATGGATAATTGAATTAGATAATGCGCCATAAGGTGGTCTAAATAAACGAGTTTGCTTCCCGATCACTTGATGAATAATTTGATCTGTCTGTTGTATTTGTCTTTTCACTTCTGCTGTTGAAATTTTAGTAAGAAGTGGATGATCCCATGTATGGTTACCAATCTCATGTCCTTGTTGGTCAAGATGCCGTAATATACTTGGATTTGCTTTAACTTGGGAGCCTAGTACAAAGAAAGTAGCTTGAACCTTAAACTTACCTAATATATTTGCAATTTGCGGTGTCCATGTTTGATCTGGTCCATCGTCAAAAGTGAGAGCAACACTTCGAACAGAGCTAGGACCTTTTAAAATAACTTCTGAAGGGTAGCGTTTATGCCAATCAATTTGTTGAATTTGCGGTGTACGAACTTCTGATTCATATGCTTGTTGATAATAAGCATGATGAGTCCATGTGAATGGATAAAAGTAAAACATCATCATCCCCCCTATTTGATAAAGATATGTGTCAACATAGGGATATGTGCTTACTGAAGGGAGTGTCAATTCTTTTATTTTTGAATAAATATATAAATACACCATCGCCCCAAAGGGTTGGAGGGGGATGAAATGAATGGAGGAGATTTTCCGAGTATTTAACATTTTGTTTCAAGATGGCAGTTGGTTTGCAGAATTCTTTAAGTACTTTGTCTCCATTGCGCTTGTTACATTATTTATATTATTTGCCTATCAATACGCTACGGGTAAAACTGATGTCATGGGACGACCGCAAGATGGGGATGAAACTCCTGCTTCTATTTATCGGATTGAAACATTACAAAGAATCAAAGATGAATTGGAAGAGAAGGTTGTTCTATTAGAAAGAGAACGGAAAGAATTAACGACAGAATTGGTAAATGTGAATAGGCACTATAAAGATCAGCAATCCAAAAATAAAGAATTAGAACAAACATTACGGCTTGTAAAAAAGTCAAATGAAACATTAAAAAAAGAAATTGACAATGAGATGTATGTTTTTCTACAAATTATGGGTGCTGTTGATGAAATAGCTGCAGCGATCGCAAATTGGTCTAATTTTTTAAAGAACAGGGATGACATATATGTTAATATTTTGGATTATATGATCAGCACAATGAAGGATTTTCGTAAAAAAGATCCTCGTATTGTGCTACATGTTGAGCATCCGAAATATGAGGATCGGTTTATTCATTTTGCCCATTCAAGCAGCCATACGCATCGAGTTAAACAATTTGAGCCTCTTAAACATGGTAGTGCTGCTGGATATTCTTGGAGAGAAAATCAAGTTTATTATGTACCAGATGTAAATGATGACTCATATGATTATCAAAGAAAAAGTCAATCAAGAAGGCACTATCGAACCGTTCTTTGTGTACCTTTATCGATTGGTAATGATGATGAGACAAAAATTGGTGTTTTATCAGTGACAGGTTACACTATGGATGCTTATACAGATAAAGATATTGAAACTGTTATCTTATTTGTACACTTGATTTATCCACTTGTCTGGCTAGAGTTAAAGGAAAACAAAAGACAAAAGAACAATGCGATTGACTCCTAACGTTTGGGTGATTCTTTCAAATCTATTCAGTAGGAGTTTTTTGTTTTCGATAGGTAAATACAACTAAGCAGATACTAACCATAAAGAGTAGGGTTGTAACTGCACTGCCTTCTATACCAAAAGAACCTCCATTCAGCATGATATGACCTTTTTCTTTTGAAACCAAAATAGAAGGAATTGGAGTACCAGAAACATGAAATCCATAAACCACACCTTGAAAGTGATTCCAAGTTAAATGAAATCCAACTGCCATCCAAATACTTTTTGAATATGAACGCATAACACCTAGTAATATCCCGGCAAGAAAAATATTAATCATTGGAAAAGGGGAAGTGAAAATTCCAGGATTTTGTGAATGTAAAAAGGCAAAGCATAACGAGCTGACTATTATAGCAACCCAACTATTGTTGTAATAACGATTAAACATACTCATTATGTATCCTCGGATAAATAATTCCTCTTGAATAGCAACGATTGAGAATAAGAATAGGTAGAGAAAAAAATATGGCCAAGTATTAAGTTGGACTTTGGTTACAGCGATTTGCTCTATGCTGAATAGAATCAAAAAGATAATGGTAATAGAAACCATTCCGAAGATTAAGCCAATAGATACATTTTTCAACCATTTTCCATCTCTAAACCCAAGAGATCCTCCGTGTTTATGCTCAAATAAAAAATAAAGACCAATGGTTGCAAAAAGCAAAATCGGGAAAAAATTGATATATTGTTTTGGAATTGGAATAAAAAAAGCAATCATGGAAAGTAGAAGAATACCACAAATGGTGATAACTAATTGCAATAAAATCTGGTAAATATTATTTGCGTGTGATGTTTTTGTCATGTCATTTAAACCTCTCTAACTCTATTAATAGCTATATTTTAAGTTAATTGATTGTCGTAGTTCAAGAATAATGAAAGGGTTGTTTCAAGACAGTTTTTTGAATAAAACATAAATTTATTTAAAAAATAACTATTTATAAACTCATTTTGATCTGCTTATCCAAGTGGCTGCTTGAAATAAAAATAGTTTCAACAACATGTACGTGTTAAAATGTGAAGAGAGTGATTTTAATGAAGAAGGTCAGGGGAGGAGTTTATGAAAAGTCGTTTAAAATCTGAACTCCAAATGATTCCGAAAAGTATACAAAAAGACTTAGCTATGGAAATAATGACAGAACTAATAGCAGACAAAGGTCGAGAAATTTATCGGATCAAAGGGCAGATGGATGAGTACATCAATGAAATTAAAGAGCTAGAAGGAGAAAAAGAGCGCTTAAAAAGGGAAAGAATACAAATGCATTTTGGTGATGAAAAAATTATTTTTAAAATTATTACCCGGTATAGTAAAGAGTTAAGAAGAAAGTTTCAAGGTGATTTTTAATGGATGAAACAAACCTTTTAACTGAATCAGAATATAATGAAATGTCAGCGTTGTTTGTACAAGAATTTATTCTACCATTAGAATCTCAAACGGAGCCTGTCGCAATTCTAATTGGCGGTCAGTGGGGCTCCGGTCGCTCAAATTTGATGAATCTATCAAAACAGGATTTTAACGATTTCTCTTCGGTTTTAGTAATTAATGAAGATGAGCTCAGAAGAATACACAGCAAAAGATTTCAAGCGATATCCGTTGATCAAGAAGATATGTCATCATTTATAGAACAAAATATTAATCAATGGAAGCAAGACTTGATCACAAAAGCAATTCAGCAAAAAGTAAATGTTGTAATCGAAGATACGTTAACTGAGAATGATATCAGTTTTCAAATGATTCCTTCACTCATAGATGCTGGCTACCGTGTAATTATTCGGATCATGGCTGTGAATGAAAGTGTTAGTCTTTTAGGGATTCGTGAGCGATATGAATATCAGCTAGAGATTTCAGGATTTGGACAATCAGTGAATCGGAAAAAACACGATCTTTCATATGTCGGATTGATTAAAAGTCTTCACCGTATTGAGTCTGAATGTTTGTTTCACGAAATAGAATTATTCAACAGGCATTTTAAGAAAATTTATCACAATAAATGTAGCAACCATCAACTTTTTAATGAACCAAGAGGAGTAATGGTTCTTGTTCATGAGCGTGATCGGCTTTGGACATTAGAAGAAACGATCCAATATATAAATTCCTTCGATAAAGTATTGAAAAAGATGGATAATCGAGGTGCGGACCCTTACGAGGTAATTCATGTATACCGATTGCAAAAGGAGCGTATTTCCAAAGAGTTGCTTAGATTAAAAGGAGGATCAGCAAAGTTATTGAGAGAAGTAAACTGAAAATTGAGATGGGATTCATATCCATCTCAATTTAGTTTTGATGGAATGTAAGGAGGAATTGTTTTGAAAACTATTTTTATTAATGCTACTTTGATTCCAATGGTACATACGGATGAAGTAATAGAATCTGGAGCCTTGGGAATTGAAGAGGATCAAATTATTTATACAGGTAAAAAACCAAGCCCAGAAGAGTTGGCGAAATATGATGAAGTAGTAGATGTGAAAGGGAAGATCATTCTGCCTGGATTTATAAATACACATGGACATGCAGCAATGACCCTTTTGCGCGGTTATGGTGATAATTTGCCTTTACAAGAATGGCTTGAAGATAAAGTGTGGCCAATGGAAGCGCGATTTACAGATGAGCACGTAGCGGCGGGAACAGCGCTTGCGATTGTAGAAATGATTCGTTCAGGCACAACCTGTTTTTTAGATATGTATGATCATATGGATGCAGTGGCACAAGAAGTTGAAAAATCAGGGATTCGTGCAGTTTTATCTCGTGGTGTAATTGGGTTTGATTCTGAGGAAGTGCAAAGAGCAAAGCTACAAGATGCGGTAACCTTTGCTCGTACATGGAACAATGCTGCTGATAAGCGAATCACTACAATGTTAGCACCTCATTCAGCATACACTTGCTCTCCAAAACTGATTACTCAATTTATCGATCGAGCAGCCGAGTTTTCGATACCTTTGCATACTCACTTATCGGAAACAGCTAGAGAAGTAGAGCAAAATGTACAGATGTATGGAGAAAGACCTGTAAAGCATCTTGAGTCATTAAGCTTTTTTGATTTTCCATGCATCGTCGCACACGCAGTGCATTTAACAGATGAAGAAATCCAAATTTTAGCCAACCATCAGGTAAAGATAGCTCATAACCCTCGAAGTAACTTGAAATTAGGAAGTGGGATTGCCCCAATCATGCAAATGATGAAAGCTGGAATACGGCCTGGTCTAGCAACTGATGGTGCATCGAGTAATAATCGACTAAATATGCTTGATGAAATACAGCTAGTGGCTCTGATCCATAAAGGTTATTTACAAGAGTCTGAGGCTATTTCAGCCTACCAAGCACTTCAAATGGGTACAGTATATGGTGCAGAGTCTGTATTCTTAGAAAAGAAGATTGGAACCTTAGAAATAGGGAAACAAGCAGACTTTATCACCATTGATACTTCAAGACCAAACATGCAACCTACGCATAATCATATTTCAAATGTTGTATTTGCTGCAACCTCAGAAGATATCTCCGATGTATATGTTGATGGAAAAGCTCTATTGAAGGAACGCAAATGTGTTGTGATGGATGAAGAAAAGATTATTTATGAAGCAAACGAAGCTATACAACAATTACTGTAATGAAAAAAAGCCCGCTAATAGGGGCAGTGGAAATGATTGGCGATTGCATAGACGGGAAGCAAAAAGTTAAGAATAAGATTAATAAAATGTTGAAACCAAATACTAATCACTTACATCAATATCTAAACGAAAACGTAATGGTATCTCTTCGGGGTTAGATTGCAAAAGTCGTTTTCGAGCAGACGGAGAGATCCATGAGTCAGATCGAAGAAATTGCTTCGCTTGATCTAATTGATGTGGTGGTAACTGTGTTTTTAAGTAGTCATAAATCCAGTCATGGCCTACAGAATTCAAGTGCTCTCACCTCCCTTAGGCGTTAAATTTAGTATCACCGAAGCTAACGGAGATATGAGTAGCACTTTTTTCTTTTTGTATATTTTTCACAGCCGATTGTGACATTTTTCAAACAGAATTTATATCCACCTATTGTGTTTATTGACTACTTTCGTTAACCTAAGATAGACTTGTTTTTTCACATCAAACCATTCACTTTTTCTAATATTGTATTTGGAATGGTGAGTAAAAATGCGAATAATGAAAAAATTCCGCGAAAAATGGCTATTTCTTGGATTTAAAATGGCTTCAGTTTTTCTAATTTTGATGTTTTCTGCTGGATGTGTTATGGGAAATCAAATAGAGGCAAAAAATAATAAATCTTTACCTGTAAAATCTAACCCTTTATCCGTAACACCGCGAATTGAACAGTTACGACCCAATTTAAGCAAAAATATCGTGGTCTATTTTAATCCACATGCTGACGACGAAGTGTTAACCTTTGGAGTCCCGATTCGCAATGATTTAAGAGCGAATAAAGAGGTTTATGTGGTTCTGATTTCCCCTGGGGAAGACTCTATTGCAAGAGATGTAGTGAATGGTCGATTTGATGATGAATCTTTTCATCCTGAAAAAAAAGGTCAACCCCAATGGTGTAAAATGCATAAACGCTTCCATGTTCCTTCACTAGAAGGATACAAACCCTTAACAAAAAAAGCATTTGGGCGTGAAAGGATCCATGAGTTTTTCCGTTCAAGTATATCTTTAGGAGTACCCAAAAATCATCTATTTTATTACACGTTTCCCAACGGAAAATTTAGATATCCTGAAATAAAGATGATGATGAAAGACTGGGTTAGTTTATTTCCAAATGCAACCTATAAAACAATGTCAAAGAAGGATATCCATGTGGATCATGCTATCCTAGGTAGGGTAATGGGAGATCTTTATCATGAACATCAAATGAAAAATGCGATCCATTATGTATCTGTAGCAACTCGAAATAGCAAAAAAGTAAAGTTTAAAAAGCACACACTCATAACACTAAAAAATCGTCAAGATCGACACAAAATCAGAAAAGCAATTCATGTCTATGAAAGATGGAACCCTGCTAAGCATTCATTTGCATTAGGATTCCACTCAGTACCAGAACAGTTCCACTCTTTAGAAAATAAAATGAATGTGATAGAGACTGCGGAATAATTGCTCTTTAAAAGGATCACATCGTTAAATATGCCTTTTGTATGAAAATGGCTCAACTTAAACAGTTGAGCCATTTTGTAGATAACTATGTAATTTTAAATGGTTTCACGAATGAGGCTAACTACTTTTCCAAGTATTGTAACATCTGGGAGGATAATAGGGTGCATGCGATCGTTTTCGGGTTGGAGACGAATATGAGACTTCTCTTTGAAAAAACGCTTAACTGTTGCTTCGCCCTCTGGTGTCATTGCTACGACAATATCTCCATTGTCAGCAGAGCGTTGTTGACGGACTACAACATAATCTCCATCAAAAATCCCTGCATTTACCATGCTTTCGCCTTGAATAGAAAGAATGAAAAGATTGCTTTCGTTGTTAGCTAACTTCTGAGGGAGTGGATAGTAATCTTCAATGTTTTCAACTGCAGTAATAGGTTCACCAGCAGTTACTTTTCCTACTAATGGCACAAGAACACTATTTGGGATTTTTTGTGGATGTTGATTGCCAGTTTTGAGAACTTCAATCGCACGAGGTTTGGTGGGGTCACGTCTGATGTACCCTTTTTGCTCAAGACGAGATAGATGGCCATGTACTGTAGAACTCGATGCTAGACCGACAGCCTCTCCAATTTCACGTACTGAGGGCGGATATCCTTTTTCGCGAACATTACGTAAAATATAGTCCAAAATAGCTTGTTGTCGAGATGACAATTTACTCATATATGTCTCCTCCTTTAAATGTATGCGAAACGAAGTCTTTGTATTAGTATACAAAACTTATCCAAATTTTGCAAACAGATGTTTGGATGAAATTATTATCTTATAAAATAAGATTATTATAAATAGCGTTTATAAATGGAAACATAAACGCACGTCTATTATATGATTCGGGGATTAAAACGATAGAAAATAAGTGATAGTTAACTAATTCTTGTAAAGAAAAATTTCTATTTGTGTGATTATCTGAAAAAACAGGGAAAGTAAGAGAAGAGAGCGGTTAAACAAAGATAATTTTTATTCAAGTTAAGCAAATGCACAAGTTCAACAGTCGTTCATTAAAATAATGAACTAGGTTCCATTGCAAAAAATTCTAATTGCATGTGAATGAAAGTGAAATCATTTGGTGGGGAAAAGGGAGGATTGGGTTCAATTTTAAATCAACTTATCGATGGGTAGGCATGATTTTGTTTCAAGTGTATAATAGCAAATGTTATTCAACAAATGGAATAAATCTGAAGGGAATGTGGCGAAAAGATGAATAAGAAAATCAAAGGTCTTGTTCTCTGTGCTGGAAAAGGTTCACGTTTAGAACCTTTAACATATAGTATAACCAAAACATTAATCCCCATTGGAAACAAAGCGATGGTGCAACGTGCTGTCGAAACCTTAATTGATGCGGGTATTGATGAAATCGGTTTAGTAGTTCGTGAGGGTGCTGAAGAGATTCGAGATTTATTGGGTGATGGATCGAAATGGGGAGTTTCGATTACTTATATCGTTCAACAACAAGCCCTTGGAACAGGTCATGCGGTGCAAACTGCCCTTCCGTTTATTAATGGTGATTCAGTTATTGTCTATTTAGGAGATAATATTATTGGAAAAAATCTGCATGATTTAGTTTCATCTTTTCAAAAGCAAGATAATATTGACGCTATGGTTGTTACGAAAGAAGTTGCGAATCCACAAGATTATGGTGTAGTTGAGTTGAGGCATGGTCATATAACGAATATTGTGGAAAAACCAAAGCAGCCTCGCTCGAATTTGGCTTTAACAGGGATTTTTTTATTTAGCGCTTCTACAATTCCATTTTTTCGGGAAATTCCTTTGTCAACACGTGGAGAATATGAAATTACTTCTGTGTTTGATAAAATATTTGCCAATCAAGGAATCATCAAAGCTCATTCTTTAGATAGTTGGTGGATTGATGCTGGAAATCCTGGGCGACTTCTAGAAGCTAATCGGATGATTATCGATGAAATGTTAGAGACATCAGATAGCAACATTATCTTAGAAAATGATGATGTTGTGCTGGATAATTGCAGAATCGAAGGGCCTGTTTTAATTGGAGAAGGATCTGTAATTAAAAATTCAGTGATAGGACCATATACAACGATAGGAGCATATACAACGCTGACGAATACCCAAATTCGCAATAGTATTATTATGGAAAATAGTAGTATTTCTGATATAGACTCGATAATCACCAATAGCATTATCGGCGAAGAAGTCCATATCAAAAAAAGAGCAGAAGAAGTTAATCTAATTATTTCGAATAAAAATACAATAGTGATATAACCTAGGCAATCATCATAGGTTAAAAGAGATTGCCTAGATTATCAAGAGCTTCATCTTTTTCTGTATTAATCACATGTGTATATATTTGTGTAGTTTGAATACTGGAATGTCCCAGTATTTCTTGAACTACACGCAAATTTTCCCCATTAGAAAGTAATAATGTCGCCAATGTATGCCTTAGTTTATGTGGAGAAATGGTAGCAGCTTTTGGAGGTAAATTGGCCGCGCGAACATATTTTTTAAGGATATCGGATACTGCTTTTCGGCTCATTCGTTGATACTGACGGTTTAAAAATAGAGGACATATTTGAACTTGATTTTTCGCATCAGCAGGGCGGACTTTTAAGTATTCCTGTAAAGCGTGGACAGCACGTGAATTTAATTTCAACATCCGTTCTTTTCCGCCCTTACCAATAATCATGACGTGCCAAGTCTCTTGGTCATTTTGGATACTATTATCATTGAGCTGTATTAATTCGGAAACCCGCATACCTGTGTTTAGCAATAGGTATAAGATTGCTTTATCACGAATTCGTAACCATTGATTTGGCCCTGAGCGGCTCTTTTTTTGTTTGTGATAAATATCAATCGCTTTAATTAAACGAAGGGCTTCTTCTTTGGTAAGAAAAACAGGCACTTTTTTTTGTGACCGACTACGTAATGTAGTATCTTCATATTCTTCCATTGGATCGCGCTCAAACAAATGAATTTTAACGAGAAATCGAAACAAAGTTCGAAGAGAAGCACGCTTTCGTTGTTTCCCGTATTTTGAGTTTTCTCGATAGTGCTTACGTTCAATCCAATTGATATCCAGTTCTCCAGTAATTGAATTGACTTTTTTTTGTTTCACATATACAGTTCGTTCATAGCCGTTTTCAATGTGTCGAAAAAAACGCTTTATGATTTGTGCATTTATCTGTTCTAATCGAATATTTTTTTGTGCGAGAAAATCAAAGAAAAGATTGAAATCATAAGCATAATTAGCAATGGTTTGGGCGGATCGATCAGCGCTGATCATTTCTAAAAAAAACTCTTGAACCTCTTCTGGGAAACGATTAATGATTTGATTAATATTTTCGGGAATACGGCGGGAAAAGAAGGGCAATCACCTCACCTCTTCCAAATAAACAGCATCTGTTTTTTCCTTGCATTCATGCGAACAAAAGCCATTAAACGTTTCATTGCAATCCTCACAACAGAGATGCTGCAGATTGCAGGTTGTGACTCTACAGTTTATATACTGTTCAGTCTGATTTCCACAATGAATACATGTTCCAACGATTTTTTCTTCTACTCTATTAATCGGTACGGAAATTCTCTCATCAAAAACATAGCATTTTCCATCAAAAAATTCTCCCTTGACTTCAGGGTCTCTTCCATATGATACAATACCACCGTCTAGTTGATAAACATCGTCAAATCCTTCTTCAAGCATATAAGCTGTTAATTTTTCACAGCGAATACCACCTGTGCAATAGGTTAAAATCTTACGACCTTTAAATTGGCTTAAATTTTTCTCAATCCATTCGGGAAATTCTCGAAAACTGGACACATCTGGACGAACTGCATTACGAAAATGACCTAGATCATATTCATAATCATTGCGTCCATCAATCACGATGACATCATCGTCTTTTAATAGCTCGTAGAATTTTTTTGGAGATAAATATTGACCTGTTTTTTTGCTTGGATCTAGTTCATGTTCGACTCGAAAAGTGACCAATTCTTTCTTAGATCGTACAAACATTTTTTTAAATGCATGTTGATGATATGGATCGATTTTGTAAACAATATCATTAAAAAGTGGATGTTGATTCATATAATCCATATAAGCATTGGTTTGCGCAATTGTCCCAGAAACAGTACCATTAATCCCTTCAGGAGCAATTAAAACTCGTCCGCGTAAGTCTAGTTGCTTGCATAAATCAAGATGAACTTTCGCCTCGGTCTCCGGGTCTTGAACATGAATAAATTTATAATATAAGAGTATTTGATAATCTTGGTTTGTCATTTGTCAGCGCTCCTTTTACTTATTGTAAGTCCAACTATCACTATGCCATATTCGACCCGATTACTCAACGCATAATATCTCCGCATAAGGATAAGGTTTTACGGTGAAATAATAAAAAGAATTTATATTGGAGGCAAAGAGAAATTGGAGTTGACCCTATCTATTATATGGAATTTATTTGTCGTACTTTTACTTGTTTTCCTTAATGGTTTTTTTGTAGCTGCTGAATTTGCGATTGTAAAAGTAAGAGCCACCCAACTAGCTCAACTTACGACAGAACGTGGCCGTAGGGCACAACAGGTCGTAGCAAACCTTGATAATTTCTTGTCAGCAACACAATTGGGGATAACACTTGCCTCACTTGGATTAGGTTGGGTCGGTGAGCCTACCTTAGCTCGCTTTATTCACCCCCTCTTTCAATATTTAGGCATGCCAGCTTGGTTACTCCATCCATTTAGTTTTGTTGTTGCTTTTTTAATCATCACGATTTTACACATTGTTTTGGGTGAGGTTGTGCCAAAGTCATTGGCAATTCGTAAAGCTGAACAAGTAACACTTTGGACTGCAACTCCGTTGATCGGTTTTTATCGATTATTTTTGCCGTTTATTTACATCCTTAACTCAGTTGCCAACAAAGTGATTGAGTGGATGGGGTTTGACCATCAAAATACCCAACAAGTTCACACTGAAGAAGAGATTCGAATGCTACTTTCACAATCACATAAGAGTGGTGTGTTTGATCAGACTGAGATGATGTTATTGGATAACGTGTTTGAATTTACTGATCGCGTAGCCCGAGAAATCATGGTGCCAAGAGTGAATATTGATTGTGTCTATTTAGATCGTGAATTTGAAGAGAATCTCATGATGATCCGAGAAAGTACGCATACCCGCTTACCATTGTGTGGGCAAGATAAAGATGATATTCGAGGTATTGTACATATTCGAGATGTTTATGAACGCGTAATATCAGGTGATCCTTTTGAAATCGAAGATTTAGTACGTCCTACAGTGGTTGTTCCGGAGACAATGGAATTAAAAGATATTCTACTAACATTACAGAAGAATAAGACGGGAATGGCGATTGTAGTCGATGAATATGGTGGTACTTCAGGTTTGGTCACAACAGAAGATATTATTGAAGAGATATTTGGGGAGATCCAGGATGAATTTGATGAGCATCAAACCCCTTTCTTTCAAAAGAAAGGGTTACAAACGTCCATTGATGCCCGTCTTTTAATCGACGATGTAAATGATTATTTTCAGCTATCTATTGATGATCCTGACAATGATACAATTGGAGGCTGGTTGTTCTCTCAATTAGAAAAAGTACCTGATCTTGGTGACCATGTTCACTATATGAGTTATGAATTTACTGTGGAAGAAGTGGATCAATTACAAATAAAGCGTATACTTGTTACTCATCTTCCTGAAGAAGAATCGAATCTTATGGATGAAAGTACTTAACGGGATAAGCCGATTGCTTTTTCAACTTTTGTTAACGTTTTGGTGGCTACTTCGTTTGCTTTTTCAGCACCATCTGAGAGGATTTGGTCAAGGTGACTACTTTCGATTAGCTGATAATAACGATCTTGGAGTGGTTTTAAACCTTCAATCAAAACATCAGCTACATCTAATTTAAATTGACCATATCCTTTTTCTAAGTATTTTTGTTCGATCTGATCAAATGTTTCACCTGTAAATGAAGCATATAGCGCCATTAGATTGGAGATTCCTTTTTTGTTTTGTGGATCGTATCTAATTTCATTCCCAGAATCTGTAGTAGATTTTTTAATCTTTTTTTCGATTTGCTTCGGGGAATCAAGTAATGAGATATAAGCGTTTTGATTTGGATCAGATTTACTCATCTTTTTCTCAGGATTTTGTAATGACATGACTCTAGAACCTGTTGGTGGTAATTGGGTTTTAGGGATTGTAAACAAAGTACCAAATCGTTGATTAAATCGGTGAGCCAGATCGCGAGTAATCTCCATATGTTGTGCTTGATCATCTCCTACTGGAACTATCTCAGTGTTATAAAGGAGAACATCAGCGGCCATTAATGGAGGATATGTTAAAAGTCCCGCAGGGATCGATTTTCCTTGTGATTTTGATTTATCTTTAAACTGTGTCATTCTTTCCAATTCACCTACATAGGAGATTGTTTGCATAATCCAACCCAGTTGGGCATGGGCAGGAACTTCTGATTGAATGAAAAGTGTTACTTTCTCAGGATCGAGTCCAGCCGCTAAATATAAGGCTGCTAACTTACGACTGTTCCTTCGTAACTGATCAGGATCTTGCGGAACTGTGATTGCATGTTGATTAACAATGCAAAAATAGCATGTATGTTGATTTTGAAGAGAAATAAATTGCTTAATTGCACCAATATAATTTCCTAACGTTATCGTTCCACTTGGTTGGATACCTGAAAAAACAATTGACATAAACTCACCTCATTAAAATAAAAACGCAGTACCATCCTAAAAAGGGAGATTTGGCCTGCGAGACTACCCTTCTATTCAAATTTCTAGTTCAAGATATGTATGAAGATATTTCATTGTTGGATTTGTTTTAGCATACATTTTAGCAAAAATCAAGCACAAGGGTTGACAATGACTCATGAATATATGAACATATATTCATATAAAGGAGTTGGGAGAATATGCATCATCATCACGGACATGATCATAGTCACCATGATCATTCAAATCAAAATAAACAAAATAGAGCTGGACTTATGATGGCATTGATCATTACAAGTGCAATCTTATTACTAGAGTTAATTGGGGGATGGATGACAAATAGTCTTGCGCTACTATCTGATGCTGGACATATGTTCAGTGATGCTGCTTCATTATTGTTAAGTTTAATTGCTGTACAGCTTGCACTTCATGCAGAGGCAAGCCAGAGAAAAAGTTATGGGTATCATCGATTTGAAATAATTGCTGCATTTATTAATGGAGCAGCTTTGCTTATCGTTTCTTTAATTATTATAAAAGAGGCGATCGAGAGGTTTCAGATGCCTCCTACTGTTCATAGTAGTGGAATGTTGATCATCGCAGTTATTGGTCTACTTTGCAACTTACTTAGTGCTTGGATTCTTACACGAAAAGGGGACGTAAAAGAAAATATTAATTTACGGAGTGCCTATTTGCATGTATTAAGTGATGCCCTCGGTTCAATCGGCGCTATTGTGGCAGCTTTATTGATTCGTTTTTTTGCTTGGGATTGGGCTGATCCGCTCATTAGTCTAGTAATTGCATTATTAATCATTAAAAGTGGTTGGGGCGTATTACAGCATTCAACACACATCCTAATGGAAGGAACCCCAGAAACGATTGATACAAATGAAGTGAAAAAGGTATTACAAAGTATTCCTGGTGTTGTTGATGTGCATGATTTACACATATGGACAATTACCTCTGGTCTTCACTCATTAAGTTGTCATCTGCTCATCGGAGATGAAGAGTGTAGCCAATCAATCTTAAAGCAAGCACTCGAGAAGATGAAATCTAATTTTGCACTTGAGCATGCAACAATTCAAGTTGAAAAAAATGAAGTTACGCATACAAAATGTCAGTATTAGAAGATTCGACTAATCTTTCAGAAAACCTTTACAACCAAGTGTTCATCTGGTAATATTTAGGCAGTTATGCAAATATGCAAGTTTATGATAAGGGAATTCAGCAGAAAGGGGATTGCAGTCGATAATGAAAGAGAGCGGAGAGCAATCCATCCATTCAGACCACCATAGCGGGATTGAACACAGTGATAGACAGAGTCATCATAGTGAGAAAGAGAAAAAAAATTTAATAACACGTCTGAATCGGATCGAAGGTCAGATTCGAGGCGTAAAGGGTATGATTGAAAAAGATACGTACTGTGATGACGTTTTAAATCAAATTGCTGCTGTTCAATCAGCCTTAAACAGCGTTGGGCGATTACTGCTTGAAAATCATATGAAAAGTTGTGTGATTGAGCGAATAGAGCAAGGTGAACACGAGGTTATCGATGAGATGTTAGTTACAATCAAAAAACTAATGAAGTAAAAAAAGCACCCCCAAAAATTTGGAGGATGCTTTTTTATTTCTCAACAATAGATCCAAGTAACGGATAATGAAAAGGCATATCTCTAATTGCATATAGAATTCCGATCAAGGGGACTATGAACCCAACTAATCCAAAGAATAGTAAAAAGGGGATTCCTATTAATATTATTGAGAAGAATATAGAGATGCTGATTAAAATACTCATAGCTAGGTGAAAAACAAAGGCTTGTATAGAAATGCTTCGTACTTCACGGTCGCGGATAAAAGCATAAACTAATATCGGAACAATAAATGGTGCAAACCAAGTGCTGGCATGGACAAGAACTTTCCATCCTCGGGGATCGATGTTCATATTTTCACCTCACTCATTGGGTGTATCAAGTTATCCTTATCTATATAATAAAACATTGTTTTGTTGTATGCAAATAGATTTTACGCACATTTTTCGAATAATTTACAAAATACTCTTGTTTTGGTTATCTGATTTGAGTAATATGTAAATACAGTTGAGAAGTAAAAAAATGTAAATTTATACGATAGGAGGTCGAAAATTGAGGAGTATTGACAAAAAAGTTCTACTCGATCAATGGGACACGAAACATATTAAGAAGTGTAGATCGATTAATTCGTTTCGTACCAACTGCAAATCAGTAGAATTAGCAGAATTCCCTAAATCATATGTATTTAGACAAGTCTTTTGCTTCTCTGCTGGAGCGATTCTTTTTTTAGCTAGTTTTCCTTCTGTATTTGCGGAGCCGTTTCATTTGGAGCCGCCAAAAGAGCACTTTGTTCCTGACGTGAAGCCTGATTTACCAAATGTACCCTTACATAGGAAGCAGCTAGGGGTTGTAGCAGAAGAAGCGACGAATCATGTAGAAACTAAAAGAAATGACACTGAACAATCATATGATCAGAGCGAGACTACAAATTCTGATACACAAGCAACGAAGCAACCTACTCAAGATCTATCAGAAGCGGACCAAGCCTACCCATCAGTACAATACGAAGAATCAAGTACCATGGAGAATCAGTCTAAAGAAAATCAACACGCTGAGGATCAAGATAAAGTTGAACAGCAAACCACTCATTCTCCAGAAGTAAATAAAGAAGCAAATTCGAATGATCAACTGAATAAGGTTTTAAACACAACGGAAAATGGTGCTAAACTACCAAAGACGGCGACCAATTCCTGGGCTTATGTTTTGCAAGGAATCTCATTCGTTTTATTGGGTTGTGCCCTAAGGAAACGAAGAAAAACAACGTAACGAGAAACAGAAGTTATTTTGTTGAAGAGATAGGGTATAAACTCTATGTCTCTTTTTTTTACGAATGTTATACGACAAATTACGACAATAATTTGTCAATTATTTATGTCTAAATTTAATATATTAATTAATTTGCAAGTAGTAGCTTTCTTCTTTGAAAATGTTAAAATGGACATTGTATTGGTAGAATAACTTGAAGAATCAAAAGAGAAGATGTAGAGGGACTCGATGGAAGATTAATGATTAGGAGTGAGTCACATCAGATTTTTAATCGAGTCTTTCACATCTCTCTAAATAATTAACTTTCGAGGGGATAACCAATGACGAAAACAATTGCTGTAATTGGCGCATTGGATACAAAGGGCAGTGATTATGCTTTTGTCAAACAACAAATTGAAATGCGTGGTCACCGTGTGTTACTAATCAATACCGGAGTATTGGGAGAACCATTTTTCCCAGCAGATGTAACCGCAGACCAAGTGGCAATTGCCGGGGGTTCTACTTTAGATGAGCTGCGTACTCGGATGGATAAGTCGTACGCGATGGAAATCATGACAAAAGGCGTAGCAATTGTAGTGAAGCAATTATATGAACAAGGTAAAATAGATGCAGGTTTTTCTATGGGTGGTAGTAATGGAACCATGATCGGAACATCTGGATTGCGATCATTACCCATTGGTGTTCCCAAGGTAATGGTAAGTACTGTCGCTTCAGGCGATACTCAACCTTATGTCGGGATTAGTGATATTGTGATGATTCCTTCAGTATTAGATGTTTCGGGATTAAATCGTATCAGCGCTCAAATATATGCAAATGCAGTTGGAACAATAGTGGGAATGGTTGAAACTGAAGTGCCTCAATTTCAGGGAAAACCTCTTATAACGGCTACGATGTTTGGTAATACCACAAACTTGGTCAATCGATGTAAAGATTTGATCGAAGATCGAGGATATGAGATGTTAGTTTTCCACGCTACAGGTACAGGTGGGAAAACGATGGACTCATTAATTGAAAAGGGATACATATCTGCAGTACTTGAAATGACGACAACTGAATTGGCTGATGAATTGGTTGGCGGTGTTTTAACAGCAGGACCACAAAGAATGGATGCTGCTGCAAAATGGGGAATACCACAAGTGATAGCACCTGGGTGTTTAGATATGGTTAATTTTTGGGGAATCGAGACGGTTCCAAAGGAGTTGAGCAATCGATTATTATACCAATGGAATGCCAATGTAACGCTTATGCGAACAAATGTAGAAGAAAATAAACGGTTGGGACAAATTTTAGCTGAGAAAGTAAATCGATGTAAAGGGCCTGTTGCTGTCTATATTCCACTGCGTGGAGTTTCTGAACTTGATGCTGTTGGGAAAGAGTTTTGGTGGCCTGAAGCTGATGAAGCGTTGTTTGATTCATTGAAGAAGAACTTAGATAGTGGAGTTCCTGTATTTGAACTAGATTGTAATATTAATGATGAGCTATTTGCTCAATCAGTTACCAAGACCTTACTTGAATTAATGCCATTATAAATGAGGGAGGTGGATTCCTGTTGCTTTTTAGGTAACAGGATAGATAAATGCCTTGGATTACTCGTGAAGACTCTTTAACAAGATTGAAAAATGTTGTTGAGGAAGGCAAACCGATTATTGGTTGTGGTGCTGGTACCGGAATTTCGGCAAAGTTCGCAGAACAAGGTGGAGCAGACTTAATCATTATATATAATTCTGGTCGTTATCGAATGGCTGGACGCGGCTCGTTAGCTGGGTTAATGCCATATGGTGATGCAAATCAAATTGTGGTTGAAATGGCATCTGAAGTATTGCCAATTGTTAGAGATACGCCAGTACTTGCTGGTGTTTGTGGAACCGATCCTTTTCGTCAGATGAATCATTTTTTGAAGCAATTGAAAGAAATGGGCTTTGATGGAATTCAAAATTTCCCAACTGTAGGATTGATCGATGGAACATTTCGTCAGAATCTAGAGGAAACAGGCATGGGATTTCAGCTAGAAGTTGAACTTGTTCGTCAAGCTAGGGAACTAGATTTATTAACCTGTCCTTATGTATTTGATGTGGATCAAGCTGGTGCAATGGCCAAAGCAGGAGCTGATGTGATTGTACCGCATATGGGCTTAACAACAAAAGGATCAATTGGAGCAGAAACGGCATTAACTTTAGAAGAATCAGCAAAACTTGTTCAGGAGATGCATGATCGTGCAAAATCGGTAAATCCAGATATCATTGTACTTTGCCACGGCGGACCGATCGCTGAACCAGGAGATGTAAGGAAAATTCTTGAGCTAACTGACGGAGTGGCCGGCTTTTTTGGCGCCTCAAGCATTGAAAGGTTAGCCACAGAAGTTGCGATCACTAAGCAGGTTGAAAAATTTAAATCAACCCTTGACTGAATTCTCAAGAGACTCATAGAACGAGTCTCTTTTTTTTGATTTTTGTTTTTTTAGTGTAAAAAATTTTTTACTTTAAAGCCAAAATAGACACAAAAAATAGGGTGTATACCGAATAATTTAATATAGCTCAACATTGTTACAGAAATGGGGGTACGAATGAATGCTATGTTGCGGCCGTAAGATTAAGATTGAAGCTGCCTTTGCATCGGAGCCCATTTGGTGTAGTGTATGTAAATCAAATATTCCTATCGATGATATACCTATAAAGCAAGAATTAATACAGGAATTACAAGAATGGAATCGGGCATTTTCGGTTTGGTTAGTAGATTATAAATTCAAATCTACAGAAGAGTACTTTGAATTGGAAACTCGTCATAATCAATGGGGGAATGAGTTAACAGAAAGAATAAAAAAAGAACTTGGACATGCATTTTTTATTGTTTTTGCCCCATCGAATTTATCCCTTTATATGTATGGATAGTTGATGATGTCCCGGATACTTTGAGGCTGCTAGTTGGGGCAGCCTCATCATTATTAGGGTTATATATTTAATCAACGGGCTCATCAGCTGAAACTTTATGCTTCATAGAATTTATCTGCTACAAAAACTATCTTATTTGAGTAGCAGATACTCACCTCCTTCTCATTTGTTCGCTTCATTCAGTAAATTATCACCTCCTTTACATATTTGGACATCTAGTTCAAAGAATCGATGAAGACCTTCTTGGTATTTTTGTTGGTTCGTTTCTCGCCAACAAAGACAGAGATTTCGTAGAATTCTGTGTTCTTGTGTGATCAAACCATGCTTAGAAGCAAGGTTTCGCGCTTTTAAGTATGGTTGAGTCGCTTTGATATACTCTTTTTGTTTAAAAAAACAATCTCCCAGTGTGATGAGGGCTTCTGTATATCGAAGTATATTTTTTTGATTTGTTTTATCTCTGATTGCTGTTTCTAATATTTTTTCTGCTTGATCGAATTTATTGAGTTCTATGTAAATTTGGCCTAATCTTGAATAGATCGGCAGAAACAGATACTTTGGTTTCACTTTACTTTTTAATGATAATGCAGTGGAGAAACAAGTTTCTGCTTGATCATACTGTTGTGTCTCAAGATAAGTGCTGCCTAGATTGGTTAAGAGCTCAACAGATCGATGGCTATTCTTGTTTATATGAGCGATTTCAAAACCTTCTTGCGCGTACGAGATTGCTTTTTTAAAGAGTTTAAACTTTTTGTATATTGTTGCTTGAACGTCATACATATTAATAATTACTTCCACATGGCGAATTTCTGTTATTTTGGACCACAGCTCTTGAAGTATTGTTGATGCTCGATCAAGCAAGTCTAGCTTTTCAAGATAGATCGCCTTGTTCACTAAAAGAGAGTAGATTAATTGTTGTCGATCTCCATCATCTGCGAATATACCAATACCTTTATCTGTAAGGTCTAGAGCTAATTCAAAGTCGTTCTCATAATATGCGATCTTAGCAAGTTGGTTGTAGCAGGCAGCACCAATATTTGTAATGACCAATGATTGTTGGTTTGATAATTTGATCGCTTTTAGAAAATGAGATTGGGCGGTAGTAGAATGGTTTTTATTAATTAATGCTCGTCCCTTTAAATATTCTACAGTTGCTTGAAGATGTGGAACATCTACATTTAACTGTCTTAGCAATTGGAGTCCTCGTTTTACATTTCCTAAGTCAATCATATTTTCAATAAACAGTAATTTGCTCAATTGATTCGCTGCTAACTGTTTTTCCATTTGCAGTAATTGGGGAAGTTGTAATCGTTCAATATGGAGCTTTGAACATAGGTACTCTATCTTTTCTTCACTAACTATGTCGAATCCTTTTTCAAATGACGATAGGTAAACATTTGATACAATCTCCTGTTTTTCCCCCGTCCCACACCGTACGTGAGAGTTTCCCCTCATACGGCGTTCCATCTAACATAAAATGCTAGACTTGGGCCGATCCCTCCACATTGATTAGATGTTTCATCAGTACTTTGACCCTACTCTCACAAGAATAAATCATGTTACCATGAACCTCCCCGCTGGTAGACGTTATGGAAGTTTCTTGCTTTCCACGTTCCGGTTGTACCTAGCTATCCATACAGATCCTTAGGTGGTGACTTTGAGCCTGTAAGTATATAGCGTCGTTGTTCGCTATCCCGTTTTTCCTAGCAACAATTCGTACTCAACGGTTACTTACCTTACATATGTAGCATTTCATCCCATCTATAGACCCTTTCATTCGCCACTTCGTCAGTCAAAATAGACATTCTCACCGTAGACCGTTTTTCAGCCTCCCGGCCTATCTTTATCCGATATATAGATAAATTCAGCCGACTTCACCTGGCTTCATACACTTCGAAGCTACCACTTGTCAGCGCATGCAGGAGGATTAGAGAAGAGGTTTAAGCTCAACATGACGGCTTTCATTCCCTCTTTCAGTAAACCAGTTCTCTGCCTTCAAAATAGAAAGCATGTCTAGTTTCGCAAATGATTGCTTATCTAGAAACGTGTCGCACTGTTGCTGATGGTTGAAGTGGAGATTTGCTCATCAGCAAGATCTTCCATTTTTATACCTTGTTCCTTTCGTTTCTTTCTTAAAATTGCTCCAAATTCGGGTGTCCATTTGTACATTTTGAAACCTCCAAAAAAAATTTTTTTGCTTTCATGTACATTTGTGATTCTGTTTACCGCTATTTGCCAAAAAAGTACTCAAAATTCGTGTGCTATTTTTCGAATAAACCCTTAATTAGAATCATATTCCAATCATTTCTTATAGTAAAGTTTGGAATTTAGAATATTTGATAAATTTATATTCAATTAATATAATGATAATTGGATTAATTGTTCTAAGGGGTGTAATACCATTGCTAAAGTTAATTGTAATGGGTTGTACTGGCGAGTTAAATCGATTTATAAATGACTTCCTTACCGACAAACGTTTTGAGGTACATCGACTATTGGCAGAAGAAGGTAAAAGAAGTAGGGGGTTAAAAATGATTGGAGCTGATTTTCAATTGTGTCAGCAGCGTGAATCTCCAGTTGTAACCGTTCATTTGGAAACAAAAGATGGTCAAAAAGTTCCGATTGAATTACTCAACGACAGTTCATTAAAAATAGAAGTTTCTAGTGGAAATATTTCAATCATTGGCAAATCTTATGATATCTTTTCACCTCCAACGATTGTAAAACTTTAAACCCCTTTATAGGGGGTTTTTTTATTAAACAACCACATTTGAATGGCTACTCGTGGATAATGAAATGAATACACGGAAGCGATCATACTTTCATTTTGTTTCTGAATGTTCCCCGAGCTCAAATGATTTGTCTTCCAATATTCCTAGCTATATTTCTCAGTGATCTTAAACTATTCTAACAAAAATGGTAGTTTTAAGCATCCCCTAAAAGGACTTCCAAGTAATGCCCTATTCATTTCATGACTTGTAAAAAGGGAAGATCCTCGTGGGAAATTTGCATGAATTTAATAACAAATCATTTTTTCCTTCTTCATCCGTGAGAGATGAGTCTGAATCATGCTATAATGTCTATATATTTTGCGCACTTAATTTATACTTTTATTTACTATAAGGAGTTTAAAATGCTGAGTAATGGAACGCGACTCGCGGGGCGTTACGAGATTATTCATTTCATCGGTGGAGGTGGCATGGCCTCTGTCTACCAGGCTTACGATCACGCATTGGACCGATGGGTAGCGATTAAGGTGATGAATGAGTCGTTACGTCACCAAGATGAATTTATTAAACGGTTTATAAGAGAAGCGAAGGCAGCGGGAAGGTTATCACATCCAAATGTAGTGAATGTTTATGATATTGGGCAAGAAGAATCCATATACTATATGGTTATGGAGTATGTAGAAGGGGGGACGCTGGCTGAATATCTAGAAGAAAAAGGACCATTATTAGTAGATGAGGTTATGGAGATTGCGCTTCAGGTTTGCGAAGGGCTAAATCATGCACATCAAAATGGTATTGTACACCGTGATATAAAATTACAAAATATAATGCGGGCCAAAGATAATCGATATAAGGTAGCCGATTTTGGGATCTCTTTTTTCTCACATGTAAATACCAACTTAACCCAAACAGGTACTGTTATGGGTTCGGCACATTATTTTTCTCCTGAACAAGCGTCTGGTGGAAAAGTAAGTTATCCGTCCGATTTATACTCACTTGGGGTTCTTTTATTTAAATTACTCACAGATCAATTTCCTTTTGACTCGGAAAATTCAGTTTCAATTGCATTGATGCATATTCAAGCACCCGTTCCAGACCCTAGACAAGTTAATCCAAATATTTCTGAGTCGTTTGTTTCGGTTTTAAATAAATTACTCGAAAAAGACCCTACAACTCGCTTTCAAACCGCTATTGAGGTAAAACAAGCAATTGAAGAGATTCAAAAACAGCCCACAGAGATGATATATCTTAGTAAAGAAACGGAGAGCGTCCCTTCAACAGATTCATATCGATTTGAAACCACTACATATGATTTACCACCACGTCAAGAAGTTCATCAACAAGAAAAGGGAGGGGTTCGCTGGAAATTGTGGGGTGGAGGGCTTCTATCTATCGGTGTCTTACTTGCAATGTTTGTTTATGGTTGGAATCTATTTGCTGAAGAAACAAAACCGCCTGTTCCCAAGAAAAATGTTGAGAAGCAAAAGAAAGTCCAAAAACAAGTAGTGGACAAAAAAAAGAATTTACCTGAAAAAACATTTGAGGGAAGTTATCCATGGTGGAGAGAGTTTCCAAAACCTAATTATCTAGAAAATAAAATATTCCATTCGATTCAAGTTGATGGAAAAGCTGGAGTTTATAAAGTTTCACTTCAAGTAGCTCCGCTCCCCAAAAAAGCAACTCGTTTTCATTACAATATTTATGTCGTAGATAGTTTTAGCTCAAGGAAAATTTTAGATGGGAAAGAAGTAAATTTTAACCCAGCTCCAAATCAGTTTGGTGATACTTCTGTTAAGTTTAAGGTGAAAATACCAAAGCAACTGCTCCCACATGTTGGATTGTTAAAGATTGAGATATTTCGTTACGATGAAAAACGAAAAAAGAAAGATCCAACAGATAATATGCTAGAGCAATGGGGAGAACCGCCTGATAAAGCTAACAAATAGTCGTATAAATAAAAACGAAGGATATTAATATCCTTCGTTTTTCGTATTTACGATTAACAATCGTTCCATTTCGTTAAGATTTCTGGAAAAGATTTGAAATGCTTGCTCAATGGGGGAAGAAGAAGTCATATCAACGCCTGCTTTTTTCAAGACTTCAATTGGATAGTCAGAACTACCGGCTTTTAGAAAATCAAGATAGCGTTTTACTGCAGGTTTGCCCTCATCAATTATCTGTTGTGATAGTGCTGCAGCTGCACTATAGCCCGTGGCATATTGATATACATAAAAGTTGTAATAAAAATGAGGAATGCGAGCCCACTCATACCCAATCAAAGGATCGACAATCACTTCTTTACCAAAATACTTATTGTTTAGTTCGTGATAATTGTTGGTAAGTTGATCTGGTGTTAGTGCTTCTCCATTTTGCGCCATTTGATGAATAGCATATTCAAATTCAGCAAACATGGTTTGACGAAATACGGTTGCCCGGAAACCTTCCAAACTATGATTAATCAAATAAAGGCGAAGCTTTGGATCATCGGTTGTTTGAAGTAGATAATGGAGTAAAAGAG
This sequence comes from Seinonella peptonophila, assembly GCF_900129355.1. Classification (GTDB taxonomy): domain Bacteria; phylum Bacillota; class Bacilli; order Thermoactinomycetales; family Thermoactinomycetaceae; genus Seinonella; species Seinonella peptonophila. Next base: position 235,617 of record NZ_FQVL01000001.1, on the reverse strand, counting down.
CCTCATTACAAGTAGAAGCTACCTCAGCAACAAATATCGTATAATCTCCATAGGTAAATGGTTGATTTGTCCGAGAGTAGTAACTATGCGCAGAATGTCCGAATTCATGTGCAAGGGTAAACAAATCAATCACATCACCTTGCCAGTTTAAGAGTATATAAGGGTTGGTTCCATATACCCCAGAGGAATAGGCACCACTTCGTTTTCCTTTATTTTCATATACGTCGATCCATCTCTCGTTAAAAGCTTTCTCCAGAATTTGTAGGTACTCGTCTCCTAACGGACGTAAAGCCTCCCGGAGTTTCTCTTGTGCTGTAGGATAAGTCATAGAGATTTTTCCAGCATCGATCAATGGCGCATAAATATCATACATATGAAGTTCTTCTTGATTGAGTACCTGCTTTTTAAGTTTGATATATCGTTGGAGGAGTGGAATGTGACGGTTTACTGTCTCGATGAGCTGGTCATAAACAGTTTCTGGAATATCGTTTCCAGATAGTGCTGCTTGTCTGGCAGAGTCATAGTTTCGAGCCCGAGCGATAAAGTTATTCTTCTTTACAGCGCCATTTAAAGTATTGGCAAAAGTATTACGAAACTGTTTATAGGTGTTATAAACAGCATGAAAAGCATCTTTTCTAACGCGGGGATCACGGCTTTCCATAAAATGAAGGTAACGCCCATGTGTTATTTCAACTTGATCGCCATCTTCATCAACAATTGTAGGAAACTTTAAATCTGCATTATTTAATGATCCATAGATATTGCCGGGGGCCATCATCACTTCTGAAGCTTGCACAAGTAAAGATTCTTCTTTTTCACTTAAAACATGGGGTCGACGTCGATTTAACTTAGCTAATTCATGTTTATATAATTGCAATTCTGGGTTTGATTCTAAGAAGGATTCTATTTTTTGCTGCTTCATCGCTAAAATTTCTGGATCGAAAAAGGAGATGAAGCGAACTGTTTCCATATATAGTGATATCGCACGTTCATTCATCGCTTGGTAGAAAGAGTTTGTAACATCTTGGTCATGGCGCATATGTGCATATGTATATAGTTGCTTTACAGTTTCAAGATATTGATCGCGTAATTGTAATGCTTTAAGCAAGGTATTGGCAGATTCATGCAACTTTCCTTTAAATTCTGCTAGCTGAGGTAGGGATAATTTCATCTTTTTAAAAACTTGCTCCCACTTCTCATCAGTCGCAAATATATCTTCTAAACGCCATGTAAACGAGAGAGGGATCTCATGTCGTTCAGGTAATTTTTTTTCTGTTTGCGTAATATGATCCATTGTCATCCTCCTATATGCAAAACATAAGAATGGCGTGGCTTAAAAAACCACGCTTTAACTTGTTATCATAATCTACTCCATTGTAAGGGTAAAAGAGTGGAAACAACCTGTCAAAATAGTAGTAAAGAATAACCGATTTTATACTATCAATATCTAGATATTACCAATCATATGTATGTCTGTCAACCTTATAAAAAGATATGAGTTTGACTGTTCTGACCTTATTTGATTCATCAGATTCAAAAAATAGGAGAGGGTGTTTTTTGGACAACTATAGGATTTTATTATACACTGATACAAAAAAATACGAGATGGAGACGATGAAATTGAGAAGCGATAAGATTAAAAAAGGTATTGATCGTGCTCCGCATCGCAGTTTGCTCAGAGCAGCTGGAGTGCAAGAAGACGATTTTAATAAACCATTTATCGGTGTATGTAACTCATTTGTAGAGATTGTGCCTGGTCATATCCATCTCAATCGTTTTGCAGAAGTAATTAAAGATGCGATTCGGGCTGCAGGTGGTGTACCTTTTGAATTTAACACCATTGGGGTTGATGATGGAATTGCAATGGGACATATTGGAATGAGATATTCCTTGCCCAGTCGTGAAATTATAGCTGATTCTGTGGAAACAGTGGCTCTTGCACATTGGTTTGATGGACTGGTTTGCATTCCAAACTGCGATAAAATTACACCAGGAATGATGATGGGTGCATTGCGTGTTAATATTCCAACCATTTTTATTAGTGGTGGCCCAATGGCAGCAGGAAGACTGCCTAATGGAGAAGCGGCAGATCTCTCTTCAGTGTTTGAGGGAGTTGGTGCACATCAAGCAGGAAAAATTACCGATGAAGAGCTATATGATATTGAAAAGTTTAGTTGCCCTAGTTGTGGTTCTTGTTCAGGGATGTTTACCGCTAATTCGATGAACTGCTTGGCTGAAGCTATGGGACTAGCGTTACCGGGTAATGGAAGCATTCTCGCGGATACCCCAGCACGTGAAGAGTTGGCCAAACGAGCAGCAGAGCAGATTATACACTTGGTTGAAATGGATATAAAACCGCGCGATATTGTAAACAAGCAATCATTAGATAATGCTTTTACCCTTGATATGGCGATGGGTGGTTCAACCAATACCATTTTGCATACGATGGCATTGGCCCATGAAGCAGGTGTCGATTATTCGATGGCTCGGATCAATGAACTATCTAAGCGTGTGCCAAATCTATGCAAAGTGAGTCCTGCTGGGAAATGGCATATGGAGGATATTGATCGTGCAGGCGGCATTAGCGCAATCTTACATGAGCTTAGCCGTCGTGAAGGGCTGATCCATGAAGATGTGATCACTGTTACCGGGAAAACATTAGGAGAAAATATAGCAGATGCAGAAATTCGTGATCCTGAAGTTATACATTCGCTAGAAAACGCCTACAGTGAAACAGGTGGAATTCAAATTCTCTATGGAAATATAGCGGCTGATGGCGCGGTAATTAAAACTGGAGCTGTGGACCCAGAAGTGAAAAAATTTGTAGGTAGTGCAATTGTTTTTGAATCACAGGATTCAGCGTTGGCTGGTATAGCGCTAGGCAAAGTCAAAGCAGGTGACGTTGTTGTGATCCGCTATGAAGGACCAAAAGGCGGACCAGGAATGCCTGAAATGCTTTCCCCAACCTCGGCAATTGTTGGTATGGGACTAGGTAAAGATGTGGCCTTAATTACTGATGGGCGTTTTTCCGGTGCTACAAGAGGGATTTGTATTGGTCATGTGTCACCTGAAGCAGCTGAAGGCGGTTCAATTGCCCTGATTGAAAATGGGGACAAGATTGAAATCGATTTGCTAGAGGGGCGATTGGACTTATTGGTTTCTGAGGAAGAACTAGCTCAGCGGCAAGAAAGTCTGCAACCTGTGAAAAAAGAGGTCTCAGGAGCATTTTTGCGTCGATATCAACATTTAGTTACTTCAGCAAATACAGGCGCTGTTTTACGAGACGTTTAACCGGGAATTTTAAATGGGATTTTAGCGATTCTGTTGAACTACTACCACCTACAGAGGTGGTAGATTCCTGCGAACACCAGACCAACGTCCAGTTATCTTAGCAGGCTCTACCCGCCGTCCCAGCGGTGAAAACAAAGTATGCTCTGCTATGCTCCCTACTTTCGCTTGGTTTTCGCAACTTCGGTGAACTGGGTGGTTGAAGGTTTTACGTTACTGACCCTTTCCAGCAACAACCCCATATCTCCAGTTTTCAAAGAGCTACAACTATTCTAACAAAAAAGGTGGTTCTAAGTATCCCCGCAAAAGGGATACCGAACCACGTCCCATTCACCTCACCGCTTGTAGAAGCGGGAGTACTCTTGGACGAATTTGGATAGAACCAGCCATAAAGAAATGGCTGGTTTTTTAGATAGAGGCATGCAATTTTAAAAAAGCAAGTTTACGAAAAAATATCTTTCGAACAGCTGAGTTAGCCATGAAACTGCCCGTTTTCAATTCTTATTATTTAGCACTGTTTTTTACTTCTTTTACAGACTTAGGTTGTCTTGGAAAAGCGAATGTTTGATCGCATTTAATCCAATTCTTTATTATAATAATAACAACAGTAGAAAAGGTTTCCTTTATAAAGCTCTTGGATGATTTCATATTATCATTGGATTGATTAATGAATTGAGCACGTGAGGGGCATTTTTGTGAAAAGAGATATTACATAGCAACATCTGTTAGGATCAATTGAAATTGACACGATGAGTGTATGGAGTGATTACAAGATAAATTAACAATCGAAAGGAAGTTAAGTATATGAGCAAATTGGATCAGGAGTATATCATTATTACAGGTGCGCGAGAGAACAATCTTAAAAATGTATCCTTGCGGATTCCTAAACGGAAGATCACCATTTTTACAGGGGTATCTGGATCTGGAAAGTCATCGATTGTTTTCGATACGATTGCGGCGGAATCTACTCGATTGTTGAATGAGAATTTCAGTATGTTTGTGCGCCAATTTTTACCACGCTATCCACAGCCAGATATAGATGCAATTGAGAATTTGAGCATGGCAATTATTGTCGATCAAAAAAGATTGGGTGGCGGTTCCCACTCCACGATGGGCACGATTACGGATATTTCTCCTATTCTTCGTTTGCTCTTTTCTAGAATGGGTCAGCCTTATGTAGGACCGGCACATATGTTTTCCTTTAATAATCCGCAAGGCATGTGTCCCGAATGTAATGGTATCGGTCGCAGTTTAAGTGTAGACATGCGTAAGGCATTGGACATGTCAAAGTCGTTAAATGAAGGAGCCATTATGCTACCTGATTATTCAGTGAATGGATGGGAATGGAATATGGTGGTCCAATCGGGGAACTTTGACCTCGACAAAAAGCTGAACGATTATTCGGATGAAGAACTGAAGCAATTGTTATATGCTAAGGCGAAGAAAGTGAAGATGGATTTTGCCGGTAAGGCAACCAATATCACAGTGGAAGGTGTCCTTGAGAAATTCACCAATAAATATATAAAACAGGATTTAAAGACGAAGTCGGAGCGTACACAAAGAACAGTTGCACCGTTCATTACAGAAGATACTTGCTCCAGTTGTAATGGTGCGAGGCTCAATCAGACTGTGCTCAGCTGTAAAATTAATGGGCTCAACATTGCAGATATGTCTTCCATGGAGGTCGGTTATCTCATTCGTGTCATTCAAGAAGTGGATGATCAGGTTGCCGTTCCTGTTATCAAATCACTAACCGAGAAATTGCAGCATCTGGTGGATATTGGCCTGGATTACTTGACGTTGGATCGAGAGACAGATACATTGTCGGGGGGAGAGTCGCAGCGTGTCAAGATGGTGAAGCACTTGAGTGGGAGTCTTGTGGATGTCACTTACATCTTTGATGAACCCAGTGTTGGTTTGCACCCTCGTGACGTACATCGTTTAAATGAATTGCTTCAAAAATTGCGTGACAAAGGAAATACCGTGATTGTCGTAGAGCATGATCCTGATGTAATTAAGATAGCAGATCATATTGTCGATGTTGGTCCTTATGCAGGTAGTCGAGGGGGTACCATTGTGTATGAAGGGAGTTTTCTGAACCTATTGGAGGCTGATACACTGACAGGAAACTATATGAAGCAATCTCTCCAATTGAAGGATGACTTTCGACAACCAACCGGAAAGTTGTCCATCAAGGAGGCAACTTTGCACAATTTAAAGAATGTGAGTGTGGATATTCCCACTGGGGTTATGACAGTCGTTACGGGTGTAGCCGGCTCTGGCAAGAGTACATTAATTAATGAAGTATTGCTCGGTCAACATTCGGATGTCATCGTCATTGATCAATCGGCAGTAGGAGTTTCCACGCGCTCGAATCCGGCAACCTATACGGGTATTATGGATGATGTACGTAAGGCGTTTGCTTCAGCAAACAAGGTTAAACCAGGTCTGTTTAGTTTCAATTCGAAGGGCGCATGCGAAAACTGCCAAGGATTAGGTGTAGTTTATACAGATCTTGCATTCCTCGACAGTGTAAAGCTACCATGCGAGGTATGCGGGGGTAAACGATTTAAGGATGAGGTTCTTGAATATAAGTTAAAGGGCAAGTCCATCGCAGAAGTATTGGAGATGAATGTGGAACAAGCATTGGATTTCTTTGAAACAAAAAAAGTTGTAATCAAGCTCCAAGCGATGAGTGATGTGGGGCTAAACTATATAACACTTGGTCAACCGCTCAGCACTCTCTCAGGAGGAGAGTGTCAACGGATTAAGTTGGCAAGTGAGCTTCATAAGAAGGGGAATATATACGTGATGGATGAGCCAACGACTGGATTACACATGTCAGATAATAGTCAGCTTCTAGGGATTATGAACCGGCTAGTGGATACAGGTAATACGGTAATAGTTATCGAGCACAACCTCGATGTGATCAGCCAAGCAGATTGGATTATCGATATGGGACCGGACGGAGGAAGTAAAGGCGGTCAAGTGGTATTTGAAGGTACACCTGCACAGATCATTCAATCAAAAAAGTCGATTACTGGAAAATATTTGGCAGAAGCATTTAATCTGCTTTCGTAAAGTATAGATCAAATTTATTAGCCAATGTGAAATCAAGATGACTATTAGCATCAATATCTTAAATTTTAGTTCATCTGTTGATGTATCGTCTTAAGTCTTAACTAAACTCAATAAAACTCGGTTATCTATATTTGATTGGAATAGGTAATCGGGTTTTGGTTTCAAAGTGGCAATCAAGTTCGAACAGCGTTCCTACTGAAGTTATTGACAAAAAACATCGTCAATAAAAAATGTGGTTTTTATTGACCACGCCTTAATTGAGAGTCAATGATGTAGGATTTGTAGATTTGTAAAGGGTTCTTTAAAAAGATTGCCAAAGAGGTTGCCTTTTCCTTTCACAGATGTGTGAAGATGTATTGTTATTTATGATGATGGATGGGTAATCCTAAATCAAACAAGAAGCAAATCGTTATTGAAGTAGGGAATAAATACTTTGTCTAATGATGAATTTTCGCTTTAAAAGATATATGATTTTGATTTGCTAGAAGGCCTGGGTGGCTCAACAAATAAAGATAACGATTTGTTCATCGAATCATTGTAATCACATGATAAATATCTAGGAAAGACGTGATCTCTATTAGATATGATACAGCTTTTTTATTAGGTGTAAAGCCTGCTATCTTTGTGGGAGAAAAAGAAAAAGTAACATATCTTTGTCAAGAACAGGGATATCCCTATATTACAAACGAAGATTTCCCTTATCTGAAAATCCCATCGTATATCTTTTTCCAAAATGAACGTTTGAGAGATTCCTTTCGGCATAAATATCGACCAGAGTTAATAACTAATGAAGAAGAGTCATATTTGTTTGGGGGAGACATTAGGTTTATCTCCTATGGCAATCGATTATTTCATGGAAGTTCATCGATTGAAAAAGAAATTAGATCAGTTGAAGAAAGATAGCAACCAATGTGTGGATGAATACCTTCGACTTCGACGATTAAGCGGGTTTATAAATTATAGTGGTGTTCGATGTGAGATCAATATTGAGGAAATCGAAGAGAATGTACGATGGTTTTGGGGGCGGTATGGAAGAGTGGAAGTGAATGGGAAATCCATGGACATGATCAAGGTGGAATACATAAACCAATCTTACTATATACCCTTTAATGATGAAGAGAAATTGAAAGAGACTCAGAAAATCATGAGAGCAGCTGCAAAAAATCGAGCATTTACAGATAAAGAGCTGAGGGTGCTCTATTACAGCTTAAAAAACACACTGAATAATCCGAAATATCATCAAATGCATGTGGATATTAATGAAATTTTAAGAATCCATTTTTAGCTTGGGGATAAACCGTTAATAGTAAAGGCGTACTTGTTGATCAAGTACGCCTTTTTTTACTTAACTGATAAAGATAACACTGATCATCAAAATAATTAGGGTTAGAAAGGAAATTAAATCGGTCCAACTAAGCAAACTTACTCGTCTGAGAATATAAAGTCATAGCCTTTCCAGCTATGACAAAACTCAAAGATTTAAAGTTCCAATTCTAAAAATATAAATAGTAACTATATGAAATGTAGTTTGAACAGTGGATTATTTTATGGTCAACATGGTATTACAGCCGGAATTTGTTTGTATTTCTTTTAGATGTTCAACCAAAAGATCATTTCGTTTGGTTTGAACATAGTCATTATTGTCATAATTAGTGGACAGTGCATACTCGTAAACTGGGTCTGGAAGTATAGCTACCCTATTTTTTGTTCCAGGTAGTTCGTATATTCCGCCTTTTTTTGTGTAGGTTGCTAGAAGTTTTTTACCAGATGTAAGTGAGATATATGAATTGGGAGTTTGATTTTCACCTCTTCCTATCACAATTCCTACATCTTCCACAAAACACTTGCTTATAACGGAACTCCGATTAAGGATATAGCCGAAATGATGGAGATTTCTCGTACCACTGTATATCGCTACTTACATAAATAGATGTCTCTTTATTTTCAATGGAATCTCTGAAAGTATGGAGGAAGAGAAAAGTAAAGGGGTCTTTGATCGCTCCATTCTGACTACCTTGATTTCAAGTACATTCATCAATCTATTTGATCCATATGTGTATAAGCAGTTAGTAATGGATCAACAGCTTCAAAAAGAAAACTTCGTTCTATCATCCAGATTTATTTTCGGAAAATCCAATTATAGAAGGAGTGTTTTATCATGAATGATACCAAAGTAAAGAATTGCAATTAGGAGAAGTGATATCAGAACAGTGCTTCATTAAGTGAAAAAAGGATTGAGGAAATAAGAAAGTTCTATAACCAAAATATAAGATAACGTACTGTTGCTATGTTATGAGTGGTAGAGTATACATACGACCGAGAAACTTGAATCTTTAATGGAGTGGATTATGATGAAAGAAACAGACAAAAACACAGAGGGATTATTCATACATCAGAAAGTTATGGTTAATAAGATACCTATTCATGTGGTCGAAGCGGGTTCCAGATCAAAGCCAACTATATTTTTTATTCACGGGTGGCCAACATGTTGGTTAGAATTTAAAGCTGTTATGATGATTCTTTCGGAGGGTTATCATACTGTAGCCATCGACTTGCCTGGTATTGGGGAATCAAATACCCCTCTGCAGTCGTACAGCAAACGCAACATAGCAGAGTATGTTCATGGTATTATGGATACGATGAATTTACAAGATATCACTTTAGCTGGATGTGATATTGGTGGGCAAATAACATATGCTTTTTTGAAGAACTTTCCTAATCGAATTTCTCGTGCGGTCATTATGAATGTTGTTATCCCCGGGGTTGAACCATGGGATAAGGTGAAAAGCAATCCATATATCTGGCATTTTGCTTTTCATTCTATACCTGAATTACCCGAAAAACTTGTTGCAGGAAACGAATTATCGTACTTTTCCTATTTTTATGATGTACTGGCTGGAAAAGGTAAGACGGTGAGCGATATTCTTAGAAAATTATATGCTGAAGCCTATACTCGTCCGAACGCATTAAAAGCAGGATTTGATTTTTATAGAAGTTTTCCTATGGATGAAAAAGATAATATTGCATCAAAAGAGAATATGGTATCCATGCCGATTCTCTACCTGCGTGGCGAAGATGAACATATTGACATAGAAGCATATATCAAAGGATTTAAAGAAAACGGCCTGAAAAACATAAGTACGAAGACAATTGAAAACTGTGGACATTTTTCAGCTGAGGAACAGCCTGAAAAAGTTGCATCCGTCATACGAGAATTTATTAACAATACAAAAAACAATATATGAGACAGTTAATCAGATATCTTTAAAAACACCTTTCGTTATGAAAAAAAGATGCGTTCTGTTTCTTTAGTATGACGTTTAGATTTTAACATGGTAAATCCACGTTTTTTGGAACTCCTGAAAGAGCTTAGTTTTTTATTTTTTGGTCAAATTACACTTCGTCGTTCAGTTGCTGGTTCTGCCTTAGGTAGTCGGTAGAATGTTTCTAAAATATGATTATATATATAATTTTCCCGAAATGATACGGTGGTCCCTGGCATATAGGATTAGCTTCTAGATGTGCTTTTATCTTTGAATGGAAAATTTCACATCTCCTTCAAAGAATATTGAAATAGACTGTTTTTGTCTATGCTAAGATTGAGGAGTTAAGTGATCGATGGAGGTGTGAATTGTGACTAGCACTGAGTTCTTTCGGCTCTTTACATATACAGCAAACTGGGATATTCAACTCAATCTGCTTTTTTTGCTGGGAGCAATTGTTTATTTACTCATAACAGGACCATTCTCTTTCTTAATCAAAGGTTCAGAGCCTGTAAAGCTTAGAACGAAACTATCATTTTTGATTGGTTGGACAATTTATTATTTAGCAATGGGTAGTCCACTTGTGTTATTAGCACATGAACTATTTAGCATGCACATGTTACAGATGTCATTACTATATATCGTGATGCCACCACTATTGTTATTGGGGATGCCTGGTTGGTTAATCCGCCCAATCATACAAATAAAATGGATTAAAAAGATTGTTCAATTTTTTACTCGACCATTGGTTTCGTTGTTTTTATTTAATGGGCTAATCTCACTCTATCATGTTCCAGTTGTCTTTGATGCGATTATGAAGGAAATGATTTATCATAATATTTCACACTTCATTTTACTCGTCATGGCGATTTTTATGTGGTGGCCTATTCTTTGTCCGATTTCAGAGATGGACTATCTCAAACCGCTTCGAAAACTTGGTCTAATCTTTGCAAACGGTGTATTACTAACACCCGCTTGCGCATTGATTATTTTTGCGGATCATGTTCTTTTCAACAGTTATGCTGAAATGTCTCAATTAGTGCCTATTATGTCACCACGAGATGATCAACAATTGGGTGGAGTGATTATGAAGATTATACAAGAGATTGTCTATATTTCAGCTATCGGTGCGATTTTTATTCAATGGATACGATTGCAAAAAGAAAAGGACAAAGAAGATTTAGTTGCAATGAAAAATTACCGAGATCAATCGATGGATTCAATGGACTTTCGCGAAACAGAAAATGACCATCCATCTTCTGCGATATAAGTGTTAGCAAAGATGGTGGTTGCTTCTGCACGTAATTTCACATGATCTTTTAGTTGGAATCGTGGGCTAATATGAGTTAAAATCAATATTTTTACTCCAGCTTGTTTTGCTATTTGAGCTGCCTGTGTTGTTGTAGAATGATTGAAAAGAGCTGCATTTTCACTTAATTGATCTGAAAAAGTCGCTTCGTGGATAAGCACATCTGCTCCATTGGATAGTTCGATTGTTTTTTTTGTAGGTTTTGTATCACCTGTAATGGTTAAATGGGCTCCTGACTTTACGGGGCCCAAATAATCATTACCATTGATGATTTCACCATTCCACTCTACGCTTTCTCCTTCTTTTAATCTCTTATAAATCGGTCCAGGGGGGATTCCCAGCTTTTTAAGCTGATCCACGAGTAATTCTCCGGGTCGATCATTTTCTTCTATTCGATATCCATAAGAAGGAATACCATGAGCTAATTTTGCTACATGAATGATAAAATTAGGTATATGTATTTGTTGTTGATCAGATATCTCATGGTAGATCAGATCATACTGAAGATGTGTCATACTTGAAGAAAGAGAAGTCTCTACATATTTATTTAAGCCAGTTGGCCCATAAAGATATAGAGGTGAAGTGACACCTTGAACAGAACGGCTACTTAAAACGCCTGGCAATCCAAAGATATGATCTCCATGTAAGTGAGTAATAAAAATACGATTAATCTTTGAAAGGCGTAATGGAGAAGTCTGGATTCGATGTTGAGTTGCTTCACCACAATCAAAAAGCCATGTTTCGTTATTTCTGTCACTATGAATTAAAGCAATGCTAGATGTATTTCGTTCCTTAGATGGTAAACCTGCTCCAGTACCTAGAAAATAGAGTCGAATTTTAATCAAATCCTCTCGGCGGCATCATTTGTATATCGTAAAGCGAGATGTGTCGTTAAAGCTCCAATCGACATGACCACGTATCCAGGATCTCAATACACTCAAGTATTTACCAATATGATCATCCATCTGCGTTCCAAAACTAGGAATTTTCTTTTCCAATTGAATAAATTCTTCTACATCTTGGTCATGAATACGAATAGCTTCTGTAATAGCCTCTTCTACGGGGATGTTTTTTTCATTTTCAAGCGTGAGAACTAAGTTATGGTAATCGTTATGTGATTTTTCTTTTTCATAAGACAGTACATCATTAAACCAACAAGAAATCACATTTGCTAAATAACGTAAACGATTAAATGTTGGATCATTTAATACTTCTTGAGAAAATGATAGGTTTTCTACAACGTCCGCGAGATCTATTACAGTATAAACAGCTCCAGAATGAATTCTGTGTTGAATATACGATTTAACGCTAGGGTATTTTTTTTGTTTTCTATTTTTAGATTCCCAATGAAGTGCATGAAAATACTCAATCAAGCTATTTCGATAACGCTCTATCCAATGATGAGTGGCTTTCGCTCTAGCCCGTTCCCAGAAGTCTGAAAGACTTGCTTCGAAAGGGCTACCATTTTTTAATGTAACTTTGCGATCCTGTTCAAGAATGTCAATAAAAGCGTCTAATATCTTTCGAAGCTTATCAGGTTGACGCCCGAGGTCTTGATTATCACATTGATCATCAAACAGAAAGAGCCAAGAGCACCAATCTCCCGCAATACAAAGTTCTTCTAATCCAGCATCAATAAATGTTCTTCCAGCTAACCAAGCACTATTTTCATTGTAAAATCGATCATATGTAACGTCGTTTTCAATGATCTGAAATCGAGTAGCCCATTCAATTGTATGTTTTTGTGCTGAATCTACTTCTGGGTGAACCTCTGGTTTAAACGGTGAGTAGGCTTTTAATAACTGATCAAAATTCATTTTTATCCAATCTAACATGGAGTTAGATTGTTTCCCTCCTCTAAATATACTTTTAATATAACTAATAAAACTTTACTTGGCGAAGTATATTTAATAAAAATAAAAAATAAATTGATGTAGCGTATTCGTATTCTTGAAATTCAAATATAAGAAAACAATTTTAATTTCTATAGTTGGAAGTTAAGATCGATGAAGCCGTCGAATGATCCCAGGATTATTTTCAAATTCTTCGGGAGTTACAATGGTTACATCGCCAATAACACAAGTAATTAAGTCCCATGCAACCTTTATTGCACTGTTTGCTATGTATTCACCCTCTTCAGTTTTAAAACCTTCTTCAAACGAACTAAGATCTTTAAAATACATTTCGGAAATGATTTGATACATTGGAGTAAGATCGGTATCTCTTAATAACACTTTTTTCATGTCTGTGTACATTTGATTCGTTTCCACTTTAATTAAACCGGGGATTCTTAGAACCATTGGCAAGTAATGATTGTAATAGTAATCATCTAAGACATTGGGTTCTTCTGCTTGATAGAATAATGTAACTACCTTAACCATAGACGTTTTCCTTTCATCAATGTATTAACTCTATTCTAGGATGGTTGAAAATAATAATCAACCATTATTGTATAATTTATGTTATTAGTCAGATTAATAGGGTTGTAATTATTTGTTTTTCTTTTCCCATTGTTTTGTTATTTCTCTAATCTGATCTAATTGTTTCCAATAAGACGAAATTGCGTTTTTTCCCTCACGTGTAATTCGAATGGTTGTGTGAGGGATTTTACGTCGCACAAATTGTTTATCGATCATTAAGAATCCAGCTCTCTCCAATTTAGATAAATGAGAAGATAGATTTCCTTTAGTAAGTCCTGTTAATTCTTGAAGAAATAAAAATTCAGCCATTGTACATGCATCTAAGGCACTCATAATGGAGAGACGAGCGGGTTCGTGGATGATTTTATCCAGTTTCGCCATCTCTTTAAAAGGCATCATTTTTTATCACCTCAACTTATTCATTTTAATATGAACTTGTTTGCATCATAAACCTAATTGCAAAAAAAGTAAAGAGAAAAAAATAAAGTTACCCAAAAATTCAACCTTTATCTCCAATAAAACGCCGAAACACTCTGCGTTTTATTTTCATATATTATAATCATCGTAGTATTCTTTAGATAAAACATAATTTACATTTATAACTATATCTGTCGGATAAAGATGTGAGTATATCTCATTTATCCTAAGGTTGAAGGCATTAAGGTCTTTTTATATAATTGAAATGTGCTTCATTACTGTTTCTTAATAAAGCGAACTCCAGCAAGTTGATCAACTACTTGTGTTCGAATCGCTTTTAAGTAAACTTGTCGAAGCTGTGTTTGTTCTTCCTTCTCAAGAGTAGTAAGTCCTGTTTCTTTACTTTTTTGAGCGAGTTCGTTGATCCTATTGATCAAGTTTTTATCAATCACGACGGACACTCCTTTGGAGGTAGATGTTTTTCTAATGAATGTCATCATATATACAAGGGTTAGTACAACGAAGGAACATCAAGAGTCCAGCTTAAATAGACAACAAGAATTATTATACAGATGGGCTGACGAACTGCAAGCAAAAGTTATTCAAACAATTTCCGAACAACATAGCGGATATGACCTGAATCGAAAAGGTTTATACGAATTATTGGATAACCTGAAGTCCGGTTCTATAGATGCTGTGTTTGTACAAGATGAAACACGTCTTGGCAGAGGAGAAGCAAAATTAGCTATTATTCATCAATTAAATCGCTATAAATGCCGCATTTTTTCCTATCAACAAGGAGGAGAGCTTGAGCTAGACGCTAGTGATTCGACTGTTCTTCATATCATCGCAAAGGTCGAAGAATTGCAAAGAAAAATGATGAACCAGAAGATTAGCTGGGGAATGCAGCGTGCGATTCGAGAAAAAGGATATAATCCAACTCGCAATCTTAAAAATCAGGGAACGGGCGGAAGGGAGAAAAAAAGGGTGCCCGTTGAACAGATTGTTGCTCTTAAACGGAAAAAACTGACTTATGAAGAAATTTCAGCAACACTGAAAGGTTTTGGTTACAACGTGTCTAGAGCTACTGTTCATCGCCGCTACCAAGAATGGTTAAAAAATCAACAGCTAGAAGGGGCTGCAAATGACGAAACTACTGGAAAGATCTAAGCAGATGATCGATTGGGAAATGTTTGAGGTGTTAACCCAAGTTCCAGGTGCACCCGGATTTGAAGGAGAAGTCCGCAAGGTGATGAAATCATACCTTGGTGAATATGCGGATGAGATAATCCAGGATCGCTTGGGCGGGGTTTTCGGTATCAAACGTGGGGAGTCACATGGTCCCAAGATCATGGTCGCAGGTCACATGGATGAAGTCGCATTTATGGTGACACGAGTAACGAAAGAAGGCTTTTTGAAGTTCCAGCCTCTAGGTGGTTGGTGGTCACAGGTATTACCTGCACAAAGAGTCGATGTAATCACTCGCACAGGAAAGAGAATCCCTGGAATGATTGGTGCAACACCTGTCCATCTTCTAGATAAGGAAGCAGCAAATAAGGTAACAAAAATCCAGCACATGTTTATCGACATCGGTGCAACAAGCGCCGATGAAGTAAGTGAGTGGGGGATTCGACCTGGTGATGCTGCAATTCCTCACAGCCCATTTACTGAGCTAGAGGGCGGGCGACGGCTAATGAGCAAAGCATGGGATAATCGTTTTGGTTGTGGAATGGTAATCGAGCTTCTTTCAGCACTTCAATACGAGAGACATCCAAATGTGATTTATGCTGGAGCCACAGTTCAAGAAGAAGTAGGAACACGTGGTGCAGCACCAGCGGCCAATTTGATTGATCCAGATCTTTTCTTTGCTGTCGATGTGGGACCTGCTGGTGACACTCCAGGAATTCAAGATGGCTTTGGACAGATCGGAAAAGGTATGCTAATCCGAATTTATGATAAATCAATGATTACATTGCCTGGAATCCGTGACTTTTTGCTTGATATCGCTGAACGTGAAAAAATCCCGTACCAGTTCTTTGTATCGCCAGGGGGTACTGATGCAGGGCGAGTTCATATAACTGGTCAGGGTGTACCATCGGTTGCAATTGGAATTGTTGGTCGATACATTCATTCACATGTATCAGTCATTGACAAAGAAGATGTGGAAGCAACAAAACAATTTATGTTTACTGTTGCTAAGGAATTAAATCGTTCAACTTACGAGTCTATCGTTTATCGTTAACACCACTAATTTTACCTGTATTTATTAGTAAAATAAATACAGGTATTTTTATTGTTCTAATTTCTACGACAATGATACCCGGTTTTAATTTATGATAAACATAAAAACAGATAAATAAAAGTTATTTTTTGATTAAAGAGGAGAAAGAGTCTAAAAAGATGGAAACATCAGGTATATGAAGAAACATTACCTATAAATTGTCTATCCAAATTCGTCCAAGAGGACTCCCGCTTCTACAAGCGGTGAGGTGAATGGGACGTGGTTCGATATCCCTTTTACGGGATGCTTAGAACCACTTTTTTTGTTAGAATAGTTGTAGCTCTTTGAAAACTGAAGATATGGGGTTGTTGCTGGAAAGGGTCAGTAACGTAAAATCTTCAACCACCCAGCTCACCGAAGTTGCGAAAACCAAGCGAAAGTAGGGAGCATAGCAGAGCATACTTTGTTTTCACCGCTGGGACGGCGGGTAGAGCCTGCTAAGATAACTGGACGTTGGTCTGGTGTTCGCAGGAATCTACCACCTACAGAGGTGGTAGTAGTTCAAAAATGATATTAACCTACGAAGTTGGATGGTAACCAGTCCGTCAAATGTCCGCTTCCCTGACATTAATAGTTCGAATGGTCAAATTGAATTCAAAAAACTCTTCTCTTGAAGGAGAGTTTTTTGTCTTACTATCTAACTATAAGAGGAACTGAAATATGGTACTCTAGCTCCGCTCAACCTATGAATCAAAATTCATGGAACTTGATCTGGCGGAAATCAAGGTCGATCCTCTATGATAGATTGTACCTTTAGCACAGGTCGAGATGGTGAACATACGTGGTGGCTACTGGATATGACACTTTGCTGATGTTAACTTACCAATAATTCCAATAAGCGTTCCTTGAATAGCTGATTGTCAATCGTTTTACAGATAGTTGCATTAGAAGAATTTCTACCAAAACCATCAGAGATTGCTAATTTACTCCCGTCATTTATGATTACTTGACCATAAGTTGCTTCTTCTGTGGTACATACATAGCAGTAACAGAGTTTATCCTCAAGTACAATATCATCCCATAATAGAATCCCCATTGCCACGGCATCTGGTAAGTCAACAATATGTTCATTATTTCTTTGTAAATTATATTCAAGCAAAGAACGATTACATTTAACGGAAAACTCAGCTTCTTTCTTGCCACTTGCTAGTAGTACATCTATATCGTCCTTATTCAAAGCAGCATCCCCTAAACATAGATCAAATCCAATAATAGTAATAGGTATACCAGAATTAAGCATAATACGATATGCTTCTGCATCTACATACACATTAAATTCAGCAACAGGTGTAGTGTTTCCGGGCCCAAATCCGGAAGTACCCATAGAGTAAATATGTTTAACTTTTTTCATAATTTCAGGTGCTTTTAAAATCGCAAGAGCAATATTTGTAACAGGTCCGATGGTTACAATTTCTATTTCACCTGGGTTATTTGCAATAATATCAAGGATAGCATCTACTGCATGTTTGGTTTCTGGCAATATAGTGGGATTAATTAAATCACAATCTCCCATGCCATCCTCACCATGAACATTAGTAGCCGTAACTAAATCCCGCATAAGTGGTTTGGCAGCTCCCCTATAGATAGGTGGTTTTTGCGCATTGGTTATTTCTACAGTCATTAAAGCATTTTTAGTTGCCAAGTCAAGTGGGACATTCCCACAAACGGTAGTGATAGCTAGAACATCAACTTTCGTTGATTTTAATGCCATAATTAATGCAACTGCATCATCACTTCCAGTATCTGTATCTATAATTATCTTTCTCATTATTTAACCTCCATTCTTATTTGACCTTACTATATAACCCCAATTATAATGAATATAGGTCAAATGACCCGGAATTAAAAAGAAGGTGAGGAAATGAATTTCGGAAAAATTGTGAATAATGCACCAGCACATATTAGAAAATCATTTACTTATAGAACATATAAGAAAGGTAGTATTATTCTTCATCCAGGTGAACAAAATAACTACCTTTATATTCTAACCACGGGTATTGCTGAAGTGTTTAGACAAACCTATGCAGGAACGATGCTTTCGGTATTTATTTATCAATCATATAGTTGCTTTGGAGAGATTGAAATTTTTAATGAAAACGTTAAAACACTAAGTGTTATTGCAAAGCAAAACTGTGAAATAATTGCGATCCATAAGGAAAAAGTTTATGAGTGGATGAAAATGGACTTTAACTTTAATTTTTACATTGTTAAACAACTTGCTTCAAAATTGATTTTAAGTTCCGATATTGTAGCAAAGTTATCACTACTAACAGTGAAGGATCGTGTATTGCTGAGTATATACAATCATTATAAAATGGGGGATCTACATAACCTTACAAAGCAAGTATTATCTAGTGAGGCATGTGCACCAATTAGAAGTGTGAATCGCTCGATAGCTCAGTTTGTAAACGAAGGGTTTATAGACTATAAAGATAAAAATTTTTATGTGAAGTCGGTTATAGAACTCGAAAAAAATGTTGAATGTATTTCGTTAAGTGAAACATATTAAGGTACCATCACATATCCATCAATTTAAGAGAGTAGAAACAGGTTTACCGAGAGTGCATAATCAACAAAAAACCAGGAATAGCAATTAGCCAAAATCCTCCGATTGGACACAAGAAACCACCAATAATTGAATAGACAAGTAGTGACCAACCAAGAAAAGATGGTAATATCTGGTGGCGGGATGATAACCATACGATACTCGCTCCAAGAATGAACATGGGTATAGAGAAGCTTCCTATCTGAGTCCAAAAATTTCGCTGACGTTCCAAATCATCTGCTGTCCAAGGTGGGGAAATCGTATTCCATAAGCCTTCTGCAAACATGTTTTGCCACATTGTAATGGATCCTCCCACCGCCAAAAACATATGAATAACAGGAATCGCTAAGAGAATATAACCAGCCCATAACGCTAATGATGAAGAATTTTCTGTTGAATTTTTTTGAGTTTGTATTCTCATTTGAGTTTCCTCCTTGTATAGTATGTTTTGAGTCCTCACAGAGCCCAAAGTTCCATTACATTTTGTATATACCCAGCGAAAGGGTTCCTACCAAAAACCGCAAAGTAGAATTGTATATATTTAAATAAGAACCAGTTCTGAAAAAGGACTGGTTCAGTTTGTCTAACATTGCTTTTCGACTAGGATTGGTATAAAGCTTGGTATAAAGCAATAATGGATACAACTTCATGAACATTTAATCATTTTTTCTAATGCATTCGAACAAAAGAAATGTCGTAGATCGTGCGGAGAAATTAGTGGAACTTTTTAGTAAGAACTTGTACGAGTCTTATAAAGAGGATCAGGTTTATCTGGTTTCTTAATATAAACCTGTGCATAGGAAGTATTTGGGCTCATGTCATAGACCATGGCACTATAACAGCTAGTTTGTCCGTGAATGATATGACCATTACCATTTCTACAAGTACCTATTCGCTTATCTTTATTCCGGGTAACAAATCCCAATACTTGATATCCTTTGGGGAGGGGCTTATTTAGCTTTACATATGCCCAAGCAGTTTTACATTTGCTACTGAACATGAGATACAAGGTACCAGTTATATTGCCATAGGAAATTTTTTTTGTTTTAGGTGCCCACCCAGTTTTATGACAACCAGTTTTCACAGGGCTTTTGCCATCATATTGAGAAGCTTCAGCCTGATTAAAACTAACAAACAAACCAAAGACACCAATGACAGCAACTAGCAAGCCAGCACTTAATTTACGCAACAAAAGGAATCACTCCCTCAATAAAATGTAAAATGATTAAGCTTTTCAAGTATGAAATAGATGTACGTGAGTAGCATGGACTTGATCAATCTTCACACCTAAATATCTTCAGCAGACTTGTAGACCTCCCTTGCTAATTTCGAAGGCTATTAAGTGCTACTTAATCATTTTTCTTTTTGTCAGTTTTATTGGATTCTCCTGATTATTATACTATACGGTATGGTATTTTGAGAAGACATACTATCATAAATAACCAATTGAATTAATCGATTTTCGTTTTATCTGGACATGAGCAACACAATATGTGAACGATTCTGGGAATACAAAGTTAAACATCGTATAGTTCATTAGATTTTTTCTTTCGTATTAGACCGATTCGATCAAGAATCGGTCTAATGATCATTTATAGACATCTTTTTTTAAAATTGATTTTTATTCTTACCAGACATGTTTGGAAGATAGGGCTTAATTTGAGTGCCTGGGATATTTGGCATCATGAGTGGATCAAGTTGCAATTGAAGATCTTCAGTTGGCCAGTTATGTGTAAGATGATATTGTTCAAAACGACCTTTATGCTGATCATAAATCGCTCTAGCAATAAAAGGGTCTTGTTGTGAACCATTTGCATGGAACCAAAAAGCGCCATAGCGATGTTTCATATTTAGAAAATCCTCTGGTTCAAGCTTGTCCATCAATCCACCCCAGTAGTCAGCATCCCGATGATTATGACCCCGAAAAATAATTTTATTTAAAATAAGATCGTCAAAGAAAGTACGCATCGATTCCGGAACGTCAAACCATGTACCAGCAGCACATGCTATCCGCACGTTCATTCTGGAACTCCTTACTAATAACATCATCAAAATTCGACTACAAAAACCGCCAAAGTCGTCTAAAATCAGATTAATGTTTACACGCTTCTCTTCAGGTATATCACGTTGATGTAGAATGGATTGATATAATAGAGTAAGAAGCATATTACCAGCAAAATCACTTACATTAAAACCATAGTCCCATTTACCTCCATGTAATGCTACAACAGCTTTTTCCTCTAAGATCGCCTTTTTCAAATCAATCGTATTCGGATGGCATAAGGTTTTTGCTACACGTTCTACTCCAAGAATACGATTAAATACTCCAATGATTGGTTGTACATAGGTAACATAATACCGAGGATTGCGCATTAATTGTGTCTTCTCAATCCAATATAATTGCAAATCGGAGTTTTGTGGTAAGACATGAATCAAATTCATTCTATACTTTTCGTTAGCTAGCACTTCTCGAATATGACGTAGGTCAATACGTGGGACGGCTTCTTTCCATACTATTGACTGTTCCCGAGCTTGACGAAGAGCCAGAAATGCCTGTTGAATAAAGTCCATATTTTTGATTTGAGCTGCAAAAGGTGGATCAAATATCCCAATAAAATCTTCAACCATCATATCTACTGGATAAGCATCATTGCTTAAAAAGTTGATACCATATTTTGAGGGCTTGTCCATATCGATGATATAAACTTTCTTGTAGTCTGGCACAAATTGAAGAATAAACATTAATTCATGTGGCTGACTACCAATTACGAGTGCGCCTTCATCTGGACGCGAAAACCAAGCAGAAGCATGCTGACCAAGCGTAGTTGTTTTCCCAGTTCCTCCAGTTCCTACCACAAGCAGATGTTGCTTCCACATCTCATCTGTTAAGCCAACTTCCACATTTTCATCAGTCACAGCAATGGGAGATACGACTTCTTGGTTAACTGGAAGACCTTGCGGGACAGGTAAACGACGATGCTGATAACGATAAGTGCCACGAACCCATAGGATTGAAGATGGAAAATGTAGTAATGATGCTAATTGATTTGAGGAAAGAACCACTCTAGGTCCTAAAAATAAAGAAAAATATTTGTTTATAACTAAATCCCAATAATGTTTTTTAAACCACTTACGAATTTGGTATGAAATGATCCCTTCTGGAATAAGGCGATTTTGAGGAGACAACTCACCAATTGTGCCAAGTAGGGCCTTGAGTAACTGTTGATTAGATGCATAAATTCGAATTTCTGTGTTAAATAGGGCATCCATTCCCTTTCTCTTTAGTTGGCGACGTTGTGTCTGATAATCTACTGGGATTAGCATAACTTGAATTCCTGCTTCACCCTTTAATTCGTCTACTGTTTGAAAAAGTTGATCCATAAATTTTCGTTCTGAAAAACTCTCTAATTCTCCAGGGTGTTCAAGTCGAAGTTGCATAAATTCTTGTGGAGGCTGATGAGTTAGTTCTGACTTTACTGTCTCGAACCGAGCATTTTCATAAATGGTTTGTAAATTTTTGAGAATTTCCGGCAAAATAAATGGAGATGCTGAGATAAGGATTTCTTTATTTCCTTTTGCATCTAGTTGAACTTCCCAAGTGAATGAATTGACCCCATTTACGTAATATTGCCAAGGGAATTTTGGCAATAAAAGAGTATTGAGAAACTCAAAAAAATGGATCATTTCTGTTGATACTTTTTTTTCAGCCCTTGGCAAAATGACTCTGACGGTCTCTACAGAGTCGGATTGGTTTAATTGATATAGAAAAAAAACATGTAAACCAAGTCTTATCATATAGTAAATGATGATAATTCCAAGGATGAACCAACCATATGGGTTAAGATAGGGAGAAATTGTATCGAATTGCCACCAAACTAGTAATAGAATAAGCAAAGGCCAATGAAAAATTATTTTTTTGATCAATACGTTCAACCTCCCAATTTTGCATATACATATATATAATAGACCATCTGATTTATTTGAACTATCCCAGATGTTTATTTGATTTATCTTAAAAATCTGTTTACAATATCCGTTTTCAATGTTAATCTTTTTGTGTATTATTTATAATTAGAATAGGTGGGTGATGAGATGGAGAAGCTCACAACAGAGCAGCAAAATCTCATGTCCAAAGGATTAGACCAATTATCCCCATTACAAATAATCACGCTCATGAACAAAGAAGATCAAATTGTTGCTGAAGCAATTCAAAAGGAGTTACCTACAATCGCATCATCGATTGAATCAATCGTGGAGCGTTGCCGAAAAGGTGGGCGGATTATTTATATGGGAGCGGGAACAAGTGGGCGACTAGGAGTTATGGATGCTGCTGAATGCGGCCCCACTTTTGGTGTGCAAAATGACAAGATCATGGCTAAAATTGCCGGTGGTGAAGAAGCACTTTATCATGCAGTTGAAAAATCGGAAGATCGACAGGAAGATGCAATTGAAGATTTACAGTGTATTCATCTACGTTCAGTAGATAGTGTGATAGGTATCACTGCTAGCGGTCAAACTCCATATGTTATAAGCGCTTTATCATATGCATTAGAAATCGGTGCCTTAACAGTCCTTCTAACAGTAAATAAAGGGTTTTCAAACAAACCTTTTGATCATGTGATTGCCATTGAGACTGGTCCAGAAGTGATTGCAGGCTCCACTCGGTTAAAAGCGGGAACTGCTCAAAAAATGGTTCTGAATATGATTTCCACAACAACTATGGTTCAACTTGGAAAAGTGTACGATAACTTAATGGTTGATGTACAAATAACAAATCAGAAACTTCGCAATCGTGCGATCAGTATCGTCTCTTCTTTAACTGGTTTACCAGCAAATGAAGCGCATCAACTGCTGGAAAAAGCAAAGGGGCATGTTAAAACAGCTATTGTTATGAATCATTTTCAGCTTTCATATCTTGAAGCTAAAAGCCATTTAAGGCAATGCTCAGGGAATTTAAGAGATGCATTGTCAAGGAAGTGCCTGCATGAAGACCGATGATCATAAATTGGCAGATCAGATTATGAAGTATTTGGGCGGCAAGAAGAACATCAAAGAGCTTGACCATTGTATGACTAGACTGCGAGTGAAAGTATTTGATCCAAATCAAGTTCATGATGAGGTCCTAAAAAAAACTCAAGGTGTATTAGGTGTAGTAATAGAAGATGGTTTTCAAATTGTGTTAGGACCGAAGAGGGTTAATAATATTTTTTCTATTCTGATTAATAGAGTAGATCAGCAGAAATTTATACCAAAAAAATCTTCTGGAGTAGCGAATAAAGATATTCTTAGTCTCTTTTCACGTATTTTCGTACCCATTATTCCTGCATTAATTGCCTCTGGTTTGACGATTGGCATCTCCAAATCACTTCCTCAACTGATGGATTACTGTTTTCAGATCGAGATTAGTAAATATCCTCTCATCGAAATATTAAACTTGAGCGGATCTGTCCTATTTGCTTATATAACGATTTTAGTAGGATATTTCACAGCAAAAGAGCTTGGTGCAACACCTGTTTTAGGAGCGATTATTGGAGGATTTATTATCCATCCCTCCATTTCTGAGCTGCATCTATTTCATGATCATCTTCTTTCTCCAGGATCAGGTGGGATATTTAGTGCTATGCTAGCTGTTTTTTGCTTTGCTCAGGTTGAGAAGTTCATGCATAAAAGATTGCCCTCTTCACTTGATCCGATCCTAACACCAACTTTCGCTCTACTATTCACTGCGTGTTTGACCTATCTCGTTATTATGCCGGCTTGTGGCTTATTAGCAAAGGGACTCACACACTTAATTATGTTCATTTTACATTTTGGTGGTTGGGTTGCTGGTTTTATCATTAGTGCCACTTTTTTACCTTTAGTTGTTGCTGGTTTCCATCAAGGTTTTTATCCAATTCACCTTGAATTAATTCATCAATTAGGGAAAGATCCACTGTTTCCAATCCAAGCAATGGGTGGGGCTGGGCAAATTGGAGCGGCATTCGCGATTCTTCATAAAACAAAACAAGAGAATCTAAAGAAGGCGATTTATGGTGCACTTCCTGTGGGATTGTTTGGAATAGGTGAACCATTACTATATGGGGTGATGTTACCATTAGGACGACCATTTTTAACAGCTTGTATTGGAGGAGGGTTTGGAGGAGCAATAGTATCTTGGTGGAAAGTAGCTTCATATTCTATTGGTGTTTCAGGCTTGTCGCTTTTTCCGTTAATTGATCATGGAGTACATGGGATGATTGGTTATGCTTTAGGTTTAATCACAGCTTACATGAGCGGCTACTTATTCACTTATTTTTATGGATTTCAACATCAGATGGAAAACCAATTTCAGTCATAGGATTGCATATTTTTACGATCGTTTGTATGATGAGGATTGATTCACTTGACAAACGCTATCGAATTTCATAAAATAAAGCAAGTTGCTTTATCACATAAAAGGATAAAAGCGAAAAAGCGAGTCCGGTTGTAGGGTTACGGAGGAGATAAAATGGAACATAAAGTAATTGATGTAACCATTCGCGATGGGGGATTAGTAAATGATTTTGACTTCAGTGTCGAAATGGTTCGGAGCATTTATGATGGATTAAATCAAGCCGGAATCGATTACATGGAGATCGGGTATAAGAATTCTCCAAAGCTATTAAAGGGGGAATCGAGTGGTCCTTGGCGTTTTTTAGACGACCGTTTTTTACGCCAGGTCATTGAAGCAAAAGGAGCAACGAAACTTTCGTGTTTGGTTGATATCGGTCGTGTCGATGAATCAGATATTTTACCACGTGAAGAAAGCTTATTAGACTTAGTACGAGTTGCTTGTTATATCAAAGATGTACCTAAAGCAATTGAGTTAGTAAATAAGTTCCATCAACTGGGGTATGAAACAAGTATTAACATTATGGCTCTATCCAACGTAAGAGATTATGAATTAAAAGAAGGGCTACAGTTAATCAATGAAAGCCCTGTTGATCTTGTTTATGTTGTAGATTCATTTGGTAACCTATTGAATCGTGATATCGAATATTATGTTGAGTTTTTTCAAAAGTATGTTCCACAAAAAACAATTGGCATTCATACTCATAACAATCTACAGCTTGCATTTAGCAACACTTTAGTAGCGATGCATAAAGGCACCACCTTCCTTGATTCTTCATTATTTGGGATGGGAAGGGCAGCTGGAAATTGTCCTACTGAACTTCTTTTCCGTGTATTAAATGATGCAAAATATGATTTGCGTCCTATTTTAAAGCTACTTCAGGAATGGATGATCCCATTACGCGAAAAAGTAGAATGGGGATACACCGTTCCTTATGCATTGACTGGAATGTTGAACGAACATCCAAGAACAGCTATGGCCCTACGTAATAGTGAAGAAAAAGATGAATATCTCAGCTACTATGATCGATTAACCTCTGTAGAAACTTATAATAAATAGCTCCATCGGATCTTGAATCAGGTCTGAACCAAAAACGCTTAAAATTAAGCGTTTTTTATTTGCCATGAGCTCAGTTTGTGGAAACGTACAGCGAGTAAAGTGGCTTTTCAGTTAGTAGATCCTCCATCATGAACAGGAAGATCTACTGCTTTCTTGTCGAGAAAGTAATTAGGATACAGTTCTTCGCTTCACTTGTTTATCTCGTTCCAATAGGATTAGTAAAATCACACTTGTTATCACTAATGAAACTCCAAATATTTTAGCGAGATTGATTGATTCATCTAGTAACATCACTGCACAAACAGTTGTCACAATCGGCTCAAATGTGCTGACAATCGAAGCACGAGTAGAACCAATAAATTTCATTCCTGCAAAAAAAGACCAAAAGGAAACTACAGTTGAAAATAACGCGAGTGCGGTAACTGCAATCCACCCTTTTGTGGAAAATTGAAATTGAAGATGTTGGGTGAAGGTTCCACTGAGTAGAAAAGCAAGCATAGTAAAAAAGATGATCCATGTGCTTGTTACAACTGGAGTAAGCTGAATGATCAAACGTTTACCAACCATGACATAGATAGCATAGGCTAAGGCGGAACTAATGGCCAATATTACCCCATAAATATCAATTTTCCCTGTTGGGATACCCAGCAATGTCCCAATACCGACCAAGGAGAGTATCAAAGCTGAAATCATTCCTTTGGTCGCAGATCTTTTTTCAAAAATCAATGATAGTACCATCACAAAAACTGGATATAAGTAGAGTAACATTACTGCAAGCGTTGCGATAATATGTTTAAGTGAAGTAAAATAAAGAGTTGTTTGTGCATAGTAAAGAAATCCTAGAAGTACTAAAATCCAAAAGTGATCGCGAGAAGGATATAAATTTCTTTCCTTTATAAGAAGATAGATTGATAGGCAGATAAAAGCAACTAAGAAACGTAAAAAAAGTAGCGTTTCTATTGAAACATTTGCTTGAAATGCCATCTTTCCAAATACAGGTGTTAGCCCAAACCCAGTCGCGGATAATAGAATGTAGAGTATTCCTTTAAAGTGTGAACGCAATCAAATCACCCTCCATTTCAAAATGTTCACACCAGATATATAAATATAATTTATCATCACAAAATAATAATTAGTAGATATATTATTTTAATAAAAAATAATATGGATAAGAGGAGTGAAAATATTTCTTTTGTTTTATTTATTTGTAAACAGGGTATTAGATAAAACTACGAAATAATTTCTTTACACTCATTTATATTGAAGCGATACTGGAGTGGTGAGATATGTATATGGTATTAATTGCAATTATAATTTTGGTTATTTTTTATCTATTTTTAATATTAATTAAAAGTAGGAGAGCTTATAATAAGCCAAACCATCGTAATAGTAGACATCATTCAAATTATGGTACTAAACAGGGCAACTCTTATAACTTGAATAAGGAAAAAAAGAAAAAGTTATCACATGATAGCCATAGTCACAGTCACAGCTATGATACGGAGTCAACTTGGAATGATTACAGCGGTGATGATTCTTCGCCAAATGATTCTTCATCAGATCATCATCATAAATGTGGAAGTTCTTGTAGCAGTAGTTCATGCAGTAGTAATTCATCATCTTGCAGTAGTAGCTCTAGTTCGTGTAGCAGCAGTTCATCATCTTGTGGTGGTAGTTCATGTGGCTCATCAACATAAAAAACCAGCTTAACGCTGGTTTTTTATGTCATCTTCATGATTAGTTGTTTCTGTAGAAGGAGATAGTGGAGCTTTTGGTGTATATTGAATCTGTTTTTGAATTAGCGTACTGATGCGTTGACGCTCTTGTTCAGACAGTTTCTCAATATATGCATTTACTCCCCCTAAATAATGTCGACCTGATGTTGTGGTCAAAGTTACTTCTTGAATATTTCCTTTTGATTCTTTATAGATCTTGGCTAATGTTGGAATTTCGGAGAATGAAAAACTATGTTGAAAATTATCTGCAACGGTTGTCACTAACGATGAGAAACGCGTTACAGTATTTACACTAACGAGTTGATCAATTAACTCTTGGATGACAGCACGTTGTCGTTTATTGCGCCCAGCATCTCCGTTTGGATCTTGATGTCTCATACGCACATAGGCAAGTGCTTGAGAACCATTGAGATGAGCAGGGCCTTTTTCAAAATAGACCATCTCACCACCAATTGCTCTCTGATGGAATGGAAATTCGACATTTACATTAACTCCACCTAAAACGTCAACAATCTCCATAAATCCTTGAAAGTTAACTTTTGCATAGTAGTCGATTGGTACATTTAAAAGGTTCTCAACAGTTTCTCGGACGTTTTGAATGGGATCTATTTTTTTGTTATATGCATAAGCTGCTGCAGCATTGATTTTATCTTTTGCACCCTCTGTATTTGCAATTTCAACGTATAAGTCCCTTGGAATGCTAATTAATTTAATTGATTTTGTTTTTGGATTGACAGCTGCAAGCATCAGCACATCTGGGCGCCAATTATGCGATTTTGGCTTTCGACCATCAGTACCCATTAATAAGACAATAAAAGGATCTTTTTGTATATTAACCACTGCTGTACGTTTGTTTGAGAGACTTAGTTTCTGTGGGTCTACTAAATCTTTATGTTTATAAAATTGGTAGCCAAAACAACCAACTACTACAAGAAGCAAAAGAGAAAAGATACTAAGAAATATAAGTTTTTTTCTTTTCGATTTACGCTCAACAACGGGAAGTTGGCTTGAAAGTTTGTTCATTCTGTCTCCTCTCACATATGAAGAAGTTGGAAAACAACAACATAAAACTAAGATCTATAACTAACGTAAATAAATGTAACATGTAAAGAGATACATCACAATAGTAATAAATAGGATATAGATAACAAGAATAGGGGTTGAAATATTGTACCATTGGTTAACCGAATTAAGTCAATGGATGAGTTATCCATTTGAAAAAGTAGTCTTTACAACGCAAATCTCTATATTCATAGTCTTTTTTTTAGGCATTACAGGTGCGCTTTCTCCCTGTCAATTGACCTCAAACATGGGTGCGATTGCTTTTTTTAGCGCTCAACGTGTTCAGAGTAGGAAAATCTGGTTAGAGATGAGTGCTTATGTAATCGGAAAAGTTCTTGTGTATGCTACGCTCGGATACTTAACGCTTTATTTAGGAAAGTCTTTAGCGCAAGAAGCGATTCCAATTTTTTCAATTATGCGCAAATGGATGGGTCCTCTCTTTATTTTGATGGGATTATTTCTTATAGGTTGGTTATCATGGCCCATGTCATTACGCAAAGTAACAAATCATTTGTCTATTATTAAAAAAAGAAGTGGTGGAGTTTTAGGTGCATTTTTAATGGGTGTGACGTTTTCTTTAGCTTTTTGCCCCACTATGGTAGTTATTTTTTTCGGTGGTTTTGTTCCACTTTTGTTATCGGAGGGAAAGAGTATCATTTTTCCACTATTGTTTGGAATCGGTACAGCACTCCCATTGTTATTGATCATGGCGATTATTACCATCAGTGGCGTTGAAAATCGTTGGAAAAATCAATTGAATCAATGGAGCAAGGTGATTAGAAGAATGGTAGGTTGTTTTCTGCTGATTCTTGGTTTATTTGAGATTTTTATATATTGGGCAACTATATAGTAATTCGAACTTCTTATATAATTTAAGGCGCAAAAGAAAAAAGCTAGCTTCAACTAAATGGAAACTAGCAAGCAAGAAATATGTTGAATTTTTTATCCTATTTACGATTTAATAATCCCTTTAGATTTCGGATTAGCCCTTTTTCGCGTGACAATCGATCTGAAGGGTTTGTTAAAGTTTTTAATGCTTTATTCGCTTGATTTGTATGGGATTGATTGATAGAAGGAATGGTGTTTGTGGCTTCTTTTCGATGTTCTTTCTTTTCGCGGACAACTCCTTCGCGAGGAACAACAACATGACCAGCTATTATAAAGTGATTGCCTGATTGAATATTAACTGTCTCATTATCAATCATCCACCCACAGCGAGATATAATTCTTTTAATCTTTGCAATTGTTTCTGTCTGGATAAAGTAGGCAGATGAGAAGGTGAGTTCATCTAAAAAGCGACTATATTCTAATCCATATTTACGAACAAAATCGGTTAGATAGCGATCCATTTTATATGCTTGGATATTCAACAATTGAGGTGCTAAAGGATTTCCTAAGTTCAACTTTCCATGTTTTGTTGCAATTTCGCCAAAAAATGTAGCTGCATTTCCTTCAATTCCAAGTAAATGTCTAGCAATAGAAGTAACCCGTTTTTTTCCTACAGAGCTAAATGCATTATATAGGGACACAGAAAGTACTTTCTTTTGTGTTCGATGCGGTTCAATATATGTGGATGTATTGCGTCCTTTTTCCAATCCATGACTGTTTGGATGGGGTTCCCGAGATTGTAATAGAAGATCATTTAATGTTTGGCACCATTGTTTGGTTTTTGGGTCAGGTCCGAGTGTTCGAACATATCGTTGATCCGCTCTTCTAGGCTCTTCCTTTTGTTTTACTGTTAGCTCGGCGATCTGTTGGGGATTAAAGATCGTTGTACCATGATATTTGTCTATCCAAATTCGTTGATAAGAAGGTGTATGATCTTCCTCCATAATCCGATTTAGATACTGTGTAATATGAATGGATGATTGTTGTTCGATGATCATAAATATCCCCCCTTTCATAATCTATTTTACTACAAATAATTATGTATTCATTAGTGTTTTCATAAATTGGTTAATATAGTATTCAAACGTTATCATACTATATTAACAAGTTTTCGTCTATTCTCAAATAATAAGGATACCCTTTATTGGATATCCTACTATCAAGGTATTGTAAGTCGTGAAATAATATCTGCATGTTGAGGATATAGTCTAAGCAATTCGTCTCGTCTAAATAGTGTAAAATCAGAAAATTCAAATCCAGGAGATACCATGCAGCCGACCAATGAATAATAGCCCTCATCAATTACTGTTGAACCAAAAATGGACCCCCTAGGTATGATAGCTTGTAAAACTTCTCCATTTCTCCAATTGGGACCTAATTTGATTTTCTCTAATTTTCCAGAAGGATGGATTATAAATATGTTTAATGGACTGCCATGATGGTAATACCATAATTCATCTGAAATTAATCGATGGAATCTAGATACTTCGTTTGAAGGTAATAAAAAATAAATACTTGAAGAAAGTCTGCGTTTCCCATGATAACGTATTGTTGTTAATTCTTGATCTGAAATAAATTCCTGAGATTTATAAATCTCTCGATAATAGCCTCCTTCGGGATGGGGGATCATTTTTAAGTGTTCAATCCAATTTGCGATTTCAATTTTTCTTCTTGATGGGATTGTGGGATTTTTTTTTACGCACTGGATTTCCGGAGTGATTGTCATCTGTAACCTCCTATGAAAACTCATAAACTAAGACATGGGAATCGTAACATTTTTCAGAATATGAGTCAATTTTTATATAACTAAGAAACGTTCCGTATTATGTCTGTATTGGAAACAAGCTACCAATAGAGACTGATCTCGCCATTTTTCATTCTGTGCGACAGTAAAGGGTTGATGCGTTGATGAAGTTAAAAACAGCCAGTACTTTTGTTAATAACAAGGGCAACCACCCGTCCATATGCACGGGTGGTCATGATTTTATTTTTATGGTTGTATCCGTTATTTTATGTGTAGTACTATTTTCCCTTCTAAAGATGAGCGGATCAATGGCAGCTGTTGTGACATTCGATGGAGAAGCATGGGCTGCGGAAAGATCATAAGATCAATTTTGTTAAAACAGGGACAACTCAGAATAACTGCCCCCGTTAACGATAGTCAAAGCAGCTACAGGCTGACCTGCATTTAACCTTTACCGATCTCCAATCTCTTGATTAATCTTCAATCCCTGGACATACGGAAGTGGAATGATACATCATTAAACAAAAACTGTAGATTGGAAATTCAACGCAGTGTTGTAAGGGAATCCATCCATTATCGAAATGTATCTTTTTTAAAAGCAATAAAGAAGAAGAAGTTCATTGA
Organism: Seinonella peptonophila; assembly: GCF_900129355.1. Taxonomy (GTDB): domain Bacteria; phylum Bacillota; class Bacilli; order Thermoactinomycetales; family Thermoactinomycetaceae; genus Seinonella; species Seinonella peptonophila. The sequence goes on along the minus strand of NZ_FQVL01000001.1, from coordinate 203,530 downwards.
TGCATGGACACATCAGTAGCAGATCCGGAAAATATGAAAAAATGTAAATAATTGGATCTGAATAAAAGAATAAATTTAAAAACTAGAGTAGATGGATATCATTAGTTTGTTAGTTTTTTAGAGTTACAAAATCATGATTGTTATATTTTGTATATTTGATTCTTTTTAACAGGGAAATGCTCCTAAGAATGATAGATCAATATAAATAAAAAGAAAGGAGATACTAAGCAAAAGGTTTAAAGGGGCATCGATTTATGAAATAAGTGCGGAGAAAGTAAAGATTATTAAAACTACGGTTCCGGATTTAGAGAAACATGGAACAGATATTACGACCCGCTTTTATGAGTTGTTATTTAAAAATCACCCTGAACTACTTAATATTTAATCATGCCAACCAAAAACAAGGAAGACAACAAACTGCTTTAGCAAATGCAGTTTATGCAGCTGCAATGCATATTGATAACTTAGAGGAGATCTTAGATCAAGTGAAATTGATTTCCCATAAACACAGGAGTTTAGGTATAACTCCGAAGCAATATCCGATAGTTGGCGAAAATCTAATTGCTGCAATCAAAGATGTGTTATGTGGTGCAGATTCTGATGAAATTATCGATGCATGGACAGAAGCGTACCAAATTATTGCAAATGTATTTATTCAAACTGAAGCAGACTTGTATAGGAAATCCGAAAAACAATCTGGTGGATGGAAGGGTTTTCGCGAGTTTATTGTAGATCGAAAAGTGAAAGAAAGTGGAGTGATTACCTCATTTTATTTGAAACCCAAGATGGAAATGCGATTACCTCTTTTGAATCCGGTCAATATATTAGTATAAGAGTAAACATGCCTGACCAGAAGTATACACAAATTCGTGAATATAGCTTATCAGATGCTCCTGGGAAAGACTATTATCGAATTAGAGTGAAAATAGAAAGCGCAACGAATCATTCACCAGAAGGGATGGTTTCTAATTTTTTGCACGACTATGTTATAGAAGGAGATAAAGTCGAATTAAGTTCTCCAGCTGGTATATTTACTTTAAATAAGAAAAGTGATCGTTCTGTTGTGCTTATTAGTGGAGGAGTTGGAGTTACTCCGTTGATGAGCATGCTTAACTATTTAATGGAGACAAAATCTGATCGCCAAGTTACATTTATTCAAGCTGCTGCCAACAGCAAGGTTCATGCATTTCGTGATCATGTCGATGAGCTTTCGCAGAACAATACAAATTTCCGAGCCTTTTTTATCTATTCACAGCCAACAGATGAAGATCGTGAAAAAGAGAACTATCATATGGAAGGATTTTTCACGTTGGATTGGTTACAAACAATATTGCCAGATTCCCAAGCCGATTTTTATTTTTGTGGCCCTATTCCATTTATGAAGGCAGTATATGGTGCATTAAAACAATGGGGAGTATCTGAAGAACAAATTCACTACGAATTCTTTGGACCGTCAGGTACATTGGAAGTAGAAGTTGATTTTGAACCTGCTTTAGAATTGGATAGAGAAATGGAGCATGTTAAACAGTAATGATCGATTTAAAAATAATATAACCTCTGATAGGGTACCGAAAAATTTTGTAACCTTAAAAAAATGTAATGTTAGGGGTAAACGATGGTAGAATTCTGTTACTACAATTTTCGAAAAAGTTAATTTTGATTTTCAAATGAACACTCTGAAAAATGGTTTAGTTAAAATTAGTTTTTGTGTTGTAAGAAAAGATTACAAGCAAAATTATGAACCTAATATAATCTGGCTAAGTTCTTCAACAATATCATATATGTTGGGTTACAAAATATTTCTTTTGTAACCCTTAGAATGAGCTGAAAAGCTTAATTTTACGGCATTTTAGCTCTTCTACGCCTAAAACTCGGTTTCCTATTTCTCGATAGAAAGAGATAACTACTGATTTGAGAAATTACTCAAAAAAAGAAAAAAACAAATCCAAACTAATGATCTAGTTTGGATTCATAATTTGCTACACATAATTGTTCATTTATAATTGGAAATGAGTTTGAATCATTACTTTCAGCTTCTTTTCTTAATACCTGATAAAATCTTCGAGTAACTGTCCGATGAAGCAAGCCTTTACGTTCTAAGTCATCCTTTTCATATGAAAGAAAATTAACATTCCCATAGAAGAGTTCGAGAAATATACGTTCGCGAAAACCTTTATCCATTGCTGCCAAAAAGAAAGCTAAGGCGTATTTCTTTTTCTTCATCTCCATTCTCCCTTCTTCCATAGACTTTGTTATACTTGGTTAAAAAGGAGTGTTAGAAATGGCAAGAACCGAATCCAATATGTTCCCATTGGGAAATCCAGCTACACCATTTGAATTGCTTGATGTGATCTCAAATCAAACATTATCACTTAAAGAGCTAGCTTCTGATACTGCAACGGTAATCTTTTTTATCTGTAATCACTGTCCCTTTGTGAAACATATTAACGCAGAATTGATCAATGTAGCAAATCATTACAAAGAAAAAGGTATTTCTTTTATCGGTATTAACTCGAATGATGCTGATTCATACCCTGATGATTCTCCAGAAAATATGAAACAGGTAGCTGAAGATTTACAATACCCCTTCCCCTATCTTTATGATGAGACACAAGAAGTAGCTAGAGCATATCAAGCAGCGTGTACACCTGATTTCTATATTTTTGATAAAGAACTAAAATGTGTTTATCGTGGTCAACTCGATGACTCCCGTCCAGGGAATGGAATCGAACCAAATGGTGCTTCAATCCGCGCAGCACTAGATTCCATATTAGCTGGAAAACCTGTTCCAGAAAGACAGAAGCCTAGTCTTGGTTGTAATATTAAGTGGAAATCGAATTAAAAGAAAAAGAGTGCCATTTATCCACTGAATGGCACTCTTCCTTAAAGTTGTTCATTGAATTATAGCTGGTTTAATGCTTGGGAAATTAGCAAAGTACTTCGACAGTAATCACCTGGTGCATTTACATAATAAGTATAACCATGAGAGTGTACAGGTGGTTTCACATCAAATCCATCTTTTTTCATACGCTTATTGATTTCGCCCACTTGATCTTCACTTCTCTGTGAGAAACCAATATGAAAAGTTTTCGGATAATTGATTTCTTTTCCCTTCATCAAAGTAAGTACAAAACCATCCTCATCTAGCATTATTGCAAAATTATCTCCCTTTGTAGCTTTACATTCAAGATTAAAATATGTTTCTAGAAAATTTCATAGCAGCATGTACATCGGTCACAGTTAAATTCGCGTGATTAAGTTTCATTATTCAATTCCCCTTCCCAATAATATTTATATACCGGAAATAATTATTATAAAAGACTAGCAATTTATTAATTTAATGCTCTAAACTCCAACTGATGAAGCAGAAGTGTTTTCCATGTTCACCAAATTAATAACAAAAATGAATGAAGATATGAAAAATAAAAAGCCTCTCGATGAAGTTCATGACTTCATCGAGAGGCTTCATCTCTAAGATAACAACGGAATACGTTCTTGATATTTTTCTACGAGTTTCTGGTTATGTTCGTCAGCCCCCTCAACATTACCACTTATAAAGACAGGAGGTGGATTATATCCATTTTCAATTAAGCGATTGGTAACCTCGATCATTAATGAATGAATAATTGTAGCCCCAATCACAGTTGAAGCTGAACCATAGCGAATTGATGAACTTGGATGTTGAATCATCGCATCACCTTTCTCCACATAGTTGTCTAAGACTAAATCGACAACTTCCCAAAGACGCTTTCCACTTTTATGACGGGAAGGCTCATTAGCATAAGCTGAAGAAGTTAGACCAATTACATATGCACCTTTTTCTTTTGCACTTAATGCTACATCGATTGGAACTGGATTTTTGCCCGATGTAGAAGCGACAATGACTACATCTTCAGGACGGATCTCTTCCTGTTCTATAAATGAGTCAACATAATCATTTTTTCTTTCAATTTGCGAGGATGTAACTGCCCCTTCATGCAGCATTAAAGGTTCATGAAAAATGACACGAACAGGTGCTAATCCGCCAGCTCGATAAAATACCTCTTCACCCAGTATGTGTGAATGCCCACAACCAAATATCTGTACAATACCTCCATTTTCAATTGCTGAAGCTATTTTATCAGCACCTCTTCGAATGGCTTCCGCTCCTTCTTGTTCTATACGATCCAAAAGCTTTCGAATCTGTTGGATATACATACTCATCATTTGCACTAACCACTCACCTTCTCTAAAATCATGGCCACTTGCTCTGGAATGGTACGTTTTGTTTGAGGATCAATCGTTGAACCAAATATATGGGGCATAAAAAGCTTGATGCCACTTGTTTGAACAGCTTCAACCATATTAACGATATTGTCGACAGAGATTCCACCTGCTGGCTCAATTCCTTCTATTCCTCTATATGCAGCTTTACGTGTCAGGTCAACCAATTCATCCAAATGAGTTAAACCCTTTATCGGCATTAACTTAATTGATGGGATGCCTAAAGTATAGACCAAATCGACAAAAGCATGTGTAGACATCTTTTGCCCTGAGCTCAATTGAACTTGACCCACTTCACCTGTGGGAGCTACTAATGCATTGACCCATTGACGCTTCCCTTGACCTTCACAATATCCCTGAGCATAACTAGCTCGTTCGAATGGTTGATTAAGATGACCTGCACCAGTCGTAGAAGCAATGGTTAACGCCTTCTTCCAATTTTCCGGATTACCATTCCCGCCCAGACCGATACTCACCATATCCACATGTTTCTTGAATGTTCGAACCTTTTGAATTCCCTCCTCTATTGAATGATCTGCGGCAGTGATTCCTGGTACAACATATCCTTTTCCTGCTTCTAAGACTTCTACTAGATTCTGATCATCTTTTACCAGAAAATTAAATAGTAGAAAACCATGTAGCCGATTTGTTAACAACCTAAGTCATCCTTTGCTTTTAAAATCATTCTCTCCATTTCATCCAATGCAGCTAGTATAATTTTTTCTCCTTTATCATAGGTTGCTTTCGTTGCATCACCTAATACGGCACTTTTTGTAAATTGGCTCCAGGGAGTAGGTGAAATGTCCGTTTCAGCAGGAATCTCAGGTATATCTTGTATCGCACGACTCATATCAACATATTCATTCGCTAAATAGAGCATATAAGATGTTTCAAGCTCACAAGCATGAAAATAGCTATCATGAACTGACGGTGATTCACGCACTTCTTCAATAATTTTCTTCGTTCCTGGATAAAACATACACATGACACGATTCTTTTGAAATGAGTCATAAAGGACACGAGCAGCTTCTTTTAGAGCAACAGCATTGCCATAATGACCATTCACGATTACAAAAAGACGAATGCCCTGTTGAAATAGACTTTCACCAATTTCGACAATCATTTGAGTTAATGTTTGATTTGATAAAGTTAAGCTCCCAGGAAAATCACGTAAGCTCCAAACTTGCCCATAAGGAAGCGTTGGTAAAACAAGTCCATTTACCCGCTTTGCAAGTAAATTCGAGAGACGTTCGGCCAATAAATTATCAGTTCCGAGTGGTAAATGGGGTCCGTGTGCCTCAACTGCACCAACCGGGAGAATCGCTGTTTTTGATGAATGGATGAGATCAGATATCTCATAAGAATTCTGTTTATCAAACTGCATCAACTGATCACCGCCATTTTATTTAAATCTAAAGCATCGAGCGGGATTACTGATAAAAAACTTATCGATTAATTCTTGCCCATGGAAACCTCGGTTTTCTGCCTCTTCTATAAATCTTGGAACCCATTTTGAAATAATATATTCTAAACCTAGACCATAATCATAGTGCTTGTAATAGCTTTTTCTAGCTGTATCACCACTCACTAAAATCTGGTCAGCATAGCCCTTTTTCACCAGCTCTAAAATACAATTAATTCTTGTACTCTCTGGATAGTATTTAATCTTCGCTACACCATCAAAACTTAAAAAAGCTCCCGTCTTCGCAATCTGTTCATGATAGTACGGATCAGGATTTCGATCCATATGTCCGAAGCTAACATAATGGAGATTCACTTTTTCTTGTCTTAATATTTCAATCTGCTCTAATGCCATTGTTCCTGCTTCCGTATGCGAATGAACAGGGGCTTTTGTTTCATGATGTGCTTGAGCTACCGCTCGAATCGTCTTTATTTCAAGCGGTGTAATCCGGTTATATCCTGTTCCAAACTTTACTTGCCCCCCGCGATAAGAAGTACCTTCAAGTCCTTCTTCAACTTCACGAATAACATGCTGTGTCAATTGTTGAACAGAAGCTTCCTCGATCCACTGGCCATATGTTTCATATTCTCCAAGTTGTTCTCGATGTGACCTCGTCAATTGAGCAGTCCATAAAAAACTTTTATTAAATCCAGCAGTTCCTATAATTTGCACACCTGTTTCCTTACCTAAACGCGCAACACTTTCAACATCTCGACCATAATCGATTGCCGTCGCATCTACAATGGTTTTACCACCAGCATTTTTAAAATCCAATACATCTTTTTTCGAAGACTCATAGTCATCTAACAGAAGATCGTCTTCCCCCTTTTCAACCCAATACGGAGGACGACATATGATATGTTCGTGTGAGTAAGTAAATCCTAAAGTATCCGGTTTGATGTCGCCTTCAAATGTTCGAATAAAACTCATTTCATTGACACTTCCCTAGAACAAAATTTTAGCGAACAACTGTACAATCGGTCCTAAAATAAACATATCTGAATCTGCAGCCCACATTGCAGTATCTGGAATGGTTTTTGTGATCATGTTAGTAACCATCAAATATTGACCCCATGCCACAACAGTCGAAGTAATAAAACCTCCTAACAATGCACCGCGTACACCACCTGTAATATTTCCGAAAACACCTGCGGCAGCGCCATGAAAGAATAAAACAATCATCGTTGGTACGAATACATAACCAATTCCTTGACCCAGTACAAGTAACCAGATTAAAGCACCAACGAGCGTCCCAATAAATCCAAGCGTGACTGCATTTGGTGAATATGGATAAACAACGGGGACATCTAAAGCCGGTCTTGCGCCCGGAACCAACCGTGTTGCAATTCCTTTAAAAGCAGGAATCAGTTCTCCTATAAACATCCTCACTCCCATTAATACAACGGCGATTCCACCTGTAAAAGTAAGTGCTTGGATAATCGAATAAATCGCAAAGTTTTGCGTACCAGCATTTTTGATCAGTTCAGCAGCAACTGGATTTTTCCCAGCACTTAAAACAAAAAATGAACCAATTAAGAAAAGAACTCCCATGGTCAAACCTGTAATCACATTTGAATCCCTGATAAATTCAAGACCCTTTGGCACTTTGATTTTCTCTGCGTCATTCTCTTTATTCCCGAATAATTTTCCTAATCCAGCGCCAAGCAGCGCAACAGAGGCGGAGGTATGACCTAGAGCAATCTGGTCATTCTTTGTAATTCGTTTCATGAATGGTTGTGTGAGTGCGGGTTGAATGGTCCAATACAGACCCATGAAAACAGAGAGGAAAATGACTAAAGGCCAGAATGAGACATTACCAGCAGTATTGATAATAATTCCAGCGAAGATTGTAGTGGTCCAAAACATCATGTGTCCTGTTAAATAGATATATTTTAGCTTGGTTAGTCTTGCTAATAATATATTGATCAGAAAACCAATAGACATTGCTAACGTTACAGCGCTTCCAAATTGCTCGTTGAATTTCGTTTGTCCTAGGAAACCTTGCATCGGTGGAACCTGAATACCAAACACAACTTTCCACATGGGTTCAAAAATATTGAGCGCTCCTGTAATGATTCCTGCCCCCGCGCTAATGATCAAAAATCCAATAATTGCTTTAAAAGTCCCTGTAATAAGCTGACTCGCTGTCTTTTTTTGTAGAAGAAGTCCAATAAATACAATAATACCTAGTAAGATAGCAGGCGTTCCAAAAATGTTATTTGCAACCCAAGTAAGTATATTCATACATTATCAACTCCTTCTATATATGTCCTTGCAATGCATCTTTAATTTCATCTAAATCAAAATAATTTTCCACGATTACAATCTTTTCTTGTTGCTCAGGTAATGACTTGGCTAATTCTGAATTCGTCACAATTAAATCTGCTTCAATTCCAGAAGCACTTGAAACATCCATATGTTCAACATCAGCGGTGACTCCAAATTCGTTTAGTACCTGTTCGATATTCATTCTTAAAATTAAACTGGTACCTTGTCCTAAACCACAAACAGCTAAAATCTTTTTCATGTACTTAACTCCTTTATTATGATCTCGATCTCATCGACCGAACCTGTCATTAACAATTGTTGAATCGTCTGCTTATTACCTAGAAGCTTAGATATTCTTTGCAGTACCTCTAGATGCTCATTGCTCGATGAAGCAGCTAATGCGAATACCAGTTCAACCGGATCATTGGTTTGATGACCAAATGAAAGCGGTTTCTCTAAACGAATCAATGATAGAGCAGCTTGGTTCACGCCATCTTCCGGTCTTGCATGTGGAAGAGCAATCTGAGGAGCTATCACAAAATAGGGACCATGTTGACGAAAGGCTTCTACCATTTTTTCAACATAACCTTCTTCCACATCTCCATTTTTGACCAGTAGTTTCCCTGCTTCTCTTATGGCTGCTTCTGGTGTGTCAACTGATACATCAAGTTGAATACGCTCACGATCTAAAAAATTCATAACAACCTCCTTCGCATAATTGGTCTATACATCTATACCCAATTATGACCGAATGATCATGTTAATTCAATATAATTTTATATTCAATCCTATTTAAAATAAGCATCTCCCTTATGGAAGATGCTTATACCAATATTAAAAAATGATTATTTTAATCGATGAGCCATATGAAGCGTTGGACCAATATATTGATTGAGTTTAAATCCATGACGGATAGCTTCTGTAACAAATCGCTTAGCGTATTGAACGGCTTCAGGAACAGCTTGTCCCTTAGACAATTCTGCTGTTATTGCTGCAGCATACGTACAACCAGCTCCATGAACATATGTCGTATTAATTCGTTCTGACTCTAAAACTGTAAATGTTTCCCCGTCATAGAGTAAATCGATTGCTTGTTCATGCTGCAATTTACTGCCACCCTTGATTAGTACATATTTTGCTCCTAATTCTTTGATAATGGAAGCAGCTTGTTTCATTTCTTCCAAGTTGGTTGGGGTTTTGGTTTGACTCAGTTGCCCAGCTTCAAACAGATTAGGCGTAACAATTGTCGCACGAGGTACTAATTTTTCCCGAATGGCTACTGCTGTTTCTGGATGTAACACCTCATCAGTTCCTTTGCAGACCATCACCGGATCAATCACGACTCGTTCTAATTGGTGTTTATCGATCAGCTGAGCAACATGTTCAATAATTTCAACCGATCCAAGCATCCCTGTTTTTAATGCATCTACACCAATCCCCTCGAGAATTGTTTTGGTCTGTTCTTGTACTGTTTCTAAGTTAACAGGAAAGACCAAATGATTCCATCCTTGGTCTGGATCCATAGCGACAATGGTTGTTAGAGCTGTCATGCCATATACTCCTAATTCTTGAAATGTTTTTAGATCAGCCTGAATTCCTGCTCCTCCGCTGCTATCTGAGCCTGCTATTGTAATTACTTTTGGTATAGACATTATTTTATACACCTCAGTATATTAAAAAATATGTTTACGGAATGATATTATTTAATGTAGTATATAACAGTCAATAACGGACTATAACACTTAATACTTGGAAGGAGGATTTAAATGAAGATTGAATTGAATCGACAAGCACAAATTTCGTTATCAAAACAAATTTTCCAAGAAATTGCTGACCGTATTCAATCCGGTTATTTTCCTGGAGGCGCTCGCCTTCCTTCCATTCGTAAACTGGCAAAAGAGCTTTCTGTAAGTCCAGTTACAGTAATACAAGCATTTACTATGCTAGAAAAAGAAAAATATATTACCCGTGTACAAGGAAAAGGTACTTTCGTAAACGAGATGTCTGATACACAAGATCATGACATGGTAACAATGTTACAAATACCTGATTATCTACATCGTGCTCAACAACTATATTATAGCCAACATCCAGCTAAACTTAATTTTTCTTTATCTGTAGTTGACCCTAGTCTTCTTCCTGCGCAAATTTTGAGTAATCATGTTAAAGAACTCATCCAAACTCATCCCGAATTGCTGGTTCAATATGGGGAGATCCAAGGAGCTTTCCCTCTACGACAAGCATTTGCCAAGTATTTAAATAGGGAAAAAATTCCGATCACTGCTGAAGATATCTTAGTCACAAATGGTTCTCAACAAGGAATAGATTTAGTAGCAAGATGCTTTTTAGGACCTGGGGATATTGTGATCACGGAGGAAGTAACCTATCCAGGTGCAATCGATGTTTTTAGAAGTCGAGGCGCAACCGTTCTTCCCGTACCGATGGATCAAGAGGGAATTTCAATCAATCACTTGATTCGTTTACTAGATACGTATCAACCACAACTTATTTACACAATCCCCACTTATCAGAATCCGACTGGTCGAGTTATGAGCGAACGAAGAAGGAAACAATTATTAGAAATAGCAGAAGAAGTTAATTGTTTAATTCTTGAAGATGATCCCTGGAGTGAAATCTATTTTGATGCTCCTCCTCCTGCACATATTAAATCATTCGATAGGAAAGGACATGTGATTTATCTGAAAGGGCTAAGCAAAATGCTAGCTCCTGGGTGTAGGGTGGGTTTTCTATCTGCAGAAAAAAGTATTTTACGCAGATTGCTAGGGACAAAGACAAATGCAGATATGGGAAATCCATTATTTAATCAATGGATTATCCTTCCCATTTTCCAACAGCAATCGCTCGATCAATTGGTACAACAACTACGTGACCAATTAAAATATCGACGTGATCTTTCAATAAAGCTGTTAAAAAAACATGCCTTGGCAAAGATAAACTGGATATATCCAAAAGGTGGTTTTAATATTTGGATCACACTGCCTGAACATATAAACTGCACGGAGCTACTATTTTACGCAAAACAACAGGGGGTTGACTTTTTTCCTGGTTCAGCTTGTTATCCAACCAATCCGCAACATAACCATTTACGACTTAGTTTTACCAATAGTACAGAAAAACAAATAGCATTAGGAATTCCCCTACTGTGTAAAATTATTGATGAATATATCGCAAATGAGAAACAGGGTACAACTAATGATCTTCCAGGATTTTGATCCCTGCCTAGATTTGGACAAAACTAAAGTGATATTATTTAAACAAGAAGAGTTAAAATGTATTGAACAAGCAAAAGACGAGGTGAGTATGATAGAACATCTTCCACCGAAAACATGCACAATCGATCGTTTAATTACACAAAAAACAGATATCGACCGAGTACTTTCGGGTCAAAAATTAGCTACTCGTCGTAATGGGCGTTATGCTGATCCAGGTGAAGTTCTCAAACTCCAAGGACAAAAATTTGAAGTATATCGAGTTTATCAACAATCATTGGGTGACATGCAAGATCATGATGCAAAGCAAGAAGGATTTTCCAATTTGCAAGCATACAAGGACTATATTCTCTCACTCCATCCTAAAATGCGTTGGATTCCACAAGCAAAGGTTTGGGTACACGAATTTAGACCGCTTACCTAAAAAAAGTGTCATTTCATTATGAAATGACACTTTTCAGCGTTCTTTTTGAGAAAGTAGAGATTCCATTATCGTTATATCTGGTAATAATGGAGGTTGCAATCGTTTGTGTAAAGCAGAAAGTTGAATAGACAAGTCATTTTGTTGTTCTATTAATTGATTTTGAGTGTTCTGACGAAAAGTATCGATCTGATCTCGTTGACTGCTAGACTCTTTCCAAAGATTTTTGTCTGTTTGCAAATAATAAAGTGCTACCTTTTCCATAAAGGTTCTTGCCCCAGCGAATCTTTGAAACAACATTGACAATTTTACGGGCATCGAAGCGTTTAGATTTTCAGGTGAAAATTGCGCAAACTCATATTCAATAAAAGACTTTATTAAACCATCTCTTTCTTATTTATCTAATTCGTCTAGTACACTTAACCCGCATTCAGCACTTAACAAATTTTGATCTTCTAGCTTATAATCTTCTTGATTTAATTCTCTGATAACTTCTTCTTCATCCTTTACTGCTGCAAGTTTCCTTAGACCCGTTAAATATTGGTTTAAGAGATCATTCTGTGAGCTTAAATTGCATGATAGGACCTTTCGCAGGATTTATAACACAATAATTGTTTTCACCTCGTGGAATAATCACGAATAAATTTCACAAATGCATCAACGTCTTCTTCGGATGTATCAAAGGAAGTCATCCAACGCACTTCAGATTTTTCTTCATCCCAAATATAAAAAGGAGTAACTTTTTGTAAATCGTAAATCAAAGCAGGCTCCATAGATGCAAAAACTACATTTGATTCAACCTTCTGAGTAATTTTGATAGCAGGAATTTGTTTAAGTTGTGTTGCTAATCTTTTGGCCATTAAATTCGCATGATGTGCATTTTTGAACCACCGCTCATTTGTGAGTAGTGCATTGAATTGGGCAGCAATAAATCGTTGCTTAGAGCCAAGCTGCATCCCTTGTTTTCTAATATACTGAAAGTCCTTCGCATATTCCTGATTGAAAAATATTACCGCCTCACCATACATCATTCCATTTTTCGATCCTCCAAAGGAGAGAACATCTACACCTAGATCAGCTGTTAATTCTTTTAAACCAACATTTAATGAAGCTGCTGCATTTGATAATCTTGAGCCATCCATATGTAATATCATGTCATTTTCATGCGTGAAGTCTACAATCTCCTTGATTTCATCTAGGGTGTAAACTGTTCCTAACTCAGTGTTTTGCGTAATCGTAACTGCGCGTGGTTGACTATGGTGGGGATCCCCAAACCTTTTTAGATGTTTTTTGAGTTGGGCTACAGTGAGTTTTCCATTTTTCGTGGGAACAGTGAGTAGCTTACATCCAGTAAAACGCTCTGGAGCTCCACATTCATCAACATGGACATGTGCACTCTCAGCACAAATAATCGAATGATAAGGTTGGGTAACAGCCTTCAATGCTAATACATTAGCAGCAGTACCAGTGAATACAAAAAAGACTTCTGCATTTTCGCCAAATTGTTGTTTGAACTTTTCAATAGCAGTTGATGTATATGGATCATCACCATAGGATCGAACATGACCACCATTTGCTTGAATCATTGCTTCCATCACATCAGGATGTGTACCTGAATAATTATCGCTGGCAAAACTATTTTTTATTTGTAACATCATCTATACTCTCCATATTGAAAAATAGAAATAGGCATTATTAGATTGAAATATATAAAACACCCCAAGAACTAGAATGTTTCCATATCATCATTCGGATAGACCACTACTTCATGAAGTGGCCTATCCCTTAACTTATCGGTTAACAGCAAGATGGCTAGTAAAATGTTCAATTCGTTTAAATGCTTCTTGCAAATCTTCTATCGATGTAGCATAAGAAATGCGAACATGGTGGTTGGACCCGAACGCAGACCCTGGAACAACAGCAACTTGCTCTTTTTCTAATAATGCAGTTGACCATTCATCAGAATTTTGGTAAGGAGATTCTTCAAGAGCTTTTCTTATATTGATAAATACATAAAATGCCCCTGGAGGAGTTAAACAAGATAGCCCCTCAATCTCATGAATTCTATTCACTACATAATCTCGTCTTTCTTTAAATGCCGCTTTCATTTTTTTCACGGGCTCTTGAGGGCCTGTAAAAGCTGCTAAAGCTGCAAACTGCGCGATAGATGTTGGATTTGATACACTATGACTTGATAAATCGTTCATAACATTGATTACATCTGCTGGCCCCGCTACAAAGCCAATTCGCCAACCAGTCATAGAATACGTCTTCGAAACTCCATTAATGACAAATGTTCGTTCATAAAAACGCGGATCTAAACTAGCAATGCTAACAGGAGAAAATTGTTCATCATATACAAGATGCTCATAAATTTCATCTGAGATGATCCAAAGATCATATTTTACACAAATTTCTCCGATCTTTTGTAATTCTTCAGGAGTATAAACCATCCCTGTAGGGTTAGAGGGAGAATTAATCAAAACTGCTTTTGTTTTCTCTGTAATCGCAGCTTCTAGTTGCTCTGGTGTGATTTTAAAATTCTGCTGCTCATCAGTTGTTAATATGACAGGTTGTCCTTCAGCAAGTGTAATTTGATCCAAATAACTTACCCAATAAGGCATTGGAACAATTACTTCATCTCCCTTGTTCAGAAGTACTTGAAATAAATTATACAATCCATGTTTTGCACCAACAGTAACAGTGATCTGACTAGGGACATAGGTCAATCCATTCTCTCTTGATAACTTATCTACAATCGCTTGGCGCAATTTTGGAATACCTGAAGATGGTGTATATTTTGTTTGTCCTTCATCCATTGCTTTTTTAGCAGCTTCAAGTATATGTTTAGGTGTGTTGAAATCTGGTTCACCCGCACCTAAACCAATCACATTATGTCCCGCAGCTTTCAGCTCTTGCGCCTTTGCTGTAATCGCCAAAGTTGGCGAAGGGGTCAACTGTTGTACTCGTTTCGATAATCGGTTCATTTTAACTAGATTCTCCTTCTTTTATCTTGAACTACCATTATCTTAACAAAGATACCTAAACAAATCTGCATTTTTATTGAACAGACTAACTTCAGTTAATTATGTTTAATATTTCCAAACGATGCAAAATCATATCATCTTCCTCCATTCGTTCATGATCTAACAAGACCACCTGATATAAAAAATGTTTATTATGTTTTAATTGAATGAGAACCCAATCCTCTTCATGCGACAAACGATATTCCACATTTTTCTGTTTTGAAATACGATCAACTGTCTGATAAATCTTCACAAAGTCTTTTTTGGTTACACCTTGTTGGATACCATACATCATCCGATCCCAAGCCATTGTCAATCGTGTATCTGGATTTCCTTTAAACTGGATGAGTAAATCACGTTCACCTATTACTTCATCTAACCGACTATATAATTCGGGGAAATTCGAGATGAATTTTGGGGGAAGAATGATTTTTAACCGAACTTGATCAGTCGTAAACTCAAATGTATAGATGGATGCGGTTGGTATAATTCTTAAAGCTTTTCTAACAGGTTTCTCTATATAGTAAAACTGATAAAATAAATAAAAAGCATATAGACAGAAGAAAGTTAAACCAATCGCACTTAGACTTCGTATTCGTCGTTTCACTTATTGACCTCTCCCATTTAACAAAAAACATTTTTTCGAGATCTTTCTACAGAATGCTTTGACGTTCGTTTTAAAAAGAAGCATAATAGACGAAAACTTGCAAATAGGAGTGAAAAAAGTTGACCATATATGATTATTCGGCTAAGCGTGTCGATGGAAGTAACCAGTCTCTAAAGGACTATAAGGGTCAGATTATATTAATTGTTAACACGGCAAGTAGATGTGGATTTACACCACAATATCAAGAATTGCAGAAACTCTACGAAGATTATCATGAGCAGGGCTTTACCATTCTGGCTTTTCCCTGCAATCAATTTATGAATCAGGAACCAGGAACAGAAGAAGAAATCTTGAAATTTTGTCAAACCAATTATCATGTTACTTTCCCGATCTTTGCAAAAATCGATGTAAAAGGAGATCGAGCACATCCTTTATTTCAATATCTCACTAAAAAAGCGAAAGGAGTGCTCTATGACGATATCAAATGGAATTTTACAAAATTTCTGATCGATCATAATGGAGAAGTTGTGATGCGCTATGCACCTACCACTTCCCCTAATAAAATACGCCCTGATATTGATCGATATCTATCTGAGTCAACTCATTCAAGTGTGTAGAATGTGAAAAAGGCTAGTTTGTAATAATGTTTCAACATGCTCATCGTGCAAACGATAGTAAACCGTTCGACCCTCTTTACGATTTGATACCATTCTTGCTTGCTTCAACTTTCGTAACTGATGCGATACGGCTGATTGAGTCATTTCTAATGACGCTGCTAGATCACAGACACACATTTCATTTTGTCGAAGCGAGTGAAGAATTCGAAGTCTAGTCGGATCACTAAACGCTTGAAATACAGTTGACAATCGAGCAATTTGATCCTCTGGCAACATGGACTCTTTCGCATGTTGCACTTGTTCTTCATGTATGACCGTAATTTCGCAAGTGTCTACTTCCTTCACAATGGTTGACATCTCCATTTCCTTAAATACTACTCTTAGTTTACCATAAATTCTTATAAGAGCCCTTTGCATCTTTACAAGCGATCGGAAAGAACAATGAAATCAATAGCAACCGCAACATAAAAACTAACTACAAAGGTTGCTTTTTTTATTTCATCCTTCTTTATAGGCGATATGTAAAACACCAAGAAAGGGAATGTTAGATAGTTGAATATTATGTATATTTATTAGCGCATGACCCAGAATCTTTGGCTCCAAGTCATGCACGAAAAAGCAACTTCATTCCACTTAAAGCAATGTTCCGAAATCCACCGAAGACTGCTGCCTTTAGCTCCGGCGGATCTCTGAATATGCATTACAGCATTTGGTAAACTTTCTTATAATTCAAGTTGCTCAATCCAGTTCCATTCAGCAAATTCATCCATGTCCTGAAACAGCGCTTAGATGTCATTGTAGAGAACCAACATAGTTGTTAAGTTGTGTAATTACTCTCCTAATAAAGTGGTTAATAGTGCCATTCGTACGTACATTCCATTTTTTGATTGGGCAAAATAAAGAGCTCGCGGGTCTTGATCAACTTCTGTAGCGATTTCACGATTACGAGGGAGAGGATGAAGTAGAATTGTCTCAGCACGAAAATGATTCAAAGCTTGTAGATCTATAATAATTTCCTGGACAGATTCATCAGAATCTTCCATCCGCTCCAACTGAGTCCGTGTATGATATATGACATCTATATCTGAGGGAATCTCCTCGATTCGGCTACATGCATGATATGGAATGTTATTTTTATGTAGTAAAGCAATATATTCTTCAGGCAATCTAAATGCAGGATGACTCAAGCCATAAATCGTCACATTTGGCGATTCAGATAGTTTTTTGACTAGAGAATGAACAGTACGTCCATAGCGAAGATCTCCTGAAAGGACGTATGAAAGCTGGTTCCATCTTCCTTTATGTGAATAGATTGTGTAAAGGTCTAACATCGCCTGCGTTGGATGTTCATTGGAACCACTTCCTGCATTAATGATTGGAACATCGGCAACGCTTGCAGCAATATCAGCCGCCTCATTTTCATAATGTCGAAGAATGATAGCATCTGCATATCCATGAACAACACGAATCGTGTCACGTAAATTTTCACCTTTTACAGCAGAGGAAAGTTCACGTGCATTTTCTGTACTGATTACATGTCCTCCTAATCGCTGTATGGCTGCCTCAAAGGAGAGCCTAGTACGAGTACTTGGTTCATAAAAAAGAGTAGCGACCACTTTACTAGATAATACTTCACGATATCGATCAGGATAATGTTTGATGCGATCAGTAAGTCGAAATAATGCAAGTAAATCTTCTGTAGAGAAACTATCAATGCTCAATACATGTTCCATCATGTTCCACCCTATCTGTTATTGAATCTTAGGTTTAGGATTCCTTTTGATATAAGCCCGAATAATTTGTTCGTTTGTTTTCAAGCGGCTGTAATTATTAACTAAATGTGTAATCAAGCCGTTGATCCATACGACTACTTCGCGTTTCTGTCTTTCTGCTTCCGCTTTTTTTTGCTCCATGATCTTAATTTGTTCTGTGATGCGTTTGATTGTTAGGTCAAGAGCAGCCTTATCGTCAGGCAATTGGTTCGCATAAGTAAGTTCGGCAGTATTTCCACCACCTGTTGTTTGTGCTGTTGCCGCTTGCGAAATCGCTCTTTTCTCAAGCTCCTGTACTTTAATACGCAATTGGTCATTCTCTTCCATAATCGGAAGAATATTGCCTTCTGTTTCGTCAAATTGAAAATACTTTTGAACTGTATCTGTCGCCTCATTGTAAAAGCGTTCTAAATCAGATTCACTACCATTATTATTTACAAAAATAGCATTTAAAATGTTATTGTTAAACTTGCTAACATAACTTAAACTGGCTAATAAGTTAGTAATCTTATCAAAACGCTCTTCAAATAGACCCTCAGCTCGTTCCACATATTGACTAATCAATTCAGACATCACTTTCTCTGCTGCATATGTCTGAAGATAACGAGCTACACTTAGCCGAAGCACATCAACTAATTCAACATCAGATGTTTCAGAGATTTGACCCACCAATTCTTTTGGTAGTTTAACCTTATATTGTATAATGTCGTTATTCATCAAATCCTCCCCCCTGATTAAATTTAAATAACCCCTTTCGGTTTAGGATTCTGTCTCGCATACTCCTGAATCAATGTATTTGGGTCACCTTGACGCTGGTTTAAGAAATTAAGCAAGCCATTAACCCATGTTGTCATTTTCTTCTGTCTTTCTTCTGATTCAGCAAGTTGTTGATTCACCCTTTGAACAGCAGATGCAAATTCTTGTTCCTTTTTTTTGCCTTCTTGCTCTTGACGAGATTTTAATTGATCGATTTCCCCTTCTCTTTCTTCCCATTTACGTAGACTTAATTGTAAATTTTCATTGTCTGTGATCAATTGAGCCGTGGTTTCCAATTCTTCTTCGCGGAAACGCTCGATAATAGATTGGTTAGTACGATTATATAACTCATCGATCAAATCCCGTCCTATTTCACGTTCAAAAAGATGCTCCAAAAGAATACGAATTTTCGCTGTATCATAGCTGGAAGATAATAATAAAGTTTTCACCAAGTCTAATAAGACTCGTACATGATCTTCTAATACTTCAATTCCCTCTTGCACCATTCGTTGTGTTACTTCTCTTGGATCGCGAGACTCAAAATAATCCAATAGTGCCGAAAAGACTACTTTATCTACTTCATTGCTACTGCCATACTCATTATTTGCAATCGATTCTAATGTTTTAACCTGATAGGATGGTAGGGGAATTGTAACCTCAATTTCTTCGCTCATTCCCAGACCTCCTTTCGAAATGATTAGTTTAAATTCTAACATATTTATACATAATGGAGCCTACAATTTATATTATATGTAAATTAATTGTTAGGTGTTAAAGTGGATTTTGTGGATTCGTATTTTCTAGATTAATAATGACCAAAGCAGGATATCGTGATGCGAAAAATATGCTGGTGCATTAAAAGGATATTTTAAGCGTCATAGTATTGACGGTTTCACCCAACATAACACAGTACACGAATTGATCCATATTGCTGATGTTTTTGCGTACTTACAAGGTAAGAGTGGCAATGTGTATTCATCTTTTGATGATTATCTCATAAAAAGCCATTTAACATTATTTATGAACGCGAAAACGGATTTGAATGGTAAGTATTGGGTAAAATCCATACTTAAATCGATTTTCACCAGAAAAACAAGTGGGAAAATTCATGCTCTGACCGTTGCAAAATCAATTGAATAGGAGAAATGAGAAAGACTATTCCTCTGAGTCAACAATAAAGGAATAGTCTTTCTCATTTCATTTTTCAGAAACAAATTTTTTCATCATTCTACATAACCTTCTGTAAGCCAAACCCGTTCTGGTGGAGTAAGGTTTGGTCCTAATGCACCAGCTTTCTCTCTGCCTTCTGCAAGTACCTTTGAATGCCAATATTCTTTTGCACGTTCCAGACTTGTATACTCCATCATTACAATAACTGTATTCGGTTCATCAGCAGAGAGAAATTGGCCGATATCAATCAAGCCATACTCTTTTCGATGTGGTTGCAGTTCATCAAATGCTTTTCGAAATCGGGCTAAATCAGCCACTGGTTGTTTTACGATCATATAGTTTTTCATAAAAATTCCCTCTCCTCATTTATGTTAAGTTTTATATGTAAACAACTGTTTACATATAAAATATATCACGTTTTAGATCATTTGCAAACGATTGTTTACTTAGTGAGAGGTTTTAAAAATCCTTTTCTGATAAAAGAGTTGAGAGAACACTTTGAAAGTAGGGAAGTAGTACGTCAGCAGAAGTTTCTGAAAGAGTATTTTTTTTCAAGAGTCGTCTTAAAATAACCATTCCAGTAAGCAAAGCAGTTATAAAACTTGCACGCAGTTCGGCATCGGGAGCGTCTGTGAATTGTGTTAGATTGCCTTCTAAGGTTCTTAGCAAATTTTCCATATACTCTATAGCAGGTGGATGGTCAGACGAACGCAACAGTGTAACAAAAAGGTCATGATTCGAACCAGCAGGATCAGTTAGGATACTCATGAGCAAACGCTCTCCCAATTGATCTGATGGTCCATGTATTGCTTCATCAATACGATTTTGGTCAAAAGAAATTACTTTTTGAAAAAGCTTATCCTTCGATCCAAAGTATCGAGAGATAAGCGATACATTCACTCCTGCATCCTCAGCAATATCACGTAAACTAGTGGCTTCATACCCATCACGAGCAAAGTGCAGTCGGGCAGCAGCCAGCAAAGCAGC
Source organism: Seinonella peptonophila (assembly GCF_900129355.1). Lineage (GTDB taxonomy): Bacteria > Bacillota > Bacilli > Thermoactinomycetales > Thermoactinomycetaceae > Seinonella > Seinonella peptonophila. The sequence continues at coordinate 182,951 of NZ_FQVL01000001.1, read as the reverse complement.
TTTTGTCTCTTCTTTATTACGGGTGCGTATCATATTCTGAGAGGAAAACTCTTCTGTATGTAGTCGTTTTTTGTTCATGATTAGCTCCTTTGGTTTAAAATAGTTGCTGCTTATATATTAATCAAGTTATCTATGGTATTGTAGGTTCAATCTTTATCATTTCCCTCTATTATTTCGAGCAAAAGCAAGAATCAGAATCACCCCTTCCCTCTTTACCTATTCAATAATCGGACATTACTGAAGGGGTGATAACTCATAGCTAGCCTGGAAACGTAAAAAAAAACGTCAAAAAAGGATGGACGAGTGCCATCGCCATCCTTATGGTAACAATTTTTATCCTTGGAACTGCTCAAAAATTTAATGGAGCTATTTAATTAAGCCTAAGTCTATAACGGTTGCCGCCATTATAGACTCTTTAGTTGGTGAATAGTGGTCAGCCTTTATTGTATCCATTTTATGTGTTTAGATACAAAATGCAACATCAGGGGGCTAACTTAAAAATGGCTTCGGAAATTAATGCAGCAGCTTCTTTTCTAAGCATATATTGTTTAGGATGGTAATCAACACCTGTATTGGTTTTAGTAACTTCAGGTCCAAATAATTCTAATGCGACTATTGCCTTAACCCCTTGTGTTGATTCGTCATTTACTTCTCCTGTTATTTGAGCATCCAACTTATCTATCTCTGGCATCCTAAGTTTCTTGGCTGCTCTCATAAAAATAGTTGCAGCTTCCTGTCGTTGAATCGGTTCATCCATTTTGTCAGGATTGTTTAAAATCCCTAGATCCATAGCTTTCTTCACCTTTTCTGTAATGGATCCATTTTTTCTTTGTTCTGGTTCAATTGTAGGGGAAACTTCAAGTACCAACATCGTCATGGTTACAAATTCTCCTCTTGTTATCGGTTGATTCGGTTCAAATTGGTTATTCCATGTTGAGGGCAATAGTTTTGACACTTGAACATTACGAATTTGTTGTGCATAGTCATCATCTTTTTGGACATCAGGAAAATATGGAACTTCACTCCTTTGAGAATAAGATAATAGATTCTTCATATATGTGATCGAACCATCTGAATTTTCTTTGAAGGCTAGCAATTGTCCCTCATCATTGACAAATAATAATGGATCAATCTGTCTGTAAATTATTTTCTTCTTACCATTGTTAACAAATGAAATATTATATTCAAGTGCTAACTCCCCATCACCATATGGAGTGATATGAGTGATTAAAAAATCTTTACGTAAATCCATAAAAGTTCCTGCAAACCGCTGTAATTTTTCTTGAGGTGTTTTCATGTATTCGAGGTGTTTCTTGTTAGGATAAAAACGATTCATAAATTGCTTATAAAACTCTTGGCGTATGTCAGAAGGTTTGTTTCCTACAATAAAGAAACCTACTTTTTGTTCAGGCAGTAGAGTTAGTAAATTGCTAAAACCTTCAGCATCGCCTCCTTTAGAAATAACGTATTGGTTATGGTGGTCTTGAGTAAGTAGCGAGTTTTCAAAGCCAAGCGTTGTATCCGGATATGTTGGATGAATTTCAGATTGATATTTATGCATCGCCATAACGGTCTTTGAATCGAGAATATTTTTACTCTTGAAAACACCACTATTCAAATGGGAAATCATAAAATTGGCAATATCATGAGGTGTTGCATTGAGCCCTGCTGCTCCATCAATTGTAGGCGCCCATGTATAGGGAGTGATTACATTTCCATTCGGATCATATTCGAGGGATCGTTTTATCAGGATTTCAGGTGATAAAAATAGAGTACTATTTTTCATCTCCAAAGGTTGAAAAATATTCTTTTTCATATATTGTTCTAATGGTAAATTTGATACTTTTTCTATCATGTAACCCAATAAAGTATAACCATAACTATCATACATGAACACCTCACCAGGTTTTCGTACCACTGGAGGTATATGAGTCTGTAAAAAAGTTTTTATTGGATGAAATTTTAGTAAATCTCTTTCAAAATCAATTTTTTGTGTTTCACTTGAAGCAAAGCCCGATGTATGAGTTAATAAATGTTTCACAGTAATTGGATTTCTATAAGGATTATCAAATTTGATATCCCCTAGGTAAGCTTGAATATCCTTATTTAAATCGATTTTCCCTTGTTCCACTAACTGCATGATCGCAGTGGCCGTAAACAACTTTGTAGTAGAAGCCATTTGGAAGACTGTTTTTTTGGGATCAACAGCTATTTTTTTATCTAGATTTGCGTAACCAAATCCTTTTTCATATAAGATTTTATCTCCCTTAACTACAACTACAGCTCCTCCAGGTACATTCATTTTTTTTATTTTTTCCTGCTGAAAAAATTGATTTACAAATTTGCTGACCTCTTCAGTGGATAAATCCCCCTCTTCTGAAGCTTGGCAACCGGTAAGTAAAAGCTGAACTACAATAATCATGACTAGTATAGCTTGCAATGCTTTTCTATCCATTGGCTATCATCCTCTATTCCATAAAATTAAACGTTTTCTCGTAAACAACCATCCCGTTGTTAAAAATAAACAGCTAATCAGGAAATTAAGTCCAAATCCCTGTAGTAACGAATCGTTAGAAAGCAGTGTCAGAGATATTTCTACTAGTTTAGGTTTGAGTGTTGAGAACGATATACTGATCCAAATAGCAGCAACGATAAGAATGATCCAAATAATCCATCCAATGAAGTGTTGTAGGCATGAAAATAGTAAATTTAATATAGAAACAACAAGTAAATAAACCCCTATTTGGTAAATAAACATTCCGATGATGCCAAATTGATCCCAGTGAAAAATTTCTAAGATGTTCATATAGTTATATTTATAAATAAGAGATAAACTCATTTCGATCTTTAGACATATCACATTAAAAACGGCGAAGATACCTATCCAGATCGCATAGATTGAAAGTAATCCAGTATAATATTCATTACGGCTTGCACCTAAATTAATTACACGTTTAAAGTAGCTTAATGGCAGAACTGTAGCCACAAAAAGAAGAAAAATAGTAATGAAATTACCAGGAGAAACATAAGTATCCTTCTCATTACCCCAAATGAGACTTAATATGATATCAAGAAACTTTAGGCCAATAATACTCCAAAAATAACCTTGGAGAAGATAGAAAGAAGTTTTAAATTGAATTTTCAGTCCGTTCACCACTTGATTCCCTCCTTTCGAGTAAATAGGCAAAGAATTTTTGAAGTGACAATCTTTCAACTGAGATATTATCTATCTTTGCTCGTCTTTTGTCTTCTTCTGTGAGCAAATCATAAATGACCGTGAGCATACCTTTTCCATAAGATTCTTGATATATTACTTGTTTATCACTAGTGAACTTTTCAATTTCTGTACGGTTGCCTGTTAGTAGGTGCGAAGAAATACAAATATTTTCCACGGCATCTTTGAGAAGGATCGTACCTGATTCGATGATAAAAAAATGCTCAATTACCTTGGTCACTTCATCGATTAGATGGGTGGAAAGTAAAATCGTTCGTGGATTATTGGAATAATCATCTATTAATATGCGATAAAATTTCTCGCGCATGAGTACATCTAGTCCAATTTCTGGCTCGTCGTAGATTGTTAGAGGAGCTCGACTTGCTAGCCCGATTGTATTTCCTAAAATTGTTTTCATTCCTCGAGAAAGTTGACCAATCTTTTGCTGAGGATTTAGTTTGAATTCTTTCAGTAGTTGATTAGCAAAATTCCAATCCCATCGATTATGAAAGGCAGCAGCTAACTCTAGTAGATCGATGACCTTCACACCACTGAAATAGTACTGTTTCTCTGAGATATAACAGATTTCTTTCGAAGAATCACCATAATTCAAACGTTTTTCATTGACGTTGATTACTCCACGATCCGGGAAAATATTTCCTGAAATCATATTGAGTAGTGTAGTTTTCCCAGCTCCATTGCAACCAAACAATCCATAAATTGTGTTTTCTTGCAAAGTAAGATCAAGGTTGATCAATGCATTATGTTTCCCATATCTTTTCAATAGATTTTTGCATTCAAGAATTGTCTTCATCATAGCCCAACTCCTTCTTCTTCTGTTTAATCATTTCAATCACCTCGTTAAGGTTCAATTTTAGTTTTTCTGCTTCGTCAAGCAAATTTTGTACAAGTTCGTTGTAGAATCGATCCCGTCTTTTGATCATAATTTTTTTTTTTGCCCCTTCATGAACATACATTCCCATTCCTCTTTTTTTATAAAGGATTCCTTCATTCACCAGCAAGGCAATCCCTTTCGTGATTGTTGCGGGGTTGATTTGGGAGGTTTTTGAGAATTGTGAAACCGAAATAATCTGATCTCCCTCGTTATAGACGCCATTCAAAATGTCATCCTCAATGACTTCGGCTACTTGTTGGAATATAGGTTGCTTATCGTCGAAGATTACTTTCATTAAATCACCCTGTTAGTATGTTATATGACTAACATACTAACAGGGTTCATTTTCCTTGTCAATCTTTTTCGTTTATTCATCCATTACATTGAATTTAAGAAAATTTCATTCCGATTTTAAAAGGCCAACTGCTTAAGCAGTTGGCCTCACTTACTTTACCTTATTCATTCATTTACAGTCTTTTGACTCGATCGTATCGTTTTGCTGCCGCTTAATTTCATCTTTCAGCCTTGGTGCTGGATCAATCCAGGTAGGAGGTTTGATTACTTTACCATCACTCTCTCGATAGCGCGGCTTACCATCTTTCCAACACTTACTCATATTCGCTTCATGAACGATCTCAAACAATTTTTCAGGTTTCACACCCATTTCAACCAAAGTCCCCAAAGCAAGATAGATGGTATCGATCATGGCATCAGCTTGTTCATCGAGTGTCTGCGCCTCAATCATTTCACCAAGCTCTTCTTGGATCCATTCCATACGGACCTTTGCTCTTTCAGTTGTAAGCATTGTGGGCTTTGTTGCATGCGGAACAGAGAAAAGTTGATGAAATTCTAATACTTTCTTCCACACCTCATCCATTGAATCTTTTACTCCTTTTTATCATTTACAGATCATCAAAGTCTAAGTTACTTGCTTTTACATAATTGGTTACTTTTTGCTCAAAAAAGTCAGTTTTTGTGGCATTGAGATTAGAAAAGCTTTCTACCCAACGCATTGGATGTTCTGTAATTTCAGGATATAGAATCTCAAGACCTAATCGTCCTAATCGTTCGTTCGAAAGATATTTAATATATTTTTCAAGAGTTTCATTGGTTAATCCTGTGATTTGATTGTTGATAATATATTGCCCCCAACGAATTTCATGTTCTACCGCTGTTCGCGTCATCTCTCTGAGTTCTTCGATAAAAGCATCAGAAAATAGTTCTGGATTCTCTTTGCGTAACTCCTTGATCATATTTTGGAAAAGTACAACATGTGTTAACTCATCCCGTTGGATGTATTTGATGATAGTAGCTGTCGCAGTCATTTTCCCCTGACGAGCCAGTGTATAGAAGAAAGCAAATCCACAGTAAAAATAGAGCGACTCTAGAAGAAAATTTGCCATACAGGTTCGCACAAAATGTGTATCATCACGATGATCAACAAATTGCTGATATAGATCAGCGATGAAACGATTTCGCTCGCGAAGATGATCATCATGACGCCATTCATCATAGATATTTTCACGCGTTTCTGGAGAGCAGACACTATCCAAGATGTAGCTATAAGATTGAGCATGAATCTCTTCTTGAAATGCTTGGATATTAAGTAACGATGCTACCTCTGGAGCTGTCACGTAATCATTGATATTCGGCAAGTTTTCGCCTTGAATCGAGTCCAAAAAATTGAGAAATGAAATAGTTTTATCAAAGGCTCGACGCTCTTCTGCTGTCAAATTTTCAAACTCTTTTGCATCACTGGCGAGTGGAATTTCTTCCGGAATCCAAAAATTGTTTAACATCGTTCTGTAAAGTTTGTGAGCCCAGTCGTACTTGATTCGATTCCACTCGCGCAGATTTGTCGTGTTACCATTAATTAAACGTTGTGTACCACGCTGACCATGCTCATTGAAAATTTTTTTACGGTTTAACTCTGCCATTTCGAATCTACCATCCTATCTTCTAATTCATTATGAGGAGCAACTCACACATTCTTCTACATCAACCGATTGATTTCGTACGTAGTAAATTGTTTTCATACCATGTTTCCATGCTTCGGTATACAACTGCAAAAAGTCCCGTGCTCCTGTTTCAGGAGTAATGTATAAATTAAATGATTGTGATTGATCAATATGGCGTTGTCGCTTTCCGGCGGCGCGAATACTCCAAAGTTGATCAATATGATGAGCTTCTTTATAAAACCAAGTTGTCTTTGCGTTTAAATTTGGAGCCGTTTGTGGAATTGAGACCCCTCTTTTTTCTTCAACAAATACTTTCGAATATACAGGATCAATCCCGGCAGTTGAACCAGCAATTAAAGATGTTGAGCCAGTTGGAGCGACTGCAAAAACCCAAGCATTTCTCATACCGTAACGCTTTACATCTTGCTGTAGCTGTTGCCAACGCTCATCCATATATCCACGTCGTTCAAAGTAACGTCCTGTTTCCCATTCACTACCTTTAAAAGCTGGACAAGCTCCTTTTTCTTTTGCTAGTTCCATTGAAGAACGGATTGCTTGATAAGCCAACTCTTCAAACAGTCGATCAGCTTCCATAACATGATCTTCTGATTCCCATCGAATCCCTTTTTGAGCTAAATATTGATGATATCCACTTGTACCTAGACCAACAGCACGATACTTTTGATTCGTAATCTCAGCTTGTTTTACAGGATAATGATTAAGATCGATCACATTGTCCAACATGCGCATCTGGACTGAAAGAATGCGGGCAATGTCTGCATTGTTTTGAATCCGTCCCAAATTGATTGATGAAAGATTACATACAACAAAATCACCAGGTTTTTGCTTGGTAATAATTACGCCATCTTCTAACTCTTCACTAACCAATTCTGTAGCAGACATGTTTTGACAAATCTCTGTACAAAGATTAGATGAATAGATCATTCCAAGATGTTTATTTGGGTTTGCCTCATTCACGGTATCACGGAAGAAAATAAATGGTGTTCCAGTTTCAAATGCACTCACCATAATGCGTTTCATAATATCCAGTGCTGGAATCTCTTTTTTACTAAGAGTGGAATGCTCTACGCATGCTTGATAACGCTTGGTAAATTCTTTTCCATATGAATCTTCTAATGAGAAGCCCATTTCCTCTCGAACCTCATGTGGATCAAATAAATACCAACTTTCGCGCGCTTCTAATTTTTCCATGAAAAGGTCAGGGATACAAACTCCTGGAAAAATATCATGAGCTTTTAACCGATCATCACCATTATTGGTTTTAAGATTAAGGAAATCGAGAATATCCGCATGCCACACATCCAGATAGATCGCAAAGGCACCTCGACGCACGCCTAGTTGATCAACAGCAACTGCAGTATTATTGTAGTTACGAATCCAAGGGATTACACCGCCTGATGCCCCTTTATGACCACGAATTTTTGAACCTTTTGAGCGAACTTTTCCCAGATAAATGCCCACACCTCCACCATGTTTCGAAACTTGAGCTGTTGCTGAATTCGTGTTATATATCGACCATAATGAATCATCAACAGTGTCAATGAAACAAGACGATAACTGATGCAATGGCTTTCCAGCATTTGAAAGAGTCGGAGTTGCTACTGTTAGCTCTAAACGGGATAACACATCGTAAAATTGTCGTGCCCAGAACACACGACGTTCTTCATTCATTGCCAAATGCATTGCGATTATCATAAACCGTTCTTGGGGAAGTTCCATCACTCGACCACTAAAATCTTTAGTTAAGTATCGATCAGCAAGAACTTTCAAACCAATATAGTTGAACAAATAGTCACGTTCTGGCACAATCGCTTCTTCCAACTGTTCAATCTCTTGTGAAGAATAATGGTCTAAAAGATAGGAACCATATAATCCTTGCTCGGTTAATGTATGTATTAACTCTAGGAAGCTACCATATTTTTGCTTTGCAGAATATACACGATTTTCGGAAGCTCCATGATAAAGTTTATGAGCAAATAGATGAGCCGCAACAAATTGCCAGTTTGGCTCTTCCATACTTGTCTTTTCTACTGTGATTTGAATCGCCTGTTGCCAACTCTCTTGAAGTGACAACCCATCATGTAGCTGCTGATCAATTTCCTCTATTAAAGCTTGGGGATTACAATCTGAAAATTTTACGCATGCTTTATCAATTAACTTATGTAATGGTTCCCAGATTCTTTGTTTCGTTGCCAAGTTCGATCACGCCTCACTATATATAGTTACTACTCGAGTATATAGCATACAATATATTGTGCAACGATTAAAATGAGCAAAATTTGTTTAGATATCGCGTCATCATCATTTAGCTCAGTTTTTTATTTTGCTTCCTCTCTGAATCGATCCGAATTGAAAGTTGACGAAAGACAAAATACAAGTTCGTCCATCATTTGCATTTGGTGAGGATTTACATTAATAACTTGTAACAGATTTTTATGTTGTTATCTCATTATTCAAGTATTTTCAGGGCCACTTTTATGTATCTATTTGCACAAGAGGCAAAAGTTAAATAGATACAGTTGTGACAAATCATGAAGTCATCATAGGAAGATTTTTCTGCCTAGGAGGTGAAAAGCGTCTGAGCTGTTGTGGCAAAATAACTAATTCATTCTCCAATAGATCTTCAAAGTCTAAAAGAACCCTAAGAAGCCCATAGTGGTCTTAGGATTCTCTAGAATCAAGTAGATCAATTGTGCATAAGTAGAGTTAATATATTGAATGAAATCATCAAAAAAGCAGATGTGACAGATAGTGGCCAATTTTAGAGTTACCTCAGATCCCCCTTTAATCGCTTTATCTAGTGCTTCCGCCCATTTCTTTGGCATGTCGAAATAAGAAAGATGGTGACCAGGGAAAATAACTAATTTGGCTTGTAGTTGCTGAGCCAAAATAGGGGCCGTTCGAGCATAAAATCTCTCTTTTGCAAGAGATAATTCTCCTGCTGCCATGATTACTTTTACTTTGTTTCTTTTTATTTTTTCGATGTTTGGCATGTAATGAATAGAGGGTTGCATTTCATTATTTATCAGAATCTCTATATTCTTACCGTTTCGTCCTTGAAAATCTTCTGGAATGTGCGTAAAAGCACTTGCGGGTATACCAAGTGCAAAGGCAAATTGTGTGTTAGCAAATTCAGCACCCAAGCGATTTGAAGATTCATCTATGTCAGAAAAGAGCGTTAACCATTTTTTTTGATCTGGGAGAACTTTAACTATTGGAGGTTCATGAACCACTACAGCTTTTATCATATTAGGATATTTCTCTGCCATTTCTAATGCAAAAATAGCACCACCACTATTTCCAAATACATATGCAGAATTGTGATGAGTTGCACGCAATACAGCTACTGCATCACGCGTTTGTTGGCTCAATTCAAAATTATGCGGACCACTCCATTTACTTCGAGAATTTCCTCTCCTATCATATGTGATGACTTGATAACGATCAGCTAATATATTGGCAACGTAAGTATAAAATCCTGCGTCTCCTCCCCCTCCAGGGATCATAAGAAGGGGTGGACCTTCGCCTCTTACTTCATAATATAGGTTTGCACCTTCTATCTTCACATAACCTCTATGGACTTTAACATTTTTTTTAGAACTCTCTTCTGATACTCCATTCGACATTGTTGCCGTTACTGCCATCGTCAAATAGACTACAAGACTCACTACTGCAAGAACTAGACTGATAGATGTTCTCCATAACCGGTTCCATAAACTATTTTTCATATGATTTTGCTCAAGAATTACTCGTTGTCGGTGGCGATAACGAAACCAAAGTACTAAGAATATAAAAAGAAGCAAGATATATGGAGTAGCATAATCTATGAAAGATAGAAATCCGAATGGAAATAGGAAGAAACAAAGATTCATGATTGTCACGTATATTCCTAGTTGAAAGGGAAGAACAAATGGTAAGCTAGTTATGAACTGACGTATATTTTTACTGATTTCATCATTTGGCGCATTATTCATCTCATGAAAGATGCTTTTTATTTTTGGAACGGAAAAAAAGATGACGCCTAGAAGTGGTAAAAGTAACAATGTATAAATCAAAGGCATTTTGTCATTTTCAAATAAGTAACCAAGTCCTAAAATTGCTTCTAAAATAATAAATACAATAAGTAATAATAAGATAATGGACAAAATGCTCAATGCAGCTGTATATTTCCTAATCTGATTGAATTCTGAAATAAATATAAGGCGCCCCGATATCCAACCATTAGATATCCAAATTAATAAAAGAAGTATCATAAGAGGTACATCTAATCCGTGAAAAACACTCATGGTGTTCCTCCTTTATTTTATAAAATAATTTTTTAATATCTGTGCGATTTTCTCAGGAGCTCTTTCGTCAGGCGCATTATGATCAAGTCCTTCTATAAATATGTTTTGACTATTGGGCAATACGGTCCCTAATTCTTTTGCACTTTTAAGCAGATAGTTAGGCGTTTTTGTTCCTGCCATCACTAATGTTACTATAGAGTTTTTTTTGTAGCGGTCTATATTTGAATCCCATGTCAATACAGCTTGTGCCTCTGCCGAAACGGTTGGTAAAAGTTGTACATTTTCTTCCCATTCTGGTCCTTTTGCCATAGATTGAAAGAGAAGTTTTAGGATTGGTTTTGGAAGTTTGCTCATAACACCACCCATGCGTAAACCTTTTATTAGGGAAACACTTGCTGAAACATAGTCATTTTTATGAAGTTCTTGTTCAAATTTGGGTATCCATGATGTTGGAAAATAGGGAACCATGGGTGGCTCATAAACTGCAATTTTCTTAAGAGGATATTGTAAAGCAATATTAAGCGAAACCACCGCTCCAAAACTATGTCCAAATAAGAAAGATACATTATGCTTTTGAATAACTGCTATTCCATCATCACATTCTTTTTGAACGTTATACTGATCGCCCTTTGTCCCACTCTTATTTCGACCACGTCGATCCATGATATAGACTGTAAAATCTTTTGATAGATATTGAGCTAATTTAAGATAGTGCTGTGAAGCACGAAATGCTCCATGAACAATTAATAGCCCAGGGCCTTCTCCCATCACTTTATAACTAATCTCCGTTCCGTCTTTGGAAGTGACAGAGCTTTCTATATACTCATAATCCATTTGTGTCATAAGATTAGCCCCCGTTTATATATAATTGTCTAGCCCTATCTTCTTTAATTCTTCTGCTATTTCTCCATAAATTTTCTTTAATATCATCACAAGTTGCTCTTTTTCGGCCACACTTAATTTACTAAAGAATGCATGATCTTTTTCTAGTAGTGCTTTGTGCATTGCTTGATGCTCCAAATAAATCTCACGACCAGCTTCTGTTAATTTGTAATATATCTCTTTTTTGTTCTTTTCTTTTTGATATTTTTCAATCAATCCATCAGAAATTAGTTTTTTTGTTATTTTACTGATTGTTCCTCTTGTGACTCGTAATGCTTTGGAGAGCTTTGTTACATTTGGGTCATTCAACTTTTCGATCCAATCAATGCAATGAACTTCTAAAAACGTATTTTCCTGCATGAATTTGAACTTTTTTTGCTCTATTTCTTTAATAACCTTATGTCTTTCGGAGACTCTATTAAAAATAGCACTTAACTCTCCTTCCAAAGTCATATAGATATCACCTCGAATTTTTGTTGTAATAGAAACAATGTCATTATAACAGGTTATTGTTTCTATTACAACAAAAAAACAAAGCCGGCTTAGCATCAATTGCTCACTCAAGCCGGCTTTACCTTTATAGTTATTTAGTTAGTGAAAAGCTCCAATCTTGATATGCACTGCCCTCTAAATATCGTTCACAGTCCAAAGCTGCCATACATCCCGTGCCAGCAGCGGTGATCGCTTGCCGATAAAAATGATCCTGAACGTCGCCACAAGCAAAAACACCTGGGATGCTAGTTTTTGTTGTACCTGGTTCTACAAGGACATATCCCATTTGATCAGTTTTCACTTGGTTTTCTAAGAAGTCGGTGTTTGGTTTATGACCTATCGCAATAAATACGCCATCTGCTTCAATTAATTCCTGGTTACCTGTTTCATTATTTTTTACCAGTAAGCCTTTCACACCACCTTGTTCTTTTGTCACGACTTCGATTGGTGTACGATTTAACTTCCATTTAATCTTTTCATTTTCCTTTGCTCGTTCTTGCATTATTTTTGATGCTCGTAGTTCATTACGACGATGAACGATGGTAACATCTGTCGCAAATTTTGTTAAGAACGTGGATTCCTCCATTGCTGAGTCACCACCGCCTACCACGATCAGTTTTTTCCCTCTGAAGAAGAAGCCATCACATGTAGCGCAAGTGCTAACTCCTTGACCAATATTCTCTTTTTCACCTGGTATTTGTAGTAATTTTGCTGAAGCTCCAGTAGATAGAATGAGGCTTTCTGTTTTGATTTCTTCATCTCCGAGATAAAGAGTAAACGGTCGGTTTGACAGATCCACTTTTTTCACCCAACCAGTCTTAAACTCAGCACCAAATCGTTTTGCCTGTTGTTCCATTTGATTCATTAATTCAGGCCCCATTATTCCATCTGGAAACCCCGGAAAGTTCTCTACATCTGTAGTTGTTGTCAACTGTCCTCCTGGCTCTGGTCCAGCGATCACCAATGGGTTCATATTAGCACGAGCTAAATATATGGCCGCAGTTAGACCTGCGGGTCCTGTCCCTAAAATCACAACTTTATGCATGAAATATACCCCCAATAGAGAAACGTTATCATTTAATAAAAATTATAATCTAGGTCTATTGTAACATATTTATTGGAAAATCCAACCGAAAAAATGGGGTAGTTCACGATTCGCACGCATAGAATGACGTCAAAGAAGTAGAAGTAAAAGAAAATTGAAGGAGTATTCAAACATGCAAGTGCTAAAAAAACGATTAAAATTGACTTTGTTAGTGACAACTATTGCAATCAACCTGATGATTGGTACACTCATACTAGGGCGCTATTATTGGTCTCTTCCATTAGCGAGCCCTGCTTCTTCTTATTTAAATACAAATCAACCACAAATAACGAGTCGTTATGTTATGCAATTTGTTTCCACTGATGAGTTTCGCGATAAGAATCGTAAGGGCGGAAAATGGCGTGTTGAACATTATCGAGAATATGAATATAGATATCATCCTAACGGTGAAGTCATAGATCGAATTCCAACTTCAAAAGAAGAACATATCCGCTATTGGATGTCTGATCCAAAAAATTAGTTTTCCATATATGGAAAAGCAATCACTCTCCAGCATTGTTCGGTTCGATCAAGTTCCCCTGCGAGCATATGACAAATACCTTCGAAAAACTTAGGCTCTGTCCAGCTCGATTCTAATTCAAATGCCTTTTGAAAGAAGCGAATAGCTTGCTGAGGTTGTTGTTTGTCCAATAGAATACGTCCCTTTTGATAATATCCAAATGCTTGTATCGTTTGATTACTTTGTTGTACCATTTCTTCTGTTATCCGAAACGCTTCATCGGTATTCCCCTGCAAAGAATAAAAACGAGAGAAGATCATCCAGGTTATGGGTCGTTCATGATAGTTTAAAGGTAGAATTTGTATGATTTGTTTTAGTTCAGTTAATCGACCCTCATCTAAAAGCATCCAGATTTGTAAGTAAAGAAGTTCTATTTGTTGGGGAAATAGTGTGAGCCCTTTCTTCAACCAAAGCCAAGCAGCATCTTTTTTACCCATTACCCAAAAATTCCACACCATTCCATGATAAGCTGTCCAAGAATTTCGATCTTCAACCATCAGACGAAGATACCAATTAATTGCGCATTCATGATCGCCCATTTCCTCACAATCTTGGGCAATTGATTCAATAATCTGAGGGTGCTTTTGCTTTTCCAAAGAAGCAAGTCTCCAAAATGAGACATTACCCCAATCGTGATAATACCGATAGCAATTAGAGAGATAATACATTGATTCCCAATCATCTTTATCATATTTTAATGTTTGATGAAATGCAGAAATCGCTTCTTGATATTCTTGAAGTCGATAATAACAGGCTCCTATATTAAACCATGCGTCTGGAAGATCAGGTAAAAAGGAAACAGCTTTTTGGAAAAATCGAACAGCTTGTAGATCATTTTCCTTTCGAACTTGAATACAGCCGAGCATATGAAAAGAAAATCCGATAAATATATCCTCAGTGGAAATATGTGAAACCCAGCGAAAATGTTGTTCGGCCTGTTCTAACTCTCCTTGTTGAAATTGAGATAATCCGAGATACAAACGTCCCAATATAAAGTCTGGTTCTTCATTTATCACTTGTTCAAACATCTGATTGGCTTCTTTAAACATCATTAATTGATAGTATCCTTGTCCTTGGCGGAAGTGTCGAACTGCTGACTCTTCTAAGTAAAAAGACTCGCCAATTGCCTCTTCCTCTACCTCTCCAAATAATTCGGGATGTTTCTTGGACAACTTTCCTACCTGAGCTTCAACTGTTGCCCAAGCTTTTAATAGCTGATCACAATTTTTACGAATTTGTTGAAGCTGCAACTTATACTTTTCTCGTTCGCCATCAGTGCTTTGAGGGTACTTTTCTTCCATCTCTTCCAACGTTTTTTTCATTTGCTCAAACCACTGTGTATGTAGCAAAGTAATCCCCCCTATTCCATAGCAGTATGCTACAAAAATAGGGTTTTCATGTGTATGTCCTATGATTTCAGGAAAAAACCACCCCAACTTATGGAGTGGTTAAGCCATATACCTCTTCTTCAATCAATTGTTCAATTTGGTTATGCTCGTTCATGATGGCAATCTTAGGTTGGTGCTGGACTACCTCCGATTCATTCAGCCATGCATAAGCGATGATAATCACTTGATCTCCTGGTTGTACTAGGCGGGCAGCAGCGCCATTTAAACAGATGGTTCCACTTCCTGGTTCACCTGCTATTACATATGTTTCTAACCTTGCTCCATTGTTATTATTGACAATCTGCACTTTTTCGTTTGGCATGATATCTACTTTTTCAAGGATAGTACTATCTATGGTAACACTACCTACATAGTGCAAGTTCGATTCCGTAACTGTTGCACGATGGATTTTTGCTTTCATCATCGAACGAAGCAACTCAATTCACCTCAACAATATATTATCGATTAGACGAGTTTGGTCAAAATAAACAGCAACTGCCACAATAACTGTTTGGTTTTCGATCGTGGTTACTGCTTGTAATCCAGGATAACTTAAAACATCGATATAATCGATTCGTGCAAGTGGTGTAGCAGATATCCGCTCATGCAAAATCGAACGAATTGATTCAGGATCAGAGGGAGGATTTGCTTGAATCTCCTTTAAGGCACGATATAAAACTGTTGCTTGTTTCCTGGCATCGGAAGAGAGATAAACATTTCGAGAACTTAATGCCAATCCATCTTCTTCACGGACAATATCACATGGTACAATTTCAACTGGAAATGAGAGGTCCTTAACTAATTGTTCCACCACTGCTACTTGTTGAGCATCTTTCAACCCGAAATAGGCACGATCAGGTGAAACAATATGAAATAACTTAGTTACAACAGTCGCCACACCAGAAAAATGTCCTGGTCGCGATGATCCACAAAGTTTAGATGTGATCTCGTCAACCTCAATATGGGTTAATGGCTTCTCAGGATACATTTCCTCTACAGATGGAGAAAATAGAAAATCAACTCCTGCTTCTTTCGCTAACTGTTCATCTCTTTCGATATCCCTTGGATAGCGTGAAAAATCTTCGTTGGGTCCAAATTGTAGAGGGTTTACGAATATGGACAAAACTACGATATCACATTCTTCTCTAGCTCGCTTGATAAGCTCTAGATGTCCTAAATGAAGATATCCCATTGTAGGAACAAATCCAATTGTTTGAGAAGCAAACTGTTTCAATTCAACTCGTAGCTGGTTGATTTGCTTAATGTGCTTCATGATGTTTACTGTGTCCTCCGTAAAGAGAATCAAAAGTCTCTTCTGTAATATGTCTAACATGCTTTTCTTCTGGGAATTGCTTTTCTTTTACTTCTTTCACATAAGTTCGAACTGCTTCATGAATGATTTTACTTAGATCACTATACACCTTCACAAATGAAGGATGAAATGCTGCTCCAAAGTTTAATAAATCGTGAAAGACAAGTACTTGACCATCACAAAGCTTCCCAGATCCAATCCCGATTGTTGGGATTGAAATCGTTTCTGTTATCAACTTTCCCAGCTCTTCCGGGACACACTCAAGAACCAGAGCAAAGGCTCCGGCCTGTTCAATTCGTACCGCTTCATCTAATAAACGTTTTGCTGTATCACGATCTTTCCCCTGATATGCATAACCACCTAACTGATTTACTGACTGTGGGGTTAAGCCAATATGACCCATCACAGGGATTCCAGCGGTGGTCAAAGAATTTATTTTACTCGTCAACCCAGAATTACCTTCTACCTTAACTCCATATGCTCCACCTTCCTGCATCAAACGTGTCGCAGACCGCAGTACTTCGTCTTGAGAAAGATGTGCAGTTGCAAAAGGAAGGTCAGCTACTACTAATGATCGTTTCGCACCTCTAGTTACTGCTTTGGTATGGTGCAAGATATCTTCAATTGTAACTGGTATGGTCGAGTCATAACCTAGCACAGTAGTCCCAACTGAATCGCCTACAAGAATGATGTCAACACCTGCTTCATCAGCAATTTTAGCTGACGGATAATCATAAGCTGTAATCATGGCGATTGGCTCTCGATCTTTCTTTTGTTGACGTAATTGCTTCGTTGTTACTTTTCTTAGCATTTTTGCCTCACCCTCCATATCATGTGGGGCAGAGCAAAAAAGAATACGCCAATCTAACAGAAATTTCAATTGGCGAACACTTTCTCCTTTTTGCAGTCTCCGTCCCAATGGCTCAGAGCTAGATTTTCCGAATTAACTGGCTCTTGAAAAGTACGGCTCCAATGGATACCGTCTAAATATATGATAAATGATTTTATACATAAAAACAATTTAACCTGCTATAGCATTGTTGATTAAGTCATTTGAATATCGGCAGAATAAATGATCCGTTTTTCTCCCTCTGAACGAATGATTAATGCCCCATCATCATTTAAACCCTCAGCAATCCCCTTTATCACACCATTCCATGTTTTCGCTTGAACTTCTCTTCCAAAAAAAGACTGTGCTCCTGCTTCCCATCGTTTACGGATGGGTGCAAATCCTTCTTTAACATATTCCATATAACAAAGTTCGATACGTTGAAGAATTTGTGCAATGACTTGAGCACGTATATATTGTTTCCCGGCAGCTTCTTCTAAGGAAGTAGCATGTGATGGTAATTGATCATTCTGCTTCACGTTTAACCCTATTCCAATCACCATATAATCGACTCGATCTTGCTCTCCTTTTAATTCTGTTAAAATGCCACAAACTTTTTTCTTATTGATTAATAGATCATTTGGCCACTTTATATGGATAGGATAAGAGCTAAGCGATTGAATGGCCTCAAACACTGAAACGGCTGCTAATAAAGTAAAATGTGAGGCAAATTTCAATAAAGCATTTGGTCGTAAAATGAGGCTCATCCAGATACCCGTCCCTGCTGGAGAAACCCATGAAGTACCTAAACGGCCCCGACCAGTTGTTTGTTGATCTGCAATTACCAAAGAGCCTTCCTTGGCACCTGCTAGTGCCCATTGATGAGCAGACTCTTGAGTTGAAGTAATGGCAGGATAATATCTGATTTCCTTACCCAAAACTTCTGTTTGAAGATAGAAATTTATCTCTTCAGGGGCAATTCGATCAGGTTTTGAAATGAGACGATAACCATTACGAGACCGTGCTTCAATTTCATACCCTTGGTTTCGTAATTCTTGGACATGTTTCCAAATCGCCGCGCGACTACATCCAAGTTGCTTACTAATCTCTTCGCCTGAAATATAGGGTGATTGTTGTTCTAACAATAGTCGAAGTAATTGGTTACGTAAATGTTTTGACAATTCGGCGACCTTCTTCCAATAAATTCTGGCGATGGTTCGGTAATTTGCCGCTTGCGACAAGGAATAATAGCTCTTCTAAAGTCTTTGCAATCCATGGACCAGGTGATCGATAAGTTATACTTAACAAATCATTCCCATTGATAGTTAACTCTTTAAGATGATGAATGATCAACCGATTCCATAAATGCTCCAAACGTTCCATGGATGTTGTGGATGAACACTGCATAAATTGAATAAGATAAAAAGCTCTTTTCACTGTCTGAAATCCGTATTTGAGTAACATGCGAATGATTGATTCTTCATCCAAATTCTCTACACCTAATTGATAACAGACAAAGGCTTGTAAACATTCGTTTGTATCTTGATTAGAGAAATGTAAATTTTGACAACTTATAATTATATCCGATTGATTTCCTAACAAAAATAAAAAAAGCCACTTTGTAATACGATCCCCATTTAGATCAAACATCTGATATTGATGAACGGTTGGTTCTATCCAATTCCAGCAAGAAAAAACAGGGAGACGTTTCCATAAGTGATAATTGACAAATCGTTGTATTCCACTACTTGAGTACTCGGAATCCCAAATTTTTTCCAGCTCTGCTACTATTCTTTCAATTGATAGATGTTGGCAGAGAGATCGATGGTTAAGCAATGCTCTCTCAGTAGATGAATCTATATTAAACTTTAATTTTGTCGCAAAACGAATCGCTCGAATCATTCGAAGAGCGTCCTCAAGGAAGCGTTGTTCTGCATCACCTACCGCCCGAATGAGACCTCTTCGAAGGTCATCTTCACCCCCAAAGGGATCATATAGTTCTCCATCTATACTGATTGCCATTGCGTTAATCGTAAAATCACGTCGGCTTAAATCTGCCTCTAATGAATTTACAAATTGAACAACACTTGGATGACGATGATCATTATAATCCTTTTCAACACGAAAAGTCGTGACTTCAATTGGAATTTCATCAATAATGACCGTAACGGTGCCATGCTGTAATCCAGTTGGCGCCGTTCGGTTAAAAAGCGAAATCACTTGATCAGGTCGTGCATCTGTAGCAATATCAATATCTTTTGAGCGATGTTGTAGGATAAAATCACGGACAAAACCGCCCACTATATATGCTTGAAACCCCTGTTGTTCTAATTTTCCCATCACTGTTTGTGCGGCGAAGAGGTGTTTTGGCTCTATCTTACTACTGGTTAAATCGAATCTCGCCAAGCCAAATCCCCCTGATCTATCGACCGAATCAGTATCTCTGCAGTAGCCATATTTGTGGCGACCGGTATGTTATGAACATCAGCTAATCGTAATAGAGCTAAAATGTCGGGCTCATGTGGTTGAGAGGTTAATGGATCTCGGAAAAACAATACTAAATCCATCTTATTTTTCGCTATTAATGCCCCTATCTCTTGATCCCCACCAAAAGGACCTGAAAGAAAACGTTTTACCTCTAGATTCGTATTTTCCATAATCTTGGTTCCTGTTGTTCCCGTTGCATATAATTTATGCTTTTCCAGTATCGGTTCATAAGCAATAGAAAATTGTACCATTTGTTCTTTCATTCGATCGTGAGCTATCAAGGCTATTCTCAACATGTACACCCTTTCGTTCAAATCATTCTACTCTTCCAGTAACTTCTCCAATCCATAAATAAGCTCATCCTTTTTCATAACCTGTTCAATTGCTATTTTTACACCAGGCATAAACGATTCACGATCAAAAGAGTCATGTCGAATCGTCAGCAATTGACCGGAACCACCAAATAACACTTCCTGGTGAGCAATTAATCCAGGTAAGCGAATACTATGAATCCGGAAACCATGATAATAAGCTCCTCGAGCTCCTTGCAACAATTCTTCCTCCTGATTATGTCCTTGTTCAATGATACCTGAACGATGTTCCAAGATACTCTCTGCTGTTTTCACCGCAGTCCCCGAAGGTGCGTCCAATTTTTGGTCGTGATGGGATTCTACAATTTCCACATGTGGTAAATATTTCGCAGCTTGTGCCGCAAAAACCATCATCAATACAGCGCCAATTGCAAAATTCGGGGCAACGATTGCACCCAAATTTTTCTGTTGAGCTTCATTTTTCAATCTTTCTATCTGTTCCTCATTCAGCCCAGATGTCCCGATTACAGGACGAATTCCAGCATTCAAAGCCATAAAAGCGTGTTCTAAAACACTTCTAGGTTGTGTGAAATCGACTAATACATCTGCATGCGGATAACGTTGAATCGCTTCTTGTACAGACGCCACCAAAGGAACGCCTAAGTGGGACAAACCAATTGCTTCACCTGCATCTTTCCCTGCCAAACTACGAGATACTCCGCAAACAAACTCGAAATACTCATGTTGACCTAGCATCTTGACAACTTCTCGACCCATTTTTCCAGTTGATCCAGCTACGATGACTTGTATATTCATCTTTCACTTCTCCTCATGATTCTGTCTCTCGATATGTCCACCGCTTCTGATCGCGAACACGATATTTCTCCATTACTTGTGAAAAAGATTGATCTAAATCGATCTTTAATGCATTTGCAAAACAAGCAATAATAAAGATAAGATCCCCTAATTCGTTTTCAATAGAATTATCAGCCTCTTCTGGTTTCTTTGGCTTTTCGCCAAATCGATGGTTCACTTCACGGGCGAGTTCACCCACTTCTTCTGTTAAACGAGCGAGCATCGAGAGAGGTTGGAAATATCCTTCTTTAAACTGACTAATATATTGATCCACTTCCAATTGGATATCTTGTATAGTTCTTGGCAAAATCATCGCCTCCCACAACTTTCATGTTACCTGATTTGGAGTCAGAACTCCAATGTTATCATTTTCTACATCCAGGGTAGTCTAAGGAGGAGTAATCATGGAAAGGAAACAAATTATGAAAAAAAGCTGGTTCACGCATCTTAAAAGTCTCATCCTTATCATTTTGGGTTCTTTTCTATTTTCAATCGGTGTTAATTCTTTTGCGATTGCCAATCACTTAGCAGAAGGCGGTTTTGCGGGGATCTCCATCCTGTTGCACTATCTATACGGATGGTCACCAGGTACTATCATGTTCATTATTAATATTCCGCTATTTATTATCGGCTATAAAATATTAGGGAAACAGACTTTTATATATAGTTTGGTCGGATTAGGATCGGTTACCCTATTTCTTAATATAACTGCCAATTGGAAGTATCCAATGGATGATCTGTTGTTAGCAGCCCTTTTTACTGGGATTTTCGTGGGATTAGGTTTAGGGATTGTGATCCGGACAGGTGGGACTACAGGCGGGGTTGATATTATTGCGCGTATATTACACAAATATTTTGGCATTAGTATTGGTCAGATTATGTTTCTTTTCGACTTATGTGTTTTACTTGTTTCAATCTTTGTAATCGGACTTACCACAACCATGTATACCTTAATTACTGTTTTTGTTGGTGCTAAAATTATCGACTTTGTCATCGAAGGGCTCAATCGATCAAAGGCCGTAACCATCATTTCAGAACGTGCGTCAAATATTTCAACAGAGATCACCAAGCGAATGGGTCGAGGCGTTACTATTATGCATGGCCGAGGGGCCTACACAGGTAACGCCAAAGAAATATTGTATATTGTTATCGCTGCTTATGAACTCCCAAAATTAAAAGAGCTCGTTTTGATCAATGATCCTCATGCCTTTATTGTTGTTCATGATGCTAGAGACGTTTTAGGAGAGGGGTTTACTTATGAAAAAGAAATCGCTCATTCTGATATATGATCATCTTTCTTTTATAATATCATCACCAGCTACACGATACCCAGCACTTGCCAACGTTGAACGCAGCATCCCGTGTAGAGCCGGATCTCCTTCTTCTAACATCTTTAGTTGCTTTTTCTGATGAGCAAGACCTGCTCTCCATCCCAAACGCTCGGTCAATTTTGTTTTTTTTAACGAGCCTTGTAACTTCATTTTTGATTTCGCATCTATATCGAGTGAATCAGCTAAGTCATTCGACGCCTTATCAAGTATATCCATTGTGTTCCCTACATGATTATAAAAAAATCCAACTCGATTAAATAGATCCCCCAATCTTGTAGCAGGGGGTGTAAGCCCATTTTCTATAAAATGAATGTCTACATGATCTTTAAGCGATGTATATAACTCGCTAAGCAGAAAAATATCGGCTGCTCTAGCCAATGCGCCATCAAAGCTTTTTGGAGTTGCACTCCCACCAAATCTAGCTTGGGGATCATTTTTGGTCGCATCAATAACAAAACTTCCTTTTAATCGCGCTGGGACATTAAAGCCTTGTTGCTTTAAAAAATAATCAGCTTGAACCGCTGATAAACTTTCCATTGTCACATTGTTGCCTACCTCAGGTAAATATTTTCGTTTTTCAGGTGGAACATCGGTTAGAAAAGCGGCACCCATATGATGACAATCATGAAGTGCTCCGGCTATTTCAGCGACCAATTTCTGGTATTCAGGGAAACGAAATGGAGTGCCGGTTACTTCTTCGACAGCCTGTTCAAACGCATTATAACCATTGTGTTGATTGGTAACAAACTGTTGATGATGGCGTAGATTGTGATTTGGGTTGCCTTTTGTGGTCTGGTCACTTAGCTGAAAAGCCTGATTATATATCTCTAATTTTTGCTCTTTCGAGAAAGGGTCGATTAATTCCTGACCATCCGGCGTATAATTGAGTGCATCTTCAACTAGAGGAACAGGAACCAAATCCCAGTCAAACATCCTATCAATGTCTTTACCGAATGTATCTTTCCATAGCCCTAATTTCTCGTTTATGATTATTTGTCGAATGGGGTTATTCGGATCTTTTAAATGAACCATATGCTGATTTACAGCATATTGCCTGATTAATGGATTCATAGCTATAAGTATCACCTCACTAAAATAGAGTTATCCACAGAGTTATCCACAATCTTCCAATATCTGTGGATAACTCCATTATTCTGACAAAAAACAAGGGCTATCGCGAATTCGCAACAGCCCTTTTTCTCAATAAAATCCTATCATCACAATTAAATCTGCAATGAAAAGTATAATTAAAAAAATTGACCGCTTCCAGAGGCGTTTTTCACGCGTCAAACACGTATACAGTCCAACTAAGAGAATGATCGCAATTAAGATACTTGCGCCAACGGCTAAGTGGTGAAATAAACCTCCAAATACAAAAGCGATACCACAAAGCACTTCGATAATCCCTGTCACATTCATCAGCCAAAGCGGATAACCATACTCTTCCCAATCTTCTACTTGTAGATTGAACTGAAAGATTTTTGCACAACCAGTTAAGATAAAGACGATGCCCAAGATCACACTTAAAATGACCAATTTAGGCGCCTCCTCATCTTGAAGGATATGGGCTTTCTTTGCTAAAAAATATATGATTCAATTATTAATATTTTTCTTCATTAGATGGTAAGTTCGATGTAGATCTTGATGTAATTCACTTTTCTCATTCTTCCTTCAATTATATATATGTCTGTATATTATTATAGCATACTTTAAACAGAAGGTAGATGAAGAGCTTTCGCAATTCCTATTGCAATCGCATGGGATAAATCCTGAATAAACATTCTGTTTGTGAGTAATCGAATATCAGTTGAATGATCAATAAATAAGTTTTCCAGTAAGATAGATGACATCTGAGTCTCACGAAGAACATGAAAATTAGCTCTCTTTTCACCTCGATCGTTGACACTATATTTCTGCCCAATTGCTTCAATTACTGTATGATGGATCATATCACGATATCGAATTGTTGAAGAGGGTACCCTACCATTAAAAATATAGCCCTCCCATCCTGTTCCCTTTCCTGCGTTGACATGGATAGAGCAGAAGAAGTCAGCTTTCAGACGATTAGCATAATCTGTCCGCTCTTTTAAACTAACGGTTTGGTCAGTTGTACGAGTCATATAAATATCAGCTTGATATTGAGATTTCAAGTAATCGCGAATTGCCAGAGAGATTTGTAAAGTGAAATCCTTTTCTTGATATGACCCATTTGTCGCTCCAGAATCATTCCCACCATGCCCTGGATCAAGAACAACTTTTTTCAAATCTATCACCTCTTATTCTATTTCGATTATTTTATGTCTTGTTAATATAATTTGCTCATTAAAAAGGATGAAGGTGATTGAGCCTTCATCCTGAATATATATTGATAGACGATCTATGTTACTTCTTGTGGGATCAATCTTCTTTTTTTACTGAAGAAAAATTACTTTACCCATTGCTTCACTAGTTTTGGATGCTTTTGAATCCATTCCTTTGCAGCCGCATCAGGTGAAGTGCCACTGTGTATCTTCATCATCACCTCTTGCATATCATTCACTGTCCAATGAAAACGGTCGATAATCTGATAAACTTTTGGTTTATCCTGCTTCAACCCTTTACGCACAATTGTATGAATACTCTCTGTTCCTCCATACATTCCTTTTGGGTCCTCTAGAAATTTAAGATCATAAATCGCAAATTTCCAGTGTGGAACCCAACCGGTTACCACTATCCACTCTTTTTCCTTGATTGCTTTTGCAAGTGAGGCAGTCATCGCTGCATCAGAGCCTTCCACTAACTTCATTGGCAAATGATAATTTTTTATCACTGATTGTGTTTTACTCATTAAACCTGCTCCTGGATCGATTCCAATTATCTGTCCTTTGAACCGATCAGACACTGATGCCAATTCATCAATTGAACGAATTGATACGTATTTAGGCACAACTAAACCTACTCGGGTTCCTTCTAAATTTGGACCTAAATCATCCACCTTACCCTTGCTTGCTTCCATTAACGGTTTAGAGGTTGTAGGGAGCCAAGCTGCTACATGAGCATCTACCGTTCCCGAAGCAACCCCTTGCCACATCGGCCCTGCCTCTACCTGTTTCATTTCTACTTGAAATCCTTGACTTTCTAAAACGTTTTTCAAAACATGTGTACTTGCAATCTCAGTCTCCCAATTCACATAAGCAAGGGTTACTTTTTCTCCTTCTTCGCGTGGAAAAATGCTTATGATAGCAAGTACCCCGATAACAACAGATAACACAATTCCTGTCCATTTTCTCCAAAAGCTATAACC
The DNA here is from genome assembly GCF_900129355.1 of Seinonella peptonophila. Lineage (GTDB taxonomy): Bacteria > Bacillota > Bacilli > Thermoactinomycetales > Thermoactinomycetaceae > Seinonella > Seinonella peptonophila. The sequence goes on along the minus strand of NZ_FQVL01000001.1, from coordinate 157,803 downwards.
TTGCCGTTTTTTATTACTTTGATCTCCTACATTTTGAGTTAAACGGTCTAATAGAATCGCAATAATCACAATAGAAAGCCCTGCTTCAAAGCCACGACCTACTTTTAGGCGTGAAATCGATTCTAGAACGATCGATCCTAATCCACCTGCCCCAATCATGGAAGAGACGACAACCATTGACAAAGAAAGCATAATGGTTTGGTTAATTCCTGCCAAAATAGTAGGTTTAGCTAATGGGATTTCAACCTTCCATAGCTTTTGCCAAGGTGTTGATCCAAATGCATCTGCTGCTTCTTTTAATTCAAGTGAGACTTGGCGTAATCCTAGACTTGTAAAGCGAATGGTAGGAGGCATAGCAAAGATAACTGAAGCAAAAACGCCAGGTATCGTTCCTAATGAAAAAAAGAATACGGCAGGAATTAGATAAACAAATGCTGGCATCGTTTGCATAAAGTCGAGAATTGGTTTTACGATATTTTGTATTCGTTCATCTTTTCCTGACCATAATCCAATAGGAATACCTATGATCAATGAAATCAAAGTTGCTGTTAATACAAGAGAAAGTGTTTCAATACTTGCTTTCCAGTAACCTAAGTGATCGATCAATAAAAGTCCAATAATGGTGAAGATGGCAATACGAAAGCGACTGATCCACCATGCGATTGTCCCGATTAGAAGGATCGTAACAAGTGAAGGCATAACAGTGAGGAAACGCTGAAAAAAATCAACAGTTGGTTGGATTAGATGGCTAATCAATTGAAATAAGGGTTTCCAATGAACTTGTAGCCAATTGACAATGGCATCAATCCATTCCGCAAGTGGTAATTTAAATGCAGTCACTTATCTTCACCTCCTGTTCCTGCTAGTGCGGCAAAGATAGCGCCACGACCCACAATACCTATTAATCGCTGATTATCATCTACTACTACTGCTGGATGAGTGAAATCTTGCTCCGCCATAATGGGAAGTAATTCACTAATTGAGCTCTCTTTTGAAACTTGCACCACATCATGGACCAACACATCAGCAACTGATTTTCCAGTCTCTAACGCTTTTCGAGCACCGTCCGCTGTCAATAATCCCTGTACTTTTTTATCCCGATCAATTGCTACCAGAGTTGGAATGCCCTTTTCGCGCATCTTTTTCAAAGCAACACGACAACCCTCTCGTCCAATCAGAACCGTTTCTCCTTTGCGCATGATTGACTCAATGGTCAAAATATCCGTTAAGTTTACATCTTCTACAAATTTCTTCACATATTCATCTGCCGGATTTGTTAAAATCTCTTCAGGTGTTCCAATTTGAACAATCGATCCATCGCGCATGAGTGCAATCCGATCACCAATACGTAATGCTTCGTCGAGGTCATGTGTAATGAAGATAATGGTTCGTTGCAATGAACGCTGTAACTCTAATAGCTCATCCTGCATTTCCTTACGAATGAGTGGATCAAGTGCACTAAAGGCTTCATCCATCATTAGAATATCTGGATCATTTGCTAATGCTCGTGCTAATCCTACGCGTTGTTGCATACCCCCGCTTAATTCATCAGGATACCGCTCTCCCCAACCATCTAATCCAACTAACTGTAAGACTTCTAAAGCCTTATTTTTTCTTTGTTCTATTTCAACCCCTTGAATTTCCAATCCGTATTCAACATTCTCTCGTACTGTTCGATGAGGAAAAAGCGCAAAGTGTTGAAAAACCATTGCTAACTTCTTCCTTCTAATATGCCGTAATTGAGTGATCGGCATTTGCACAATATCTTCACCATCAATAAAAATCTGACCAACTGTTGGTTCAATCAATCGATTGAGCATACGTAGTAAGGTTGATTTACCACTGCCTGATAGACCCATGATCACAAAAATCTCACCTGTTTCTACATCGAAAGATACTTGATTCACCCCTACTGTTAGTCCTGTTTTTTTATATATTTGTTTCTTATCCACTCCATTAATTAATAATTTGAGTGCTTTTTTAGAAGTCCGACCAAATATCTTAGTGACATTTCTAACTTCTATTTTTTTCAAACTAATTACCTCCATTCATTCTTATGTTTTCCACTCGTCTACTGGAATCAATCATCTATATATTTCATTTTTTTACCATTAAATAACAAAAACCGTTGAATATTCAACGGTTCAGCTACACGGTAGATATAAGTAAAATAGTTCTCATCGGTCCACAGTTCCCATTTTTTAACTAATCGTTGTTAATTAACTATTTTTGTTATCATCAATAAAGTAGCTATGAATGGAGATGAAGAGGTGAATATCATTGATTGAAGAAGAACACAAAAAGATACTTGAACAGTAGTCCTCAATAGATAAAAATTCTATACATTTGATCTGGCTTTCACCCTAATTCTTCTACATTCACAATTGCACATCTTCTAAAAAATTAACCATAATCTCCGTAAATTCCTTAGGTTTATCGTAATGTATATCATGTCCAGGGGAATCAATATTGATCCTCTTTCCATTTTCTAATAATTCAACTACTTTATCAGCATCTTTGTCTGATAACGCTGCTAATAATAAATCTTCATCATACTTAGTGGCTGCTTTGATGAAAATAGTTGGACTTTTAATTTTTGATAGCACCAGTGCTTGATTGTAGTCTTCAAACCAAGTATTATCATAAAATGTTTCCCCAAACCTTCTATCATATGGATATGTTACAGATTCAAATATCCTATTGATAGTAGGAGGTAAATAAAATAAGTGTACTGGTTCATTTGGATTCTTTTCTTTATAAGATTGAGCATCTTTTGAAAACCTATTCCAAAGGAGATTGCCAAAAACTTTTCTCCAATAGTTATGTTTTAAATAGTATGTGAAGTAATCTTTTACTTTGTTTTGATTTTTAAAATCTTGATACAGTTTAAAATCATATACCCATGCATACGTCTTTTCTTGTTTACCAGGTTCTGTTGCAAAGAAAGGCGAATCTTCGATCACTACCCCTAGCACAAGATCTGATGAATGCGATGCAATCCATGCTGCAATCATTCCACCCGATGAATGACCAGAGATGACTGTTTTCTTACCTATTTTAGCTTTAATAAATTCAATAAAATCTTTAGATATTTCTTTAGCTGAATATTTCTTAGGATTCTTATCAGATCCTCCATGTCCATGGCAATCTACAGCATATACGTGATAATGTTTTGATAACTCAGGCAGTACTTTCGCATAATCCTTCCAATTCATACCTTGACCGTGAATCAATAATAAAGGTATTTGTCCATTGTCTGGTCCTTCTCCATAGTTTAAAACTGTTCCATCTCTTAACTTCATTTGTTTCTCGGTAAATCCCGCATTGTACATTTTCGCTAATGGTTTCTTGATATAGGTCATATTCGTATAAAAATATGATCCAATCAAGAATAGAAACACTAGAATTGCACCACCGATCATCATATCCAATCCCATTTGTTATACCTGATCCTTTCGTAATGCATGTTCTTTCTAAATCATTTGTAATCCCCAAATTGGTTAGAAGAGGTTGCTACCTTGGAATTATCTCATACTATACTCCTTTTAAAAATTGTTTCACTTTTTGTAGTAAAAAACAATGGACATTGTTTAGTGTTCATAAATTCTCACCAGCATGATGATCAAAAAGGCTACTACTTGTGAATCATTCCGGCTGTTTAACGATCAGGGATATGAATCATCTTCGGTTACACCTTACCGTGGTGAAAATGGGTATTTTTAATCAAATCCCCTTAATATTGTAAATTTTCCTTTTTCTAGTGTCACCTCTAATTTACCGACTACCTGCTCGTAAAGGTGTTGGTTAAATTTTTTTATTTACATTTTGTACCGATACAGTTTGTGAAATTCAATATATGCATTTGTTGCATATCTAGGTAAAGTTACTATTGTTGACTAGCTAGTTGGCAAGTTTCATGTTAGTTCTATAAATCAAATGACTTAAGTCAATTAATTAGCATGCTTATGTTTATTCATTTCACTGTGTTAAATATTATCTAACTTAAAGATGTGAATATTCCGAAATAATTAAGACCCTATTCATTTACATGAGCAGTCATTACTGTTCATGTAATAGATGACATCATGACCATTGTAAGGATTATATAATTGCAGATTTGAGTTATCAATAAAAATAAAAGGAGAATGATTATGCAAAAAATGTTATCTTTTTCTGAAGTGCTGAAAAGTCGTCATGCTGTTCGTCAATACAAAAAAGATTATGTGATTCCAGCTAATGAGCTACAAGAAATTCTTCAACTAGCCCAAACCGCCCCTTCAGCATGGAATTTACATCATTGGCGCGTAATCGTGATTCAAGATCCAGCACAAAAGAAAGCCATTTCCCCAATTGCTTATCATCAGAAACAAGTAGTGGATGCATCTGTTGTCTTTATTGTTTTGGGCGACCTTGAAGCAAATAAAACAGCTGATGCCGTGCATAAACCACTTGTAGATGCTGGACTCATGTCAGAGGAAGCGTACCAGCGGGCATTGCAAGATATCAATGATGCTTTCCAAGCGCCCTTATCTGTAAGGCGAGAAAGTGCATTTTTAAATGCTTCTTTGTTTGCTATGCAACTTATGTTAGCTTTAAAATCAAAAGGGTATGATTCTGTTCCGATGGGCGGCTTTCAAGCGGATCAACTGTCTGAGAAGCTCCAAATCCCTGATCGATATATTCCGATCATGATGATTGCTGCAGGAATCGCTTCAGCTCCAGCATATAAAACAATACGTTTACCAATAGAAGACGTTGTGGTAAACGAATCATTCTAGCAAACAGCATCTCAGAACCATAATTTCAAAAAACAGTATACAGTATACAGTGAAATATCTTTTGAAGACATTGCGGGTCATAATAAATCTTGATCCGCTTCACTATATACTTTTCCTTTTACCGATTTGTAGCTGAACTTTTTCTATGCAGTGGTCAATTTTGTGATAGATCTCTTTTCCCGAAAGACGTATCACTTTCCAGCCATTCGAACGTAATATACGACTTTTCTTCTGGTCTCGTTTACGTTGCTCTGCTGTGTGGTGGTGCTGATAGCCATCACATTCTATGGCAATTCGATGTTTTCGCAATACCAAGTCTACCTCATAACCACACGTTTGATATTGGGTAATTACTTTATATCCTCTGCGTTTTAAAGCAAAGTACATTTTTTCTTCAATGGGTGAATCACATTTTATCCATTGCCAATCTGGAATCTTCCTACTCTTCATTAAGTGATATATAAATTTAAATATCCGTTTTATTTTTCGTCGTTCTCTGCGCAATGCAACATGAAGTGGAGCCATTTGGATGTTTTTGTTTCTCCTTTTTTAAACATATACCCTTTTATAAATGGAATCATTCATAAGATCTTTCCCTCATCTCAAAGTGAAATGATAAATATAGATTTAATAAAATAAAGGAGCTATATTCTTGTGGCAATACTATCTACAATAATGAGCAAATTTGTTTTCAAAAAATTAAAATATATAATCCCGATAAGTTTTCTTTGTGAAAATCACGCTTTTTGTGTAAAATAATTGCTGACCAGTTTCCGAGCATCCCTTACGTGTATTGAAAGGACACTACTGAGGATCTACACGATGCAACGTTTTTGTTAGAACGAACCCTATGGAAGATCATGATGACTGCTGATTCCTGTGTGATCTGTGGTGAAGCAACAGCAGACTGTGATAAGAGACTTCATTGTTCGGAATGCTGTCCAGGTAATTGCCGTGACCCCAGAAAACGCGGTCTAGGGTAAAAAAGTAAGCCTTGGTGACAGTGGTTAACCAATTACCACTGTCACCAAGGCTTTATTGAACTTTGTATGATATCAATCCCCTGTTATACAAAACGATAGAAGATGTCTTGGTTTTTCACGTCATTTATGATAGAATCAAAACATTAAAATGAGAGGGTGACCGTTAAGTCGATGATTTACTAATCCTTTATCCATTAACAACTTCAAAAATGATCAAACAAATGTATCATTTTCTTTGGATAGGATTAGTATAGGCTTTTTCAAGCACACAACGGTACCTCCGGTATGAGGTTTCTATTTGTACATCTTGCCTCCTATCCATGGAAATGGATTGGAGGTTATTTCTTATGCAGGTACAATTTCGCGAATTCACTCTTCCCTCTGGTGACTCGGCTCCATACAGTATTACTTCAGGTCAAGATAGAACCCTTTGGTTTACTGATAACAAAAGAAATAAAGTTGGAACTATTACCCATTCTGGTGCTATTGATGAATTTTCGATCCCAACTGCAAATGCTGGGCTTTCCGTCATCATGGCAAGTACGAATGGTGATATCTGGTTTACAGAAAATAAAGCAAATCAAATTGGTCGCATTTCAAATGGAATTATCGATGAATATCCTCTTCCACATTCTGATTCGGAACCCTATGGAATAACAGAAGGACCCGACGGTATGATTTGGTTTACGGAATTAGCTGGAAATCGAATTGGACGGATTACAAAGTCAGGGAAAATAGATGAATTTCCGCTGCCCCAACGAAATTCTTTTCCTTCATTTATTACAGCAGGTTATGATGGAGCTCTTTGGTTCACGGAAAATCAAGGAAACCGGATTGGAAGAATTACTTCTGAAGGGAAAATAGATGAATTTGAAATTCCTACACCACAGTCGGGACCAGTTGGCATTGTAAGTGGTCCTGATGGAGCTTTATGGTTTACGGAAATCCTGGGAAACCAAATCGGGCGTATTTCCATACACGGTTCAATTGAAGAATTTCTTCTTCCTACTCCTTCAGCCAAACCGCACGCGATCATAAGTGGTCAAGACAATGACTTATGGTTTACCGAATGGGGAAGTAACCAAATTGGACGAATCACAATCAATGGAGAAATCACATCGTACCCTATTCCTACGCCAGAATCAGAACCTCATGGAATTACAATCAGTTTTGATGGCGCTGTTTGGTTTGCAGAGGAAAAAAACAAAATTGGAGAATTGAGATATAACAAGGAGTGAGTCGTTTGATAGGACCAAATCCAAATGTAAAATACCCGATTAAAGGTAATCAAAATGTACAATTTATCAAGCCTACCATTACTCGCCCTAACATCATTGCAGGTAACTATTCATACTACTCGGCAAGAAACGGAGAGCATTTTGAAGATCAAGTACAGCATCATTATGAGTTTATTGGCGATCAATTGATCATCGGTAAGTTTTGCTCCATCGCAGCTGGAACGACTTTTATAATGGATGGAGCTAATCACCGGATGGATGGCTCAACATATCCATTTAATATTTTTGGTCATGGTTGGGAACAACATTCACCCTCCCTAGACGATTTACCTCTAAAGGGGGGAATCCGAATTGGGAATGATGTATGGATTGGACAAGATGCAACGATTCTGTCAGGAGTGACAATTGGGGATGGTGCAATTATTGCTACTCAGTCTGTTGTTACCAGATCAGTAGAACCTTATACCATTGTTGGTGGTAACCCAGCTAAACCAATACGAACCCGTTTTTCCAAAGAAAATATCGATGATTGGTTAGCGATTAGATGGTGGGATTGGGAAATAGAACTAATCTCAAAGCATATTAATTTCATTATGAATGGTGATATCAATCAGTTGAAGTCAATTTGAAAATAAAGCAAGGAAATAAGCGCACTGTTGTAGTAAACGACAGTGCGCTGACTAATTCGTTTAATTAACTCCACACCTCTATCATTTGAAAATACTTAGCTTATTCCTCCAAAAGCTCTCGATGAGTTCCTCGCTCGATAATTCGACCTGCTTCCATTAAAAATGATCTCATCAGCAAGGGATCGCCACTCCTAAGCGAAACTGATATTTTCAACCAAGGATAAATGATAGCATATATAGTTTTGGAACAAGACTGTGATGTGTTGTTGATAGGAATTCAATTTACAGCATGCAGTGGAATTTTATTAACTGGATAGATTTCCATTAAGATATCTGAAATCACCGGATTTTTATGGTTTGGATAGGTAAAGTTAATCCCGTTTAGGGGTCACCGTACATGCCCCTAAGTAGGATAAATCAAAATCGTGTTGATTTTGGATTGAAATAGGTTACTCTAGTTTTAGAGTTATAATATACTGATAATGATAGCAATAGCCACACAACGCCATCAGAGCGTTGCGAGCCTGGAAGGGCATATGGAAGAACCAAGGGAAGAGCCGTCGGGCGAAACTTCGATGGAAGGGACAGAACAAACAGAATTAAAGAAAGTCATCATTAATCCTATTGAAGGAGGAGTAGAATTCAAAACCAGTAACTCCGAAGACCCCTCTTTTTTCTTCACCTATGAAGAATGGGAGGCGTTCAAGGCAGGGGTAGAAGCAGGAGAGTTTGATCTCTCCATATTGGCACTCTTTAAAGATTTTGGTTCAGAGACCGAATCCTGAGAGTAAGCATGCCTTCGAGTTCGCGCAAGTGCTTGAAGGCATGCTTAGTATCGGTACAGAATTAAGATGCCAAGCTTAGAAAGAGCATCAACTCCTATTTCTCGAACCGGGCGTACTACTTTCAACGCATCTGACTCTCCAAGAACACCTCTGGTCTTTGAAGAGCTGTTTTGACTCATTCAAGTCATCCCTTTCCACATGAAGTTTGTTCTCGGTGATTCTTCTCCATATCTCTTCCATTACGAAGAGCATTCGAATATTAGAATCACTCCGTACAATCTGAACAGGTTATTAGTAATCAAGAGTGGAAGTAACTCCTAGCATGAAATGCTCATGGATGATTCTGTTGATTTTGCGATGCTTGTAGTTTTTAGGAAATTAAATCCCTATCAACTCATTGCGTTACTATATGATATATTCGCCGCCTTTGACGGGGCACCACAGACTATGAAAATTGTTCGATGAGCCTCATCACAGACTAATTTTCATGGTAGCTTACTCCTCCCTAGTCTACTTGTCATCATAAACTATCTCAACTTTGACGGTTACATGGTTATTGGGTTTGTGTTGATATTCTCCATCGTTAGATACAAAAAGACTCAGATTTACTCTGAGTCAAAATACTTTGTGAGCAAAATAATGAATAGCTCCGCTCTCTATTAAGATATCCACCAAGAAAAATCAGCACAAAAGGTACGATTGTAACTGTTATGTTTCATTTTTTATCCTATATGGTTCATTAAACAATACATCTCTCCCATCTCTATTATAAAACATAAATAAGATAAGAAATAGACTGTTTATTAGTGGAGCCAGGGTCTAGAATTTATACATATATTTGATTCAAGGCGACCATGAACACGATAAATTCTTTGTTTCATCTTTTATCGTCTAGAAGTTTAGATATAGTCGTGATCTGAATCATGTATATGCTTAGCAACTAACAAAAGACAAGTGTCGTAATGACTCTAAAACATCAAAGAATAAAAGCGTTTCAAGAAAGGGAGAATTGGAATGGGTTCTTATGTTGTTCGTTTTCAAGAGATTGATAAAACGCAGCTTTTGCTCGTTGGGGGAAAAGGGTTGCATTTAGGAGAACTATCGAAGATCCATGGTATACACGTGCCCTCAGGATTTTGTGTTACAACAGAAGCCTATCAAAAAGCCCTTGAACAAAATGAAACATTACATGAATTATTAGATCAACTTACACTGCTAAAGTTAGAAAATCGAAATCAAATTGGTGAGGTCAGTAGAAGGATTCGAAAAAATATAATGGAGATAGAAATTCCTTCCGAAGTTGTAAAAGATATTACTCACTCCATCTCCCAATTTGGCGAAGAGCATGCTTATGCAGTACGTTCCAGTGCAACTGCTGAAGATTTACCACATGCCTCTTTTGCGGGACAACAAGATACCTATTTGAATGTCATTGGAAAAGAAGCTATTTTGCAGCACATCAGTAAATGTTGGGCCTCCCTTTATACAGATCGAGCTGTGATCTACCGAATGCAAAATGGATTTGACCACAGACAAGTTTATTTATCTGTTATCGTTCAACAGATGGTGTTCCCACAAGCATCAGGAGTCTTATTTACTGCTGATCCAATTACCTCTAATCGAAAGCTCCTCTCTATCGATGCTAGCTATGGATTAGGAGAGGCCTTAGTCTCCGGTTTCGTATCTGCCGATTGCTATAAGGTAAAGGAAGAGAAAATTGTCGACAAAATGATCGCAACCAAAAAAATAGCTATTTATGGACGAAAATCAGGGGGAACTGAGTCGAGGCAAATTGATCCTGAGCAGCAGAAAACGCAAACACTTACTGATCAACAAATTTTACAGCTCGGACGCTTAGGAAGACAGATCGAATCGTATTTTGGTTGTCCCCAAGATATTGAATGGTGTCTAGTTGATAAAACATTTTATTTTGTGCAAAGTCGCCCTATCACTACTTTATACCCTATTCCTGAATCCGATGATCGAGCAAATCGCGTTTACGTATCCGTTGGTCATCAACAAATGATGACTGACCCCATGAAACCATTGGGATTGTCATTATTTCTTTTAACAACGAATGCATCCATGCATAAAGCTGGTGGAAGATTATTTGTTGATATCACACATAATCTGGCTTCACCTGATGGCAGAGAAATGTTATTAAATACCCTAGGACCATCCGATCCGCTCATAAAAGATGCACTCATGACCATCATAGAGCGAGATTTTATACAATTGCTACCAAATGATAGTCCTAGTAAAAACAATCTCAGTAGATTCTCAGCAGATATACAAATCGAAAACGATCCGACAATCGTTTCCGATTTGATTGAGAGTAGTCAAACTTCGATAAAAGAGTTAAATCAAAACATTCAAATGAAATCAGGATCAGATTTATTTGATTTTATTCTGGAAGATCTCCAGCAGTTAAAGAAAATTTCATTTGACCCTCAAAGTTTGCGTGTGATTATGGCTGCTATAAATGCTTCATCATGGATCAATGAAAAAATGAACCAGTGGTTAGGTGAAAAAAACGTAGCAGATACGCTTTCCCAATCTGTACCACACAATATTACTTCAGAAATGGGTCTGGCGCTATTAGATGTTGCCGATGTGATTCGTCCTTATCCAGAAGTAATCAATTATTTACAACAAGTTCAAGATGATCACTTTTTGGATGAGCTGGTTCAGTTTGATGGTGGACAAGAAACAAAAGATGCTATCCATAATTATCTTAACAAATATGGAATGCGATGTGTCGGAGAAATCGATATCACGAAAACTCGTTGGAGCGAAAAACCAATTATACTTATCCCCATGATTCTTAATAACATCAAAACATTCGAGCCGAATGCTAGTAAACGGAAATTTGAACAAGGGCGACAGGAAGCTTTGAAAAAAGAACAAGAGTTATTAAATCGATTGAAGAAACTACCAGATGGTGAGCAAAAAGCAAAAGAAACAAAAAAAATGATCGATCTAATCCGGAATTTCATCGGTTATCGCGAATATCCAAAATATGGAATAATCAATCGCTATTTCATTTATAAGCAGTCCTTGATGAAAGAAGCTGAACAACTCGTAGACGCTTGCGTGATTCATGAGAAAGAAGATATATACTATCTCTCTTTTGAAGAACTTCATGAAGTCGTACGGACAAATAAACTGGATTATCAAATCATCAAAAAACGAAAAGACGAGTACAGATTATATGAAAGATTAGCGCCTCCACGTGTTATTACGTCTGATGGTGAGATCATTTCGGGCGAGTACAAACGAGAAAACCTCCCAGACGAAGCGATTGTCGGTCTACCGGTTTCTACTGGTGTGATAGAAGGCAGAGCACGTGTTATTTTAAACATGGAGGATGCTGTATTAGAAGATGGAGACATTTTGGTTACCACTTTTACAGACCCTAGCTGGACACCTTTGTTTGTATCCATTAAAGGCCTAGTTACCGAAGTCGGCGGACTGATGACCCATGGAGCAGTTATCGCACGTGAATATGGTTTACCTACTGTTGTCGGTGTTGAAAATGCTACAAAGTTGATAAAAGATGGACAACGCATTCGAGTAAATGGAACAGAAGGCTATATCGAAATATTATGATTTATGTTTGCTAACAAGATCCATCCTCATACTTCACACAAGAGATGAAATTGCTAAACAAATCAACGTAGATATCCGATACTTGATAATACCCAATTCTATCGCATTCCCAAGTATTTCACCCCATCACGAAAGTTTCTCGAACATTGCTCACATACAACAGAATTTTGTTACTTATAAAACTTATATCTTATGTATATATTAATATGTCATTCGGGTTTGAACCTCTTTATAATTATTTGTAAAATGTTTATGAAGTAGTAGTGCGATTCAAGTTTTGAAAAGATTACAAAGTTAGACACCACAATATTGAACATCCATATCTTTTCTGTAAATTTTAGAGTAAAAGGTTGGTAAAAATGAGTAATAGAGAGACGAAAGCAGATGTGATTTTAATTGGTGCTGGAATCATGAGTGCGACGTTGGGGACGCTCTTGAAAGAATTAGTACCAGAATGGGATATTAAAGTGTTTGAGAAGCTCGCAAACGCAGGGCAAGAAAGTTCAAACGAATGGAATAATGCGGGTACAGGTCATGCGGCATTGTGCGAGCTTAACTACACTGTCGAAAAATCGGATGGATCTGTAGATATTAGTAAAGCGATTAAAATAAATGAACAGTTTCAGCTTTCGATGCAGTTTTGGTCCTATCTTGTAAAAAGTAAGTTGATAAATAATCCTCATGATTTTATCATGCCATTACCTCATATGAGTTTGGTGCAGGGGAAACAAAATGTATCCTTTTTAAAGAAACGTTTTGAAACGCTATCAAAAACCCCTTTATATCAAGATATGGAATTTTCTGACGATACAAAGAAATTAATGGAATGGATTCCACTTATTATGCAAGGTCGAACTTCGAACGAACCTATAGCTGCAACAAAAATAGATTCTGGAACAGATGTCAACTTTGGCGCGTTAACGCGCATGTTATTTGACCACTTAGAGAGTAAAAATGTCGATATTCGCTATAAACATTGTGTAAATAATATGAAACGTACGAAAGATGGATTGTGGGAATTAAAAGTCCGAAATCTCAATAGTGGAGATATCGAACGTTGTCGTGCAAAATTTGTCTTTATAGGGGGAGGTGGGGGAAGTCTGCATTTACTGCAAAAATCCGGTATTCCAGAAGGAAAGCACATCGGCGGATTTCCAATAAGCGGAATATTTATGGTCTGCAATAATGCAGATGTAATCGCACAACATCATGCCAAAGTGTACGGTAAAGCTAAAGTAGGTGCCCCGCCAATGTCTGTTCCACATCTTGACACCAGATATATCGATAATAAAAAATCATTACTTTTTGGGCCCTTCGCTGGCTTTTCACCAAAGTTTTTAAAAACAGGCTCCATGTTCGACTTAGTATCATCCATAAAACCAAATAATGTTTTAACAATGTTGGCGGCAGGTGCAAAAGAGATGTCGCTGACTAAATATCTGATTCAGCAAGTGATGTTATCGAAAGAACAACGCATGGAGGAGCTACGTGAATTTATCCCGAATGCTAAAAGCGAGGATTGGGATTTAGTAGTAGCGGGTCAGCGTGTACAAATTATTAAAAATACTGCCAGTGGCAAAGGAACACTTCAATTCGGTACAGAAGTAATCACTTCTGCTGATGGCTCGATTGCAGCATTATTAGGCGCTTCTCCAGGTGCTTCAACAGCCGTACATGTAATGCTTGAAGTCATTAAAAGATGTTTCCCTCATCTGATGGAAGATTGGGAACCGAAAATCAAAGCGATGATTCCCTCTTATGGTGTCTCTCTACTTGAGAACCCATCGCTTCTACGTGAAATTCATATTTTCACATCACAAATGCTAGGTTTAGACGAAAAGAAAATTAGTTTATAGATGTTAGCCTCCTTGATTCGATTCTGTTTTGGAAATCGCTCTAGTTAAAGGGTGTGCAATCACTCATTCTGTGCAGTTCTACAATAGCAATTCCTGCTAGTTGATGGGTGACTGTACGCTCATCTTTGTTAACAGAATATTTATTAGTTCAGATCCTTTCTTTTTCAAGCAATGATAATATCCAGATATTCGTAAATGGATTGTTGATAGTGATAGTCTATTTGAGGTACAAAGGAGATATGTTTGAGACTCCTCACGCTTAACGCATGGGATTCTTGGGTAGTTTGCGTACGCCTTTGCTTCGTGCTACTCCCAAGCTAGGGACTGTCCCATCAGCCCATCCCATGCAGTTCTACAACTTCTGTTGCATGTACCTACATGGGTGGCGTACCTGTTACCAGTACGCTAGTTCGCTCCATCAATCACTCTTATGGTTTTACCAAGCGGGAGAGTTTAGTTCGCCGCTTGAACCTCATACCATAACGTACACAGGAACAAAGCCTGCTACAAGCAGGATGAGCACCGCTCATGCGTTCGATTATACAAAAAATGGTAGCTCTTAGCAATCTCTTGAAAGGAATAACCGAGCAAAGTCGTCTTTCATCTCACGATTCAAACTGTGGGCTTTCAGTCGGCAGATTTCTGTAAAAATAGGACATAGTCTAGGGATATTTACAAATTGATCAAGAAAAAGAAAATCAAACGGAAACGAATGTAGTCTCCTTCTGATTTTCCTTCCAAAATAATCAACCCAATTATAATTGGATGTAAAAGATTCCATCTCCATGACGACATAAACAATATCATAATCCTGAAACGGATCTTTCTTCACATTAGGATTTACACGAGATCCGTTCATCATCATGGCACGAATTCACTTATCCTTCTGTGCTTTTCTTAAAATGAGTTCCGCACCCCTAGTTGGCATATGCGGGTTTGTTCAGTAATTGATCTACAGTTACAATTGTATATCCTTTGCTTTTTAAGTATTTAATAATTTGTGGTAATGCTTTTACTGTTTCGGATCGTGATCCGCCTGCACTATGCATAAGAATGATACTACCATTTTTAGTCTGTGATTTTACGGTTCGGATAATTTCTGCTGCAGTAATGCCCTTTTTCCAATCATTTGGATCAACATCCCAGTTTACTGTTATAAACCCTTTACTTGCTACTTGGTTTGTAATACCTTTTGCTGACCCATAAGGTGGTCGGAAAATTTTCATTTTTTTCTTCGTATATTTGTAAACGATTGCGTTTGTTTTGTCTAATTCGGCGTTGAGTGTAGTTGTAGAAACCTTGGCTAAATCCTTATGACTCCACGAATGATTCGCGATGATATGTCCATCGATGACAATCCGCTTGAGATTCGCTTGGTATTTGTTGTTTGCAGCCATCGTGCCAACAACAAAGAAAGTACTTTTAACCTTGTATTGCTTGAGGACATCTAAGATTTGACTTGTATACGTGTTGTCAGGACCATCGTCAAAGGTAAGTGCGACTTTTTTGATTGTTCTTGGACCGTTGTAGTAAATGGGCGCTGCCGCTACTTTAGTTTTAAAGGTTGCATTTTCTTTTTGCATTTGGCTAAGACTCAATGGTTTTTCAGAGACGATATCAGGCGGTGCCTGTGCTACAGTGGATTGTAGCCATGGTAAACTTGTCAATATCAATCCCAGGACAAGCAATGTACATACTCGAAAAAATTGTTGCAAAGTGTCACCTCATTAATAAAAATAGTAGAGAATATGGAGTATTGGGCACTTTTATTTTAACATGTTTTTATTATGGTTGTTTGAATAGTTAGCATAAATAATAAGGTTATTTTTGCCCAACCCTTGAAAAGTACAGTAAAAAGCACCTCTCGAAATTGAAATGATTCGGGAGGTGCTTTTTACCGTTTCTGATATCATCTTCGACTGAGTTAATTCTTGGGTGTTTTCATCCATATTAATGGTCTTTTGGCTGTTAATTAAATGACGGCAAAATCGAGCTTCGCTCGCGTTTTGTCGACAGAGCCCTAAAAAAGTACAATCACGCAGTATCATCGCCGATAATTATTGCAAAAACTCTATTATCTTTTGTTCAATTTTATCATTATGATGACTAAACCATATCAGATGACTTTCTGCTTCAGTTATGAATAATTCTGCATTTGGAATATGTTTTGCTGCATAATTTGCGTGCGAAATGGGATTGCCACCATCATGTTGACTATGAATAATCAGTGTTGGTGCCTGAATACGACTCAAATCACCTGATCGATGTTGAATATCATTCAAAAATCCTGAACCAGATTGTAATTTTCCAAGAAACTCAATGGTTTTATTGATTTGTTCTTTATTCATTTTTTCTAATACTTCATTTACTGGTAAATTCGTTAGCCCTCTCATCATTACTTTCAAGGTTCCAAGTGGATATTTTCGGAGCATCAAACGAAAAAACGCCCAAAAACTTTTCTCGATCACAGGATTAAATATTATGTATGCACCGAATCTTGTTCTTGTATCTGGCCATTGATTATGTGTGAGTGCCCCTTGAAGAATGATCTTTTCTACACGTTTTGGATGCCTTCCCCCTAGTTGTAAAGCCGTTCGTCCACCCGCTGAAATCGCAATAACAATGACTTTTTTTATATGGAGAGAATCAAGCAACTCAACTATAGCATCTGTAAACTGCTCTGAGATTTTGCCGGTTGATGAAGGAGTTCGCCCATATCCAGGACGAGAAGGGATTAAAAGTTGAAATCCTTGATTAATCAATAACTGTTTAAATGGAATTGGAGAATCACAACTAGAGCAGTGTCCTCCATTTAAGATAAGAATCACAGATTTACCTTTTCCCTCTAATTGGTATTCTATATTTCCTTTTGAAGTTGTTATGATTTGCTTCACAAACAAATCCGCCCTTTATTAAAAATTCCTATTTTAGATTTTGTTTTGGAACCTCCTCATTTTCATTCTATCTTACTTTTTTTATTCTTAGGCCCTCTTATGTTTCTTTCGTTACGAACAGAGCAGAAACGATCAAGATCGGAATAACGCTTATCGCGACTGCCACTGGAGTAAATGGCAACATAAATAATACATAGATTAACCAACATACAGGCGTATATAGAAACACTATCCCCGTGCCAATCACGATTGATGCTATCCACCTCGCGATACGGTATTTATTCAGTAGGACGACAATCAAAGTGCCCAGCAAGGTTAGAGAGAATAAATAACTTATTTCTTGGAACAGAACGGCACTACCTACAACCAGTAGCAAGAGAAGAGGTAGGAGACCAGCGAGCGATTCCTGTAATGACAATTTACGAGCCCGAATAATTCCAGCGATTAAAGAGCATATACCCACAATGAAGATGATACTGAAGAAGATCATGTCATTGTTCGTTGATTCTCCCAGATGCATCACTTGTGTTACCCCAGATACAATCCCCCAGCTCAATAACACCGCCCCAGCCATCACTCCTAGCAGATAACTTGTTCCTGCCATGATTGTACGAAGTTGAAAGTTGCCTTTTCGAATCTGCAGGTTTATCCACCATATGACCGACACAACAGCTACTAGTGATAGGATATAAGATGTAAAACTGCTCATGATCATCAAATAGCTGGGAGACAAGGAGAAAAAAAGGCTATCCTGTTTTCTTCCTTCTTTAAATGGTACTTGTGATGCATGATCTGCTATTTCCAAGGCTGTCAATAGAAAATGATATGCCGTGCCACGGTCTAAATTTGCAAAGCTATCCGTCTCTTTGTGATAATTTTCAGCACCTTCTGCTGCCGCGAAATTTAGGCCTGAGTAGCCTGCCTTCAAAAAACGGGTCAAGTCCGTTCCATTTGGCATCCGGTGATACAATGCAGACAGAAATGAGAAGGACAACGGATGTGAGCTTGCAGACTGAAGGTAGTGCACAGCATCCAGATTGCGATTGGAAGTCTCAAACATCAGTAGCGATCCACGATTACCTCGGGCTTCTAAGTTGACAACCAGATCGATTTTCTTTTGCATCTCCGGGTGTGACTGAACGAATGATTTCGCTCCCATCGCTCCTAATTCCTCACCATCTGTGAAGAGAAAATAAAGGTCTGATTTTAGATTCGGGTTTCCCATCTGTTGACGCATGGCTTCCAGCATGGCGACTACGGAGATCATGTCATCGGCAGCGCCTGGAGTTTCCGGTTTGGTGTCATAATGGGCTGACATCAAGATACCACGATCTGTTTCAGGAGCGTCCAACTTCACTAGTATATTTTGCAGAACCACTTTATCGTTCTTGTCAAATCGGGCTTTTGCACGAATAGTATTCGTGAAACCCTCCTCTGGAGAAATCCCATTAATGGTTGGTATATTCTTGAAATCCGGTGCTCCTTTGCGTTCTATTAGGTCTGCCTTAACGTCCTCTACTGTGACGGTTACTTTATCGACCGTTGCTTTCAAGTTCATTTTACGGATTTGCTCTAGTAAATGAGCTCGAACTGATTCTAGCTCATTTGAGCCGGATGGATGCGGCGAGACGGTTGTGGCCTTTAGATTAGTCATCATCTGCTCATATGCTGGATAATTAGCATCAGATTTGGACGGCGGCTTCGGTGGCTGAAAAAGATGACCTCCTAGTCCAATTCCTGTCATAAGTACGATGAACACTAGAAAAACGGAAATAGTTCTTGGCATATTTCGTCCTCCCTTAGTATGGATATTCCAATACTATAAAGGAGAAAAGGTTAATTCTTAGTTAAGAAAACAAAGGACGGCAAACCACTTTAAAATTTCAGCTATGGGAGTTAGGCAGTTGAATCACGAATGTGGTAGCAATGCCTGCTTCACTATGAACTTGTATCGAGCCGTTATGCTTATCAATGACCGCCTTCACTATGGACAGTCCTAGTCCGTTGCCCCCAAGTTCACTCGAACGGGACTTGTCCACACAGTAAAATGGATCGAAGATCTTGTCTATTTGATCCTCTGGAATTCCAATACCTGTATCAGCAATGGTAATACACGTTGTAACTGAATGCCGAACGGCAGTGATTTGGATGTTTCCATTCTCCTTGTTATATTTGATGGAATTGTGAAGAATGTTGGAGAAAGCCTGGTATAACAGATTTTTCTCACCATATAGCAATACATTCTCAAGGTGAATCTCAACATGAATATGTTTGCGTTGGATCTCTAAGGAAAACTCTCTTATAATTGTCTGAAATAGTTCATTGGCTTTGAATGTTTTATATCTAAACCCATTCATATCTGTATTCATTTGGAGCAGATCATGAACGATGGAATTAAGGCGTTCCACATTGCTCCGTATATCCTCTAGTGCTTCCGTATATTCTTCAAGTATTGGAGGATCACTTAGTTGTACCACCTCAATTCTAGCTAGCATCGCAGCAAGAGGCGTTTTGAGTTCGTGGGCGGCATTGGCTGAAAAATGTTTATAGGCCAAGAATGATTTTTGTAATTTATGAACCATCCGGTTAAAGGAGACGGACAGACTGGCAACCTCATCCTTGGACAGCGGGACTTGAACTTGCCTATACAGATTATTTTCGTCTATCTCTTCGATCTCTTTGCTTAAGTTTGTGACAGGTTTCAACGCTCTTCCTGTTACCATATAGGTAATGCCAGTTCCACTTGCGATGATCAATATCGCGCACAGAAAACCAGCAGAGGCAAAGTCAATTTGCTGCTCAATCAAGACGGGTGTAGGTGAGACAGATGGTATAGGAGGTACAGGTGGCACAGACAGTGATCCTTCCTTCTTTCCATCAAGAACATCCGCATTAGGAACAAGCTGCGGTTGAACATAAATAACACGAGCGGCATAAATAGAAGCTACCATAAGCGAGATACATCCGATTGAAAGTATGATAGCCATTAATAAGGTCAGACGAAGACGAAGTGGAAGTGTTTTAATTAGCATCTTGTGGTACCTCTGCAAGGTAGTATCCAAATCCTCTTTTGTTCTTGATCACCTCTTGATCTCCTAAAAAAACGGCTAACTTCTTTTTAAGCGAATTGATATGAACTTTGAGGGAGTTCGAGAAACCATCGAAGCTGTTATCCCATAAATGTTCCATGATCTCTTCTGTACTGATGACTTTATCTTTGTTGAGCATCAAATACTCTAAAATGCCGTATTCTTTTTTCGTTAATTCTAATGGATTTTCCTTAATGTAAACAGCCTTTAATGACGTATCAATTAGAATCTCTCCATATGACAGCCTTGTATCTGTCTGGATGAATTTCCGACGGAGTAGAGCACGAATTCTGGCCTCCAATTCCCGAAAGTGAAAGGGTTTCACCATATAATCATTCGCTCCAGTGTCTAGACCAAAAATTTTATCCTCAATTTCGAAACGCGCCGATAAAATCAGAACCTTGATGTCAGGTTTATCATTCCGAATCTCTCGTAAGACCTCAATTCCATCAATTTTAGGCAGATGCCAGTCCAGTACGACCGCATCATATTCATAGATTTCGACCATTTGTAACGCTTCCTCGCCATCTGAAGCCATGTCAACCGCATAGCCGAATTTTCGTAAGCCCATGCTGATTGATCGCTGTATTGACAAATCATCCTCAACTACTAATATTTTCAATATCATCTCTCCTCTCATTCCGTTAGCCCCATGATAAGACAAGTTCGGTTAAGCGAAGGTTAAGACTCAGTCTAAATTTCACGAATATAGATATAACCAAATCAATGAAAGTGCAAGTGTCATGAAGATATATTGTCCAGTAATATTGACTCGTGATGCTAAAAAATTACCGGATGCTGATTTGAACCTTTCCCCTGATTATACTCAAAAGTGACATAGAAGACTTTTTTGCGTCACTTTTGAACTGATATTGAATTAACATTTTTACCCTAACATTCTTAAGTGACTTGATTAGGGACTGGATTATTGAGTACACTTTGAGTGTTTTGCCCAACGCTTAGAAAAGCAGGGTATCGAATTTTCAAAATAATAGAGCGCCAGTAGAAAGGGTCACCGTGATCGAAAAAAGAAAATTGTACGCTAAGGAAATCAATGACCATTAAAAAATACCGACAACTTGTACGTTAAGGAGTCGGTGTTTTTACTAGTGTCAGAAGCCAATCTTACAAAAAGTGGTGATTTATCAAGGTTTGGTTTGATAGTTCTTTTTTTAGATAAGGTTTTTAAGATAGGTTTCTAACATTATAAGTTATCTATTCATGCAGAGCTTGCGGAGTTAAGATTTCCCATCTTCTTTTCCTGTTGCCCCCAAATGATTCCGACAATGATTAAAAAGCAGCCAAGTAATCTCCAATCAGTGATCGTTACCTGATTCCACATGTAATCGATTCCTGCTGCAAAAACCGGTTCAGTTGTTAAAATGAGAGCCGCGCGGTTAGGAGTTGTATATCGTTGTAAGTAAGCTAGCATCAAATAGGCACCAATGGTCGCTAACAGCGAGCAGATAGTAATTGCTATCCAGACGGAAGGTTGAGAAATTACGTTTGGTGCGAGGACTTTTTGCCAGGGTTCCCAGAGTAGAGTTGCTAATCCACAGAAAAAGGTAGCAAAAATCATCTGTATAGCGACTAAAGAAAACACAGGTAAAGTAGTACCCCATTTTTTGATACAGACAATATGTACTGCGAAAGGAAATGCACCTAAAAAAGCAAGGAAATCACCATGATTCATGCTACCGAGTTGGGATCCAGAGAGCAGGTAGAGTCCAAACATCACAATAGCTAGACTGAAAATCAAGCGAGTGGTAAGTGGTGTTGATAATAACAAAAATGAAAAAACAGGCACAATGACAACTACTGCACTGTTGAAAAAAGCTGAGTTGCCTGACGTTGTAGAAAGTAGACTGAGGATCTGCAAGGCAAAACCTAATGCTAGCAACCCGCCTAATACGAATCCCAATAACCAGATTGACTTACACATTATGGGGGTTCGGCGGATAAAAATCACAATGAAAATCAAACAGACAGAGGCGATTGCGAATCGAATGGTTAAAAAAGCGAAAGGAGGAACCGATTTGATCGCATCTTCCATTAAGACAAATGTGCTGCCCCAAATCAAGGCAAGTAAGAGCAAGCATAGTTCAGCCTTTCTTTTCGTCATCCTATTGTTCCCTTTCTAGTTAAACTCACATGCAGGTAAGATGATAATGTGTGTACCCATTGCAGCTAAGGAACTGAGTTTTTTCATTGTCCAAACGCCTTTTCAATTGCCTGTTCAAGTTCTTTGGTAGAGGGCTTAGCATATCTTCGTGTCACATTAATATCTTCATGACCAGCAAGTTCTGTCACTGTAGTAATATGTGGTATCAATAGAAAGTATGTTTTGAAAGCGCATATCAATTATGTTTAGAGTTTAAACAGATACTTAATTCAGATCATCTAAGACCTTTAAGAGTATAGAAAGGAGCTCCCTTTATCATAACGTACAGGTATCAAGGGATTTTCTCTTATCTTTTTGCTTAACGTACACTTTACTCCAATAAGTCTTGTGACCCCCAACCCCCATTAGATCAAAATCTAGATCTTCAATTGAATGCACGAAAGGCATATCTATCCAAAAAGAACTGCAAGTTATCTATACTCCATCATGAATCGGTCTTTCTTTTTGGGGAAGTTATGAATAATCCGATCATACTCATCCTTCGCTTCTGTTATGGGTAGTTTCAAGTAAATTTCAAGAATTTTTACCAATAATCCCCCATGCCATTTCGAAATGCTTCATGGTCATTATTCTCTAACCCAAATAGAGCTTCTTGAAGTGCAAATGTACCATGATAAAAATGAACTCGGTCAACAAATAACGCGACATCGGGCTCCTCATCTTGCAGGAGATGAAAAAAATCATTTCCAAAGGAAGCTAGAAGTGCTGCATAATCAATTGCTGGATCGCCTAGATCAGAAGAATCGAAATCTATAATACCACTAATCATTTGCTCCTTCGAGTTATACAAAATGTTTGACGTGCCAAAATCACCATGAATCCAGACAGGATGAATATCAAAATGAGCCTTATTTCCCAAAAACTTTTTAAAGTGTTGTTCTGTTCGATAGATTCCCTTTTTATTCATATATGGATATAGTTTCTCTTGGATTTGTTCATATAGACCCGACCATTCTGAATAAATAATTTTCACTATCTCTTGGTTGTTTTCTTCATCGATTGGAATACTATGAAGTTCTTTGAGAAAATTGGTTAGTTGTTTGGCTAATTTCCGATAAATGTTCATATCGTCAATTTTATTAAAAATACGGTCTGACAGTGGTTCTCCCTCTATTTTGGGATAACCTATAAAAACACATTCTGTCTTGTTCTGATGCAAATTCCGATAGACTGGGTTAGGAATCGATAACGAGACTCGTTCTCTAATCATATCCAGCTTTTTGACTTCGTTTTTAAGCTGTTTGATGCCTGACCTATATTTGGGAAAACGAAATATCAAGTTCGAGTTTATGAGTAAAATATCATTGTTTTGTCCTGTTGATATCGGTTCAATTTTTGACAAAATCAAATCTGGATACAAATGGCGAATACATTCCATATATTTCATAATTTTATTCATGTTCTATTCTCCTGAGAACGAATTAAAGAATGAATCTCTCATCGGTTTGAATGGCTGAGGGATTCATTCTTTATGTAGAGAAAATCGTCTGTTTCCCTATTTTATAGATAAAATGGAATTTTTAGTGTTATTTTTCTTGTGGAAGATCGAGTTGCCAAGAGACACCAAATTGATCATTTAGCCACCCAAATTTTTTACTAAATCCATACTCACCCAACGGCATAAGTGCTTGTCCATCTTTAATTAGTTTTTCATAAAGCTCATTGATTTCCTCCTCACTGTCACAGGTGATATAGATTGAAAACGAAGGGGTAAAGGAGAATTCATGTTTTACATTGCTGTCAATACATAGAAATTCTTGACCTTTTAATGAGAAAGTAGCAATCAGAACTGTACCTTCTTCCCCTACATCATTCGCACCGTAACGAACGATATTTTTAATTTCTGATTCCTCAATAAGTGAGGTATAATAATTCATCGCTTCTTCAGCCTTGCCATTTTGAAACATTAAAAATGGTGTAACTTTTTGCATATACACTACCCCTTTTTTCTGCCTTGTATAGGATAAATTTGAACATATGTTCTTGTATCCTTATTTATTTTACTTTTTATTGATAATTAATGCAATATTGTTTCCATAGTGAATCTACCCTTTTGCTTAGGGATGTGAGCAATTCTAGAGCTTATCGAACGTGGTTTGAAATACTCAAACAAGGAAGTTTAAACCTCTCATTAGTCTGACGTTCATATCATCTATGGATATATTTGTTCTTCAATCAGTTTGATTGTGTTGTTATTGTCCCATTCATAGCCTCTAAGAACCGTTGATTTATCTTTTCTCTCTGCTTTGATATAAATTTGCTTACCTTCTGTACTACTGGGCATAATCGGAATTCCAAAGATAGATAAAGGTAAACCATTAATTATTGATTCATATATGGAAGAATTCATTTCTTTCATTAGCTCATTACATTGGCTAACTGTTAGAAAAATAGTTTCGGGTTCAAGATGCACCCGATTCATATCAAGAATGGCTTCATGAATCATCCTCGTGATCATTCATCCATCTCCCTTTAATAGTCTCTCCATTCGATTCGTTTTTTACCCATATACAGGGTAGTGACGGAGTTGCTGCCGAGATCAAATATTGTTCGAATGAGCAAAGAATAATCTTCTTCGGATAAATTATGTTTCATAGAATTAGAGCGAGCACTCATTTCATCAAATCTTGAGTAAGATGTTTATAAAAAGCCTTTATTGAAATATAAATTACTGAAGTAAAAATTGAAACAGAAAAGCAGTTTGAAAGTAACTCTAAGAAGTCGGGTACGTCGTCATATAACACAGCATTATAATGGAAAGATGAGTGGTAGGCTCATAAAAAAAGCACTATTCTTTTATGTGTTTACTGAAAGAATAGTGCTTTTTAAACTTGGATAGCGATGTACGGTGATTTTTCAACCCTTTGTTTATCGTTGTTTTATAAGTCATTCAGTGGTTAGTGGTTTGTTTGTAATTGAACGAATCCATGGTACAGCACGCAACATTGCCCAACGCATTAGGGGATTTTTAACGGTGAATCGCTTCATCATCGTCTTTGATGCTTCAACCTCACGAAATGCATACTTGCTCATCTCCTCTTGATAGGAGCCGATCGCCTTCTCAAGAGATTCGCTTTGAATCATCGCTGCTTCAAGCTTTTCAGCGAGAAGAGCTGCATCACGTAAAGCTGTGTTACCTCCATGGGATCCGGTAGGAGGCATAACGTGTACTGCATCTCCCATAAATGTTATTCGGGAGACTGACCATGTAGTTGGCTTTCTTGCTGCTCTAAATTTTACTGCCATCGTGTAATCAAC
Organism: Seinonella peptonophila; assembly: GCF_900129355.1. Taxonomy (GTDB): domain Bacteria; phylum Bacillota; class Bacilli; order Thermoactinomycetales; family Thermoactinomycetaceae; genus Seinonella; species Seinonella peptonophila. Next base: position 132,502 of record NZ_FQVL01000001.1, on the reverse strand, counting down.
GTCAGCTCGCTTCACAAGACGTTGTAGTATTGGGTGAAAGTTTTGAATATTCTCTTGTGCAACACGTTGCAACATTTCGGAACTAAGTTTTTCTTGATACTCTGGAAATTGTTCCTTAGGTAGGACAAGCCCCCACATCACATAGTCATCAGTGATTGGAGGTATTTGATTTACTTCGAAACGGGCAAAAGCTGTTTGCGGTGCCTCCTGGAAGCGCATTGTAGTAAAGAAGAATCCACGATTCGAGGGACCCATTGCAAATACTCCACTGGCTTTTAATGCACGAGGAACTAGTAAACCCTCGTCTTGAACAAGTAGCGTGCGACCATAAATACCCCAATTGTCGATATCGTCCGGTTCATAATCTGGCAAAAATTGCTTACGAAGGACTGAGTTTACACCATCAGCACCTACTACAAGTGAAGCATGGATATAACTTCCATCTGAGAAATGAAGCGTTGCTCCATCAGATTCCGTCTCAGCACGTAACGCTTCTTTACCAAAATGAACCCTATCTTGCAGCCCTTCCAACATAATGGTTCGTAATGTTTGGCGATCTATTTGCCGTGGTGTACGTAAATTGATGCCGCTAGGATCGCCTTTAAAAGTAAGTCTAAATATCTCACCAAGATCCTTATTAGTTACTCGAAAGTAACTAGCCTCTTCAATAGGTGAAGTTGTGGCAAGAAACAACTTAAATAAATGAGGCGGCAGAGATCGCTGGAGCGCAGCGATACCATATTCGTCAATAGTGATTCGATATCCCTGGCGACGAATATGTGGTGCCAGATCACGTTCATAAACTTGTACATTGAATCCAGCACGAAGTAATGAATGAGCCAAGCACAAGCCACTTAATCCAGCACCGCAAATTGCTACAGAAATCGATGACATTTTGCTCATCTCCCTTTTTAGTTCTTTAAATGTCAACTAATTATTGATAAAATGATATTTGACTAAAATTATCTTATCTCACAAGATAAGATAATAATAAATGGAGGGATATACAAATGTCAAGGAACCAAATAATCAACAATCTATCGGAAGAATTACGAAATAACAGTACAGCAACGATTATGTTTCACCAGTCGATTGGTACGAAGTTAGGATTAAATCCTACGGATCACAAATGTTTAGATGTAATATTGAAGAACCAACCTATTACTGCTGGTCATCTTTCTGATTTAACTGGACTAACAACGGGTGCTATCACGGGAGTATTAGATAGGTTAGAGAAAGTGGGATACATCAGTCGAGTAAAAGATCCGCAAGACAAAAGACGTGTTATCATTCACTTAGATCAAAAAAAGGCTGAAAAAGATATTTTACCTCTCTTCCATATATTTGGTAAAGAATTGAATCAAATATTATCGCATTATGATGATAGGGAGCTTCAAAACATTCTCGATTTTATCAGACAATGTAATTGCTTGTTAAAAGATTTAACGGAAAATATGATTAAATGATATAGTTTAACGGCTGTAATTTGCTTTTGTTACGCAAAAAAGAGGCTCACGCCTCCCTTATCTATCTGAAACTCTTCCGTTTTCCTATCTCGCAATCCTTCTTCCATATTAATTCACTCCCTTTTTTATTTCAAGTCAACTTTTTTTAGTTCTGGGTACTTTCTAATCAAGGATTCCAATGAATCATTCGTTTCGCCTTGCAAATGTTGGTTAAAAAATGTAGAGATGACAGCACCTGAAATATCTAAGTTTCGAGCTGGGTCTATTTCTCCTTTAATTCCAATAAGTTCGCGAAGTGGGCTTTCTATGAATAGTCCAATATCATTGTATTTCATATGATCGCTGCCTTTAATCGTAAATAAATTGCCAGACCTCTTTAACACTTGGACTAACCCCAAGGTATTTTTTTGATCAACATCATAAGCCTTTTTGTATTCCTTTTTGTTACCATACATGGAGAGATTCATATTTTGTTCTTCTTTAGGCATATCTTCAAATTTTTTGAGCAGGCCCTCTCGCTTCTGTAACGATTGAACAAAACCTGAATCGCTGGCCAACATCAAAAAAGGAGACATATTTTTTGCATCTTTTTTCGGAGAAATATAGACTCGTCCATCCAGATTAATCGTTGCCTTCACACGACTATCGTTGTTAGCCAAATTATAAGCAACTGCACCTCCCACTGAATGACCCATCGCACCGATTTTATCTAAATTCAACTTCCCTTTAAAAGCAGAATCCATCTTACCTTGGTTTAGTTCTCCTAACTTGGTAATGACAAATTTAGCATCATCGGCCATGATTTGGTTAATGACTGCATCTAAATCTCCTGTGTTGAAATTGTTTGGGTTTGCCTCCTTGGCAGAAACGACTCGATCAGGAAACACCGTTGCTGCAGATGTAAAGGTATGATCGATCGCGACAACGATAAATCCATGGCTAGCCAGGTTCTCACTAATAGTGGTTTGGACTTCCATCGAATCGCCAGCTCCATGAGAAAACAGCACTACTGGATAGTTTTGTTTCTTATTCGAAATTTGCAAGTTTTCTTTTGCGTGCGTTTTGACTAAGTTCAGATGGTCTAACATAAAACTGGGCATACCGTAATGCTTGGTAAGTAATCGGATTAACTCAGATGAATGGTGAAAGTAAGAAAAAAAGACTTTCGACTCATCTTTTTTGGCTGGATAATAGACTTTCGCCATCACTTCTCTTCTTTTTTTCGATGATTTATCCAAGAAAGGGTCTTTCCTTTTTTCGTCAATCAGATGAAAATACTTTACTCCTATATCATAACTACCCGTTGGCTTTGGAAGCGTAAAGACGGGAAGAGCATATGCTAACAATGATGTAAAGACAAGTGCAATCAAAGATAAACTGACAGTGATCACTTTGATAACTTTTGGGATTTTACGGGCGAATAATTCATTATTTATTTTCGCTAAAGCATAGACGGTAAACAAAATCACAAACAGATAGGAGAAAAACATTTGGTACCGGAAACCTTCGAATATCCCATGCAGTATGAATACTGTTAGATTGACACCAACAGCCCCTAGCCAAACTTTTTTTGCATCTGTCCAATAAGCCAAAATGAATGTACTCAAATGTGCGAATATTAATATCATTTCGAAAATACGCATTGTATCTCCTCCAATTTTCAAACCTAATCCTTGCACGGAAGCATCTCCAACAACTAAGTAAATTCCATTTCAATTATGTTCCACTGTGCACATCAGCACGCTTGTAATAGAAAATGCAGAAACTGAGTGAGACGACAAAAGTTATTATCAAAATGACCAACGCAGGAATCACATAAGGATTGGGACCCATTTCAGCTAAACCTTGAGCTAGATTACGAACTGGCCAATAAGGTGTAAGCCAAGGAAATAAGATAACGTTCATACTATGACCTAATTCGCATATTACCGCAATAAGAGAGACACACCCTCCTAACACTGCAGTAGGTATGACACTCTTCCAGACCATGCTTATTGCTGCAGCCACAGGAATGGTGCCAAATGAGAGAACACAAATCAATAAATTCATCTTCAACCCTAGCCATAACATAGTCATGTCTAATTGATGTATTACAAGTAGCATAGAGCTAACCACGATCACAAAAGAAAGTACTGCAGTAATCGAAATAAGTAATAATACGACCAATAATTTTATAAACAGAAAGCTAACACGTGAGACTGGATAAGAAAATACTTGATTGATGGTACGTTCTTGATACTCTCGAGCTACAATATATCCTGTTATCAGAGAAAACAATAACGGTCCTAGTATTGTTACAATCATCCCTTGTCGATAAAATAATTCTTGGAGATCAAAAGGAACAAGGGTACCATTGGGACCTACTTTCGGTAAAACCGCCAAAATACTCCATAGACATACAGGTATCAATGCAATCAGGATCAACCAATATATTTTTGTATTCTTAAGTTTTATGATTTCGGCATAAACAACATTAAGCAAATTTGTCACCTCCAGTTAAGTTAAGAAAATAATCTTCTAAATTCCCTCTAGATAACACGATTTCTTTTACACCAATATTATGCTGGGTTAGTGTCGTATTCACCAGATCCGTTCGGTCCAAATATTCATATATCCGCAAAACCCCAGTTCCAGCTATCTGATAGTCAGTCACCTGTAGTTCTTGTTCTAAAACATAGGCTGCACGTTGATCATCATCGACCTTAATCTCCAGAAAGCGCCTCGTCTTTTGCTGTAGCGTTTTATCATCTATTTCTTCAAGCAAATTTCCTTTATGAATAATCCCAATACGATTCGCGACTTGCTCGATCTCGTTTAACAAATGACTGGAGATAATAAAAGTGATACCACGTTGTTTCGCTAATTTTAAAAAGAGTTCTCGAACTTCCCGTATCGCGCCTGGATCTAAACCATTGGTAGGCTCGTCTAAGATCAGGAGTTCCGGATGGTGAAGCAAAGCCCGTGCGATTCCGAGTCTCTGTTTCATTCCTAGCGAATAATTCTTCACCTGTTGATGTTTCACATCGAGTAGACCGACGGTGGTCAAAACCTCGTCAATACATTCTTTATTGCCCATACCCATCAGACGACGATGAATCTCTAAGTTATCAACTGCACTCAGGTTGAGATAAAACCCCGGATATTCGATAATAGCGCCGATACGCTCCAAAGCCTTACTTTTATTGCCGTTCAATCCTGCGCCGAATAATTCGATCTCCCCTGCCGATGGTCGAATCAGACCCAAAAGCATTCGTAGAGTGGTCGTCTTGCCAGCACCGTTTTGCCCTAAAAAACCATAAATATCGCCAGCTTTAATATTCATGTTAAGATCATCGACCACTACTTTATCTTTGTAGTGTTTTGTTAGATGATATGTTCGTAAAATATAGTCCACAGTTAGCACTCCTTTCGAAACTTACTATATAGAAGAGACCTAACAACTCAAATAAAAATTCCTTACAAAGTCCTTAAATTTAAGAAAGTACTTGTGTTCATCCCTTGGTTAAGCAAAACGAAAAAACAGTCATCTCATTCGGTGCACTGGTTACTATAATTCGACCACCCTGTTTTTCAACCAAATTCTTCGTAATGGTCAATCCTAGACCAGTACCCTGAAGGGAAGAATTCCTCGAAGCTTCTCCCGTATATAATCGATCGAAAATATGAGGTATATCTTGAGCTGGGATGCCTTTGCCTCGATCCCAAACGTCTACCCAGACAAGGCTTTCTTCCTCTCTTAGAGCAATACCTATCTCCTTGCCGTCAATGCCATAACATAAGGCGTTGGATAGAAGATTGTTTAAGACACGCCGCAAGCAGACCTCATCAACTTGGGCATAAAGAGGAGTTTCTGGAAGTTTGATTATAGGTGTAATCTCAGCTTTTACAAAGTCAGGATAAAAACTTAGTAGAATCTCAGGCACGATCTCTACTAAGTTGATTTTTTGTAGCTTTAGTTCAAAATCATCTGCTTCCAGTTTTGCAAGTTCAAAAAAGTCTTGTAAGAGTACCAGCAAGGCATTTCCTTTTTCGGACGTTATGCGAAGAAAATCTTCTCTCTCTTCTGTTGTTAAGGAAGTATCAAATTTCAGTGCTTCCGTATATCCTAATAATGAAGTCAACGGAGTACGTAAATCATGTGAGATATTAGCAATCATCCGTTTACGCTCTTCCTCCAGAAAAGTGATCCGTTCAAAACCGTTTTGGAAGTAGTCTACTAGTCGATTTAACTCTCCTCCTAAATTTTCTATGTCTCTTTGCGAGATCTGTAATCGATAACGCAAATTAAGATTACCAGTTTGAATTCCCCGTGTGATCTTGATGATCTTTTTTATTTCACGAATTAGCTGGAAATGCCGAAACAAGAGAACTAGGATAAGGCATAAAAGTACAAGAGCTATGCTCAGCATACTAACACCCCTCACCCAGTTTATAACCAAAACCCCAAACTGTTTGAATATAAACTGGATTGGAGGGGTCTGGCTCTATCTTAGTTCTAAGTCGATTGATATGAACCATAACGGTATTGTCAACCGCTAGACTATCCTCCTTCCAGACGGTCTGAAAAACTTGGGATTTACTAAACACACGAGTGGGATTTGTTAGAAACAGCTTTAAGATGGCAAACTCCTTAGAAGTTAAAAGTTTTTTATGTCCACTCACCTTAACCTCATATGTACTGGTATGAAGTTCTAAACTTCCGTGTTTAAATATTTTTGGTTCCGCTTTCGTAGAGTCTGAGTTAAAATCCATATACCGACGAAGTTGGGCCTTTACCCTAGCGATTAGTTCTCCGATCGTAAATGGCTTGGTCATATAGTCATCCGCTCCAAGTCCTAATCCTAGTATTTTATCCATTTCTCGATCTCTAGCAGACAAAATAATCACTGGAGTTGTTTTCTTTTCACGGATTTTGCGTAAGATCTCCTGTCCGTCAACTTTAGGCAACATCAAGTCTAAAATAATGAGTTGATATTCATGATTGGAAAGATGTGATAGTGCTTCTTCTCCGTTGTAGACAGAATGTGTATGGAACCCCTCTTTACTCAAGTATTTAGCCACCAACTGGTTTATTTCAACATCATCTTCAATAATCAAAATTTGAATATTCATTGGTTCTCCTCCGTTAAGATTTAAGAAAAATAGGTAATTTTATACACCTAGCGGAAAGAAAGTTTATAAAAAAATTTATGTACAATAAATATACCAGACAACCCCTTTTTAGGTGCTAGAGAAAAAAGTATCTGTAAAATGTTTGTAAAGATATACTTTTAGGATACATCACTGACGAACGGAAGCTAGCGTTTATAAAGATAGGAAATTTTATAAAAAAACATCCTCCAATCATGATTGACCTTTACAAACATTCTCACTATAATTTGAATCAAATCACAGGAGGATAAAGAAATGAAACTGGGGTATGTACGTGTTTCTTCGAAAGATCAAAATCAAGAACGCCAAATGAAAAAGATGTTAGATCTAGGAATTGAGGAGCGCATGATTTTTGTAGACAAACAAAGTGGAAAAGATTTTGAACGTCCTGGCTATCAAGCATTTCGCGAATTAGGCTGTGCAATTCGCGCCTTGTTTTTTTAAAATTATTTATCGGATGAAGAATTGCGAAGCACCATTCAAGCGGCTACCAATAAAAGTGAATCCTTTAATGGATTTATCAAATGGTTATTCTTTGGTGGAGAAGGGATCATCGCAGAGAACAATCGTCAGAGACAGAGAAAAATGATTAAGTATAATCACTTAGTTGCAAACTGTTTAATTTTCTACAATGTCTTTCAACTCAAAAAAGAAGTATTTCTTGCCGTACCCCGATAACGTCATTCCTGATATAAAATAATGAACCTATATCCTTTTTGGATTTGTCTATTTTTCATTATATGGTTTCATTACTCTTAGGCGAGAGTTGCTGGTTCTACCCCAACTGGCAATATGATTGTTAAAGAGTTTAGGCTTCCAACTAACCGATCTTTTTTTATCTGAAACTAAATGTTTGTATAGTGCTTTTATATTAGTTTATGGTGCAAACTTGTTTATAATAAAAAGGAAGACTCCTCTTAGGAGCCTTCCTCAATTAAAACCCTTTATATTGTGGCTCTTCGTTCTCTAGTTGTTTTACTCTATGTTCCAGTTGCGAAACGATTTGTTCGGTTGATTGAGCTGCCTGTGTATAAGTTTGTTTTGCTTGTTTGTTTTGAGTACTAAGTGCAAATTGTTCCAAGCTAGCTTGGGCGCTTTTTAACGAAGCAACACAAGTTTTAACATCTGAAGAAACAGTCATTTATTACTTCCTCCTTCCTCTTTTCATTTCGTTTATTAATCTGTACGGTTCAACATAAAATATTCATTTAATGAATACACAAAGATGAATTGAGTCATATTACAAGTGTATTTATCTTGATAAAGCGAGGATTCGTTGTATGCCTGAATGGATCAATGTTATATTTCGTACTTTAGCAGCTGTCATTCTACTTTTTGCGATGATGAAACTGTTGGGCAAACGACAGATTTCCCAGCTCTCACTTTATGAATATATTACAGGGATCACAATTGGCAGTCTTGCTTCCTATATTCCATTGGAAACTGGAGACAAATGGTATCTAGGGATGATCTCGCTAGCTGTATGGGTAGCAATTGTGCTAGGAATTGAATTTCTTCAAATGAGGGGGAAACGAATTCGCGATTGGTTAGATGGTCAACAGCGAATTCTTGTTCAAAACGGAAAGTTATTAGATGATAACTTTCGCAAAGAGCGCTTAACAGTAGATGAGTTTCTAGCAGAATTAAGAAAACAGCAGATTTTCAAATTAGCAGATGTTGAATTTGCAGTCATGGAGCCAAATGGTGCTATTAATGTTCTCTTAAAAAAAGAGAATCAACCCTTAACCTCTAAATCAATGGGTATAAAAGTAAGCAATGAACAAGAGCCTCATTTGGTCATTGTAGATGGAACAATCCGAGATAAGGGGTTAACAATGATTGGACGGAATCGTGGATGGCTACATGCCGAATTAGAAAAACAAGGTGTATCTTTAACAAATATCTTTGCAGCCCAAGTAGATGCTCAAGGTAGTCTATATATAGATCTCTACGATGATCAGATTGAGCTACCGAAGGTTCAAGAAAAAGCGCAAGTTTTAGCTGTCTTGAAAAAATGTGAAGCTGATCTGGAATTGTTTGCTCTTTCTACAAAAGATCAAAATTACAAAAATATGTACCAACAAAGTTCCAAGTTACTCAAACAGATTATTAACGATAGTAAGCCTTATCTTATTGATTAGGAGTGAAGCTGATGGCAAATAAACAGCTAAAAAAAATGACCCCTGTCCAGCAAGAGTATCAAGCATTAGCCAAAAAACATGAACCACCAAGACCCCTATTGCTCAATTGTATAAAAGCTTTCTTTGTTGGTGGATTGATATGCATCGTAGGACAGGCAATTCAAGACATCTATACGAAATCGCTAAAAATTCCAATAAATAATGCTGCTACTGCAACTGTAGCGACAATGATTTTGCTCTCCGTGATTCTTACAAGTATAGGTATTTATGACAAATTAGGACAATGGGCTGGTGCTGGTTCAGCAGTTCCTGTTACAGGTTTTGCTAATTCAATGGCTTCAGCGGCAATTGAACATAGAAGCGAAGGATTTGTCTTAGGCGTTGGTGGACAAATGTTTAAACTGGCTGGTTCTGTTATCGTTTTTGGCACAGTTGCAGCAATTATTGTCGCCGCCCTCCACCTCCTCTTCAATCCAAATCTCTCTGGAGGATGAATCAATTATGCTAAAAGGACATCAAAGCTGGTTATTCAATCAAAAACCAACAATTCATGCAACAGCAACCGTTGTTGGTCCGTTTGAAGGTAGAGGACCTTTGGCAAATGACTTTGACCGAATTCATGATCATTCCATGGTCGATAAAGATAGCTGGGAAAAAGCTGAACGAAAAATGTTAGAAGAAGCTGGGGATTTAGCAATTCAAAAGGCTGGTTACTCCAAAGACCAAATTCATTTCTTTATTGGTGGAGATCTAATGAATCAAATTACGAGTACCAGCTTTGCAGCGCGTACACTCGGTATACCATTCCTTGGTATTTTCGGTGCATGTTCCAGCTCAATGGAAAGTTTAGCTATCGCATCACTACTTGTTGACACTGGAGCAGCAGATCAAGTTCTTGCCGGGACTTGTAGCCACAACTCATCAGCAGAAAAACAATTTCGTTACCCTACGGAATATGGTTCCCAAAAACCCCCAACTGCGCAATATACGGTAACAGGTGCTGGAACTGTTGTAGTTGACCGTGCAAAAGATGGTCCCAGAATCACCTCAGCGACGATTGGAAGAGTTATCGATATGGGTATCAGTGATCCCTTCAATATGGGAGCAGCAATGGCACCTGCTGCCGTTGATACCATACAAGCACATTTCCGTGATTTACAAAGAGCACCTGATTATTACGATTTGATTGTAACTGGAGACTTGGCGAAAGTAGGCTTTGAAATTGCAAATGAACTCCTACAAAAACATAATGTACCAATTGATCGTACACAATTTAAAGATTGTGGCATGATGATTTATAACTATGAGGAACAAATGGTGCAATCTGGCGGCAGCGGATGTGCATGTTCGGCAGTAGTCACATATGGTCATTTATTAAATCAGATGCGTGAAGGCAAATGGAAACGAATGTTAGTTGTTGCGACAGGAGCACTTCTCTCTCCTCTCTCCTATCAACAAGGAGAAACCATTCCATGCATTGCCCATGCAGTTTCTATAGAAATGGGGGAATCCTCATGACCCAATATATTTGGGCATTTATTATTGGTGGTTTGATCTGTGTGATCGGTCAGATTATGATGGATGGATTTAAACTTACGCCTGCTCATACAATGGCTACCTTAGTAGTACTTGGAGCGATAACGGATGGTCTGGGACTTTATGAACCTTTAATCAAGTTTGCAGGTGCTGGTGCAACCATTCCCATTACTAGTTTTGGTAATTCACTTGTTCATGGAGCTATGCAGGAACTCAAAGAATCCGGTTGGGTAGGTTTAATGACAGGTGTATTTAAATTAACGAGTGCTGGAATCACTGCTGCTATCTTTTTTTCTTTTTTTGCAGCCTTGTTTGTTAAACCCAAAGGATAGTGATGCCCACATTCAATTTGACAATTAGACCGACTACCTACACGTTAAGCAAAGGTAGTCGGTTTATTTTGTTTAAGGATTCAAATATATTTCGGGGAGGGATATCATGTTCAACATTTCCATAATTCACCTTGAACCAGTTATTCATATACTCGTCCCTATCCTCTTCATAATAGAAGATTAGAAGATTTAAGTTAAATAGATGGTCTATCTTTTATCATGTCCTGAGATCGGACCAAAAACGAGTCCAGTTTAACCAATACTCGGTATCCGTTAACAAATCTAAAATAATAATTGGCTCCATCTTTTCTCGATTCGTCTTATTGCTTTCAAATTAGAGGATTGTTTTTTACTTTCCCTATCGTCTGTATGATCTCCTTTGGGCCCTAAAAGTCTACCTTTACAAACCAATTTATATATAACCAACCACTTGGTTGACGATTAGTCAATTGCATGATAATATTTAACCAAGTGGTTGGTTGAGACAATAGAAGATCTAACTAATGTACAAAGAAAGTGAAAGAACAGGGGGATTGATGGATACATGACCAGTAAGAATGAAGACCGGTCTCAAACTTTGATTCTAGCTGCTTATCATACAATTGCTGAAAAGGGTTTTGAGGGGTTACGTCTACGAGAAGTTGCAGATCGAGTTGGCTTAAATCATGCTACACTTCATCATTATTTTCCGACCAAAGAGGCTCTAGTACAAGCAGTGGTTCTCTATGTGACACAACGTTTTGCTCAAACCGTGCCAATAGGAGAAACTCCAGTAGAGCAATTACGTTCCCATCTACACTTAATACAGCAATTAATGCAGGAGGAACCTGCCCTTTTCATCGCGTTAAATGAAGCGAAGTTGCGTGCACAACGTGATCCAATCATTCGTATTACGGTTCAGAAACAGGCCGAAGCATGGCATGAATTTCTAGTGAACATTCTTCGAGAAGGAATCAAACAAGGCAACTGGTCAGAGTCTCTAGATGTTGAAGCTGTTGCCTCTGCCATCATCGCGCTTATAAATAGTACCAACATTGGATTATCATCCAAAAGAACAAAACAAGCTATGCAACAACTTGAGCGCTGGCTCGAGTTAAATGATTAACGAGCAAGCAGATTCACTGTTTCATTGTGTATGAAAAGAGATCCAGGATAGGTATTCAAAGTACTATCCTTCAATATCACGGCCTATTGTTAACATCAGGAAAGACAGAAAGGTTGAGGATGTTATGTATAATGTTTCTAATTATGACGAGAATACTCCAGTTTTGATTGTAGGTGGTAGCTTAGTTGGATTGTCAACCGCACTCTTTCTCTCTTGGCATGGTATTCCGTGTTTATTGGTAGAACGTCATGCCAATATCTCGCCCTTTTCTCGTGCTGGTGGCTTTAATCCACGCACATTAGAGATCTTTCGTACTGTTGGAGTAGAATCAGCCATTCGGGAAGCTGCACCAGACGCCTTTAAAAATACGAAGATGGTACGTGTGGATACGCTCGTTGGCAAGGAGCTTGGCACATATCTAGAGAATAGTAGTAATTACTCCATGGCTTCCAGTCCTATATCAGGCTGTATTATCCCACAAAATATTCTAGAACCTGTTTTGAAAGAGCAAGCTAGCAAACTAGGTGCAGATTTACGTTTCGCAACGGAATGCGTCTCTGTTGAGCAAGATGACGACGGAGTAAGTGCTGTCATTCGTGATCTCTCAAGTGGGCAGGAACACCGTGTCCGAGCACGCTACTTAGTGGCTGCTGATGGAAATAAAAGTCCGATCCGAAAAAAATTAGGCATTGGAGTCCAAGGACCTGGAACGCTAACTCATCAGATAAATATAAGGTTCCATGCCGATTTACAAACGGTGTTACGTGATCGACGTTTTCTCGTGTGTTTTATCGCAAATGTACAAGGTATGTTTGGAGGGAATGAAAACGGCTATTTCCTTTCTGCCCCTTATGATCTTAAGAAAGAGAGCGAGCAGGACTTTTTAGGTGAGCGAGGTGTTGAGTTGATTCGTTCTGCGGTAGGTGTACCTGACTTGGAAGTCAAAATTCAGAATGTTGTTAGCTGGGAAATGGCCGACTGGTTAGCAGACCATTTTCAACAAGGAAGAATTTTCCTAGCAGGTGACTCTGCACATGTTGTCCCTCCGACAGGCGCCTATGGTGCAAATACGGGGATTGCTGATGCACATAATCTATCTTGGAAACTAGCCACGGTCATTAAGGAACAGGCTGGATCTGATCTATTATCATCCTATGAACTGGAACGTCGTCCAGCCTCTAAACTGGCTGTAGAAAAAGCCTACTCGATTTATTGTGAACGTTTAAACCCCGAACACTCCTCTCCAAGTACAGCGAAAGAGATGGGATATGAAATACCAATCTTTGGCTATATCTATCACTCAAAGGCAGTGTATTCAGAGGATGACTCTCTCTACGAAGATCCAAGAATTCCAACTGGTCGTCCTGGTACACGCGCTCCTCATATTTCATTGGAAAGCAATGGCCAACGGATTTCTATACTCGATCTTTTTGGTCGTAACTTTGTTTTGCTAGCCGGAGTAGAGGGTACACCTTGGTGCGAAGCTGCTTCTTATGTGGCAAAACAACTGAATATTTCTCTAGACGCATACTGTATAGATAATGATCTTATAGATGTTGATAAATCCTTTATTAGTACTTATGGAATTTCTCCTACTGGTGCTACGCTAGTACGACCAGATGGCTTTGTTGCTTGGCGAATACCTAATGTCAGCGAACAACCACCGCAAGAACTCGAACGTGTATTGACAAAAGTGTTATGCCGCTAATGCTCACAATAAACTTGAATTCTTGAAGAGAATTCTAAAACAAAGTAACCGATTCCTTTGTATACAGAGAGTTGGTTACTTTTATATCAAATGTGTCTAAAATGACATCAAACCTATATATTTCCATCAGATAGCTCTGCTCTCGTTCATATAAAAGGATTCTGTACGATTAAGCTCAAAAGAAGTAATTCTCGCTGTGACCCAAATACAATATTAATTATACTTTTTCGATTATAAATAAAAATAGATTGGATATATAAATTTAAATGAAATTTCCAAGTCAACCAAAATTCTTCACTCGACACATTTCATTTCATATTATTACTGTAGATTAAAGGAGATGGTAACTTAAAATATCTTTGATAATCAGTTTGTACAAATCCTTGGTTTCCACTTTGAATATAGGTTAACTCTCGATACGCATATGGTGGAAGTTTTTTCGAAGTGAAATACAAATTGTATGTTGAATTAGATTGTTCCTCTAGATTTATATTTAAGATTTTTTGTTTTTTGGATTGAAGTAACATATAAATCAACTGTGGGTCTGTTATCGTCTCAATAGGGGCAATCGGATTCGAAAAGTTTTCTTTTTTGATAATGAATTGATCAGGCTTAATTTTCTTCTCGATCTCATTCTGAATCGATTTATGGGAAGTGGGAATATACACGAAAATTGAAACAGTCGATTGACTCTCCATCTGAATCGCAATCCATTCATTCGAATTTAACCCTTTAACCTCCATTAATTTATTCATTACCCCATCTATTTTTATCGTTCCTAATTGCCTCCCTAAATGTTTCGAAGACACGCTTAGTTCTGTATAATGATATTTTTTTCCTTTGTATTCGAACCACTCCTGAGCGGGTTTATTTTCTAAAAAATTGCAAGCTGACAGATATAAACCAAATACTACCAATACAAAACCCATGAAATAATATCTTTTCATTACCTCACCTCTCTTATGTTTACCTAATAAAATACATTACTTCTAATTAAAGTATTTTCAATACTCAACGAACGCGCTATTCATTTATCTTTCGTTAATGAGGAGTCAATAGTTCAACGTACACTTTTTTGTCCACTGAAAAATAAATTATATAGATCGCAAAATTGGCGAAGTCCCAATGGTTAATTAGAAAGACTTCCTCAGATAAAGAGTAAATGTATGCATTGTCAGATTAAATTCATGAATATGGAATTCTCCTTTTCAAAAGAAAATGATATGATAAATAAGATAATACTGAAATTGGTAATTGTTTGTAAATACATACCAATTTCAGCATCAATAAAGGAGTTTCCTGTCATGAGAAAACGCTTTTTACTCATGTTCATTTTTCTCATCTGTTTTTTCGTTCCTTTTCCAGCTACAGGAGAAGGCAAATCTACCCAAGTTATCAGAATTGCTGGTGATCGCAATCTACCTCCATTTGAATATTTTAGTAGCTCAGGTGTCTACTCTGGTTTTAATGTGGATATGATGAATGCCATCTCTTTGCAGACTGGTATTCGGTTTGAATTCTACCCTATGCCTTGGAATCAAGCTATTCAAGCACTACATCAAGGAAAGATAGATGCAATCCAAGGAATGAAATATAGTGTAGAACGCGAGAAAACTTATTCTTTTTCAAAACCTTACTTTTTAAGTTCTCAAGCTATCTTTGTTCGATCAGATAATATCCATATTCAAGAAGTTGCCGATTTAATTCAAAATCGTGTTGCTGTTCAAAGGGGCGATGTCGCTCACGACCTCTTAAAACGAGGGAGCCAGATCAAACTTATTGAAGTAGATAATCAAAATGAAGCGATCCAACTCCTTTCAAAAAATAAAATCGATGCATTTGTAGGGAATCGAATTACTGGGCAATACTTTATCCAAAAGAACCATAAACAAAAGCAAATTAAAATTGTAGGAGATCCACTTGACCCTCAGGCATATAGTTTAGCTGTAATGCCTAAAAACAGTCACTTAATCCCGATCATCAACGAAGGGATTGACAAAGTAAAACAAAGTGGCATTTACGATCAAATTGAACACAAATGGTTCGGCGAGTATATTCTTCCTGCTAAACTAAATGTTGATCAATGGATGTTTTGGATTCGAACAGGATTATGTATTGCATCGATTGTCTTAATCGCCGTCGTCTGGTGGAATCGCATGTTGCAAAGAGAAGTGGAACGACGTACACAAGAGATTGCAACGATTAATCGAAAACTTGAGGAAAAAATGGGGTTACTAGAGGATAATCTTCTTTTCCAACAACAGTTACTTGATAGTGCTTATAGTTGTTTAATCACTTTAGATCGATCAGGAGCAATCTCTATGTTTAACCATCGCGCTCAATCGATGCTTTTGGGAGAAAATATTGTGGGGACTCCTTACATACATACACCTATTGTAAATTTAATTCCAGCCAAAAAAATTGAAGCATGCCTACATCAAAATGAAGTTTTTTTACAAGTTGAAACAGAATGGGTGAAAAATCACGAAAGAAAGATTATTACTTACAGCCTGTTTCCACTATTTAATCGCGATCAAGAAAATATAGGGGTTATCCTAAATTTTTCTGACATTACCCATAAAAAAGAGTTAGAACGCCGTATTTCAGAAGCGAATCGTTTACGTGCTTTGGGTCAATTGATGGCAGGAATTGCCCATGAAATCCGAAACCCACTTACTTCTATGCTCGCTTATACACAACTGTTGCCTAAAAAGAGGGAAAGCGAAGAGTTTTGTACGTACTATTCTCAGCAAATTGTGAATGAAATTGAGCGTCTGAATCAACTTGTCGATGATTTATTGAACTACTCTCGACCCAAAAAATCTACACCCACACTTTTTGAATTACAGCCATTTACAGAGAACATTCTACGTCTCTTCAATCAAAAAGTAGTCGAAAAAAGGATTCTTGTAAAAGTCGAAATTCCAGAAAACTGTCATGTTTTTGCTGACCGTCAACAATTACAGCAAATCTTAATGAATATGGTTATCAATGCGATCGATGCTTTAGAAGAACGCGGCGAATTAAATATTCATGCAACAGAACTGGAAAGTAAAACAAGAATTACGATTGAAGATAACGGTTGTGGGATTGAACAAGAAGACTTAAATAAACTCTTTGAACCATTTTTCACCAAGAAAAATAACGGAGTCGGATTAGGCCTTTCCATCTCTTATCAATTAATTAAAGAAAATCATGGTTCGATTGAAGTAAGAAGCCTACATGGGCAAGGAACAACATTTATCCTCACCTTCCCTTCACATGATTTAAACGAAACAGAAAATCCATCAGAAGCTATCTCTCATCATTATCAATAAATCATCACCCAAGCCGATATTTGGTTTGGGTGATTTCTTTTTTTTAAAGAATCAACATATGATTATGGTAATTATGATTGATCAGGGGAGGATCTATGATGATCACCCAAGCAATACGCTCGCAGTTTATCGAGATTGTTGGAGAAGAATGGTATAAGGATAGTACACAAGAAAGGTATTGCTATTCATTTGATGCAACTCCTCTTTTCCAAGCAATGCCAGACGCAATTCTGATTCCTGGCACCGTAGCGGAGGTTGCTGCTATTTTAAAAGTTGCAAATCACGCTAAAATACCTGTTATAACAAGAGGTTCAGGCACTAACTTAGCTGGCGGTACTGTACCGATCCATGGCGGAATTGTTTTACTAATGAATCGTTTTAACAAAATGAAAGAAATCGATCTGCAAAATCTAACTGTAACTGTTGAACCAGGTGTTATTACAGCAGACTTACATCAAGAAGTAGAGGCGAAAAATCTATTCTATCCCCCAGACCCAGGCAGCATGAGAGTCTCTACAATCGGTGGTAATCTAGCACAATGTGCAGGCGGAATGCGTGGGGTCAAATATGGAGTTACGAAAGATTATGTCTTAGGTTTACAATATGTCCTCCCTTCCGGAGATGTACTAAGATGCGGAGGAAAAAATATAAAAGATGTAGCTGGGTACGACATGACCCGACTTTTGGTAGGTTCAGAGGGGACACTTGCTGTGATTACTGAGGTGATATTAAAGTTACTTCCACTACCAGCGTATAAACAAACACTTGTTGCTTATTATGACCAACTGATTCCAGCAGCACAAACAGTTGAACAGATTCTAGCGAATCGGATCATTCCAGCAACAATGGAGCTACTTGATCAATCAACAATAAAAGTGGTTGACCAATATGCTCAACTTGGCCTACCTCAAAATATGAAAGCAATGTTGTTAATTGAGCAAGATGGACATAAAGAACAAGTAAAGATAGATATGCATCAAATAGCTACCCTAGCAAAACGAGTTGGAGCTGTTCAAGTAAAAATCGCAAAAACAGCTGATGAAAGCAAGAAATTAATGATGGCTCGAAGAGTTGCTCTCTCTGCTCTGTCTCGTATAAAACCAACCACCATTTTAGAAGATGCCACTGTTCCACGTTCTAGAATCGCGGAAATGCTTTCAGCAATCGAAAAAATATCAAATACATACCAACTCACTATCTGTACATTTGGTCATGCCGGTGATGGTAATCTACACCCAACCTGTCTTACAGATGAACGAAATAAAGATGAACTCAAACGAGTTGAAGCGGCATTTCAAGAGATATTTGAAACAGCCATCCGATTAGGCGGAACGGTCACAGGAGAACATGGAGTTGGTATTGCGAAACAACATGTTCTCAAGTATCAATTAGGGGCTACTAGCTATGAACTTATGAAACGAATTAAAAGAGCCTTTGATCCAAATCAAATCTTAAATCCTGGTAAAATCTTCACTTCAGAACATCGTAAACGATTGGTGGTGAGAAAATGAACGATCATTTACAAACATCTCAAAAATTAATGGATCAATTAGACCAATGTATGCATTGTGGTTTCTGTCTACCGAGTTGCCCCACTTACCGTCAGGTAGGGTTGGAGACTTATAATCCTCGAGGGAGAATCGCTCTCATCAAAGGAGTAGCTACCGAAAAGCTAAAATTAAATGCTGAATTTACAAAACATATTGATGCATGTTTAGGATGTCGTGCCTGCGAAACAGCATGCCCTGCTAATGTTGCTTATGGCAACCTACTTGAATCAGCAAGAGAGTTTATCGTCCAATCTGATCAAAAATCAAATTGGATTCAACGCTTTATTTTGAAACATTTGTTTACTCATCCTCACCGTTTATATACACTGGGCAATCTATTATGGTTTGTACAGAAAACTGGTCTACAAAAATTAGCAAAGAGTTTTCGATTACTAAACCTCCTCCCTTCTTCGCTCAGAGAAATGCAAGAAATCATTGACCCCGTTGTCTCTCCTTTTATTCGTAGAAAACGAAAAAATCTTTCTCCCTCATCCTCTCATCAACGACTACTCTCTGTGGGCTTATTTACAGGATGTATCATGGACATCTTTTTTTATCAAACAAATCAAGCTACAGCTCGCCTTCTTACATCCCTTGGATGCAACGTGGTCTTTATCAAAAGACAAGGATGTTGTGGTGCGCTTCATCTTCATGCTGGTTATAAAAGCGAGGCTATGCAATTAGCAAAACGTAACATCCAAGCCTTTGAACAATCTAAAGTTGATCTACTCGTAAATAATGCAGGTGGTTGTGGATTAGCATTAAAGGAATATCATCATTTATTTGAAAATGATCAAGCATGGTACCAGCGCGCGGTTCATTTTGTAGAACATGTGCGTGATATCCATGAAGTATTATACGAATTATCCCCGTTACCCTTCAAAAAATCATTAAATATCCGTGCTACATATCAAGACTCTTGTCACCTGGCACATGGTCAACATATTCGTAAATCACCACGTCAACTTCTACAACAAATTCCAGGTCTTGAATATATTGAATTAGAAGATGCAGATCAATGTTGCGGCTCAGCTGGAATTTATAACCTCACTCATTTTCCGATGTCAATGAAAATACTTGATGAGAAAATGGCATATGTACATGCAACGAATGCCCAATTAATTGTTACTTCAAATCCTGGTTGCTTACTTCAGATGAAAAAAGGCATTATTCGCTCAGGATTGGATAAACAAATGCAAGCCATTCATCTTGTTGATCTTTTAGATCAGCTCATTTTTGATGGCGATAACGAAATAGTCGATCGTATCTAATGATTAACATAATGTTTTCATCTAACGACAACGGGTAATATACGGAGGTATAAATAGAATAAAGGAGTGCTCACCATGAAAAGAAAACTTGGTAGCTCCGAGCTTATGTTATCTCCCATTGGTCTAGGATGTTGGCAATTTAGTAAAGGAAAAGGTATGGTAGGTCGATTTTGGCCTGATCTGGACGCAAAAGAGATAGAATCCATTGTAAAAGCATCGGTCGATGGAGGAAACAATTGGTTTGATACCGCTGAAGCATATGGAAATGGAGCCTCTGAACAGCAACTAAGCTCAGCGTTAAATAACTTAGGAATGAAGGAAGAGCAAGTACATATTGCAACCAAATGGTTCCCTTTTTTGCGTGTTGCAGAAAATATTCCCATCACCATCGAAAAACGCAAAGCAGCATTGCAGGGCTGGAGAATTGATCTTTATCAAATTCACCAACCCTATTCCCTTTCAAGCATTGATGCCGAAATGAAACAGATGGCAAACTTGGTTGAAAAAGATCATATCCGATATATCGGTGTTAGTAATTACTCGGCAACACAAATGCGAAAAGCCGATCAAATACTCCGATCCAGAGGACTTCGCTTAGTCTCAAATCAAGTTCGATTTAATTTGTTAGATCGATCCATTGAACAAAACGGTATCCTAGAAACTGCAAAAGAATTGGATATTGCAATTATTGCATACTCCCCTCTTGAGCAAGGTTTATTAACAGGAAAGTTTCATCAAGACTCCGCCCGGATGAAACAACTAACAGGTTTTCGAAAATGGCTTCCGTCCTTTAATCGACGAAATGTACAGCAAACGAAACCGCTAATAAACCGTTTAAAAGAATTAGCTGACCAATATAAAGTATCATCTACGCAAATAGCCTTAAACTGGACAATTCATGTACATGGGGATACTATTTTTGCGATCCCTGGAGCAACTAAAGTTCAACAGGCTGAAGAAAACTCTAACGCCATGAAATTTCGTTTAACTGAAGATGAGATTCATGAACTCAGTCAACTTTCAATTGATATTAAGAAAAAATAAACAGATAACCAAAATGCCAAGCTATAAATCTTGGTTTTTTGGTTATCGAACTATTTTTGACCACTCTCCACGCATGAATGCGGGGATTCATGGGTAATCTCTCGCAACCGGGAGAAATTGGACAAGTTCAGATCGTGAGCCCCACGGCTACTAATCTCATACCTTCTTGCAAGATGTTAATGGCTGCATTCATGTCTCGATTATGATGCTCGTTACATTCTGTACATGTCCATTCTTTTAGGTTTAATCCTTCACGCCCTTGCTGATGTATCCGCAAAATAACAACGTTGACTAGATGGGAAATTCTTTCCCATCTTAGATGCATACAGTTTTTTCCAGCGACTCAGCAAGAGGCGTGATTAAAGGAATAACGAGAGTGAAGAGATCCAATAGGGTATGTCATAAGTGTGAAATGCAAAATTATGAATTGCCTGTGCAGCCTTTGTAGCTATCCACTGCCCCAGTAATTTCGGTCTATCAAATAACTCACTTCTAATACTGTCACCCCTTCCATCTCCTAAGTGATTGACCGATAAATCCCTCGTCTTATCCAACTTTGTCCACAAATCCTGTTGCTGTTGATCGTAAGATACGATCTATTGTTTCACCCATTCTTCTGTCTGTTGATAAAATCAAGGTAGAATAAGAAAAAAGCACCTCTTTGAATTGACAACTAAAATCATTTAAGCTATCATACTAATGTACTAAATTAATAGTAATAAAATTGAATATCCAAATGGAAAAACTTATTTGTGTATCGATAATGTATGAACATTTCAACAGAGAAGATGAACACAATCATGAAGCGGATTTTTATTATTAATGGATATGAATCGTACCCTAATGCCACAGGGCGATTAAATCAAACTATTGTCAATCATATGACAGATCAACTCAGCTCCTCCTATGAAATAAAAACAACCGTTGTTGCTAATGGTTATATCCCTGAAGAAGAATCGGATAAATTTCGCTGGGCTGATGTGGTTATTTTTCAATCGCCTGTTTTTTGGTTTAGTCTTCCTGGTGCATTTAAAACATATATTGACAAAGTATATGAATATGGGGTTTTCTTCAAAGGTTCCCAGACTTATGGGGGCGGCGGGTTATTTACAGATAAGCAATATATGCTGTCCTTAACATGGAATGCTACATCAGAAGTATTCTCAAATCCAGGACAATTTTTTGAGGGGAAAGATGTAGATGAAGTAATGTTCCATTTTCATAAAATACAAGAATATGTTGGGATGAAGCCATTGCCAACCTTCTCTTTGCACGATGTTGTAAGAAATCCTGATATCGATTCGTTTCTTAAAAAGTTAGATGAGCATTTACGAGAAGTCTTTCTAAGTGAAAAAGAAGACCATACTAATCAGATACTCGTAGGATAGAATGTTCATTAAAATACTATATTTTTAGTATTTTAGTAATTTTAGATTTACAAAATATGAGTGTAAAAGCCCACTGTTTCAATCGTGGGCTGAGAACAAGCGTTGCTCGGTAATCCTTTTCAAACGATTACCGAGCAACCATTTTTTTGTATAATCGAACACACGAGCAGTGTTATTCTCTTGTAGCAGGTTTTATTTCTATGTACGCCATGGTATGAGGTTTAAACAACGAACTACCCTCACTTGCTTGGTAAAAGATCACCTAAAAACCACCTTTATTAATCAGGTAAAGGTGGTTTTTATTAACTGTTCGGAGTTGATTGACATAGATATAATCATTCACAAACTGAACCAATCAAATGATTTCAAAAAAGCATCAGATACTCATTATCTTTTCTTGATACAAATTCAGTTACCTGTTTCCATCTAGATTTATCCAGTTCGAACTAGTTTTTCGTAAATTAAGTTACTCCTTTTGTCTTCTTGATATATAGTTGTTTTAGTCATTTTAATCCTGTTAAATATGCATAATCTCATATATTCTTTTTTATATCAGGGATCAATTGGTTTGACCATTTCTTGGGTAAATTTTAATCCTTGATCAGTATGACTTAGTGTGCATAGATTATATTCAACATAATTAAAGTAAATCAGTTTAACTACCAACATATTTTCTTGAAAAAAATGGGGGATCATTATGAATAGCTATGAACTTTTCGGTTTAGTTATCTTTCCAGTTGCTACGATTATACTTGGAATTGCTATTTTTTTAGATATACGAAAAGAGCACAGAAACTCAACCTCGCTAAGCGGGATTATTATTACTTTGAGAATTGTTTTGGGAGCCTTTCTTTTCCTATGTTTCTTAATTCTATCGATTATTATTATTTATAATTATTTACGCTATTAATTAAACCTAATTTTAATTAATTCTATTGATAGAAAATCTATTTAGTTGTCCCTTTTTCATATTGATACAAGCTGCTTTATTTGACATGATCAGTTATTATTGGTAGAAAAGAATTTTAGAAGCAACTTAATCGGTATTAGTGACTTATTTCAGACTCGATTAGAAGAAAAAGGAGCTTGGAGATTAAACCAAAATGAATACTCTCTCACCTGCACGTTATCTTGTCATTGGTTTTTTTATTGTAACCCTATTTGGAGGAATTCTACTATCTCTACCAATGACTCATCAACCTGGACAAAACGTGTCATTTATTGATGCGTTATTTACTTCAACATCTGCAATATGTGTGACAGGGCTGGTCGTTGTTGATACTGCAACAAGCTTTAACCTAGTAGGTCAAATTATTATTTTAATGCTAGTCCAAATCGGTGGAATTGGTTTTGTTACGTTTGCTACACTTTTTACAGTAATGCTAGGAAAAAAAGTAAGTGTACGTGAGCGATTATTGTTAGCTGAATCATTCAAACAAAACAAAATACAAGGCGTCGTTCGACTATTAATATTTGTCATGTCGATTACATTCATTTTTGAATTGATGGGTACACTCCTTTTATCCATCCGTTTCATTCCTCAATGGGGTCTAGAAAAAGGGCTCTATTTTTCTTTTTTTCACGCCGTATCTGCATTTAATAATGCTGGATTTGACTTATTTGGTCATGTAGAAAAATTCAGCAGCTTCTCGCTATACGCTGATGACCCTTTAGTAAGTTTCACGATTTCAGGTCTAGTTATTGTAGGCGGACTTGGATTTATCGTGATTTATGAATTATTTCATTACTGGAAAACAAAACGTTTAAGTCTTCATTCTAAGCTGGTACTAGCAACTAGCGGATTTCTATTAATATTAGGAACGTTTGTTATCCTATTAATTGAATGGTCCAACCCTGAGACACTGGGCAACCTATCATTTCAAGGGAAATTATGGGCGGCACATTTCCATGCAGCTTCACCTCGTTCAGGTGGAATTAGCACATTATCATTAACTTCCATGTATTCAGCTTCACTTTTTTTTATTGTCTTTCTCATGTTTATTGGAGCAGCACCCGGATCTACAGGAGGTGGGATTAAAAGCTCAACGTTTGCTATTATTATTCTAGCTGTATGGGGAATGTTACGCGGAAAGCAGCATGTAGAGATATTTAAACGACGTATTTCTTATATCTATGTCTATCGTGCACTTACGATCACAATCTTGGCAATTGGATTTTTGATATTCGGAACCATGACACTAACCATCTTAGAACGAACAGATATTTTTACTGCCTTGTTTGAAACTGTTTCTGCTTTTGGTACAGTAGGTTTTTCATTAGGCTTAACCCCAAAACTATCAATACCTGGGAAAATACTGATCATCATTTTAATGTTTATTGGTCGACTGGGACCAATAACAATTGGTTTCGCTCTAGCCAATCGATCACGTCCTACCTCTTACAAATATCCAGAGGAAAAACTAGTTATTGGATAAATAATCGAGCTTCATTTATTATTCCATGTTTGTTCCCGATTTCCACAGCGATTCCCTTGAGTAATAATTATAATGATCAATCCAAAGCCAACTATCATCAATTGGCTTTTTTTCATTTAGAATCATCATATTCACAATCTCCTTGCTTGCATATATTATTTCTTCAAATGAATGAGTAAGGATACCAATTTGTCGATTGGCGCAATATTCTCCGTTATGAGAGGTTCATAACTTAGCTTAACAATGTTTCTTTTCCTTAGGCATAGCTGTAAAATAATGTAATTGTATCTGATTAAGATTCCGAGTATCATATGGTCTTGTTGAGAAACTGAAAGGCGGTACAAGACATGCGCTTGCATATTCGAGAAGCTACAAAAGTGGATCTTGCATCGATCACAACCATCTATAATCAAGGAATTGAAGAAGGAAATGCTACACTTGAGGTAGATCTAAAAACAGCATCAGATATGGATCAATGGTTTTCGGAACATGATCAAAGATATCAAGTGCTTGTGGCGACCTTAAACAAGAAAATATGTGGTTGGGCCTCCCTTAATCGCTACTCACAGCGCAGAGCCCATGAGGGTATTGCAGTTATCTCAATCTATATCGAACGTGATTGGCGTGGAAAAGGATTGGGAGGGAGAATATTAAAAGAACTTGAGTGGATTGCAATAAATCATGATTTTCACAAATTGGTTCTATATGCCCTGCCCACAAATAAACGAGGATATCAATTATATAAAAAAAATGGGTTTCGTGAAGTGGGTGTTTTTCAAAAACATGGTCGCTTAAATGGAAATTTTATAGATGTAATTGCGATGGAGAAAATCTTAATTGATTAACAAGGGAAGCGAGCACAGTCGCTTCCCTTGTTTTATCACGATTCGGTTGTCGTTTGGATGGCTTGCTTATTTTTCTTACGAGAACGGAAATTAACAAATGTCTCGTACACAATCGGGACAACTAATAAAGTTAAAAGAGTTGAACTAATCAATCCACCCACAACAGTTACACCTAAACCTTTGGAGATTAAACCTCCACCATTCTCCATCCCAATAGCTAGTGGCAGTAGCGCAAACACAGTTGCAATAGCTGTCATCAGGATCGGGCGCAAACGAGTAACTCCTGCCTCTAATAATGCTTCTCGAATAGACAATCCTTCATTTTGTTGTCTGATCACTCGGTCGATCAGTACGATTGCATTTGTGACTACTATTCCAATCAACATTAATGCACCAATCAATGCAGATACACTAATCGTCTCCCCTGTTACAAATAGCGCAAACAAGCCGCCGATTACAGCAAAAGGAAGTGAAAACAGAATCGCTAAAGGTGCAAGTCCACCACCAAATGTTACGACAAGAATAAAATAAACAATTCCAATCGCAGCTAACATGGCAACACCTAGCTGACTAAATGATTCATTGATCTGTTCTTGGGCACCGCCAAATTCGACCCGTACACCAGAAGGCAAGTCTAAATCATCTATTTCTTTCTTTATATCAGCGTTTGCTTTCCCTATATCTTTTGTTTTGATTTTAGCTGTAATCTCAGCAAATAGATCATTATTTAATCTTGTCACAGTTTGTGGCGCTTTACCTGTTACAACTTTAGTTACATCTTTTAAAGTGATCTCTTCACCTGTTGGAGTCGTTAACTTTTGCTTTTGCAATTCGTCTATATTTTTAAAGTCAGTTTGATTTCCGGCAAGAGATACATCTAAATTTTTACCATCTTTTTCTATTGTTGTTAGTACAGGCTTTTCACCACTCACGGAAAGTCGTTGTGCGACCTGTCCTACTGTTAGTCCATATTGGCTTAACTTATTATGATCAACAGCTAATGTATATTGATCAAAAGCATCTGAAATACTGGTATCCACATTGTCAAACTCATCTTTATCTTCAACGAGCTTTTTAATCTTATTTACAATTGGCTGAATCTCTTTAAGATCATCACCATATACTTGAAGATTAAGCGAGTTATTATCTCCATGCGGACCCATTGATTGGAATTTCCATTCACCTTTCGTCGTGATCGCCCTTAGGTCACGAAGCGCTTTTTCTTTTTCTTCATCAAAATTTTTGAAGTCATCCTCATATTTCACTACAAAAAGAATTTGATTATTTGCAGTTGGATTCATCGGATTATTGCTTCCTACAGTATAATCGATTGTTTCTACATCACGATTTCTTTCAAAATAATCCTCAGCGTGATCGGCTATTTTCTTTACATCATCTAAAGTATCACCAGGCACAGGATTATAAGTGAGCATGAGATTTTTTTCCTCATCTGCTGGTAGGAAACTAACCCCAATTACTGGAACAAGAAATAAACTACCAATTAACAACAGGATTGCAAGTGAAAAGGTGATCCCTTTATGATCAAGTGACCAATTTAAAATCCGCTTGTAAGAGTTAGCAAAACGACTTACACTGGCTTTCCCATCGTCTGTCTTCTTAGGACGCTTCCGAAAGAATATATGTGCCATCATTGGAACAACTGTTATAGCTATAAGCAGTGATGCGAGCAGTGCACAAACAATTGTAATTGCAAACGGATAAAATATTTGACCAACTGCTCCTGAGACTAACCCTAGTGGGAGAAATACCGCGATTGTTACAATTGTCGATGATAGAATCGGGATAAACATTTGACGCGTTGCTTCAATAATAAGTTCTTTACCTGTCCTTGTCTCCCGCGACAAATGAAATCTTCGATAAATATTTTCAATTACCACAATAGAGTCATCTACAACTCGTCCAATCGCTACTGTCATTGCACCTAAAGTCATTACATTTAATGTAATTCCCATTTGATTTAATACAAGGAATGCCATTAACAATGACAGAGGAATTGAGATAACAGCAATTACTGTTGATCGGATATCACGTAAAAAGGCCATGATAATGATGATTGCAAACAAAGCGCCTAAAAGAGCTTTTTCTAACATTGTTTGCACAGAGTCTTGAATTGGTTTCGCCTGATCAAAAGTGGTTGCCACATCAAACCCATCATGATCTTCTTCAAATTGTTTGATTTCCTTTTGAATCGCTTTTACAACCTCTACTGTGTTTGCATCAGATGCTTTGACAATACTAATGCTGACTGAATCTTTTCCATCTGTATGTGAAATCGATTTTGATTCTTTGACATCCTGAAAATCGACGAGTTGTTGTAATTCAACAACTGGTGTCTTGGTTGAGTGGGTCAATGTTGTAGTATTACCTCCCGCAGGTGCCCCTGTTGCGGGTATTTTCAGTTTCTTCAAATCTTCCAGTTTGCTGGCATGACCATCTACAACAACTGAGCGCCTTTTTTTATCGATCACAAATGTTCCTACAGGAGATGATAGATTACTATTTTGAATCAATTGAGTTAAGTTATCAGCAGTCAGCCCATATTTTTTCAACTGATCTTCCTTATATTTCAAATGAATTTCTTCGACTTGTTGTCCAGAAATTTCAACTGAATAGACTCCATTTATATCTTCTAACTTTTGCACAAGTGACTCTTTTACTGATTTACTTAACTTTTCTAACGATTGATTCTCACCAGAAACACTTAAAGCAAGTATGGGGAAATCATTTAAACTTACTTTTGCAACCTCAGGCTTTTCTATGTTCTCTGGCAACGATATCTTGTCAATTGCATTTCGAAGATCCTCAACCGCTTGATCCATATCTTGGCCAAAATCATCATATTCTACTTGAATACTTGACATATTCAGCGCTGTTGTTGAACGAACAGTCTTTACTCCTGGTAAACTTTTAACACGTTTCTCAATAGGCTGTGTTATCTTATCTGAAATTTCTTCAGGAGTAGCTCCTGGATAAGATGTCGTAATCGTAGCCACTGGAGCATTAATATTGGGCAACGTTTCCATCTTCATCCGAGTACCTGCATACATTCCACCAGCTACCACC
This sequence comes from Seinonella peptonophila, assembly GCF_900129355.1. Taxonomy (GTDB): domain Bacteria; phylum Bacillota; class Bacilli; order Thermoactinomycetales; family Thermoactinomycetaceae; genus Seinonella; species Seinonella peptonophila. The sequence continues at coordinate 104,129 of NZ_FQVL01000001.1, read as the reverse complement.
AGGATTGTAAGTAGCCAAATTGCCAGCTTATTTTGAATCGAAAACTGAATGATTCGCTTCAAACTCATCACCCTTCAACTATGTGTTCAAAAAAAAATGACCATGCGTAAACCATGGTACTGACTATAAATCATTCCATATTAGATTTCAATCTAATATTATTGAACTTTTTTAGAATACTATTTTTGAACTTATAGTATAAAGTTCATTGTACCTTTATCCATGTTTTGTTACACTTCAATTATTGAATAATTACAATAAAGGAGTTCACATGGAATCGATTCGAACTAAAATCATTGAAGGTGCCGCTCAATTATTTAGTAAAAAAGGATACTTAACAACTTCTGTCCAAGATATCGTACAATTTTGCCAAATCTCTAAAGGTTCATTTTATAACTATTTTAAATCAAAAGAAGAACTCGCCTTTCTCATACTGAAAAAAAAGAATGCTAAGAGATGGGAATCGATTTGGGAGTTAGAAGAAATAGAGGGGTGGAGTAAAGAGAAGCTATTTATTGAACAACTAAAGGTTCAGCTTCAGTATGTAATTGATAACAAAGAGTTATTTCATTTAGCTTTTCAAAGTTCACATGAGAGTGATGAAAGTAAAGCGTTTTTAAGTAAGTTACAAATTCAAGACATAGAATGGTTAAGCTCCAAAGTGGTTCAGGTATATGGAGATGCTGTTGAACCATATGCATTTGATTGTGCAGTCATGTTACTAGGCCTTATTCTATCCTACTCGCTTCGAATTTTTATGATCAAACAGGAGACCATCGACATCAATACCATGATCAATTTTGTTATTCGTAGAATGAATGGGATCGTAAAAAGTTTTGATATAAATGAAACTCCCATTTTTAATAAAGATTTATTGAACGATTTTTTGCAAATTGAACGTCAAGAAAGATTATACTTATATAAACAAGTAAAAGCCTCAATCAATAAAATGAGGAAAGCTCTTAAATCAATGAAAAAGAGTAAAAAAACATTAGAGCCTTTATTTGCCTGTTTAGACGATCTTGAAAACGAATTTTCTAATTGTGAAACTGAACCACGTAGTTATATTGTTGAAGGACTACTACTTTACTTACAACGTCAACAAATCCATGAATTAGAACAAGAGCTTCATAATCTCCTCAGCTTTGTCCAAACAAAACTTTGACAACTCTGCTTGTCAAAAATTTTGCCAACCCAGAGTCGCAAACTTTTCTTGAGTACTGTTTTATAATTAGGGCGACGATATCCATGTTGCCATACTGTTAGGAACGGTTGGGCAACTTAAAATAATCTATCAGTTAGTTGACATCAATGTATCTAAAAACTAATACAAATGATTTAACCGAGTATCTTATTATCAAGGCACTCGGTATTCACTTCTTTTAAAAATGATACACTAAGAATTATCTAGCTTAATATACGTTTATAGAACTGACTTACATTATGGTATAGATTTTAAAGAACTTAATGTTCGCGAACTTCTGTCATCTGGATAACTGAATTCTGTAGCTCAAGAGGAGAAGGGAGATTTTTCCTTGACGTGACTTCAGCTTTTGATTCTTTAATAGATTTCCGCTGATCAAAAATCTTCTGCAAATCCTTTATAAGAATATAGTGTTGTTCCTGATCAAAGACTGGTGCGTGCAAAGAATAATATCTGGCGTTTTTCTCTCTTCCTTCACTTTTTAATCCTAAAATAGGCAATTGTATTTGTATATTTTCACCTTTTGTAGTGATCTCCGGATTCGCTTCCTTTAAAATACGATGTGGAAATGAATCTGATTGATATGATTTCACATTCGTTGCTCTTTCATCTCTTTCTGCCTGTAAGACAGATGAAGACTGTTCAAAACTTTTTGGTGTGAATTCATATCGGAAGCCGATCACTTCTCTGTTCCAAATTTTTGTTTCATCTTCTATCTTATTGGGTAATGTTTTTTCTGCAATTTCAGGAATTCGATCTTGATCACAAGCAATTTTGGCAACACTTTGAGCCAAAGGACTCCAATTAGGACCTTTAGGTAGCGTCATTTCTAACTTTTTTTGTGCAAATACCGCCGAAGGCTTAAAGTGAATCGGTTCAACAGGGACAGAATATGGATTGTACAAAGGAGAATCAGGCTGATCTTTGGTAATTGGTTCAGTTTGAGGGTGTTCCTGATCATTACAAGAAATACTGATTTTTTCACCTATTATTCCAGGTTGATCTTGCAGCATTTTCCATATAGTTAGTCCACCACCACCCATTAAGATAGTTCCAGCTACAAACAAAGCGGTTGATTTGCTCGCATTTCTCTTTGCTTTCAACTTCTCCATTTTCATCACTCCTGATCGAATACTAAGATTAACTATTTTAATTATAGATCAATTTTGGCAAGAATAAATAATATATTTTAAAATTTAAAGATAATTATATAAAGAGATCCAACAACACCAAATACAACCAATATGCTAATTTATTATCATACACCTAATGACAAAGGGCGGGAGAAAATTGAATGTAATCGCCGTTACTGGAGGCACTAAACTAGACGGAGTCGTACAAATACCTGGGGCAAAGAATGGTGTCTTACCCTTAATCGCTGCCGCTACCCTTGCTACTACTGGTGTAACACGACTAACAAACATCCCCTACCTGTCGGATGTAATCGATCTGGTCAATCTCCTAAAAAGTTTAAACATGCAAGTAGCTTTGAACAATGATGAGATTTTAATCTCTACTGAACGAATTGGAAAAACGAAAACCGTATCAGAACACGCAGGGAAAATTAGAGGATCTCTTTTTTTAATTGGACCACTACTTGCCCGGAAAAAACATGTATATATTCCTTATCCGGGTGGATGTAAAATTGGAGAACGGCCGATCGATTATCATATTGAAGGTTTAGAAAAAATGGGAGCTACTTTTATCTCAACATCACCTTATATTAAAGGTTATGTTAACGGACGACTTAAGGGTGCTACAGTCAATGCACGTCAAAGTGTCGGTACTACACTGAATCTGATAATGGCTGCAGTACTCGCTGAAGGAAAAACAGTGATTCACAATGCTGCCAAAGATCCTGAAATTGAAGATGTGATCCAATTTTTAACGAACATGGGCGCGCAAATTCATTATGCAGAAGAAAATATAATCGAAATCGAAGGAGTTACAGAGTTAACCGCAGTAGAACATCGAGTTCCCCCTGATCGAATGGTAGCAGGGACTTATTTAATCGCGGCAGCAGCAACTAGAGGAAGCATTTTGGTGAAAGGAGCAAATGAACATCATCTCAAGGCACTGCTTGACATCTTTAAAGAAATAGGAGTCCCATTAAAAAATGAAGCAAATGGAATTCGTGTTCTTGCTCACGATCAACCTCTCACATCAGTCAATCTTGTTACTGGTGCTTATCCTGAATTTCCGACTGACCTTCAACCCCTTATAACAACTTTATGTCTGACTACTGATGGTATTAGTAAAATCGAAGAGAAGACTTTCTTAAAAAGGTTTACACATGTTCCAGAATTACAAAAAATGGGAGCAGATATTACAATTGATGGTTCTACAATATATATCCAAGGCGGAAAACCTTTATATGGTACCAAGGTTAGGGCATATGATATGCGAGCAGGGGCAGCTCTTACTTTAGCTGGATTAATTGCCAAGAATAAAACCAAAATTTCAAACGCAGGATTTATTGACCGCGGATACCCTCATTTTGTTCAAACTTTAAGAGAGTTAAATGCTGACATAGGCTACTACTATACCCAGACTCCTCCTGTGATAAATGCAAGTAGGATCATAGGAGAATTGATCCAACGATCAGAGTCTACAAAATATAGATACTTCGAGCGGTAACTGTGAGAAAATGCTTCAACTCAACTGGCATCATCTCCTCCTTTGCAAAAAAAGCCCACTTTAATAGTGAGCTTCAGCATGAATAACTTCATTGCATTGCCGTAAACATGGGACAAAGTAATAAATTTTACGTCCCTAAAAGTCGGCTATCAATTACGTAACGATTACTTCTATATGCACGATTTACCCTATTACCGTATTTAAATCAACGAATCGGACAAGCTCCATTTTCGCACTCTCCAATCACATCAGTACTATCATCTTCGAGTGTTACCGAATCACTCATTATTTCCCACGGTTTTGCCTTGATTTGAGCTACTTTTTGTTCGTATTGTTCACGACTAATCGCTTCTAAAGGCATTTGAGGGTAAGTCCCAACTGCATGCGGTAAGAAAGAAGTTGCTTTTAATTTGTGTCGATATGTTTCTAGCACATCAGCAATCTCTTCGATTCCTTCTCTACCTTTCCCTTCCGCTTGTTTAAATTTTAGTGTTGCTGAAACTGCATTATCTGACCAATACGTTTGAAGCATTGATTGTAATGCTGCTTGTTCACGCAGTGGTACTTCATCTTCTGTTTGGAAACGGGGATGATCTGCCGTTGCAGCACGAATTGGAAACTCTGCTACCATCGTATGTGAATCAACTTTTTGATTTCCCTCTGCATCAAAGCCAGTCACAGCAGGCTCAACTGGATATCCACATTCAATCAAAACTGGAACTAGAGGTGAATTGGCGGCAAACCGAACACGACGAATCATGTATGGAGACCAATGCCAATGCATACCAGCAGAAACACCCATTAAAAGAGACATTGAGCCGGAAGGTTTCACGGTCGTAAGTTTAATGGATGGATCAGCCCCTAACTCTTCTGCATGAAGTTGATTGGTCTTTTTTACTGCTCGATACATACGATCAAGTTGTGCAGTAACTCGTTCGTTATACACAGGTTGATTTTGCTCAGTAAATGACATAACAACGCGATCTCCAAATTTCATCAAAGCCCAATCAGATACACCTGTAATCCCTACACCTAAACGACGATGTTGATATACAATTTCCCGAGTCGCTTCCCACTCATAAGGACGAAATGTAATTCTGTATGCATAGCGAGTAGCAAGCCAACATGCCTCTGCATATAGCCCTTGATCTTCTATACCTAATTCGATTAACTCATGAATCCGAGGTAAGTTAATTTCGAATAAATTACATGGTGATGCGTTAGGTAAGGTAATCTCACCGCAGGGATTAAACCCCTCTACTAAAGAATCAACTTGTTCATTCTGCCCATCAATCAGACGACCAAATTGTTTTGCCGTCTCAATATCTACAACGCCAGGTTCTCCATTATAGTAGATATTCTCTGCAATCTGAAGAAACGTTTCTCGGCTAACATCAGAACCAAGATCAATACTATTATTTGATGCCCAACGCCATTGACTTGCTTCCTTGTTTGTTTCCAGACGATAATCTTTTGAAGTAATGAAATCATGATCTTCTCGATCTCCAATTAAAATAAGTGCCGTTCGGCGCACATTTCCTGCTACAACACATCTGCCGATATTTTGAATAATATCTCCCCATTCTACTGGAGATACTTGAGAATCAACCCGACGGTTTAAAATCCGATTCACTACTTGTAACATCTCTACTAGTGGAGCAGGTCCTGAAGCAATTCCACCAAATCCACGAATTTCTGATCCACGAGGTCGAACTTCTGAGACATCAATCTGTAAAACTTCTTCGGAGCCAGTAAAATGTGAATCAATAACTAACTGTAAAGACTCTGCCCAACCTTCACGACTATCTTTTACATGATGGGTAAAGACTGCCCGCTTCTGTTCACGAGGCAATACATCTAGCGCTTGTAGTTCAGAAGCAAAATTGTCATGATCCACTTTAGATATAAAAATAAGTTCAACTTTCCGTTTTACTTTAGGCATGAGTGAAGTATTCTTCTCTTGAATATTAACACCAACTCCGCCACCTTTCATCGCCTGATCAAAGGTAAACACAGCGGGCATCGATGGTAAAAGCTCATCAATTGAACCAATAACTGGTTGAATCTTGCTATGACCGTACTTTTGCGGACGCATCGATACAAACCAACAGTTATTTTCAGCATCACCAATTTTCTTTGCATAATCTGTACCAGACATCCATAATCCCCGACCAGGGGGGGTAATGACAAGATTAAACATTAAATGATAAAATCTTTCCATCTCCTGGACTAATTTCTCTTTACGTTCTTCTGTCCATTTTCCGATCTCTTGAAGTCGTTCCGCTTCTAGGGAAAAGTTACCCTCTGTTACCCGTTGGACAGTTTCATACCATTGCTCCATCTGTCCATCTGCTTTTTTACGTGAATATGTACGAAGATAAACGATATAACCGAGTCCATCATACCCCCATCGAGGATTTTTATCTTTATATTGTGATAGAAAAACATCACTTAATTCCATTTTGGTTGTCATCCGTTGATTGCTGCGATCTTGTACTTCAATCATGCTTATCACGATCCAATCTATATATGGTTGCTTTATTAGTATAACACCACAATATATGGTGGTAAAGTGGTTTAGATTGGTTTTTTTATCCAGTTACCTCTCACATATTCAAGCCCCTGCGCTAGCTTCTTTAGGCAGGGGTATAGATGGATTTACTTTATCACTTAATAATGGAGCGTACATAAATGCGTTTTGTCCAAATATAATAAAGACCATAGATCACAAAATAACCAATACATGCGTATATAAATGGACTCCATACCGGTTCTTTAAACAGAACACTAAACACTTTAATTGCTACTGAAGCATGACATACACCAATGAAAAAAGGGACAAAAAAGAGAATACATATCTGCCACGTGATAGTAGACTGTGCATCAGACTGGTCCATCCCGATCTTCTGTAATACTACTACCTGACTGCGGTCATAACTTTGCTCTGTAAACAAACGAAAATATAACATACTTCCAGCTGCAAGGAAGAACAAAAACCCAATAAAAAGGCTAACAAACATGATTGGGGCAAAAATTTGCTTGATAAAATGATAAACCTCATTCGTTCCATTTAACCAAGTTATAGAATTTTTTTGGAGTACAGTATGAAGATATATAAAGAACGTTCGACTCTTTTGCCAATCATCAAATTGATAAGCATGAACCATTACCCTTAGCTTGGGATCAATATGATTTTTAATCTGAGCAAAATCATGATTCGTGACGACCAAAAGTGTCCGCATTGTATCATTTTCGTTAAAGAAGACACCCATTACTTCTTTATTATTTGTCCATTTCTTTTCTAGAAATGCGAGAGATTTACTGGGCAGATTAAACTGCTGTAAGGGATGAATACCACCATTTCGTGCAATTAATACTTCACCATCTTTTAGCTTGGGCAATTTTTTGTTTCTGTTTTCATTCCAGAACTTTAGAAAATCGTTCTCGGAAATAACGGATACCTGAGAAGGAAGTTTTTTTTCTTGCGCTATTGATTCAGCGAGGACAATCTGAAAAACCGGTATATGATACTCCTTTTTCAGCTTCAATCCATATCTCTTTATTTCCTGCTTGACTTTATCTGAAGTTAACCCTTTGGGTTCATTTATTAAACTTAATGAATATGGTGCCTGTTCTTCGGCTAATTGATTTGCCTTTAAATAATAAGTTAAAGAAATTCCAACTGATGAAAGTACAATACTTGTTAAAATGGTAACCAAAAACAATATTCTCGCATTATCTTTTAATCGAAAGCGCAGTTGGGCGAATAAAATCAAATTCTTACCAAGATAAGAAATCCTTTTATTATCTTTTAAACGTTGTAAAAGATATACACTTGCCTGTGTATAAGCAAGATAAGTACCCAATAAGACCATGGCTGTAATTGGAAACATGAGCAATGTTACAGTTTCAATATTTACTTGAAACGTTAAAATATAGCCGCCTATCCAAGTCAGTAAAGTGACCCATACTAACCAAAGAGAAAAACGCGGTGTCTTTTTTGGCTGAACTGCTTCTCGAAATAAATCTACAATCGCTACTTTTTTAACAGTATAACGAGCCCAATAAGATAAAAGAGAAAATAAGATCAAATACCCCAAAATAGTAATGATAACTGCTTCTATTGAAAAATGAAATGGGATTGGCTTTTCAAGTTCTAAAACGGCTGATACACCAAGAAAAAACAGTTTGGAAGTTACAGTTCCCATCAGAAGAGCGATCAAGATCGCAACACATCCAAAAACCATATTCTCCCAAAATAAAATCCTCGTTACTTGCTTGATACTCATTCCCATTACTTGCCATAAGCCAATCTCTTTCTTTCTATTTTTGAGAAAAGCAGACTGTGAATATCCTATAAAAAGAATAGAAAAGAGAACAATAACTCCCTGAATAAGATATAAAAATGCCACAAATTGTTTAGGTATTGTCTCGTCTCGTAAAATAGGGTGTAAAAGTAACAGCAAATATTGATAAAAGAGCCATACTGTAAACGTGCAACTTAAAAAATAAGCCAGATATTGCCGATGATGAAAACGTATGTTCTTAAAAGCGAGCTGTTGGAATGTCAATTCCTTCACCTCCACCTAACACTGTCTGCACATGTATAATCTGCTGATACAAATGAGATCGATCACCACTACTCCTTACTTCTTGAAACGCTTTTCCGTCTTTTATAAATATGACACGGTCTGCATAACTCGCTGTTGCAGGGTCGTGTGTCACCATAACAACGGTCCCTGCTTCCTTTGTTTTCAATCTCTGTAAAGATTCCATCAACGAATGGGCTGACTTAGAATCTAGATTTCCCGTTGGCTCATCCGCTAATATTAGAGATGGTCGATGGATCAATGCACGTGCTGCTGCAGTTCTCTGCTTTTGACCTCCTGATACCTCAAAAGGACGATGATGTAAAACTTCAGCTATCCCTAATGATTCAGCTAATTGATTACAACGACGGTCAATTTCATCGACTGGTCTCTTGTCTAAAACCATCGGTAAGATTAAATTCTCCTTTAATGAGAGGGCATCAAGAAGATGAAAATCTTGAAAGATAAATCCCAATCTTTTTCTTCGAAAATCAGCTAATTGATTTTCATTTAGTTGACTTACTTCCTCTTGATCAATCCATATTTGTCCGGCTGAAGGACGATCGATTGTTCCTAGTAACTGTAATAAAGTAGTTTTTCCGCTACCAGAAGGCCCCATGATCACAACAAATTCCCCTTTTTCTACTTCTAAATCAAAGGAGTCCAATGCTCGATAAACTGCCCCAGCATTTTCCCCATATATCTTCGTCACATTCTTTGCCTCTAATATCTTCATATTTTCACTCCTTATTCTTCTTAGTGTAAGTCTACACACCACAAATCAACCGTCCCATCGATCATCCTTACAAATCAAAAAAAAGCCTTACATTATTGCAAGGCTTCTCTATATTTTTGATATCGTAAGATCACAGTGGTTCCTTTTCCGAATTCCGACTCCATGTGTATTTGATGTCCAAGTTCATCGCATAATCTTTTAACTAAATAAAGTCCCATCCCCGTTGCCTCAGCAAAAAGTCGTCCGTTCTCACCTGTAAAAAAAGGAGCGTAAACTCGTTTTAAATCTTGAGCTGGTATCCCAGGTCCTTGATCTCGAATGCTACAAACGATCTCTTTCCCCTCTTGGGTTAGCAGAATCAATAATTGACTTTGCTGGCGCACTTGCGCTGTATATTTGATTGCATTTTGAATAATTTGATCAAGTAAAAAACGATTCCATTTTTTATCACTCAATATCGTCCAATTTAACGACTTTTCAGCATCTAGTTGTGGATAAATCCGATGACGAATAAAGGATTTTCTACGATCATTCAGAAGTTGACGAACATCGTCTATTAAGGAAATGGGCTGTATATGATAATCAAAGGTAAAATCCTCAATTCTTGCCATTGATAATGCTAAGTCAAGCCCACGGTCTAACTTCTCCCACTCCTCTTCTAAACTTACAATCCAACTTTTTAACTGATCAGGATGAGTAGGTGCTTGTTGGAAATCCAAGGAAATAGCGGCTAACGGAGTTTTCATTTGATGTACCCAGAGATTCATAAAGTCTTGCTGCAAACGATATCTTTCGGCTAACTTTTCTTGCTCTGTAAGAAATAATTCCGACTGTCTTAACAAAACTTGTTGATAAAATTTCTGTTCCATACTCCCCTTCACTTTTCGTTTGACAAAGTGATCAATTGATATTTGTTGACTACGAAAATTCCACTCTTGATAAATTGGATACCAGCGTAAAAATGAAAAAATGATATGTACAATATAAGGAGTAAAGACTAAAACCCAAAAATAGAACCATTCCCCAATTGATAGTGAAATATGATGAAATCGAAAAGTTAATAAAAAGTAAATCATAATAAAAAAGAAACCCCCAAAATATAAACAAGACCAACCAAACCGATCACGTAAAAATAGAACCATCCCTTGTTTCATGTTTCGTTCACCCAACGATAGCCAACCCCTCGTTTGGTTTCAATTGCATGATCGAGTCCCCAACGTGCTAATTTCTTTCGTACTCTGGTAACATTAACTGTCAGAGTATTATCATCAACAAAATGCTGCTCATCCCATAATCTTTCCAGACACTCTTCTCTTGTGACTACTTTGCCCGATTGAGATAAAATTAAATGTAATAATTTACATTCGTTCTTAGTCAGAGATATTGTTTCACCATTGTAAACCATCTCCATTTGATCAAGCCGTAAAATAAGTCCGTTCACATTTAGCTCAGCTAAAAAGGGTTTTTGTTGATTCATAGAAGACAATTCTCCATAGGAACGACGTAATAGCGCTCGGACTTTTGCCAACAGAAGCTCTAATTGGAATGGTTTTGTAAGATAATCATCTCCCCCGCTCTCCATCCCAAATATTTGCTCCATATCACTACTTCTAGCTGATAAAAAAAGGATAGGTACTTTAGAATCCAGGCGTATTTGCTTACATAATGTATATCCATCCTGACTAGGTAAATTTACATCTAGCACAATCAAATCAGGTTGATATTCCTCTACTTGCTCTAATACATTTCGAAAATCTATTATCCACCTAACTGTATATCCATATGGTATTAAAAATGAAGCAATTTTCCTAGCAATTTTCAAATCATCTTCTACAATAAGAATTTGATGCACTACTTCACCTTCTTTGGTTTTATTTTTATTATCCAGGTTTTTAATGAACATTTAACTTCTTAATATAATGGATTCTTTTTATATGACTATAAAACATTTGCAAATTAACTTAACAATTCTTTGCTTGCCCATTAACTATCATATATAATTTTAATGCGTATATTCCTAGGATTTATACAGCTATGAATGATTAGGTGGAAATGGATGAATAGAAGAGACTTCATAAAAAGAACATTCTTAGTTTCCTTGGGCTTAACCACTTTCTCAAGATTTAATACAACATATGCTGCAATGAAAAAAGTTTCAAACCAGCGCCTCTCCCTTCTTCGAAAAGTTACAGTTAAAATGAATCATTTTCAAAAAATGGGAACCGCACATTTAACACTTACATACCAAGGTACACTACCAGAGGAAATTAAACTTATCGTTACAAATAAAGGGGGTACAATTATCGGAACAGGGCCTAGCATCTACCCTACACATCCATCTGCTGCAGATAAAATTAAACATATTTCGAATCTAATAAGGGAAATTAATGTTACACTATCACCAGAATTGATCGATCATGATAAGAATGTTTATCTCGATCTTAATCATCGTGGAGAGGGATTTAAACTATTAAATGCCACAATCAAGGTAAGTGAACCTCTAATGCTTGAAAATTATCATTCAATCGAAGGGTACTCACCTAAAGTAAGCTATTTTCCAGAAGAAGTGATTGAATTAAAGGTACACTCACCCTATCCAAAATTCTCAGTCGATTTTATCAGCTATGGTGCCGATGAACATATTGTGCAGACAGTAAAAAATATAACTGGTTATCGCCAAAATTATCCGGAATATGCATATAGAAACGGTGTTAATTGGTTAACTAGTTTACATTTTAAAATACCGAAACAATGGTCTACAGGTTTGTATGCGGCTCGGCTTTACGATAATTCTGGAAAGGACTTCTATGTTAGCTTTAATTTAAAACAGAAGATTGACCCTCTCCTTCCCAAAGAGAAGCGCATTGCCATTCTTTCATCAACTAACACATGGCAAGCCTATAATACTTGGGGTGGTGGATCACTTTATAAATATCTGATTGAAAATGATTTGAAACCTATTCATGGACAAATAGTAAATACACAACGTCCTAATGAAGCAGCAACCCCGATTGGCAATCCAGAACATTTGGCGAATGCTGAGAAATTAATCTTAGCTTGGTTAGAACGAAATGGCTATCCTTTTCATGTTATTTCTGATCCTGACTTACATAATAATCCAAATCTCTTGCAGTCTTTTGGAACTCTTATCATCAATACACATGGAGAGTATTGGAGTAAACAGATGTATAAAGGTTTAGAATCATTTTTAAAGAATGGCGGAAATCTGCTTTGCCTTTCTGGAAACGCTATCTACTGGAAAGTTGTTCAACAGGGTGACCAGATAGAAGCTAGAAAGATTTTTGGCTACCATACATTAAATGGTGAACGAGGAGGACTTTGGAGAAACCTAGGTTTACCTGAGTCAAAAATCCTTGGTGCACTCTATACGCCAAAAGGTTATATGACATTTAAGCCTTATCAAGTTATCAATCCAAATCATTGGATTTTTACAAACACAAATCTTAAAAAAGGTGACTTGATCGGATCGATGGGGTTAAACCGTGGTGGGGCATCAGGTCATGAAACAGATAAAAGAGACAAATCTTCTCCCAAGAATATCGTATTATTGGCAAAGGGTACAAATCCAAATAACGGGGGCGCTGAAATGGTTTATTATGATCATCCAGGAGGCGGCGGAGTTTTTTCTGTTGGATCGATTACTTTTGGAGGTAGTTTAGCCATCGATCCCAATTTAACACAAATTGTAAAAAATGTCCTAAATCGGTTTACCAATCCAAAGGGGCCTCATCATGAAAAGTAAGCTTATTAATAAACGTACATTATTTATTATGATCACTACTTTAATGTTACTTGGTCTAATTGGAGGATTTATATATGCCCGATTTATATCACAAGAGAGATCAATTCTTGTCCCCATTAAGAGTTGTGTCAAAAAGAAACCGATTTTTCATAAATTTGAAGTTGGCTCCTGTATACCTAATCTTAACTTGTTAAACGCGGCACAAGAGAAAGTTTCATCTGACCAAGCAGATGGAAAGCCGACTTTACTCTATTTCTGGAGTTCAAATTGTGATACATGTAAAAAGGAACTTACATTTTTAAACCGTAAATACAAAGAGCAACACCAACAAATCCATTTTCTCATCATCCATTCACTATCATTTGAACCCAATGCAACACTAGCAAAAAAATGGTTTCAGCAACAACACTTTTCATTTCCTTATCTAGTAAATAAATTTCAGACAGTTTCTCACCCAACCATCGTGGGTCTACCTACAACCTTTATACTTGATCAACAAAACGTCATTCAACACAAAATGAATGGACCATTTAATCGACAGCAGATGGGTCAACTCTTACAAACAATTATACAAGACAAAAAAACTCTTCCTACGAAACATCCATAGGAAGAGTTTTTTCTTAAACAAAGAAGAGATATAGGATTAAAGCTAACACAATGCGATAGATTGCAAATGGGACTAATTTAATACGGTTGATCAATTTTAAAAAGAATCGAATGGAAAGAAGTGCAAAAACAAAAGCACTGACAAATCCTGCAATAAAGAAAGGGAGTACATCTAGAGAGAAAAATTGCCAATTTTTAATCAAAGTTAACCCACTTGCACCTAACATAATCGGCAGTGCCATAATAAAAGTAAAATCAGATGCAGCACGATGACTTAGTCCTAACAGGACACCGCCAGAAATAGTAGAACCTGAACGTGAAAAACCCGGCCATAAAGAAAAACACTGAAAGAGTCCAATTGTTAGTGCTTGTTTATATGTTATTTGATCAACAGTCTGCGCTTTCGGTCGACTTGGACGAAACCAGTCTGCTATCAACATTAATACCGCACCCAATACAAGACCAATCAAGACAGTATTTGCAGAGAATAAATATTCATCAATATAATCCTCAAAAATGAATCCCAGAACTACAGCTGGTAGAAGACCGACGATTACTTGTGTCAATTTCAAGCGGTTTCCAGTCTCTTCTTGGACAGCCGTTTCCTTTTTGAGACCTAATAAATTAAGAAAACGATCTTTAAATACAATGAGCACAGCTAAAATTGACCCCAACTGGACTACAACCTTAAATGTATTTGCTACATCTTTAGAGAAGAGTTCTTTGGTTTTTAACAAATAATCATCGACTAAAATCATATGCCCGGTTGATGAAACAGGCGCAAATTCAGTAAGACCTTCTACTAAACCCTGGATAATCCCTACAAATATTTCCCATAAATGCATGTCCACAGTTCCTTTCTAACGATGAATCATCTATTGAAAATGTTTATTTTATAACAACGATCATTATACCTCAATTTCATACAAAACTGTCTAAAAAATTAAGCGCATACAAAGAGCCCACCTAAAAGTGAGCAATTTCCCAGTCTCGTCTTGCTATTCGTTCTAATAACTGAACAGCATGTGGTAAGACTTCTTCATGAATATCAAAATGAGCATGATGATGAGGTGCTGCTAGATCAGAACCAATAATACAGTATGTACCATATCCACCTCTTTCCTGCACTCTTCGAATCAATAAGCTGGCATCTTCACTGCCTTCGGCTGTCACACTAGATTTCTGCAATGATGTAAAGCCTTCAATGTGTTCAGCTTCTTCTAAAACCAAAGAAACTAACTCTTCGTCACATTGAAAAGTTGTAGCTTCTCCAATGATTTCAATCGAATATTCAAGCCTATGCATCATTGCACTCGAAGCAATGATCTGATAGACTCGCTCAACTAATTCTTGATTGACTTCTTGCTGATCAGCTCGTGTTTCGATCACCATTCTTGCAGTAGCTGGAATTATATTAGCAGCAGTCCCACCCTCTAAGACTCCGACATTTATCCGCGCCTTACCCCCACTATGTTGACCTAAAGATTGTATATTAAAAAATGCTGTAGTTGCACCAAGCAAAGCATTTTTCCCTTTTTCTGGCGCAGCACCTGCGTGAGCTGGTTCTCCTAAAAAAGTAACCTCTAATTTAGTTGTGGCTAAAAAACCTTCAACGCCACCTTGTATTTGTCCTGTAGGTACACCCATGCCAATATGTTGGCAAATGATTAAATCAACATCATCTACAATTCCTTTTTCAATCATCGAGCGCGCACCTCGAACACCTTCCTCTGCTGGTTGAAAGATCAATTTGATCGTTCCAGCAAAGTTTCGATCAGCAATTTTTTCTGCTACCCCTAAACCAATGGCAAGATGAGCATCATGACCACATGCATGCATCTGGCCTTTCAACCTTGAGCGAAATTCAAACCGATGAGGGAGATGATCAGTTGACTGGCTTTCCTCTATTGGTAAGGCATCTAACTCAAAACGGTAAGCAAGTGTTGGACCACTTTCTTTCCCTTGTAAAATACCAACTACCGCTGTATAACCACCTTTCATCGATTCTAGGAGAGCAGGATTTGCACCTCGCTTCATTGCTTGATGATAGGCTTTCTCTAATATCTCCTTAGCTGGAACACCAAAGCGAGCAGCGCCATCCATTGCATCCTGACCATATAGCACGGAAAAACCTAATGATCGTAAAGTTTCGATGACTTTACTTGCTGTAAAAAATTCAGTAAAACCGATCTCAGGATATCGATGAAACTCTCTTCTCCATTCAACTACCTTCACACCACCACTCCTAATTCTGGAAATCCTCAGGCTTTAAAAGCATTAATGTTTCACGATCCAATGCTCTCTCTCGCTGTAAGCGAATCGATTGTTTTCGTATCGCTAGTTCAAAAAGATTACGCACAAAGCGTCCATTACTTGGATTATCAGATTGATATTCTTCTACACAACGTTGCATAATCACTTCTTTACACCCATTACTTAGTAAATAGTTTTCCTTACTTACAAATCTCTCCATAATCTCGTATAACTCTGCTGGAGTATAGTTTTTAAATGTAAAAATGGTTGGAAAGCGAGATTGTAATCCTGAGTTTACAGCAAAAAACTGATCCATATCTTTCTCATAGCCAGCAAGAATAACAACTAGATTTTCACGATAATCTTCCATTGCTTTCACTAAGGCATCAATTGCCTCTCGTCCAAAGTCCTGCTCTGAACCAGAAGCTAGTGCATATGCCTCATCAATAAATAAAACGCCACCTAATGCCTCTTTCACCACTTCATAAACTTTTGGAGCAGTTTGTCCAATATAAGAAGCAACAAGTCCACTGCGATCCGTCTCTATCAATTGCCCCGACTTCAGCACACCCACTTCACGTAATACTTTGCCAATTAAACGAGCAAAAGTAGTCTTTCCCGTTCCTGGACTTCCCTTAAATACCATATGAAGAGACTGACCCCCCGCTGTACTTAGTCCCTGTTCACGTCGCAATTTTTGAATATGCAACTGAGCTGTTAGCATCCTGATATGTTCTTTAATTTCTTCATTTCCAACAATTTGAGCAAACTCAGCTTCTAGATCAAACTTTTCTTCAGATGGAATGAACCCAAAATCTTCAGCTTGAAGAACTTTTAACTCATGTTGATGATATCCTTTTTGTTTCAACCGTTTCGATTGACGACGTATTGCTTCCTCGATCACGTTTCGCACTAGACGCCCATTTCCATCATCATTTCGTCCTGCAATCTGTCTACGCTCTAAGATTTGCAATAAAGCCTTCTCTGAAGATTCATCTACAACAAAACCTTGCTGGTCCAGGATGTTCCGACCAATTTTTAGTAATTCTTCAGGTGTATAATCCGGAAATTCCACTATATTCGGGAATCTAGAACGTAAACCGCTATTTTTCTTTAAGAAATCGTTCATTTCCTTTGTATAACCTGCTAAAATGACAACCAGATTGGATCGATTTTCTTCCATTCCCTTCACCAATGTATCAATTGCTTCCTGCCCAAAATCATTATCTCCCCCTTTACCCAGGGTATAAGCCTCATCAATAAAAAGCACCCCACCTATTGCCTGCTCAATCACTTTTCTCGTTTTAGGAGCGGTTTGCCCAATATATTCAGCTACTAAGTCCTCACGTGTTACTTCTACTAGATGACCTTTCGTGACAGCACCAAGTCCACAAAGTATCTTGGCTGCAACCCTGGCAACAGTTGTCTTACCTGTTCCTGGATTCCCAGTAAACAACATATGCATGCTTCCTAAAGACAATGATTGCCCAATCTTCTCACGTTCCATACGAAGCGAAATCATATCTTGCATTTCAGATAGATACTCCTTAACGGGCTGTAAACCGATCATCAGCTGCAACTCTTTATAGGCTTCTGCTAGCATTGCTTCCCGATTGATTGGTTGACTACTGGTCACTTCACTTTCTATTGATGATTGTTTATTTGTAATGGGTTGATCATATGTGATGGATTGTTGCGTTTCATATGTAGGTTGAGAATAAACCGTTGATAAACCTTGTGCATATATTTTCTCCCCCATCGCATTCATTTGAAAACTAATTAAATCGTTTTCAATTTGAAAATACCGCGCTTCCAAAGAATAGATTCCTTGAATGTAAGCTTGGTTAATCACACTTCCTTGTCCAGGATGAGCGTACAGAAAGATGTTAAACCACCCTGGATACTTCGGACCACATGATTCAATTTTATAATTACTTAATATATTTTGGTTTGCTTGATAGATATCTATTGTGCAATTTACAACATGCTGTAGATTTAAAGTAAAATCTCGCATTACACCTCTTTGCGAATTCCAATTCACCAATCCATTAATTGAAAATACAATCCAACCATAGAAATATGCGGCTAATAAATATAAGGAAATCAGTGAAAAAATGCCTGAAAATGGCGATTCTGAAAACGACATCAAAACGGCTAATCCAAGTGTAATGTAATGAATCCATCGGTTAAAATGAACCAGACCTAATACAGGAGCTAGTCCAAAAATAGCTAAAGGAAAACCATCTAATAACCGATCCACAAATCGATCTCCGTTTTGCATTAAATCATGATTTGTTAAATACTTCCCTGGTTTCTTTTTTAAATGCTCTTCTACCCGTTGAATAAAACGATTTTTAATTTTTTGCTGCACAAATGCATCCAATTTCAATTCACTCCTAACCAGCAACTTACTGAAAATAGTATAGCAGAGAGTTTGGTGAAATTTTATAAAAATTACCGATCACGATCATTCCCATTTAATCGAATAATGTCAAAATCTTGATTCTTAGCTCGTCTAAGCTCCATTACTTTCTCTGGAAAGTTAGTAATAATCCCATCTACACCCCAATCCAAACAGTCTTTCATCACATTTTCATCATTAACTGTATAAGCACGAACTTGAAGTTTTCGTTTATGACATTCTCTTACAAGATCTTTCGTAAGAGTTTGTTGATCAAAATGAATCGATGTAGCTCCATATTGATTTGCACTTATCCAAGGATCATTTGGCTGATTATGATCATAATATAATAGCCCCCTTTGGTATCCTTCAGGTACTTCTTTTAACGTATCATGATGAAATGAAGAGAATAAAAACGGCTCCTTAGGTAGCTGGTGACCTTCAATTTTTTGGATTACTTTCTTTACAAGACCCTCATATTGAAATACATCTGTTTTTAATTCAATATTTACCTTTACGTGAGTTCCGCCTTGCTTGATTAGATCAAGTACTTCATCTAAGGTTGGCACTGTTTCAAGCGTAGGGGTTCCTTGTTCATCTTTAATCCGAAATTTCTTCAACTCATCTAAAGTATAATTCCGAACCTCACCCGTTCCAGTAGTTGTTCGATCCAACGTTTCATCATGGATAACAATCACTTCTCCATCTTTTGATAGATGAACATCAAATTCAATTTCATCAACGCCTATCGATATCGCTTTAGCAAAGGCACTCCTTGTATTTTCTAGCATGCCAGCCGATAATCCTCGATGTGCAGAAACATTTGTTTTTCTCATTCTCCCACCCCATTTTATTCAATTCCATTATTTATATTTTACACCCTTTTGACAATTAGATGATTAAGAATTAAAATAAGATCATTAGTTCGATAATACATATAAGAAAGAGGATTACGATGAGCAAAATTACCGAGAGAAACACAAAAGCAACAATCCTCAAAGCATTACGTGACGCTGAGAAAAAGATCACTGAATTAGAAAAAGGAAAATTAGACGCAGTTGCGGTGTCAAATATCAAAAAAGAAGTAGAAACCACTTCTAAAGCTAATGAAATTATCTCTGAAGATATTGATGAAAAGATAGCTGATCTATCAAAATCAGTCGCACAGCTACTTACTAAAATCGGAGAAGATACAGTAGAACAAGCAAAAAATTTGAAAACGGTTACTGAAGCAATTACTATCAAAGAAGCAGAACTTCAAGAATTATATGGTATTGAAAAACAGGCCCATACGCTAGCAGGTCTTGTAAATGCACATCAAACACTAAAGCTAGAACAAGAACAAGAGTTAACAGAAGCAAAAGAAAAAGCCACAAATGAATTGGAAGAAATTAGAAAAGCTATTCAATTGGCAAGGGAAGAACATGAAGTATTACTTAAAGAGCAACAAGCAGAATTGAAACAACTTAAATCTAGACAAGAAGAAGAGTTTCAATATGACTTTGCCCGTCATCAAAAGCAATCTTATGACGAGCTAAATGACGAATTGGCAGAAAAAAGGAAGATATTTGAGAACGAATTTGAAAAGAAGCGTTATGAACAAAAAGATATTGAAAAACAACTTCAGGAACGGGAAAGCGATTTAAGCAAACGTGAAGAGAAAATGGAAGAGCTAGAAGCTGAGGTTGCTTCATTGCCAGATAAAATTGCCAGTATCAAGGAAGAAGCAGAAAACAAAGCAAAAGAGAAATTCAAAAGACAAATGGCAATTAAAGAAGGTGCAATGAAGAAAGAAATTGAAGCTGATAAGCGTATTCTTGAAACCGAACGAGATAACCTTAAAAATCAATTAACAGCAGCACATGAATCTATGGCTGAACTACAAGCGAAATTGGATGAGGCATATAAACGAATTCAGGAAATGGGTATCCAAATGGTCTCTGGTTCAAAAGCAAATGAAGCGATCGATAAAATTGCTCATCTGGTTTCAGAAAAAAATAGCAAGTAATAAAGACCCTGTGAAAGGGTCTCTTTTTATATATTAACTAAGTTAGCTTTACTCAAAAATTGCCCTGTATAAGATTGAGTATTTTTTGCCACTTCCTCTGGAATGCCAGATACAATGACCTGACCACCCATTTCTCCACCTTCGTGCCCCATATCAATCACCCAATCCGAGGCAGAAATCAGATCCATATTATGTTCAACTAAGATAACAGTATTACCAGCATCTACTAATTTGCTAAGTAATACATATAGTTTTTCTATATCGGTAGCGTGCAAACCCGTTGTCGGTTCATCTAGTAGATATAGGGTATGTTCATGACTTGAACTGCTTAACTCTTTGGCCAATTTCAATCGTTGCCCTTCTCCTCCTGAAAGCGTAGTGACGGGTTGTCCCCACTGCAAATAGCCAAGCCCCACTTCACATAATAAGTTGAGCAGCTTTACAATTTTCCTCTGTTTCTGGAATAAGGAGAGACTTTCTTCTATTCCTAACGATAGGATATCTGTAATTGAATAACCTTGGTACTGTATGGCTAAAATCTCAGGTCGATACCTTTTCCCTTTACATGCGGGACATGTAACCTTTAAATCGGTTAAAAAGAACATATCAACATCTACAATACCCATACCTTCACATCGTTCACATCGACCGCCAGATGTATTGAAAGAAAAGTGCTTAGAACGAAAACCTTTCTTTTTTGCCTCAGGTAAAGAGGCAAAAAGGTTACGCAATAGGGTAAATAAATCAAGATAAGTTGCTACATTTGATCTTTTCATGCGAGTCAATGGAGCTTGTCCAACTGTAATCATCTTTTGAATCCACTCAAGCCCTGTAACAGCTTGACAACCTATTACCTTTTTATCGTTTGCATTTGCTAAAATATCAAATACAAGTGTTGATTTCCCAGAACCTGAGACGCCTGAAACAGTAATCAAAGAGTGTAATGGAAATGAAACGTTTATATTTTTTAGATTATGGTGTGTTGCCCCATGAATGGTTATAGCTTTACCATTTCCACTGCGATTTTTTGATCTCAATGGGGATGTTGTTTTTAAAAAGTGACCTGTAATTGATTTTGGTTGAGTCATCAATTCACTCGGTGACCCTTGTCCAATGATTTCCCCACCAAAACTTCCAGCTCCTGGACCCATATCAATGATATGATCAGCAGCTTCGATCACTTGCTTGCTATGCTCAATTATTAAAACCGTGTTTCCTAAATCACGTAGTTCTTTTAATATTTGAATCAAACCTGCTGCATCTCTCGGATGGAGTCCAGAGGTTGGCTCATCTAATAGATACAGCACCCCAGTCAAACCTGATCCTAGCACAGTAGCTAATCTTAACCGCTGAGTTTCCCCTCCAGAGAGTGTGATTACTTGTCGATCCATTGTCAAATATCCTAAACCTACACGATTTAAACGATTTAACTTTGTTAATAAATCATGTAAGACCGTATCAAATAATGCATCGTCAGTTTTTCGTTCTTGATCTCTAAGTTGTTCAATCCAGGTTTGTAACTCAAATAAAGAGAATTGGGATAGATGAGGAAGCGTCTGACCGTTTACAGTAACTTGGCGACTCTCTTCATTTAATCGCTCACCATTACAATCCGAGCATATTTGCGTTTGAAAATAAGCAGCTTCACTTGACTGTCCATCCTTCTCTCGATATTTTTGCCACATACCAGTAAGTACTCCTTTAAAACGTCCTTTCGTCACTGTTTTAGGGGGAGAAATCGATGGAAAATGCCGAGAAAATTCCTCACTTTCTACTCCGTATAAAAGTAAATCCCATTCAACATCCGTATACTGAGCTAACGGTTTCTCTAGGTCAAATTCAAATTTGTAATGTTTACTAGCCGCTTTTAAAATCGAAAAAAGGTATGTGTTCATACTTTCGTACATAAAAGTAATAGCACCTTCTGATAGATTCTTCTTTTTATCAAAAACTCTTTCTATATCAATTTCCATAACCGTTCCCAACCCACCACAAGTCCTACAAGCCCCATTTGGTGCATTAAAAGAAAAGTCTGTTTTTGTTAAAATCCGATTCCGAGCATTACAAGCCGGACAATGGATCTCTTCATGGTCATAAGCTGCTTCTTTTGGAGGAATCATTGCTCGACATGCTATACACCGACGCTGGCCTTTTTGTTGAAATATAAGCCGTAATAGTGCGTATAAATCAGTTACTGTACCAACAGTAGAACGCGGATTACGATTTGTGGCATGTTGGGTAATCGCAATAGATGGCGAAAGCCCGATAATCGTATCCACCCTCGGTTTTGACATGGAACCTGTTGCCAAACCACTTGATTCCATATATTGACGTTGACATTCCCTCTGTAAAATATCTAAAGCGAGCGTTGATTTTCCAGAACCTGATGGTCCAGTTACTACAACCAATTGATATTTTGGGATTTTAATTGAAATGCTTTTTAGGTTATTTTCCTTTGCACCTTTTATAATAATAAATTCTTTCATCTCTCAACCTCCTCTATCTATACTTTACAACATTCATGCAAGTGCAAACCTAGCCACCAAAGCTAATTGAAAACAAAGCATATATACTCTAAAACCTTATCTAGGTGGTTGAATCTTTTCATTGAATGTTTGATTCTAGTGCTCTGATCTGTTAATGTTTAAAAACATGAAATAGAGGAGGAACAAAATTGCGCTATTATAAGCCAATCGAAATTGCTAGAGAACTTCAAGTGAGCACTAGCGCATTACGGCATTATGAAAGCTGGGGATTGATTCCAAAACCAAAACGAGCCAAAAATGGCTATCGACTTTATACAATTGAACATCTTGCCTATTTCCGTTGCCTCCGTGCTATGTTTGCAGGCTTTGGTGTCCCTATTACCTCCAAAGTGTTGAAACATCTTCAAAAAAAGCAACTAGACCAAGCCTTATGGATCGTAAATCAAGAACTGTCGAAATTACACCAAGAAAAATTACTCACTGATCAAACCCTAGAGGTCATCCAAACGTTTGATTTTCCTAGTGTGAATGATAGAAGGATCCAAAAAAAAATGACGATTGGAGAAGTGGCTTTACTAGCAAATGTAACCCCCTCTGCGATTCGTCATTGGGAAAAAGAAGGATTATTACTACCCCATCGTGATCCTCTAAATGGATATCGTATCTATTCACCAAACGATTTACGTAAAATTCTGCTTATTCGTATGCTAAGAGAATCAGTTTATTTTCTAAAAAGCATAAAAGAATTGATTCAGGCATTTGATAACAAAAAAATAGATGACCTTAAAAAGATAACACAACAAGCAGTTTCAATCATCAATCGAAGAAATCGTCTACAGTTACACGCTGTTCATCAATTAATGGAACTATGCAATGTAATACATTTACTCAGCTAAGTGATAAAAATAAGAGCAACTCCCATCTTATTTTTTTATTCATTTTACATGATATAGTTTGTTTTGCAAACTTGTTTATAGTATTAAAATTTTATAATAAAAAGATGTCAGATAGTGAGAAGCTGCATCCTCCCTCATCCGACATCTACTTTCATCATTCTCTGAAGCTGGTGATTTTCTTACTAGTTAAATATAATCCAAGGTGTATCATGAACAACCAGCGTTTCTTATTAAGAGCGCAGCCCTTTTAAAGCATTACTCCATGCCAAGACCTGATCTAACATCATATTGACATTATCGAAATGTAAATCTTGTGGCTTAAATTGGTTAAAATTTTCAAAATCCGTAAACAGAGACAATGTTGGATGTGTACGTACATCAGCAATTTGCAACTCGCCCATAATGCCTCTTAAATGTTCTGCAGCTCTAGCGCCACCAGTAGAACCATAGCTAACCATACCAGCCGCCTTATTATTCCACTCATCGCGTGCTAAATCGAGAGCATTTTTTAAAGCACCCGTTATGCTATGGTTATATTCAGCAACGACAAAGACAAATCCATCTAATTCCCTTAGCTTTTCTGTCCAAGCTCTTACCTGTTGTTCACCATTTGGATCACCTAAAAAAGGTAATTGATAGTCAGCAATATCAACGACTTCATAATTTGCGTCACCGCGCTGATCCGCAATTTCCTTTACCCATTTGCCAACTTGTGGGCTGACCCGTTCAGGTCTCGTACTTCCTAAAATAATCCCTATCTTTAACATAATCTACCCTCCTAACATACCATCAGTAATTACCTTTCCCAAAACTTACCGAAATCAGTCAATCTTTTTGTATAGGTCTTTCGATTGAAAAAACCTCTCCAATTTTCCCATAATCATTACCTGCTAATCTGCTAACAGGACGAAGTGCGCCTAGATCAATTTTTCCTTGGTCATACAATTCTTCCTCAACATGCAAACAAACAACTCGACCTATTATCAGATCACATGCTGGTTTCTCTTCACTCCCTCCTAATGGTAAAATTTTATCTAACTTACATTCCATTCGAATTTTGGCTTCTGCAACGCCTGGAACGGAAACAAACTTACTGGGACAAGGAGAAAATCCGGCAAACTCAATCTCACTTTGATTGCTGGGAAGTGGAATAGAAGCTTGATTCACTTGTTTTACATTTGATTCTTCTGTTATATGTACTACAAATTCCCCTTGTTCCACTGCGTTTCTTGCTGTATCCTTTTGAACACCATCTTTTCTACCAACTGCTATCGACAATAAGGGTGGATTTGAAGTCACAGCATTGAAATAACTAAATGGAGCAGCATTTATTATACCTTGGGAGGAAAGAGTAGTGACTAATGCGATAGGCCGAGGAATAATACTTCCAATCATCCACTTATAATTTTCCTGTTGGCTTAACGTGGTCACATCTATCACTTTCATTCAACGTCCCTCCTATTTTTTATAAAATATAACAATTATACCATTTTATCGAAAAATGAACTTCAGGCTCTGACAATTGATGACCATGATTTTCCCAATGGACTGTTAGCTCAGCCCCTGCTTCCTTTAGAAGTTTAGCTAATTCTTCGGTTTCCGTTATACTGCAAATAGGGTCATTTTTCCCTGCTCCTATTAAAACAGGCATTCCCGCTAATTGAGGGATCATTTTTCCGCGTATTGGCACCATAGGATGATATAGAATAGCACCTTGGAAAATTGCACCATAATGAAAAATCATGCTTGCAGCAATGTTTGCTCCATTTGAATATCCAACAATAACAATCTTCTGTCTGTCGAGTTGATATTTCTCTATGGCTACGTCAATAAACTCTTTTAACTCTTTTGTCCGAAAAACTAAATCTTGCTCATCAAATATTCCTTCAGCAACTCTTTTAAAGTATCGAGACATTCCATTTTCAAGTACATTCCCTCGTATACCAAGCAATGTAGAATTAGGATTCAATATACTTCCAATTGAGAGTAAATCATTCTCGTCACCACCTGTTCCGTGTAACAATATGATGGTATGAGGCGATGATCCTTTTATATAAGTATGAATCATGTTTGATCACCTTCTAAAGCACGTACATTTATAGGTGGCAGTAACTGCTCAAGTTCATTTCGATGAGGTTCTAACCAAAGAGGTAACTTCAAATTTCGGCCTAACTGATCAATAGGTTCATCAACCGTAAAACCTGGAGAATCTGTTGATATTTCAAAAAGAATCCCACCTGGTTCTCGAAAATATAATGCTAAAAAATATTGTCGATCAACTTGATCAGTAGGTTGTAATCCTAAAGATAATATCTTCTCTCTCCACCTTAAATGTTCTTCTTGATCCTGAGTACGCCAAGCAATATGATGTACAGTACCTAATCCACCCATTCCTCGTTCTATACTATTTCGATTAAGGTCAATTATATTTCCTAGAGCCCCATAAGAAGATAATCGAATCCAATTTGAATCCTCAGCTATTCTTTCTAATCCTAATCCTTCTTGAAGAAGACCCAATGTTTTATTAGGTGATAAACTATATAACTTAGCACCGCCTAAACCTTTTATTGCATGTATTGTTGAAATCCCTTCAACTGACCATTCACTATTCTCTCCATCTGCTCGCTCTACTAGCTCTAACTGTACTCCGTCAGGATCTTGAAAACATAAATACATTTCATCAAACCGTTCAATAACTTGGTAAGTTACATCATAATTTTTTAACCTGTCTTCCCAAAATGATATTGCTCCAATAGGAATTGCAAAAGTAACCGACCCTACTTGCCCACCTCCTATTCGACCTCTTTTACCTTGGTTAAACGGAAAAAAGGTGATGACTGAGCCTGGTGTACCTATTTGATCTCCGAAATAGAGATGATAAACTTCTGGAGCATCGAAGTTAACCGTTTTTTTTATCAACCGTAATCCTAATACGCCCACATAAAAATTCACATTCCTTTGTGCATCATATACAAACGCTGTAATATGATGAATCCCTGCTGTTTTTAATTTCAAGATACTAACTCTCCTTTTTTCCTGAAATATAAAAGACATCCAAATCGATGTCACTTTAATTATGGTTTACAATAGACCGTTGTGTTAAACAATCAAAAAGGATACGTGCTGCAATACTCGTTGTTATTTGCTGATGATCGTATAGTGGATTTACTTCCGCTATATCCATCGCGTCAATATGTGGATAAAGATGATCTAGAATAGCAAATGACTGTGCAGGGGTCAAACCTCCTGGTTCATTTGCCCCGGTTCCTGGGGCAAACGCTGGATCAAGTACATCTATGTCAAAAGTAAGATAGATCTTTTCTGCACCAGCACAAGCGTCCAAGGCTTGATCTGCTACTTCTTTCGCCGTCATTTGATGAACTTCTCTTGCAGTCATTTGCACAATCTCATTTTGCTTCAAATACTCTGCATACCATGGATAATTGTAACTTCGAACCCCAATTTGTACGATTTGCTTCGCCTCAACTCTTGGCAGTTCTAATGCTCTTCTCATCTGACTACTTTGAGAATATTTGCCCTGGATGGGATCATCATCAACCAAATCTAAGTGTGCATCAAATTGAATGATTGCTATATTCCCCTCACTTTGCTCATGCAGTGCCTTTATGATTGGATAGGAAATCGAATGGTCTCCTCCAAGTACAAAAGGAAAAGTATTTTCTTGTAACATCTGTTTCACTTTTCGCTCTGCATTCTCAAATGTCGCCTCTCTACTATAAGCTACAATCTCAATATCCCCGTAATCGATCATATCAACATCATTTAGATCAACTAATCTTCTTCTTTCCACATCGTATACTTTCCGGTCAGAAATTCGATTTTGAAACCACTGAACTGCTTCTCGGATTTCTTTCGGTGCATAGCGTGCTCCAGGTCGGCCTAATGAAGCGCCTCCATCCCAAGGAAATCCCACAATCCCAAATCTTTTGTTTGCCATATTCCTCCCTACCTTTCTACATTTCTAGGTACCGATGGATTTTCCATTTCCACTCTAATAAAGCAATCAATCCAAAAGAACAAATGACGATCAAACCTGCTAATGCTGTAACAACCGGATTAATATCCATTGAAACAAATTGATAGATTCGAATGGGTATTGTAATCGTATCAGCATTGGCAAGAAAAACGGTGACTGTATACTCATCAATAGAAACCAAAAACGCTAAAATCGCTCCAGACAATATCGCCGGAAGTAATTGAGGGATAACAATCGTCCGAAAAGCATACCAAGGAGTAGCACCATGAACAATCGCAGCTTCTTCTTGACTTACATTAAATTGCCTCAAACTGGCTATTAAGATACGTGTGATATAGGGAGATATAATGACTGAATGAGCCAAAATGATCCCAATCGACGAGCCAGTCATCCCAAGTGGAGCAAAAAAGATCAATAATCCAATTCCAGTTGTGACTAAAGGCACAATCAGTGGGCCTAGAAAGAAAGATTCCAACAAACTACGAAAAGGAAATCGACCACGCACTACACCCAATCCTGCTAGCAGCCCCAGCAGAGTTGCCAATACCGTTGATACGAGTCCAATATAAAGACTCAACCAAATTGATGAAAGTGCTTGTTCATCTTGAAATAAGGTTTGATAACGTTCTAGTGAAAATGAATCAGGTGGAAATTGGAACATATCTGAGTTACTAAAAGAAATGGGCAAGATTACAATTAATGGACTCAAAATAAACAAAATTAATAAAAACACTAAGAAATATATAATCCCATTAGTCCATTTTCCTTGGAGCATGTTGTCCCCTCCTTTCTAGTAGGTTAAAGATAGAAAGGATCAAGATAACCATCACAAATAATACAAATGAAAGGGCTGCACCCATATCGAGATTTCCAACAGTAACAATCAAATCGTAAGCAATGTTTGCAATCAAATAATTCTTTGGTCCACCACCTAGCATAATGGGCACCAAAAAAGTACTTGCAGATAACGCAAAAGCAATAGAGCCACCTGCATAAATTCCTGGGAGTGACAAAGGGAACGTAATACGCCAAAATGTACGAAGTGGTGAAGCACCTAACATATTGGAGGCCTCTAGCAACGATGGTTCAATCTTCTTCAAGGAGGTATAAATGGTCAGAGTAACAAAAGGTAAAATAAAATGAACAATCCCAACCACAATAGCTTTTTCGGAAAATAAAAGTTGAATCTTTCCAAACAACGATGTAAGAGCTTTCAGAATCGGACTATTCTCTCCTAAAATGATCAGCCATCCGTAAAGGCGAACTGTTAAGCTCATAAACATTGAAGAAACCACGATTAATAACCAAATCCCTTGACGCTCAGGTCTACGTGTCACGATAAAATAAGCCATCAAATATCCTAATCCTAATGCAATCACAGTACTGATTACTGCAACTGACAGAGTCTTCATGAGTACTTGAGTGTAAATACTAGTCGTTAAAATTTTGATGTAATTATCAAAGGTAAATTGATCATTAATCCACAAACTTGTATAGAACACCTTTAATAAGGGATATAAAAAAAAACAAAACAAATACAAAATAGCGATAAAGCCCATACCTGTATATAGCCGTGTCATTCTATTCATCAGAATCATCTCCTGGGAAAAAACAGATCCCTGAAGAATCAAAAACGATGGAGATCTGCTCTCCTTGCTTAGGAGAAGGGACAATCATCTTCGGAATCACTGCCGTTAAGTTAACTGCTTCATTGACCAGCTGAATTTGTACCTCAGTCTCCCCCCCCCGATAACGAGCATCCAGCACCACAGCAGGTAAATTTCCTTTGTCTTTTACCAAAGTTTGTTGATATTCAGCTACTTGAATCGCGTTTGGACGAATGAAAAGCTGTCCCTTTTTACCTGCTAACGAATTGATTCCCTGATGACCAATCGGAACATTGATTTGACCCACAGTTGCTGTATTATTGTCTTGTAAAATAGCATCTTCCAAACGATTCACATAGCCAAAAAAGTCTGCCACAAAAGGTGTCTTAGGATGCTGTAAAATCTTCTCAGGACTGGCAAATTGTTCGATCTTTCCATGATTTAATACTGCAATCTTATCTGACAAATAGAGCGCTTCATTTTGATCATGTGTGACGTATATCGCAGTGAAACCTAAAGTGCGATGTAGTGTATGAATTTCATGTAACATCTGCTCTTTTAATCTTGCATCAAGATTGGAAAGCGGTTCATCAAATAACAATAAAATGGGTTCCGTCGCCAAAGCCCTTGCCAAACTAACCCTTTGTTGCTGCCCACCAGATAATTCTTTTGGTTTACGCTTGGCGAATGGCAATAAATCAACCAATTCTAAATATTTACTAACACGTTCTTTCATTACTTTTTTCTCCAGTCTACGTGCTTTTAGACCATAGGCAACATTTTCATAAACGGTTAGATGCGGGAAAAGGGCATATTGTTGAAAAACCATGCCCATATTTCGTAAATGCGGTGGAATATGTTCGATATTTTTCCCTTTCAAGATAATACTTCCTGAATCAGGTTTCACTAACCCTGCTACAATTCGTAGAATGGTGGTCTTACCAGAGCCGCTAGGTCCCAACAATGACAAAAATTCACCTTCTTGAAGTTGAAAACCTACCTGATCAATCACTCTCTCTCCTTGATACTCTTTCACAATGGAATCTAAAGAAATGGCTATCTCTATTTTGCTGTTGCTTCTTGCCATTTTTGTAACCATTCCTCTCGCTTTGGAAAAATTGTATTCCAATCAGGTGTAATTAATTGATTTACTTTATCTTTTCCGTAGACGACTTGTTGTTGTATATTTCCTTCTAACTTAACACTTGAATTTGTAGGTCCATAATATAACTCTTTTGCAAATCCTTTTTGTGCATCTGGATTCATTGCAAAATCGATCAATTTTTTCGCTAATGCTTGATTCTTACTTTTCTTTACAACCCCCATCCCGCTTCGAATTAAGATTCCTCCTTCTTTGGGAATAACAAAATCGATAGGTGTCCCTGATTGTTTCAATGTATAAGTTCTTCCATCAAACCATGATGCCATTACAATGCCGTTTGTTTTAAAGAGCGCTTCCGGAGCTGAAAACGACTGATAATATTGTGCGACTGACAGCTTTTTAAAAGCATCCCACACTGGTTGCATATTTTCATTGGACGCATGCGTTGCTTTTTGTGTCATTAACAGATCAGGAATCCATTGGCTCATCATTGCGACTTTCCCTTTTATCGTAGGGTTCCAAAGATCATTCCAGGAAGTAGGTTTCTTCACTTTTTGTGGATTATATGCAATCCCCCATGCGCCAAAAACATTTGTTAAACCATATGTTTTCCCTGATTTGTCATTTAAAAATGCTTGTGGATAAAGCTGACCCCAGGTTGAAAACTCATCTTTTTTCAATGATTGTAACAAGCCTTTATTCGCAGCCTCAATAATATCAAAATCATCTAGCTGAACAACATCAAGAGAGCTACTACCACCTTGTGACATTTTTGCTACACCTGTATAAGGTGCTAACTTTACTTTTACGCCAGGATTTTTAGCTTCAAAAGGCTTTACAACATACTTAGTAAAAACCTCATCATACTTCCCACCAAAAGAGCTAACTACTAGTTCTTTATTTGTGGAACTCTTTGTTCCTGCACAAGCAGTAATTGATACAAATGCTAGGATCAATAGCGATAAAACAACAAATTTTTTACGCCATAGATGCAACATTCTTTTTCCCCCTCAATACATTTAAAAGATCGGTTTTAATATCTTCAAAAACATGAAAATAGATTCCAATTTCGACAGACAAAAATAAAAGCATAGACGAATTATAATATAAATTTATTTGTTATGTATATAATTTTATATATAACAAATAAAAGCCACCCCAGTCCTCATTTTAAGAGAGAACCGGGGTAGCTTGATTCCTTGGCGCCATCTTGAATTGGGATGACTTGGTTCTAAACGTCACACAGAACGATTTAGCCTATCCCCATTGCGTCGACGAACTCGCTTGGTACGACCGTTAGGTGGACTACTGATGATTCGAGCGGTGCCTGTCGGCATTACAGAAAGCCAGCACCAGGCTCCTGGAAGTCCAGTACAGTCCCTCCATTTGTCGACTTCAGCTGGAAGGCTCATCTCGAACGATTCGAGACATGGATCGAGTAGCTGAAACTTGCCTTCTGCCTTAACTTTGATCGCCTCTTTTCCATCGAAGTAGACGACCGATTCAGAAGCTGACCGTTGTATGGAGGCATTGACTCCCTTCGGGATTTGGAAACGTAGTTTCATCCCGTCTCTTGTAGTCAGGACAATATAGCCAGTTTGCTTGTCGATTGAAGATGTAAGCGGAGTCGGTGGATTCGTCATGACACCTCTCTTTATCTCATACGGAATGTCTGAGTGGATCCCACAACGCAAAAAGCTGTGGGCAGCTTCATCTTGCAATGAATTCCTCAGCGTCATTTACGCCTATGGAAAATCGCATTCCCAATAAGGGGGAGTTACCTCATTTTCTATTAAAGCATTCCAAATTTGTATTCGTCAAAAAAATAAACAACATCGTCAAACTTACTTCATGAACCTGACTCTCGATCTAACTTGTTCGAACGCTGCTTTAACCAAATGTATAGACGCCAGCTAATCAATCCCACTAACAGCAATCCAATACCAATAAAAATATATTTTAAATACTGTTCAATCAGAAGAAAAACCTGTTGCCATTGTGGTCCAAATAGATAGCCAATTAAAAAAAAGAACGTTACCCAAATTCCTGCACCAGTATATGCGTACAACGCAAATGTAGAAAATGGAACACGAATGATCCCAACAAAATAACCAATAAATTGGCGAATACCAGGCGAAAAATAACTGATTAAAAAGAGTTTATTTCCATGTTTATGATATGCATTTCTCGTTCTTTCAAGCGTCGCTGGTTTTATAAATATCCATTTTCCATAACGCTCCACAATCGGTAAGCCAATCGTATATCCAATCCAATATGTGATTGTCATGCCAATAATTGATCCAAAATAAGCGGCAACTATTGCAGGCAACCAATCAAATACTCCTTTATACGCTAGATAACCTGTATACGTTAAAGTCGTATTTCCAGGGGGAATGGGAAGAGCAATTGCATCAAGTGGTAACCCGATCAACAACACAAAGTAACCATATTGCTTAAATAATTGCTCAACCAAATCAATTAAACTCATGTCGACTCCCCTATTCAGTTGAAGTTCATGAACTTCAACTCGTTGTTTG
Organism: Seinonella peptonophila; assembly: GCF_900129355.1. Lineage (GTDB taxonomy): Bacteria > Bacillota > Bacilli > Thermoactinomycetales > Thermoactinomycetaceae > Seinonella > Seinonella peptonophila. The sequence goes on along the minus strand of NZ_FQVL01000001.1, from coordinate 71,307 downwards.
TGCAGCAAACTTGTTTAAGATAAATCATCTTTATCTTCTTTCTCTTTTAGTCTCTCCATTTTCTCATCCAGTTGGTCAATTTCAAACATCCATTTTGCTACTTTTGGATCTTCAGAAATCAATTCCCACTCTCCTTCACCCAATCGAATGTATGTTTTTAATCCTTCTGCAAACCATTCAATCTCACTTTGAGGATCAACCTTCTCCTCCAATTTAATTTCATCAAAAATTAGCTGCCATTTTTCATTAATTTTCCGTTCAATTTCTTCTACTTCTGTTGCTCTAACAAAATGTATATATAATATATTTTGTTTAGAAATCATTGTAATCCGTTGATTATGTTCAATTGTAAGAAAAGATTGGTTTACATTCTTCATTTGTTTATATGTATCTTCTGCGAGTTCCCCACGCAGTTCCAATACCAGGCCATCCAACATCTCTATTCTCGCTGTTTGTATCATTGTTGTTAACAGCCCTTTCATCACATTCTTTGGCATTAGGTACCGAATGGTTACAGCACAGATTATCACTCCGATTCTTTAAGGGTACAGGAAAACAACTCTCTTTGCATCATTCATTTTCATATACAAATCGTTTATGATAGTGAGGAGGAGGAGATACAATTGGGTAAAATTTTTACATTTGGTTGTATTGCAATCATAATCCTGATCGTAATCGTAATCGCGTTAATTGCTTTTGCATTTAATTTCTTGGGTAATACCGACCTTTGGCCACTCATTGTAAACCTATTTCAACTTTTTAATTAGTAAAAAAACCATAGCCCTTTCATCATTAACAAGAGGCTATGGTTTTTCTCTATTTATTTGTTTTAATAATAATTCTATGGCTGCACCAGGAGAGCCTAAAATACAAATTTTCTTCAAAGCAAATCATCTTCTTCACTGTATTATGATAAAATGTTATAAATTGTACTTTTCTTTTTAAATGATAAATATGATTGATTGAAATCATTTTATTTCATGCTAAGGTGTGGCATCTTATGAAAGTTAATCATGTACACTCGTTTTCTCTTTCGATCCCTGAAATGAAAAACAAACAAAGAGAATTACAACAGAAAATTGAAATTGCCCCCTATCACGGAACACCAACTTTTGTCGCAGGAGTAGATGTTGCCTATCATCAACAGATGGGTATTGCTGTGATTATTGTAATGGATTTCAAAAGTATGCAAGTAGTAGAGCAGGTTTGGCAAATAGATCAAGTTACACAGGAATATATCCCTGGGCTGCTTGCCTTTCGAGAACTTCCCTTGATTTTAACTGCTTGGAAAAAGGTTACCATTGAACCAGAGATCGTCTTTTTTGACGGAAATGGTATTCTTCACCCTAATCGTGTTGGAATTGCTACCCATGCTAGCTTTTTCCTTGAGAAACCAACGGTTGGGATTGCGAAAACTCCATTTATTGGTCATTATCTAGAACCCGATCCGCAGAGAGGCTCGTATACCTTCATTTATGAACAAGATGAAATGATCGGTGCTTCCTTACGAACTCAGCCCAATGTCAAACCAGTTTATATCTCAGTAGGGAATCTTATTGACCTTGATTCGTCTATACATCTTTCGATGCAATTGGTTGGTAAAACGAGTCGCATTCCTGAGATAACAAGACAAGCAGATATTTTAACACGAAAAATACGCAGAGAATATCTGTCTCACCCAAATTGATATAGTCATCTTTAACTGTCAAATGGGTTGGAGTAAGGTATGTTGGCTAGCTGTTAGCAAATCTCTCCATGCCTGATTTAATAATGTATCTTCCATTACAGCAGATAAGCCAAATAAAGGTAGTAACTCCATCCCGATTGATAGCATCCACTTCGTCAACTTCTTACAACAAGTGGTAACCTGATGCTGTTCTGATCGGGTTAAGTGGCCTTCTTGCACAAACTGATCCCAAGATCCACTAACTATGCTATAAAATTCAGCACGACATTGGTCAAATCGACTTACGTGCTCATTTATTTTAGTTAGGATAACAGAATATTTTTGTTGATTCATTATATTCCATACTTCTTGTTTCTGGTTAAGAAATTGCTTTACTTTATCAAGGAAACGTTGACCAATTCCCAAAACAACTGCAGCAAATGATACTTCGGCAAATGTTTGAAATGGATATTGATAGATGAATTCATCAAGAAATGCTTTGGGCTGTGTCAATTGAAAAGTCAACGCTGCTGGTACAAATACTTGATCGACTAAGATGCTATGGCTCCCTGTTGCTTTCAATCCAATTGCATTCCAGTCTCGTTTTACACGTACTTGCTCAGGCTGTAATATCACAGCTAGAACTTCTTCTTTTTTTCCTTGCATGACCTTACAATTTGCTGTAAAAGTGGTCGCATAAGTAGCACCACTACAATACTTCCATTCTCCTGTAACCAAATACCCTCCATCTTGTGGATAAGCAGTACCACTTGGAGCCCCGCTTCCAGCAATTAATGCTGTTTCTTTTTGATATACTTGTCTACTTACTTCGGGTTCCATAAATGGAACGAAAAAACCTCCACCAGAACCAATTGCTATCATCCAACCCAAACTTCCATCGATCTGTGCCGCTTCTTCAAATATATGAATGGCTTCGATAAAAGGTGACATGACCCCATCTAACGTAGTGGGTACAAATAACTTAAATAACCTCTTTTGATAAATCAACTTCAGTATGTCTGGTGATAGTTCCCCTTGCTTCTCCCTTTCAATCGATGTTGCTTGAATTCTTTTTACGATCTGGTCTGAAAATAACATTTATAAGACACTCCTAATCCTGATTTATCACTAAATTATTGATCGTTAAAAGCATACATCAAAGAGCGTGTCAGATGAATTCTCTTTATTAACCAAGAAAATTCTTCACGCTCTTTTGCCGATCAATATTCATTAACAAACCCTATCATAGCTATTCTATAGTGCGCGATCGAAATTGTTTGTTTGTATAGGAGATTCTAAAACCGGTTTACTTCCTAAAGCAGTTTCCAAGATACTTTGCGCAGTCTCTTTGCTCGATTGGCCTCGATAGATTGATGCATAACGTCCTATAGCTTCAATAATACGCGGCGGCAATGACATATCCTCCCATTTCCGCAAATAGTTTAGCATCTCCTTTGGCGAAAGATGATCCTCTGAACCTAGTTGTGGATCTTTCGGTTCGTGTAAGTAAGCAGCGTGAAACTTCACTAAACCTTTTAGTTTTATATCATTATTTTCTTCAGCTCTAGTATGGTTTGTTTGAAGTTCAGTAAAAAACTGATCTAGCTTCTCTATCTCCTCTATTGAAACTTCTTTTCCATTTCTGATTAGATTCCAAGCCTGTAGATGGCTTAACTGTGTAGGAAATGTTTGATCTTGCATTAAAGATCGGTCAACATGTTGGATAATATGGTACATTGCTTCTCCGCAAAGTTTAGATGGATCTGACCAAGGTAAGGATTCATAAGTTGGATTATGATACCAATCATTAATGGACTCTTTTAATCCATCCCTCATTAGAAAAAGATGTTGGTATAGGTCTTCATATAGCTTCACATCCAAAGGCTGGTTTGATGCTGGAAAAAAAGATAAATCACGCTTTAGTCGATCAATGATCTGTAGCTTTTCTATTGTTTCAACTCGACTCCCCGTCTGAAAAAAATCCGGACGATCAAGAATAGATTTTGCCTCATCTTTTGTTAACCTCTTACCTCTTAGCATTAGTGCCCAGCTTAAGCAGGTTACATGGTCATTAGAAGCTTGTCCTACCGAACCATCTAAAATGTTATCAGATATACGAGCGACACGATGACCACGATATATACTTTCCATTTCTCTTAGTGTGCTTATTAGATTAGTTGTTATATTTTGTGAATCATTAGGCATATTTCCAATAAATCGATCTCCCAGAAAAGCTTCCTCTGTTCTCTCTAGCCATTGTCTAGTTTGTGCTAATATTGTATCATCGAACTGATTATTCTCGTGAGAATAATTGATACGTTGAGAACTCATGGTAAGCGATTGTAAACGATAAGTTAAGCGGGCCCATTGCTCAGGCTTGGGTTCTTTCTGGGAATCATTTTTAATTTCTTCAGTTAGTTCAAAAATGCTTCGAAGATATTGATCAACTTCGCTAAGTTGATTTTCATCTATTGAGCTTTGCCAACAATATGCATGCCAATTCTTCACTGCATTTGGCATATAAGTTTGCTCTGATTGTTTTGGATGAACTTTTCTAGCTTTTTGTGTTAAATGTGACATTGCCGCTCTCATCATCTGTTCTGGTGTGCTCCATCTTTGAAGAGAACTACTATCTGGATATTTTATTGTTGGCTGTTTTGATAATATCTTTGCAATTTCAACATACATATCTTCATAAATCATTGGATCGCTACGTTCGTCTTGCCAATCAGGGACAATTTGTTCAAATTCATTTCTTCGAAGTATTTGGTCAAGAACCTCCAATTTTTCAGCAACCTCTCTCCTATCACCAGTAAAGAAATCTTCATTCGATCGAATTGCCTGTAGATCATCACCTGTTAACTCTTTTTCTGCACAAATTTTCGCCCAAGCTAAAAATACTCGTCCATTTGATGGTTGACTCAAATTCCATTCACCCCTAACGATTTTCAACTATTATATCAATCCTATAATTAGACATTGAATATTCTTCTGATTTTAAAGTCTTTTATCTACAAATCTCTATTCTATACTTACTCACAAGTTTCAAATCCCTTGACTTATAACTACGAGTAAGGGTAAAGTAACAAAGCTAATCAGTGTTGTAATGCCTACTATAGTAGCGACCCATTTTTGATCTCCATCAAATCGTTCTGTAAGTAATACTGTATTCACAGCTGCTGGCATGCCTGCTTGTACTAGCAAAATGGAGGCAAGCATACCATGTATGTGCAAAAGCTGAATTGATAGATATGCTAGTAAGGGAACCAAAAGTACTCGAGAGCAAACAGCAATCCATACTTGAACATCACCCATCATTTTTCGATTCAAGCGACTAAACTGTGCACCTAAGATGAATAATACAATCGCAGGATAAGCGTTTCCTAAAAGCTTTAACGAAGATATAATAGAAGTTGGTAATTTGATATGTAGCCAATAAATGATCAACCCAAATATACAGGCATAAATAATTGGCATTCGAAAAACAGCTAAAAAAGCTTTCATCACTCTCACTTTTGCTCGTGATGCAATATAGATTCCAAGTGTATTGACTAAAATCATCTGACCCACTACATATCCTGCTCCCCAAGTAAAACCCGTCATTCCATATGTTAACATGAGAAAAGGAAGCCCATAGTTACTTACATTACCAAAGAGCATTGTTAATGTGAAAGATGATTGTTTTTCTGATGAATAATGAAATAGCCTCCCAATTATATAGGCACTTAACCAGCAAGTAACTGTATGAAGAAATGTGAATAAGACTAAATCAGACAATATATCAACTTTGGACTCAGCCCCTGTCAAGGAGGCAAAAACTAAACATGGGGCAAGGACATAGAGACTTACAAAGGTTAAATTTTTCGTATCAATCTTTTGAAAGCGTTGCAACAGATAACCTATAAATGTAGCAATACAAATTGGAAGTGTCGTTTGTAATAACACCGAGAATAATGTTGAGTTCATCCACGACTCCTTTTTGTTATCAAGAAAGTTATCATTCATTTTAACATGATGAATGAAACTTAATGCAAAACAAATGCAGCTTATCAAATAGACAAGCTGCATCTCTACACCATAGTTATTTTATATTGTCAGGAAGCCATTTTGGTTTCTGCTCGATTACAGAGTTAATTTGAATTCCTTTTGGAATCAACTTCAATTGATAAAAAGTATCTGCTAGTTCTTGTTGCACCTTGATTACTTGATCGTCAATCCTCTGCACCCCATATTCTCTTCTTTTACTTGCTACTTCAAGCGCTTTCTGATCTATTTTAAGTTCTTTCGATAAAATAGAGGCAACTTCTGTTGGATGGCTATTCGCCCATTGATCTGCCTGGTTTAACTCTTCTAATATCGTTTTAATCAATTCTGGATGCTCTTTAGCAAAAGTTTTAGAGGCAAAATAATAGGTGCGGTTTTCTGTCAAACCTTGTCCATCTGTCAAATAGCGAACCTGTACTTCATTCTCTAAAACAGCTAGATATGGGTCCCAGAGACCTAAAGCATCAATCTGCTTTGAATCAAAAGCTGCGCGAGCCTCTGCCGCATCTTTATAATAGACTGGCTGAATATCTGAAAATGATAATCCCTCTTTTTCTAGTGCCTTTACCAAGAGATAGTGTTGATTCCCTCCTTTGGATACAGCTACTTTCTTCCCTTTTAAATCTTTAATCGTTTGGATAGGCGAGTTCTTTGGTACAACGATTGCAACACCTTTAGGATATGGAGATTCCGCAGCAACATAGACAATTGGTTTACCTCCAGCTTGAGCAAACACGCTATTTCCATCCGACGCATGACCAAAATCAATACTTCCTGCATTTAACGCTTCTAATAAGACAGATCCCATCGGAAAGGGAGACCATTTCACTTTAATGCCTTGCTGTGACAGCTTTTTTTCAAGCGTCCCTCTAGCCTTTAAGATATTTAAAGTATTCCCTTTTTGAAAACCAATGCGAATTTCCGTTATCGGACCTTTACTTTCTTCTTTACCACATCCGAGTAACAAACTAATCATTCCCGCCACTGTTATCAACAAAATTAACCACTTGTTTTTCATCTTTTTGCCTCCATCTACTGATTTAAACGGTAAATTCTATTTCATAATGGGTACGACGAGATTTTTTAATCAATTGATCTAAGATCATCTGCTCATAGTAGACAAAGTCATTATTTCTCTCCCTCGGTCGAGCAAGCTCTATTTTTTGATCAAACGTAATCTTTCCTGCTTCAATTACAATCACACGATCTGCAAGCATTACTGCCTCGCTTACATCATGAGTAACTAAAATCGCTGTAAACTGCTGCTTTGACCACAAATCTTCGATTAATTGTTGCATTTCAATCCTTGTGAGTGCGTCAAGCGCACCCAAAGGCTCATCTAATAATAGTAATTTTGGTTGTCCTGCCAAGGCACGTGCAAGAGCCACCCGTTGACGCTGTCCGCCAGAAAGACTACTTGGCCATTGGTCAAATTTATCAGTAAGCCCCACCATTTCTAACGCCTTTTCTGCTATTGTAGTCTCTTTCGTTCTAAGACCAATTTGCACATTTTTGATCACCGTTTTCCAAGGTAGTAATCGAGCATCTTGAAACATCATTCGTAAATCCGGATGAGTCCCAGTAATTGGCTCTTGGTTGATGTAAATCTCCCCAGCACTCATCTGCTCTAATCCAGCAATTAATCGAAGCAATGTACTTTTTCCACACCCACTTCTTCCAACAACTGCTAAAAACTCACCTGATCGTAAGCTTAAATCAATCCTTTTCAAAACTTCCAGTGATTGAAAGCTTTTTTTCACCTGATCAATCTGTACTGGAATACCTTTCATCTTTGGTTGCTCCTTATTTATTTTGATCTAGAAAAATTAGGATGCCACTTTAGCCATCTCTTTTCTAACAGTCCTGCTAAAAAATCAGATAGTTTACCCAGAAATGCATAGAGCAAAATGCTCAAAATCACAATATCCATCTGCATAAACTCTCGTGCTGAAGTAGCCATATATCCAATTCCTGAGTCTGAAGCAATCGTTTCCGCCACAATCAAAGACATCCACATCACACCTAGTGCATAACGAACACCAACTAGGATAGATGGTAATGCACCTGGTAAAATAACTTGCCAAAACAGTACCTTTCCTTTTAATCCATACACTTTACCCATTTCAAGAAGTCCTGGATCAATATTGCGAATGCCATTAAAAGTATTTAAATAAATAGGAAAGGCAACCCCAAGTGCAACTAAAAATAACTTTGATTCTTCACCAATACCAAACCATAAGATAACCAATGGAATGAGTGCGAGATGTGGAATCGTACGAACCATTTGAATCGATGTATCTAGTAATTTTTCAGAGATTCGTGATAGGCCATTCATAAACCCAAGTAGAAATCCAATCAATCCACCGATAAAAAAGCCGATAAAAGCTCGTTTTGTACTAATCCAAATGTAATGAATCAAACTCCCATCTACGATTAACCGTTCTGCCCCTTTTACCACTTGCCAAGGAGTAGGTAATGTTTCAGCTGATAGAAAACCGAACGAACCCGAAAGCTGCCATCCGACTAAAAAAATAACGGGAACAACCCATACAACAAACGATTTATTTATTAAAGTCTTAATAGATTGCATATTTTAAACTCCTGATTCGATACTTAGATACTCATTGATTAACTCAGCAGTATGTGAGATTGCTCCCCCGGCCTTTAATGCAGCTGCAACTAAAATCGCTTCCCTTATTTCATCTTCTACTATATTGGATTCATCTGCTAGATTTACCAGTTGATCTTGAAGCTGTTCGATTTGCACGAGATGGTTCACTGCAAAAGCAATTAGGATTCGTATGCGAGTGGATAAATGACCCATATCATCAATCGAATCGATAAAAGGAATTGTCGTTTCAATGTGATGAGGAAATGCTTGTCTATCAAGCTCTGATTTTTCATAACGGTAATAAATAGGACTTGCCGCTTCAATCGATGCAGTAATGGTTGCCGCTTCTAGTAACTTTTCAATAGAAATCCCCAAATGCTTTGCTTTTCTTGTATGAAATCGAATGCAGTAAGCACATTTGGTTGAATGCGCAACAGCAATTGCAATCACTTCTTTTTCCTCAACGGTTAACACGCCTTTATTCCAAATGGCATTTGAAAATGAACGATATCGTTGATAAGGTTCTTGGATCAATTTAGGTAACTGTCCAAGCAATTGAACTTGTTCTTTAAATTCCATTAACATAACCTCCAAATATATAATTAATAGGCCTGTTTAATATGTTTTAAAAGTGATGAAAGCCCTCTTAACTTGGAAAGTTAAGAGGGCTTTTCTTACCCTTTCTTATCTGCCAAGTTGAAAACTTGTTGGATTTAGCACAGTGTTAAATAACCTGTTGCTGAGACTTCATCGGGCCAAATCCCTCCATCTCTCTTGATAAGAATCATATATAAAACTAAACCTATCGGATTTATTTAATTATATATTTACTTTTAGGATATATCAACATGGTTTTATTCCTATTTTATAGGTAAAAAATTACACATATTTTAAATATATAGTATATACAAATTAGATTTATTTTGTTAAAATATTGATTATATTTACATCAAAGGAGTGAACATATGCATCAAAGCGAGTTGCATCGTAGAAGATCTTTGTTTTCAGCATCAGTCGTCTTCTTAACACTCTTATTTGTTTTCCAATTTCAACAAAGCGTATTTGCTTCTAAATACCCAATACCTAAAAACCATCAACTAAACGAGTACGAAAAAGAAGTGATTCGTTTAGTGAATGAAGAACGCAAAAAAAACGGACTTAAACCACTAAAAACGCATCAAGACCTCTCTTTTGTTGCCCGTAAAAAATCAGCGGATATGTGTGATAATAACTACTTTAATCATGATTCACCTACATATGGTTCACCGGAACAAATGGTAAATGATCATGGCATTTCCTATTATCATGGGGTTGGTGAAAACATTGCTGAAGGATACCAAACCCCAGCTGAAACAATAAATGCATGGATGAACAGTGAAGGACATCGCCGTAACATTCTTGACCCTGACTATACTCATATTGGTGTGGGTTATGTTGATGGTGGTGGAACTTATGGGACTTATTGGACACAACAATTTATCGGAATTCCTTGACCACTCCCCACGCATGAATACGGGAGATTCTTGGGTATTCTCTCGCTACTGAGAGAAATGAACCAAGCTCAGACTAGCATCAGTAATGGATTTAGTACATGGTGATTCTTGACCATATTTTCACTTGCAAATCTTCCGTGCTGATGACTTGGTTTTCGCGTATCAGCTTGGTAGACAGCTTATGAAGAAAGTCATGACGTGCATTGGTGATCTTTTCATGAATCCGAGCGACTTTGATTCGTGCCTGATGCCAATTCGCCCCATCTTTGGTGCGTCTGGACAGGATTCCCTGTGCTTTGGCTAATCGTATCTCATACTTTCTAAAGTACTTGAGAGCTTTTACTTTTTCACCAAAGGTATTTACAAAAGGACAAAAAAAGAGAGCAAAAGATGGACATGCTTGAAAGAGGATTGAGACCCTCCTTCGCCTGACGCTTGCTTTCATCCCCATAACTAAAGCTAGAAATTTTCCCGCTCGCAATCTTGTACAAGCCATCTCTCTTAGGTAGATGGCTTTCCATAATATACAAAATATATTGAATTTAATGTATAATATTAAAGAGGGAGGTGCGTTTGTTGTCAGTTAACTATAAATATGGAAACATTTTCGTTATTATTTCTTCATTTCTGTTAATCTTGTATTTTATTCACTCAACACCTGTTCATACTTCTCCTCAAACAATACCTATTCAAATCCTAAGCATGAATGATTTTCATGGTCAATTAAACTATACTGATTACATCAATCAACAGCCTATTGGGAGCGCCTCTATCTTAGCCAGTTATTTAAAACAATATCGTATTAAAAATAGCTTTCTTGTACATGTTGGAGATCTGGTTGGTGCAAGCCCTCCGATTTCGGCGTTATTACAGGATGAACCGTCTATTGAAATGGCGAATCAACTGCATGTTGACCTAGCAACAGTAGGTAATCATGAATTTGATGAAGGAATTGATGAGCTCAAACGTCTGATCAACGGTGGCTACCATCCTTCAACTGGATATTTCTCAGGTGCTTCATTCCCCTATTTGGTTGCCAATGTTTTAGATAAAAAGACTAGAAAACCAGTATTTATTCCTTTTTTGATAAGGTGGAAAAGCGGAATTCCCGTAGGATTTATCGGTGTGGTAACAAAAGATACAGTAAACCTGGTAAAAGCAAGCGGAATTAAACAGCTCGTATTTACGGATGAGTCAGAAGCAATCAATCGACAAGTTAAGATACTGCGAAAACGAGGTGTCAAAACAATTATTGTGTTAGCACATGAAGGTGGTCAACAAAATCAGAAAACTCATCAAATCATTGGACCTATTACTACAATTGCCAAAAAAATCGATCCAGAGGTAGACGTAATTCTAGCTGGTCACTCACACACCGAATTAAATGGCATAGTAGCTAACAAATTAATCATAGAAGCTAGAAGTTATGGAACTGCATTCGCTTCTGTTAAGCTTCTTATTGATCAAAGAAGCAAAGAAGTCATAAGTAAACATGCTAAGATCATTCCTACCTTTCATACTAATACAAAACCAGATACAAAAATGAAACAATTCGTAGCAAAAGTTGAACAAAAAGTAAATCCGATCATCTCCCAAAAAATCGGACAAAGTAAAGCTGAGATTTCCCGTCAAGAAAATGAAGCAGGTGAATCAGCATTGGGCAACTTGGTCGCTGATGCGCATCGTTGGGCAATGAAATCTGATTTTGCTTTTGTAAATCCTGGCGGAATTCGTGCTAGCTTACGCGCAGGATCCATCACATGGGGAGATTTATATACTGTCCAACCATTCGGAAACCATTTGATTAAAATGGAGCTTACCGGAAAGCAAATTTTACAACTACTTGAACAACAATTTCAAAATCCTACTAAAAAGCAAATCTTAAAAAGCTCAGGACTTACTTACCAATGGAGAAAGAACACACTTGGGCAATTTCATATTCTAAATCTTAAAAAGACAGACGGCGATGCGATCCAACCCAATTATCTCTATACTGTCACAATGAATTCTTTCCTAGCAGAAGGTGGAGATCATTTTTCTATTGCATTAGCTGGTAAAAAACGAAAGACAGGATCAGTAGATTTGCACGCTTTAATAGCATATATTCAACACCTACCTCAACCCATTCAAGCAAAAATCGAAAAGCGGATAGAGCAGATTCAGGATTAAGAAGAATTTATTTAAATGCTTTTCTACTCAACTATCTTTGTATCTAATTTTTACTTTTGAATAACGTTAATTAGGTAAAGTTTTTTTCAACAAAATAACACAATATAACATGTTACTAAATAGTAACATGTTATATTGTGTTATTAAAGGATTTTCTAATCTAGAGAGAACATCTAGATTAGTTCAAGACAGTGTCTTGAAGCCACCACAGAAACCTGATCGAAAGAATCACAGTGGAAAATACGATACAAGGCCCCCGGATAAGGCTAGAACCTTTAAATCAGTCACATGTACCTGCGCTGTGGCGAGCTCTAAATTCTCCTGAAATTTGGAATCATCGCCACAACTCTAGAGTACCCCGTTCAGAAAAAGATCTAGAGGAGTTCGTTAAGAAGGCTATACTGCGTCAACTTCCATATATAATAATCGACCACGAAAATATTATTGGAACGATATCTCTCAAAATAACGAATCACCATAATCGAGTCGGTGAAATCTGCTATATCCTTATCGGACAAAAGTACTCAGGTAAAAAATATGCCTCTGAGGCCATTTATCTACTCATCGAGTACTGCTTTAAAATACTTCAGTATCACCGAGTCGAAATAGAGGTCCTTCAAGATTCAGCAGCTGAGAAACTAGTAACCTCACTTGGTCTTAAATGCGAGGGTATCAAGCGCGAAGCCAGGAGAATCGAAGAAGATAAGTACACTAACTTAAAGTTATTCAGCCTTCTCGTATCAGAATATGATTCTGAACGAATGCTAGATAAAGTGATTACTAACATATCATCTTAGATAGGGGCAGAATAAAAAGAGCGACAGTTGACCAATTAGGTTACATCGCTCTTTTTCCATTATTCATTGGGCTTTCACTCTGCAACTCGATACAACATATATAGACGATTAAGCATAGATGACTATCTCAAAATTTATTGCGATAAAATGGACTACTCAAACTAAATTTGCACCATTATATCATTTAATCCGATGCTCTATAAAAAACCAACCAGTTGGTTTTTTATAGAGCATATTGGGGTAATAACATAATTGTAAATAATAATAAGGGGCTGAATATTCCGTGATAAGAAAATTGCTTATGTCTGTATTTACTATTTTTGCAATTCTATCCTTTTCGGGAATATCAGATGCAGCTACAGTAATCACTAAAAAAGAGGTCACAATTTCTTATGGTGAAGAAACAAAATCTACTGCCCCGGTTTATCTTTATGCGGGGCAAATTTTAGGCGTTTATGTGGATATTAGCAGTACTTCTGGAAAAACACATTGGTTTATTCGTGATAGTAATAATATTATTATTAAAGAAGGCACTACTGATGCTAATTTTACAACTGGTGCACCCGTTGGTGAATATCGATTATACTTCTCTTGCGGCTCCGTTGATTTAAATTGTTCCGCAAAGGGAATCTTAAGTACCCAACAACCATAGTTTTTTACAAGAGGGTGATTACGCCCTCTTGTTAGAAAAAATAGATTTGAGTTTAATCCCTTTTCTTCCTTTGTATTAAAATAGCCAATCCAAATCATATATGACTTCTGTACTAAATTTCACTTCGATTGTGAATTACACCACCAATACAAATACATCTAACTCATGACAGCCCCCACCCTTTTTGGCGAGGGCGGGGACTGTCATGAGTTAGATGTGCATATACATATTGGATTTATAGTTCCTGATAGGCTCTCTTACCCAAATGCCCCAGGATGAAGGCTCCCAGGAAGATCAGAGTGAAGGTGACACCACCACCGATCAGATCAGCAAGAGGCATCTGGAACTTGGACTCGTCGAACAAGACGTCAGGCAGCGATCCGTCCTTCGGATGGTACCACTGGTAAGACTGATCAACGAAGATGGAGAGGATTTTCCAGATGATTCCCCCGATCACCATGCCGATCATTCCTCCAGTGAAAAATCCGCCGATCTGGTACGCCGACCGGGTTTGACAGAAGTAGCCATAGATGACAGTCACCACGATGAACAAAATCCCCAACCAGCTCATGTCTAACTCCAATTTCCCGTATTGAACGGTTCCGTTTTGCGGTAGCTTACAAATGGAGCTCCCCGGAGTGATACCTCCTATTCAATCCTCAGGGGTGCGAATACGAAATAGTCTATATCTATTCAATACCATATCATACAACCGATAAATATGAAATTCCATATTTATGTAGATTTCCATATCTTCGTGAAATATGAAACAGAAAAGAACCTGCTCAATCATTGAACAAGTCCTTTCATTCAATTTAAACCCTTATTCTTCAATATCTTTCTGTTTTCTCTTCAGTGGAAACAGGTTACGTAGTTTCTCATCGCGCAACCATAGACCACCCCACATAAATAAAGCAAGATAAACAGGGAATAAAATATTGGTAAATAATGGTGCATCAACGCGTAAATTTGTAACAATCGCACCACCCAAGTAACCTGTTAATAAGATGGCTCCTAAAATTGAAGTACTTGGAAATGCATATAACAATGTAGGTATCAGTCCAAGGATTCCAATGATCACAATATGATGCTCTAAGAATCCTAATTGTAATGTTCCACTGATTACTTGCTTAGCCTTTAATAGCTTAGACACACTGTCAAATAACATAAAAATAATAACCAAAATACTCATGATCCTTGCAACCCAGATTGTTGTTTTTGTTTTCACTTCACTTATCTCCTTTTTAATAAGAATCCACTAACCAAATATACGTTCTTATTATATCATATAATTGATCTAAAATAAATATTATTCATTCCATTATAAATAAATTTCTATTTTATATTCATTCTCCATTTAATGCCGATAATATGATATATACATATAATATAATTAAATTTAAACTTAAAATTATTTATTATTTAAATATAAAAATTAGATTTCTACATAAACAGATCGGGAAATAAGAAGGTGTAAACCACACGAATAAGTGGAGGTGAATATAGTGGCAGAAAATGATAACCACAAACCAAAAAAAGGAACCGATGGCGTAGCTATCGATTCTGAAAAACATAAAAGAATAATGAGAGCTTTGCAAGGGGCAATTGATGGTAATCCTGTTTCAGAAGCGACATATAAATATACAGTAGGAGAAGGTAATACAAGAGAAGTGAATTGATCATGTTACCTCCATAGATTAAATAGTGAAAGAAGCGTTGAACCTATGATTCCATTTAAAATTGAGACAGGATATTCTTAAAATGATATTTAGAGAGAAATCTTCCTCTTACAAAATGTTAACCACCACTTTCATTCCCTCCCTTTCATACCACCATTTAAGGCATGTCCACTTCCTGATATCATACAATTTCTCTATACTACGGAATTTGTTGAATGCAAACAGTATACTGCGATTTTTTTCAGTATTTGTCATTTTTTCTTCGTTGTATAAATAATAATAAATGTATTTCGAAAACTAATCAGGAGTGTGATTTGTTTGAAAAAACTTTTTGCTCTTTTATCAGCAGCGATGATTATTTGTGCTCTAATTGCCCCTACTGACTCTTTTGCTGCCCGTAAATCCTGCGTAACTCTCTATGAGCATATCAATTATGGCGGCAAATCAATCAGACTCTGTTCTAATGATTCTACATTGGTGAACAATGATTGGAATGATATTGCTTCATCAGCAAAAGTATCCAATGGAAATGGTGTAAATCTTTATGAACATATCAACTATGGTGGTGATCGAATTACTCTGCGTCCTGGCAATTACTCCGATTTTCGAAATCTAGATCGTGGCAGTAGTAACAACTGGAATGATGTTGTCTCATCTGTAGCCATAAGATAAGCTAAATACTTCAAAACCCTGGGCAAAAATATCATCTATTTACTTGATAAATTAATTTAATTCCTCTTATCCACTAGCACCAGAATAAACTGAAACCTAGACACATAGGTTGTCCAGGTTTCAGTGTTTAATATCTTGCCGTTACCATCTTCTTTCGCGTGTAAAACTCAACACCATCACGCCCATTTGCATGAAGGTCACCATAAAAAGATTTCTTATACCCAGAGAAAGGAAAGAATGCCATCGGAGCGGGTACACCTAAATTAATTCCTAGCATCCCAGCATCAATCTCTTCGCGAAATTGCCGAATTGCACGGGCACTATCTGTATAAAGACAAGCACCATTTGCAAATTCTGATTGATTTGCAATAGCAATCGCTTCATCTAATGTCTCTACACGAACAATTGACAAAACAGGAGCAAAAATTTCATCTTTCCATATCTTCATCTTCGGCGTTACATAATCAAAAATAGTGGGGCCAATAAAATATCCTTTTCCTTTCGTCATACGATCTTCCCGTCCATCTCGTATCAATCGAGCCCCTTCACCTTCTCCTATACGAATATAGTTAATCGTTCTTTCCTTATGATCGTGTCGTATGACGGGTCCAAGAAACACATCAGGATCTAGTCCATCGCCAATCTGAATAGAATCGGCAGCCTCCTGTAAACGACGCACTAAAGGATCAGCAATTTCACCTACAGCAACTACTACAGCACACGCCATACATCGTTCGCCAGCAGAGCCAAAAGCAGCACCTATAATATTTTTAACAGCCAGGTCTAAGTCCGCATCAGGCATGACAATGGAGTGATTTTTCGCTCCGGCAAGTGCTTGAACACGTTTATCATGTGCAGCAGCTGTTCGATAAACGTATTCTGCAACAGGTTTTGATCCAACAAAAGAGATCGCCTCTATCTCGGGATGTTCCAACATGCCATTTACAATTTCATGTGCTCCATGCACAACGCTTAAAACACCAGCTGGCAACC
Organism: Seinonella peptonophila; assembly: GCF_900129355.1. Classification (GTDB taxonomy): domain Bacteria; phylum Bacillota; class Bacilli; order Thermoactinomycetales; family Thermoactinomycetaceae; genus Seinonella; species Seinonella peptonophila. The sequence goes on along the minus strand of NZ_FQVL01000001.1, from coordinate 54,531 downwards.
CAGCTTCTAAAAATAGCTCGGCAAGTCGATTCGCTAATAGTGGCGTTCTTTCAGATGGTTTTAAAACAAATGTATTTCCACAGGCAATTGCTAATGGAAACATCCAACACGGAACCATCATTGGAAAATTAAATGGTGTAATCCCAGCCACAACGCCTAATGGATAGCGATACATTCCAGACTCAATCCCTGTAGCAATATCGGGGAGCTGGCTTCCCATTAGCAGAGTTGGTGCACCGGCAGCAAATTCAACACATTCAATTCCTCTTTGTACTTCACCATGAGCTTCTTCGAGACTTTTTCCATTTTCAAGAGTGATCAATCGAGCTAATTCATCCCAATGTTCAATTAAAAGTTGTTGGTAACGAAACAAAATTCGGGCACGTTTTGGAACCGCTGTTCTTTTCCATGAGGCAAATGCTTTCCTAGCTAGCTCAACAGCTTGACTTAATTCAGCCTTTGTTGAAAGTGGGGCTGTTGCAATCGATTCACCATTTGCTGGATTGGGTACTTCTATATATTCTCCATTTGATTCAAGCCATTGTCCGCCTATTAAATTTTTAACCTTCGTTACTGAGGCATTTTGCAAAGTCATCAAAATCACATCCTACAATGTTTGCGTAAATTGGCTTTGCACAACGATTCCTCGTTGAGCTAATTCACGAAAATAAATTTTAGGTGGAATAGCAGCCTCTGTTGGGAAAAATCCTGGTTCCTTAATTTGCTCACTGCCAATCAAACGAGTCGTTACAGCTGCAGGAAAACCAACAGAAAAAACACCTTGTGACATATCACTCCATGGTTTATATGGATGCAGCACAGAATGTAAAACATACTTTGATTCAATTCCATCTTTAACCCCTGTGATCTCAACTCGTAACGCTTTATGATCATCATGTTCACCATCAGGTACTGTGAAAGATTGTTTTTGAACCAATTGAGATAATACTTGAAGTGGAATCACTTGTTGATCACGCACTTGAATAGGTTCCTTACTGCCCATTCCCAAATTGACTAAAAAACGTAATCTTTCTTCAAATCGTTTTGGCAATGATAATTTGAAAGCAACATTTTGAATTCCTTTATCTTGAAATGTTAGCGGCATAGTAGCTACTTCAGAATGAATTGTATTAAAAACAGTTTGTTTCCCTACTGGGTCAGGGAAATCAATCTCCTCTTGCCCTGAAAACGGTGTCATTTCAACATATTTACCATCTCTAAACTCATATGGATTCATAACAAATTCTTCAATTAATGTCTCAATCGCATATGGAGGAATAAAACTATCCTCTGGTGCATTAAAATTAACAATTCCATCTAGAATCTTTATTGAATGGACTTGATCTAGATGATCATATCCATAGCGAGCCATTACATTGACAATACCAGGCGCGCTACCAGAGCCAACAATACCAGTAATTCCTGCTTCTTTAAATCGATCATGAAATTCAAGCTGTTTTAAAGCCCAATGAAATAGTCCGCCAAAATCTGTGTAATGGGTTCTCGATTCAATACAAGCCTCCATCACCTTTAAGTTAAAATGATGCGAAGTAGCATTTAGACAAACATCGTATGCATCGAGTAATCGCACAAGAGCTTGATGGTCATTTAAATCGATTCTTTCAACTTTTACTTTGTCAGAGCCTAAATGTTGTCTTCTTTGTTCAATTGCCTCCAAATTCAGATCAGCTAATAGCAATTCATCAACAGAAGGATGTTCTACAAAATCGCGAATTGCTCCCCAAACGACTTTTCCGGCTCCTCCAATCACCGCTACTTTCATAAACGATTTCCTCCCTCATATCGTTGCAAAAACTTTTGTACACGATCTGGCTGATTCTTTCCAAAAAACTGCTCTGGCGGTGCCTCGTGAATGATATTCCCATCATCCATAAAGACGATGCGATCCGCGGCATCCTGAGCAAAGCCCATTTCATGTGTTACAACCACCATAGTTAAACCTTCCTCTTTTAACTCTTTCATCACTGATAAGACTTCGCCAACAAGTTCAGGATCAAGCGCTGATGTAGGTTCATCGAACAAAACAATTTTTGGTCTCATCGCTAAAGAACGAGCAATGGCAACCCTTTGTTGCTGCCCTCCTGATAACGAAAAAGGATGGGCATCTCGTTTATCTGATAAACCTACCTTCTTTAATAAGCTCTCTCCGTAAGTGATTGCTTCTTCTTTTGCTTGCTTACGCACATGTACAGGTCCTTCAATAATATTTTCTAAAACTGTCATATGCGGAAATAGATGAAAACCCTGAAAAACCATTCCGATCTCCATTCGAAATTGATTCCATTCCTTTGGATCACGTTTGATTTTGTTACCATTTTGTTCACGATAGAGCATCGATTCTCCCTCTAGAAACATATCACCGCTTGATGGAACTTCTAGAAAATTCATCGTTCGCAATAAAGTACTTTTACCGCTCCCACTCGGTCCCAAAATGACAACTACTTCACCTTTATAAACCGCGAAATTTACACCTTTTAGTACCTCGTTTTGTCCAAACGTTTTTCTAATGTCTTTCAGCTGAAGCATGTTGATGATCCCCCCGTTTCTCTAAATAATCAACGAGTAGAGAGATCGGATAATGTAAAATCCAATACATAATCGCTACCATCGTGAAAATTTCCATATTCTTAAAGGTAGCTGCAGCTATAATCTCACCCTGATGCATCAATTCGCCAACCGTTATCACAGCAGCTAATGAAGAGTTTTTCAATAAAATAATCGCCGAGTTACCTATTGGAGGTAATGCATTTCGAATGGCCTGTGGCAAAATAATCCTTCGCATCGCTAAGGAGTAGTTCATCCCCAAGGATTGGGCTGCTTCCGTCTGACCTTTTGGAACAGATTTAATCCCTGCCCGAAAAATTTCAGCTAAATATGCGCTTTCATTGATTGACAATCCAATTATGCCAGCTTGAAATGGGGTTAATTCTATTCCTAAGTCAGGAAAAACAAAATAAACATAGACCAATTGAACCAAAAGTGGTGTTCCACGAATAATGCTGACATAAATACTACAGATGCGATAGATGATACGATTTCGTGAAATTCTCCCTAGACCGATAAATAGACCTACTATCAATGCTAAGATAAGGGAGATTACAGTTAATTCAATCGTAAGCCAAGCACCTTCGAGCAAAGCTGGAAAAAACATTTTTACATCTTTAATCAACTCACTCATTGCCGATAATCTCCCTCCTTATTCCCATTTGACCCCCCATTTTTTATAAATCTGTTGGAACGATCCATCTTTCTTCATTTCATCAATGGCTTTATTTAGTTTCTCAAGTAATTTTGTGTTACCCTTTGCTAAACCAATTCCTGTTTCTCCAACAACAGAAGGTTTATATTCTTCTACAACTTGTATCTTAAAATTAGGATTTTGTTGTTTGAGATACGTGATGACTGGCCCATCTGCAATAACAGCATCTAAACGCTTGTTATCCAAGTCTTTTAGCATCTCACCAATTGCCTTGTAAACTTTTAATTCTTTTGCAACCCCTTTTTTCTCAACAAAATCTTTATACGTTGTTCCTAACTGAACTCCGACAACTTTACCTTTTAAGTCATCAATTGTTTTCGTTTTGTTATCACCTTTTTGAACAACTAATCCTTCACCAAAACCAAAAACAGGTTTTGTGAATGCAACCTCTTTTTTTCGTTCATCTGTCATAATCATACCTGCTGCAATCGCATCAACTTTTCTCTCTTTTACTGAGGAAATTAATGTAGAAAATTGCATAGGCTTAATTTCAATTTTTTGTCCAATTCGCTTCCCTAACTCATTTACAATATCAACCATAATTCCGTCGATTTTATTGGTTTCGGTGTTTAAAAATGTATACGGAGGACCTGTAGGCGTTGAAGCTACTTTTAACGTTTGCCCACTACTCCCACCTGTTTGTCCTCCACCACATGCAGTAAGGGCAACGATCGAAACAACTGCTAATATCGCTATTAAAAACTTTTTCATCTACCTTCCTCCTTGTTTATTAGATTGAACGATGGAATGAATATTTATTTATAAAGTTTTACGATTTACTTAATAAGCAAGTTAGATGCCAAACGAAAAAAATCATATAATCAATAAAAAAACACCAAGCATTTTGATGCTTGATGTCATTTATCATCAAGATTGATGCATGATAGCATCAATCGATTAAATCGTGACTTTGTAGTTTACGAACAACTGTAGATTGATGAATTCCCAGATAATCCGCCATTTCTCGAGTGGTTCTGCACTCACGTTTTGCTTGTAACAATAGGTCTCGTTCTACATTTTTCAGCACAGTTGGTAAATGTAATGGATTGGTATTCCTTTTTGTCTCATAATGTTCAACGCTGGGTAACTGCTCATCCTCTAATAATGAATCAAATATTTGTCCAGTTACGACAAAACGTTCCACTGTATTTTCTAACTCTCGAACATTGCCAGGCCATTGATAACGAAGTAGTAATTGCAATTGATGTTCTGATAAAAATCTCTTTTTGTTATATTTTTGATTAAATCTTTCTAAAAAATGGATAGTTAAATCATAAATATCTTCTTTTCTCTCTCGTAATGGAGGAATCAGCATAGGGATCACATGAATCCGATAATATAGATCCTGACGAAATTTCTTTCTTTGTACCATCTCTTCTAGATTTTGATTTGTAGCAGTTAATACACGAATATCTACATCGTGCTCTTTTGCCCCCCCTACACGCATTACTTTTCTTTCCTGCAATACACGTAACAACTTCACTTGAAGATGTAGCGGCAATTCACTAATCTCATCTAGAAAAACAGTCCCTCCATTCGCTAGCTCAAAAATCCCCAATTTGCCGCCTTTTTTCGCTCCTGAAAACGCTCCAGACTCATATCCAAACAGCTCGGTTTCCAATAGATTCTCGGGAATGGCACCGCAGTTAATGGTGATAAATGGTTTCTCTTTTCGGTCACTCCACTGATGAATATGTGTTGCTACTACTTGTTTTCCAACTCCTGTCTCTCCCAAGATCAATACAGATGCATCCGAATATGCAACCGTATGCATCAATTCGGTGACCTTGATCATTGCTTTACTTTTAACGATAAAAGTTGTTTCCTCTAAAGTTTCTTGCTTCAAACGCAGTAATTCCTTTTGATATCCCTCCATTAGATTGGTCAACTCTGCCAATTGTTTTTGTAAATGATTGATTTCAGATATATCTTTTGATATAGCAATAATTCGAATAATTTCTCCTGATTCACTTCGAATCGGAATTGCTTCAACAAGCAATGTATTACCAGAACGAGTATGTTGTACAATTGACTCTTTCTTACCAGATTCCAAAACAGAACGGGTAACAGAGGGATAGAAAATCTTACGACGTTCTAAATCATATACATTTTCCCCTATCAACTCTTCTGGAGCTAAACCGCATGTATGAGCAACAGACTCACTAACACGCAAAACTTTTCCATGTCTATCCGTAACAAAAATACTTTGATAAGATGTATGAAAGATAGCTTCTAATTCTTGTAATAGCCAATGATCTTGCCTCTCCATACCATCACTCCTTAGTCCATGTTTCTTGGCATCAAACTTGCATTATAAAAAATAAAACAATTGATTGCAAAAGGAGAAACAGCCAAATGAAAAACCAATCCCCTCATTTATCCACATCGATTCCAGGCCCAAAGTCAGCTCACCTATTGGAGAAGAGAGAAAAGCACATTCCTAGAGGCGTTTCCAATACTGTTCCTGCATTTGCTGAGAAAGGCGAAGGAGCGCTAATCAAGGATGTTGATGGTAACATTTACATTGACCTTGCTGGTGCGATTGGAACGCAAAATACAGGTCATTGTCCACCATCAGTAATCGAAGCACTAAAAAAACAACTTGACCAATATATGCATCCAGGCTTCAACGTAATCATGTATGAACCTTATATTCGGTTAGCTGAAAAACTAAATCAAATTACACCTGGAAATCAAACGAAAAAGACTTTCTTCTTAAATAGCGGCGCAGAAGCTGTAGAAAATGCGGTTAAAATTGCAAGAAAATATACAGGACGAAAAGCCATTATTTCTTTCGAGCGAGGATTTCATGGACGAACTCTTTTAGGTATGTCATTAACCAGCAAAGTAAAACCTTACAAATTAGACTTTGGACCATTTGCCCCTGAGACTTATAAATTTCCTTATCCATACTATTATCGAAAAGGATTAGAGATATCGAATGAACAACTTGATCAATATCTATTAGATCGTCTGGAAGACTTTTTTATTACTGAGGTACCTGCAAAAGATGTAGCTGCAATCATTATGGAGCCTGTACAAGGCGAAGGCGGTTTTATCGTCCCTTCTAAAGCATTTGTTCAAGGCGTTAAAATTATATGCGAGAAATATGGAATTCTATTTATAGCTGATGAAATCCAAACAGGATTTGGTCGAACAGGAAAAATGTTTGCAATGGAACATTTTGAGGTAGAGCCTGATTTGATCACTCTTTCAAAATCGATTGCTGCTGGTATTCCGATCAGCGCTGTAACAGGAAGAGCAGATGTGATGGATGCTCCAGCCCCAGGAGAAATTGGTGGTACTTATGGAGGTAGTCCATTAGGTTGTATAGCTGCTTTAGAGGTAATTGAACTACTTGAAAATGGCCAACTCCTTGAGCGAGCTCAACAAATAGGCGAAACGATTCGCAATTACTTCTATCAACTCAAACAAAACTCCCCCTATATTGGTGATATACGAGGTTTAGGCGCTATGACTGCGATTGAATTGATTAAAGACCAAACAAGCCGTACTCCACATGCTGAGTTAACATCTCATATCATTCAAACAGCATATCAACGTGGTGTTATCATGTTAAGTGCTGGACTGCATAGCAATGTGATCCGTTTCTTATCACCCTTCGTCATCACAGATGAACAGCTTGCATCAGCGTTGGAGATCATTGCAGAGATAATCAAGGAGTATAAATAAATTGAATCCATTCTAAGCATCCATCACATTCGGATGCTTTTTTCTGTTTGAAGGCGATTACGAAAAAAGGTTTCATTCAAGCTTCGCGGCGAATGGAGGAAGCAGGAATCCCTAATTCATCTCGATATTTTGCAACAGTGCGACGTGAAATACGTATCCCTAAATGTTGTAGTTGCTGTCCGATTTTCTGATCTGATAAAGGGCGTAGCTTTGATTCATTAGTAATGAGACGTTTAATTTCCATTTTAATTGACTCAGTATGAACCATTCCCTGATCAGAAGCAATTCCTGATGGAAAAAAGAAACGAAATGGAAAAATGCCTCGTGGTGTTTGTACATATTTATGTTGTGTTGCTCTACTCACTGTTGATTCATGCAACTCGACTCGTTCAGCTACTTTCTTTAGTGTTAATGGTTTTAAACCTGCTATACCATGCTCAAAAAAATCTTGTTGATATTCTACAATCACTTCAGCCACACGTTCGATGGTATTACGCCGTTGTTCAATCCCCTTAATCAATCCTATACCTGACTGAATTTGATTCTTAACATATTGGATTACTTCGATTGGCTGATCTGTTGCCGTTCGAATCAACTGACGATATCGAGAACTAATACGAAGTTGAGGCCAATCCCGTTCATTACTTCTCACTTGAAATTGATCTCCTTTTTTCTCAACGGTAACGTCTGGCAAAATATATTGAGTTGAATGCGGAGCATAAAGAAGTCCAGGTCGTGGTTGACAAGTTCGAATGATCTCGATCGCTTCTTTTACTTCATTTATTTCTACATCTAAATGCTTGGCAATCATCGATAATCGACCTTGTGCTAACTCTAGTAAATATTGTTGAACAATTCTATTTGCAGTTTCATTTTGCTTTGTTTTTCGACTAAGCTGCAACATTAAGCATTCTTCTAAAGAACTCGCACCTATACCCGCGGGTTCTAACGATTGGAGTAAATGTAAGGCTTCCGAGGCTTCCGCTAGAGAAACGGATAAATGATTGCAAATTTGTTGTAATGTTAAATCGAGATATCCTCTTTCATCTAGGTTCCCAATTAAATAGATGCAAATGGAATATATATCTGGTTTTAAATCTAGATAATGAAGCTGTTGCTCAAGATAATCTGCCAATGACTGACTTTGTACATCTACAATCTCATCATAAATAACAGGGGTAGAACGTTCTCGATGATTAGGTAATGGGCTGTTTAAAAATTCTAGCCACTTGTCAAAGTCATGCATTTCTAGTACAGGATTTTCTATGATTTGTTCCTGAATAAACCCGACTAAATCTATTGTGGAAAATTGTAAGATTTGTATCGCTTGACGCAGCTCTGCTGTCAAAACAAGATTTAACCGCTGCTCCAACTGCTGGCTCAAGTTCATTGTTCCTCACCCTTCCACTAAATCCATTTAAAATATATATGAATTTTAACATACTAATCATTAACACATGAACTGTTTGCATGATAATGGAAATTGAATACTTGATCTCCATTTTTAAAAAAGTGAATCCAACGAATTGACATAAAATATCTATATGAAATGATAATGTGATCAGCTAATATAGAAAAAAGTATGCTAATAATTGTATTGGGGCTTTAAATTTTTTAGGAAAATTTTAATTGGAGGTTCAAACACTCTTGTTCAAGAAATTTTTGGCGAAATTAGGAAAAGGATCAACAACAGTCGATTTAGTCATTGATAAACATGAATACAAGCTTGGTGAGCAAATTTTCGGGCAAATTGTTCTCAAAGGCGGTACAATTGAACAGTATATTAACAAATTAGAAGTTGAATTAACATTACGTATTGCCGCTAAAGAACAACACTACTCACAGTTAATCCAAAGTTTCGTTTTTGATGAACCTTTTAAAATTCAACCTGAAGAAGAAAAACACTACCCTTTCCACTATGAATTACCTTATAATCTTTTGATTACAGGCCCACACATCTCTTACGACTTTGTTACTCATCTTGATATTAAAGGTGGGGTTGATAGTACCGATCGAGACCCTATCACAATTCAGCCTCCTGATCATTTGCAAAATATATTATTTGCATTTGAACAGTTAGGTTTTCGTGAAAAGTATGACTCCCGTTCTTTTGATGGTTCTTATCAAGAATTTGAGTTAACTCCTACAACGTACTATCATGATCAAATAGAAGAGTTAGAATTCAATGTTATTTTTGAGGAAACTGGAATTGCACTTCTTTTAGAACTGGATCTCTACTCATTTTTAGGCGAGAAAGAAATTCATAGAGAGCTTTTCATTGAACATGATCTGTTAAATAATGTTGAACAACTTACATCATACTTTCAACAAATCATCGATGAAATGATTGCATCTCCAGCTCAATATCATCATAGTGACAAAAAACATCTATTATCTAAATACCCTGTTACGAAAATTCTTGGTGGTGCTGCCGTGGGACTGATCGCCGCTGGACTGCTGAAAGAAACCATCGATGATATTGATGATCTTGTGGATGATAACGAAGATGATAATACTGATTACCAAGATGACGACGAAGGATTTAGCTTTTTTGATGATGATGAAGATTAAACATCAAAAAAGAAACTTTTCTTTACGTTTAGTCTAAGGAATATTTATGTTTACACATTTAATTCTTCTAATGAAAAACGAATTATAAATATTACCTCACTTCATTATGACTGCAAAGTTCTGAGCAGTGTTATAACACTGCTCAGCTGCACAAAAATTTTTTGAATAAAATGTCAGGATTGATTAGATCTTTATAGCTATCATTCTAACTTACCTAAAGAGAATGAAAATAATGAGTCCCTATTCATCTGGGAACCCACTTCTCAAACTTTTCTTTATGATCTCAAACCCATTATTTACTATTGTTAAGATTTTTGTGATTTTTATTGAAACCTTTATTTGTCTCACATGCTAAACCATCATGATCAGGATCAAGCCCATTCACATTTTTCTTCTTAGAACCGCCACGTTTTTCAAAAAAATCTTGTGCCGCTTTCCAAGTCGCAAAATTTTTACATGTAAAATCATTTGGATTCCTGTAGTTCTTGTTAAATCCTTTGTTAGATTCACAAGCTAGACCATCATGATCTCGGTCCAAACCATCTATATTATTCTTTTTTGAGCCGCCTTTTATTTCAAAATATGTTTGCGCATCTTTCCATGTTTTAAAATCTTTGCAATTCTTATTCGCAGCAGAAGATATATCAGGTGGAACAAGATAGAAACTAAACAAGAAAGCAACTACAATAAATAATCCAGATAAACGTTTCATGAAAAACCTCCCTGTTATATGTATAAATGGATTCAAGTATTTATTCGATATCTTATAAACATTTGGGGTTATCTTTCAGAAGATAAGACTTAGTAAAACCATTGAACTACTACCACCTACAGAGGTGGTAGATTCCTGCGAACACCAGACCAACGTCCAGTTATCTTAGCAGGCTCTACCCGCCGTCCCAGCGGTGAAAACAAAGTATGCTCTGCTATGCTCCCTACTTTCGCTTGGTTTTCGCAACTTCGGTGAGCTGGGTGGTTGAAGATTTTACGTTACTGACCCTTTCCAGCAACAACCCCATATCTTCAGTTTTCAAAGAATTAAAACTATTCTAACAAAAAAAGTGGTTCTAAGCATCCCTGCAAAAGGGATACCGAACCACGTCCCATTCACCTCACCGCTTGTAGAAGCAGGAGTACTCTTGGACGAATTTGGATAGATATTACAATCGGTATATTTCATTTTAGTTGTTAAAACAAATTTGTTATGACACAGAGTTTAATGGATGGTACTTTCTTAGATTAATAAGATCAATTTGGAATACAGAAAATCTACATAACAAAATTCCCCGCTCTAGATAAGTTGGGAGATTTTGCTATGTAGACAAAGTCACATGATCGGTTCGTGATTCGTGGTTCACAGAGACGCTTCCTATGTGAGACTGTCACGGTCTGGTCAATCTTCACGACCGAGCGAAACTCGCCCTCTTCGGGATCCAGACACTTTGTATAATTGTGCAAATGTATGGAGGGGTTGATATCGTCCGTTTTAAGTCGGCTATATTGCAGTTTTATTATTTATATGTCTACACTGTTTGAAAAAGACAGCTTATTCACTAAGGATTTCTCCTTTTAATACAGTAACTGCTTCCCCACCTAAAAAAACGCGTTCTCCATTCATTCGAACATCTAATGCCCCACCTCGTTTAGAAGCCTGATATGCAGCTAAATGACTTTGGTTTAGCTTTTTCTGCCAATAAGGACCTAAACAACAATGTGCAGAACCTGTCACAGGGTCTTCAAGTATCCCAATTCGGGGAAAAAATGCTCTCGAGATAAAATCATACGCAGAAGATTCAGAACGACTGGTCACAATGACTCCTCTTGTTTCAACTTTAGCCAAAACATCAAAGTTTGGTTTTAAATCTCTGACAATTTCTTCATTTTCAACTTCTATTAAATAATCAAACCTATTTTTCCCTACATATCTTACACCGGTTCCAATTCCCTCCAACAATGTAGGTGGAGCTTCACATTCTGTTTCAGGCTCAGCTGGGAAATCAAGTTCAATTCTCCCTCCATTTTGTCTTGCTTTTAGGAGTCCACTTTTACTAAAAAAAGATATCTCATGTTGATCGGATAGATTCTGTTCCCACAAGATATGAGCACTGGCTAAAGTTGCATGACCACATAGATCTACCTCAGTAGTAGGTGTAAACCATCTAATTTGATAGCCATTCTCTTCAGGAAATAAAAATGCGGTTTCTGATAAATTCATTTCCATTGCAACATTTTGTAACCATTGATCCTCTTTTGGGGCAGTAAGTATACAAACGGCAGCAGGATTTCCTTGAAATGGCTTATCTGTAAATGCATCAACTTGATATATAAATGCCAATCTTTATCTCTCCTTCAAAAGTTACTCGTATGCAGTATCAAAATATGAATCATACTATATTAAAATCTTATCATAAAAAGGACTTCAACCATGAATTCATTTATATTTGAACACCCGCCTACTCTTCAAAACGACCGAATCCAATTGGTACCTATGCAAGAAAAACATGCAATTGATCTTTTTAAAATAAGTGATAAAGCGATTTGGAAATTTATGCTTCAACAAATGGAAACCTTAAAAGATATGCAAACGTGGGTAAAACAAGCAATTCAGATGCGAAAAGAGCATCATGCATTACCTTTTGCTGTTATTCACAAAGAGAATCAACATATCATTGGTGCTACCAGACTTTATGAATTTAACTTCATTCAAAAAAGCTGTGAATTAGGTGCAACTTGGTATCAAAAAAATTATCAGCGCACCTTCGTGAATACAGATTGTAAGTTACTCCTACTTCAATATTGCTTTGAAACATTAGGAATGATCCGAGTACAATTGAAAACCGATGAACGTAATCTTCCTTCACAGAAAGCAATTGAAAGATTGGGAGCAAAAAAAGAGGGATTACTTAGAAACGAACGGATCTTGGAAAACGGTTATATACGTAATGCTTATATTTATTCAATTATTCAATCGGAATGGTCTCAGGTAAAAGAAAACCTTCTTAGAAAAGTAAATGAATACAAATCATGACTTAATCTGTTTCCATTTTTCAAGATATTTAGATATCCATATTAAAATACAGGAAAATCTTGCATTCCTTTGAAAATAATTATATGATTGATTTGTTCGTTACAAAAACGTTGAGGTGAAAAGAGCGATGAAAATTAGCGATATGAGAATTTCTGTACAATCTTTTAATTGTATATCGAAAGCTCATATCGAGTGCTCAGTTCAATATTTCTCAACGTGTTATTTGTTATAAACATGTTTTATTAATATTGCTAAATCAGAGGCACCGGTATGTTCGGTGTCTCTTTTTATTTTCTGATTTCATTTGGCATCGTCATACTGGTGGCCTCTGATAAAACCAGAGGAGGCTTCATCTATGACTGCCAAAAGTAAATATCAACAGATGCAACTATTTTTAAAAGAATTAGGAGAACCAGATTATCGATTTAGACAATTGTTAAATGCTATCTTTCAGCAACGCATTGATAAATTTGAACAAATGACAACTCTACCTAAAACAGTTCGTGGCGAACTGTTAAGTAAATTTGGCACATCCGTAATGAACCTACAACCTGTTCAAATTACATCAACTTCTCAAGCGAAAAAAGTTCTCTTTTCATTGGCTGACGATAATCGAATAGAAGCGGTAGCCATGAAATATAAAGCTGGGTGGGAATCATTTTGTATTTCTTCACAGGCTGGATGTGGATTTGCTTGCAGTTTTTGCGCTACTGGTTCAATTGGACTAAAAAGAAATTTAACTGTTAATGAAATTACAGATCAACTACTTTATTTCCATCTTGCACGCCACTCACTCGATAGTATCTCTTTTATGGGTATGGGTGAAGCTCTAGCAAACCCAACTACATTTCATGCATTAGCCATTTTAACTAATCGAACATTATTCAATCTAAGTCCTAGACGGATCACAGTTTCAACAATTGGAATCATACCGAGCATCCAAAAGTTGACCCAATCTTTTCCTCAAATTAATCTCACATTTTCTTTGCATTCACCTTTTCATGATCAACGAAGTAAATTAATGCCGATCAATGAAAAATACCCTTTGGAAGAAGTGATGTCAGTCCTAGATACGCACATCCGCCAGACACATCGTAAAGTTTACATTGCTTATGTGATTTTACAAGGTATTAACGACACAGAGACTCACATGAAAGGAATCATTGAACTACTAAATAGAAGACCTGAATTAAGACACCTCTATCATGTCAATTTGATTCGTTATAATCCAACCATTGATGCCCCTATACACTATAGACCCACCAATGAATCACAAATCCAACACTGCTTCAAGCTTTTACAAAATGCTGGTGTTCGAGTAACGATTAGGCAATCATTTGGTCAAGACATTGATGCAGCCTGTGGTCAATTATATGGACAATATTCGATTCGAGGAAAACCATCCAAAGATATGTAGTGATATCTCATAATCGATTAGGAAGAGGATGACTAACCCCCCTCTCACAACAACTTACGTACCATTCAACCTCAGAAATTTTCGTTTCCATGGACGGTCAACTGCACTCTTTTCCTGATTGACCTTGAAGTATCTATTGATTTTAGTATCAATTAACCATTAAATGAAAAAAAGACTTGAGACCTCTTTAGAAAACTCAAGTCTTTTTTTCTTAGGCTCGTTAATGATAAATTACTAGAAAATAGGTCGGCAAAAAATTTGGTTACTCAATACTCTCGATAAAGTTATTAATTATCAAACCTAATTGTTGTGGATTACTAAGCATAGGTAGGTGTCCAGTATTTAGTTTTTCGACGCTCTGAGGAGCTAGATTGGCAATCATTTGATCTTGAAACAATGGTGAAAATTCTAGATCATCCATAAGTTTTACATAAATCTTTCTTACATCCGGAATAGAAAATTCTATATTATCTATATAAAGATGTATTGACTCTGGAGAAAAAGAGTTTATAATGTCAGCCGTCTGATCATTTGTTAGATCGTTGCATAATCCTTGTCGAATCGCTGCTTCTGGTGGTTTTGTCCCAAAAATCCGTAACATCAAACTCATAAAGACTCGTTTTGCAAATGGGAAAATCGAGAGAAAAGATCCTCCTTTTTTAGGAACGGCTGCCCCAACTGCAACAAATCCTACCAAACGATCCTGGAACATGTTTGCTATTTTCAAACCAAGTAGCCCTCCAATTGAATGAGCAATTATGACAAACTTATCAATCTCCCATGCTTGTATTTGTTGTTGAATATAAACAGTATATTCTTCAAGTGTAAGCTGTTTTTTAGGTATTGTTGGAAAATCAATTGCCAATACTGGGAGATTCAATTGTTCTGATAGCCCTGACCAAATTCGGCTATGCAATCCTGCTCCATGGATACATACTAAACCTACTGATTGTTTTGATTGATGCACTTTTGCCATCTGGCACCTCTTTCTCTGTCCTTGTTTTATAATTAGAACGACGTTACCATGAGAAGACGTGTTAGGAAAGAACTAAAATTTGTTAAGAAGGAATTCTGTTTTAGCCTCAGGTAGGATCTGGCATTGCAATGCCAGGCTTTATCAATATGGTCATATATGAACTTTCTTTTTCAACTTATTCAAGGCATTAATGTATACGTTTTTTGCCTTTATATATGGGTGCAATTCGGTCAATTCGATTTGTCCAAATGCCACCTGTATAGTCGATTGGGAGTCGCTTTAGATCATTTGGTGTATCAAATCCACTAGAAAATCCACTATCATCTCCGCCAACAATAATCACTCTTGTACCAGCAATCTCCATACGGTTTAAGAATTTAGTGGGCCAACCCCATAACCAAGGTGCTATTTGATCTGGGATGTGTAGTTCTGTTTGCTCGCATTGATCAGGCATATAGCCAATCCATCCTACAACTATGTATGGGATTAAGCAACGTTTCATTGTCGCTTTTGACATAACACGCATATCTGGCAGTATATCTTTTAAAGCATCAATTGGTTCATCTCCTCCATATACAGCTAAACTTTTTCGCTGCTCTTCTGGAATCTTCGATAAATAACTCGCTAATAATTTCCCCTCATCGGGATCACTACTTTTCACATCTATTAACAAGTATTTATTCGAAAATCGTTTTAACACTTCAGTCAAAGATGGCATGAGTCCGATTCCTTTTCCACGGAATGGATAGGTTTTACCTTGATCAGCAGTATAACCATATCCAATATCCAACTTCTTCAATTCAGACATTGTATAATCTCTTGTGACACCATGTCCATTCGTTCGGCAATCTAATGTCCAATCATGAAAAACAGCGAATTGATCATCTTTCGTCATATGTACATCAAATTCAACAATGTCAGCTCCATTATCAAAAGCTGCCTGGATTGATGAAATCGTATTTTCTAGATAAGGATGTTCTGGCTGATTGATCCGCTCTGCTGTACAAGTTTCATTTGTAATGTTTTTCATAGTAAAGGTCTGGGCTAGACCTCGATGAGCTAATAAGGTTGGTGTTTTACTATGATTCCTTACAAACAGTGAGCTATTATTAAAATATATAAATATGATCAGCACAACGCAAAATAGAAAAAGTTTACTCTTAGCTAATTTCTTTAGTCGATTCATGAATGAATCCTCCCCAAACCATCTCTAATTGTTGTGCTAGCTTCTTCATCAATTTTTCTTCTTCTAAGGGGGTACATATTAAGACATTCAAAAAAATCCCTACGATAACATCTGCACATTCGGCCACCTTCCACTTACTACGAAATGCTTTCTTTTCCATCCCCTGTTCTAAAACATAACAAATCGCTTCTCTTAATTTCGAAATATTCCCTGATGCTCCATTGGAGCGAATCGCTGATTTTATTGTTTCTTCAAAGGCGGGATGTAATATATCTATTTGCTTGAAATAAATACTAAATAACTCCCGAAAAATATGTAAAACTTGTTCTTTCATCGTTCCAACTTGATTTCTTTGCACAATCTTATGTAATAGCTCCATATAGGAATCAGCTAAATACAATAAAATATGTTCCTTCTTTTGGAAATAATTAAAAAAAGTTCCTTTCGCGATTCCGCATGCAGTTGTGATTTCTGCAACCGTTACATTCTGATACCCTTTTTGCTTAAATAACTGAATTGCATTCTTCATAATCAGTTCTTTTGTTTTCTTTTTATTTGCTTCCCTTAACAAATAATCACCACCAAAATGACCTAAGTCATTATTTGACCGAGGTCATTATATAATGAAAAATAGATTCATGCAAGCAGCATCAAAACAATATACTTCTGGCTTCGTATCCCATTTACTTAACCTACCAACATTATAAATAATACTACTGAGGTGTTTGACACTTGCAAGATAGCAGGCAACATACCTGATCTCGCTTTTTTGAGGAGTTGGGCAAAAACATCCTTTCTCGAATCACACCATACTCCTTCGTATGGTATAATACAATAAATATCATATGTCTCTTTCTTATGTAGTTCCTTCTCGAAGGATAACTGAGGAGAGATGCCCGAAAAGGAGCAGCCTAACGAGACCAATATACATTGAGTTATCGGAAGGAGCTTGAGCATTCAAGCCATGTATGAAAGTAGGCGAAAGTGAAAACAGACATTCTGGTCATGGGATATGGTGGCCAGCTCAGCGGAGTGTTCGACTACATGCCCAACCTCTCTTTTGAGGTGGTGTCTGAAGCGACACACGGTCTCCCGCTGCCCATCACCTGCGTTGAGTTGCGTTCGCGCAACCTCTTCCAGGAGACATACAGTCTGATGGAAGCAAAGATGCGAGAGCACTCACCTCGTCTGATCATCATCGCGGGCGTGTTCCATGGAGCGTCATACTTCCACTTGGAGAAGGGTGGTCGTAACTCCTACGACCCGGCAACATACCTGGGTCACCCTGAGAACACCACAGGACATCGGCTCATCGAAGATGCGGCAGACGTCTACCAGACAACCCTTCCCATCGAGTCGATCTGTCAGCAACTCCGATCCGAGAAAAGGCCAGTCACTGCGTCATCTGATGCTGGTCTTCAAGGGTGCAACGCGGCCATCTACGGCGCACTGCATATCAACGAAAATCTCGGCCTCAAAGCTGGGATCACGTTCCTTCACCTGCCATACACCGAAGAGCAGTCTCTCGCTCGATATGAGCGCTCCAGTGAGGAGACGCCCTGGGTCGACTTCGGCACCCAACGGCAGGTGACAAAACGAATCATCGAGCTTACAGCAAACTACATGTCGTAGTCATTCAT
Source organism: Seinonella peptonophila (assembly GCF_900129355.1). Taxonomy (GTDB): domain Bacteria; phylum Bacillota; class Bacilli; order Thermoactinomycetales; family Thermoactinomycetaceae; genus Seinonella; species Seinonella peptonophila. The sequence goes on along the minus strand of NZ_FQVL01000001.1, from coordinate 36,740 downwards.
GATACGACCCCAACCAGCCAGTCACTGGAGATCAACGGCTTTGTCCCACGATCTCCAGTGACTGACCCGTTATAAGCGTAATCACTCCAGTGTAGTGGTTTTTGGTTAAAGAAACGATCCTCATCTTCTCTACCTCACTATAAACAGGCTATCTCAAAAGATTGAGATAGCCTGTTTATCGATATTATTGATCTGAATATATTCAACTTGTTCTCGAAGAGATCAAGGATCAAACCAGGAGAAACCTACGAAATTTGAGATGCCTACATTGGGATGTACAAAAAACTCCCCACTCGTGTCGTGTTATATCGATTGAGAGCTGAGCAACTCAAACACGACGAAAAGATCAAGCATATAAGGAAAAGAAGAAAGGCATTCTCTATTCTGAACGAAGCAAACGGTTAATGGAGATCAATGTTTACATTACTAATGTTTCTTGGGAATTCATTTCACATGAACAGATTCACGATCTTTATGATCCAAAGTTATTTTCCTTTGTTCCATCAGCATATACAAAACACCCAAGAACGTACAAAGATCCTCCTTCGCCTATTCCACTTATTAGACAGAAATGGGCGGAAATCTCACCGCTATGAGAAAAAAAACAGTCTTTGATATTTTGAGCGTTGCTTATGAGTATACCATGTCTCATTCGAAAGTTGCTTAATTCCCAAAAAAATCGCAAGCCTTTCGGCTTGTTTGTTGTGTCATTTATTCGAAATAAATCAACATTTATATTTTTTTAATACGCTTAGCTTGATCGGCGTGTACGCGAAACCTCATCAATGAAAAATAGATTCATTGCGAAAATAAGTACTCTCTTCGAAGTTTTTAGATAAATTTTTGATTACTCAGATATATCTTTGTACATCTAGCTATAAGCAATTTCAGCAACAATTGTGTATATCACTTCATGATTGTATTATTTAAGGTTTTCTTCTCTTACATAATTCTAGAGAAATCAGCCCATCTTACCATTAATGAGGGGGGATTTGATGGGGTCTAATGTTACACAAAAGCTAATTCGTGATCATTTAGTATCAGGTGAGATGATACCTAGTGAAGAGATTGGATTAAGGATTGACCAAACATTAACGCAAGATGCGACTGGAACAATGGTGATGTTAGAACTGGAAGCAATGGGCGTAGAACGTGCAAAAACTGAAGCCTCAGCACAATATGTGGATCATAACATCATTCAAAGCGATAGTAAAAATCCAGATGACCATCTTTTTTTACAAAGTGCTACAAGGAAGTTTGGCCTGTATTTTAGTCGTCCAGGCAACGGAGTAAGCCATCCTGTACATATGCAGAGATTAGCGAAGCCTGGAAAAACCTTGCTGGGCTCTGACAGTCACACTTGTGCAAATGGATGTATGGGTATGCTGGCGATGGGTGCAGGGGGGATTGATGTAGCAATGGCAATCGCTGGTCTTCCATTCTATGTCAAGATGCCGCGTATTTGGGGGATCAAACTTACTGGAGAATTACCTGAGTGGGTGAGTGCTAAGGATGTGATCTTAGAACTACTTCGTCGCTATGATGTAAAAGGCGGTGTTGGGAAAGTAATTGAGTATTATGGTCCAGGTCTTCAGCATTTAAGCGCAATGGATCGTCATGTGATTGCCAATATGGGAGCCGAGTTAGGAGCAACAGGGACTGTATTTCCATCAGATGAAGTGATTCAAGACTTCCTAATTCGTCAACAACGGGAAAATGATTGGGTTGAGCTTATCGCTGATCCTGATGCAGATTATGATTTATATGATGAAATCAATCTTTCTGAATTGGAGCCTTTAATCGCTAAGCCTTCTAGCCCAGGAAACGTTGTGCCAGTAAGGGAAGTAGTGGGTCGTCCGATTTATCAGTCATACATTGGTTCTTCCGCAAATCCTGGTTATCGTGACTATGCAATCGTCGCTGAAATTGTAAAAGGGAAGCAAATTGCGGATGGTGTTTCTTTTGATATCAATCCTTCTTCAAGACAAATTCTTACTGATCTGGTTAAACATGGACACATCACGAACTTGATCTCTGTAGGTGCCCGTCTCCACCAAGCTGGATGTAATGGCTGTATTGGCATGGGGCAAGCACCCGCAACTGGAAGAAATAGCTTACGTACCACTCCACGCAACTTCCCAGGTCGTTCAGGAACGCGTGAGGATAGCGTTTATTTATGCAGCCCTGAAACGGCTGCCGCCTCTGCAATAACAGGAAAAATTACAGATCCAAGAACACTGAACATTACTTACCCACAAGCATATGAACCCGAATACCCCTCCATTGATGTAGACTTGCTTGATACACCTTTATCTGCTGAAGAAGCAAAAACCGTCCAACTAGTCAAAGGGCCCAATATAGCATCCATTCCAACAATGGATGAACTAGCTGACTCCATACACGTCCCCATCCTGCTTAAAATGGGGGATAATATTTCCACAGATGAAATACTTGCTGGTGGATCACGAGTCCTTCCCTATCGTAGTAATCTACCCGAAATCAGTAAATTTACATTTGAAATTATTGATGACTCCTATTATGAACAAGCGATCAAGATTCGTGATCAAGGGGGTCATGGGATTATTGCTGGGTATAACTATGGACAAGGTTCTAGCCGAGAACACGCAGCGTTAGCTCCTCGATATCTTGGATTAAGAGTAGCAATTGTAAAAGATTTCGCTCGAATCCATTGGCAAAATCTCGTTAACTTTGGTGTACTTCCTTTAACATTTAGACAACCAGAGGACTATGAACAACTTATGCCAGGTGACTTAATCCAGATTGATCACATTCGTGAACAATTACGCAAGGGCAACCAAATTGAAGCAATTATTGCAGGAAAGGCAATTCAACTTCAACATCTCCTCTCCCCAAGGCAAGTTGAAATCATGTTAGCTGGAGGATTGATTAATTGGGTAAAAAATAAGCAATAGTTTCACTACGAAAGGTTGTGTAAAATGGTAGATCGAAACTCTATATGTAAAGCTTGTGAAGGAACTGGTTTATTAGCTGATGATGAAAATTGGCAATATAGCTGTACTGTTTGCGGTGGCGATGGTCATCTCACACTAGGAGAATCCCCTGAACCAGCAAAGCCATTCGCCATTGATGATAACAATCGAACTTTGGAATAGCATTCTGCAAATGGAAGTCGATCATTCGGCTTCCTTTTTACAGTCAATTCTCCACGTTGAATGTGAATATGTATTTAATAATGCACGATTACTCATTTGTCACAAAAGAACGAACCGTCAGTTCCCTTCCCTATCCTCTCTATCTTCACCTCGTTCATTTCCTGAAGGCAAATAGACGCTAAATTTAGTTCCTTTATTAATACAACTTTCAACACGGATGAAACCACCGTGGGCTTTTACAAGTTGATGTACGATGGATAAACCAAGTCCTGTTCCACCTGTATGTCGAGAGCGTGCTTTGTCTACGCGGTAAAATCGATCGAATAGGTAAGGTAGATGCTCTTCAGGTATCCCAATGCCAGTGTCAACCACTGAGACTCGTACATAAAACTTATTCTGATCAATAACCTGATCTTCGACTTTCACCGTAATCTCCCCGCCACGAGGTGTGTAACGTATCGCATTGGTCAGCAAATTTATAAAAACTTGAGTGGTTCGTCGGGCATCTGCTAACACGATAACTGGTTTAGCACATACAGAAAGGTGAACTTTCAATCCATTTTCTTCCGCTTCGTATTTTATGTCATCTACAATTCGTTCTAAATGAACAGTCATGTCAATTGGTTTGCGATAAAGTGACAATTGCCCCGCTTCAGCCAATGACAAGACATGAAGATCATCGACCAACAAACTGATTCGGATCACTTCATCATGAATTCGAAGCAGCATTTCTGGTGGAATATGCTGTCCAGCTTGTTGATAATTTTCCAGTTTCAGTTGCATAATGGACAATGGGGTTCGAAGCTCGTGAGCAACATCAGCCACCAATTTCCTTCGAATTTTTTCCGCTTCACGAAGTCGCAACATCATATCATTGAACGCTTGAGTCACTTTCCCATACTCATCTTTCGTCCCTACTGGTACTTCGACATTTAGATCTCCTTGTGTCACACGTTCTATAGCAACCATCAACTTTTTAAGTGGAAGGGTTAGCAGTCCTGATACCCAATAACTAAAGAAAATACCGATTAATACAAAGAAGGACAATCTAAACAGCACATTTTTCTTTATTTCGTCAAAAGAATAAGATTTAATAATTTCGATTTGCTCTATTGGTGAGGCGCTCAAATAATGTGGGTCAATTTGCTCTCTTTCAAATTTATCAAACAAAATATTGGTGTAAGATAATGTAAATAGAATAGAGGCAATGCTTCCAATCAGTAAAAGCAGTCCCATACAGACAAATATTTTCATTCGAACTGTTATTCTCATATATTATCACCGAATTGGTAGCTAAAACCATTTATTGTTTTAATATATCGCAGATTACTAAGACCATCCCCCAGTTGGTGATAAAGTTTCCGGATATGCGAATTCTCGTAACCCATATACTCTCCCTCCAAAGCAGCTTTTACTATTGTAAACGGCTAATACAATGCCAGAGTTACCCGGCAATGGATAAAGAATTTCGAATTCAATGATTCATCCCAAAATCAATTATTTTTTTGACTCATTCGATCGTCTTATTACAATAACCATGCTATATTGTGAGATATCCTCATTTCGTGACATTCATCTATTTCACTTTTTTAGGAAGCATTCAATCAAGATGTTATCTTTTCGTTCTGAATAGGCAATCATAAAACATTCTTAACTAATACAAACAGTCAATACTTGCAACTCACGCAAATAGGTCTACACCTCTTTTAATATTCCTGGTTTGTCTCCCATTTTAACTGCTCTATCCCATCATATCTTTCTTGTTAGTCTGTTTCCAATATCAAGTTTCATCAGAAATTAATCAGAATTATGTGTATATTTTTTATATTATTAAAAAAAAATCTGCATAAAAAGGATAGGATCTGCATAAGTTCTCGACAATTGTAATGTAATCTAAGCTGTGTAAAATAAGAAAATCTCAATTTTAATAATCAAAGTCTTACTTATGTGATTGTTAAAAGCCAAAAATTACCTCTAAAGTAAGTGAATGATTGTGGATGAAAGCTATTTGAACATTGCTTTGCTCAGGTTCATCCCAAATTGCTAGATCATCATATGTATAAACTTTTATTTACAAAAGACAAACCAAGAGGAGTCATTAACAAATGAAAGCAAAACTAATATCATTAGCAATTCTTAGTGTACTTCTTTTAGTACCAACTTTTTCCTTCGCAGCTATGACTACAGAAAGTGTGGTATATGGCTTCACTTCCGGGCGACTTTGGGCGTCGATAGACGCATTTGTGGGACTATTCAGTGCGATACTAGCTGGGTTATCAATGGTTCGCTCCAAGCGTCAAATCGGCAATGGTGGACGAAACGGTGCCATTATTGCCGTGATAGTAGGGGTTATCGTCATAGCTTATGCTGGTCTGCATCTAACCATGTTTACTGGTAATTTCGGTACTGGTAGCGGGAAAGCAGGAGCCATCATTGCCATTTTGATGGGGCTGATCAGCATAGTTCTTGCTGGGATTACACTGATCCGCTCTCGGCGGAATGATTTACCCAAACAGAAATAAGCTGATAATTTCAATAACCTATTTTTATGGTTTGATAGATTCAAGATATATAAAAGATGCTCTCATAAGCGACAATATTATTTTCACAGTTTAAGGACTCACACAAACATTGCAATAACACACATCCTCTCACAACAAAAGACAGCCCAAGCCCCACACGCAAGATAAAGACTCACGCTCACACAAAAGCAGGTAGGGAATCGCTTGACTGCGACTCGTCCCCACCTGCTTTTGCGAGTGTATCACCTCGAAGTAAACCACCCGATAGCGATGCATATAGGTGTTGCGACGATCAACCACCACGGGAATGGCAGTACCAGGGAGCAGACATATGCAGCCATCGCTCCCATAAAGACACTCACATCTGTCTCCTAGAGATTCAGGCACTACTGAGAGTGCATGCAAACATTGCTTGTTATGTTAAGTATAACAAACAGCTAACGCCACACAAGGCGTTTTTCTTTGCAAAGATCACTCTAATCATCCATGTTTAAAATGCACCAAATTCAAATAATGCCATGAATTAGGTAATAATAGAATAATACTAAATAAACATAACTAACAACCGAACCCACTGGAGTGAATTCTTTTCTCCAGTGGGTTCGGTTGTGACTTTGAACGATTTTAGAAACGTATGAAGAAGTAGCGAATATCACTCCCAATTTCAATAATCTCACCAATCTCTCAATTTAGTCCTAATAATTCACACCTTTTTGTATTTTCAATATTCCACATCTCATTTATAATGAGAATGTACTGTATATAGTCGATCCAACGGAGGAAGGATCAACTCCTCGTAAAAGGAGCCCTTGTTCGTTTCCACTAGTTAGGAGTACCATGTCATCCGATGAAGATGAACTTCCGCTAGAAGTAAGACAGATCAATACACTAAAAAGAGACATCAGAACACTAGAAATAAACATCGAAACCCTCCAAGCACGTGTTAATACAAACCAAGCAACCCCAGCGGATCGGAGAAAACTAGCAAATCACCTAAAAAAACTAACATGGTCTCAGAATAAACTTCGCGAGTTGGAGGAACGAATGAAGTAAATACCAACCAGGTGAGTATGTACTCGCCTGGTTAGGTATACGAGTTCTTTTACTTACAAACTTCATAAACGTATTTAAAAGCATACACAAAGCCACTCTTTCCGATCTGCCTTGAGTGCGAGTGCGTCATTACTACCAGCTAACTAGCCATAAAACATCTTGAAATCATACCATGCACTTTGTCTTATCCCTCTACTGTCTCATCTCCTGTATATGCATCCCCAACATTACCAAAAAGTGCTGAATGGGATTATTTTTATATTAAAGACAAGCGTAGCATGGATGGATATGCCGGATAAATATGGTTCTTACACTACTTGTTGAAGAAGATTGAAAGCGTGGCAAAAGGTCGGAATATGAGAGAACGTTTGGAGAAAGCTGCTAGAAATAATGAAAGAGAAGAAAAAAGTAAATTCGGATCAAGTATATTTAGATGGATGTTTGTCGCCGCTAAACTTATTTGGCTTTTAATCCACACATCGAGTTCAACGCTCTTGTTTTTACCCTTTGTTGATGCAAGAAAATTCTATCGGCTGTTTAAAAAACTTCTAGCAACGATTTACCATGAAGGTACTTATATTCAGTAAACACAAAATTTATATCCGGATAATAAGTCTCAAATCTACTTCGACTGTTTTAGCCAATGAGCTATACTGGTATAGAATGAACGCGCATTTTCTAACATCATAAAATGACCACTTGCAGGAATCACATATGAATGCCACCCATCAAGATGTGGCTGCAGATAAAGCTGTAAATTTTCTTCTCCACGAATGTAGGCTTTATTCTGTATAGCCTGGAAAATCGAGAACAAGTTTCCGCTATCTGACCATGTAACGAGAGAACAGGCACTGCGATGGAAAGCGATAGGGCTTCCTTCTCTGCACCACTTTGCCCAGTGCAATAGATCATCTTGCTTTGTTGCTTCCAATGATTGAACAAACTCATGAAAACCGGTTCGGATAAAATCTTCTTCTTTTTGAGTCGCTATTTTTCGACTAACAATCCCGCAATCTTCATTAAGTAAATTCCCTTCCACATTAATAAACGATACGAGCTCAGGCAGTTTCTCGGTCGCCAATAAGCCGATCGCCCCACCCATACTATGTGCCACCAGATGCACTTTTTTTATCGAGAGCTGATTTATCAGGGCAATCAATATTTCCGCCTGATCATTTAGTTCGTAAGATAAATCATTAGGTGCATCGGAATCACCAAAGCCTAAAAAATCAAAAGCACAAAGTGAAAAATCCTCTAATTCCTTTGCAGCAAAAGCGGTATCAAATGCTGCTTTGGTACAGCCGAGCCCATGCAAAAAGACCAACCACTGATCTGAATGGGTGCGAACATTTGCTGCAATATTAACAATTCGGTTGCGAAATGGGATTTTATAATCATTCATCATTGATGCTCCCCATTGAATTTAAATATTCCGTATAATATAAAAACCACATCTTATAAAGGTTGATAGTTTGATCTTGATAATTCTTCTTTCCCACAACAGAAACTATGTCAAAACATTATATTTTTTATAATATCATCTTTAATATTTCCCTACTAGTGTTTTCACCTGATCGGTTGTTTTATTCTCGCATGCAGCATGACTCTTGTTTTCCGATTTTTTCTACTACATCAACACATGATCTCATCCATAACTAAAAAATCCCGAAATGATACCTGAACTATTTTATCATTTGATTTTATTTACAAAATATGTTTTTATACAATCAAACATGAAAATAGCCCTAAATACCCAAAGTCTGGGCATGCCAGGTTTCCTGGAGCTAAACAGATGTTCTTCTAAAGGGACCTAATGTCTATTAGTTTCGACAGTTTTACTCGTGTTGGCTCTTTCGAAGGGGACAACCACGGCGGAAGGATCATGGGAAGTCGAATGCATGTCTTCAGCAATACTTCAACTGAAGTAGTACAAGCTGAAGGTCGATTTCTGCGATTGAGTGAGGTTCTTGCTTGCGAGCGGATCATCTATGGTAAGGAGGAAAAGTTCGACTTTACTCTTGCCAAGTTGCGGAATATGACGCAAAAGAAGTACAGCATCATCGACATCCACTTGGTTCTACTGACTCGGAAGCTGGAGTTGGTTCGGATTCAGCCAAATCAGTGGTTGCTGCTCGATGGTAAGCGACGACAGATTCAGGTGATCGGAATCCAAGCGCAATATTGGATCCATATGCGAGGTGAGTTCCCACTGACCTATATGGATAAATCCATATTTGCTGCCTAATCAACGGAGGAACCTCTGTGCGCGCTCTTCGTACCCACTAGGGACGAGGGCTGCGCCGGAGATTTATTTTCCGAATTGAATAACATAAAAATACATTATTAACATGTCGAATAATTCCCCATTGACAACTTGACCAGTCAATTCGGCTTTTTATTTTCATGTTTCAATTTCATTCTCCTATTCATTCATTTTTGAATAGAGGTTTAATATTTATATTTCCTCTAATTATGCCTAATCAACATTCTTGAATTGATTTTATTTATTTTATTATTTATACTTTACATACACACTTTTGAAAGGGGTTACAACATGCGACGCTCCTCATTCTTTATACTAACCCTGTTGCTTACTTTGACACTCGTATCACCTATTTCTGTATTTGCTGACCCAATAGAAATCAATCCAGTTGATCCATCACCCGACTCCCAAACAATTCATTCTTCAGATGCCGGAACATATATTATTGTGGATGTCACGCCACCTGTGACCGTAATTGAGCCAGAAGCAACCAACGATAAACCAACAGATAAAGTAAAAGATAAGCCCAAAAAAGATGACCAACAACCGAAAAAGGACGAAGAAAAAAATAACAATGGTAAAGATTCCGCTATTTCCCAAACAAAAATTGAATCCATGATCAAAACAGCAAAATCGCTCGTAGGGCCAGTGCCTAAAGATGGTAACCGTTGGGATTGCTCTGGATTTGTACTTCAAATGTACAAAAAACTTGGAATTAGCTTACCAGGAATAACAGACACACAATACTATGATCGACTGGTGCTAAGTGATGAGAAATACAAAAAATTACCAGCTGGTGCAAAGAAGCTTGCTCTAAATGAAAGCGAATTTAAAAAGTTAAAACCAGGCTCAGTCTATGCAAAGCCAGTAGCTAGAGATAAGCTACAACCTGGAGATCTTTTTTTTAGGGGTCCCACTTATTCCTGTAGCTCATGTTATATTGATAAAAATATTACCCATGCTGCACTCTATGTGGGGCATGGAAAATATGTGCAAGGTAGCATGGGTTCTGGTATGCTTCGTATGGGGGATGTTAGTAATTTGGATCAATGGCAAGGAGCTAAACGTTACTATATCAAAAACTAATTGACATTGTGATGTAAAAGAGACTTTGCAAAACAAAGTCTCTTTTGCTTGTTATGATTCAAAAACTAACATATTTACTTTTACTAATTCAATTCGTGAAAGGTTGGAAATAAAGCAAACCAAACATCAACTAGTTTGGTATTCCTTCAATCGCTGATTCTTGAATGAAGTTCTGTTGAATAAGTCCAATTAACATTCCTGTTCTATTGTCCTCCTGAATATCCCGATCATAAATTGGATTTTAATTATATTGCGTACTAATACCAATGTACAAATAAAAGAACCATCCTTTTTTCGCTATTCGTGGCTGGTTCATCTATATGTAACTAAAGAGTTATTCATAGGAGGAAAAATTCGTCAGCAGTATAAACTAGAATTTATTTCAAAAGTTAGATACATAAGAATTCGAGCAACGGAATAACTGTATATGTTAATATATGAAACACAATAAAAAAATCTCGAAGGAGAAGCATTCATAACAAGTGATGCAATAAAAAATTGAATTCAAAATTACTTGGATGCATACAATTCGTTTGAAGTAAATGGGAAGTTGAATTTTTCACATGATAGAAACTGTTGCCACGAGAAATCAGCTTATATAATCCTTCAAGATTACTTTCAAATAGTCTCCAACGGGGTTTATAATCTCTTTATTCCACTATTTAGATCGTATCTTTTTATTACACTCAGTTTCTTCTATTAGTTTTTGAATACGAAATTAAATTTGCTGGAAAAAGTAGGTGACTTGATTGATTCCATCCAACATTACAAATGAAGGTTTCTGGCAAATGCTCTCAAAAGTACAGGAAGCTGTTTATGCTGTTGATACAAATCTACGATTGATCTATATGAACTCGGCAACTAAAACAATTGGCTTTCAACCAGATCGTGATCTGGGCCAATCGATATTTACAGTCTTTCCTAAATTAAACAAGGAAAAAAGTCTAATCATACAAGTATTAGAATCAGGAAGAGCTGTTATCAATCAACGTATTACATTTATCAATTACCGTGGTGAACGAAAAACAACACTCACCTCTACCTATCCACTAATCCAAGGTAATAAATTAGTAGGTGTATTTGAAATATTCGAGGACGTATCAGCGATCCATGAGTACTCAAACAAAATGCTTTTATTACAACAGCTACAAAACAAATCCGTCACTCAACCCCTTGTTGATATTGATAATCAATATTCAGATACCATGATCTTAGATCATAGTCCTGCCATTCAAAACATCAAAGAACAAATTCCGATTATATCAAAATACAAATCACCTATTTTTATATATGGGGAGACTGGTACAGGGAAAGAGTTACTAGTTCAATCCATTCATGAATCGACCCTACAAGAAAAAGCCCCATTTATCGCTCAAAATTGTGCAGCAATACCTGAAACGTTATTGGAAGGCATTTTATTTGGAACTGAAAAAGGCGGGTTTACAGGAGCAGAAAATCGACCTGGATTATTTGAACTTGCCCATAAAGGAACTTTATTTTTAGATGAAATCAACTCAATGCCGCTTACTTTACAGGCAAAGTTATTACGAGTGCTTCAAGAGAAAAAAGTACGGCGAATTGGCAGTCAAAAGGAAATCTCGATTGATGTTCGCATTGTCGCAGCGACAAATGTCCATCCTTCGATCATTCTACAATCAGGTGAATTACGCTCAGATCTATACTATCGATTAAATGTAATTTATCTAGAGCTACCCTCCCTACGAGAACGAAAAGAAGATATTCCCGAACTTGTACAGCATTTTATTCACAAATACAATAAAGAATTTCATAAGAACATATTAGGAGTAAGTAAAGAGACTTTGAATTTCTTCACCAAATATGACTGGCCAGGAAATATTCGAGAGTTACAAAACTTAATCGAGCGGGCTATGAATATCGCCGAAGATGGGTATATCCAATTATCCGACATTCAAACAGACACATTATTGTACTTTCAATCAAAGCAACCTACTCCTTCCTCAACAAATCAACGTCCTAAATTAAGAGAAGCAATCATTGATTTGGAGATTCAACTGATAAAAGAAGAATTGATCCAGCAACAAGGAAACATATCAAAAGCAGCACGTCGATTAGATATTCCACAGCAAACACTCAATAACAAAATTCAAAAATATCAACTACGTTCATTTGTTTACGAGATTAAAGCATCTACCCAAAAATAGGTAAAAAACGATTCATTTGTATTATTCATGGGTAACACAACTTTTGAATCCCTATTCTTCTTGATCAGGAATTTGGCACCACTCTTGCTACTATTAATCTATGTAAAACTTGAACTCAGCGGTAACCAATCAAACTAATGGATCAAGGAGAGAAGTCTATGTTAACACCTTTCGTTAATGAGCCCTTTACCAATTTTCAGGATGAAAATAATCGGAAAGCGATGAAACTAGCATTAACCAAGGTGAAAAATTCCTTTGGTCATACCTATCCTCTTTATATTGGCTCTGAAAAAATTTATACGAAAACCACAACACCATCAATTAATCCAGGTAAAGTTTCTGAAACGATTGGGTATATGAGTAGTGCTAATCGAGAACTTGCAGAAAAAGCGATGCAAAAGGCATTAGATACATTTGAAACTTGGAAAAAAGTCTCCCCAGAAGAACGTGCTTCTTATTTATTTAAAGCTGCTAACTTGATGAGAGAAAGAAAGCATGAGTTTTCATCGTTGTTGGTTTTTGAAGCAGGAAAAAACTGGGCTGAAGCAGATGCAGACACAGCAGAAGCAATAGATTTCTTAGAGTTTTACGCAAGAGAGATGATCCGCTTAGATCGTATCAACGAAACACTTCCTCCTACACAAATCCCTACAGAAAAGAGTCAACTACGATATATTCCGTTAGGTGTTGGTATTGTTATTCCGCCTTGGAACTTTCCACTTGCCATCTGTGTAGGAATGACATCAGCCGCGATTGTGTCAGGAAATACGGTTCTGTTAAAACCTGCTTCACCTACTTCGATCATTGCCTATCAATTTGTATCATTGATGAAAGAAGTAGGCTTACCACCAGGAGTCATTAATTTTATTCCTGGTAATCCAAATGAAATTGGAGATTTTCTGACTGCTCATCCAAAAACTCGGTTTATCAGTTTTACCGGTTCCAAACAAGTGGGGTTGCATATCAACAAATTAGCAGCAAATACAGCGAAAAACCAAATTTGGATCAAACGTGTGATTGCCGAAATGGGAGGAAAAGATGGGATTATTGTAGATGAGACCGCAGATCTCGATCAAGCCGCTCAGCAAATCGTTGCATCTGCCTTTGGTTTTCAAGGACAAAAATGTTCTGCTGGTTCTCGAGCCATTCTTGTCGATTCAATTTATGATCAGGTCGTCTCAAAAATTTTAGATCTGACGAAAACATTTACAATTGGTCTACCTGAAGAAAATCATCCAATAGGACCCGTAATCGATCAAAAAGCATATGATAAAATTTTAAGTTACATCGAAATTGGAAAGCAGGAAGGAAGTTTATTACTTGGCGGAAGCACCGCTTCGGGAGATGGTTTCTATATTCAACCCACAATCTTTGGCGAGGTTGATCAGGAAGCGAGAATTATGCAAGAAGAAATCTTTGGACCTGTGTTGGCTATCACCAGAGCAACCGACTGGCAAGAGGCCATTCAAATCTACAATCATACAGAATACGGATTGACAGGATCATTCTTTTCGAAAGATGAACACCGCATACAACAAGCACAGGAGCAAATGCATTGTGGAAATCTCTATATTAACCGAAAATGTACCGGCGCTCTTGTTGGTGTTCATCCATTTGGTGGTTTTAACATGTCAGGTACCGATTCCAAAGCGGGTGGCTACGATTATTTACTACTTTTTACCCAGGCTAAATCTATTTCACGGCAAATCTCATAACAACGAAGCAGGGAGTATGCAACACTCCCTGCTGTTTTATGCCTTTTCAAAAAAAATCTCTGAAGAAAATAAGCAGAATCACAATCACTAAACTTGGTAACATATTACCCACACGTATTTTTATAAGCCCCAACATATTCATCCCGATTCCCATAACTAAGATACCACCTGTACCTGTTATCTCTTGAATGATCTGATCTAACATATTCGAAGAAACCAAATAGCTAATCTGAGTAGCTAAAAGAGTCAATATAACCTGATAGATAATAACAGGAATAGCAGAAAAAAGCACTCCTTTTCCTAAAGTTGTGGTAAGAAAAAGTGCCATTAGCCCATCAATACAAGCTTTTATATAAAATAATGTATGATCATTTCGCAAACCGCTATCTAATGCACCGATAATCGGCATTGCACCTACAATATAGATCAACGTACAAGTAACAAAACCTTTTGATAATGAATCACTTTCTTTTCTTCCAACTCTTTCTTCTAACCAAATGCTCCATCGTTGAAATGATTCTTCTATATTTAAATATTCACCGATAACCACTCCTAACGCAATACTGATCACCACATAAAGCAAATGTTGGCTTTTTAAACTCATATCAATTCCCATCATCAAGACAGATAATGCGAATGCCTGTAATATTGTCTGTTTCACTCTCTCAGGTATTTTTGTAAAAACCGCACCAAGTAAACTTCCTAAAATAATTGCTACTCCATTTACAATTGCCCCAAGTAAAACCATGTTCATTTCCCTTTCTATCAACAATCCAAGTTGTTACAAAAAATAAGTGATTCTCATCAATATAAGAATCACTTATTCATATAATGACTATTTTGCTAATCGTCCTCCATCTACATTGTAATGTGCACCTGTTACAAAAGAAGCTCGATCTGAAGCTAGAAATAATACGATTTGCCCAACTTCATCTGGATTACCATAACGCTTCATAGGAATTTTACTTTTATATTCTTCATGTGCTTGCTGTTGATTGCCCGAACCTTCCTCTAATGATCGCATGAGACGACTATTGATCGATGATGGACAAATTGCATTTACTCGTATTCCTTGATCAGCAGTCTCTAATGCCGCCACTTTTGTTAATCCAATTACTGCATGCTTTGAAGCAACATAAGCACCTAAACCTGTCGCACTTCCGATACCCGCATCAGATGCAGTATTTATAATGGAGCCAAAACCTTGCTTTAGCATCGTCCGGATCGCATATTTCAAACCCAAAAAGACTCCATTGACATTTACATTTAAAACATTAACCATATTTTCAAGCGTAGTATCTTTAATATCTGTTACATCTCCTTCAATTCCTGCATTGTTAAAAAAAGCATCTACTCGACCAAAGACATCTACTGTGTGCTGAAAATATCTTTTAACCTCTACTTCTTTTGTCACATCGGCATCAATCAACAGATAACGATCTTCAGGCAAATCAAGTTCATTTGCAGCCTTCTCTAATGCATCTTTAGACAAATCTACTAAAACAACTTTAGCTCCTTCTTTAATGAATAATTTGGATGTTGCTTTCCCAATAACTCCAGCGGCACCTGTAATAATCACAACTTTATCTTGTAAGTTCATATTTAGTCCTCCCATTTCGATTTATACTTGTCTAAAAGTAAAGGGATAGGTTGCTAATACACTTCTCAAATCAGTTATAATATCAACAACCAAAGCACCACTCTCTTTTAATATTTGTTGTTTATTGCTCGCACTTTCATCTTCTCGATGAATAATTGCACCTGCATGTCCCATTCTCTTTCCAACAGGAGCATGTTTTCCAGCCACATATGAAAACACAGGTTTTTCCATCTGTTTAATCACTTCAGCAGAACGTTTTTCATCATTTCCACCAATTTCTCCAATATATATAATCGCTTCTGTTTCCATATCCTGTTCAAATAGCTCCAAAATCTGATCATGTTGAACGCCAATAACTGGATCGCCACCTAGACATACAATCGTACTAATACCAAAAGAAAGATCTTTGAGAATTTCAACCACTTCATATGTCAATGTGCCACTTTTTGAGACGATTCCAATCTTACCTGGTTGTAAGATTGAATCATCAAGGTCACTTACATTAGCTTTTCTAGGAGATACTACACCAGCAGAATTAGGTCCAAAAACAAGCACATCTTTCAGCTTGGCATATTCAATCATTCGAATGCTATCATGCACAGGAACTCCTTCTGAGTAAATAACAATTGTTTTAATGCCGGCATCAATTGCTTCAAATACAGCCTCTTTTACTACATTTGGTGGCACAATAACAAGTGAAACATTTGCTGCTGTCTCTTGAACTGCTTCAAGCACAGTTGAATAGATTGGAACTCCGAATAAAACTTGTCGTCCTTTTCCAGGTGTCACTCCTGCTACGAGAGGAGTTTGATAGGTCAACATCCGTTTGGCAAATATTTGACCCACACTACCTGTCATCCCTTGTATGAGAATACGTGACTTCTCATCGATGAGTATAGCCATGCTTTCTATATCCCCTTTAACCAATCGAATTGGCAAATGCTTGTTCTAAATCACTCGCTGTATTGATATTCTGATAGGATGTTAACAAACGTAATGCTTGTTCTTCTTGTTTTCCTTTTAACCGAACCGATACAGGAATAGCAGAATGACCCAATTCTTCTGCAATAGCTTGTCCTAGCACTTCACAACTGGCAACTTGAAAATAGAAATTAATTAAGATCCCTTTTGGATTTAGCAAAACAACTTCATGCAGCAAGCGTTTCGCTTTTTGAATATCATGAATGATATATCCTCCTAAATCCACTAAAGCACGTACTGAGTGATTGTGATGACAAATCCAATCAAGTGTAGCCATTCCTAGACCTGCTCCACTTGTGATAATCGCAATTTCACCATCCAATTCAACACCAACTGCGCCTAACTGTTTACATTTGGCTTCAAAGGTATTCTCTTCACGTGGCAAATAAAACGATCTCAAACTTTTGTTGTCCTCTTTAGATAAAACCACTTTCGCATCTCCCGCAGTAATCGAACCTGATTGATCAACAAATAAGGGATTTATTTCAACCAACTCTGCTTCTTCCCTTATGAACAACCGCCACAATTTCTCTAGTAAATCAGCTACTATTTCTTGAGATAACTCCAGAAAATCAGCCACATGTCGAATCATATAGTTTTGCACACCGATCAAAAGATGAATCGGTATTTGTAGGATTTGCTCATTGGGGACTGATTCAATATCAACCCCTCCCATCTTAGATACTAATAAAATAGGGCTCTTTTCATTTCGGTCAAGTGTAAGGGAAAGATATAGTTCTCTCTGAAAAGAAACGATCTCTTCCAAATACACAGTATTTGTCTTCTCTCCCTTGATTTTCAAATCCATTAACTTTTGAACTACTGGCTCCAAATTTTCTAGGCTTTGAACAGGAAGAATGCCACCTAACTTTCCACGACCTCCTGTTAAGACTTGTGCTTTTGCCATCAGTGGTTGATCTACTGAAGGAAGATTCGGCCAGAGCCACCCCTGTGAAATTGGAATATTATATATTGAAAATAACTTTTTTCCTTCGTATTCATATAGATTCATATATAATCCCGACCTTCATTTATATTACTTAGCAAAAAATTTTCTCATCATCTCTTGTGGTTCTCCTGATGCATACCCAATCTTATGTGCCTCTCTAGCAAAATCCATACAGTGATTGAAATTCTCTTCTGTTAAATAGTTAAACCATTTTTTATTTGAGCTGAGAGCCACAGGTGGTTTTGCAGCAAGTTCAAACGCGAGCTTGGTTGTTTCTTCCTTCAACGTTGTATGATCAGGAACTAATCGAGTAATGAGTCCATATTGCTCCGCTTCTTCCGCAGTCAACATACGTCCACTTAGAATCAAATCTGTAGTTCTAGATCTCCCCATGATCTCCCAAAACATCGTTGTACCAATAATACAAGCCAATCCCACATTAATCTCTGTCATTGCAAACTTAGCAGAGGCAACTCCTATACGAATATCTGCTAACATGGCAAGTTGCAGACCTGATCCAACTGCGTACCCATTGATAGAAGCAATAATTGGTTTCTGAACAGAACGAATCACTCGATAAAGCTGATCAAACTCATTTACCCACTCTTGGGCCAATTCTTCTGTTAACTCTTTACTTTCACTTAGATCTTGACCTGAACAAAAGGAACGTTCACCCGCTCCGGTAACTACAATTGCTTTCACACTTTGATCTTGTTCTCCTTGTTGGAAAGCTTGCTGTAACTCCAATTTCGTATCTGTGCTAAGAGCGTTATATGTCGATTCTCGATTCAAAGTAATCGTTAAGACGTTGTTTGAGATTTGGTAAATAATGTGCTGAAATTGCATAAATCCTCACCTACTCCTTATCGATTTTTACAAAATCAGTAACTTTTGGTTACTTTCTTCATCTGACTCTGTTTTTTTGCTATTGTGTAAGATGTGGTTTTTTGGTTAGTTTGCTAACAAGCACAATGGCAATGGTGGATAAGATGAACGCTGGAATTAACTCATAAACAACTGTGTCATATGGAGTGTTCTTCCAAATAATCGTCACTAATGTACCTGTGATCATTCCTGCTGCAGCTCCCCATTTGTTTACAATATTGGAATATAGACTAAAAAAGAGTAGCGGTCCAAAACTAGCGGCCAAGCCTCCCCAGGCATACATCACTAAATTAAAGACAGCCTCTATATTAAGTAGGGCTATACCAGTTGCTAAAATACCTAAAACCACCATTGTCCAACGACTAATCACCAATAGCTGTCGATCTGTATAGGACTTTTTACTAAAAGCCTTCAGAAGATCGCTCGCCACTGATTGTGTAGCAACCATTAATTGAGAAGAAAATGTCGATTGGATTGCCGCAAAGATTCCCCCAATCACAACACCTGCTATCACTGGACTTAGATATTGTTCTGTCAACATAGGAAACACATATTCAGGGTCTTTTAGATTAGGCAGCATAACACGTCCAATCAAACCAAGAAGGTTTGAGCTGACCATCATAATAATGACCCATGCCATTGCAATCACTGAGCCATTGTGAATTGTTTTTTCATCCTTTGCTGATAAGAAGCGCTGTGAGATATGTGGCTGTCCTGGGACACCAAAGCCGAAGAGCAAATAGCCAAGAACCAATCCAATCGCAGCAGAACCAGTCGCTCCAGCAGTCGATGTCATAAGAAGAGGATCAAGGGAAGCTACTTGTTGAATAAAGGAAGACCAACCTCCGAGTTCGAAAAAGATCATGTAAATTGGGAATACAATCAAGACGCCAACCATAAGCAATCCTTGTATAAAGTCAGTCATCATAACAGAGCGATAGCCACCAAACACGGAATAACCCAACACAAACGCGGCACATAAGACTAATCCTGCATTGAAATCAAAGTCGATAATGGCATTGAATGCTTTACCCGCTGCACTCAATTGAGATGCCATGTAGGCGACAAAAAAGATGACAATAATAATGCTGGCAATCACTTTGAGAAGATTTGTTTTATCATTAAAGCGCTTTTCAAAGTAATCAGCTAAACTGAGAACATTATGCTTTAAACCATATTGATACAGTCTGGGTGCAACCACGAACCAATTCAAAAAATACCCCACAATAAAACCTGGCAACATCCACATGGTCGAAGCCCCTGCTGCATAAGCTGCGCCGGCTGCACCAATGAATACCCAGCCACTCGAATCTGTCGCACCTGCACTAATGGCAGTGACCCAAGTACCAAAATTACGATCTCCAAGGTAGTAACCTTCTTCACCTTTAGAAATATATCGCTCAGCCGAAATGCCAATCACAAATACTACAACAAGATAAACAATGAATGTAGCGATCAAGCTGATCCCCTCCGATTTCCCCAGTGATCTATTGCTTTTGATCCTTTTTTGACACATACATCGAAGTTGCAATTGTAATGACCATTCCGACAACAGGGATGATCACATAAAAGATCCATGCGATCATAGGTACAGAATTCGCCATTTGGACACCTCTTCTCCTTAATTGAACAAAGCTTCTTTATTTCAAATCAATTGTGATTGTCTTTAAATCAGACATCTCACGAATGGCATATTTTCCTCCAACACGACCCAATCCACTTGTTTTCCCTGCAACTCCACCAAACGGAAGATGTGGTTCCCAATAATCACTATTATCATTAATATTCACTAAGCCTGTCGGCATTTTTTCAGCAAATGTAAGCGCTGTCTTTAAATGTTGAGAAAAAATAGCCGAAGATAGCCCCCACTTGCTTTGATAAGTAATTTCAAGTGCTTCATCTAATGATTCAAAAGGAATGACTGGGGCTACTGGGCCAAAGGTTTCATCTAAATTATATAAACTATCCAATTTGACATTGTTAATAATGGTTGGCTCAAAATAATAACCCTTTTCAAAATGCGTTGGTTTCTTTCCGCCTGTTACAATAGTAGATCCTCTCTTACGACTATCCTCAGCATGTTCAATATTTTTATCAACAACAGGAGGATTATTTAAAGGCCCCATCGTCGTCTTACTATCTAAAGGATCACCCAAAATAATTGACTTCACTTGCTCTAACAATCGTTCTACTAACTCATCCTGTACTTCCTTTTGCACTAAGATCCGCTCTGTTGAAGAGCAAATTTGCCCTGCATTTGTAAAACAAGCTTTGGCAATCGACTGAGCTGCTTGTTCAATATTTGCATCTGCTAGTACAATCGTAGGTCCATTCCCACCTAACTCTAACAACATGGGCTTTCCAGCACCTCGTGAAGCAATCACCTGACCTGTTTTCGTACTGCCACAAAATGCAATCGCATCTGTATTTGGATGAATGACAATTTCATCACCCACTTCATCCCCAAAGCCTGTTATCAAGTTGACAACCCCTGGAGGAACTCCTGCTTCTTCTAGACATTCAGCGAATTTTACAGCACACACTGAAGTTGTAGGAGCAGGTACCCAAACAATTGTATTTCCAGCTGCTAACCCTGGAGCGAGAAACTCAGTAGGAACCATATAAGGATAGTTCCAAGGAGTAATCACCGCATATACCCCTTTTGCAGCTAAATAATTGTATACTCGCTTCTTTTCATCTCGGGTAGGAATAAAAGATGTTTCCATCCACTTAATCTGTTCAGCTGCATCTGAGAAAGCACGAACAACTGAATCTACTTCTCTCAATGCCTCTGTATGATAAGGTTTTCCTTGATCAATAGTCAGTAAGTATGCTAATTCTTCTTTTCTCTTTTCTACTACAGTAGCAATACGTTGTAATAACTCTGCTCGCTTCCAAATAGACCATTCTCGAAATTCTCTAGAAGCTGATTTTGCACTTGCTACTGCTCTTTGTGCATCTTTCCGTGAACCCTGTGCAACCTGAGCAATCACTTCCTCGGTCGCTGGATTATAAGCTGAAAAATATTGATCATCGATTGGTTCTGTCCATTGTCCATTCACAAACAACTTGAGCCTTTTCATAGACACCCTCCTATCGTATGATATACATTTACAATCCATCGATTGCTTGTATAATAGTAATGCAATTTTGATGCCAAAACATAGATTGAAGATTTTAAGCCATTTTCATTCAAACATTTATACGTTCACCCAAATTATTCATGAACTATTGGGTATTTACCCGTTTTTCGGTATCTTGTCTATTGTGCAGTATATCCTCCATCAATCACTAATTCTGATCCTGTTACAAACCGTGATTCTTCTGTTGCCAAGTACAAAATTCCATAAGCCACATCAATGGCTTGTCCCAAATATCCAATTGGATGTCGATCTGTAATCTCTTTAAGCTGTTTTTGCGAAAAATGATCATGCATGGGGGTGTGCAAATATCCCGGATGAACACTATTCACACGTATCCCATACCCCGATTTAGCGCAGTGAAGAGCTGCCGATTTGGTCAATAATCGGACTCCACCCTTGCTAGAATTATAGGCAACTAAATGTGGCTCAGCTATGTTTCCCTCAATTGAAGATAAATTAATAATAGAACCTTGCCTATTTCTTTTCATTGTGCGAATTCCATGTTTGGTTCCTAAAAATACTCCATCCAAATTGACCTCATGTACTTTCCTCCACTGTTCATAGCTACAATCCTCAATCGTATCTTGCATAGCTATCCCTGCATTGTTTACAAGAATATCCATTCGACCAAACCTAGCAATGACAAACTGACACATCTGAATCCATTCTTCCTCATAGCGAACATCTAATGGAACAAATGCTGTAGTTGCACATGTCTGGCTAATCTCTTCACAGACTGATTCTCCTATACTTGCATCAAAATCGGTTACTATTACATGAGCTCCTTCTTTAGCAAATAAGAAAGCAGTTTCTTTCCCAATTCCTTTACCAGCACCAGTTATCACTGTTACTTTATCTTTAAGTCTCATGCAAACCACCTTCAAAATTGCTATTCAGATGAGGGTATCAAGGATTTTCCCCCAACCATTTTCATCTGTCGCATAAAAATCACCAACTGTGATCCCTCCTCCTATTACATAACTTGGCTGTAATAGATTTAGTGGATCTGTCGATAATCCTTGTAAAGTTACTTTCGTCTTCCCAAATTTCTCCGACTTCTTTTTAAAATCAGGAGAAGTGTCACGAGAAATCACTCTCATTGACTCGATTCCTGGGCCATCTGGTCTAGGAAAAACTTGCAAATTCAGATGCGGGGTTATTTGGGGTAGACTCAGTTGTTCCGAAGGTTGACTACAATCGCATTCAATTTCCATAATGACTTGACCTTCACGACTTGCTGTCCCACGTATCATTCCTTGATCATTTTCTTTGCTAAGTTGAATCGTTGCAAACTTCTTTGGATAGCCCCATAAATCGCGACCAGCAGCAATCGCCGCATCATGATCTTCATACTCAAAGAGATAGTAGCCACCCAGTTGATCTTTATATTTAACTGGTATGACAATCGCACAATCCATATAAGGGACTTTATTACAGTTTCTAAAATCAGAAATCGAGACAACGAACTGGTTATCTACATACTCAAATGGTGTAGGTTCTAAAAAACGTTCAATTATGGTTCGGTCACCTTGGCAAAGGGCAAAAAGTGTACGGTTATTCATGCATTCATAAGGAACAAAGGGATCTGGAATAAGTGGTGCCTGAACAGGCATATTATTTCCTCTATTCATTTTCTCCCTCCTTTATCGAGTTAGAACCTTACCATAATTCAAGGTATAATCGGCAACTACAAAAACGCCACCCAACACTTCCACTGGTCCTAATTCTGCTAAAGGATCAAAACTTGAATACTCCCAATTGGCTTGTGCAGAACCTGTTTCACGTGAGTGAATAACTACGTTTTCAAATTCATTTAATATAACTTGATCAACATCTACTCCATAAACATCAGCTTTTGGAATTCGTTTGACAATTAATCGTGGAAAAAGATTAGGTTGATCTACTTGAGTGTCATCCAAATCGACAGAGATATCTATAATTGTCTTTCCTTTACGAACCAATCGACCCTGAACTTTTCCTTCATTCTCCTCGAAGGTCACATCAGCCAATTTTTTTGGATAACCCCATATTTCTCTTCCAGCACATAGAGATTCATCAGTATCCACATATTCATAAGCCATATAGCCACCTTGAATATCTCGATATTTACAAGGAATAACTATCCCTCCTTCTGAGTATGGAGTAAGTCCTGAAATTTCTGGATTGGTTAAAACAAAAATTTCAAAAACATCTCCTGCATATTCAAATTGCTTAGGTAAAAATCTCTCGATAGCTGCACGTTCTCCCCGACAATAGACACTGAGCTTACGATAATTTTTGTAATGAAAAGGTAGCTGAGGATATAAGGGTGCATAATCTGGTAAAATGGTATACTCTGGTTCAAACATGTTTAACCCTCCATGTGATTTTTGGTTTTACATTGACTATTAAAAGCAAAAACCATGCCAATAAAAAACGTCTCATTTCACATAATTAAAATGAGACCATTCCATTTCGAACATATATATATCAGTAAATACTCGTTTTCGGGTAATTCTTCGACCTTCATTTATTGTCGATTTATCAATCCTGGATTTAATCCTTTGGAATTAAGCAGTCAGCTCCTTTCGTAATCATGTCAAGAAGATGATCAGCAATCTCATGAATAGAAATTTTTTCAGGTTTTCCTTGACTCCATTCAACTGCTACACCAAAAACTGTCCAACTAATCATCAAAGCAACTGTTTGGGATGGTACCACCCATTTTTCTTGATTATTAATAGAGATTTCCTTAAACCAAGTTAAGAATTCTTTCATTACTTCTTCTTGCACAGCTCGTTCAAAAAGTGGGTTCATGATATCCTAGCTTACTTTGTATGCTGAAAGAAATTGATGTATGAATCATCGGCATTGTAAAAAACATAATTGGTTCCAAAATCATGTACCTGAGAGGAGCTCCTTTTACTTGGAATAAAACCAGTTTCTTGCAATCGACATAAACATCCATGATAATATAGGTATTGTTCATTGAATTGACATCCTGACCATCAAATGAAACCTCCATTCATCTATGAACTGATATCAAAATGATTCATGAATAGGGTGATAAATGATGTATATTCCACCACAATTCCGCATTGAAGATGATAATACGATATATGAGGTAATCAATAAGTATAGCTTTGCAACATTAATATCTCAGCACCATGAAAAGCCATGGGCAACACACCTACCTTTAATACTTGATCAAAGCCAAAAATACTTATACGGTCATTTTGCTCGTCCAAATCCACAATGGAAGGAAATCGAATCTCAAGCTGTGCTCGCAATCTTTCATGGCCCCCATTGCTTTATCTCTCCTTCTTGGTATGAAACAAATAAAGCTGTACCTACTTGGAATTACATTTCAGTTCATGTGTACGGACAAGTCAAAATCATAGAAGGAAACGAACTGATGGAATCCTTAAAGGATATGGTCTTGAAATACGAAGAACCAAATAGCTCTTACCAGTTAGATCAAGTAGAGGCAAGTTATATAGATGGTATGTCAAAAGGCATAGTTGGATTTAAAATAAAAATAGACAGGCTTGAGGGGAAAGCAAAGTTAAGCCAAAACCATCCCAAAGAGCGTCAAAAGCTTATCATCCGCCAATTGGAACAATCTAAACAATCAGACGATCAACAAATTGCAACTTTAATGAAGGGAAATCTTCAAAAGGACTCTTCATAATAAAGTAACAATGGATCGAAGATGAAGGATTACTCTTTTTAAAAGAGTTAATCCTTCTCTTACTAGATTTCTTTTTGAAGATATATTTTTTGAATGCTAACGAAAAAGGTATATAAACCCATTATGAGTTTCCCTATTAAATATGAAATGACTTGTATTCTAAGTGATATTCAAGTCATTTCTTCATTTCATTTCTTCATTTCATCTCATCATCAATCTGTTCTAAGCTACTTGATCAGTAGTTATTTACTACATTGCGCAGTCTGAAATCGCTTTTATATCTGATATTCAGCCATAGAATACAGAATATACCAACAATATTTCCCAGTATCAGACAAATATCAATGATTGATCGGTACGCTGAGTTCAATAAGCTGACTTGGTTAAGACAGGAGTGTTCTTAGTCAAAATGATAAAACTAGCCGCTTACCCTTACCGTTACCAATGGAATGGTCACTTTTTTATTTTACGAAAAGTAAGACTGAGTTATTTCGTTTAAGGGAATGTTTATTAATATTGTAGATGAATTAGGAGGGATACAGATGAATAAGGTTATTATTCTCGATCAAGAAATCGACTCCGTTGGCCCAAGAGAAAAAAATCCGAATGAATGCTACATTTAGACCATCAGAAAATCTATCATAATCGACTTGAAACAGCGACAAGGAGACTGTTCTCTTGTCGCATTTCTTTTCTGTATTGCACATGTTTTTTTGAAAAAGTGGCATCTTGTTTCGTTCATAACATACCAGTTTAATGAATTGACATGTTCATCTATTTTCCAGCGTATCCTCGCGGTGAAAAATTGCATCTACTCGATTTCTTATTTCAATTGTTAATTTTTCCGAAGATAGAAATCCTTTTGATTAGAACTTTCGCTTCCTCGATGGTTTGTTTTACAATTGCAGTGGCAGAGTGATCTTTAGCTAACCTAAGACCTTGTCCAGCCCAAAGCGACATGAATTCGGGATTATTCACTTTTGCAGCTGCTTGGCGAATGTCTCTTGTCATTGCATTTTGAATTGGGTAGGCTGGAATTATGCCAGAATAATGATTCATGTCGTTCATAAATTCAGTTCGAATGCCTCGTGCGGCTTTACCTGAGTATGCTTGTGTAATTTCAGTGGCATCCTCATTCTCCAAAAGGATTTTCTGTTTGTATACTTCATGGGCTCCACTTTCAGGGCACGCCAAAAACGCGGTACCCATTTGTACGGCTGCTGCACCTAATGCGAGACTTGCTACAAGACTCCTTCCATCCATGATGCCCCCAGATGCAATAACTGGAACCGAAACATTGTCCACAATCTGAGGAACAAGAGCAATGGTGCCAATTTGAGAGTCGGAACGGCCCTTCAAAAATGTGCCCCTATGTCCTCCAGCTTCACTTCCCTGAGCTACAATGGAATCTACGCCTGCCGCTTCCAATTGTTTAGATTCTTCAACTGTTGTTGCAGTGCCTATAACGACTGTTCCACGCTGCTTCATAGCTTGGATCACGTCTTGTGATGGTATGCCAAAGGTGAAACTAAATACTGGAATTCTCTCTTCCAGCAGTACTTGCAGCTGTTCATCAAACGACTCCGAAAACTTCTGGATCAATGGATTTTGTGCAATGCCAAGTTTGACACGATATTTATTGAGGTAATCTGTCATTTGATCGATATTTTCTTTTGATTCCATTGGTTGCTCTGGTACAAACAGGTTGACTCCAAACGGCCGATCCGTTAATTGTCTGATCTCTTGAATCGAACTACGGATTTTCTCTGGTGTTAAGTATCCTGCCCCAAGATTACCAAGACCGCCGACGTTTGAAACTGCTGCTATTAATTCAGGAGTAGTAGATCCACCTGCCATCGGTGCTTGGAATATCGGATAACGAATTTTGAGAATACGTGTTAATTCAGTCTCAAGCATTTTTAATAACCTCCTATATTATGGAATCTTATCGAAATTCCCTGGCTCGAAAGTAAAGATTGCTGGTTTTTTTTGATTTGGTTTGCCTCCTGCTTCTTTTTTAAACGCCTTCATTGCATCACATACAGCTACATTTTTGTAGGAGAGTTGATCTCTCTTTCTTCATGAAGAAGTACTATGTTTTCCACTTTTAAATCTTTGATTTAGTTACAAATGACTACAGGATTGGATGGTAAGGACGGATAATTTATTTTGCTACATCAAGTAACAAAGTTATTCCAATCAGATTCAAACGCACGGCGTTATTTGATGATATTCTCTTAAGGATCTATTTAAATGTTTAGAAAAAGAATAGTTTATATGAACTAGTAATATGGAGGGTCTTATGGATAAAATAAAATCTATTTTGAAGGAACACTATGATATCGATATTTCAACCATTTTAGAACAACAACCCGGTTGGGCAGCACTTGCATACAAACTTGATAACGATCGAAATTCCTATTTTTTGAAGGTTTATGAAAAAAGCAGAGCTTCAACCGCAAAATGGACCGCTCTTATAGATGTCTATATGCCGATTTTGGAATGGCTGATGCATAATAGCGGATTAAAAGGTAAAGTTCCTGTGCCTCTTATAACAAAAAACGGTGATTATAAATATGAAGACCCTGATGGAATATATTTACTCTTTGAGTTCATTGATGGTCAAACGATCGGTGATCAAGAGTTAATGGAAGAACAAATTATCCAATTCTCGGAGATAATAGCAGAACTTCATTTATTTGGCGAAGAAATACCAATTGGAACCGATGCGATTAGAGAGGATTTTCATGTTCCATACCTGCAACTGATCAGAAACTTATTTGATAAGGAGTATCGCAATCTTTCAAATGATATAAAAGAAGTGATAAAACCTTACATTGAACCATTGAGTCTCTTAGTTGATCAAGTTGAAAAGCTGGCTATACTCTTGAAAAATAGTAATTTGAAGATGGTTCTTTGCCATACAGATATTCATAATTGGAATCTCATGCAACATAAAAAACATTTGATTTTGATTGATTGGGAAGGGCTGAAATTGGCACCTATAGAAGCGGATATGATATTTTTCATTGATAAACCCTTCTATCAAAAGTTTTTAAGCATCTATCAAAAAGCCCATAAAGATTTTGTAATCAATCTCGATACACTACAATTTTACAAAGGAAGACGAAAACTAGAAGATATCTGGGAATGTATCGAAGAACTTCTATTTGACCAACAGGATGCAAAAGAAAGGGCTAATACCCTCGATATCTTAATACAAGAATTGAAAAACATAAGCAATTAAATATATCTGTATCAGTTCATTACTTTTATCTTTCAACCTACTTTTTAACTCTTATCTTCTAAAACCAAACGTCTTACTCATCGTTTATGCTCGATGTTCAACTAGAGAGCCAACACATGTGCAGGTGTGATTCTTTGGAAGATGATGAACTCAATGATACAACAAAAAATCATAAATAGGTTGCTCATTTTTGATGACCAGAACCAATATGTCCATTATTTTCACTTGCGACAATATGGTTATTCACTTCCTAACTCACAATTTTACAAATGCAAATGGGTAACTAAATCATCAACGTGATCAACCTACTTGTCATCCTCATCAGCAACTCGCAAGGGCGATTTGAAGGGAGTTTTCCTTCATGTGAAATCGGATCTCTACCACTCGATCATCGTGATCATCGGTCAAGGAGCCGTGTGGCAATTCGGTCAGCACTTGCGTTTCATCGATTCGCTGCTCGGCCTTTGGCTGGGAGCTAAAATGATACATTGGGGATGAGATTACCTGAAGGAACTGCTGCAAGAGAAAAGCTTCCATATGAAGGGTATCATCATCCAGTTCCCTGCCTACGAAAGGCACAACTGTTCAGATCACAACCACTCAGATAGTCCAAGTCGACCTGCAGAAGTGACCACAACCACTCAGACGAGTCCAAGTCGATCTGTTTAAGCGATTACACACACTCAGAGTAATCTTCTACCATTCACAGTGAGTAACAAACAAGGGAAACACTTCAACCATGGAGTAAAATGTTATTATCCCTAAAACAAAGTGATTCATGACAAAGAGCCCATGGTTGTATCGTGGGCTTTTTGTTTTATTTGGTATGGCAACAATAAATCCTCAAGATGGTATTGGATCAATAAATAGAGACAAGTAGTTGAAATAATTAATTAATAAAACGTCCAAAGCTGAGTCAGCTTTTCTCTTCTTCTAAGTATTTGAAAAAGAAAAGTATTCTATTTGATGATACCTTTGCCTTTGCCCTAATTTCGATTCATACAATACCCCTTTATTAATGATCCATTCGGCTTCTATTTTTGGTAGTGATGGTAAAACACTGGGGTTAAAGGTATTCGATTCATATTTTCGAGCAAGGGTAATATGTGGTCGATAAGGACGATTTTCATTGGGGAACCCTATCAGATCAAGTTCTTTCACTATGCTCTTTTGTAAATTTTGAAGCTGCTCCAAATCCCCACCTACTCCCGACCAGAAAATACGTGGTTGATGGTTTTGACCAAATATCCCAAATCCATTTAAAGATAATGAAAATGAACGGTGTTTAGAACATACTTCCGTTAATATGCTCTTTATGTGTTTCAACTGTTCCTCAGTTGTCTCTCCTAAAAAATGCAGTGTGATATGGATATCTTCTGGAATTGTCCATTTACGAAAAGGTAGTTTCAGTTGGTTTTCTTCCATCCAGCCGCCTAATTGTTCCTTAATATTTGCAGGAAGAGACAGACCTACAAACGTCCGTTTATTCACTGAATGATCCATATCATCACTCCAAACTTTATTAATTCTACTTCATTTTACCATCTGCATCCACTTCAAACAAAATGTATCTCTCCATTCGTTCCTATGCGAAACCAGATGAAATTGTTACCCTTTTAGGGTTTGACACTTTAGTACCGATCGGGTTTTCATGATTCTACCTAAGTCTGATCTGTTTACATTCAAAATTTATGAATATCACATATTCATTGACCCTATCTGATGTTAAACAGTTACTTTCTTTACTAATATAATCAAAGTAAATAATAGAATTTTGTTTTAAATATTATTCAGACTTTATTATTTTTTTCTACTATGATTAAATGATCTCAACAAGGCTATTTTCCCCACTCATTAGTAGATGTGGGAATCTACAAAGCTGTCCTGTTACTTCAACAGGAAGTCAAGTTGATGAGGAGGCGATATGCGTAAGTGGGTTAACAAACTCATTCCGTCGTGGTTAACTGGCACTCTCTTCTGCCTTCTTCTGGGCGCAGGTATTAACGAGATGCAGGTGGCCTATATAAGGGTTGTTCAGGAGATTCATCTGAACAAGCAGGGACGATCAGTCGGATTTTTCGAATCCGGCTACTGGATAGGCCTAGGTGTAGGTGGGTTGATGGCCATTCAGTTGGTTGATCGATTTCCACCGAAAAAAGTTGTGTGTGTGTCATCACTGATTGGTATGGTTTCGACCATCTTGTCAGTGTTCTTCCAACGAAGCTTCGAGATTTTCTTCATTTGGATCCTGCTGGGAATTTCGAGCAGTATCTGCGCTGCTTCGAGCATTCTCTGGATTCGAGCCTCCATCTCGGGTTCGTTGTCACCTACACAACAAGAACAAACCGAAACGTACCAAACGAAAGGGAGATCTCTAATGATTACCTTCATGATCATAGGAGACTTCTTGTCAATGGTACTGGTAGACCAACTTCTCTCCCGGGTTCCATATAGGTGGCTCCTGATCATAGGAGTAGCAATTAACCTGTTGGAAGTGGGACTGTATCTGCTAGTCCCGAATGCAGTGTTCAGTGAGAAGCCACAACCATTCTCCTGGACAAACTTCCTCTACTGGCCTGCAGTGTGGGTTGCACTCGGAATGGCGGGCTCAATTGTAGCCTTCCGTTTCTTTATGGTCTATTTGCCACTATAATCGATGTAGGGCTAGCAAGCTGGGTTTTCCTTGTATGCTATGTTTCTAGCATTGGTAGTAGTAATTGGATCAGTAAGCACATCCAACCAAAGACGTATCGGTGGATGCTTTATCTGAGCCAGCTACTCATGTTAGTGGCAATCGTCCTCACCGTTCTCCACCACATCATAGCCATCTTCGTCGCAGCAGCACTTATAGGAATTGCTTCACGAATAAAGGGGCTGTATTCCGAGGGATTCATACTGCATAGGGCAAACGAGAACGAGAAGGGAGCAGCGATAGCCACCCTCAATATGTTCTCAAATATCGGTTCATTCGTCGGCCTTCTGTACGGAGGTTGGATTGAGTCAAACCAAGGGGTCAGTCGGGTGTGGGTGTCGAGTATACCTCTCCTGATATTCTCGCTGATTGTTCTTCCCATGGTTCTTCGGATGATCGAGCGACGGAAGTCAAATTAGCACAGGTCCTTCGCAGATAAAAGAGCATTCGAATTGGTCGTGCAGCGGGAGTATCCCACTACGTTGACTCGACTGATAGCTCTGGTGATTGTTTTGGACATCAAACCCTGACGCATTACGCTACTGGCATTTCCTGCGGGAAGGCCAGAGAAATTATATAATTAGCAATATACATAATATACATAACATTAACGCTATAAAACTTTGCTTAGTTCAGTTGTCTTTTAATGCAATTTCTTTGAAATTATAAAATCAAGAAAATACCCCATATATTATTCGTGGACAATCGATCAACACATTCATACAATGGAAAGTTTAGATATGGAACATATGATCATACAAAGTGTTTCATCAGGAAAGCGATTTGGATATATCATCATGACTGATCTTAAGAATATTCATGGATCACACTATTTAAAACGTATTGTGATCCATGAAAAAAGGAGAGGCTTTGGAAAAGAAGCATTAAGACTGTTAAAAAAATAGTGCTTTAACAACTTACAAACTCATCGATTATACTTGGATGTCAAAGAATTTAACCAGCGGGCTCAGAAACTTTATGTGAGTGAAGGTTTTACAAGAGAAGGTGTTGCAAGAGAATGTCGATTAGAGGATGATCGATATATTTCTCTAATTTCTATGTCTATCCTAAAGCATGAATACCAAAGCTCCTGACACTCCACACACATGAAAGCGTGTGGAGTGTCAATCTCACCATCATTATTTTCTGTTTAATGGCCTACCCAAAATTTTCTGATAATTATTTACAAATACTAGATAGAAAAGCTCATTTCTGTTAGAATCAAAGAATACATTTATCAGTTAATCGGACATGATAGCAGAAACAAATTAGCAGGTGAGAAGGGAATTTCATGCTACCACATACTTACTTAGAACAACATCGTGAAGACATCATCCACACATACCAAAAATTACATAAAATAGCAGAACCAAGTTGGCAAGAGAAATATACTGCGCAATATCTCTCCCAACGTCTGAGCGAAGCTGGACTACAAGTACGTTCATTTCCTGGACATCATGGTTTTGTCGCGGAAATTCCTGGTTTAAGTGAATCCGTGATCGCATTGCGTGCAGATATGGATGCAATCATACAAGAGGTTCAAGGAGAAATGATCGCTAATCACTCCTGTGGACACGATGCTCATAGTACAATGGTATTATATACGGCACTCGCATTGGCAGCTTATCAGCCTCGATTCCCCTACACACTTCGCTTTCTTTTCCAACCTGCCGAAGAGGTAGCAGGTGGTGCATTACAAATGATGAAAGATGGGGTTTTGGAAAATGTCAAAATGCTGTTCGGCATCCATTTACGTCCATGGATGGAAGTTCCCTATGGCAAAGCAGCTCCAGTTATTATACATCGTAGTTCAGCAACCATTCGCGGTACCATTACCGGGCGATCGTCGCACGCGGCGCGACCACAGGAAGCAATCCATCCGATACTAGCTATGACAAATCTCCTTCACTCCATACAAAAGATCAAACTCGAAGGAGGAGCTTTTTCGGCCACGATTACTCAATTAGAATCAGGAAATCGTAAAGCTTGCAACGTGATCCCAGAAAGTGCCACATTTACGCTGGATTTGCGAGCAGATACCGATCAAATGATGAAACAATTGCAACAACTTATCATTCAATGTATACAAGCTACGACGTTAGAGACTGGTACCTTCATCAAATGGCGAGTAACAGATTATGTACCCGCAACGATTCCAAATGATTACGCGATAGAGATTGCTAAACAATCTATTATCAAGGTATTGGGCAAGCGAAATCTAGTGCCTGTCTGCCATTCGCCAGGTGGAGAGGATTTTCATTTCTACACCCAGCAACATCCTGAGCTGATCGCTACGATGATCGGTTTAGGATGTGACCTGCAACCTGGATTACATCATCCTGACATGACTTTTAATCAAGAGGCGTTACTCCAAGGGGCGCAAATTTTGACTGCATTGCTCTTGTCCAGCATCGACCTTATGCAACCCCAGCCGCAAAAAACAATTCAATAAACGAAAAGCCCCTCCCTAACTTTTAGCGGATGGGTCATTTTATGTTTGATCTAATAATCTATAATCCGTCATCAGACAATATGATTTAAATCCCCATTTCTTTAGTATAGGAGAAGAAGTATTCACGTTAGCAATTGTAATAACCACATGACATTTTAATTGTCTACTCAATCTCATGCGATATTCGATCAAATGCTTATAGATCCCACGTTGACGATATTGAGGCAAGACTACAGCATCGGCAAAATAGACGATCTTTCTATCAGCAGAGAGACGGAAACTGGCTGTTCCTACAGGAGTCTGATCTAAATAGGCAATGACTAACATATCCTGTTGTTTTTCCAAACCCTTTGAACGTAGGGAGATCCACAGGTTCTGATCTTTCTCATTCATTCCTGCATGTCGAATATTGATAAAATCTTTTAGCTCCTGAGTTGTTTGTACTCGTTTCATTTTTAAATGATCTGTGGATTGAGTCTTTATATTCGATGTCTGCAAATCGAACGCCAAACCTTCATATTCGTTGATAACATGAAAACCTTTCTTCTCCATTACTTCCCCTAAAAATAGTGGACTAGAATTGGGTCCAATACTCCAATTAAAGGACTTCTTCTTCGAACGATAATAATCGACAATCTCATCAACCTTTTGTTCTACATTTTGATTGTTAAACTGAACACGCGTTACCCAATTATATTCAGGATCATCCAGCATACTCACCCACATGAATCGCTCATTAGTATTAATAAACTCTTCAATTTCAGGGGGGAGATTGTTCACATGCAACGCAGTAGATTCAAGCGCTAGTAAGATTTCTTGGCTGTTGTACAAATAAACCACTCCATATAATTCTCATCTGGATATATTTGCTTTTATATTTTATCAATAATCATAATAACTAACGACTTTTTATCGATTACAAAAATTGGATCATATGTGTTATGTTCATTACTCCCAATTGCATAGGTATATTTTTACAAACATTGAGGGAAATCATACGTCTATCTATCTTTTGATACATATTTTAATTTATCAAATATCTGATAATCACTTCTGATTCCTATGTGTACAATTACTATTGTCCAATTAAGAAGATTAGCCTAACGATTCTTTCATCTCCCCTATCTCTTTTTTTAATCCATATCATTCGTATATCCTTATGTAAATTTTCATAGACAATAGCCCGATAAAGGTGAAATTTACTTCTATTCTAAACAATGTAGTATAATAACACACCAGCGGTGGATTCGTGACACATTGTTGTAAACACAAATCCACCGCTATACTTGTTCGTAGACAATCAGCATTTTCTAGGATAGTCAGGGTTAATTTTTGTTTTTCTTCGTGATAATCTTAGAAATCTTACACATCCCTTCTCGGTCGCCTTTCTCCATCGTCTGCAGATACATATCAAAGTATTCTTCATCAAGAAGATATGCGTCATCTTCTTCATCCTGAAAGTCTCGATAATCACCATTTCGATTCCTAACAAAGTAGTTGAATAACAACTTCTGCTCTTTTGAGAAGATAGCTCCATTTCTGGTGCACCTAGTAGGTAAGTATGTTTTTGTTATTTTGCATTATGAACTGATAAAATGTGTTTTAATCTTTGCTGTTTCTTTGTGGTTATTTGCTATAGAGAGGATTAATGAACAGATCTACAAAAAACAAAACCACTACATCTCATATTCGTTCTAGTAGATCAGGGTTATTGTTTTTAGGACTATTCACCATAGTCGATACAGGATACGCTTCCATCTTTGGTTCAGTGTAAGGTACTAGCAATGATTGAAGAGCTTCTTTGTCGATTAATTTCTCATCTAACCATTGATCTTCATATTCTTGTGGTAATATTACAGGCATTCTGTGATGAATGGATTCCATTAAGCGATTTGGTTGCGTAGTAATAATAGTACAAGAATGAATTTCTTGTTCTCCTTTTTTCCATGTATCCCATAATCCAGCAAATGCAAATGGAGAATGATCGATCATTCGAATATAATAAGGCTGTTTACTATTGCCAATCCGCTTCCACTCATAGAAACCATCACTCAGAATAATACAACGTTTACGTTTGAATAAATGACGGAAGCTAGGCTTCTCATGCAGTGTCTCAGCCCTTGCATTGATGAGGCGACTTCCAATCTTCTGGTCTTTGGCCCAAAATGGGATCAAACCCCAACGATAATGCGTTACCTGCCTTGATCCTTGTTTTGAAATTATCCCTATAACGCTTTGTGTTGGAGCAGTGTTATAATTTGGAGCATAAGGTAAATCTAATGACATTTGAAATCGTTGCTCAAGTTTGCTTTCTGGCGTAGTAAGCGTAAATCGTCCACACATGTTTCGTACTCCTCTCATATAACAGATTCAGATATGGAAAAATATCATCTCACTCATCTGGAATGATTCTAACAGATTGGATACTCAGAATCCTAGGAAGAAAATATTCCGATACATATGATTAACATGAATTAGATGTGAAATGAACAAATAAAAACCAAATGCTGTAGGATGACGAATTATACTATCTGGATACATGAATCTAATACTCTATATTGTGGTTATGAAAACACCTTCCTACAGGAGTCTTGCCAATGAAATAGGAGAGAGACAGGAAAACAGGATGGTAAATAGGACCATCCCAAACTTATTTGTGTACTATTCTTGAGTTGACAAATTGTGTCTATCAGTTTTTCTGAAAGAGTACTCCCACTTCAAGTTGCTAAGTGGGTGGTGAATTTCAGCTAGACGATAGCCTAGAGGCATTTGTTTTTAGAACATTTGCCCTTTTTATTCTTATATGATATAATCAGTCTTAATTAGCTAAAAGGTTGTTTTGTATATGAAAATAGACAGTAATAATCATTCGGTATTCAGATTAAGCTATCATTTAGTTTTGGTTATCAAATATCGTCGAAAAGTAATCAATCATAAGGTATCTGAAAAAGCAAAACAAATGTTTATCGACATTGGAAGTAAGTATCATATAACATTGCTAGAGTGGAACCACGATCAAGACCATGTTCACGTGTTGTTTAAAGCACATCCTAAAACTGAACTTTCAAAATTTATCAATGCTTACAAAAGTGCTAGTTCTCGCATCATCAAAAAAGAATTTCCTCATATCAAAAAGCAACTGTGGAAGGAGTACTTCTGGTCTAG
>NZ_FQVL01000007.1 GCF_900129355.1 Seinonella peptonophila | reverse complement strand
CGCTCGTTCCACCTCCGAAGAGGCTTCCCGCGCTCGACTTGCATGTATTAGGCACGCCGCCAGCGTTCGTCCTGAGCCAGGATCAAACTCTTCATAAAAGTTTGTCTTGCTCAATAAGAATTACAGGTACATGTTCACTCTTTAGTTTTCAAAGAACAACTTGATGCTCCATCTATTTGATGAATGTTTTTGTTGTTTCATGTCGTTTGTGGCGACAAGAAATACTATAGCATCTTACTAATTACATGTCAAATACTTTTTTCTAAAGTTGATAAGTTTCTCCGTTTAAAATAAAAGTTGCAAGAATCTCTGCATTTACAGAATGGGCAACAGAACAGTATTTTTCTTGTGAAAGCTGAACTGCGCGGCGCACCTTTTCAACTGGAATCTCTCCTTCAAGATGATAAGTGAGCTGCATTTGTGTAAAACGTTTGGGATGATCCTCTGCTCGTTCACCTACTACTTCGATGGAAAAACGATCAATCGTATAGCGCATTTTCTTTAGAATATCGACCACATCAATTCCAGAGCAAGTGCCTACCGCAGATAACAAGACTTCGGTTGGTCTTGGTCCTGTCTCCTGACCACCCAGATCTGTTCCTGTATCTAAGATAAATGCGTGACCTGACGGTGTTTGCGTCTCAAACTGCATATTCCCGTTCCATTTTATTTCTACTCGCATCAATGAATCCTCCCATTTGACTTCTAACCTCTAATCTCTTGCATACAGTTTACTATGAGACAAGCGAACGGAGGTTAAAAGAATGAATTTTATTTGGATATTATCTGCAAAAAAAATTAAACGTGTTGCTATTATCTTAGTTGCTTTTGCTTTCGCTGCTGGTGTCTACTATGTTGAAAATCAAAATCTGCAAGTTTTTTCTCCTACAGACCCTGAACCCAAAGCAATCTACAGTGTGAAAACAAATAAAAAACAGGTTGCGCTCACTTTTGACATCAGTTGGGGTGAAAAGCGAACAGGGCCAATTCTTGATGTATTAAAGAAGAAAGATTTAAAGAAAGCAACATTTTTCCTCTCTTCACCCTGGGCAGAATCACATCCTGATCTTGTAAAGCGCATCACAGATCAAGGTTATGAGGTTGGCAGTCATGGTCATCGACATGATAATTATAGCGGCTATTCAGATCAGCAAGTTCGCGATCAAGTCGGAAAAGCAGATACCATTCTAACAAAGCTTACTGGAAAAAAACCAAAGTTAATCCGTTTCCCTAATGGCGACTTCGATAAGCGTGTACTAAAATTAGCGAATCAAATGGGTTACACAACGATCCAGTGGGATACTGACTCGCTTGACTGGATGAATCCTGGCACTGATAAAATTATCTCACGTGTTGTAGAAAAGGCACACCCTGGAGATATTATTTTACTCCATGCTAGTGATTCTTGTCGACAAACGCATGAGGCACTCCCACAAATTATTGATTCGTTAAAAGCAAAAGGATATCAATTTGTAACAGTATCTGAACTTTTATCTGGATCAGAAGTAAAAATGAAACCAGTAGAATAAAGCTAGGAAGCTGTACTAGCTTTTTTTTTTGGTTTTTTTACCCAATGATGCAGGCGTAATATTTGCCAAGCATTACAAATCAATAAGATGGTTACAGTATAAAAGATCGCAGAAAGTGGCATCGACGCACCTTTGGGATTGATCGACGTCATTGCTTCCAAAGTCGTCACCACAATCACAAAGAAGATGGTTGGAATCCATGCCTGACGATTAGTCTCTTTTGCTTTTAACCAGGCTACGCCAACGCTTACCAGCACTAAGTAAGCAATAATGATCAGGTAAACCATATCGTACTTACTTGACAGCAGATAAAACAGATTTCCTAGCACAAGCGCAGTCAATAAGACAAGGATTCCATGAAATAAGGATTGGCTTTGAATAAGTCCACGACAAAGCCAGTTAAAGACAAGGTATGAGAACAAGCCTAACTCTGCCACAGCTCCAAAAACCATCCCGGTTAATAAAAGCTTGATCCATTCGGGATGTCCTAGCCAAGGTTGTAAAACAAATCCCATCAATAAAGAAGCACCTGTGCCTAGGAGTAAGGTTGTCCAAAACCAAAACCATAACGTTTTTAACTGCATGAATAAGTCCTCCAAAATGATAAGAATAAATCCCATCCGTCGAAAAGGGGGTAACGGAAATGAAAAAGCTTCTTTCTAAATTTCTATTATTTTCGAGCATGATTCTAATGCTAAGCTCATGTGGAATGACATCTGCATCTGAATCGAAAGAAACCGATTATCAAAAAGTAAAAGAGATTACGCTTGATGTACTTCAAACAGAAGAAGGTAAAAAATCTCTGCTTAAATTAATGTCAGGAGAAGAATTTAAACAGCAGCTAATCATTCACGATCATGAGCTGCAAAAATTACTATCCCAATCTCTAACTGATCAAAAAACAAAGAAAGAATGGGTGAAGATTTTATCAACTCAAGAAATGATGCAAAAGTTCTCCAAGCTAACAGAGAAACAGCAAGCAGAGCTTCTAAAAATGCTTATGAAAGACCCTGAATACCAAAAATCATTACTCGATGTTCTAAAAGACCCTGAATTTAGCAAGCATATTCTTCAATTGCTCAAAAGCCAAGAATATAGAAAAGAGACAATGAAAATTATGCAAGAATTAATGAAGACACCAAGCTTTAAAGAGCAATCTCAAAAAGGAAAAGAGCAAGGGCAAGGTACATCAGGTAAAAAAGAGGGTAAGAACAAACAAGAACAGGCATCTTAAATACCCTCTATCATCCGTTTTGCTAAATCATCATAGTATTTTGCTTGTGGATGGTCGGCTGGATAGACAGCAGGAGCAAAGTCTGGATCATCGAGATCTTGTTCTGGTGCCCCCAAAGGTAGTTGTGCGAGCAGTTCTGTCTTTAACTCCTGCGCTAACTTTTCTCCGCCACCGCGCCCAAATGGATACTCGCGCTCCCCAGTACGCGTTTCATACCAGGACATATTTTCCACAACGCCTAAAATTTCATGTTTCGTGTGGAGAGCCATTGCTCCTGCTCTCGCTGCCACAAAAGCAGCCGTCGCATGGGGTGTTGTAACAAGGATTTCTTTGCTTTTTGGAAGCATTTGATGTATATCTAGTGCAACATCCCCCGTTCCTGGTGGCAAATCTAATAATAAAATATCGAGATCTCCCCAATAAACCCCATCAAAAAAGTTTACCAACATCTTCCCTAACATTGGCCCTCTCCACATCACAGGAGCATTTTCTTCCACGAAAAAGGCCATTGACATAACACGTACACCCAACCTTTTTACAGGTAAAACCATATCACCAATTACTGTTGGACGTTGCTCAATTCCCATCATATCCGGAATGCTAAAGCCATAGATATCAGCATCTACGATTCCGACCTTTTTTCCTAGCCGTGCAAGTGCTACCCCAAGGTTAACCGTAACAGTTGACTTGCCTACCCCGCCTTTTCCACTAGCGATGGCAATAAATTCTGTACCGGACTCCATTAAGTGAGAGCTTGTCTTTCTTCCACCCGCTGTTTGCCGTTGACGTTCTTGCTGTAACTGTGCGGAAAGCGCTGATCTTTCTTCATCAGTCATCGATCCAAAATGCAAATCAATCTCTTGAAATCCTAATGCCTGTAATTGTTTCCGAACATCTTCTTCGATTGTTGCCTTGAGCGGACAACCTCTAATTGTCAACACAACATCAAGTGAAATGGCTTGTTCATCGATTTTAATATTACGAATCATATTTAACTCGACTAAGCTTTTATGTAATTCCGGGTCTTGAACCTCCCGTAACGCATCCAACACTTGTGATTCTGTAATCATTTCTACACCTCATTATTTACCAGACTCATTCCTCATCTTACCATAATAAGAAACAAGACCGTAATAGATGGATGCAGCGATTTTCTTTTGATATTTAGGCTGGCTTAATAGCTGTGCTTCCTGAGGATTCGATAGAAAACCAGCCTCAATGAGCGCAGTTGGAACAGGAGACTCTTTTAACAAATATGTGTCATTCTTTTGTTTTGGCAATCGATCAGTATTTTCTAACAAACGGACCAATTGTTTTTGAATGGAGGTTGCCAATATTTTATTCTCTTCCTTAGTCGGATTATAAAAGGTCTGCGCGCCAGCATACTCTGTTTGAGGAAAGGCATTTAAATGGATGCTGATTAAAGTATCTACACGCTTATTTTTCACCATCTTCATACGTGCTTGCAAATCCTCTGCTTTTCGTTTACTTAATCCTTTTGTCTCTAATTTTGCTAAATCTTGATCATGCTCACGTGACATCACCACCCAGGCACCGCCCTCTTGCAGATAGTCACGTAAATACTTAGCAATCGATAACGTAAGATATTTTTCGATTAGACCATTTTTGCCGATTGCACCACCATCTGGACCACCATGACCAGGGTCTAACATAATCACCTTGTTAGCCAAAGGTAACTTTTGAGAATCTATACGAGCTTGCGTATAAGCAAAAGGGAACAAACAGATGATCAATAATAACAAACTACTGCCTATCCATGTGTAAAGATAACGATTTTCTCTCATAGGATCAACCTCCTCATTCCTAACAGTATTTTAGCGATCCAATTGTTCTGTAGTATGACGAATGATTAGGCAAACTCTGATCCTTTTAGAAACCAACACATTGTTAATTTTACAAAGAGTGCTTCGATCGCCTCTCTTTTCCAACTACTTAATCCACGAAATAGGTCAAAATCACTAATGATCCGCTCCACCATTCGGTCGAGAGTTGGTTGATACTGTTTAACCAACCGATCCTGATCTAGCTTTAGCCTCTGCCCTTTAAACCCTAAAGCAAATGCTTCAAAAAGTAACCGCACTGTTGCCTCATCTAACATAATTCGTCGTTGTTTTGTCCAAAATCTCGTCAAGGGTTCAAAATAAGTTGTTTTTACTTCTTCTATCTGAGACCAAGGAAAGACTTGTAGTGAATAATGACGAATCTCTTCCTCTTTGGCGATTAAATAAGGTTCTAAATAGATCACTTGCCCCATCTGCACATCCTCTCCTTTGCTCATTACCATTGTTAGTTTATACAGAGGAGATGAATTTAATCATTGAAACATAAAAAGAACCAAACCTCTGTAAAGAAGTTTGGTTCTTGCATACATTTGGAAAAATATAGATTAGCGTTTGGAAAACTGAGGTGCGCGACGGGCAGCTTTAAGACCGTATTTTTTACGTTCTTTCATACGAGGATCGCGTGTTAAGAAGCCAGCTTTCTTAAGCGCTGGGCGTAACTCTGGGTCAACTTCAAGCAATGCGCGAGCAATTCCATGACGAATTGCGCCAGCTTGTCCAGTAAATCCTCCACCATGAACATTTACAATCACATCATATGCGTTTAGCATATCTGTCAAAATAAGCGGTTGACGAACGGTTGCCTTTAGCGTTTCTAGACCAAAATATTCATCAATGTCACGTTTATTTACCGTAATACGCCCATCACCAGCTACGAGACGAACACGAGCTACTGACTCTTTACGGCGACCGGTACCACTATACTGTATTTTTGCCATAAGCTGTAGTTCCCACTACCTTCTTTACAAATCTACAAAGCGAGTAGTAGGATTACACCTCCTTTAAATAAATTTTAACCACGTAATTCCCATACTTGGGGTTGTTGTGCTTGATGAGGATGCTCTGACCCTGCATACACTTTTAATTTACGGAACTGCTGACGACCTAAGCTACCTTTTGGTAGCATACCTTTAACAGCAAGCTCAATCATGCGCTCTGGACGTTGTACCCGTAAATTTCCAGCTGTGATGCTCTTTAGACCACCGGGATAACCAGAATGACGGTAATACTTTTTCTGTTCCAATTTTTTACCAGATAACTCAATTCCTGAAGCATTGACGACGATTACAAAATCACCAGTATCAACATGTGGGGTGTACTGAGGCTTATGTTTACCACGAAGTAAAGTAGCTACTTCTGTAGCTAAACGACCCAATGTTTTACCTTTTGCATCAACTACATACCAGTTCCGCTCTACCTCATTGGGTTTTGCCATATATGTGGTTCTCACGAGGTTCCCTCCTTAAAATCAAAACATACTTCTATTTGTACTACTCTTATATTTCTGTAATGCGCCGAATTGTTTCCACCGGGGCTAGTGGAAAATACCATTGGCAATCATATCTTAAAAACGCTGTAATGTCAATGTCTCAAAGGGCAAATCAAGGGAAATCGAATTAGAAATTATTGAAAGCAGTGGTTAAAACCTCTTAATCCTGCTGTGACCATCATTGGCATTAGAATTAGGATTAACTGATGCCTTGCTGTGCTGAATTTGGTCCATTTCCGCCGCCATGATGGTTGACCTCCGACACGAGATTTCCTTGCGAATGACAGATGTTTTGCATGAATTCATTCATCAACTAAAATGTCAGGATCAATATATTTGCTAATTATACTTAATCAACACGCCTGTAATACTCTATTATTATTTAATATCTATCTTTAAAATGTGCAGATATTTATTACGAGTGTATAATAGAGGATAAAAGACATACCCATACCAAGAAAAGGGTGGGTTCCCCCCACGGGGAAGAAGATCAAGGAGTGCTTGATGGCCAAGGAAAAGAAGCAGACGAACTCTCGCTTAATGGCCACATTCGTTTCCTGTCCGGGAGTGCCGCATGGCACAACGGACAATGAAGGTAAAATGCTGAAGGCAGTAACGAGTCACAATGTGGCTTCTTCGGCGGTCTGCGCTACACATGGCTGCTGTAGGAGCTGCTGCAGACACATGAAGCTGTCGCATTAAACCCACATCACACACCTCACACGGTCAGGGGTCCCTGACCGTGTGAGCGTTTCTATAAGTAGGTAAAATTTACCAAATATTAGAAATCTGATTATTAACTTTAATAGAGATCACCAATATCATTTTTGCTCAATTTGTGATACATCATATATTGCTTTGCATAACGCGTTGGCATTGAACCTAGAGGGATGAATTAATGGAGACAAATCATCAATTTTCATCCATCCACGGCTGATAGCCGACTTCCATCAAAATTA
The DNA here is from genome assembly GCF_900129355.1 of Seinonella peptonophila. Lineage (GTDB taxonomy): Bacteria > Bacillota > Bacilli > Thermoactinomycetales > Thermoactinomycetaceae > Seinonella > Seinonella peptonophila. Next base: position 190,848 of record NZ_FQVL01000007.1, on the reverse strand, counting down.
ATCCTTCTGGCGGCATGGTTGGCCCTGCTGCTTGTCGATCTCGCGCTTGTAAGATGTTTGGAACTTGCTCAGCACTTCGCTCGCCTTTCCCAATTTGAATCAATGTACCTACTATAATTCGAACCATATTATATAGAAAACCATTTCCTGTGATTTCGATTTGCCAACCAAGCGCATGTGTCTGAATCAATAGTTGATAGAGTGTGCGTCGACGATCCAAAACAGTCGTCTTAGGCGAGCAGAATGATGTGAAATCATGCTCACCAAGCAAAAAATTTGCTGCCTGTTTCATCGCTTGTAGATCGAGTTGTAACCCGGGTACATGTGTGTGATAACGACGTTGAAATAAATCAGGTACTCTTTGACTATCAATTTGATATCGATACGTTTTCCAACAGGCATCTTTACGCGCATGAAAAGTAAGAGGTACTTCATAACTCTCCAACACCAGCAGATCATCGGGCAGCATACGACGTAGTACATATGCAAAGTGAGCAGGAGGAATTGGGCTTTTCGTATGAAAGTGAACCATTTGTCCGAGCGCATGTACCCCGCGATCTGTTCTCCCTGACCCATAGACAGCAATCTCCTCACTTACCAAGTTAGAAAGGGTTTCTTCTAAAACACCCTGAATTGTTCTTTTCCCTGGCTGTGACTGAAATCCAAAAAAATTCGTTCCTTCATATTGAAGACGCAAACAAATTGCACGCATGATTAATGCCACCACCTCATCAGGCAAAGAGAGAGAATAAGTAAGCTTGTCAAGATCGCAAACCAAAGATCGAGCTGAGTAAATGATTGTCTTCTCCATTGGGTACGAGGATGCTCACTGTTATAACACTTGGCTTCCATCGCAAATGCTAATTCATCAGCACGTCGAAAAATCGATAAAAAAATAGGGATCAACATGGATTGAAGGCTACGAAGTCGGTGGCGAAGGGTGCCATATTGCAGAGAAGCGCCCCGAATCATTTGAGCTTGTCTGATCCGTTGCATTTCCTCACCAATAACAGGTATAAAACGAAGAGCAATCGACATCATCATGGCGAAGGAGTTGATCGGTACGCCTACGCGTTCCAACGGTTTTAATAGCCCGCTAAATGCATCTGTAAGCGCAAGGGTTGAAGTTGTCAAGGTGAGCAGAGATGCCGTCAAGACTAACAAAAGAAGACGTACAACTACCTTCGTTCCTTGTTCTAATCCTGCTGAATAGAGGGTGTAGATCGATGTTTCCCAGACAACCCTTCCTCCTTTGGTCAGGAGTAAATGTAGCAGAAATAGGATGATCGCTAGTAAAAAAACAGGACGAACACTCCTATACACTTGTTGTATGGAAACACCAGAGGCAAGATAACCCACAATCGGAACAATAGCCAATACGGCATAGGCTGTTAAATCTTGCATCCAAAAGAGTAAAAATGTATAGATGAAGACAAAAATCAACTTCCCCTTTGGGTGCAAGCAATGTAGCCAGGATTGCCCTGGGATAAATTGACCAATGATCATCATAAATCTCCTCTAGACATCAAGGTAGCTTCTAACTCTTTGAGCACACTCTCAATGGAGCCTTCTTGCAAGGAGATGGACAATTGAAACCGATTATTGAGCGTAGCAATAAATTCCGTAATCTCTGGGAGTGGCAGTCCAAGCTCTTTCCAGCGGTTTGGATGGCGAAATAGCTGGTCAGGAGCACCTTGCATCGCCATTTTTCCTTCTGATAACACGAATAGCTGGTCAATATAAGGTAACATTTCCTCTAGATGATGAGTAACAATCAGAAGGGTGATACCCTGTTCACGCTGGAGCCAACGGAGTTGCTTGATCAACTGCTGTTTCCCTTTCGCATCAAGCCCTGCGGTTGGTTCGTCTAATAAAAGTACACGCGGCTTCATTGCGAGTAGACTTGCAAGCGCAACTTTTCGCTTTTCGCCTCCGCTGAGGTGAAAAGGCGACCGATCTGCCAACTTTTTCGACAATCCTACCCAGCTCATGGCAGTTTGAACATGTTCGTCAACTTCCGTCGGTGAACAGCCTTGATTCATCGGTCCAAAAGCGATTTCTCTTCGAACTGTTAGCTCAAATAGTTGTGTATCAGGCGATTGGGTAACAAGACCAACCGGTGGGCGTTTTGGTAATTTTTTTTCTCCGGCTAGAAAAACTTGTTGATCCCACAGAATCGAACCTTTCGTTGGTGTTAATAGCCCTGCCGCAAGCTGTAGCAACGTTGATTTTCCTGATCCAATACTCCCAACAAGTACATTCCAGGAGGCTGTAGGAAGCTGAAATGAGATTTGATGCAGGATAGGTTGAACTGGCAATGCGTACGCCGGATACGCAAAATCTACTTCTTTAAATGTAATTTCCATAACTCTTCCACCATTTCCGTGGGCTGACGATGTTTGATGTCAATCGGATATCCCCAATCATGCAGATGCTTTGCTACCAATAACATCGGCGGAAAATCGACTGCATACTGTTGTAATGGCTCCCATACTTGTAAGATATCAGCGGAGCGAAAGTCAAGACAACACTCACCTTGATCCAGCAAAAGAATACGCTCAGCCTTCATGGCTTCAGCAAGTGAATGTGTAATATGCAAAATCGTTTTCCCATCCTGATGAAGTTTATCAATTATTTGAAGGATTTCAGCTCGCCCCTGTGGATCAATCATTGTCGTTGCCTCATCAAAGATCATGACTTGTGGCTGAAGTGCCAGAAAGCTGGCAATGGCAAGTCGCTGCTTTTGTCCACCTGATAATTGATCAGGAGAACGGTCAGCGAAAGCGGTTAGCCCCATTTGACTCATGGCATAGTCGACACGTTCTCTGATCTCTGCTGTGGGGCATCCGATATTCTCTAATCCAAATGCAATATCATCGGCGACAGTTGCCCCTACTATTTGATTATCTGGATTTTGGAAAATCAAACCAACCTTGCGACGAACCTCCCAAATATGATCAGGATTCGCTGTCGAATGTCCGTCGATCACTACCTGACCACGATCAGGTAGTAATAAGCCATTACAAAGACGAGCAAGCGTAGATTTACCAGATCCATTCTTCCCGATCAGTGCAAGATACTCTCCTGGTTGAATAGAAAGACTGATCTTGCGTAGATTCCATTGCTCTTCAGGGGTTATCTCTGGCGAATAGTCAAACCAGACATCCTGAAAATGTATCATGATATGCCAGCCTTTCTAAGCAATGATAGCAAAAGAAAAAAGGGTAGCTTCAGGATTGCCGATCCTGTTCTCACCCTTTCCTTCCATATGGCGATCTGCACTTATACAAGATCGTCTTCGTTAACACTATCTACTAATTCGATAATCGCAACAGGTGCTCCATCCCCACGGCGATGACCAAGCTTGAAGATTCGAGTATATCCACCATTTCGCTCTTTATAACGAGGCGCAATTTCGTCAAATAATTTCTTCACAGCATCGACTTTATGATGAGAAACTGTTTCTCCGTCTTTCACAGTGTGAGAACGGCTCTTACGCACAAAGGAGGCAGCTTGACGACGAGCATGTAGATCACCTCTTTTTCCAAGCGTGATCATTTTCTCGACAATCGAACGTACCTCTTTTGCCTTTGACTCCGTTGTTTGAATGCGTCCATTGATAATTAAATCAGTTACGAGATCTCTTAATAACGCTTTACGTTGAGCCGAGTTACGGCCTAGCTTTGAATAGGAAGCCATAGCGATTCCCTCCCCCCAGTTGAATTAATCATCTTTACGTAGAGAAAGACCAAGTTCAGCCAATTTCTCCTGCACTTCCTCTAATGATTTGCGTCCGAGGTTTCGCACTTTCATCATATCTTCCTCAGATTTCTGAGTTAATTCCTGTACAGAATTGATGCCAGCACGCTTGAGGCAGTTGTAGGAGCGGACCGAAAGATCAAGTTCTTCGATTGTCATCTCCATCACTTTCTCTTTTTTATCCTCTTCTTTTTCAACCATGATTTCAGCATCTCTTGCCTCATCTGTTAGACCTACAAAAAGCATGAGATGTTCGTTTAAAATTTTTGCTCCAAGACTGACGGCTTCATCAGGTGAAAGACTACCATTCGACCAAACTTCTAACGTTAGTTTATCGTAGTTGGTCACCTGACCTACACGTGTGTTCTCAACTTGGAAATTCACCCGTTCTACAGGTGTATAGATCGAGTCAACAGGTACCACGCCAATGGGCTGATCTTCTGTTTTATTCTTATCAGCCATTACATAACCACGACCGCGGTTAGCTGTCATTCGCAGACGAAAATGTGACTTCTCCTCTAAAGTAGCGATATGCAGATCAGGATTTAAAATTTCAACATCGCTATCTGCTCGAATATCACCTGCACGAACAACGCCTTCTCCATTCACATCGATCTCTAAGGTTTTCACTTCATCAGAATGAATTTTAAGTGCTAACTTTTTCAGATTCAGAATGATTTCCGTTGTATCCTCTACAACACCTGGAATGGTAGAAAATTCATGTAATACCCCATCAATCTGGATGGATGTGACTGCCGCACCTGGAAGTGAGGAAAGCAGAATTCGCCGCAAGGAGTTACCAAGCGTTGTACCGTATCCGCGTTCCAAAGGTTCTACAATAAACTTTCCATAACGATGATCATCGCTTAAATCAACAGCTTCGATCCTCGGCTTTTCAATTTCAATCATACGGCTCACAAACCCTCCTTCAGAACGTCGCGTTCTCGCTATTAATTTCGCAGAAAGAGCATGCTTCTCCATTATGCACGAACTTTTGGTATGCTAAACCATTTTACAACATTACCAATGATTATACACGACGACGTTTCGGTGGACGACATCCGTTATGAGGAATTGGTGTAACATCTTTGATCAAACTTACTTCTAATCCCGCAGCTTGCAATGAACGGATCGCTGCTTCACGACCTGCGCCAGGTCCTTTTACCATTACTTCTACTGACTTCATACCGCTTTCCATCGCAGTTTTAGCTGCTTGTTCTGCTGCCATTTGAGCTGCAAACGGTGTGCTCTTACGTGAACCTTTAAAACCAACTGTTCCAGCACTTGCCCAAGCAACTGAGTTACCACGGGGGTCAGTAATTGTGATAATCGTATTATTAAAAGTAGAACGAATATGCACCACACCGGACTCAACATGCTTTTTCACACGACGTTTCACACGTTGTGTAGTTTTGCGCTTTGCCAATGAATTCCCTCCTCAAACTTATTTTTTCTTATTCGCAATCGTACGACGTGGCCCTTTGCGTGTTCTTGCATTGGTTTTTGAACTTTGACCTCTCACGGGTAAACCACGACGATGGCGAATGCCTCGATAACTACCAATCTCAATTAGACGTTTGATGTTAAGTGCAACTTCACGACGCAGATCACCTTCAACGACTAATTGTTTATCGATATATCCACGCAGCTTGCTGACTTCATCCTCTGTAAGATCGCGAACACGCGTGTCTGGATTTACGCCAGCCTCTGTCAAAATCTTTTTAGAAAGTGAACGTCCAATCCCAAAGATATAGGTTAAACCAACTTCGACGCGTTTGTCACGAGGTAAATCAACACCTGAGATACGTGCCATTCACAAAGCACCTCCTTTAACCTTGTTTTTGCTTATGTTTAGGGTTCTCACAAATCACCATTACAGCTCCATTGCGGCGAATCACTTTGCATTTCTCACAGATCGGTTTCACCGATGGTCGTACTTTCATTTCAATACCTCCTCTAACAACTCAGCCTATTTGAAACGATATACGATGCGCCCACGGGTTAGATCGTATGGAGATAATTGAACAAGTACTTTATCCCCCGGTAGAATCCGGATAAAATGCATACGAATCTTTCCAGATACATGGGCTAAAACGACTTGGTCATCGCTATTATCCAGCTTCAACTTCACACGAAACATGGCGTTCGGCAACGATTCTTCAACGATGCCTTCTACTTCAATCGCATCCTCTTTTGCCATCGACTCACTCTCCTTTACTTCCCTGTAAAAATTGGTTAAGGGCATACCGTAGATGTGCATCATCTATTTGTCCATTAGACGTTAGACGCTTGGCTACTTCGGTTGCAACATGCTTTGTTGGTTGGACATGACGAATATTTTTCCTTTTGGGTGCCATGGCTTTTCTTCGTTTCCCATCAGCCAACCAAAGATACCGGTCCGTCTCCAAACCTACGATAATGGCAAAAGTGCCACTTTCTCGACCACGAATCACTTGTACTACTTGCCCCAGGTGATAACGGTTTATCTCTTGAAACACTAAAATCACCTTTCTCGATCAAGCAATCGTCAGGATTTCATAGCCTTCTTCTGTAATCGCGACAGTATGTTCAAAGTGAGCACATAAAGACCCATCTACAGTGACAACAGTCCAATCATCATCCAAGGTACGAACATAACGCGCTCCTTGGTTCACCATTGGTTCAACTGCCAAAGTCATACCAGGTTTTAAACGTTGTCCCTTACCTGGAGGACCATAGTTTGGAACGCTTGGTGGCTCATGCAAATCCTGTCCAATTCCATGACCAACATACTCCCGAACAACTGAATATCCTGCTTGCTCAGCCACTTCTTGCACGCGATGTGCAAGATCGCCAAGTCGTCCACCTGGTCGAAGCTGTTTCAGTCCTTCCATTAATGAGAGCTCAGTAACTTCAAGCAACTTTGCAGCCTCAGCAGAAATTGTTCCAACTGGATACGTCCAAGCCGAATCACCATGATAACCGCGGAATTGAGCGCCTACATCGATTGTAATGATGTCACCATCTTTTAGCTTTCTTCCGCTTGGAATCCCATGAACCAATTCTTCGTTTATCGATGTACAAACGCTGCCAGCGAAACCATTATATCCCTTAAATGAAGGAATCGCGCCCATACGACGGATAAACTGATCAGCGATTTGATCAAGTTCCTTTGTTGTTATATCGGGCTTTATGACTCGTTTCAGTTCTTGATGAGTTAAATAGACGATCCGACCTGCTTCACGCATCAACTCAATCTCATTTTTCGATTTTAAGATTATCATCACTAACTTCTCCGAATCCGCGATAGAATAGACTTGGTCACTTGCTCAATCTGCTGTTCGCCATCAATACGAGTCAACTTGCCAGTTGGTTCATAGTACTGAATCAACTCTTGTGTCGACTTTAGATTGATTTGGAGTCGCTTATTCATCGTCTCGGAACGATCGTCATCGCGTTGATAGAGTTCACCACCACACTCATCACAAACTCCTTCAACTGCAGGCGGACGGAAAACCATATGATAGCTGGCTCCACATTTGCGGCAAATCCGTCGACCTGTAAGACGTTCTAATAATTTTTCTTTGGTTACTTCGATATAGATCACATGGTTTAATTCACGATCTAATTGCTGGAGCAACTCATCAAGCGCCTCCGCTTGTGGGACAGTGCGGGGAAATCCATCTAATAGAAATCCGCTCGCACAATCGTCCTTCGCGAGTCGCTCTCGTACAATTCCGATCGTGACTCGATCTGGAACGAGCTGTCCCTGATCCATATAGGACTTCGCTTCAAGACCGAGAGCTGTCTGCTCAGCTACTGCATGGCGAAACATATCTCCAGTAGAAATATGAGGAATCTGTAGCTCTTGTACGATATGAGCAGCTTGTGTCCCTTTACCAGCTCCTGGTAATCCCATCAAAATGATATTCAAACCTCATACCTCCCGGTTGAAAGGCTTAGCTACATAAATCCTTTGTAATGCCGTTTAATCAACTGACTTTCGATTGTTTTCATCGTCTCCAGTGCTACCCCAACCACGATCAGCAATGATGTACCGCCGATTTGCACGGATTGTGGCATATTGCCTAGAGAGATGAACAGCATTGGCAGAACTGAGATCGCTGCCAGAAAGAAAGCCCCCGTCAGTGTCAACCGGTTCATGATTTTGGTCAGAAAGTTTGATGTTGTCTTACCTGGACGAATACCAGGAATAAAGCCTCCGTTTTTCTTCATCTGGTCAGCCAATTGAACAGGGTTAATCTGAACAAATGTATAAAAGTACGTAAAACCAATGATGAAGACAACATAGAGAACCATCCCTAAACCAAAATGCGTGTAATCAAAGTTGCGTGCAATCCAATCCGCCACTGGATGCCCCGACCAAAAACGAGCGATCGTCCAAGGGAAAAGAACGAGTGATGATGCAAAGATGACTGGAATCACACCTGCTGCATTAACTTTTAACGGAATATGAGTAGATTGTCCACCATACATCTTGCGTCCCACTACACGCTTTGTGTATTGAACCGTAATTCGACGAACACCTTGTAAAATATAGATTACACCGACGATAATCAACACAACGATCAAAGCAATCAAGATTGCCTTCACAATGCTGAGAAAGATTTGTGGATTTCCTTTTGTAAATAGCGTGCTATAAATTTGACTGATATGAGTAGGTAGCGATGCACAAATCCCAGCAAAAATTAAAATTGAAATCCCATTACCAATTCCCTTATCGGTGATCTGTTCACCTAGCCACATTAAAAATGCTGTTCCAGCCGTTAGGGTAATTGCGATGAGAGCATAATCCCAAAAAGAGCCTCCTACGATAAAGGTAGAGCCTAAAGCTCTGTTAAAGCCATATGATAGCGCAATGGATTGAATGAGAGCAAGACCGATCGTGAAGTAACGAGTAAACTGTGTTAACTTACGCCGCCCTGCTTCACCTTCTTTTGCCCAACGAGCGAAAGCAGGGATCACATCCATCGTCAAAAGCTGAACGATAATAGAGGCTGTAATATAGGGCATAATTCCCATTGCAAAAATAGAGAAATTGGTAAACGCGCCGCCAGAAAAGGCATTAATTAATCCAAAAACACCCTGACCCTCAGTGGCCAACTGTTTTAAGGCCTCTGCATTGGTATTGGGAACCGGAATAAAACTACCGATTCGAAAGACGACCAACATCATCAATGTAAAGAGAATCCGACGGCGAAGGTCTTCTACTTTAAAAATATTGCTCAGGGTTTGAAACATTAGATTACCTCCGTCGTGCCACCAACGGCGGTGATTTTTTCTGATGCAGTTCGAGAAAATTTATTCGCACGAACAGTTAAACTTACGTTTAACTCACCATCACCCAAAATTTTTAACCCATCTTTCAAATCTTTTAGTACTCCTTGCTTGACTAAAAGTTCAGGTGTAACTTCAGATCCCTCAGCAAAACGGTTCAGCAAGGACAGATTGATGATCGCATACTCTTTGCGATTTCGATTTTTAAACCCACGCTTTGGTAAACGGCGATATAGAGGATTTTGTCCACCTTCAAAACCTGGGCGAACACCGCCACCTGAACGTGCATTTTGTCCTTTATGTCCTCTTCCTGATGTCTTTCCGTTGCCCGAACCAGGACCACGACCTACACGATTATTCGATTTACGTGAACCTGCTGCAGGTTTCAGTTCATGCAGTTTCATCTATCGCACCTCCTCTTGGAAATCTTCCGAACCATTACTGATCTAACTCTTCGACTTCAACTAAATGCTTCACTTGGTTGACCATCCCGCGAATGGCAGGGTTGTCAGGTTGATGCACAGTTTGTTCTCTTTTTCTCAACCCTAAGGTACGCAAGGTAACCCGTTGGTTCTCAGGGCGACCAATCATGCTGCGTTTGAGGGTAATCGCCAATTGTTTAGCCACGGTCTTCCCCCCTATCCTAGCAACTCTTCAACTGTTTTTCCGCGCAATTTTGCTACGTCTTCAGGGCGCTTTAAGTTCGTCAAGCCATTAATCGTCGCCCGTACCATATTGATGGGATTATTAGAACCCGTTGATTTTGTGAGGATATCACCGATTCCAGCAACTGTCAACACGTCGCGGACAGGTCCACCAGCAATCACACCAGTACCTTTGGAAGCTGGGAGTAAAATGACGCGTCCAGCACCAAATCGACCAACGATTTCATGTGGGATCGTATCATCATAAATAGGTACAGAAACGAGGCTTTTCTTCGCATTTTCAGATGCTTTCCGAATTGCTTCTGGAACCTCAGATGCTTTCCCAGTACCAAAGCCAACTTTGCCTTTACCATCACCAACGACAACTAAAGCACTGAAACTAAAACGACGACCGCCCTTAACAACTTTTGCTACCCGGTTAATATTAACCAGCTTTTCAATATACTCACTCTGAGCAGCATCACGTTTACCTTGTCTTCGATCTCTACTCAAAATTGTAAACCTCCCTTCCTTGCTCCCTCAGCTAATGCTTGTACACGTCCATGATAAAGATATCCACCACGGTCAAAAACAACGCGCTTATATCCTTTTTCAATTGCACGTTCAGCGATTAATTCTCCAACCTTTTCAGCAGCTGGAACCGTTCCACTGCTAATGCCTGACTCTTGAAATGTCGAATCAAGTGTTGAGGCAGAGACGAGCGTTTTACCCGCTTCATCGTCAATCAATTGAGCATAAATATTCTTCGATGAACGAAAAACATTAAGACGAGGACATTGTGGGCTTCCTACAACTTTGTTACGCACACGCAAATGCCGTTTTTTACGCTTTTTATTGCGATCCTCTTTTTGAATCACCTTCTAGCTCACTCCCTTCAAAGCTCCTACCCAGCTACTATTTCTTACCTGCTTTACCTTCTTTAAGACGAACAACTTCACCCTTATAACGGATTCCTTTCCCTTTATAAGGATCAGGTTCTCTTATAGAACGAATGCGAGCTGCTTCTGCTCCAACCAACTCTTTATCGATTCCCGATATGATAATCCGATTTTGATCAGGCACTTGAAATTCTACACCTTCAAGTGGTGTTACCTCAACAGGATGCGAGTATCCCACGTTCAGTGTGATTCCTTTGCCTTTTTGTTGTACACGATAACCGACGCCTTTGACTTCCAGCTCTTTGGTGAAACCTTGAGAAACACCTTCTACCATATTGGAAATCAGACTACGGGTTGTTCCATGCAAAGCTCGTTGCATACGTTGATCACTTTTTCGTTGCACCAATACCTGGCCATCTTCTAAGACGATTGATAACTCCGAGTAAAAATCGCGGGATAACTCACCCTTTGGCCCTTTTACTGCCACATGGGAACCATTGATTTTTACTTCAACTCCACTCGGTACAGCGATTGGTTTTTTTCCGATCCGAGACATATGATTTCACCTCCATTACAAGCAAACTTACCAGACGTAAGCGAGCACTTCTCCACCGATTCTTTGTTGGCGGGCTTCTTTATCAGTTACAACACCTTTTGAGGTTGAGAGAATTGCAATTCCTAAACCACGTAAAACACGAGGAAGTTCGGTCGATTTCGCATATACACGCAAGCCAGGTTTACTAATCCGTTTGAGACCAGTAATTACTTTCTCATCATTCGGCCCATATTTCAGGAAAATACGAATGATTCCCTGCTTATTATCCTCGATGTACTCAGCATCGCGGATAAACCCTTCGCGCTTCAGAATCTCAGCGATCTCTCGTTTGATCCGTGAAGCAGGAAGCTCAAGGCTTTCATGTTTAACCATGTTGGCATTGCGAATTCTTGTCAACATATCTGCAATTGGGTCTGTCATCACCATATGTGTACCCTCCTTTCAAAACATTACCAGCTAGCTTTTCTGACACCAGGGATCTGCCCTTTATAGGCTAATTCACGAAAACAGATCCGGCAGAGACGAAATTTCCGCAAAACGGAGTGGGGACGACCGCAGCGTTCACAGCGTGTATACTCGCGCACTTTAAACTTCTGTTTACGCTCCGCTTTGACAACCATTGATTTTTTTGCCAACGGATTCCCTCCTTTATCTTGAATTATGAACGACGAAATGGCATGCCGAACAATGTGAGCAATTCGCGAGCCTCTTCATCATTCGTCGCTGTTGTTACGATAATCACGTCCATACCGCGAACCTTATCGATCTTATCGTAATCTACTTCAGGGAAGACGAGCTGCTCTTTTAATCCGAGACTATAGTTACCACGTCCATCAAAGGAACGAGGGGAAACACCACGAAAATCACGAACACGAGGAAGCGCTACATTGACCAATTTATCAAGAAAATGATACATCCGCTCACCACGTAAGGTTACTTTACAACCAATTGGCATTTTCTCACGAAGTTTAAAGCCAGCAATTGATTTCTTCGCACGAGTCACAACTGGTTTTTGACCGGAAATCAAAGTGAGGTCTTCCACCGCATGATCCAGAACCTTTGGATTGGATACAGCTTCACCTACACCCATATTGATCACAATCTTTTCGATTTTGGGAATCTGCATGGGTGAACGGTAACTAAACTTCTCCATTAATTGTGCAGATATTTCATTTGAAAACTTTTCTTTTAACCGAGTTGTCACGAAGTTAAACCTCCTTTCCAAACACCTCTTTAATCGAGAACTTGACCCGATTTTTTGGCATATCGAACTTTCTTCTGTTCACCATTTTTACCTTCGACAAACTTATAACCGATCCGAGTTGGTTCTTTTGTCTTAGGGTCTTCAATCATTACATTGGAAATATCAATAGGGGCTTCTTTCTCAATGATGCCACCTTGTGGATTGGCTTGGCTTGGACGAGAGTGACGCTTCACCATGTTGCAACCTTCTACGAGCACACGCCGTTGATCTGGATATACTTTAATCACTCGACCTCTGGTGTAGACTTTTTTTCCATCGTTAAAATGGGGAGCTTCTTTCCCTCGAACCACAACCACATTGTCGCCTTTTTTAATATGCAACTTATTTGGACGTTTTGCCACCAATCGCACCTCCGATCTATATACTATTTGTCATCGATCCCTCTTAGCTTAAAGGGATAGAAAAGTGACTAGATGAGTTCATCTGCTAAAGAGGCGATTTTCTTAAATTGACGTTCACGTAGCTCACGAGCAATGGGTCCAAAAATACGTGAACCGCGTGGATCTTTATCTTCTGTGCTTTTGATCACAACTGCCGCATTATCATCGAAACGCACATAGGTACCATCACTGCGACGAACTGGACGCTTTGTACGCACAATCACGCATTTTACAACATCGCCCTTCTTGACAACGCCACCAGGTGTAGCTTGTTTGACTGAACAGACGATAATCTCTCCAACACCAGCGGAAGACCGCTTGGAGCCACCAAGGACACGGATGCACATAACTTCTTTTGCGCCCGAGTTATCGGCGACACGTAGACGGGTCTGTGGTTGAATCATCCTCATTCCCTCCTTTGCTCACTTCTTGCTGTAGGCTCAGGTATTAGATAATAACAGCTTCCTTCACAATCTCTACCAAACGCCAACGCTTATCTTTCGACAATGGGCGAGTCTCCATAATCCGTACAGTATCACCGATTTTGGCTTTGTTTTCTTCATCATGTACTTTGAATTTTTTGGAGTACTTCACTCGTTTTCCATAAAGACGATCTTTTTTATATGTTTCAACTGAAACAACAATGGTTTTATCCATTTTGTCACTGACCACTTTACCAATTCGAACTTTCCGACGTGTATCTCGTTCGCTCAAACTTGTTTCCTCCTTTCCTGATCTAGTTCGCGCTCGCGCAGGATCGTTTTACAACGAGCGATATTGCGACGAACTACCCGCAATTGTGATGGATTTTCCAACGCTCCTGTTGCTGCTTGGAAACGGAGGTTAAATAATTCTTCTTTGTATTGAGCGAGTCTCTGTTCTACCTCGGCGGTGGTCATTCCAATTAGCTCTTCAACGAGTTTTCTAGCTTTCATTTGCTCCACCCGCCTCACGTTTTACAAATTTCGTCTTAATTGGAAGTTTGTTAGCAGCCAAACGCAAAGCTTCACGTGCTACATCTTCCGGTACATCTGCGATTTCAAACATCACTTTTCCAGGCTTTACTACGGCTACCCATTTTTCAGGAGAACCTTTACCGCTACCCATCCGTACCTCTAATGGCTTTTGGGTAACAGGTTTATCAGGGAAAATTTTAATCCAATACTTACCGCCACGCTTCATAAAACGAACCATCGCACGGCGAGCTGCCTCAATCTGACGGTTGGTAATCCAAGATGCTTCCAGAGCCTGCAAACCAAACTCGCCAAAGGCAACCTCAGTACCACCTTTTGCACGACCTCTCATTTTACCACGGTGTGGACGACGATATTTCACTCGTTTGGGCATTAACATGTGTTACTCGCCTCCTTCCGATTCTCCTTTGTTTTTCGTAGGGAGAACCTCACCTCGATAAATCCACACTTTTACACCGATTCGACCATAAGTCGTATGTGCTTCTGCAAACCCATAATCGATATCAGCCCGCAATGTGTGAAGTGGAACGGTTCCCTCACTATATCCTTCCGTACGTGCAATATCTGCGCCACCTAAGCGACCACTTACCTGTGTGCGCACACCTTGCGCTCCTGCACGTAAAGTCCGTTGAATAGACTGTTTCATAGCCCGACGAAATGCAATCCGACGCTCTAGCTGCTGTGCGATATTTTCTGCAACCAATTTCGCATCGAGCTCAGGCTTTTTCACCTCATTGATATTGATATGAACTTGTTTGCCTGTTAACTTGACCAATGCCTGCCGAATCGAATCGACTTCTTGTCCGCCTTTACCGATCACCAGACCTGGCTTTGCTGTGTAAATGCTGATGTTTACTCGATTTGCAGCACGCTCAATCTCTACTCTGGAAAGGGCAGCATCTTTGAGACGCTTTTCCAGGTACTCACGAATTTGAATATCTTCGTGAAGTAAATCAGCGTACTCCTTGCCAGCATACCATTTTGAATCCCAGTCACGAATCACTCCGATCCGCAGACCGATTGGATGTACCTTCTGACCCAACATTCATCCCTCCTTAAAATTTTATGATTGTTCTGTTACAACAACGGTAATATGACTTGTCCGTTTATTGATCCGGCTTGCACGCCCCATTGCACGAGGTTTGAAGCGTTTCATCGTCGGCCCCTCATCGACAAATGCTTTGGCTACAACTAGGCGATTTGAATCCAGATTGTAATTATGCTCTGCATTTGCAACGGCTGAATTCAGCACTTTCTCGATAATTGGCGAGGCAGCACGAGGGGTAAATCGTAGAATCGCTAACGCTTCTTCCACTGACTTACCACGAATCAAATCGATTACTAGACGTGCCTTGCGTGGAGCAATACGAACTGTACGGACCACTGCTTTTGCTTCCATGTGACAGCCTCCTTCCTTGCTTGCCTACTTCCTCTTTGACTTCTTATCGTCCCCGGCATGACCGCGGAACGTCCGAGTGGGCGCGAACTCACCCAATTTATGACCGACCATGTCATCGCTGATATACACTGGAACATGTTTACGTCCATCATAGACAGCAATTGTTAACCCGATCATTTCAGGAATGATCATCGAACGACGGGACCATGTTTTAATGACAACTTTCTTTTCGATGTCTTGGTTTGCCATCACTTTTTTCATCAAGTGATCATCGACAAAAGGTCCTTTTTTCAGGCTACGGCTCATTGATTACCAGCCTCCCTTCTCCATTTGCTCGACTCAGATCATCTCATTACTTCTTCTTATTCTTACGACGACGTACAATATATTTATCGGAAGGCTTGTTCTTCTTCCGAGTCTTATATCCCAAGGTTGGTTTACCCCAAGGAGTAACTGGCGATTTCCGACCAATTGGAGCGCGACCTTCCCCACCACCATGTGGATGATCAGATGGGTTCATCACAGAACCCCGAACCGTTGGGCGTTTACCTAGCCAACGAGAGCGACCCGCTTTTCCGATATTGATCAATTCATGATCCAAGTTTCCTACTTGACCAATCGTAGCACGACAGGTGAGCAGTACCATTCTCATTTCTCCTGAAGTCAGACGAATGATCGCATATTTCTTCTCTTTTCCTAATAGTTGCGCAGAAGTACCTGCTGCACGAACCATCTGTCCACCACGACCTGGTTTCAATTCAATGTTATGAATGGTTGTACCAGCGGGTATATCTTTGAGAGGAAGCGCATTCCCCACTCGGATATCTGCATCTGGCCCAGACATAACCTCCATCCCTACTTTAAGCCCGTGAGGAGCCAAGATGTAACGTTTCTCACCATCTGCATAGTGCAGAAGAGCAATGTTAGCAGAACGGTTTGGGTCATATTCGATCGTAGCAACTTTGCCAGGTATGCCATCTTTATTACGCTTAAAATCAATGACACGATACTTACGCTTATGTCCACCGCCTTGGTGTCTCATCGTCAGACGCCCTTGGTTATTGCGACCCGCCTTACGCACAAGCGGTGCTAAAAGGGATTTTTCCGGTTTATCGGTTGTGATTTCTTCAAAAGTAGAAGAAGTCATATGACGGCGAGACGGTGTCGTCGGTTTATAACTTTTGATTCCCATGTCGATTTCCCTCCTTTGCTGAGATTAAGCTTCAAAAATTTCAATCGGTTTACTTTCTTCAGTCAGTGTAATGATTGCTTTCTTTTTCTCTGGTCTTCTGCCTGAATAACGACCATAACGCTTGATTTTCCCCGGTGTACGCATGGTCCGAACATTCTTCACTTGAACACCAAAGATCGATTCAATTGCTTGGCGAATTTCAACTTTATTCGCGCGGACATCGACTTCAAAGGTATATTTCCCTTGTTCCATTTGGTCGGTCGAATTTTCCGTTACAACTGGACGACGGATAATATCTCGTGGGTCTTTCACTGACCAAACACCTCCTCTACCTTGGCAACTGCGCCGCGGGTGATGATCAGTTTATCATGATGCAACACATCGAGCACATTGATTGATTCTGGAGTGATCAACTTGATCCCAGGAATGTTACGAGCTGCACGTTGCTCTTTTTCAGCCACTCCATCTGTAACAATCAAAGTTTTCTTTGCTGCATTCAAGTTTTGTAAAACTTGAACCATCTCTTTTGTTTTCGGTTGGTTCAAATTTAACTCATCAAGCACAACTACTTGCTGTTCACCTACTTTTTCTGATAAAGCAGACTTGATCGCAAGTCGACGCACTTTCTTAGGCAGTTTGTACGCATAACTACGTGGGGTCGGTCCAAAAACAACACCACCCCCAACAAAGATTGGTGAACGGATCGTACCATGACGAGCACGTCCAGTCCCTTTTTGGCGATAAGGCTTTTTCCCACCACCACGTACAGCAGAACGGTTTTTCACTGCATGGGTTCCCCGACGTTGTGAAGCCTGTTGCATCACAACCGCATCATGAAGAACTGCTTGGTTGGGAGTGATACCAAAAATGGCATCTGTAAGCTCAATCTCGCCTACTTCTTGTCCAGTCATATCAACCACTTGTAATTTTGGCATCATCATTTCCTCCTTTCCCTGATATTAGGCATTACTTTTTACAGCCGTGCGAATCACAACATAGCCATTTTTAGCGCCTGGAACAGCACCTTTGATCAAGATAAGATTATTTTCAGCATCAACTTGGACAACTTGTAAGTTTTGCGTGGTTACTTGTTCTCCACCCATCCGTCCAGGAAGCGTTTGTCCTTTAAAGACACGGTTTGGAGCAATCGGACCGAGTGAACCAGGGCCACGATGATAATGGGAACCGTGACTCATAGGACCACGGCGCTGATTATGCCGTTTGATTGCACCAGCAAAACCCTTTCCTTTCGATGTGCCAGTCACGTCGACTTGTTCACCTGCTTGGAAAAGGTCGGCTTTAATCTCTGATCCTAACTCATATGATTCTAGATCAACTCCACGAATCTCGCGAATAAACTTTTGAGGCTTGGCACCTGCTTTCTCCGCATGTCCTTTTGCTGGACGAGTCGCACCAGTCGACTTCTTGGTCAATTTCTCACGACGCTCTTCAAAACCGAGCTGAATCGCTTCATAGCCATCTGATTGTACTTGTTTCTTTTGTAGAACAACACAAGGTCCTGCTTGAATCACAGTCACAGGCACTACATTGCCATCTTCAGCAAAAATCTGTGTCATCCCAATCTTCTTACCTAGAATCCCTTTCATCATTTACACCTCCTACCATGTGAGAATTTCGTATCTATAACTTAATTTCGATATCAACGCCAGAAGGCAAATCTAAGCGCATTAAAGCATCGACTGTCTGTTGTGATGGATTCACAATATCGATGAGACGCTTATGTGTACGCATTTCAAACTGTTCACGTGAATCTTTATACTTATGAACAGCGCGCAGTACTGTGTAGACCGTCTTCTCTGTAGGAAGCGGTACAGGTCCTGCTACCTTTGCACCTGTACGATTGACTGTGTCAACAATCTTTTTAGCAGATTGATCCAATACACGATGATCGTAGGCTTTTAAACGAATGCGAATCTTTTGTTTTGCCATATCGTAACCTCCTTCGCCCATTTTAGCAATGAACTTCTCCATGGAAATTCCCCGTCCCACCCCATGGCAAAGGGGCCGGGTGTGTCGGCAACCTTCCACTTCATCGCTGCTTAGAAACCAACATTTGCTATTATAAAAAAAAAATCTCCATGATGCAAGCAATTTCTGCAATAGGATGTTTTCCATCGCTATTTTTTGGGTAAGAAACATCATCTACATGGCTATGAAAGATAACGTCTTTACAGCTTTTAGCAAAGATAGTAGTGGCTCCACAATTTCTACTCTTTCGACCAAATATTTCATTCATCTTCTTGTAAACTTAAATGGATCACCTTTCATTTCAAGAATGGCAACAAGGAGGTTTAGCAATGTATGAAAAGGCACTCCAAATTGCTCTGCAAATTACACCTGGGATGTCGATTAACTCGATTGTCGAAATTACAGACCTATATATCGAATCAAGTTGGGAAGAAGTTTTTCATGCGAAGTATGATGAATTAACAGCAGTTTACCAACGGATGGGCAATCTGGCTTATGGAACTTATCTATCCTATCTAATGGGGCCTATCTTTGGACGATTGCATGAATGTTGTTACCAGTTTCCTGGCACCTTTACCCTTGATGATTCTCAAGAATGGGGCTCATCCACATACCGAAATCGTATGTACTGGCGATTGATCCGCTTTATAGATAAACCAATTGGTGGACTGATTGTAGAGCTTTTCCAGAATCATACAAAGCTATCACTTCCGACAAGACCTCGTGCGCATATGTCCGATGCAATCGACCTGCAAGGAGTGGTAAAAAGAGCTCAATCTATTCATAATGCACGCAATCGTCGCTTTACCGAAGACCTCTATTTTCATCCAAAGCCAAAAGATTCATCTAAAACAGACTGCTAAAAAGCGCCATAAGATTTACCGCTTTATCCTACACTACGACCAGATCACGTGACTTTGTCTACAAGCTGAGAGTCTGCCTCTTTTCCTAGCCGAAATCGATCTCTTTTTTTATATGCCAAGCGGATGAGGATCATCCACGAATCGCTTTAATATTCAAACAGCTCCCTTGACAGGTTGCTGTATCCATTCTAAAATAAGAGTGGACGGAATCGCCGCCGTGAGGCGAACGATCTCCGTCGGGTCAAACTAAAAAATCCTTAACCCTACATGAAGGCCGACCAAAGCTCTACCATGTGGGTAAGGAGTGTGGTCACAGTCGCCTTAATTGCTGAGGCGGCTGTTCCCAATTGATCTTGAGTCAAGTACTCGAGCAGTTTTAAGAACAATCCATTAAAGATGACAAATCCCGGCCATGTGTTCACCAAGTTTTTGGCGTGCCATGGCTTTCCTTTTGCCTCTAATAATAAGGCGAGGATCTGATCATCCAGTTCCTTCAGCGCTTTGAGCTGCTGCTGGATGGACTGATCGGAGTCTGCTAACTCCTGTTGCATCTGCATTACTTGTTCCATCGAACAAGTCAACTGATCCAAGCGATGGTGCAGTGAGGATTGCGACTTGCGGATTTCCCGTACTTCTGCCATCAACATTTGATCGGATTGCACCGATAATCGTTGATTGCTTTGAAGTCGGAGCATCTGTTGTCGCATCCAGTTCGCTTGTTGCATGAGAAGCCTCACCAGTTGGTGATTGGTGCGCTTTAACTCAGCAACTTCTTGTCTCAACTGTTGCTCAGATTGCTCCTTCTGATGCAACCTGTTACTGATTTGCTCCAGTTGCAGAGACATTTGCTGCTGGATTGTATTCCCCGTCTGTACCTCTTGAAGCAGTTGTTGCAGCATCTCCATTTGCGCCGGAGAAGGCGTTTGCTCAAGATTTTCCTTAGACGACTGAATGGTATCTTCCGATGCAAGAGGATCAGATTGCTCCGTTCGACTCGATTGCAAAGGGGACACCTGTTTTGAAAATGGATCATGTTTCATAACATTTCGCTTCCTTTCGAGAATAAAATTCCCGACGGGAAACGATCAGCCGCCCACACGGTATGCGATTGTTTGGCTTTTTGGCCTCCGTCCACTAATCAAGTACCTGCGAACTGCAAGCATGAGAAAATTCCTTCCGTGAAGGTCAGGCAACGCACCTCACTCTTTATCTACGGTGATTGCGTGTTGCACACACCAACTAGGCTACCAAGAAGGTAGATTACTAGAAGGAGAATGAATGCAGGACTTCTCTAAATTATACAATATTTCTAATTCTGTTAACAATAAAACCCGGCCATCTCTCCTGTCTATTAATTCCCCATATTCATAAAAATGTAGCGAAAATAGACTTCAATTGACCGCTTATATGGAGCAGGCTAAGATAAAGATAGAAACATTGAGTCATCCTTCCTTCCAAAAACGGGAAGTCCCGTGCAAGGGAGCTTCGACTCAGCCTGCCGTCGAATCCACAGGAGTGGACCAACCCGAAGGAGCACCATGGAAAGCATCCTCTTCCTCTTCGTCGTGGCGATTGCTGGCTTCGTCATCTACATGGTGGTTAAATTCCTCTCCAACTTGGAGAACCTCGACACCATCATTGCCTCAATCGCTGCGGCTGCTGCATTGGTCGTGGTTGCTTGGAAGAGCTACGAAGCAGAGGTGGAGCTGGAAATGCTGATCATCATGCCGCTACTTGCTGGCGGTCTTGTCTACTACGCGGTCCAACGCAAGTTCAAGCAGAAATAACCTCCTGCTGCGCCATTCCTGGTGCAATCAATCCTCAATCAGGAGAGCCTGACCTTGTAGGGTCAGGCTCTTTTGGATGAGATCTTCAACGCTTTATGATTTCCTTTGAAAGCAGTACTTCAAAAAGCTGACTATACACGGGCTGATGAAATGGAACATATCCCGTTTGGAATGATCTTAATTGATGAAAAAAATGATCCCTCGTAATGATGTGTTAGTTTACTTGAAGGATTTATACAAGAAGCACTTGAATGCACAGAAACCATTATTTTGGCAACATCAATATAAACGATAATCATGATGCGATTAGAATATAGTAAGAATATTGCGAATTTTATTTTCACCTCTCTGCCCTCTATCCAGTTTTTGGCTGGATGGAGCAGAGACAGGCGACTCAGATGAAACGGGTTTCCCGATTGATCTTCTCCACGGTGCCCTTGTCGGTGGTGATCTGATTGATGAATTCGATCCTCACCTGCTTCTTGCCCGGCTGGTCGTCAATGGGATGCTGGACAATGAGCTTGATCTCGGTCGTCGTGATCCTGTGCTTGAACATGCAGCAGACCTGTCTGAAGGTGATGCGGACGATCGGTCCACTGATCCACAGATCGGTTGACTTCTGCTGACCGAACGACCCGACCAACTCCTGGTTGACGTACACGTCGAGGCTTCGGCCTCGATGGGTTCGGACCTTCGGCCTCAGTTCCATCGCCAGACCGATGATCTCGTCGAACAGGTCGGATCCGGTGCCGAAGGTCAAGCCGAACTTGTCCTCCAACTCTGGAAAACGAGACTCTTCCGTCTTCCCGCTGAAGTCGCCGCCTTCGAAATCGGCGAACGCCTTGCCCCAGAGCTCGTCCTTGTCGAAGGTGAAGAGGTGCTCGTTGTCCCGGAGGATCTTACTGAGGAACGGGTACACGTCCCACGACTTGTCGATGGGGAACAGTCGGTCATCCAGGTACTTGTTCAAGTGCTTCCCCACGTAGTACGGTTCGTCCCATGTCTCGCGGACAGACGACGGATCCTGATGGCCGTACCCCCTGATGAACATATCCACGGTGGGCCGGCTGTCGAGTAGCTGCCGTAGCACCCGCAACTTGCCTTCGACGTTCCGGTGCTTGCGGCTGAGCTCCCCCAGGCCGGGCAGCTCGCAGATCGTCAGAAGATTCCAGAATTTGTCCCTGTCGTTCTCGAGCTTGCGGCTGAGCTGCTCCAGCTCGGGCCCCTCGAGGCGCTGCAACTTCATCTCGACTTCCCGAAGTTCGTTGAGGAGTTCCTCGACGGTGGACAGGATGGCGCCCATCTGCTCCTCCAGGTTGTCCTTGTCGTTCTGGAGCTTAACGATGCGCTGCTGGAGGTAACCGCTGAGGATCGACTTCCACCTCGGGTTCTCGTTGTGACCCATGGGGGTCTCCCTTCTGATCTATATGAACCGGTTTTCTATGCCTCCCAAAAGGCTCCATCGTTGGTGGCATCCGAAAGGATTCCACTTAGAGCTCCTAGGGAGACAACGATCGAAAGATCCTTCCGCAGTCTCCCTATGGAGAAATGGTTTAGCGGAAAAATCGTTCATATTTATATTAAATCAAACCTATAAATATTCGTCAAATTACGACTTCTCTATTAAAATGTCATCCAATCGTGTGAACAGCAATTTCTCTTTCTTCTACTCAAAACTCTTATTACACATTGAGACCACCAAGCGATGATGGTCTCTTTTATCTATGTCATAAGGATTCATCTAGATGATCAGGAGGTTTCAACCGTTCATCTAGCATTTCCTCTACCTTTTTTAAAATTGTTTGTTCTATGACCAGTTTCTTAATCTGCTCTTGAATGCCTTCTAGAACTTCTAATAATTCATCAACTTGATGTTTGTTTTCAGCGATAAAAATAAGTCCCTCACCGCTTGAATAAGAGACATTAAATGAACACTCTCGACGTACTTTTACTAGGCATCCATCGACGTCAAAGTTCCTCACCTTATCTGGCCCCTGATTCTCTTCCTCTACAATTCTGGAATGATCCATAAAATCCCCTTTCAACTTTTGATAAAAGCACAGACTCAATTGACGAAACGGCTTTTCAAATAAGATCATCCATACATATTTCGAGAAATTGATAGAAACAAGCCCCTCCCAGACAATCATGTAAGTGGTTACAATCATTCTATTCCCTTCTCAAACTTGAAAATAACCTCTTTATACAAACGCTAAAACATCATGATTTCAAGTGTTTGTTTAATCAGACAGAAGAAAAACGCTAACGAGTGAGTGAAGCGGTGAGCAACAAAACTCCATCTCGGGCGCTATGATACAAACTATAAAATATTTAAGTTTAAATAGCTGTTTATGGGCAGTATAAGCTTAATCTCTCTTGTAAATCTTTTAAGACTTCTTTTGGCACTTCTCGAAACTTCATATCCTTACCCAGAAAAAGAAGCCAATCTGTTATCTCAATCAATTCTTCGGGCATATGAACATTGATAAATGTTTTTAGAATGGCTGTAGTTTGGAAAGGATTTGTATAAGAAATGGAGACTTTAAAAGGATGGTACTTTCTGAATTGGGCAATCGCTTTTGGACCAAGTTCAAGGACAAGATTGACTTCCTCATCCTGTTTACTTAGTTTTTCTAAAACCTTTTTCTTACTTAATCTTTTTTTCGTTGGATAGGGTTTCACATCAATCAAATGATCAACAGGAAAGATTCCCCTCTTCTCTTCCTTTAAGTCAAATCCTTCAATCAGCCAAAAGCTTTTTTCATGATAAAGATGCAAGAGATAGATGGGATAAGACTTTATTGCATGCTCTTCTTTGATCGTGATCAATAAATAACGATCCAAAAGAATGACTTGAATGAGGTTTTCTAACATGGGATGAGGGAGATCTGAAAGTTCAAGTAGATCGGGGTTATGGGGGTTCGTTCCTTCAAAAAGCAAAATTTGATTTAAAAAAACGAGGTCTTCTTGCTGGTTTTCTGAGATAAGTCCCAGTAATTTTTCAGCTAAAGACTGACGACTCTTTAGATAAGGTAATTGTTGATTTCTTGTCGCCATAAAGGCAACAAAAAGGGCTTTGACTTCATGATCGGTAAAGCGAACAACGGGCAGGACAGAGTTATGCATGACAAAATAACCTCCATCCCTTCCAACCTCAGAGACGAGTGGCATCCCCATAGCTTCGATTTCTCTGATATCCCTAATCGCAGTGGAACGAGAGACATGAAATTCACGCATAATTTCAGAAATGGTAAAACGGGATCTATTATTTATATATCGCATCATTGTATTAATCCGCTCTACTTTTTTCATCAGAAACCCCTAAACAGTATCATTTTTTGACATGATTTGTAGTTATCATATACCTAACAAGTGATCAACACAAGTCATTTGATTAATCAAACAGAGGTGGGTAATCAACATGGAAAATTATACGCTAGAAGAAAAAGATAGCTTTACTGTTTTAGGCATTGGAACTGAGCTTACAGATTATACAAGCTTAGCCAAGGACAAGTCAGCGTTTTGGAAGACTGTCAACCAAGATGGAAGACTTGACACTTTAAAATCCATAGCCACAAATGACTACATTTTCGCCGTAAACGAAGCGGTAAATAACAAAATGATGCATTATGCTGGCGTCATGACAGAGGCACCAGAATCAGTATCTGCGTTAGGTGAAACCAGAATAATTCAATTCCCTAAGGGAGAATACCTGGTTGTGAAAGGTGAAGAGAAGACGGTTGATGAATTGAATCAGAAACTTGAAGGGATTGCTTTTGGTCAAGTGTTGCCGGAAGCAGAGAACTTTGCCTACGTCGGTGGACCCAATACAATCGCCATGATGGGGAAGCGAAACGGCTTAGTTTTTGGTGAAATGTGGATTCCTGTTGTTAAAAAATGAAGCTTAAAAGGAGAAAAGGATATGTCCTATATTGTTGATTTTAAAAATGTATCTACAGTTGGTTTAGAATCTTCACCTGTAGCAGAGGCACTTGCTGGACTACGTGCGAATGAAGCCCGTTACTTTATGAGTAAATACAAGCATGAATTTACAGTTGTACCTGCTAGCGAAAGCCAAGAAACTCTTGATTATGTGAATCGTATCTTAAAAGAAGAACGTGATATTGAGTTTGCAGCAAAGCCTTTAGAAACGTCACGTTTTCAAATTGAAAATATCAAATTTGCTTATGTCTTTTATGAGGATGGTCTTGCTATCAACGTCATGTATACAATTGATAATCCTAAAAAGCGAGCAGTTGGTTTTAAGCTCTCTGAGGGAATGGAGATACCACAGGAGTTAGAAGGAAAGTTTAAATTTGCTAGACAAAAGTCTAAACTAGCTGGGACAATTCGAGGTTCGTTTTTTGTAATCAAAGGAGAATACTAAGGCGCATATTCAGAAGTCCAATAAATGGAAGCTATTTTCTCTCTAGGTCAAAATAGCTTCCACTCACAAAAACGCAATAGATGTGATCACTTCTCTACCTTGCTAACCGAGTAAACGGAATAATTAAAATCACTTTATTTCATTGGTCATCAATAGTTACATTATTAAAAATTATATGGATATAAACCCAACACAAAGGAAGGGAATCAAAAATGAAAATAAAAGGAAGAATCATTGCTTATTGGACTGTCACATTATTACTCGCTGTATCAATTATGTTAAGTGGTATTGGTCAACTGTTAAAATTAGGAGGAAATATTGAGTTAGTGAAGAACATAGGTTACCCGCTATACATCATGAACATTCTGGGGATATGGAAAGTGCTAGGGGTCATCGCAATCGTCTTTCCAGGTTTTCCTCGTCTTAAAGAATGGGCTCACGCTGGTATCTTCTTTTTAATGACTGGAGCGGCTTTATCTCATGTATTTGCGAACGATTATGGTGATTACGGCTTTCATATTATCCTCCCACTTTTCTATGCCGCACTCAATATCGCTTCATGGGCGCTAAGACCAGAAAGTCGCATCTTAGGAAGTTTGCTTAATCGAACTACAAAACGTACGCAAAAACAAAGCCTAGTATTCAACGATGCAGTGACTTCAAGTCCAAAATAGGAAATGAAATGAGTTGCTGAGCATTCAATTCATGACTACAAAACAAGAAAAAACTGTTGGTCAAAGTTGACCAACAGTTTTTCTATTGATACGACATTACTCGATAATGGAAGTAACAGCACCTGCACCTACCGTACGACCACCTTCACGAATGGTCAAACGAGTTCCTTCTTCAATCGCGATTGGAGCGATGAGTTCAACTTCCATTTCGATGGTGTCACCAGGTACAACCATGTCAACATCACCAGGTAGGTTAATTACGCCGGTTACGTCAGTGGTACGGAAGTAGAATTGAGGACGATATCCGTTAAAGAATGGGGTATGACGGCCACCTTCTTCTTTGGAAAGGATATAGACTTGTGTTTTAAATTTGGTATGTGGGTTCACAGTACCAGGTTTTGCTAGCACTTGACCACGTTGAATATCTTTACGCTCGACACCACGGAGCAATGCACCAATGTTGTCACCTGCTTGAGCAGTATCAAGGATCTTACGGAACATCTCAACACCTGTACATACCGTTTTACGAGTTTCACCAAGTCCTACGATCTCTACTTCTTCACCAGAGTTGATCACACCACGTTCAACACGTCCGGTAGCAACGGTACCACGACCTGTAATGGTAAATACGTCTTCAACTGGCATCATGAATGGTTTGTCTACAACACGTACAGGCTCAGGTACATAGTTGTCAACTGCATCCATTAACTCATGAATTGCTTGTGCATATTCACCAGTTGGGTTTTCTAACGCTTTAAGAGCAGAACCTTTGATTACTGGAACATCGTCACCAGGGAATTCGTATTCACTAAGTAATTCACGAACTTCCATTTCTACGAGTTCAAGCAATTCTTCATCATCGACCATATCTACTTTATTAAGGAAAACTACGATATGACTTACATCCACCTGACGAGAAAGCAAGATATGCTCACGAGTTTGAGGCATTGGGCCATCAGCAGCGGATACAACCAAGATTGCACCATCCATTTGCGCAGCACCGGTGATCATGTTTTTTACATAGTCAGCATGTCCTGGGCAGTCAACATGTGCATAGTGACGTTTTTCAGTTTCATATTCAACGTGAGCAGTTGAAATGGTGATTCCACGCTCTCTCTCTTCAGGTGCGCGGTCAATTTGATCGTAAGCAGTAGCTTGCGCACCACCATCTTGGGAAAGAACGGTTGTGATTGCAGCTGTTAAAGTTGTTTTACCATGGTCAACGTGACCGATTGTACCGATATTGACGTGTGGTTTTGTACGTTCGTATTTTGCTTTTGCCATTCGTTTACATCCTCCCTTTAAGACAAGAACAATTTGATAGATTTATGATCTGTAAAGATCAAAATTATATGAAATGACTACTCTTGACTGTTAGCCAGTTCATCCTGGATATGTTTTGGAACTTCTTCGTAATGATCGGTTTCCATCGAGAAAACACCACGACCCTGAGTACGTGAACGCAAAGTATTCACATAGCCAAACATTTCAGCTAGCGGAACCATCGCATGAATCACTTGTGCACCTGCTCGTGTATCCATACCCTCAATGTTTCCACGACGGGAATTAAGATCACCCATTACATCCCCCATATACTCTTCAGGAACCGTTACTTCTACTTTCATGATCGGCTCAAGGAGTACAGGGTCACATTTTGCTTTTGCTGCTTTAAGTGAAATGGAACCAGCAAATTTAAAGGCCATCTCAGATGAGTCAACATCATGATAAGAACCATCAAAGAGTGTTGCTCGAACATCGACCATTGGATAACCAGCAATCACACCATTTTGCATTGCTTCCTCGATTCCATTTTGTACGGCTGGGATGTACTCACGAGGAATCGATCCACCCACGATCTTATTCACAAACTCAAAGCCAGCACCTTCTTCAAGCGGCTCATACTTGACCCATACATGCCCATATTGACCACGTCCACCTGATTGTCGAATATATTTTCCTTCGACTTCAGCAGAACCGCGGAATGTTTCTTTATAGGCAACTTGAGGAGCCCCTACACTTGCATCAACTTTAAATTCACGCTTGAGACGACTTACAATAATTTCGAGATGAAGTTCTCCCATTCCTTCGATGATCGTCTGTCCAGAGTCTTCATCTGTGCTAGCACGGAATGAAGGATCTTCCTCGGATAACTTACCCAATGCGATCGCCATCTTATCTTGGTCTGCTTTTGTCCTAGGTTCAATCGCAACCTTGATCACTGGCTCAGGGAAATCCATTGATTCAAGAATAATGGGCTGCTTCTCATCACAGAGCGTTTCACCCGTTGTCGTATCTTTTAAACCAACCGCTGCTGCGATATCACCAGCATAGACTGTATCGATCTCTTCACGGCTATTCGCATGGAGCTGCACAATCCGTCCAATCCGTTCACGCTTTCCTTTGTTCGCGTTATAAACGTATGAACCGGAGGTTAACGTTCCAGAGTAGACACGGAAGAAGGTTAGTTTTCCGACATAAGGATCTGTCATAATCTTAAAAGCAAGTGCTGAGAAAGGTTCATCGTCACCAGCTTTACGCTTCGCCCCAGTACCATCTTCTAATTCACCTGAAATCGCGGGAATATCAAGTGGAGAAGGTAGGTAATCGACTACTGCATCAAGTAATGGTTGAACACCTTTGTTTTTATAAGAGGAACCACAGAGAACAGGCGTAATCATAACATCACAAACACCTTTACGCAAAGCTGCGCGAATTTCATCTTCTGTGATTTCTTCTCCTTCGAGATACTTCATCATGAGTTCTTCATCGAGTTCCGATACTGCTTCAATCAATGCAGTACGATACTCTTCTACTTGTTCTTTATATTCATCAGGAATCTCGATTTTCTCCGACTGAGTGCCCAAGTCATCTGTATAGATAATTGCTTCATTTGTGATGAGGTCGATCATCCCTTTAAAAGTCTCAGAAGCACCAATCGGAATTTGAATTGGCACTGCATTAGCTCCCAGACGATCTTTCATCTGTTCTACAGAGCCAAAGAAGTCAGCACCAATGATATCCATTTTATTGATATATGCAATTCGCGGAACATTATAGCGATCCGCTTGTCTCCAAACAGTTTCAGACTGGGGTTCTACGCCACCTTTTGCGTCGAACACGCCAATCGCTCCATCTAACACGCGCAATGAACGCTCAACTTCAACGGTAAAATCAACGTGACCAGGTGTATCAAGAATATTAATCCGATGGTTACGCCACTGAGCCGTTGTTGCGGCAGAAGTAATGGTAATACCTTTTTTCTGCTCCTCTTCCATCCAGTCCATCGTCGCGTTCCCTTCGTGAACCTCCCCGATTTTATGAACACGACCCGTATAAAAGAGAATTCGCTCAGTTGTAGTTGTTTTACCGGCATCGATATGAGCCATAATGCCAATATTGCGTGTGTTTTTCAAGGAGAACTCACGTGCCATCGGTATTTCTCCCTTCATATACACAATTGCTAAAGATTACCAACGATAGTGTGCAAAAGCTCGGTTCGCTTCGGCCATTCGGTGTGTATCTTCGCGTTTTTTAACAGATGCGCCAGCATTGTTTGCTGCATCAATAATTTCATTTGCAAGACGTTCTTGCATGGTTTTCTCATTACGTAGACGTGCATAGCTCACGATCCATCGAAGTGCTAGGCTGATGCGACGCTCAGGCTTTACTTCTACTGGTACTTGATAGTTTGCTCCACCAACCCGACGGGCTTTTACTTCAAGTACTGGCATCACATTTTTAAGTGCTTGCTCAAATACTTCCATCGGATCTTTATTTGAGCGTTCCCGAATAATCTCAAATGCATCATATAAAATCCGCTGAGCGACTCCCTTTTTGCCATCGTACATCAATCGATTGATCAAACGGGTGACCAACTTACTGTTGTAGATCGGATCAGGTAGTGTATCACGTTTTACAACGGGACCTCGTCTTGGCATTTGTTCCCCTCCTTATCTGTTACTCATTTTTGCTTATTTCTTTGGGCGTTTGGCACCGTATTTAGAGCGACCTTGCATCCGATTTTGCACACCAGAAGTTTCTAATGCACCACGAACGATATGATAACGTACACCAGGCAAGTCTTTTACCCGTCCACCGCGAATTAAGACAGCGGAGTGCTCTTGTAGATTATGACCAATCCCAGGAATATAGGCTGTCACTTCGATTTTATTGCTAAGACGTACACGAGCATACTTACGCAAAGCAGAGTTAGGCTTTTTAGGGTTCATTGTTGCCACACGAGTACATACTCCTCTTTTTTGTGGAGAACTCTGATTGGTCGATGTCCGTTTAAAGGTGTTGTAACCAAATTGCAACGCAGGTGCTTTTGATTTCACAGTTCTTTTCTTACGACCTTTACGTACTAACTGATTAATGGTAGGCATCCGTCCCACCTCCTTTTTCAATATAAGGGATGACTAAGACCACAGTTCCAGGTGTTCGCTATTGGCGTAAAGGAAAAGCGCTATTTAGCCTGCGCTCTCCTGTATGATCAATCCTTCACGATTGCAGCCGTCGCTGCCTTCACCTCAATGCCACAGGCTTGACCCAATCTTTTCATTGAATCAACGTAAAGAACGGCAACCCCGCGACTACGACACAAGGAGATAATTTGATCGACCAGTTGTTGATCAGCATCAGTTGCAACCACAACTTCCTGGGCTCTACCTTGTGTAATCGCTTTAATGGTCTGCTTTTTCCCGATCATCAATTGGTTTGCTTGTTTCACTTTATCATAAGACATCAATCAGCCCTCCAAAGTGATTCATTCCAAGCACACGAAGATATATTAACACCTCAAATTGGTGAAGTCAACGTCCACATACAACTTCAATGGAATTGATTATCTGCTCCACTTACTTCTTCTCACACAAATCAATGATGAAAAGGGTAGGAGAACCCAATTTCAGGCTTGAATTCTCCTACATATCGAAGTGAATCAATATTAATCAACCAAGACCGTCTCTTTTCTCTCTTCTTCAGAAACTTCAAATGTGTCAGTTGGGAAATTCACTTGCAATGTGCGATATCGGTTCATACCCGTTCCGGCTGGAACCAATTTACCAATGATTACATTTTCTTTAAGTCCTAACAATCGATCTACTTTTCCTTTTATAGCTGCATCAGTCAAGACACGTGTCGTTTCTTGGAAAGAGGCCGCAGATAGGAAGGACTCCGTTTCCAGTGAAGCTTTCGTAATCCCCAACAAAATAGGTCGGGCGACAGAAGGCTCTCCACCTTTTTCAAAGACTTTTCGATTCGCCTCTTCATATTCATGAATATCAACGACAGAACCTGGCAACAGGTCAGTAGAACCTGAATCAGTGATCCGCATTTTTCGCATCATCTGTCTGATCATCACTTCAACGTGCTTATCGTTAATCTCCACACCTTGTAAACGATAAACTTTCTGTACCTCTTGCAAGATATACTCCTGCACACCACGGGCGCCTTTCACTTGCAAAAGTTCTTTTGGATCAGCAGATCCATCTGTCAACTCATCACCAGCTTGTACTTCATCACCCTCGAAAACTTTGAGGCGTGAACCATACGGGATGCTATGAATTTTTGTTTCGACTTCGCCTTCGATTTCAACTTCCCGTCTGTCCTTGACCTCTTGAATACTAGCTACACGACCTGAGATTTCACTAATGATCGCTTGTCCTTTAGGATTTCTCGCTTCAAATAGCTCCTGAATCCTTGGCAGACCTTGCGTAATATCATCTCCTGCCACACCACCGGTATGGAAGGTACGCATTGTGAGCTGAGTCCCCGGTTCACCAATTGACTGTGCTGCGATAATTCCAACAGCTTCACCAATCTCGACTGGCGTACCCAGAGCAAGGTTTCGACCATAGCACTTCTTACAAACCCCATGTCTTGTTCGACAGGATAAGACACTACGAATGACGATTTCTTCAATGCCGGAAGCGATTAATGTATTGGCAATCTCTTCATCGATTAATTCGTTGCGACCTACAAGTATTTCATTTGTTTCAGGATGGCGAACCGTTTGGAACGCATACCGTCCTACGATTCGATCATATAAATCTTCAATAATTTCATTGCCATCTCGAATGCTGCTGACCAACAAACCACGATCTGTTCCACAATCGACTTCTCTTACAATCACATCTTGTGCAACATCGACCAAGCGACGAGTCAAATAACCAGAGTCAGCCGTACGAATCGCCGTATCAGCAAGTCCTTTTCTCGCACCATGTGTAGAAATGAAGTACTCTAACACGGTGAGACCTTCACGGAAGTTGGTACGAATCGGTTGTTCAATAATACGACCAGCAGGGTTTGCCATCAATCCACGCATACCTGCGAGCTGAGTAATCTGAGATGTGTTACCCCGTGCCCCAGAGTTAGCCATCATATAGATCGGATTATATTTACCCATCTTATTCATCAGAATGCTCGATATCTGATCTTTTGCTTGGTTCCAGATCGTAATCACACGCTCATAACGCTCTTCTTCGGTTATCAGACCGCGGCGATACTGCTTCATGACCGCAGATACTTTTTGCTCCGCTTCTTCAAGGATCAATCGTTTTTCATCAGGAACTTTTACATCAGAAACCGACATCGTAAGTCCTGCTTTGGTGGAGTAGTTATAGCCCAATTCCTTCACTTTATCGAGAATCACTGAAGTTTCGGTTGTTCCAAAGCGTCGGAAACATTCCGCGATCACCGCTCCTAAGTGCTTCTTCATCAATGCGCCAGGATCGGACAATTTCTGAATAAATTCTTTGAGGTCTGTTCCCTTTTCATAGATGAAGAATCGATCATCTGTCCCAAAATTACTGGTCAATGGTTCATTTACATATGGGAAAGAAGCTGGCAATACCTCATTGAAAATCAATTTCCCTACTGTTGTCACAAACAGAGCATCTTGTTGTTTTTCAGTTAGGGTCGTTTTATTTAATGTTCGTGCAGGTACGACAATCCGGCTATGCAGTGTAACATATTCATTTTGATAAGCATTGATCGCCTCAGCAATCGAGTAGAAGATACTGCCCTCGCCAATGTCGCCTTCTTTCTCAATCGTCAAGTAGTACGCACCCAACACCATATCCTGAGATGGTGTAACCACAGGTTTACCATCTTTCGGATTAAGAATATTTTGTGCTGCTAACATCAATAGACGTGCTTCAGCTTGTGCTTCAGCAGAGAGAGGCACATGAACCGCCATTTGGTCACCATCAAAGTCAGCATTATATGCTGTACAGACCAATGGATGAAGACGAATGGCTCGACCTTCTACTAGAATGGGCTCAAATGCTTGAATACCTAAACGGTGCAATGTCGGCGCACGATTCAGCAATACTGGATGCTCTTTAATCACTTCTTCCAATACATCCCATACTTCAGGATGAACACGCTCAACTTTGCGTTTCGCACTCTTAATATTATGAGCGAGCCCTTTCGCTACAAGCTCCTTCATCACAAATGGCTTAAAGAGTTCTAAAGCCATCTCTTTTGGCAAACCACATTGATACATTTTTAGGTTAGGTCCGACAACAATAACAGAACGTCCAGAGTAATCAACACGTTTTCCCAACAGGTTTTGACGGAAACGACCCTGTTTCCCCTTCAACATGTGTGAGAGCGATTTTAATGGTCGATTGCCAGGACCGGTCACTGGACGACCACGACGTCCATTGTCAATCAGTGCATCAACAGCTTCTTGTAGCATCCGTTTCTCATTTTGAACGATAATATCAGGCGCACCCAAATCAAGCAGACGTTTGAGACGATTATTTCGGTTGATCACACGACGATATAAATCATTGAGGTCAGAAGTAGCAAATCGACCACCATCTAATTGCACCATTGGACGAAGCTCAGGAGGGATGACAGGCAGAACATCTAGTACCATCCAATCCGGTTGGTTACCAGAATGACGAAAAGCCTCTAAAACTTCTAAACGCTTTACCGCCCGATTTCGACGTTGTCCTTGAGCTGTATTTAGCTCCTCTTTCAGTTGCTCTACCTCTTTATCCATATCAATCGTCATCAAAAGACGTTTTATCGCTTCTGCACCCATCATCGCCACAAATGCAGTACCATACTTTTCACGATAACTGCGAAACTCTTTCTCAGACAAGAGTTGTTTCCGTTCAAGCGGAGTTGCTCCTGGATCAACCACAACATAAGAAGCAAAGTAGATCACTTCTTCCAAGGAACGAGGAGACATATCAAGCACAAGTCCCATCCTACTTGGAATACCTTTAAAGTACCAAATGTGAGAGACTGGGGCAGCTAGTTCTATATGCCCCATACGTTCCCGACGCACCTTTGCCCGTGTAACTTCAACACCACAACGGTCACAGACAACGCCTTTATAGCGAACGCGTTTATATTTCCCACAATGACATTCCCAATCTTTTGTCGGACCAAAAATCTTTTCGCAGAAAAGACCTTCCTTCTCTGGTTTTAGTGTCCGATAATTAATCGTTTCCGGTTTTTTCACCTCGCCGCGTGACCAGGAACGAATTTTTTCTGGAGAGGCGAGACCGATTTTCATAAATTCAAAGTTATTTACATCAAGCATGATGGGCATTCCTCCCACTCAGGATTCATCCCGTTGCACACATTGCTGTGTGCTACGATTAAGAAGTCGATTTTTCTTCCCCGCTGATCAACTCTAGGCCGAGTTTATCACCAACTGGCTCTTCATCTTCATCTAACTCTCGCATCTCGATCTCTTCTTCATCTTCGGATAGGATTTTCA
The DNA here is from genome assembly GCF_900129355.1 of Seinonella peptonophila. Lineage (GTDB taxonomy): Bacteria > Bacillota > Bacilli > Thermoactinomycetales > Thermoactinomycetaceae > Seinonella > Seinonella peptonophila. Next base: position 156,064 of record NZ_FQVL01000007.1, on the reverse strand, counting down.
CATCCATTCCCAAACTCTGTAGTTCCTTAATCAAAACCTTAAACGATTCTGGAACACCTGGCTCAGGAACATTTTCGCCTTTTACAATCGATTCATATGTTTTAACCCGACCGACAACATCATCGGATTTCACTGTAAGAATCTCTTGTAGGGTATAGGCAGCCCCATATGCCTCAAGCGCCCACACTTCCATCTCTCCAAAACGCTGTCCACCAAATTGCGCTTTACCGCCCAGTGGCTGCTGTGTAACGAGAGAATATGGACCGGTGGACCGGGCATGTATCTTATCATCTACCATATGAGCGAGTTTGATCATATACATGACACCGACAGTGACGCGATTTTCAAACTCTTCACCTGTTCTACCATCTCGTAAAACAGCTTTTCCATCTCTAGTAAGCCCTGCTTCTTCTAGTGCGTCGAATACATCGCTTTCTCTTGCTCCATCAAAAACAGGCGTTGCCATATGCAGACCGAGCGCACGGGCGGCCATCCCTAGATGAACCTCTAATACCTGGCCAATATTCATCCGCGATGGAACACCTAATGGGTTTAAGACAACTTCAACAGGTGTACCATCAGGAAGGAATGGCATATCCTCTTCAGGTAAAATGCGGGCGATTACACCTTTATTACCATGTCGTCCAGCCATTTTATCCCCTTCGGATATTTTCCTCTTCTGAGCAATGTAGACATGAACCAATTGATTCACACCAGGAGCGAGATCATCGCCATTTTCACGGGTAAAGACCTTTACATCAACTACAATCCCGTCTTGACCATGTGGTACACGCAAAGATGTATCGCGAACCTCACGCGCCTTCTCACCAAAAATTGCATGAAGCAGCTTCTCTTCAGCGGTGAGCTCTGTTACCCCTTTTGGTGTTACTTTACCTACTAGAATATCGCCAGCCTTAATCTCTGCGCCTACACGTATAATTCCACGCTCATCCAGATTTTTCAGCGCATCTTCACCAACGTTGGGAATATCCCGAGTGATCTCTTCAGGTCCCAATTTTGTATCACGAGCTTCTAAATCGTGCTTTTCAAGGTGAATGGATGTGTACACATCTTCTTTTACAAGGCGTTCACTAAGTAGAATAGCGTCCTCGTAGTTATACCCTTCCCAAGTCATAAAAGCAACAACGACATTGCGACCAAGGGCTAATTCACCCATCTCAGTAGATGGTCCATCAGCTAGAACATCACCTTTTTTGACAACATCTCCATGTCGAACGAGCGGACGTTGATTAATACAGGTACCTTGGTTAGATCGGGTAAACTTGGTCAAACGATAACGATCCAAATCGCCTTTTACTGTAGTACCATCTACCTCATCTTCATGCCGCACCCAAATCTCATCTGCCGTTACTCGCTCCACAGTGCCGCCTCTTCGAGCAAGAATCATCACACCAGAATCACATGCCGCTTTATATTCCATACCTGTTCCAATGTATGGCGATTCAGGCTTCAGCAGCGGTACTGCTTGCCGTTGCATGTTAGAGCCCATTAACGCTCTGTTGGAGTCATCATTTTCTAAGAAAGGAATACATGCTGTCGCAACTGAGACCACTTGCTTTGGAGAAACATCCATGTAATCTACTCGTTCTGGCGGAACGGTTAGAAAGTCATGCTTATACCGCACACTCACCAATTCGTCCAAGAATGTTCCATCTTCTGCAATTGGCGCATTCGCTTGTCCGACGTAGTAGTTATCTTCTTCGTCTGCTGTTAGATAATCAATTTGGCTTGTCACCTTATTCGTCTCAGGGTCAACCCGACGATAAGGGGTTTCAATAAAACCATACTCATTAATTCGTGCATACGTGGAAAGCGAGTTGATCAAGCCAATATTGGGTCCCTCAGGCGTCTCAATCGGACACATCCGTCCATAGTGAGAATGATGGACATCACGCACTTCATATCCAGCACGCTCTCTTGTTAGTCCGCCTGGCCCAAGCGCAGACAAACGACGCTTATGCGTCAACTCAGAGAGAGGATTTGTCTTATCCATAAATTGAGAAAGCTGGCTACTTCCAAAGAATTCCCGAATGGAGGCGATCACAGGACGAATATTGATCAATGCTTGTGGTGTAATCGCATTTGCATCTTGAATGGACATCCGCTCACGAACCACTCTCTCCATTCTGGACAAACCAATTCGAAATTGGTTTTGCAGCAACTCACCAACCGAACGCAAGCGACGATTGCCAAGATGATCAATATCATCAGTAGAACCCACATTGTGCAATAGATTAATAAAATAATTGATAGAGGAAATAATATCAGCAGAAGTGATATGTTTTACACTCTGGTCAATTTCAGCATTTGAAATGACATGAATCACTTTTTCCTCATCAAGTGGTGAATAAATTTTAACGGTTTGTAGCAAAATCTCATCATCATCAGGCACGCCACCACGAACTTGATGAATTTTTCGACCAAAGGCACTCTCGCCAGTGATATGAGGTAGAATCCGATCTAGTAAACGACGTTCAAGAATTTGACCTGCTTCAGCTACTACCTCACCAGTTTCAAGGTCAACAATTGGTTCTGCTAGTTTCTGGTTTAACAAGCGATTTTTGATATGCAGCTTCTTATTGATCTTATAACGCCCAACATTTGCCAAGTCATATCGTTTAGGATCAAAGAAACGAGCATATAATAGATTACGGGCGTTTTCAGCCGTTGGTGGCTCACCTGGGCGAAGGCGCTCATAAATCTCAATTAATGCTTTTTCCGTGTTGCCTGTACTGTCTTTGTCCAATGAATTACGGACATACTCATCATCGCCGAGCAGATCGATGATTTCTGCATCACTACTAAAGCCTAATGCACGCAAAAGAACCGTCACTGGTATCTTTCGTGTGCGATCAATTCGCACAAAAATAATATCCTTAGCGTCGGTTTCCAACTCAAGCCATGCTCCGCGATTTGGAATAACAGTAGCAGTATAAGCAGGTTTTCCGTTCTTATCTATTTTCGTGCTATAATAGACGCTAGGTGATCTCACCAATTGGCTTACGATAACACGTTCAGCACCGTTATAGATAAAAGTCCCTGTTTCCGTCATTAGAGGGAAATCCCCCATAAAGACTTCCTGTTCTTTTACTTCTCCTGTCTCCTTATTGATCAGCCGCACTTTTACTCTTAAAGGAGCCGCATATGTTACTTCTCGTGCTTTGGACTCTTCTAAATCGTATTTAGGCTCGCCCAAACTATAATCAATAAACTCAAGAACCAAATTCCCTGTATAATCCTCAATCGGTGAAATATCTTGAAACATCTCACGTAATCCCACATCAAGAAACCATTGATACGACTTCTGTTGAATCTCAATTAGGTTTGGAAGTTCAAGCACTTCATTGATTCGAGCGTAGCTTCTACGTTGACGACGACCATACTGGACAAGTTTCCCAGCCAATAAAACTCCCCCCTCGTAACCAACTGATTCGATGCTTCTAGTTTTAACACATGTGTAACGCTTATAAAAATGACATCACACCATCAACCCCCGATATGAAGTTGGTGGCTACAATGGAATCATTGAAAAAATGATAAAGAATCTTTCTGATTGTAACTTGAAAAAAAGAAAATGAGTCAAATTTGCGATCCCTCATTTTTCCAACAAACCTATTTACCTATCTTATCCAATAAATCTACCGTTTAAACAAATGAATAGGAAAGAAATATCAAACGAAGTGCTGTTCCGAGGTGCAACATTGCTAGTTAGTTATGGTTGAGAGTTTCTGCAATTTATTACACTAGCACATGGCATTCAAGATGTCAATTCATCACCGCTCGAATTAACCAATATCCTTTATTCCGATTGACTACATCTACGATTGGATAGTAGTGACTCAGCTCTTGCACAGCGGACTGAGCGCCCTGTTGTTTCCGAATAACAACCCAAAGTCTACCATTAGGTGCTAAATAGGAAACCGAATCACGAAACCATCTATAGATCACTGCTTTCCCTGCTCGAATCGGTGGATTTGTCACAATTAAATCATAACGTTGATCTGATTGAAGTTGGGCAAAACCGTCACTTTCCATTATCTTCATGTTCTCCTGTAAGCAATGTCGAGCCCAGTTTTCCTTTGCCAACTGAACCGCACGCTCATTGATGTCGACCATCGTCATCTGGAGCTGTGAATAATGGACCCTAAGAGAAATACCAATTGCACCATAGCCACAGCCTAGGTCTAGTACACGATCTCCTGGCAAGACTTCAACATTCTCAATCAAAAATCGACTACCAAAATCCACACCTTGTTTCGAAAAGACACCCGAATCGGTAATAAAGGAAAATGGATGTCCCAAAAGGTTCGCCTGAATGATACGTTGATTTGATTCACTTTCAGGACGTTCCTTGAAGTAATGTTCCTTCACGGGACCTCCTCCTATCGATGAAAGCTACCCGCCTAAGCATTTAAACGGCGGGTAGTAATCTCATTACTTGATTTCTACTGTAGCTCCAGCAGCTTCGAGTTCTTCTTTTAGCTTTTCTGCATCATCTTTGCTGATGCCTTCTTTGATTGGTGCAGGTGCGCCATCAACAAGTGCTTTTGCTTCTTTTAATCCTAAGCCAGTCGCTCCTCGTACCGCTTTGATAACTTGAATTTTGGAAGAACCAGCGGTAGCCAAGATCACATCAAATTCTGTTTGCTCTGCTGCAGCACCAGCATCGCCTTGTACGACCATTTGTGGAGCAGCTGCTGTCACGCCAAACTCCTCTTCAATTGCTTTAATTAAATCATTAACCTCAAGTACGGTCATATTCTTTACCGCTTCGATAATATCGTTTTTCGTCATTGATAAAACCTCCCATAAATGTTTTAAGCTTGTTCTTGCTCTTGCTTTTGATCAGCAACTGATTGAAGGGTGAGAGCCAAATTGCGAACAGGTCCTTGTAAAACACTAAGTAACATCGAGATGAGACCTTCACGTGATGGCAAGGAAGCAATCGATTTAATCTCATCGAGCGAAACCACTTTCCCCTCCACAACACCTGCTTTGATTTCCAATTGCTCATTTTCTTTCGCGAAATTATAAAGAATCTTAGCTGGAGCAACTACATCTTCATTACTAAAAGCGATTGCAGTTGGCCCAATCAGATGTTCATTCAGTTCTGACAGGTCAGTTTGCGTAGTAGCTAAACGAGTTAAAGTATTTTTTAACACTTTATACTCAATACCAGCCTCACGCAGTTGTTTACGAAGTTCAGTAACCTGAGCCACATTTAGACCTTTATAGTCAGTCACAATCGTACTTTTACTTTCTGAAAGACGTGTTGCGATTTCTTGCACGACTGCTTTCTTTTTTGCTAATTTGTCTGTCATAGCTGCACCTCCGTTCCAATGATAAAATAGAAAAAAGCCTTCGTAGACATATGAAGGCCTTACATACACACTTCGCCCATGTGTATCACACTTCACCTCGGTAGGATTTATGTGAAAACTCACACCTACTGTCTACGGCTTTACACTATTTGCTTAACAAATCCAATCTAGCGTATCGAAGCTGACTCAGAATGTCAAGCTTTATCGTACGCTAAATTCAGTCGATTGAACTGGCACTCCAGGGCCCATGGTTGAAGAAAGTGTAACGCTCTTCATATAAGTTCCTTTTGCAGCAGCTGGCTTTGCTTTGAGGAGCGCATCTGCCAATGTTTGTAGATTTTCTGCTAATTGTTCAGCTGCGAAAGAAACTTTCCCGATTCCGACATGCACATTACCAGATTTATCTGCACGGTATTCTACTTTCCCTGCTTTAATCTCATTTACCGCACGTTCCACTTCAAAAGTTACCGTACCAGTTTTCGGGTTAGGCATGAGACCTTTTGGTCCAAGAATACGGCCCAAACGTCCAACTTGTCCCATCATATCAGGAGTTGCGACAACGACATCAAAGTCGATCCAACCTTGTTGAATCTTATTTATATAATCATCATCACCTACATAATCTGCTCCTGCTGCTTCTGCTTCTTTTGCCTTTTCACCTTTTGCAAAAACGAGTACGCGCTTTGTTTTACCTGTTCCATGAGGCAATACAACGGCACCTCTAACCTGTTGATCCGCTTTCTTCGTATCGATACCTAGACGAAAAGCGACTTCAACCGTTTCATCAAATTTAGCTGGGGCAATCTCCTTTACCAATTCGATTGCTTCAGTTGATGAATATAGCTTCTCTTTTTCTACTTTTTCAACTGCTTGACGATAATTTTTACCATGTTTTGGCATTTGTATCCTCCTTTGTGGTTATAGCGGATGTACCTCCCACTTAGTTAGAGGTTAGGAATAAAAGCATTTATTCTGTTACTGTGATTCCCATGCTACGCGCTGTTCCTTCAATGATCCGCGTTGCACCCTCAATATCAGCTGCGTTCAAATCTTCCAATTTTAACTCAGCAATCTCACGAACTTGATCCCGTGTTACAGATGCTACTTTATTACGATTAGGCTCACCGGAACCTTTATCCACTTTTGCAGCCTTTTTAAGCAAAATGGCAGCAGGTGGCGTTTTGGTAATGAAATCAAATGAACGATCCTCATATACCGTAATCTCAACTGGGATCAGTAAACCTGCCTTATCCTGTGTGCGATCATTAAATTCTTTACAGAAGCCCATGATGTTTACACCAGCTTGCCCCAAAGCTGGGCCGACTGGACGCCCTGGTGTCGCTTTACCAGCTTCTACCTGTAACTTGATCACACGAGTCACTTTTTTGGCCATCTATATTAGCCTCCTTCTATTTGTGGTTTTCGGGTAACTTCCCTCCCACAGTGAACCGAGCATCGATCCACGGCAGAACGCGCTTCGGTATGACCGCCGAAACGCAAACAAAGACACTGTAGCACAAAAAACAAAAAAAAGAAAGTCCAAGACTACATCTTCTCAACTTGTGAAAAGTCGAGCTCTAAGGGTGTCTCCCGCCCAAACATATTGACTAACACGCGAAGCTTGGATCGACTGATATCCACCTCTTCAATCGTTCCCACAGTATTTGCAAAAGGCCCTTCTTTTACTTTAACCGATTCAGCAATTTGGAAGTCGACTGTCGCCTTCGCTTCTTCCATACCCATTTGTTCTAATATGTTCTGAGCTTCGTCCGGCATAAGGGGGGTGGGTTTTGAACCTGCTCCAGCCGAGCCTACAAAACCTGTTACACCTGGGGTATTACGCACGACATACCACGAGTCATCAGTCATCACCATCTCAACAAGAACATAGCCAGGGAAAACTTTCCGCATGACTGTTTTCTTTTTACCATCTTTATGTTCAATTTCTTCTTCCATCGGAACCAAGACACGAAAAATCTTGTCTTGCATTTCCATGGAGTGAACTCGTTTTTCCAGGTTTGTCTTTACTTTGTTCTCATAACCTGAATATGTGTGTACCACATACCAATTTTTTTCCATATTACTAAGGGATAATCCCCTTTCCCCCCTTATGGATTTGGTCTCATCATTTTGTAATGATTTGAACCAGTTTCGCAATACCTAAATCAATAACAAAGAAGAAGAGTGTAATTATGACAACAGTTGCCAAGACAGTAAGTGTATACTTCATCATCTCACGACGACTGGGCCAACGTACCTTTTTCAGTTCTTGGTAGCTTCCGCGAAAAAAGCCGGCTGTACCTGTGACGCTGTTTCTGATACCTTTACCAACACTGGCAAGAAACGCCATCTTTTCGTCACCACCTTCCGCGATCAAAGCGAACGCTGCTACTTGGTCTCACGATGAACCGTATGTGAGTTACAACGTGGGCAATATTTTTTCATCTCCATACGATCTGGATGTTTTTTCTTATTTTTGATCTTCGCATAGTTGCGTGAACGGCATTCTGTACATGCAAGTGTAAGTTTCGTCCGCATTTGTAGCACCTCCTACGGTAATGTAACTTATGAAACGGCAAATATGGGTGAAGATTTCCCCAACCCATCTGTTCATCCGTATCCTATGGATTTCTTGGAAATACCCAGACCACGTTATCATAAGAACCCAGTAATGTCAATAATGAAAGAGTTCTCATCTTCTTAAAAGAGAGTAATAATCCATCATTCGACTCTAACTGACGAATGATAAAAGAAAAAATCCCCATGATAGCAGGAGATTTTTTAATATTGTCGAAATAGTTAGAATAAAGTCGGCTATTACTGGCACTTACTTTCATCATTTGATTTCGACTCACATAGAGACTTCTCGAATTTTCAAGTACTTCTCTAGCTTTCTCTTTACTCGCTGCAACGCATTATCAATCGATTTTACGTGTCGATTTAAGTCGACAGCGATCTCTTGATATGAGCGTCCGTCCAAATAAAGCATCAAAACCTTTCGTTCAAGATCACTTAATATTTGTGAAATTTTATCCTCGATGTCGTTATATTCTTCTTGGCTGATGTAATGCTCTTCTGGATTGGATAAATTTACTGTCAATTTATCCCAGAGCGTACGATTTGAATCTTCATCGTGGATTGGTTTATCAAGAGAGATATAGGAATTGAGTGGAATATGCTTCTGGCGTGTCGCAGTTTTGATAGCAGTGATAATCTGCCGAGTGATGCATAACTCTGCAAATCCTTTAAAAGACGACAGCTTGTCCCCTCTAAAATCTCGAATTGCCTTATAAAGGCCGATCATACCTTCTTGCACAATATCTTCATGATCTGCACCAATTAAGAAATAGGATCGAGCTTTTGCACGAACAAAATTCTTATACTTGTTCATTAAAAACTCTAGTGCATCTCCATCTCCTAAACGGACACCGCTTACTAGCTCCTCATCGGCCAAGTCTTTATATTCCATTGATCTATCATAAACGGTTGAATCACTAGATTGAAGATTTACACTCACAGTCATCCCCCCGACTTATCACTTTAGCCGTCTACCCATCGTTTTTTATCTAGACCCGTTTAGAGAGTCAAAGATTATTATATCCGAACTTAGAAATGAAGGTCAATTGATATTCCTGCTTTGACCACTCCCTATGCATACATGCAAAGGTTTCTTGCAACAGGCGACACAAGCTTGGCTTTACACCACTTAAAACAGCAAAATTTGCTACTGGTACAGGCAATATAGAAAGATTTCTTAGTTCTTTCGTCTCCACTGTTCTAATTTCTGTCTGATATCATGCGAGATGCGATCCATTAATTTAGGCTTTTTCTGCATCTGATCTTGTTGATGGATTCGTTTTTGCAAACGCTGATTCATTTGGCGAATCTCTGAAAGCAGCTCTCTCCCTGAAATCCGATAAGCTCCTTGTCCGAAAATCATTCTCTGTTCTAGAAAATCAGAAGTGGCAACAAAAATATGACGTCCAGGTTTTCGATATTTCCTGACAAAACGCTCAATCCACTCATCCGCTGTCTCATCTTGTCGAGTAAAAAATATCTCAATTCCTTCCTGACGCTGCTTTACTTCTGCGCCAGGAGTTAAATGTGCATCAAAAACTAAATAAACCCTACGTCCTGTAACTGCCTGATACTCAGAAAGTGCTGCTGACAATTCCGCTCGTTTTTGCTCTAATCGCTCTGGAATCCACTGAAAACCCTGCTCCATGCCTATGATATTATAGCCATCTACGATAAGCCATTCTTCTATTTCTACATTCATGCGAGGCCTCGATGTCGAACTACCTCATACATAAATATCCCAGCTGCAACTGATGCATTAAGCGAGGAGACTTGTCCGAGCATAGGTAAGCGAACGAGAAAATCACATCTCTTTTTCATCTGCTGCCGAATTCCTTTTCCTTCATTGCCAATTACCAATGCAATCGGTGCTTTGTAATCGACATCTAAATAGGATTGGGATGCCTCGCCATCGCTCCCTACAAGCCATACTCCTTGAGATTGCAATTGCTTCGCTGTCTGGCTCAAATTCGCAACGCGGACAACAGGTACATGTGCTACAGCGCCTGCTGAGGTCTTAGCAACAATCGGTGTCAATCCCACGGCTCTCCGCTTAGGTAAAATCACTCCATGTACACCACTCGCGTCAGCCGTACGAATAATCGAGCCAAGATTATGTGGGTCCTCAATCCCATCTAAGAGCAAGAAAAATGGTGGTGCACCTCGATCTGAAGCTCGCTTGAAACATTCCTCTAGACTGGCATAGCGAAACGCTGCCTGCCTCGCCATCACCCCTTGATGTCTTCCACCAGAGGCTAGCTGATCCATACGTGAGCGGGGAACCCATTGATAAGGAATCCCTCGTTCATGTAATTGATCTAAGAGACTTTTTATACCATTTTTCTGAATACCTTCTGCGAATAAGACTTTCTCGATCTCACTCTCTGAACGAAGTGCTTCTAGAACAGCTTGTCTCCCATATATCCACTCTTGATCCATATTTTCTCTCTGTTACGAAAAACTCATCAACAAGATATAACTAAATTATAGCAAAATTTCCAAATAATACAATCGATGAGTGCAAATGTAACAGAACTACACCTCCTTTTCCCTTTTTTTCTGTCAATTATCCCAAATTAACCAATTTATATAGCAATCAAGTCCTATGAAATTGATCATCATTAAGACTTTCGTTTCCAGCGCACCCCTTGTGGGGTATCTTCTAACAAAATTCCTTTTGCTGCGAGTTCATCACGAATTTGATCTGCTTCTTGGTAATTTCGATTTGCCCTAGCTTGTTGCCGTTTTTCGATTAACATTTCGATTTCATGGTCTAATATCTCGGCTTCACTTAGTTCTACCAATCCAAATAACGTTTCGCCATAAAGAGAAAACCAATCGATAATTGCTTGTAAGGAACCTTGATTTGCCTGCTGAGCAACTTCTTCATTGGCTAACTTTGCAGCTTCAAACAATACACTAATTGCATTTGCTGTGTTTAAATCATCATTCATCGCAGCTTTAACTTTATTAGAGAGCCGTTCTAGCTTTTCTGTCAAAACAGGTTTCACATCGCCTGGCTCCGCTTGCTTTAACAAATGCTGTACATTATTCACCGCTGTCTGTAATCTCTCTACTGCTGCCTCAGCTTGTTCCATTACCTGTTTGGTAAAGGTGATCGGTTGACGATAGTGTACAGAGAGAAGAAAATAACGAATCGCAGGAGCTGAATACTCACTTCTTAAATCTACAACTCGCTTCACATTGCCAAGGGATTTTGCCATTTTTTGATCGCCCATCTGTATAAAGCCATTATGAAGCCAATATCGAGCAAAAGGTTGACCTGTTAAAGCCTCACTTTGAGCAATTTCATTTTCGTGATGCGGAAAGCAAAGGTCTACTCCACCAGCATGAATATCCAAAGTATCCCCTAAATACTTTTTTGCCATAACTGAGCATTCAATATGCCATCCTGGTCGACCTGGCATTCCCCAGGGTGTTTCCCAAGAAATTTCACCAGGCTTCGATGCTTTCCAGAGCGCAAAATCGAGCGGATCTTCTTTTTGATCGTTTACTTCAACTCGGGCGCCTATCTTGAGATCTGCTACAGTCTGCTGGCTAAGTTTTCCATAATCTGTTTTACGCTTTGTACGGTAGTAGACATCTCCTGCTACTTCATAAGCATAGCCATCTGCTAAGAGTTGTTGAATCGCCTCTATCATCTCTGGAACATGTTCTGTTGCCCGTGGATGAACATCAGCACGTTCCACCCCTAAATGATCCATATCTTGAAAGTATGCATCAATATAGCGCTCGGCAACCTGCTCTACCGACTCACTCGTTGTTTTCGCTGCTTCGATCAAACGATCATCCACATCAGTAAAATTTTGAACATATGTTACCTCATATCCGGCTTGACGAAGATAACGACGCATGACATCAAAAAAAACAAAGACCCTCGCATTTCCGATGTGGATATAATTATACACAGTTGGTCCACATACATAGATTTTGGCATGGTTCCCATCAACTGTATAAAATTCTTCTTTTTTTCTCCCTAATGTGTTATAAAACTGCATAATATTGATCCTCCATTAACCAACTTCAATATGACTTATGATCTTAGCATACGTGTCTTATTTCTTCTTATCACTTTTTAATACAGAAATCTCTGCACGTAATAATTCGATTTCTTGATTCATCACACGTATTGTCTCCATGATCGGATCAGGAAGATTCACCTGATCCAAATCTTCTTGTACACGAATCCCATCCTGTACAACTACCCGACCAGGAACACCCACTACGGTAGAATTTGGTGGAACTTCGCGTAAGACTACAGAACCTGCACCAATCTTAGCACTTCTTCCTATCCGAATGGAACCCAAAACCTTCGCACCTGATGCAATCATGACATGATCTTCTACTGTTGGATGGCGTTTCCCCTTTTCCTTGCCAGTACCACCAAGTGTTACCCCCTGATAAATTGTTACGTTTTCGCCAATTTCACATGTTTCACCAATCACCACACCCATCCCATGATCGATGAAACATCCTCTGCCAATCATAGCACCAGGATGAATTTCTATCCCTGTTAAAAAACGGCTGACTTGAGATATAACGCGAGCAATCAAGTAAAATCGATATCTATATAAAATATGGGCAATACGATGTGACCAGATGGCATGTAATCCCGAATAAGTTAAGACCACTTCAAATCGATTTCTAGCCGCTGGATCTCGATCTAAAACTGCTTGAATATCTGAGCCCAATACAGCAATAAACTGTCTAATTCGACCCATCAAACCCATACGTTCTAATCCCCCTCTTAAACAAAAAGTCTCTGTAGCGTATGCTACAGAGACGGTAAAATTCCGCGGTTCCACTCTGTTTGGACATTTTATAAAAAAGTAATCCCACTTTTTGTCTGATAACGGAGACACCGGATGGCCTATTAAGTATGTAAAAACATACCGTTCAGCGCATCTGCTCGTGGGCGCACTTCAGACCGAGTGAAAAGGAGAGCTTTTCACCAACCAGCTCCTCTCTGTACCCTTCACTTTCCTACTCTCCCACTCAAACGCGCTTTCTGATTAAAAATATATTTAAAACCTTATCCTCTAGCTGCTGATAAGATGTTCTTCTTATTTGATGAACCAGACCTATTTTATCCTATTTATGGGAGTGGAACAAGGATTTTTAGAAGTGGTTAGACTCTTTATTTATTAATGAAACAACAGCAATAGCGGCAATGCCTTCTCCACGCCCAACGAAACCAAGTGTTTCTGTTGTGGTTGCTTTGACATTAATATTCTCTATGGATGTTGAAAGCAGCTTCGCGATCTGCTTTCGGATCAGCTCAATATATGGAGACATTTTTGGTTGCTGGGCTACAATTGTAGTGTCTAAATTCCCTAATCGATATCCTTGCTGTGTCGCCATCGACCAAACATCAAGGAGTAATTTTTTACTATCAATATCTTTATATAGAGGGTCCGTATCAGGGAAATGCTTCCCAATATCTCCTAATGCAAGCGCACCTAATATGGCGTCACAGATTGTATGTAGTAAAACATCTGCATCTGAATGTCCTAACAACCCTTTCTCAAAAGGAATCTCTATTCCCCCCAAAATTAACGGACGCCCCTCAACTAATCGATGAACATCATACCCTTGTCCGAATCGAATCATCCTTTTTTAAACCTCTCATCTGAAATATTGCTTCTGCAAATAACAGATCATCCGGTGTGGTGATCTTTATATTTGTATATTCACCTTCAATGATTTTCACAGGAAATCCCAATTCCTCGACTAACATCGAATCATCTGTTGCGAATAGCTTTCCATCCGCACGTTGATGAGCTTTCCACAACAAATCACGCTGAAAAGCTTGAGGAGTTTGAATTGCCCATAATGACTGGCGCTCTATCGTTTGACTTACATAACGACTATCATCACTTCGTTTCACTGTATCTTTCATAGGTACAGCTGTGACCACCGCTTGTTCAACCCTTACTAGATCAATAATTCGCCCTACTAGATCACTCGTGACAAAAGGGCGTACTGCATCATGAACTAGTACATAATCGGTGGTCAACTGCTGTAATCCTAAGAAGACGCTTTCTTGCCGCTCACGTCCTCCTGGTACTACCTTCTTCACTTTTGACAGATGTTCTCGATCAAGCCACTCATAACAACGCTCAATCTCATCCGCTCGAGTCACTACCACAATTTCGTCCACTTGTGGGTGCGAGTCAAATATCTCCAATGTATGAACCAAGATCGGTGAATGATGTAAAAATAAAAACTGCTTACTCTCTTTAGTCCCCATCCGCTTTCCAACGCCAGCAGCGGGTATGACAACACCAACGCTCACCCAGATGTTCTCCTTTCAAAGTTACCCTTATCTCGCCCCAATATTTCGTGACCTCTTAGTGAGACGTTCAAAATGGAACATGATTACAACTCTGTAATCCGAGTTTTTCTATTCTAGTAGTGAGTTTACCAAAGATTGATCTGACATGCGAGAGGGATCAACCACCACATTTATCAATCCAGGGTGACTATAGCGCTTTTTCAAGTAATTTGGGCTTTGCAAAAATCATCCGACCTGCTGAAGTTTGCAGCACACTGGTAACCAATACATCAATCCGATCACCTATAAACTCACGACCACCTTCAATTACAATCATGGTTCCATCATCGAGATAAGCAACTCCCTGACCATGTTCTTTCCCATCTTTGATTACTTGAACATTAATCTCTTCACCAGGGAGAACAACAGGTTTAACGGCATTGGCTAAATCATTGATATTGAGTACATCTACTCCTTGTAGCTCACATACCTTATTCAGGTTAAAATCGTTGGTCACAACTTTTCCTGAAAGAACTTTTGCGAGCTTGACAAGTTTACTGTCAACTTCACTCACTTCTTCAAAGTCACCTTCATAGATGAGAACTCTTACCTGAAGCTCTTTTTGAATCTTATTCAAAATGTCAAGACCACGTCGACCTCGATTCCGCTTTAAAACATCAGATGAATCAGCAATGTGTTGCAGCTCTTCTAATACAAAACTAGGAATAACAAGCGTCCCCTCTAGAAAGCCAGTTTGACAAATATCAGCAATCCGCCCATCGATGATCACACTGGTATCTAAAATTTTGTGTTCAGGCCGCTCCACTTCCTCTTTTTTCTGCTTACTCTCTTTCCCTTGACGCCCAAGGGTAAAGATACTGATCAACTCATCACGTTTTTTATAACCTACGCGGAAACCTAGATATCCTAAAAGACCTGAAACGACAAAGGGAAGAACTCGAGATAAACCTGGTATCGATAGCTCCGAAAGAGGTTGTTGAACAAGAAAAGCAATGATCAATCCAAATATGAGTCCTAAAGCACCAACCAGTCCATCAGCAGCAGGAATTCGAACCAGTCGTTCTTCACTCCATTTGATCCATTTCACTACGTGATCAGAAAACCAAAATGTAGCGACAAAAAGCAAAATAGCTCCTAGACCAGCACCAAAATATTGTGGACCAGGCACTTCAGGAAAATCTAACGGCGATTGATGAAGCACTAGGAAAAACTTCGGCCCTAAATAATACCCAACAGATCCTCCGATCAATGTAAAGGCGAGTTCAACAAACCGTTTTAACATAGGAGCTCCACCTCCTCTCATCAAACCATCTGAATAGCTTCCAACTTTTTTCGTTGCCCCTTTCAGAAAAACAGTGTGGAGATTCTATTGCTACTATCTCATTATAGACAATCTAACGAAGAGGAAACCCATCTATTTAAAAATTTTCTCCGAAATTCATTTATCCTCTGCTACAAAAATGCCATCTATCATCTCAAATGCTTGCTCTTCACGTACATCCTTTGCTAAGACTAGCTCACTGATCAAAATCTGCTTTGCATTATCAAGCATCTTTCGCTCACCTGTAGATAGACCTTTTTCATTATCACGTAGCATTAAGGCACAGACTACTTCTGCAACATCGTAGATATCTCCACTTTTCATTTTATCCAAATTCGCCCTGTAACGGCGATTCCAATTTGCACTGTCATGCTCTTCTTGTGTGCGCATGTGTTCAAGTACCGATTGGGCAGTTTCTCCGTCAACAATTCCACGCAATCCGATGTTCTCCACGTTGTTAAGTGGAACCATTACTTTCATATCACCAATCGGCATACGCATGACATAATACTTCTGACGTTCTCCAAGTATTTCTTTTTCTTCTATTGACTCAATAATTCCTGCACCATGCATCGGATACACGACTCGGTCGCCAATATTGAACAAGCATGCCACCTCCAGATGAAAATATCTAATTTCCAAGATATCACAAGATAGTTAAATTGTCAAGAAATTAAAATTAACATCTTAGCACACTTAACTAATCTGAGTCAACAATTATTTTACATATTATCAGGAGTAAACAATTTGCCAAAAAATTGGCACATAAGATATAATATAGATAACTCGCTCCGTACTCAAAAAGAGGTGAAGAGATGGATGAGAAACAACAGATCAGGGAGTTCCAGCGCAAAGTGGAGCAAACCTTATTCCGGCATCGCAGCTTCTTAGATGTGACCTCGATGCTTCAGGAATCGAACGCACGTCTGACACGCTCGGTCATGAGAGCAGTTACAGAATGCGGCTGTATTGAGATTCGTGCTTCTCGCCAAGAATACTCCAAAGGTTTACAAAATTCAATTCACAAATATCGAAGTCACCTTTATCACAATTTATGCGAATCATGCACCGATCTTGTCTCAACAGAAATGGGAAAACATCTTTTTTACTTTACCTCACTTTGTAGCCTTCTTGAAATCCCTCTGTCCCAAATTTTCAAACAGGAGTTAAAAAATCTATCGACCCTTGGTTTTTTCTATTTGCGATAAAAAACAACCCATCTAAATGGATTGTTTTTATACTGAACATTATTTCAGTTCTTCAAGCGGTTTATCTTCATTTTCCGCCCTACGCTTACGATCAAAAGTTACTTTGATCCCATAAAGAGCATAGATGACAAGTGGTATAAAGATTAGTTTAGGTAGTTCCTGTGGATAAAAAAAGGCAGCTCCTGCAAGCGCAAGCAAATACAAAGGTATGACCACATAGAAAATTTTTGGAAATCCAACCTTTTTAAAAGCAGGATATTTAATTTGACTGACCATTAAATAAGAGAGCAACAAGACAGCCGACATCAATAAATAGTCGCTTCCCATATAATCATTATAGAGGGCTACTGTTGCCAAAATCCCACCCGCAGCAGTAATCGGCAAACCAGTAAAAAATCCAGGCTCACTCTCCTGTACATTAAAACGGGCTAACCGCAATGCTCCACAAATAGGAAAAATGGCTGTCAAAAACCATTGTTCAGGGCCTCCATATTGGAATACAGAAACATACATGATGATTGCTGGAGCGACACCAAATGTAATCACGTCCGACAATGAATCCAATTCTTTACCAAATTCGCTCTCGGTTTTTAACATCCGTGCGACCCTTCCATCGAGTCCATCAAGTAGCATACCAATAATGACCATAATTGCAGCAAACTGCCATTCTGAACGAAAAGCTAAAATAATTGCGATAATCCCCAAAAATAAATTCCCAACGGTAAAGCAGCTAGGCAAAGCTCTAGCAATCATAAATAGGAACCTCCTAAAACATATCGACTCTAAAAAGAGCAGATTATCAGCTTACTTCGTAATATCTTATTCAGTTGATATTCATTATGAAATATTCCGTTTGTACACAAGATTGTAGAAAAAAACTCACATTTTGTATGTAGTTTTATTCTAGGTTATTTTAGATATGTCTGTCAATAAAGACTTGTTCTTGGATTCGCTTCAATCCGTCTTTAATGGTACGCGCGCGAACATCGCCAATTCCCTCGACTTCATCTAGTTCTTGAATTGAAGCAACCATCATTCGGGATAATGTTTCAAATCTAGCAACCAATTTCAATATAATATTATTAGGTAAACGTGGTATCTTACTCAACATTCGAAAGCCACGTGGCGACACAGGAATCTCATGAATATTCATCGCGCCAACATAACCCAAGATTCTTGCTAAGTGTGTATGCTCAAGCAATTCATCCGCGGAGAGCTTCTTCATCTCACATAGCACCTCAGAAGGTGTTGGGTCGCCTAAATCCGCAGAGTAATCCCTAATTAAAAGATATGCCTCTTCCTCTACTTTGGATACTAACTCCTCCAATTGCATACGAATAAGCCGACCTTCTGTTCCTAGTTCACTAATATAACTCTCAATTTCATTCTTTACACGCAACACCATCTCAACTCGCTGCAAGACCATGACTACCTCGTAAAGTGTAACCAGTTCCTCAAACTCTAATGCGCTCAAGTCTGTTGCGGATTGGTCAAGGTTTGATTTGTACTTTTCCAATGTTTGAATTGCTTGATTTGCTTTGGTTAAAATGACCCCAATATCTTTTAGTGCATATGAGGTCACTCCCTTATAGAGCGTGATAATATTACGGCGTTGAGAGATCGAAATCACTAATTTATCCGTTTGTTTTGCGGTGCGCTGAGCTGTCCGATGTCGAATTCCTGTCTCTGTTGATGGGATAGAAGAATTGGGCACTAGTTGCGTATTTGCATATAAAATTTTGCGGCCATCATTGCTTAAAATAATCGCACCATCCATTTTAGCTAACTCATACAAATGAGCAGCCGAAAATGGACTATCAATATGAAAGCCTCCATCAACAATATCTTTTACTTTTTCATCAAAACCGACAACAATTAATGCGCCTGTTCTCGCTCCTAATACATTATCAAGCCCTTCACGAAACTCAGTTCCCGGAGCGATCAAACGCAATAAATCCGCCGGTATTGGAACGGACTCATTCGTCGTCTTCATCGAAATTACCCCCTCAATGCCACTGCCAGTGCTTCTTGAAGACTACTAACTCCCACGCATTCCAATCCATCAGGTATCGTTAATCCCCGATGATTTTTATCTGGGAAAAAAACACGGCGAAAACCCATGTTCTTTGCTTCAGACAACCGCTGTTCAATTCGAGAAACGGCTCGAACCTCACCCGTTAAACCAATTTCTCCAATAAAAAGATCTCCTTCTTGAACAGGGGCATCACGAAAGCTGGAAGCAAGTGCAATAGCAATGGCTAAATCAATTGCAGGTTCATCTAATCGAACCCCACCGACCACATTGAGATAGGCATCTTGGCTTTGTAAGAAAAAGCCTAAGCGTTTTTCGAGTACAGCCATAATCATGGTGACACGATTATGGTCAACGCCTGTCGCCATTCGTTTAGGACTCGGGAAGTTAGTTGGAGCAACTAACGCCTGTAATTCAACAAGAACAGGGCGAGTTCCTTCTATACTCGCTGTTACCGCAGTACCAGGAACACCATTAGGGCGACCCTCTAGAAAAATCTCTGAAGGATTTCCTACCTCTACTAAACCCTGTTCTTTCATCTCGAATACACCAATCTCATTTGTAGAGCCAAATCGATTTTTCACAGCTCGCAAAATGCGGAATGTATGATGTCGTTCACCTTCAAAATAGAGTACGGTATCCACCATATGTTCCAACATTCGTGGACCTGCGATAGCACCAGATTTCGTTACATGCCCCACGATTATAACTGCGATGCCTTGTTGCTTCGCAAAGCGCATTAATTGACCTGTACACTCTCGAACTTGTGAAACACTTCCAGGCGCAGAGGTAATCTCAGGATGAAACATCGTCTGAATAGAATCTATCACTAACACTTTGGGAGGATGTTCTCTTAATAATTCCTCCACAGCAGTTAAATCAGTCTCTGCGGCCACTTCTAATCCTTGATGAAGCGCCTGTAATCGCTCTGCGCGCAATCGAATTTGCTCTGTTGACTCTTCACCTGTCACATAAAGGACGCTTTCTCCCTTTGCAGCGAGGCAATAAGAGGACTGTAAAAGAAGCGTCGACTTCCCAATGCCTGGATCACCACCCACTAAAATAAGTGATCCAGGAACTAATCCTCCCCCCAATACGCGATTATACTCTCGAATCCCTGTGTCAAATCGTGGTCGATCCATTCCTTTTACTTCTGTAATAGGAATTGCCTGTTCTTTCTTTTTCGTATTCATAGGCTGCATATGCGGTCTTCCGCCTGTAATCTCTTTTTCCTCTACTAACGAGTTCCAAGTATTGCAGCCGGGACAACGACCCATCCACTTAGGTGTCTCATATCCACACTCACCACAGACAAACTTTGTCTTTGTTTTTACCACCACTGGCAACCTCTATTCATTAGATTTCATTTATTTCTGCACATATCTATTAGAAATCTTGACTTGTATCTTAGGGGAAATGAAGTCTTGCTGCGCGTTCTTATCTTGAAGATCAATGATCTCAGACCTTCTGACTTTTTTATTATATCATGCGAAAAAGAAAAGCCCTACCACCTTCCCATTTCTTAGCTGAAATAAAACCAACAACATAAAAAATTATTCGCAAAACAGAAAACCTCCGCTTTAATAAAGCGAAAGTTTTCAATGAAGTTATAAATCTATTCGTTTTTTATTTTATATAATTCTATCACTATATATGAATCTTATGTCTTCCTTCACATCATGTGATCACCCAAGCAAATTCAAGCAAGAACAAATAAAACCCCTACTCATGGGAGTAGGGATTGGATGGATCAAGGAAGAGGACTCATTTATTAACTTCACTTGCTGACTTTCCTGCTGATTTTTCGACGTTTAACTTACCATCTTTCTCATCAATCACAACTGTATCGCCTTCTGAGATTTGACCGCTCAACAATTCTTCAGAGAGTCGATCTTCGATATTTTTCTGAATGGCACGACGTAATGGACGAGCACCATATGTGGGGTCAAATCCTTCTTTGGCAAGGAATTTCTTCGCTGCATCGGTCAGGCTAAAGTAGATGTTTTGCTCTTTCAGGCGTTTTCGTAAGTCTTCAGACATGAGCGAAACAATCTCCTGAAGATGCTCTTCTTTTAACGAATGGAAGACGATCACATCGTCGATCCGGTTTAGGAACTCAGGACGAAAACTTTTCTTTAGCTCTTCCATCACATTACTCTTCATTTGTTCATATTCATCTTGGCTTGTATCACCTGTGACAAATCCAAGACGAGAATTGGTACGGATGGTTGAGGCACCGACATTGGAAGTCATAATGATAATGGTGTTTCGAAAATCTACTGTACGTCCTTTAGAATCAGTCAATCGCCCATCTTCTAGCACCTGAAGCAAGACATTGAAAACCTCAGGATGCGCTTTCTCTACCTCATCAAAGAGTACAACAGAATATGGTTTACGGCGTACTTTCTCGGTTAACTGTCCACCTTCATCATAACCCACATATCCCGGAGGAGAACCAACCAAACGACTTGTCGTATGTTTCTCCATGTATTCTGACATATCAATGCGAATCATTGCATCTTCATCACCAAACATAGCCTCAGCAAGTGCACGAGCAAGTTCAGTCTTCCCGACACCTGTAGGTCCAAGGAAGATAAATGAACCAATGGGTCGTTTGGGATCTTTTAGACCTGCACGCGCCCGGCGAATCGCTCGGGAAATTGATTTTACTGCCTCTTCTTGACCAATCACACGTTTATGCAAAATCTCTTCCATGCGTAACAGACGATCCGTTTCTTCTTCAGCTAGCTTACTAACAGGAATCCCTGTCCAGTTGGCCACGACATCTGCAATATCTTCAGCAGTCACCTCAGAATCAGTCTTACCTTGATCCTCTTTCCAGTGATTCCTGGTTTGTTCCAGTTCTTCACGAAGTTTCTGCTCTTTATCTCGCAAAGATGCTGCTTTTTCAAACTCCTGACTTTGTACAGCTGCATCCTTCTCTTTTTTTACTTCTTCCATTTTCTGTTCCAGCTCTTTTAATTCTGGTGGTACCGTATAAGCGGAGAGCCTTACTTTTGAAGCAGCTTCATCAATGAGATCAATTGCTTTATCCGGCAAATAACGATCTGTTATATAACGATCAGACAGACGTACTGCTTGTTCAATGGCTTCATTGGTGATTTTTACGCGATGATGTGCTTCGTACCGATCACGCAGTCCTTCTAAGATTAAAATGGCTTCCTCTGCGGTTGGCTCGTCAACAGTGATCGGCTGGAATCGACGTGCCAGCGCTGCATCTTTTTCAATATACTTTCTATACTCATCCATTGTCGTTGCTCCCACACATTGCAGCTCACCTCTAGCAAGTGCAGGCTTTAGGATGTTTGAGGCATCAATTGCGCCCTCAGCTCCCCCAGCGCCAATTAAAGTATGCAACTCATCGATAAATAGAATAATATTTCCAGCTTGTCGAATTTCATCTGTAATCTTTTTCAATCGATCTTCAAATTCACCACGATATTTTGTTCCGGCGACGACTGTTCCCATATCAAGTGTCATTACTCGCTTGCCACGCAATGTCTCTGGAATCTCACCATCCACAATCCGTTGCGCCAATCCTTCAGCAACTGCGGTTTTCCCTACCCCAGGTTCACCGATCAAGACTGGATTATTCTTTGTACGTCTCGACAGTACTTGAATAACCCGTTCAATCTCTTGGCTTCGTCCGATCACTGGGTCAATATTACCATCGCGCGCTGCTGTAGTTAAATCACGAGCTAATCCATCCAATGTTGGCGTATTCGCATGTGAGCCACCACTTTGGTGTGAAGAGAGGGACTCATTATTTCCTAGTAGCTGCAACACTTGTTGTCTTGCCTTATTTAAACTTACACCTAGATTATTTAGGACACGAGCAGCTACTCCTTCACCTTCACGAATTAAACCAAGTAAAATATGTTCTGTTCCTACATAAGTGTGACCTAACTTTCTCGCTTCATCCATCGATAGCTCAATCACTTTTTTTGCACGGGGTGTATAGGCGATATCTAGTGGCTGACCTGATCCTCTAGGAATTAAAGCCTCCACCTCTTTTTGAATTTTTTCCAACCCTAGACCCAAAGCGATCAACGCCTTAGAAGCAATCCCTTCTTCTTCTCTTACTAAACCTAGTAAAATATGTTCTGTCCCTACATTGTTATGCCCCAAGCGGACTGCTTCCTCTTGTGCAAGAGAGAGAACTTTTTGTGCTCGTTCCGTAAATCGACCAAACATCATTTGGAACCCACCTCTTATCCTATATGATTACTTATCTATTCCCATTCTGTTCATATCCCAAGGATAAACGTTCCCGAATCAATATGGCTCTTCGGATATCGCGTTCACCCGCGTCAAGCCGCTTTCCAGCATATTGTTGTAAGAAACCGGGCTGAGTCATCACCATTAACTCATTCATTACGTTTGACGGAACCTCAGTAATCAGACCCATATCGATTCCAAGTCGAACATCGGATAAAAATTTCATCGCTTCTCGCGTATCGATAATCCGACCATATTTTAATTGACCGTAAGAACGAAAAACACGATCTTCTAATTGAATGGGAGATGCTTCTTTTAATCGTTGTCTTGCGTATTGTTCGTGTTCAATCATTTGCATCACGACGCCTTGCAACTTATCAATAATTTCTTCTTCTGACTGCCCCAAAGTAATCTGGTTTGATACCTGGTAGAGATTTCCTAGCGCTTCACTACCCTCCCCATAGATGCCTCGAACGGCTAAGCC
This sequence comes from Seinonella peptonophila, assembly GCF_900129355.1. Lineage (GTDB taxonomy): Bacteria > Bacillota > Bacilli > Thermoactinomycetales > Thermoactinomycetaceae > Seinonella > Seinonella peptonophila. The sequence continues at coordinate 132,545 of NZ_FQVL01000007.1, read as the reverse complement.
AACTTGGGTGATGGCAGGAAATAATTGATTTAACTGTTGTGTCATAGCAAGCGCAGGTAAATGAACCATCACCGATGCGCGAATTCCAGTCCCCACATTCGTGGGGCAACTCGTTAAGTAACCTTGTTTTTCATCAAATGAGAAGGAAACAAACTGCTCAAACCAGTCATCGAGCGCATCCGCCATTTTCCATGCATCATGAAGCTGTAAACCAGGAAATAAACATTGAATTCGCAAATGGTCTTCTTCGTTAATCATGATACTTACTGCTTCATCTTGACTGAGAACAACGGCACCAGACAAAGACTCTTCGGCAAGGTGGGGGCTAATCAGATGTTTCTCCACGAGTACACGCTTTTGCAAATCAGTCAAATCTTGCATATGAATCAATTCAGCTTGACCTAGCACTCGATGATCTTGAGAATTTTCCAATGTCTGTTCAATCTTACGTACCACTTCACGTGCATGTGAATTGGCACTTAACATCGGAAATGGCATACCTGTTATATTTCGAGCTAGGCGTACTCGACTGCTAAAGACGATGTCAGAGTGTGGACCTTTAACACGCATCCATTCACTCATAGCATGTTCAATAAAATGATGGAGTGACATATTCCACCTCTCCCTAACTTTGGAGTCTTTCTTCTATTTGACGAATTTGATCTCGGACTTGTGCAGCCCGCTCAAACTCCTCATTTTGAACCAGACGAACCATTTCCTGCTTTAATTCATCCAATTCTCGTCTCATTTTCAACTTACCTTCTGTTCGCACGGGAACTTTTCCACGATGAATGGTATGTCCATGCATCCTACGAAACATCGGATCAAGATATTCTTTAAATGTGTCATAACAATCACTACAACCAAACCGTCCAACCTTACTAAACTGTTGGTACGTTAAGCCACACGTTGAGCAACGAATAGTTTGAGGCTGAACTGTTGTATTTGATTCACCTGTACCTGATCCAATATCAAAATTAAGCAAGCCAGAGAGCAACTGGTGAAAAGAAAAACTGCTATCCATATCTGGCAATTGCTCTTCCTTTGCTTTCGCACACACTTCACAGATGTGGAACTCCGATTTTTTACCATTTACAATCTTTGTATAATGAAGCGTGGCCGGACGTTTCCCACATTCAGGACAAAGCATCGACCATCACTCTCCTCTATTTGTAAATAACGTGGTAACAAGCATACGCATCATTCGAGCACGTACTTGATCGCGTAAATGAACAGGCAATTGCAACGTCTCCCTTGAAATCAATCGTTTCATCAATAAAGCTTCCCGCCGATCCATCATCCGGCTTTCGAGTAACCTTGTGATCAAGTGTTCGGCGGTTACCTGGGGAATCGATTGACCAATTTGATTCAAACAATCGACAAAATGCTCAGCTTCATCATCAAGACACACTCTGCGAATTCGGATATATCCGCCACCACCTCGCTTACTCTCTACGAAGTACCCTTTCTCAATTGTAAAACGAGTGCTGATAACGTAGTTGATCTGCGAAGGAACACATTGAAAGAGATCGGCCAATTCATTACGCTTGATCTCTATCTCTCCTGAACGACTTTCATTCAGATTTTGCTTGAGATAATATTCAATGACGTCCGAAACACTATTACTCATCGGACTACCCCCTGCTGACTTTGACTAACTTTGACTTTTGTAGTTTCTATTATAACGAATCTTTTTTTATTTGCCAAGACCTATTCCAATTCTATTCTTTCTCTTTGCCACTCATTTCATTCAAACAATATTCATTCTGTTTGAATCGATTGAACACCATCAATTGTACGTATCTCATCACACAAATCTTCAACTTTCACTTCTTCATTCATCATCACTGTAAATTGAATTTTAACGTTTGGTTTCGCAACCCCATACTGTTTGATATCAATTTTTTGCACACTGCCACCTAAGTCGACAAATGCATTTGCCAGCTCACTTAATTTTCCCCGTTGATCTTCAATTTCCATTGTAAATACCCGTAATCGATTCTTTCTTAACGCCCATTGATCAACTCGATTTAAAACTTCTAGGCTTACTAATACGAGAGCTGTTGCTAATACGGCACCAAACATAAATCCTGCCCCTACAGCCAACCCAATTCCTGCCACGACCCATAATGAAGCGGCTGTCGTCAAACCACTTACTGTTACGCCTTGACGTATAATTGTACCCGCTCCTAAAAATCCAATTCCGCTCACCACCTGCGCCCCGATCCTGGATGGATCAAAGCGAACATTTGGCGAATTCATAAATTCACCAAAGCCATACACTGAAATCAGCATGATTAATGCTGAACCTACACAGACAAGGATATGTGTACGAAATCCAGCAGGATGATTATCTCTTTCTCTCTCCCATCCGATCAATCCAGCTAGCAAAGCTGCCAAAAACAGACGTAGCGTAATTTCGAAGTAAGGAACATTCCATAGAAGCGACACCATCGCATACCCCTTTCATAAGATTTCGATAATAAATGAAACAAAGCTGCCATTAAGAGCGCTATCCCTCTTAAAGACGCAGCTTCACAACATATTTGGCTGGTTGCATTCGCTTAGTTTCGCTCGAGTACATGCAATAACTCAGGAAATTCATAAATGAGATGATCCGCTTGCTCCAACTCATCCAAAGCAGAAAAACTACGGAATCCAGTATAGCGACATCCAATGCTCAATAAATAATTTTCTTTTCCAGCAACAATATCTGACCGCCGATCCCCAACCATCATTCCACTTTGTATATGATGATCATCTAAGCACCGTTTCACCAGTTCTGTTTTCGAGGTAGTCTGATATCTAGAAGCTGTATAAATCCCTGTAAAGAGGCTTAAAATCTCTTCTGAATGTAAGACATGTTCGACATATGCCTCTAGACCATTGCTAGCAATCAGCAATTGATAACCTTGGTCTTTCAACTTATTTAAAGTTTCAACCACTCCTGGATAACATGCACCAGCACCTTGATTGATCCATTTGATCTCCTCTTTTAATAACTGCTGATCTGCTAACTGACGAACCTCTTCATTTGCATCAGGAAGTAATCTTGACCAAAATTCAGCACCTGTCAAACCAAATTGTTGTTCAAATACTTGATCTGCGGGAATCTTTCCTTGATAAAGCCCTTGATCCTTTAGCCACTCAAAAGTAGCGCGAAATGCTGGAACTGCTACTTTTTCCGTTTGATATATCGTTCCATCTAGATCAAAAATGATTGCTTGCATATTTGAGTAGCTCCTATCTTCTTATAAATTCTCTTCCTTCATCCAATGTCAATCTATGATTTCCTATAGAGGAAACTTGATGATCGACTGTTGCTATATGACTACAATGTAAAATTCATATATTTAAATAGCAGTTTCTTTAAATGAACGGGGCACTTCTATTATACAAATGAAATACATCAGATACTAAATTGATTTTAACATTAACATTATGATTCTCTACATTCAGTGCGAATAAAATAGTGGTGACTCCGATTTAGACAATGATTATGGATAGATGCCGAATAATCACCTACTTATCCTCATCGTCAAAGTGAACACTAACAATATATTTCCTTAACTAAAGCCTTTTCTTTAATGCGTAATTGGTAAATCACTATTAGTTACATATTCCCTAACTAATCGGTAGACCTGTGAACAGAGGATGACATCCTAGCTTCGCTGCTTGTTGTTATATCACACTTGTTATATCGTACTATTTGAATCCAATACGGTGATCGATCAAAACTCCTACCTTACTTGCAAAACCTTCGTACAATTATCCTATCTTGGAGGTGAATCGCGTGTCCTATCATCGTTTACTTATTACCTGTGTTTTCCTTATCGCAGTAGCTTTAACAGGGTGTAGCAAATCAACAAATCAACATGATCATGAACACACCTCTCATCAAATGCAAACCGCTTCTACACCTTTAACAATTGTTTTTCAAAAACCTACTGCTCCTCATGTCAACCAAAAGATTACACTTAACGCACAAGTCAAACGCAAACAAGAACCAATCAAAGATGCACAGGTAGAATTTGAAGTGTGGTCAAACGACAAAAATAAACAGAAAGTAAAGGCAACTCAGCCATCGTCTGGTCATTATGAGTCATCGATCCAAGTGAAAGAAGAGGGAGATTACAACATCATTGTTCATGTTACAACACCTAAGGAACATCAGATGATCTCTGATCATTTTACCGTGGGACAATGAGGGAACAATCATCTAAAAATCTATCCACCCAACATCATTAATTATATGGCTTTAAAATATCGGATGGTCAGCCAGAACTTGACTGCAATAATAAGTGAGGCTGACCAAATAGATAATCAATCCTACATAAGCGCTTCCAAAGGCTAATCGTACCTTTGTAGGCACTTGATAATATTGATTATCATGGAAGAAAGAACGACGAAAATAGATTTGCATCTTTAATCGTACATAGCGCCTTTTCAACTTTACTTCCTTTAGTTGAACCTCGAACACTTCTCCATTTAGCTGTCCTTCTGGTAAACGTTTTATCTCACCTACTCCAGGTAAAGAAATCGACGTATATACAATTCGATCTGACCGTTGGCAAAATTGGTGAAAATCCAGTTGTATACTTCGATTCATTAATGATTGAATCAGTTTATCCCATTCAGCTTGATTCAACTTTGCACGATTTACTTTACTGATTGATCGAAGCAGAAATTTTTTATTTCCATCATCCTGATGATTTAATCTCCATTCTCGTACAAAAAAGAGCAATACCATTACCATGAGGTAGCTTTTTAAAAAAAGCATAAACCCAATTCCCAAAAGCAGCCCTACCAGCCACAACCACCGAGAAATAGCTGTAACAATTCGACCTCCATCTAGCGGAGCGATGGGAATCAGATTAAATAAGTTTAATAAAAAACCTAAAATCGCCAACCAATAAAGCTCTTGTCTACCTGTAAACCAAGCGATTAAAAACATTGTAGTTGCCCCGATTGTCCCAATCAAAGGTCCCCCATATGCTATAAAGGCTTCTGTTTGTGCATTTTCTGGTAATTTCCGAAAAGAGATGAGAGCTCCAATAAAGGGAATAAAGGCTGGAGCTGTGACGGAAATTCCTTTTTCTCGCGCCGCCCAAACATGCCCCATCTCATGCGTAAATAACAACAATACAAAGCCAATGGAAAACCACCATGAGTATACATAGGCATAGACAATCGCTGAGATCAACATAGTAAGAACAGTTCCTCCATAGCGATTCAATCGAAAGATGTCCACAATCGAACGCCAACCGGTCGATTTAGATAACAATGATGATCCCTCCGATATGCTGGTAAAAAGTCACCCAGACTGATTCACTGATTTCCATATATTTAAAAGTCTCTCTTTATTGTAACAGAACAAAAAAGAAGGAGTGATCTCCTTCCTTCTTTTCTTCTTTTATAGACTATAGTTTTTATAGAAATTACGAAGGATTACCAAAGATAGAACGAATGGCGTACATGGTGCGTATGGAATACATAATAAAACGGAGAATAAAACAGCTCCTTTGGTACCAAATCGATCTTTCATTTTGGCGAAAAAGTAAGCAAAATCGGTTTTACCTGTCTTCCCAACCGCAGCTTTGCTATATATACGAAAGGATGGAGCCATCGCAGAAATAAGATAGATCAAAGGAAGTGCAATAAATGCGGTATTCAAATAGCTAAAATTGTAAATATCTATACCAACCAGAAACATGATACTTAAAGCGAACATCCACCAACTACCTGTAAACTTACGTTTGCCATGACTCTGAATTTCCATATGAAGTCGATGAATATCATTTCGCAATTCAATATCTTGGATTGGCAGTCGTCTTGCTCGATCTAAAAACACCTTGGCTCTTTTTAGATCTGCATTACGTGTAGGATATCGTCCTGGAGGAAGGTAGGGGTTTCCAGCAGGGACTTGTGTCCAGCCACTACAAGCCATTTCTAGATAAGCTTGTGCTAACTCTCTTAGATATTCTCGATTATCCGGGTTGATTCGAACACAGGTTTCTAACAACTTTAATCCTTCGATCTCTTCGCCTTGCTTTACGAGCGTAGACCCTAGATAAAACCGATAATCAATATTATCTGGATCAAGCGTAGTCGCTCGTTTAAAATGATGCCGCGCACGCTCCCATTTGCCTTGTTGAGTAAAAATTTTCCCTAGCTGGGCAACATATGCAGCATTTTGTGGATCAAGGTCTAGAGACTTTACAAAGGCAGTTGTAGCTTCATGGTAATCCTGCATCGCGATTCTGACCTCACCCATAAATGCCCAGACAGTGGCCACCAATTCAGCTTCTTTTATCAAGCGCTCTGCAATCTCCAGCGCCTCAGATAAACGATTCTGCTGTAGATAATCCTCGCCTTTGGCTATGAGTAAAACCCGATCTTCATCTGAAATCTTAGGACTTGACGGCTCTACTTGTTCCTCTACAGCTGCTGCTACATCATCATGATCATCATCGAGACTTGAAATAAACTTCACTTGTTCCCAATCGACTTGTTGAAAATCAGACTTCGCAGATGCTTCTTGTGAAGCTTCTGTCTCATTCTGCTGTTTATCAAGGAATTCTTGGAGAGCTTTATTGTATTCATTCCGCCTTCCTTCATCGAGCAAAGTCTCTTCAACTTCTTCTAGAAGACGTACCATTCGCTCTGCTTCTTGTCTTCTCTCGATTTGAGGAGCGTTCGTTCGGTGAGACCAAAGTCTCATTTTTTGATTTAGCTCTCTTCTCAGCACATCGATTGGGGCATCGATCGATAGACCTAGTAATTCGTAATAGTTCTCCATCGTTTAAACTTTCCTTTAGATCAAATTTTAACTAATGGCTAACTTACCTACGCGATCTTGTTTCTCCTGCACTTCTGCTTCGGTGAGATTTGAAGTTCGCTCTATATCTAGCTCCCCAATCAATTCATCCTTAGATGAATCAACCACTGAAACATGAATAATTCCATCGCTATCATATTCAAAGATTACCTCAAGCGGAGCGCCTTTTGGATATTCAGGTAAATCAATTAACCCTTCCCCTACGATTTTTACATAATCAAGATCAGTATCTTCACCTTCGGTAACTTGAATATGCAATTGGGTTTGTCTTTCGACAGTCGTAGTATAATGTCCACTCACGCGGGCAGGAATCACAGTATCTTTTTTTAAGACGATTGAATTAACCTCGTGACCATCATCTTCTAAGGCAACGACTCCTAAGCTATGTGAGTTCACATCTTCTACTTCTACAACAGGGAATGCTTGACTTCCTTTAAAATCCGTTCGACCTTCTTTTGCATAGATGATCGCACCTTGAATAGCGGCTCCCATCGCAACGACTTCATCTGGATTCACATCTACTGATGGTTTGATCCCCGTTAGATTAAAAATGGAGTCTGGGATGGAACGCATACGAGTCGATCCACCAACCATTAAGATTCGATCAACATCACTCCATTTTAGTCCAGCATCTTCTAGCACATATTGCATAATGTTTTGCGTTTGTTTCACAAGATGTTGAGTCAAGTCTTCAAATAGTCTTCTGGTTAAACTGATCGAAGCGTTTACACCACCTGCAGATAGGAATACAGTGGTACGATCACGAGCAGAAAGTGTCTTCTTGGCGATCTCTGCTTTTTCGCGCAAGTCCTGTTCCAACATAGGGTCATCAAGCAAATCAATGCCCCCTTGCTGCTGAAACTCTTCGTTTAGATAGTTCATAATTGCGTTGTCCCAATCAAAACCGCCTAAGTTACGCGCACCACCTGTTGATAAAACACGCAACCCTTTTGGTGAAAGGCGCATAATGGTAACATCAAACGTTCCTCCACCAAGGTCATAGACCAAAATGGTTTGGGTTTGGTTCAATTTATCTAACCCATATGCCAACGCGGCAGCCGTCGGCTCATTGATAATTCGCAGTACATTTAACCCAGCGATTCGACCTGAATCCTGTGTCGATTTACGCTGTGCATCATCGAAATAAGCTGGTACAGTAATCACTGCATCTTCAATATCTTCACCAAGAAAGGTTTCCGCATCTTCTTTTAATCGACGAAGGACCATTGCTGAAATCTCTTCAGGTGTATAGGCCTCAGCATTCTCAGTGCGAAATTTCCATGATTTATCTCCCATTTGACGCTTTACAAATTGAATCACATTAAATGGGTTGGCAACTGCTGATCGCTTTGCAATACTACCAACAATCGGATCTTCCCCTTCAAATAAGACAACAGAAGGAGTAATTCGCTCTCCTTCACGGTTTGTTAGTATTTCAGGTTTTCCATATTCATTCATTATCGAAATCGCTGAATAAGTAGTTCCTAAATCGATTCCGACGACTCTACCCATTTTGATTCACTCCTTTTTACACGTCTTCCTTTCCTCAAATAATAGCAACCACCCTATGATTCGCTTAAAAACGAGAGATAATTCTTAACAATTGCGCAATCATTCCGTAGTTTATATTAACGCACTACCATCCGAGTCACCATCTTGACCTTTCTGATGCTGTGATCCATTCTCTTATGGCTACGTCCAGACGTACTTTCGTTTCAACTGTGTCGGTACGATTCGAGATGCTATTATTAATGGGATTGCTAACTTACTTATGTATTTTCAGCGAATCGCTCGTCTGGTCGACTGAAGAAAACGAAACCGTTTTTCATGAATACCAGGTGAGTCATGTAACCGAATTCCCCCATCGGCGTATCTACTGGCTCATTTTTCTATTAACCTTGGAATTTCTTAATTACAACTTCCTCTGGACGTAACACCATATCTTGAAAGCGGTAACCATCACGTCGAATCCCCACAACCAGATTATCCTCAGATGGGTTATAAGTTGGTTCTGTATCAACGACTTTTTGAAAAGTTGGGTCAAAATATTCTGGCGTATGTTCGATCTGCTCTACACCACGTCGATATAAAATCTCTAACACTTCGTTCTTCAGTGTTACCATAATATTTTCAACTTCGGGAGAAGCAGCCCCATTCTCTTCTAAATCAAATTCGATTTGTTCCATACGATCTATTAATAAAATCAGATCGATATAAAGTGGACGCAGCTCATTAAATGTTTGTTCCTGCTTTAGCTCCTCCATCTCCTGATAGAGGCGATCAAAAGCCATCTCTTTTGTTTTATCGTAACTTAATCTTCGCTCAAACAGGTGAACAAGGGAAGCAAAATTGGTTTGAAGATTTGACAAAAAAGAAAATAGCTGCTGTTGTGATCGGTCAATCGGTTTTAAAGGAGCTTGCTGCCGATCCATCTTTTGCGGAATCATTTGTTTTTTTCCGGTTATACTCAGTTCAGGGTCTGAAGAAGACGGAACTTGAGGAGCCTTCTTTGAGCTGTCATATCTCTCTCTCTTAAAAACCATAGGCATACCTCCCTACTACTATTTTACAAAAGATGTGCTCTGATTCCTAGTTATGGATTTGGTTAAAAACCATTTCCGTATAAACTGATCATCTACACCAGAATATGTTCCATCATTTCCAGTTGCTTAAACATCTTTAGTTTTATATAACAGTCTGATATTGATTTCGAAATACGTCATACATTTTGCAAACAATTTGAAAAAGATGACTGGCGAGATCGTTACAGACTATCTAGCTACTTTTCATTGGTTTGAAGATTTTACATTGCAGACCTTTTCCTACAATAACTCTATATCTTCAGTTTTCATAGGAGTCAATCTCTTTCACGGACATTATAGTCGGTTTCTCATTATCAGACAAGCTATATTAACCAATAATTATAGCTCTAGTTGACGAGATGACCAATACTATTATAAAGAATTTCTACTAAAAAATGTCCTTTTATGTTTATTTAAAAATCTTAGAGTTAAATTATCTATAAAAACATCTCCAAATTGCAAAACAAAGGAAACCTATTTTTTTCCATAAATACAGAAAAATCATACAAAAGGGTTCGGGCAGGAAAATGCGATTTATAACTATACTCCAACAATCTGATACTTGGAATATATCAGTCTTTTATATTTTCATTAAGTTAATTTATTTCATTATATATCATTTGAATGTGCTTTATTGATGCCAGTGTAGTAGACAGATAAAATCATATTTAAAGTTATCTTATCATACGTATCTCAAAGCTATTTTGTAGATAAATATATGAAACAAAAGAAATGGCCAAAATACTAATAGATCTTAAGGAATGGATTGAAAGAAGGGAATAATATGGGGAGAGATAGGAAATTTAGTACATTTGACTTATTCCTTTGCACCAAAAAGCTTATTATTCAAACAGGCTATGAAGGGTTTACAATTGGTCAATTAGCAACACAATTAAATGTTTCACGGGCGGCAATTTATAAGTATTATCAAAATAAAGATGAATTGTTATTAGATTTTATGATAGAGGAAATGAAAAATACTTTGAAGAGTTTTTCTTCTATTCCAGAGGAATTACCTTTTCTAGAAAAGGTAAACACCCTTTTGCAAAAAATATTTATGTACAAGGATTTGCATTTAATTCTTGGAATTCAGGAAGTCATCCCCACCAAAGGCGCACCACTTTTGGAAGGAAAGAAAAGACATCTTTCTCTTATGCATCGCGAACTATATAAACCTCTTATCCATTTAGTACAGCAAGGCAAATCAGAAGGCTATATCGAGATGGATCTACCGAATGACCTTTTACTAGGATTTATATTTCAAAGTATTTCTATTCCTAATCACTCAGGAATGGACACTGAAAAAGCGTTCTTTTATACGAAAAAGTTGATTCTAAATGGAATTCTAAAAAACAAGTGACACATGTGTAACTTATATGTATAATAATCTATGTGTAAACATATAAGTTATTTTTTTATCCAAAGTGACACATGTGTAACTAAAAATCGGAGGGAGAGTTTGAACTTGTTTTTAGCAATAAAAGAATTAAAGCATGCAAAATTTCGTTATGTAATGATGAGCATCATCATTATTTTAATTGCATGGCTTGTTTTTATCTTATCAGGACTGGGAAATGGCCTTTCAACTCTAAGTGCTGCATCAATTAAAAACCTAGATGCAAATTATGTTGTTTATGAGAAATCTGCTAGTGCTACTTTTAGTAAATCGATTCTTTCTGGCGATTTAATCAATGAAATTAAAAAAAATAAAGATGTAGAGGATGCAGCTGGCTTTGGATCTTCCATGGCATCTATCTCCACAGAAAAAACGGGTAATGCTAACAAGAAAACAGATGTGGCACTACTTGGAATCACCGTAGGCTCATTTATTGAACCAAACGTCATAGAAGGGAAAAAGCTGTCAACTGGTGATAAATTTGGTGTTCTAGCTAATAAGAGTTTAAAAGACGCAGGATACAAAATAAACGATGAACTACTTGTTTCTAATTCTAAAATGAAGTTAACAATTATTGGTTTTGTTGAAAATGAAACGTTCAACCATTTACCTGTATTATTTACAAATCTGAATACATGGAGAGATTATCAATTTGCAGCACCAGGGGCTGATAATGGTGTAAAAAAACCAGTTCAAGCCGTCACTTTAAAAGCACCTCATTTAAATGCCGCAAAACTTGATAAAGAGATTAAAGGAATTGAAACTGTTACAAAACCAGTAGCTGTAAATGGGATGCCGGGTTATAAGGAAGAAAGTGGAACCATTCTAATGATGCTTGTATTCCTAATGGTTATTTCAGCATTTATCATCGCAGCTTTCTTCTACGTGATTACGATTCAGAAAACCTCACAATTTGGTGTTATGAAAGCTATTGGTGCATCAAATCGATTTATTTCAAAGGCAATTGTCTCACAAGTTTTTATTCTATCCTTTTCTGGCATCATGATAGGGATTGGTTTAACATACTTAACAGCTCTTGCATTTCCCAAAAACATGCCCTTCGATTTAGATGTGAAGCTTGTTGTCTTATATGCACTTTGTTTATTAATGATTAGTCTTTTGAGTTCAATTATTTCTGTTCGACAAATTGCCAAAATTGATCCGCTAACAGCTTTAGGGAGAGTGGAATAGATGAGTGGTATTCAGTTACAACAGGTTACGAAACAATATAGAGAGGGGTCATCTATTATAACAGCTTTGCAAGAAGCTTCTATTACAGTCAATTCTGGAGAGCTGGCAGCAATTGTCGGCCCTTCTGGCTCAGGAAAAAGCACTTTACTATCAATTATTGGTGCATTAATAAAGCCAACGTCTGGAAACGTGATGGTAAATGGTCAAGATGTAGGAGCATTAAGTCCGAAGCAATTAGCAAACTTTCGTTTAAATGAAATAGGGTTTATTTTACAATCATCAAATTTAATTCCTTATTTATCTGTACTTGATCAGTTGATTTTGATTAATAAAATGTCAGGGAAATCGAGTAAACAGGATCATCAGTTTGCAATCAATTTATTAACAGAGCTGGGGTTGGGTAATAAGCTCACGAAAATGCCCCACGAATTATCTGGTGGTGAGCGTCAACGCGTAGCTATATCTCGTGCCTTATTCAACCAACCAAGCGTTATTCTTGCTGATGAACCGACAGCAAGTTTAGATTCTAAGCGTGCTCATGAAGTTGTAAAATTAATTGCCGCTGAGGTAAAAAAGCGGCAAAAAGCAGCCATCATGGTGACACATGATCAACGTATGTTAACTTATTGTGACCATGTATATCATATGGAAGATGGGAAATTAATACCAAAGGTAATGCAAAGCTCAATTATTAAATAATTTATTAATTTGATAAAAATTAAATAAAAGGGAGAAATGATCATGTTTGTTATTACAAATCGCATTAAAACACAAAAAGGATTCGCCAAACACATGGCGCCAACTTTCACAGCGAACCAACAAATTCATCAATTCGATGGCTTTATTAAAACCGAAGTGTTAGTTTGCAATCATAATAAGGATTTTGATGAAATGAATGTGAATATGTATTGGGAAACCTTAGAAAGTTTTAGAGTTTGGCGTGAAAGTGATGCGTTTAAAAATGCTCATAAGCAACCTACTGAAGGCAAGGGATCGAAAGAATCTCCTATACTCGGAAGTGAAATTATTATTTCTGAGCTTGCTTCTACAACCGAAAAATAACCGTACCAATCGTTGCCACTAAGAAAGAAAAGCTAGGTTTCTCATTTTCCATTGAGTACCTTAGCTTTTCTTATTTATATTCCTAATGTGTTAAATTGGCATTTCCCAAAGGCGCCCACTACACCTATGTTTACAACTTTTTTATATCTCTATTCCCTTTCTCTCATATGTGGGAAGAGAAGCACATCACGAATAGATGGCTGATTGGTTAACAACATAACCAAACGATCTATGCCGATTCCTAATCCGCCTGTAGGTGGCATACCATGTTCCATCGCTTCGACAAAATCTTCATCCATTGGGTGAGCTTCATCATTACCAGCTAGTTTCTCTGCTACTTGTGCAGAAAAACGCTCTCGTTGATCAATGGGATCATTTAATTCGCTAAACGCATTGGCATGCTCACGCCCCACAATAAACAGCTCAAAACGATCAGTAAAACGAGGGTCTTGTTCATTTTTCTTCGCTAATGGTGAGATTTCAACAGGATGACCATAGACAAAGGTAGGTTGTATTAATTTTTCTTCCACTCTTTGTTCGAAAAACTCATTAACGATATGACCAAAGCTCATATTATCCTTGATCTCAATTTGATATTCTTGCGCAAGTTTCCGTGCCTCTTGATCACTTTTGACTTGTTTCAAATCAATTCCGACATACTCCTGAATCAAGTCTGTCATAGAACGACGTGCCCAACGCGGGGTTAAATCAATCTGTTCTCCTTGGTATTCGATGATCGAACTACCTGTTACACGCCGGGCAATAATCGCGATCATCTCTTCCGTCAGATCCATCATATCATGAATATCAGCATATGCTTCATAAAGTTCCATCATGGTGAATTCTGGATTGTGACGAGTTGAAATGCCCTCATTTCGATAGGTACGACCAATCTCATATACTTTTTCAATCCCACCAATAATCAAGCGCTTATGATATAGTTCAAGAGCGATGCGCAGATATAGAGTCATATCTAGGGCATTATGATGAGTTGCAAAGGGTCTAGCATGTCCGCCACCTGGAATCGTTTGTAAAGTAGGGGTTTCTACTTCTAAAAAGCCTTTGTCATTCAAATGCTCTCGCATCGCACTCACAATTCGACTACGAGCAATAAAAGTATCTTTGACATCAGGATTCATGATCAGGTCAAGATAACGCTTCCGATAACGTTGTTCTACATCTTTTAGTCCATGATACTTTTCTGGAAGTGGACGCAATGATTTACTTAAAAAAGTAAACTGACTTCCTCTGACGCTTAATTCGCCCCGATTTGTCTTAAATAAAGTACCTTGTACTCCTACAAAATCGCCGAGATCTGTCAAGCGAAAAGCTTCATATGCTTTCTCTCCAACTTGATCGAGTCTTACATAAATTTGAATCTGTCCACTTACATCTTGTAGATGAGCAAATCCAGCTTTACCTTGTCCGCGTTTTGACATGACCCTTCCCGCTACTGTTACCGTTACTTCTTGCTCACTAAGCTCTTCCTTGCTGTAAGCATCATATGCATCTAGTAACTCTTTCGCTAGATGGGTGCGTTCAAATTTCGTGCCAAACGGATCAATGCCCATCCCTCGAAGCCGATCTAGCTTCTCTCTTCGCACCTGCTCTTGGTCTGTCAATTCTTCAATACTCATTTTTTCCACCATCCATATTCCGCTTAATTTGCTACCTGCTCTAATGAGCGATTTGCTACACTCATCAACAATTGAGCCATTTCATCCCTTGATTCAGTTGCATTCACATGATCTTTGATTCGTGCAGCACCACGTAACCCTTTTAAATACCAAGCGGCATGTTTTCTCATTTCACGCACAGCTACTTGTTCCCCACGTAATCTAACAAGCCGATCCATATGCAACACTGCGATTTCCATCTTTTCTTGAGCTGTTGGTTCAGCAAGTAGCTGACCTGTTTCAAGATAGTGAACCGTTCGATAAAGCATCCAAGGATTGCCCAATGCAGCACGTCCGATCATAACTGCATCACAGCCAGTCTGCTCTAACATCCGCTTCGCATCCTCAGGGGAAGCTACATCGCCATTCCCGATTACAGGGATCGAGACGTTCTCTTTTACCTGTCGAATTCTGTTCCAGTCAGACTTACCTTTATACATTTGTACTCTTGTTCTGCCATGTACAGCGACTGCTTGACCTCCAGCTGCTTCAACTGCTTGTGCATTCTGCACAACATAAATATGTTCATCATCCCAACCAATTCTCATTTTCACCGTCACAGGTTTCTCAACAGCCTGCACTACAGCATGAACCATACGATAGATTTTATCCGGATCAAGCAACCACTTGGCTCCAGCGTCACATCGCGTTACTTTTGGCACAGGGCAACCCATATTAATATCGATGATATCGGCATTCGTATGTTGATCCACCACCTGTGCAGCCTGAACAAGACTCTCCTGATCACCACCAAAAATCTGCAATGATAGAGGCTTTTCTCGCTCATCTACATAGAGCATCGCTTGTGTTCTCTTATTGCCATTCATGATTGCCTTATCACTCACCATTTCAGCACATACCAATCCAGCACCAAACTCTTTTGCGATTAAACGAAATGCTGGGTTACACACACCTGCCATCGGCGCTAGCACAACTCTATTTTTTAGCTTGATCGGTCCAATTTGAAACATGCAAACTGCCTCCTTTCTATGTAGCACTTATCACTTGATTCAGTTTTTTAATTTGTTGTTCTTGTATGAGTCGCTTACCGAGTTCTTTTATCGTTTTCTCGGGAGTAGGAGGCTTGTAATCAGGGATCAGTTCAGTCAATGGAATGATCACAAAAGCGCGCTCCCACATTCTAGGGTGTGGCACGATTAAGTCTCGTGTATGAATCTGTTCATGATCAAACAGTAAGATATCTATATCAATCGTCCGTGGACCAAAGCGAATCGTGCGTGTACGTTTAAGTCGCTGTTCAATCGCTAACATCTCAGACAATAGTACATCCGCAGGTAGCTCCACTTCAATTTCACACACCATATTAAAAAAAGAACCTTGATCGACATAACCAACTGGCGCTGTTTCATAGATGGAAGAGAGTCGTGATATCGATATGCCTGCTACTCGATTGATCTGCTGGATTGCTTGCTGCAAGTGCTGCAAACGATCTCCTTGATTACTCCCTAAGCCAAGATAAGCTATATTCATGATCCTGCTCGACTCCTAAAAATCACGACACTCACCGCTTCGTAATGCCCCGGAATTGGCGGATTTGGTTTTTCAACTTTGACACGAATCGCTTTGATTGGGTACAGAGACAAACAACGAGCTGCTACCTTCTCTGCCACTCGTTCAATCAACTTTACCTGATGCCCTTCTACTACTTGCTGCACTTGTTGATAGACATCAGCATAGTTCACTGTCGCTTCAAGGTCATCTGTTTGCCCAGCTTTCTCTAATGAAAGATATAAGTCAAGATCAACAAAAAAACGTTGTCCTAGTCGATTTTCTTCTTCTAAAGCACCATGATACCCATAAAAAGCCATCCGTTTCAATTGGATATGATCCATCATGGAGTAATCAACACTAACTGTCAAGCGTTTCACCCCAATCATTATTCAACATTGCATCCATCATCCGACAAACGCGTACCATCTCCTTTACATCATGTACACGGACAATGTGACACCCTTTTGCAATCCCTAATGCTACAGTCGCCGCAGTACCTTCTAGTCGCTGCTCTGGTGGCAAATCCAAGGTCTTCCCAATCATCGATTTACGAGAGGTTCCAAGCAAAACAGGATACCCTAAGGCAACGATCTGCTCAAGATGTTTCATCACATGCAGATCCCCGTGGTACCCTTTTGCAAAACCTATCCCTGGATCAAGAATCACATGCTCTTCACGACCACCTGCTTGAAGATAAGTGTTTACAGATTCTAGCAATTCTTGTTTGATCTCTTTCATCATGGATGAATAGACTGTATTTGATCGATTATGCATGAAAATCATCGGAACATCGAGCTTTGCAGCTACTTTTCTCATTTCTGGGTCATACTTTCCGCCCCAAACATCATTGATTATGCTCGCACCTGCTTCTATCGCCTCTTTTGCCACGCTCGCTTTATACGTATCGATGGAGATCGGCACTTGAATCGTATCTGCTACAGCTTGCACAATCGGAATCACTCTCGCTAACTCTTCGTCTAAGGAGACAGATTGATGCCCCGGACGAGTCGATTCACCGCCTATATCGATGATATCTGCCCCCTCTTTCACCATCTGCATCGCATGTGCCACCGCTGCTTCAGGCGCTAAATACTTTCCACCATCAGAAAAAGAATCAGGTGTTACATTTAATATGCCCATTACCAATGTCCGCTCACCAATTGGTAATTGATATTTCCCTGTTTTGATCACTCGTTGCAATTCCACACACCTACCGAACCATAGAAAAGTTATTCAAGTGCTCTTAATATACCTTATTTCATTCATCATGAAAAACTATTTCTTGGCCTCAGATTTAAAAATTGAAGATTAACTAGATTCATATTTGCACAGCAAAAAACACCTAGCGTAAACATGCTAAGTGTCTATTAGTAGATAAAGTAAAGGTTCCGTCAATATTTCACGCTTCGCCTCCATTTCAGGATGCGTTGATGTCTTCAAGGCGCCATGACTGCTCACTCAGGGCGGTATCAACTTGGCTACCTCGTCATAGTGAGACTTGCAGCGCGTTAGCTGCTTAGCGAAACTTGTGCATGGCGTGTGCAGACAGTACTACTGACTATTCTTCGTTACACAGTCGTGGCTTGGTAGCGCCTAGTAAAATGCGGGTTAAGGAGTATTTTTCCGCCCGCAGCGAAATATTGACTCCACGATTTCTTCTTCTACCCAATTGTACGAACCTCTTCATTTCATCAATTGGATTTTTCATCAGTCTGAAACCTAGCGTAAACATGTTAGATGCTTTAATGGTTTTCTAACATTATTCAGTATCAAACTGATACAAAGGTGTGCTGAGGTAACGTTCACCATTACTTGGGGCTACAGCAAGCACTTTCTTTCCTTCACCCAATCGACGAGCAATCCGAACTGCCGCCGCTACAGCAGCCCCAGTCGATATTCCACCTAAAATCCCCTCTTCACGAGCCAACTTACGCGCCCATTCGAATGCCTCTTCATTATCAATTCCGATTATTTCCTGATAAATTTCTGTATCCAAAATATCGGGTACGAAATTAGCACCAATTCCTTGAATCTTATGTGGTCCAGGTGTGCCGCCTTGCAAGATAGGTGATGCGCTTGGTTCAACAGCGATGATTTGAACATTGGGGATTTTATCTTTTAAGACACGACCAACACCTGTGATCGTTCCACCTGTTCCTACTCCTGCTACAAATGCATCTAATTGGTCGCCAAAATCTTCAACAATCTCTTGCGCAGTTGTTTCAAAATGAATCTTTACATTATCTGGATTTTTAAATTGCTGAGGTAGAAAATAATTGTCATTCTCTTTCGCTAGTTGCTCTGCCTTGGCAACTGCCCCTTTCATTCCCTCTGAACCAGGAGTTAAGTATAATTCCGCTCCATATGCACGTAATAGATTTCTTCTTTCTAAACTCATGGTATCTGGCATAACCAAAATGGTCCGATAGCCCTTTGCTGCTGCTACCAAAGCTAAACCAATTCCCGTATTTCCGCTTGTCGGTTCAACGATTACATCACCGGGTTTTAAGTCACCCCGTTGCTCAGCTTCATGAATCATACTATAAGCAATCCGATCTTTTACACTGCCCCCAGGATTAAAAAACTCAAGCTTTAAATATACATCTGCATCCGATTTCCCAACAATTCGATTTAATCGAACGCTAGGTGTACGGCCAATTAATTCCAATATATTATTTGCGATTGTCATGGAGTGATTCCTCCTATTCCTATTAATCATATAGGATTTTATATATTATCTTATCAATGTCCATCCACAACTGTCAAGCAACTTCTCTCAACAGATCGATCTCTTTTTTTCTTCCCTTTGTCAGTTTCGTTTACACAATTATTTATAACCAGAGTGTAGACAAAGCTCCGTGATCGGCGGCTCGTGATCGTGGCTTACGGCTTTGCTCCGACCCGGGCTTGCAAGGATGTGAATCTGTCCGCGTTCTGACAGCTTTTGTGGTCGGGCAAAACTCGCCTCCTCCGGCATCCGCCTGCGGAGACTTGAACAGTTTGCCCGTAAGGAAAATACCGCTTCAGCTGCCATTCCGCTAAGTTGCGCCCGAAATGGAGCTTTGCCGATTACCTCTCCACTCGTTTAAGGGGTTTTCTTCAAGCTGAATTTATAACGTCGGATGCACGCTTAATTGATTCGATTTCTCTCAGTTGTGAGAGATTACATAAGCATCCCCCGCATTTCATACGTAGGGGGTGGTCAAGCATGATGAAAAATTACAAATATGCAGGCGCAATCCGATCACAAATGTGCTACCTCGTTTGCTCATTGCTTCAAACGGACTTCTTAGTTAAGACCTAGAAATTCTATCCTCCGAACCATCTACTGCTCCTTGTAACTTGCATCATCCTTATCCACATGCTATGTTGAAATCAAGTAGGTAGTTGCCCTTTTCACCTTGTCCAGATTGGAGCATTTACAAGGTGAATTCGCTAGATCCCTAGTGAAGCTACCGAACAGAATCAGATTCCGTTCGTAACTGCCTGTGGCAGCAAACCCGAAAGGGAAAGTCATGTCCAAATCGTCCTTCCTCCGTCCGAGCGCCGCCACCTCAGTGAGCATCGGGACCACCCTCATCGGCCTGCTCATCGGGTTTGACAGCTTCATGATGACGGTCGTCATCGGAGTCCCCGCGCTCTTCGCCCTCTGTGTGCTCTTCGCCGCCGTGCGCATCTCCAAGAAGATGGAGCAGCAGAGCACCGTCGGCGGGCACTTCGCCACGAAGCTGGAGCTGTTCGTCAAGAAGTGGCGTCCGGGCATGGCGCTGCTCGGCTTCTACGCCGGCGCGATCGTCAGCCAGTTCCCCTTCCTGTTCATCCTGTTCGCCATCGGGATCGTCGTCGCCGTGAAGATGCGACCGGCCGACGAGGACAACGCCGAGGACTGACCCTCCCACAACCCCGGGTCACGGCACGCCCCCGCTCTTCGGAGCGGCGGGCGTGTCCGTCATTTTAAGGTTGATCAATCAACTGCAACAACTGTGTTTGATCAAAATGATACTTTTCATTGCAGAAGTGGCAGGTTACCTCTGCATAGCCGATTTCGTCTATAATCGATTGGATTTCTTTCTTCCCTAGACTTCGTAACATATTTGCCACGCTCTCATTCGAACACCGACACGAGAATGTTACTTCTGTTTGTGATAAGAAATTTAGATTTTCGCCAAGTATGTGTTCCAATAGCTTCTCTGGCGAGCCTCCTTGCTGATAAAAATCGGTGATCGACGTGAGCTGACTGATTCGCTCTTCTAAGCGGGAGATCGTC
This sequence comes from Seinonella peptonophila, assembly GCF_900129355.1. Classification (GTDB taxonomy): domain Bacteria; phylum Bacillota; class Bacilli; order Thermoactinomycetales; family Thermoactinomycetaceae; genus Seinonella; species Seinonella peptonophila. The sequence goes on along the minus strand of NZ_FQVL01000007.1, from coordinate 112,021 downwards.
TCATCTGTCGCTTGAGGTAATACTTGAAGTAGATACCCACCAGCTTGTAGAATCTGTTCTCTCTGTACCAAGATACCAAGTCCTACAGAAGAAGGCGTCTGCTCTGATGTGGTAAAATAATAAGTGAAATCCTCAGCCAATTCACCTGAAACAATAGGCGAGCTACCTTGGTAAGGCTCCCGTAAGCCAATATCTTTTGAGATATGGATCATTCCCTGACCTACAGCCGCTGCTACATTTAATTTACCATCTGGATAGTTGGGCACTTCAATCTGTGGCTCATCAACTAATCCGCGAACTTCACCAGCTCCATTGGCATGTACGATCACCTTGCCAAGTGGACCATCACCCTCAACCCTGATTGTCACCACTTCTTGCTCTTCTTTTAAGATCGCACTCCAAATGGCACCCATCGTTAAAGTGCGCCCCAATGCAGCGCTTGCTACAGGGAATGTGAGATGGCGATTGACTGCCTCCTGTACGAGTGAACGTGTTTCCGCAGCAAAAGCACGAACTTCACCGTTTCGAGCAATCGCACGAACAATATAACTAGACATTTTCTTGTTCACCTCTATTTCTTTCATAGATCAGTCGCAACCCTTCTAAAGTAAGCCAAGGCTCGATATAATCAATGGTATCGGCATCCTCTGCTATCAAACGGGCCAACCCACCAGTAGCAACAACAGTTGGCTTCTTTGTCAATGTTTGCTTAATCCGATTGACAACCCCATCTACCGACCCTACATATCCATAATAAAGCCCTGACTGCATCGCATTGATCGTATTCCGACCGACCACTTCTTCTGGCCTAGCTACTTCAACACGGGGCAGCTTTGCCGTGCGTGAGACTAAAGCTTCTAACGAGACATGAATCCCAGGAGCAATAATCCCTCCTCGATAATTCTTATGTTCATCAACAAGACAAAAAGTTGTAGCCGTCCCAAAGTCTACGATAATAACAGGGCCTCCAAATTTTTCGCTGGCAGCGACTGCATTTACAATCCGATCTGCCCCTACATCACGTGGAGAGTCATATAATATATTCATTCCCGTTTTTACACCAGGTTCTAGCACAATCGGGTCAATCGAAAGATATTTTTCTGACCATTTACGAAGTACATAGGTGAGTGGTGGTACGACTGATGAGATCGCAACACCTTTTATATTGCCCCATTTTAAATGAACATCTTGCAGTAAATTTTTGATCAGCATTGCATATTCATCTTCAGTCGCTTCACGATCTGTATGAATGCGCCAATGATAGACCAATTCACGTTCCCGATAAATTCCTAATACAATATTTGTATTGCCTACATCGATTACAAATAGCATAGATACCACCCTTCCTATACATAAAAAATAGCACCCCAGGCCTGGAGTGCCAGATTGTGAACCCAATTAATCGTTATTTTTCTTCTCTTCATGGGTTGACTCACGATCAGAATCGGCTGGCTCTGTATCGTCTGTTGTCTCTTTCACTTCATCGTTGCGATCTTCTTTACCTTTAATATTTACTACTACATCTTCATCTTCTAAGTCGTCTTTTAGCTCACCTGTCTCCAAAAGCTGTTTAATTTGATTTTCATCTAATGTTTCACGCTTCAGCAGTGTTTGAGCCATTAATTCCAACTTATCACGATGCTCTGTCAACAACCTTTTTGCACGATCGTAGCATTCTTGAATCAGCTCTTGCATCTCTTCATCAATCAGCCGTGCAACTTCTTCACTATAGTTCTGCTCATGTCCTAGATCGCGACCGAGGAAAACTTGACCTTGAGAACGACCAAATTGCATCGTTGCCAATCGTTTACTCATTCCATACTCTGTGATCATGGCACGGACAATCGCTGTCGCCTTCTCAAAATCATTACTCGCCCCTGTACTTACTTCACCAAAGACGACATCTTCGGCAACACGACCACCGAGTAAGCCTGTTACGCGATCAAGCAGTTCACTTTTGGTAGCTAAGTAACGATCTTCTTTAGGCAACATCATTGCATAACCGCCAGCTTGCCCACGTGGAACAATGGTTACTTTATGAACTGTATCCGCATTCTCACAATAATATCCAGCTAACACATGACCAGATTCATGATAGGCAACAATCTGCCGTTCTTTCTCAGAGATCACCCGACTTTTCTTTTGAGGTCCAGCAATCACGCGATCAATCGCTTCATCGATCTCTTCCATACCGATCTCTTTCTTATTAAATCGAGCGGCCAAGAGAGCAGCTTCATTCAACAAGTTTTCCAAGTCGGCGCCTGAGAAACCAGTGGTACGTTGAGCGATAACACTCAACTTCACACGCTTGGAGATTGGTTTATTTCGAGCATGAACACGAAGAACTTCTTCGCGTCCTTTCACATCCGGACGATTGACCAAAATTTGACGATCAAAACGACCGGGGCGTAATAATGCAGGGTCGAGAATATCTGGGCGGTTTGTTGCAGCCATGATGATGATTCCAGCATTTGCATCAAAGCCATCCATTTCGACGAGCAATTGGTTCAATGTTTGCTCACGTTCATCGTGACCACCACCGAGTCCAGCGCCACGCTGACGACCTACAGCATCTATCTCATCAATAAAGATAATACATGGTGCATTCTTCTTCGCCTGTTCAAAAAGATCACGAACCCTTGAAGCACCTACACCGACAAACATTTCTACAAAGTCCGATCCACTAATGGAGAAGAAAGGTACCTTTGCCTCTCCAGCGACTGCGCGTGCAAGTAAAGTTTTACCTGTACCAGGAGGACCCACAAGCAAGACACCTTTTGGAATCCGCGCACCAATCGCTGCAAATCGTCGATTATCTTTTAGGAAATCAACTACCTCTACAAGCTCTGCCTTCTCTTCATCAGCACCTGCTACATCATCAAAGGTGACTCGTTTCTTATCTTCATTATAGAGCTTCGCTTTGCTTTTACCAAAGTTCATCACTCTGCTTCCGCCGCCCTGCGCTTGGTTAAGCAGGAAGAAGAACAAGAGTAAAATGATCACAAAAGGTATGATCGATGTAAAAAATGTTAGCCAAACGGAGTCACTCTTCTGTTTCTCAAAAGTTACCTTCGTTGTTTTTGCATGATCCAAGTCTTGAACGACAGTACTTCCTTCATACATCGGTCCTTGGGTGACAAATGATCTCTCAGGCTTTCCTTTGTATTTACCCTCAATATGATAAGTATTTCCCTCAGCACGAACCGTCACTTCTGCAATCTTGCCAGCTTGTAACTGCTGTCTATATTGAGTATAAGTAAGCTGCGAAGTCTCTGTTCCCGAGTTCGCCACCATATTTACAACCCCAAGGGTTACAAGGATGAGAATGATATATAGTATCCCGTTCCTGAGGAAGAAGTGTTTCATCCTTGGCCTCCTCTCAGTTCACATAAAAATATTTTACCCTATATGATAGACTTCCTTTTTTAAGACACCAATATAAGGTAAATTCCTATATTGTTCATCATAATCCAATCCAAAGCCGACAATAAACTCATTCGGTACTTCAAACCCTACATAATTCGCCTCTATATCAGCAGTGCGACAGATCGATTTATCCAGTAGCGCTACTGTTTTGACAGATGCAGGGTTTCGCTGTTCCAACAGGTCGACTAAATGTCGCAGTGTTAAGCCAGTATCAATGATATCTTCTACAATGAGTACATGACGCCCTTCAATCGATATATCCAAATCTTTCATAATGCGTACAACCCCAGAAGATTTCGCGGAACTTCCATAGCTGGTAACGGACATAAAATCGATTTCTAATGGTATTTCAATCTGTTGGATCAGAGCGGACAGGAAAGGAACAGCTCCTTTTAAGATACAAATACATAATGGCTTTTTGCCATGGTATTCCTCTGCAAGTTGCGCCCCTAATTCTGCCAATCTCTCCTCAATTTGCTGCTTGGTGAATAAGACTTTCTCAATATCTCGATTCATGGTATGCCTGCTACCAAAGTACATAGAACTGTTTTTCATTTAGGGCGTATAGTACCACTATCCACAAGAAGTGACCGAAATATACCTTCCTATGTATCTCAAGTAACAGTTCGTCACCTACCCTTCCCATACTTACGCCAAGTTAGATAGAGATAGCGCCTTGTTTTGGAGGAAGGCGCTGCAATTTTGGAGCAACGCACACCTGGCACCCAAATGACTTCATCTTCAAAGGTGACGATGGGTTGCTGATCCCGGTTGGCTGCGGGAATTTTAGCCTCCATCAGCAAATCTTTTAAACGTTTTCTCCCTTTCATCCCTTGACAATACATACGGTCTCCAGGTCGACGACTACGCACAAAAAGCGATCCACACATTTGATCTGCATCAAAGACCGCTTGGGTATTATCTTCGGTCCTATACGGCAGTGTAGCAAGCAGCTTCACTTCTAATTCACCATCAAATTCTGGTAACTTTGTAACACCAGGGATCAAAATTTTTTTCATCGTATGATCCTGATGGTGCTTAGCACTTTGCATTGATATCAAACAGGATTCATACTCTCTGTAAGCGACTAAACCATGTGGGAGGGAGATTTTTACCGATGGAAGATGGTGATGAAGAACTTTTCTCACCTGTTCTACCATTTCCAGCGATACTTCGCTTGTTCCGTTTTTCACAAGACAATTTAATATTAGTTTAACTACTCTTCTTTGTAAAGCAACGGGTAGGTGAAGAAATGATTCTACATGAATCCGATATGTATATGCACCCTGTTGCTTCACATGTTTTTTCATCGCTTCGGCCACTAAGGATTGCCACATTTCTTCTTCTGTTTGAGCTAACTGACTTAACTGTATAAATGCTTCTTTTACACGTGGATTATACGTTAGTAGTAACGGAACAAGCTCTTTACGAATCCGATTTCGAGTATAGTGCAACGATTCATTGCTTGAATCAAATCTTGGAAAAAGCTTCTGCTCATCGCAATACGCTTCAATTAGTTGCCTTTGTATGGCGAGTAATGGGCGAACAATTGTAAGTTCCTGCCATGTATATGTCCAATGAATTCCACTTAGACCTTGAATGCCTGTTCCACGAAGCAGACGCATCAATAATGTTTCTACTTGGTCATCCGCATGATGAGCAAGAGCTAGTTTTGTAATGTTAAGTTGCTTTGCTACTTTTCGAAACTGTTCATAGCGAAGTTCACGTGCTACTGCCTGCAAATTCCCCTTTTTCTGTTTCACCTCCATTGAAACATCAATTCTGACTGTGTGACAGGGAATCTGCCGTTGCTGACAAAATTGGGTTACATATCGGGCATCCTGATCGCTCTCCTCACCCCGCAAAGAGTGATTGACATGTATGACAAAGAGGCTCCACTGACCAATTTCGCGCAACTGGTGGAGCCCGTGTAACAATGCGATGGAGTCGGGTCCACCGGATACACCGACCAGAACCCGCTCCCCCTCATCTATAAGCGAATATTCACGAATCGCTGTCTGTAAACGATCGAGAAACAATCATTTTCTTCCCTTCAGTGAGTAGACTCGATCAACCCAAATACACAGTTAAGATGATGATATTTTATACCATTTCCCTTCATAGAACAAGCACTTATTAAGAAAGTGCTACTTGTGTTCTTTCCAATCTAGCCATACCAGGTAATCGAATGGTTGACCATTCTGGCGTATACCGTTCCAGTTTTGAGACAATTACTGTCATATCATCATGAATCGCACCCTGATGATATCGAACCACGGCTTCGAGCAAGCAATCAGCAAAGTCTTGAGGATCACGAGTCTCAATTTCAGAAATCATTCGTGTCATAAAGGCATCTTTATTCAGAACATGCCTCGGGGCATCATAAACGCCATCTGTCATCATAATTAATAAATCACCTGAACGCAAACGCATCTCTACCGGCTCTACCTGAATATGGCTCAAGATCCCGATCGGCGGGCTCTCGCTGGAAACCATAAATACTTCTTTGCCCCGTTTAATAAACCCTGGTGTCGAACCAATCTTCATAAAGCGACCAGCCGCTGTATGCAAATCTACTAAAGCCAAGTCAATAGTTGCAAAAATTTCATCAGCTGAGCGCAAACTTAATATGGAATTGACCGTTTCAACGGCAGTCTCTTCTTTCATCCCCGCTTGCAGGAGCCTCTTCAACAGTTTGAGCGCTGCACTACTTTCTTCCTGCGCACGCTGGCCATTTCCCATACCGTCACTTAGAGCAACTGCATATTTCCCCGTTCCTAGATTCATATAGCAATAACTATCACCAGAAATATAGCGTCCACCTTTCGCTGCATGGGCAACTCCTGTCTTTAATGTGTAACGCTGTTCCGAACCTAGCGTAATTAATGATCCGCTCGAATGTCCTTTGATGACTTTCCGATAAACAGCAATCGGCTCTCCTAAAATCTCAGTTAATAAAGGAGCTATCAATTTTCTACACTCATCAAAAGCATCCCGATGAGGCATAGTTACCTCAATTTCAACTCTTCCCTCCTCTAAGTTGATCACATCAACACGTTGAATGGAAAGTCCAAGTTCTTCTAATGATTCATGGATCTGCTCCTCCTGTGCCGTCAATACCTTTGTCTCATGCCGAATCTCAGTGGATAACCGTTCCATCACCTCAGACATACCCATCAACTGCGTCCCAACCATCCTTTTTGTCTCTTTTAACTGTTCTTTCCATAAATGCTGTTCCCGTTCCCTTTGATATTGGATGCGAACTTCTTGTAATACTTTTTCTGAATGAATACAGTAGCGTGACCAGTGACTTGGCACTCCTTCTGCATCCGCTTCTACCCATGCCATTAATCCTGTGATTTCCTGATACGTGCGCATCAGATTTTGGTCCCAACAGTGCCGATATCGTTTACAACCAAAGCAACTTTCTTCCATCACACCTTGAACAAAGTGATGTAGTTGCTCCTCGTCCTCTCTCTTTTTTTTCCCCGAATCTTCACGAAAGCTAACTGCTAACTCACTGAATAATTCGGCAAAATGATCTACTTTTGCCGCAGTTACATCACGTAATCGCCGCACATAATCCTGATGCAACGTTTGGTTCTCTGGGGTTCCAGGTACATAGCGAGCAAATGCGTGAACCCAGGAACTCGGAGTGAGTAGGAATAAACCTAACGCAATGCTTGTCTCACATAGGGACAACAACAACTGATCTGTCCCCATTTGAAAGAGGGATAAAATAGTGGAACCCAGCAAAAAACCAATCATGGAACCAAAACGTTTTCCTTCTTGAAATAAGCCTGCCATAAGTCCAGCAAAGGTTAACAAACCCATTTGAATCATCGATTTTGGATCGGATAAACAAATTGTCATTCCAATGACAACGCCAATTGATGCTCCTAACATCCCTCCACCTACAAATGCAAATAGACAAATTAGATATCTTGATATGATATTGACAATGGATAACTGTTCGATTTGCCATTCCAGCATCCCTGTGATAACAGAACCTAATAGGATAATCAAACAAATAATTTCATCAGGACGAAGAAAAACCCGTTTCTTTCGCATGGTAAAAATCGGTAGAGAGTGAACAAAAATAAATGTTAAAATCACACTTAGTAATAAATCAACACCTGCTAACATAAGTTGATAAACAGTCCAACCCTCATACCAACTCCATCCACATTGCCCTATGATGCTGCTGATTGCGACTAATAATGGAGCTAAATGAATCTGGTCCTTATGAAACCAAAGAAAGATTCGATGAAATAAGACAAAGAGAATGAGAAAAACGGATATCTTCGCTACATGCATCCAATCGACTGTTGCACTACCCATGACCAAAAACAACATCACTGATGGCCATTGTTTCTTTGCCAAATACATGACAACTGCTAAATATGCAATCGCAAAAGGAGAGACGCTCTCTAAAATGGTTGCTCGTCCGAGTAAAAACCCCATAAGTAGTACTGGAAGATTATATACTTGGATCAGGCGATTCATTTTGTTACTACATACATGCTGTAGCCTTAGCCACCATTCTCCTCGCCCCCGTTTCTTTTTTGGTTGAATCGCTTCCAACATTGCCACCCTCTCTTTTATTATCTAAAACCAAACGGGTCGATTCGAACTCTTTTGATTCGGCTTCGAACAAAGAGAAGATTTTATATCAATTTATGCTTAATCCGCATTCTGGCCCTCTTCAAGAAGATCGACTCCGTAGGTGTGAACATCATTATAACGAGTGTGCCAGGAAAAGTTTGTCATAATTACTTATGTATGAAAAAAAAGATTCGACAGATCAAAAGTATGGTCATCACTTTAGATACCTATAAAACGAACATATAGACCCTCCTTTTTCACTAGAGAAATCACATACTTTCCGTCTGACTCTGTCGGATCAGTCTGTAAAAACTGAGATAACGACAAACGTTTGTATGAAATTCCAACATCTGGCATTCTATTCATACGCATAAAAAAACAGTCATCACTTTTTGTGAGATGACTGTGTTTCTCCATGAATCATATACATATTCGCATCATGGATAAATGCGGGTATTAATTTTCTTTGGGATTGAAGTTGAATCATATGATCAAGTGTTCTTAAAGCATGAATTTGTTGTCTTCTCTTTAAAACACCTTTTTCCAATGCGTCTGCAAACTCATCAATATCGATTAATTGATAGCTGTGATCAGGACGGACAATGAGGTCGAATAATAAATCAACCATTACATAGCGCAATCGACCCACTTGTTTCATTTCCATCACATCACAATAATAATAAAGAAATTCCCCTGAACGTCGAAATACTTTCGATATGGTATAACCTTTACGTACAAAATAGTAGGTTAAGAAAATCCGCTTCCCATCTGGATTGGGATATTGAGTGGAAAAACAGTTACGACCACGCCAATCCCGGACCTGTTCAGTATACGTTTTATTGATCGTTGTAAATTTCACTTTTTTGATTGAAACATTCACATGACCACTCCTATACCCCAATAAAACATTTCTATTATAAGCTACATTGCTTCGGATCATGCTTTTATGAAAATGATAAGAAAACAACTAAATATTGATCAAAAGGGCTATCCCCAGTATATGGCTCAATCAAGTTTGGTTTGTAGTCATGTTCGAATCAAGATTGAACTGATTCAGTCAAATCTGATTTTTTATGTAGTTTATGATAAGTTCTGCATAATAAAGTGAAAACGCATCATTTGGCAAACAAAAAAGCGAAGGCGAGCTCAGATCACAGAGCCTTCCTCGCCTTCGCCTGTTTGGTAGCGGTGAAGGGCCTCGAACCCCTGACCTTACGGGTATGAACCGTACGCTCTAGCCTACTGAGCTACACCGCCATATTGGTTGCGGGGACAGGATTTGAACCTGCGACCTTCGGGTTATGAGCCCGACGGGCTACCAATTGCCCCACCCCGCGACAATGTAAAACTTTGCGAACAAGAAATATTATATTACCATCATTTATGAAAGTCAAGGAAAAATATCATTATATGAAACAAAAAACCAACTCTCACAAAAAAGTAGAGTTGGTTTAATCTTTTGGTACTTTGTAATTTTGCTCTCCTTGTTTGCTATAACCCAAACGATGGGCTAATTCCAGTAGATACTGAGGGGAGTGGAGATCCCGCACTTGATCTTTCAACTGTTTTGTCTCTGCTTGCACCACGCGCAACTCTCCTTGCTTTGCTAATAACTTTTCTTCTTGATCCCATATTCGGATTTGCTGTACGGTTAGCTCAAACAAAAACCAAATGACAAAGAGGGACATGATGGATAACCAAAAAATTCGTCGACGCTTGACAAGTGGGTGTAATCGATCAGATTTCCTGACTTGCCCTTTTGCTTCCACGGATCGATCCTTCATTTGTCCTCGAAATGTTAATATTTTATCAGCGGAACGATTCATTTCTATCACTTCTCTTTATTTGGATTGGATCGTAACTTGTTCAGCCATGTTTGGAAGCGAGTCATAATTGGCCGAAACATCCATCGCAACGGCATAGAAGCTACACCAAAGATGCGTTTTAGCATCTGAACCAAAAAGATGAGTGGAACCCAGAAGAGATAATAACACAACTGCATAAATCCTGTGATCAGAATTTCGATCAAACGAATCAACAAACAAAGCGGTCGATTTAACCATAATCGAAAATATCGATAATATAGGAGAAAACCAACGATGATTGCAATAAAAATATAAAACCGTAACTCTCCCCAATTACTCCAAAAAAGTAAAGCAAAAATCAAAAATGCTGAGCCAAGCCAGTAGAACAAGTCGACTAAGGAAGTCACCCAATCTGTGAGACAGAGTCGTTCTTTTACTAGTTGATACAAATCAAGCACAAGCCCCAACAACAAACCTGAACTTAACATGACTGAGATCGTCATGATCTGTGTATCTAGACTCACCGAAATAACCGACCTAAAAGCCCTTTACCAGTACCTGTACGATCCATATTTACATCAAGGTAGCTGATATGGATAATCTGTCCCTCAATTGCAACATGACCCTGATCAAGATCAAGTGATTGTAGATGTAAGTCTTGCCCACGTACACCCATATACCCATATTCGGTTTGTAATAAAAACTCTTCACTATCAAAACTCTCAACGCGAGTAATTCCTGTCACAACAAGTGTGTTGCGGTTGGTCATTGTCAATTCATGTTGTTTACCATAGTTTTCATCTACCATATCATGTACCTCCGTCAAATGAGACTCCCTAGTACATGATATGGACAGACTGTCTGCTTTATGACGAAGAGAGTGCCTCTTCTTTTACAAGTCGATACATCTGTTCAGCTTCTTCTTTACGAATCTTCTCTAAAAGCTGCTGAACCTCAATAGTTAGTACCTTTTGACCAAAGCGAATTGCAACCTGATCTCCAACAGAAAGCTGATGGCCCGCCCCGACAATCCGATCATTTACTGAGACTCGACCTTGATCACAAAACTCCTTTGCCACTGTCCTACGTTTAATCAGACGAGATACTTTTAAAAACTTATCAATTCTCATATTTGATCACATCACATTCTGGTAATAATGTTCGTTATTTATCGCAGTAATCCTCCTAAAATATGGTAAATCATTCTCTCTGTTTTGCCTGATCCCACCATTGATCAAGCTGTGCCAATGTTGCTTCTGTTAGATCAAGACCACGTTGCTCAGCGCTTCGTTCCACAAAAGCAAACCGCTCCCGAAACTTATCATTCACCCGATGCAATGCTACCTCTGGATCAATGTGAAGAAAACGAGCCAGATTTACTAATGTAAAGAGCAAATCGCCCCACTCTTCTTCTTGACTTTCCTTTGTAGTTGCAGTGAGCAACTCCTGCCACTCTTCCATTACCTTCTCTTGCACATCGTTTACATTTTCCCAATCAAACCCAACCTTACTCACTTTCTTTTGTATTTGATATGCAACCATTAATGATGGCATACCTGTTGGGATATCTGCTAAGATTGATTTTGGAATAGACCCTTTTTCGCTTTGTTTTACCTTTTCCCAGGTTATCAACACATCATCTGCCGTTTCAGCACACTCTGAGGAAAATACATGTGGATGCCGACGGATCAACTTTTCACTCAATGTCTGAATCACATCATAAATGGTGAACTCATCTGACTCAGAAGCGATCTGCGCATGAAATAAAACTTGTAGTAAAACATCGCCTAACTCTTCTTCCATCGAAGTTAAGTCTTCTTGTTCAACTGCGGATAAGAACTCATATGCCTCTTCTAATAGATAAGGTCTTAATGATTGATGTGTTTGTTTACGATCCCAAGGGCATCCATCTGGACTGCGTAAATGAGCAAACAATTGAACCAGTGTTTCAAAACGGCGCGTCAAACTCCATGCTTCTGTATGTGGAGGTAGATATAGAGAGGTAAGATTGTGGAATCGATCCCAATGATCAAGCTCAGCTAAAGAAACGACCTGGATTAACTCCTGCCCCTCTACTCCAAGCGCATCAACAATTGTTATCGGCGTGTCATCTGGATAAACTTCCATCAGTGTTAGCTTTACTTCAGATGCTGTCTGTTGATCATATACTTGTCCAATTAACTGATGGAGATTGGGTTGCAATTGATTCACTTGTAAATTGTCACCATTCAAAATAGAAAAGCCTTCAATTGGGTCGATATGTAAACGTGTAAATGCTGTATCGAGAAAGCTCTCGCTTCCTTTGATCTCTACCTCTATCCCAGCTTCCTCTGCTTGTTGTAGTAACTCTTTTACTGTCTGCTCGGCAACCAGCGGATGACCAGGCACAGCATAGAGGATCTCTTTTTGCTCCTTCACCTGTTGAATGAGGAATTGAACAATCTCCTTATAGACTTCAGAAAAAGAAGAATGTCGTTCATATATGAAATCAAATGACTTTAATTCTATTCCCTGTTCTTTTAACCATAAAACGACAGGATGTTGCTCCGTCCTTACCCAAGTCGGTAGACCTGATTGCAACAAACGATAGCATCCCACTGATAGAGCATCTGGATCACCCGAACCCAAACCAACAATCCATAACTTCATGATATTTCCTCCTTCTTTCCTTTCATTTTCCCGCAAATGGGCAATAAAAACCAACATAAAATGGCATAAAAAAAGAGCCCTTGGGGCTCACCAACTTGTAGACAAAGTCATTTGATCGCGGTTCTCGGCGATGTTCCGCGACCGGGTCCTCCAGGATGTGGGCCTTCGCTTCTGTTAGCCTTCACAATCGGGCAAAACTCGACTTCTTCGACATGTGCCTGAGGAGACTCGAACAGTTTTCCCAAGAAGAAAATGCCGCTTCAGTTGTCATTGAACTATGTTGCGCCCGAAATAAAGCTTTGCCGATTATCTCTACACTCACTCGTTAGTGTTTCTCGTCAGTCTGAAGAGCCTTATTGACTCAATCCTTTAAAAAGAGAACCATCAACACTCCGTCTACATACGCTTCACCAATTTTCAATGATTTCTTCTCATATCCATAGGATATAAATCCACACTGAAGATAAAGAGATTTGGCTGGATTTGAATTTGCAACTGTTAATAGAATTTGTTCAACTCCAGCTACTTTTTTCACTCGACTAATGAGATGCTCTAGTAAAGCCCGACCGATTCCTTTTCGTCGTGCTTCTGGGACTACATACACACCATAAATGTGTGACTTATGTTGTAACTTGGCTGGCTCTTCCCGTTTCCAACTCATGGCACCAACTAGTTCTCCATTTTCAAAAGCTCCCAAAAACCAAGACAGATCTGTTGGCTTGATCCGTACTGTCATCTCCATATATTTTTGATCATCCAATTCCTCTATTGTCGGGATAAAAGCTTCAGGATGCTCTTGAACGGACCGAAGTCGCAACGACCAGTACTCCTTTAAATCTTCTTCAGTTAAGACTCTTATCTGCATCCAGACCATTCCTTTCAAGTGGCGGGAGACTCGGCGGAGCAGGAAGACCTAATGCATCTGCAACCCAATGCAGAGCGGGGCCAAGTTGCATATATTGAATAGCCCGTAATCGAGGTAAAAAATCGATAGGTTCTTTTCCTGCTCTTGCTGCAAAGAACCCAGCAGTAAATGCAGCGGCTGCCTCGATGGAGCTTTGTGAAAAAACAACCCCATTGTTCTGCATAATCCCAGTATATTCAGTCAATAATATGGACGGAAAAGGCCCACTCTGCCCCCATATACTGGGCAGAAAAAAAGCAATATCCAACATAAGAGGTCCCATACAAGTAGTGGCCCAATCAAATAGAATCAATTTTTGCTCCAGGAATCGTAGATTATCTGAACGTAAATCACAATGAATCAATCCCCACGGTTGATTGATATCAAATACTCTTTCTTCAGCTTCTATCAGGTGATCAATTACATGATCAAACCAAGTGATTATTTCATCTCTTTTCCCAGGAAATAAAGCAAACAAAAGCTCACGTTCCGCTTTTGTTTCTTTCAACATTCTCCATTGAAAAGCAAATGTTGCTACATCCATCTTCTCTAACTTTGCTTTCTCTTGTAAACCAAGTAGATGAAACTGTGCGACTCCCTCCATAGCATTTCTCGCTAAGGCTTCCGTCCATGGTGGAACTTCTACAGCATGACCCATATCCTCAAGTAAAAGTAAATGCCAATCAGATTGCTTTACAGAGCCTATATATGCAGGGGAAAACGCTTGAACAGCTTTCACCTCTTGATATAAAATCTCTTCCTTTTTCACACCTTTCCAGTTGACAGAGGTTGAACCTTTCCCTGCTCCTTTTACAAAAATAGTTCGACCATCCTGCAAATAGAGACGAAAGGTCGCGCTTGGTCCAAATCCACCATATACGATTTCAGTTTTCTTAACCACAGAGCCTAATATACTTTCCATCTCACGGCTTACGCAGCGAGGAATATCTGACCAATTCGGTTTAGGCTCTAACATCTCTCTTCCTTTCTCAAAATTCTATTTTCACTGGTGAAATCTCCAAAAAAATTTATCCCAAGTTGTCATGTATGATCATATTTAAGTTTTCAATCAATAATCAAGGAACCTCACTTTACAAGCAGTGAGGAAAATGTGCTTAGATGAAAACCAAGCGTAACAGGGAGCTACCAGAGCATGCTTCGTTTGCATCGCTAAGCTGAGGTAGAGCCGCAGTTAAGATCAAGAATCTACCACCTCTTCAAATGGTAATTTTTCAAATACAAAAGTTAATCCCTTTCGTATTTGACTAACATCTCAATCAGGCATTCTTCAAAGCTAAGCCTGTCTGGTTTATTTCAATTAATAAATGATTGATTTTGTGATAGTCGGGTTTTTTAGGGAGTTCTGATTTCTCAAATGCCTGTTTTAACTGCTGATCATAGTAATCCACCATCTCTAGCGCCTCTTCAAATGTATAACGACCATTCCGACAATCGAGTAATAATTGACGATTGGGACGGTAAGTACAAAAATCCCCTGTCTCTAAAATTTCAATTGCACTTGTTAATAAACGTATACTATGCATAAAAAATTTCGTATCATAGCCAAATTGTTGGATCACATCTTGTCTCCCTGTCTGATGCTCTTTTTTTGTCTTCAGTTTCTGAATTTGTGAGAAAGCATATCCCCCAAATTTCACCTTGATCTGTTTTGACAAAAATAGGTGACGATGATCAATCAGACGCTTCCCTAATGGCGTAACTTTTATATAATCGTCTTTCCTAACGAAAAGAATCTCAATATTATTTGGCACCCCTTGCATCGCATCTTTTACAAATTTATTAATATGAATAATAGTGATGTCCAGATCATCTTTTGTATTTCGAAAGTTCTTCCCACCACTCTTATGGTATTCATTAAAAGCATCTAATCCTAAATAATATTCAATCGGTGGGATACAGACCCCTTTATAATCTCGATCAGATGTTTCAACATTTGTTCCATATGCATAGCTTCCCGTCAGCGTTAGCAGGATCGTCCGCTCCTCTAACCAAGCTAGATGACTATCTATGATATTCAATCTTTCCATCGATTCACCTCCTCATTATTTACCCATATTTTGTAATGAAGTAGAAGATTTCTTTACTCTGTTCGTTTTATTATATAGAATTATTTAAACGAACAAACTTAGAAAGGTTTTCGATAATGGAGAACTTCATGAACCAAATGATGCACTCAGAATATGGCATTTATATACTAGCAATTTTATTTTTCTTATATACAAGATTTCGATTGAGAAATTCTTATTGGCAAAAATATTTTATCAATGTCCTACTAACAATTACGTTACCATTAGGGGGTTTTGTTAGCTATTTCTTCCAAGACTATACATTGGGAATCGCCATGCACTGCCTCTATATTCTACAATGGATCCTATTTAAAGATTTTCGAAATCCCTTTCGAATGTCTCGCAACCAGTAACCCTATATATCCTCTTTTTTCGCATAGACTACCAAAGCCATCTATCAATGAGTTTTCCCACTAATAGATGGCTAATTGATAGAGTTTTACTAAAGCTGAGCTTGCTAGAATAAATAAATCTGAACCATACCAACTGATCGATACCCATCAAATTGAACCTTTTATCTAGGTGTCATAATTGATGTAAACAGTACGGCCCCCATAGTTAAAGCAATAATTAAAATCAGAAGTAAACATCCAAATTTAAACAACCTTAACATATCTAAACCCCTTTATCCTAAAGCGCTTGTTCACTGCATCTAGCCCATGTCACGGCATTTAAAACACTCTACTTTCGCTGGTGCAATCGATACACGCTTGATTGATGAGCATATTATACCGAATACAATTCTTTCCTTTAGTTATTAAATGTTATTTCTCCATATTACTAAAATTGGCTACATGTTTCACTCACTTAGCCATTGTGATTGACCAACCCAATTCTGCTACGTCGCAAATTCCTTCGAAACGCTGTATTGCTTCCTTTTTTACTTGCATGGGATCCATGCTAGGGAATAAATGGGTTAACAGCAAGTGTTTTGCTTCGATTTGTGCTGCTGCTTCTGCTGCCAATCCTGCGGTAAGGTGACCGCTTAGATGCTCAGGTCGATTTGCCTCTAAAAAAGTTGCTTCACAGATAAATAAATCGGGCTCTATGGACATTCGCTTCCAGTCAGTCTGTGGCCCTGCGTCTGCACCATAAAGAATTTTAGTTTTACCATTTGAGATTTGCATTGCATAACAGGGAATCCCATGATCTGTCTGATAAAAATGAAAATCAAAAGGTCCAATTTTTTGAGAAGAGTCGGATTGAATTGGGTTTAGATCAATCCATGTTTTATATGATAACTGTTTATACCATTTTGCTGGGCTGGAAGGAGCCCATACAGGAAGCGCTTTTTTTCTCCAACCGTTTTTCATGGCTAACATGATTGCATACTGCAACACAAAAAAATCGGCTATATGATCGTGATGAAGATGCGATAAAATCACAGCATCAAGCTGATATGGTTCTATATAATTAGCAAGCTGTGCCAAAACGCCACTGCCACAGTCAATCAGAACACGATATGAGTCTTCTTCTAAAAGATACCCAGGAGTAGCACCATTTTCTCCTGGGTATGGTGACTGATACCCAAGTACTGTCCATTTCATCATCTAATCCCACTTTCTAAATAGAAAATGATTATATGAAGTCTAGCAAATTATCTCAATGTACCTCGGTTTGATCAAACACGTAGCTCTCTTATCCTCACTTTCAATCTAAACAATTGACTTATGTTCATAAATAACTCACTTCTTTATGTACTTTCACTTTTTGTTTAACGCTCTCTATTTTCTTGCTCCGGCGTGATAGCGTCCGTTGCATCTTCTAATGCTTCCCCTTCTGATTTTGTTGGCTTCTTTGTTGTGGACTCATATCCTTCCTGAACCACTTCTACCACGGCCTCAGTGGCCTTCTCTCTCAATATATCTTTGAAATAATCTTTGAGTCCCATATTTGCATATCTCCTTTCTCAAATAAGCTTTAAGATAAATAACAACATGAAATTAACCAATATTCATTTACAACTAGCAAAATGTTACATAGTTAACCAATTATATTTAATGATACCCTGAATATTCAAATTTAAACACAAAATATTAGATCAATCTCCTTCTCTCATAATGCCGTATTATTGCATGAACATAAGAACCTCCGTTATTTGAACGGAGGTTTCAGCTTGTGGACAAAGTATAAGTCGCCTTCATTTCTGTGAGTCAAGCTTTATGCACTCCGTGTTATTGAAAAAAAGATGGATGCCTCCAGTTCAGGCTGCATAGAAGTATTCAAGGCGCCACGACTGCTCGCTCAGGGTGGTATCAACTCGGCTATCGCGTCATAGTGAGACTTGCAGCGTTAGCTGCTTAGCGAAACTTGTGCACGGCGTGCGCAGACAGTACTACCATCTATTCTTCGCTACACAGTCGTGGCTTGGTAGTGCCTGAAAGTCGGGCTAGATTGCAAAGCATTTCCTCCTTTAAACATGCTTTATTTTCCATGATTTTTAACCAAAATATTGGTTTTTCTTCAGTCTGGAACCTCCGTTATTTGAACGGAGGTTTTCTTCTCACTGTTTATGATCGCCATCCACATGTAGAGCGTTTAAGATCCCTGGTAATGCTTTGTGTAATTCTTGTTTCCAGTATGGCCAACTGTGGTTTCCACTATAAAAATGAGAAGCAACAGGTATATGCAATTGATTGAGTTTCTCCACTAATCCATGCGCTTGTCGATTTACTTCTTGTTCAATCAAGTCAAATTGATTCCCTACTTTTAGAGGGCTTCCAAAACCAGTTCCACTGGAGACATACAGGTAATGAAGTTGTGATAATTTTTCTGCTTGATCATAAGGATTATTTCGCTTCCAGATCTCTTTTTGAGCGGGAACCTGTGGGTCTCCCCAGACTCGTTTCCAGTCATTGATGCTCTTCCATTTTGAAATACAACCGAGACCTGGATAGTCAGGGCCTGTTAGACTATTGTTATATCGATGAAGAATATCTACGTTTCCACTAAATGATGCAGCAGCCTGAAACATCTTTGGATGATTCGCTGCTAGTTTTAAAGCACCTAATCCACCCATAGAGAGTCCAGCTATTGCACGATTTTCATTCGCCTTATAGCCAGATTCGAGGATTTCCCGAACATCTTTTGTTAAGTAGGTCTCCCAAGCAGGTTTCCCCAATTTTCCATCGTTCCACCAATCAGAATAGGCACTGCAATCGCTTGTCTCAGGCATGACAACGATCAAGTCAAGATTTTTTGTCAGTGACGCTACATCAGTATTTTTAAGCCAATCTACCTGGTTACCTCCCCCACCATGTAAAAGCCATAATGTCGGCCATTTCTGATCACTTGTTTTTGACCAACTCTTGGGAAGTAAAAGCAGGACTTTTTTTGTCCCTTCAACAGATGGGCTTGATATGGTTAGCTCAAGTGTCCGATCATCACGCCATTTCTCACTCATCACTTTGCCACCGTTTGCGGCTGCCTCGACTTTTGTCGTTGAAAGTGAGATAAATGTAGATAAAGCCAGCATACATGTCAATACAACAATGAACCCGATCCTCATTGAAAGTAAATTATTCTTCAGATTATGATTAACTATTCGAATCATCGACTTACATTACGGAAATAGCCATCTGTCCTTATGATCTAGAACCGACTGAATGATAACTTCTCACTTTAGCTTAATGGATATTTCCCGTAATCATGTGCCCCCTTCTAAATCATTTTCTTTGAATTCGTTTCGAAGCTAAGTTTTTTTCATTCATAGTGAGAGAAAAGAAACTTTCCATTTGACATACTAAAATTTGAGGAAATTCGAACTGTGCAGGTAGGTTGTGTGGGTGATCGATCGATTGTGTTGATTCTTATTTAATTTGCAATTGATATCATATTATAGTACAAGTCAATCATACAATAATTTGTCAATTATGATTAGACTTTTTGCACAAATGACCTGGTACTAATTAGGTTTTATCGCTAGATACGCTTATGGAAAGACTGTTAAAAAATAGGTACATTGACAGCTTTCAATCTTTACTATTAAAATCTAAGGGATGATTCCTATGATTCAGTTTATTCTTATACATATCTTGTTTTTATATTTACTTATCATTGAACCTTGGTGGGGAAAAAAGAGTTATCAAAAATTTATTTTCCAAGTAAAACAAACTCCTACAAAACGCTTTGCTTTATATATAAGGTGGGGGGCAATACTCTGGGGTATTACACTCTACTTTTTTATGATCAGTTATCTTTACCAAATAAAAATTGATTGGTGGCATTCTTTCGATGGATTCCCTCTTTATTTAGTGATTGGTTCGATAGTAGGGTCATTCGTTCCTATTCTCTTGGCTTTCATCAATGAGCCGTTTCGCAAAAGAATGGTTTTACAACTAGAGCTCTATCAAGATTTTCTTCCCGCAACCACAAAAGATAAGTGGGGATGGGCATTTTTATCATTTTCAGCAGGATTCTGCGAAGAGTTGCTCTTTCGGGTCTATTTGCTGTACTTATTCCTTGATTATTGGCACATCCCAATCTGGCTAGCCATTCTCTTTTCTACCATCATTTTTGGGATGGCACATTGGTATCAAGGATGGCGAGGTGTCATCGTAACAAGTATGCTCGGTTTTTTACTCGCTGTCATTTTCGTTTGGACAAAGTCGATTGTAGTCTGTATGATACTGCATTTTTTAATCGATATTCGTTTATTAGCATTCCTAAAGAAAAGTCGTCATTCATAATCAATGAATTGATCTGATATGAATATTCGGTATATAAATTAATTCTAAAGGTATGGAGTATAAAACATTAGATTTCCGAACGAAAACGTTTCTTGTACTTTAAACGCTATACTTCATGTATTGAATATAATCCCAGTTTTATATCTTCTAGCACAATTATCTTTTTTCATGATATGATAATTTTATCGAACCATTCAGGTGCTTCATCCGAGAAGCCACCTGCCTTTTAAGGTAGGAAGTGAATGGTGCTCAAGCAAGGAGTGCACATGACCCACTCGAACCAGCAGCTCAGCAAGTCCGACATGATCAGGAACCTGGAGCTGACCCTCTTCCTCATCGCCGCCGGGGTGCTGGAGCTGCCGAGCGACGTCTCGTCGAAGATGCAGGAGGTCTCGCAGAACCAGTCCTCCACGACGAAGCAGCTCGCCACGGAGAAGACCGACGGCGACAAGATCGACCTGGACGCCATCGGTCACCTGTTCATCATCCTGCTGCAGAGCGACATGCTGAAGCTGACGGACAACCAGGTCGCCGCCATCCAGGCCGAGCTGCCGCCGCAGGAAACCGAGGCGAGCCGGCTGATCACGCTGCTCTCCCTCCTCGCCAAGCTGGACGTCAGCGTCAGCAAGGAGAAGAAGCAGGAGTCCCTCAGGAACCTGAACCGCGCGAGGGAGATCATCTCCGAGATCAAGAAGTCCCCCGCGTCGAAGGCGATCGCTGGCCAGCTCGACACGATCGGCGGGATCCTGGTGGACCTCCGGAAGGGCCTTCAGGGGCAGGGCACGTACGCCCCGCAGGGGAAGCGGGCCTCCCTTCAGGCGAACCTGCTCGCCGCGATCGTGATGCTGCTGAACGAGCACCACTGACCCACCCATGACACCCTCCTTTCACACGGGGTGTCGGAACTGGCGCTTTACGGAGTGCCAGGCTCCGGAGGTAATTTGCATAATATTAGGAATAATATCAAACTCCACTTGACCTACTGCCCTATCATACCAGATCTACCTAACAGCGGAATTTTCATGCTAACTGAATCCACTGATCCCCAATCGATAAGGCGGAATCGGTCTATACTTTTCAATATGTGAGAAAAAGATGGTGACAAAGCGAGACCAGCACGTGATCGTGCTTCACGGCAACGCTCCGATCCAGGCCTTCTAGGAAGTAGAGCTGTCGTGTTCTATCACCCTTCATTTATTTATGATTTGTATTTCTCGCGACCAATTGATTCAGCTGTTCCAGTAGATTATTTTCACCTGTTAGAGAGATATTACCTATTTTCTCACAGATTTTTTCTAAAAATTCTAGTTCCTTTAACCTATAGAGCGTTTGATTCTCTTCCATTAACTTAGCCGTATTTAGTAAACTTCGAGTAGAGGCAGTCTCTTCTCTTCTGGTAATAACATTCGCTTGGGCTTGTTTCTCTGCGATCAGGACGGTGTTTAAAATTTCTTTCATATCACCAGGTAAAATCACATCCTTTACCCCTGCAAAGATAAACTCCACTCCATACTCATTGTTTTTCTCCTGTAGCTTTTGCAAAACATATTGACCTACTTCTTGCTTTTTAAGCAACAAATCATCGAGCTTCATGATTCCAACATACTCTCTTAAAATCAGTTGCAGTGCAATATAAATCTGTTCTTCAAACGACTTAATCTGCATGACTTTCAGTGGATCTGTAATCCGATAATGACAAACGAAGTTAAGTCTCATGGAAACCTTATCTGCTGTCATCATCTCTTGTCCAGTCATATCGATCTGCTGTTGTCTCAAATCGATTTTTTGCACAGTTACTTGAATCGGGCTTCTCCAAAAAGAGTATATGCCTGGTTCTAGTATCTTCTGTACCACATTGTCAAAGTAAAGAATACCTTGTTCATGGCTCAACACATGAAAGTGTGTCACATGTTCAAACATCAATGGATGACTATAGACGGAAAGATCGATCTTAGGATCAATCTCAGGATTTCTCTTGTCTACCATGATAAATTCATGCTTTTTCAATACATTCCAAAAAGCATATTTGCCTGCTGTTAATACATCTACAAGCTTTCCATCTTCAAAATGAATAGCAATCTCATAATCTTGAACATCCAAAATCGTTAGTTCTTTTCCTAGCTCCTCATCTTCTAAAAAGAGATTGATATTTTTACCTGCACCATCAAAAGGCTGATTAACATCTGCTTTCACAACGCTATATTTCACAAAAGGATTATAAAAATACTTCCCTGGTTGCAGACACTTCATATAGTTTCCATCTTTAAAAAGAAGTCCTCTTTCATCATTTTGGATCTTTACTCTTAACATGTTTCCACCCCAAAAAATTAGAACCTTTCTAGAAACCCTTTCCAAAATATTAGCGGAGTGTAACTTGAGGACAAGTTTCAGACAATTGTTACCAGACAGATCCATCTCAAACATAGACCAAGGAACCCTGATCAAGTCTAAAAAAGAGCTTGTCCGTAAGAACTGCCTTATCTTGCCCGATATCCGTTCACTGCAAAGCCTCTATCTTGGTGCACCTGCCAACAAGCAACAGGTGCTAAAGGAATATCTAGAAAGGTTACATCTAGTAGTTTTAATGTGGTTTCCAAAGAACCATTAAGGAATCGAACCTTAAAATCCATTTTCGAATGCTCTACCACTGAGCTAATCACCGATTGGGCGATAGAGGAATTGAACCTCTGACCGTTCGAATAATTGTGAGTTCACCTTTCAGGCATACCTTTGGTTCAGAGAACAAAGGCACCGCTAGACCTTTCTGAGATCTGAAGCATATGAAAGAGAACTTTTTCAATTATATACTAAACAAATAAAATTGAATAGAAATCAATTCGACATGATAGAATCATTCCTTATATAATGAGTTTAAATAAAATAAATAATCTGTTTATTATTAAAGCAACTGATGTCATATCCAAGTTAGAAAGCACAGGGAATTATATATAAGATATATTGATATATTCTGTTGTTTTTACTGATAAAGACATCTTCTAACTGAATATCATAAAGTGATAGAAACCCAATATGATCGCCAACTATCTTCCTCTTTCTTTCATGCCAATTTGATAGGCAACACGTTCCCCTAGTTCCTGTGAGGAGTGATAGAGATATTCTAAAACAATCGTTCGGATCTCGTGGGAAATTCCAGCAAGATCTCGCGCAAGATTTTGGATGAGATGTTTTTGTCCTAACATATCCAATGAATCAAAATACTGACCTGCTTGTGTGAAATTATCTTGTTTGGGGATATCACTGCGAGTAAGGCGACCTTTTACACGATTGCCATACCCACTTGTTACAAGATCAGCGGGGGTCCAATTTTTCTGTTGATTAATTGGTATTTTTCGGAAATCAGACCCAAGCCTACGACGTTGAGAATCCCAATATATATTAGCACGTCCTTGTAACATCTTATCAGCTGATAACTCTGCACCCTCTAATAGATTCGATGGTGAAAAAGCAATTTTTTCTACTTGTTCCATATAGTTTTCCGGATTACTATTTAACACCATTTGACCAACAAGCATGAAAGGATACTGTTGTTCATCCCAGACCTTCGTATCATCAAGTGGATCATAGGGGAGTTGAGCTTCGTCTACAGGATTCATAAGCTGTACATATAATTGATATTCTATAGGATTTCCTCTTTGTATGGTCTGATATAAATCTTTTCCAGCAATATCTGGATCCTTCCCACTCCAATATGCAGCTTCCTTATAGTCAATATATTGAATACCAGCACATGGAATCCAATGATACTTTACATATGTAACCTCATTTTGTGCATTTCGCCACACATAAGTATTCACACCATGACCTGGAATGTGTCGTAAGCTCTTGGCTGTACCTGCATCTGAATACAATCGAACCACAAAATGAGTAGACTCAGGTGCTCTTGCTACAAAACTCCAGAAACGCTCGGGATCGATCAGATTATTTTTTGGTGAAGGTAAAAAAGCTTTGATCGACTCAGGAAACCGAATGGCATCTCGAACCAAAAATACAGGAAGATGATTACATATCAAATCAAAGATACCTTCATCTGTATAAAACTTTGTGGCAAATCCACGTACATTTCGTGAGGTATCTGGTGTCCCTTTTGTACTTACGGCAAGTGAAAATCTAACTGCAACGGGGACTTGCTCGCCAGGATGTTGTAAGAAACAGAGCTTTGTAAACTCAGTCATAGGGTTAATGGTATAAAAATAACCAAAAGCACCATAACCTTTCACATGAACAGGACGTTCCAATATTTTTTCATGAATGAACGTTTCAAGTGTTTCATGTAAAATATTATCCTGCTCAAGCACAGGACCTCTTTTCCCCACAGTTTGGGAATGCAAAGAAGCGGGAGCATCTTGTTCCCACTTTTCAGGGTGAGAAACATCTTTAAGACCTTTATCTTTTGCTGAATACTTTTTCACAAAATATCTTCCCTTCATGATCAAAGCATGATTTATCGATTTTTAGATGCTTTTCTTATTTTCCCAGCTTGTAAATAAAGTCGTGTGATCTGCTCGTAATCGTGGTTCACAGCGAATCCCCGATCTGGTCTTACAAACATGTGTCTGCTGTCACATTCTGTCAGCTTTCTTGACCCGGCAAAACTCTCCTCTCTGGTGTACGCTTAGCGGAGACTCGAACCGTTTGCCCGATGAGAAACTACTGCTTCAGCGCCATTCCACTAGTTGTTTGTCTGATATGGAATTTTGCCGTCCCTTCTCACTCGTCATAGGGTTTATTTAGCAATGTTGCATGTTTTTGTTGAATGTTAGAGTCCTTGTTCAAATTATGTTTAAAGCAATTTAAATATGATTGTAATCAACATATTACTCACTACATTATTCGCTCATTCTTCGGCCATCCATAAGTTGGTTTTGAGCAAGTCATGTATAATGGAGTGACAATCTAGCTGTTATCATTCGATACAGGCGATACGAGGTGAGAGATACAATGTTTGATATATCTTTCTGGCAACTCCAATGGCTGTTCCCTATTTTGACTACCTTACATAATTTAGAAGAAGCGATCTGGCTGCCAAAGTGGTCACAACAAGCAGGAAAATGGCATGCTAAAGTAGGAAAACAAGAATTTCGGTTTGCTGTGATCGTTTTGACAGCACTTGCCTATCTACTCACCTTTCTTAGTTGGTCTTATGGGCCTGAAAG
The DNA here is from genome assembly GCF_900129355.1 of Seinonella peptonophila. GTDB lineage: Bacteria > Bacillota > Bacilli > Thermoactinomycetales > Thermoactinomycetaceae > Seinonella > Seinonella peptonophila. Next base: position 86,683 of record NZ_FQVL01000007.1, on the reverse strand, counting down.
TATTTGGGTCTATTTAAATTGCGGATATATGTTAGCAATGTTGATAAATGTTTTTTTTCCTCACTTACTGGCAACCATTGTTATGCGACAATATTGTCCAGGTATAGGAACAGGGATTGCATTCAATTTGCCTATCAATTTCTTATTGTTATATTTAGCCTTTCAAGACAAGTGGATTACCCATAACAAATTTATGATCATTTCTCCTATTACTGTGTTGGTACTTTTATTATCTTTACCTATTCTTTTCTTCATTGGCAAAAAAGTCTTTAGCCAGAATGCTATCTAAAATCTGATCATGACCCCCTGGTCATGATGGTGATTTAGATAGCCCATATGGGTAATTCTTGAGATGCTGAGATAGTCGTAAAAAGATACTTTTGTGCAAAAAAGCCCACCAAGTAATCACTTCAGCAGAAATATTGTTACACGGCGCCTATTGGGGCCTTAGAAGTAACTGATCCTGTATCTGGTGACGCTTGGCTTGCCAGTCAGATCTAATCGATCAGCAAAGTTTTAAACATCCTCTGTCTTATGATGACTCTTCCAACTGATATCGCAACCAGACATACGCATAATAGATGGCTTAATGATGCTACAGCGAAAATAAAAGGCTCAAGATTCTCACAAAGTTCATATGACTTCTCTGATACTACATTCACAATTCAAACTCGAACGTATGGCGGACAAAGAAAAGACTTTTATAGATATGTTTATTAAATTGATTTATCATCAAAAAATTATTCTCTATATAAAAAATAAGCTGCCCGAAATTGGACAACCCGAAAGAAATGCTGTAATTGTGAACGCATCCATGCTTTAAAGAATGTCAATTACCATTGGGCGTATTACATTTTATTTCTTATTCGAACGATAGATGAGTTGCACAACGCCAGAGGAAAACTTTCTTGTATCAAGCAATTTCAAATTTAACCGTTGTTTCATATCAATAAACAATGGTTTTCCTTCTCCTAACACAACAGGATGCACAGATAATCTAAATTCATCAACAAGCCCTAAATTGATGAAAGTTGTAATGAGACTTGCTCCCCCATAAAGCCAAATGTCTTTACCAGGCTTATTCTTTAATTGATTTACTTCCTCAACAACATGATGATTGATGAATTTCACCTTATCATCTGTCGCTTTTCGTGTCCTGGAAAACACATATTTCTCTTTACTATGAACCAAATCCCAAATTTCTTTTTCGGCATCATTCTGTTCAATTCCTGGAGTAAATTGACCCCATAAATCATAGCTCTTTCTTCCATACAAGATCGTATCAATTTGATTTAAGAAATGAATAAACCCCATTTCAGCGTCCATAATGCACCAATCAACTTCTCCATTCTTTCCCTCAATAAAACCATCTAAAGTAATTGCTAAATCTAAAATGATTTTTCGTTCCATGATGAGTTGCTCCTTTCGTTGTTCTACGATCCATTATGAAGCTTAAATATGTCAACTAGTGTCATATTCGTAACAAAAATTCACATGCTACAACTAAGAACATTCCCAAAGTGGTAATTTAATGGATACCTCTCACTTCTCATTCTCTACTAATTCAATAAGCAATATTTAAAAAACGCTTCAATTGTGCGCTGGTTAGAATTGCTAAAATGAGGTTTTCAGTTTGATAAATTGATTTTGCTATTGTTTTTATACATTATTGTGTCTATTCTATCAATATAAAGCTATTTTTTAAGAGGTGACTTTTTTGCCATTTGAAATGAATGATAGTGACCCTAAAACCCCAAGGATAAACTATGATTTGTTAGACAAGTTGTTAAAAAAACGCCCTCATTTGTTATCTTCCGAACAGTTCGAACAAGCTGTAGCTGATTATGAACAAGTGGTTGATTGGATTGTTCAATTTAGTAAAGATCCCTCATTCCTACAACCCTATCAATTAGAGATACTCAGTACAGCATTGACTAAACTATATGGAACCAATTATGGAAACTTTGACCACGATGATTATGAAGCTGAATTGGAGATTATGCAACAAAATGACTGGCAACAGATTTTCACAGACTTAGAAGCCCGCAAGCCCCATTCTAATGAATTTTTAGATACCTTTAAGCCAATAATTATGCAAGCGCATAAGAAACTTGCTAGTGGGCTAGGTGCAGAAAATCCCGATTGGCATATGAATTGGAAAAATCTTGCATCGGCAATCAAAAAAAAGGTAACCTCCCATTCCTTTGATTATGAGAGTGAACAAGATATTTTCCCATTTATGGCCTGCGTTTCTAAGTTTCTTGTAAATTCAGATTCCCTTTCATCATTTATTGATCAAAAGTATTATCCAATAATAGAAAGTTTTCATGGACTTCATGAAAATATTTCAAATCCTTACTCTGAAGGGAGATCTAGTCCAGAAAACCTAGAAAATTGTTATCGTGAATGTGAGAATGCTGTATCTTTAGAAGCAAAATTTATTCTCAAAGAAATAAATGAAATAAAGGATACTGAAACAAAACATAGAAGATCCCTTTTGGGCAAACTGTTTAGAACTCGTAATTCGAAATATAGGAAAGAATACCTTTCCACAGCTCCATTTGAAACCTGGGATAAATTTTGTGAATTGGTTGAAGGTCATCGTAATCCGCCATTACTTCATCACGCAACAAATCAAATCCTTGGTATAGACACAGTAACTCAAGCAAATGAGTGGAAATTTGGTAAATTAAATTTTGATCGTTATCCTGATCTGGATTTTGCACGTAGCATTCTCGAGCGAAGAAAAGAAAATGATAGAGATAAGAGTCAATAGAATAGTTTTTACTTTAAAATCATTTAGCTGAGTTATCTTTATTGATGTCTAAATTATCAGACCATTCATCAAAAAGAACGCCCAGATGGGCGACTCTTTACAAAGAACGCTGGAAAACAATGCGTTGCTTTGTTTGGATGAACTACTTTCGGAAACGCATTTCCGACATGAACGTTACATCCAACATGATAAGCCTTAATTTAGGCTTGTTTTATGCTGAGTTTTGGAACTTTCGGGGTCAATTCGTTCAAGGAGGACTTGCTGTACACGTCATCTTTAGTTGTAGTTGTTTTACCCTTTATGCGATTATTCTTCAATTAGCGCAGTCTCATTGAGGCTACTTTTCAGCAGTAAATCTTTGCTTCTTCTGCCACGCCGTATAGACGATGGCGAGTATGAGCAATGGAAGCGGTGAAATCCAGATCAGATTATCACCGATGAACGGACGAAGCAGACCTAGGAACGCGCCGACGATCTGTCCGATCTTGATGCCTGATTCATAGAATGCAGCAACACCTCGTCCGGTGAGCCCTGCCTCCATGTAACCGAGCTGGGAAGCACTTACCCTTCCCATCCCGATCGCCAGACCGAGTAGGACTACGCCCACGACACTAAGTGTGAGTCCGCCGATGAAGAAGCAGCCCATACTTCCACCAGCAGCAACGTAGCTCAAGAGCGAAACGACCCAGTCATTCTTCCGCTCTGCGGTTCGTACAGGTACCGCCCCTGCAAAAGCACAGGTTAAGTAGTATAGGGTGAGTACCCAATCTGCTCCTGCCTCCAGTGAGAACTGAAGGTAGTTAATCAGAATGGTGTTGCCTGCGATAATACAGGCATAGGGCCAAATCACCCTGATTGCCCGAGTGTCGAACAGCTGATGCCAGAAGCCGAGGGGCGTGAACGACTTCCGATTGCTTGTAACCTCTTCATTCATCTCCTGAGGGAGCTTGACGAAGAGCAGCAGGAAGATGCCGATTAGTGCAGTGGTAACGGCGATCAGGTTCCACCGGTACATGTCATCAGACAGTACCAGATTGATGGCATATCCGGCTCCCGCTCCGCCGAGGTAGCAATAGCCTCCGTAGAAGGAGACACCTCGTCGATGAAGATTGGGATCTGAGTTAAGGCTCATGCGACAGATCGTCGCAATTGCTGTGAACCCGAGGAAATGTGACGCTGTGTAGATGCTGTACCCAGCCAGCAGCCACTGTGGTGTGGTCGCGTTTGCGATGATGATGACGCTACCGGCCATGACGCTCATCATGGCAACTGCGAATCGCTTGGCGTTGACCCAGTTGATAATGCCCCCACTGAGAACGGTTGCAAGCTCTCCGAAAAGGTAGTACGCGAGTACGATCAGCGGGAGCCATCCTCCTCCCAAAGACTGCTCGAGGAATCGGTTGACTCCCTGAGCCATCCAGGAACCGTGGAAGGCAAGCAGCATGGCTACTGTGTCGGCCAGAAAAACCTTTCGGTTCATCCAGCGGTGGCGTGTCTTCATTGCACGAAGACGCTGTTTGATGTTGGGATGAGGTAATCCCATCTCCTTACCGAATTGCATGTTGCTCCTCCTAGAGCATTGAACGAACCAACCCATCTCATGTCCCAGAAAAACCGACCAGTTTCCAATTCTTTGTTGTGAATGGATCGCTCCAGGACCTGGATTACAACCTGAACAGTTGGTTGTAAGATGGGCTTATTGGACTTATTCAAATATAACATAATATTAGATGATTATTTTATTATTTTCCTTTAGTCGCTTCACGTGATGACGGTCTGATTACATCTGAAGGAACATAGGGCTCTTCGTGGAGCTGTCTTCTTTCTATTGCTACTTTGGACTCTTGTTTTGGAAAAAGCTGTTTATCTGCAAATTCATAACCCAAATTATATAAATTTTTCTTCAAAGATTCAGTGCCCTCTTTTTCGTGCTTCTGATAACGATCATTAAACCCTCGAAAAAAGTCCCGAATTGCAGCTATTTGATTTTGTTTTACGGCTTCTTGAAATTCAAGTGGAATTTGAGAATCGGTCGATTGATGAGACATTTCCGTTACTGTTATTTTCGTTGTGGAAACTGTACCTTTTGAATGAAAAAAGCGATTCCCCTCGTCATAGATTTTTGATAAGTTCGTATCTCCTAAAATACGAAAATCGAGTGGATCATCGGTTCTACCACCCTTTAAGAAGACCACTAGTAGATCTGCCCTATCTTTTTCAACTATTTGCTCTAAAATGTCTGGAATCAGATGCAGATTATGACTTGCTTGTTTAGCAAAAAGATGACCCTGTAGTGTTGCCATCTGAAATGCACTGTTATCACCATTAATAATATTTGCGTTTGCATAATCTTCTTTAGTAACTACAAAAAATTGCATAAACCTTTTGATAAAAGAACTGATTAGACCTTCGAAATATGATTCAACATTACTATTTAAATCTGTTGGAACATCTAGTCTCTTTTGAAAAGGGATCGTTTTCCCCTCTCTAATCTCCGTTTCATTTGTAAATAAATATTCGTCATAATCAGTATTTCCAGCTAGCTTTTTACCTACTAAAAAGCATTCTTTAAAGCATTCGTCCATTTTATACTTAGCCCGGTTATATAATTCTGAAGTGATGAGAGATCCGATCCCTAATTCATCCATAACACCAAAACAAACAGCTAATAATCCATATCCATTGTTATTTGCAATGAGTGCTTTCATATACTCCCCAGTGGTCATTTGTGTTTTTTGACCAAAGACTTTGATCCCCCTTTTATCTTGCACAATGTTTAAGGGTACATCAAAATTCAGCTTTTCCCTTTTTTTTAATGTCGGAATCCTAAACCATTCATCTACTACTGGCTGTGCGTTTGTAGATAATCGTTGAATAATATTTGGTCGTAACCTTTTATTCACACGTCCTCCAAATGTGTATCCTAAAGCGAACATAGCCAAAATCTCTGGAGATACTTCTAGATTTTTATCAACAGGAATTAAACTTCTCAAAATCTTTTCTTGTCCACCTGTTTTATCATTTACCTCATATCCTCGATAAAAAGCTTCGATGGCTTCCAAATTCTGATCTTTTACTGCTTGAGCAAAATCAGGGTGTATATCGGGGGAGCTTGCTTCTTCAGATAGTGCTAGTGATTGACTAGCATTCATAAACTCTTCATGGAGCAGTGCTTCGTCTCGATTAAAAAATTGTTTACCTGCTTCATAAATGGTTTTTAGCGTCTGATCAGACAACTCACTAGACGTACTTGCTTCATTTCTTCCTCCTCTAAAAAATAGGTACAACAGATCTCCTCGATTTGCCTGAATAATTTTATCAAGTACAGGATAACAAGCTTGTAAGACTAATTCTTTTTGTCTCTGTTCGTAACCAATTTTGTAAAATTCTCTCCAATCGTTCGTAGAGGTAAAATAAGTAGTGTCATACATCCCCACTTCACTCGTACGCCCTTGCTCACGATCATCATAACCACGAAAATAGGATCTGATAGATGATAATTGCCTTTTTCTCACGGCATCCCTAAAAAAGGATGAAATGTCTGAAACAGGTGCAAACTGTGGGAAATCGTTTGCTGAAAAGGGGTTAAACACAGAATAAATATCTTGTGGACTTGGATTAAAAAAGTGTCTCCCTGCTTGAGAGATTTTAGAAAATAGAGGATTGGACTGATCAGGACCTGTTTTTCCTCCCTGATAAAAAATCTCCCATGGATTTTTAGCCTCCATTACCATCACTTTAGAAAGTACTTCAGGAAAAAAATGCACAATACTCGCTTCTGCAAACACAAGAGAATCACCTCGTGGCTTATAATCGACCAATTGTTTGTGCAAATTTAGTTCACTACCTAGTTGTAATACTATTTCCTCATCTCGTCGATTTTCTATAAAAGCACAGGTAAAATGATAAAAAAATGAATGGAGTCGCTCTTCGATGACCTCGTCAGATTCACGAGTAAAGTAGGCTTTTGTTGGATTTTGTAATGGGTTGTTATAGATTGGTATTGTTTTACCTGTTCTTTCGTTTGACTGATCTGTAAAAAAATCATTTGCTCGAAGTTGTTTTCCAGCTATGATTCGTCCCAATTGCCAAGCTTCAAGAAAACATACATCTTCATTAAGCAGTGCTCGTTTTAAAAAGTAGTTGAAGAGTTCGGAACTCCCTATATTTAAATGTAATTGTTGTATCACCCCAAAGCAAACCGCTAACAAAGCATACCCATTATCTTTTTTTGCGAGCAGTTTCAGATAATCCAATGCAGTAATCGATGTCTGTTCTCCTTGCCCATGATGATCCCGCCATGGAATGACAACATGATAATTTAACCCTGTCAACACCATCCAACCTTTCTCTAGTGAAACGAACACTTTTTTTTCAATTCATCTTTATCCTATTCATAACATGAATTGAAGAGGATTATAAAGCAATTGGATGAGCTATGTACGAATAAGAAAGAGTCTTTTGAGCAGTAAATTCATCATAGTATAATCGCTAGTTACCTTTTACCATCATTCCCGCAAATCACATAACATAAAATTAATATATTTATAAATGAATTGAATTTAACCAATAATATTGTTTTATGTTCCTTTCAAATATCAATCTACTCCTAATATAATAAAATATAGAGGAGTGATTCATACAATGAAGACTATCTATCCAAATTCGTCCAAGAGTACTCCCGCTTCTACAAGCGGTGAGGTGAATGGGACGTGGTTCGGTATCCCTTTTGTGGGAATGCTTAGAACCACTTTTTTTGTTAGAATAGTTGTAGCTCTTTGAAAACTGAAGATATGGGGTTGTTGCTGGAAAGGGTCAGTAACGTAAAATCTTCAACCACCCAGCTCACCGAAGTTGCGAAAACCAAGCGAAAGTAGGGAGCATAGCAGAGCATACTTTGTTTTCACCGCTGGGACGGCGGGTAGAGCCTGCTAAGATAACTGGACGTTGGTCTGGTGTTCGCAGGAACCTACCACCTCTGTAGGTGGTAGTAGTTCAACTTATTATGGTTGAAGCAGTACCATCCCCAGACAATCCCGAATCAGATGAGTGAGAAGGTGCATTTATCAATTGCTGGGTACGTTCAAATAGTCAAAAATCAGCATTAATGGAAGCTCGTAAATACATTCATATAGAAGGTTGAAAAATCGTACAAATTGAGGATCAGCAGCTTGTAAATCGTGAGCGATATGAAGGGTCGGAAGAGTTAGAACGGTATGATAAAGCGGTCAATGAAGGCATCGCGATGATCATTTATTCTTGGTCATACAAAATCGCTCCCACCATCGATAATGCCGAAGAATTAGATGAAAATGATTACATAGAAATAAAGCCTGGAAAGTATACAGGACTTCACTGGAATGATGGATCCATTTTCTTAGATGAAGAACCTTTTGGAATGTTGATCCAATCCATTATGAAGCAATATCCTTCATTTGAATATTCCTCAAACAATGATATAGATCATAAAACTTGGAGAAAGATTATAACTGAATTCAATCGAATCTTATTAATTTTAAAGAATAAACCCAATATCCAACAAATTAATTCCCATATAGGATTTGGATTTGATGATTCTCAAACACAGTTTGCTAAAAACTTAAACCAGAACATTTCTGATATGATTCAGCTCATACAATCATTGATCAATTGGATTGAAAAAACATTAGAGAATAATGAATTTATTTCAATCTTAGGAGTACCTACACAGATGTTTGATGAGGATTAAATTAAAAATAGCCTTTATAGAGGCTAAAGCTGCTGACATAGCAAGATGGTCAGCAACTTTTGTATTAGATTCTTTTTTTTTTGAGAACTTGCAAAATCACTCAGGCAAGACCTACTCTATATTATTAACGATCACGTCCATCTGGCTTGCTAGGGGTCGATAAACCACGATGTAAGTCTGAACTAAAGAAACTCTTTACCTGATTCGATATTTTTTTTGGTTTAAATATTTGCTGTATTCTTGGCACTGTTGCTCTGACGGAAGCCTTCATCTTTTCAAGATATCTAGCCTTGACAACCCCTACCAAGTAAGATCTTTGTCCTGTTTTTGGAAGCTGTTTGATCCATTCTCTCGATTCTTTTCTATCTTTTGGATCTATAGATATTGTAGTTGAAAGTTGTGGGCTATGTTCTTCTACATGTTGTCGTAGCTGATCAGCTGATTTATTTGGCAATTGTGTTTCATATATAACCGTTGTATGAGTGGGTCCTTTATCAGATTTTCTCCAATTCGAGACCCCAATTGCTCGAACTTCTCCTATTTGTTTATCATCAAGAGCCGTTTTTCTTTTGACCCCATCCCGCACATTTTCTGCCAAATTAAATTGAGGCGGGTCTGTACCTGGAATGGGCTGCAATGCCGCTCCGATACATTGAAATTCATTTTCAACAGCTGTATTTTTCCCCATTAGACCATAGTTATCCTTACCATCATTCGTTCTCAATATAGAAGATGGATTTAATAGACCCTTTTGGCCAATGCTTTCTAATAATTTCCATTCCTCTGGGGATAAATTATATTCATCTTTTTTCATTTGATTTGTTTCTAGCCAATCTAATGGATAAAAATCTTTGGGTGACATTTCCCCAATCTCAACATTGATATTTCCTTCTACATCCGGTTGCCCAATCTGATGATAGTATAGCTTTAAAGGGGCTTTTGTTTTCGAATCACGATCACGGTATTTATTGGGGTTTTTCTCCATCATCTGTGCCCAAAGTTTGCTTAATGCCGCATCCTGTTCTGGGCTGATCCATTCCCGCCGCGCCGCCTCATCTTCTCTTATATTTGGCAATGAACTTACTAATGAAATTCTGCCTTTTAATGGTTTATAACCCGATTTCATCTCATTCACCCTCTCCATTTTTTTATTCAATAGATATTATAAATCAAATATAAATTGGAAAACGAAATTTCAAATGATTATTTATCATATTTGCATTTCCTTGATGAATAGAATCAGTTAGATAAACAAAAAACGTCTAAATAGGTCTGAAAAGACGTATCCACTGAACTTAGGATACTTTATACCGACAGAGTAGTTCAAAGCTATTAGGTTGAGAGATCAACCATTTGATTCAAAAGTGATCCGTTTTCTTGTTTTCTCTACTAGACATTTCCTTTCTGATTTGTTCATCTACTTAGCATATCTTTGTAAATAAAAATAGACAAATATAAAATAGAAGTCTACATATACTAGCACTGAATGATTAAGGAGGAGTCAGTTATGTTCGGACTAATAATTGTAATTGCCATCATTGTGATTGTTGGGCTTTTTTGGATGTTAACGTACAATTCACTTGTGAAGTTAAGAAACTGGATTGAGGAAGCTTGGGCGCAAATCGAAGTGCAATTGAAACGGCGATATGATTTAATCCCTAATCTCGTGGAGACTGTAAAGGGTTATTCAAAACACGAACAGGAAACACTACAAAAAGTCATTGAAACACGTAACCAAATAGGCTCACCTACTTTGGATGTTTCGAGAAATGAGCAGATGCAGGCAAATGATGCTCTATCTGGTGCACTCCGTCAAGTATTTGCGCTCTCCGAAAGCTACCCTGACTTAAAAGCAAATCAACAATTCAATCAACTACAAGAAGAATTAGTAGGTACTGAAAATAAAATTGCTTATTCCAGACAACTCTATAACAAGACTGTTTTAGACTATAACAACAAGATCCAAACCGTTCCAAGTAATCTTGTAGCTTCAGTACACAAATTCACAAAGCAAAACATGCTAACCACTGCGAAAGAAGAGCAAGAACCCATTAAAGTTCAATTTTAAGAGCGAGGGATTCAAATGATACTACATAAACAGATTCAACAAAATAAATGGAAGACTGTTTTACTTGTAGGTCTGTTTGTAGTATTCTTACTCCTGGTTGGTTCAATTGTTACTTATACTCAAACAGGTGACTGGCTTTCTGGTCTTATCATTGCTGGAGTAATTGGACTGATCTACTCTATTATTATGATTGCCTCCAGCACGAAGATCGTGATGTCCATGAATGGCGCGATCGAAGTAACTGAGCCGCAGCAATATGCTTTCTTATGGCATACAATTGAAAATTTATCCATGGTTGCTCGAATTCCTCGACCCAAAATATATCTCATTGATGATCCCAGTCCAAACGCTTTTGCGACAGGGATCTCTCCAGAAAATGCAGCTGTTGCTGTTACAACAGGATTGCTGGAGATCCTGAATCGTGAAGAAATAGAGGGCGTCATCGCGCATGAAATTGCCCATATTAAAAATTATGATATTCGTCTGACTACTATTGTCCTAGCATTGGTATCTGTAGTTGCACTCTTAAGTAGTATAGGCAGTAGGTTTATGTTTTTCTCGAGTGGTAACAATCGTAACGATCAAAAACAAAATCCGATCTTGCTGATTGTCTCATTACTGCTCCTCATTCTCTCCCCAATCATCGCGACCTATATTCAATTAGCCATCTCCAGAAATCGCGAATATTTAGCGGATGCATCAGGAGCAGAATTATGTAGAAATCCATTAGCCCTAGCTTCTGCACTTCGAAAAATAGCAGGGATTGATCTACCCGTTCGCTCAGCTAATCCTTCTTCCGCCATGCTCTATTTCTCTGATCCGTTCAAAAAAAAGATACAAACTCTTTTTTCAACTCATCCACCAGTAGAAGAACGCATTTCACGTTTGGAGCAAATGTAATACGTAGATGAGATGAAGCTACATCAGTGGATTAATAAAGGTGGGCAAACTCTTCCTAGAATATGGAAAAGAACATCGAATGAATAGCTTGAGTAAGTTAGAATTTCCCTCATAGCGGCATGCCTTATTCAAAAATCCGAGTTTGATTATATGAACACAATTGAATAAATAAAATAAGCAATTTATCATGTGGATGTAGGATATAAGATGTTTTTCTACTCCTTATCTAGCGAAATGGGATCTGAATGCAGATGTTTATAAAAAAACGAACATATGTTATTGTAGTTCGGTCGGTAAAATGATATATTACGATTATGAATAAAGTTATATAAAGGACATTGGTTCATTTAGCCTTTTGTTATTATTTTTTAAAATTTTCGAGATGGAAAAAAATCGATATTTCCGAATTACAGAAAGTTTATGATCAATAGTTGAACCACTAAAATTGCCGAAATCCCGATTGACGATACACAACACTTGTTCAAACAGCGAACACATTATACTCAATAGGTATGAGATGGATTTAGAGTGATTTTTAATTAAGCAACCACTTAATTAAATCGATTCTTTATTAACTTATTTCGATTCGTTTATTAGAGCTGAAAGGAGCGAATTGTATTTTAATAACCAATGGATCTATTTACTGCACTTGCGGATCAGACAAGGCGCCAAATTTTAGAGATGCTTGCACAAAATAAAGAATTATCAGCTTCAGAAATCTATGCTCATTTCACAATCAGCCCTCAAGCAATTTCTCAACATTTAAAGGTACTTCGTGAGGTGAAATTGGTGTATGTGGAAAGAAGAGCTCAGCTACGAATCTATCGTATTAACACAGAGGCAATGATTGAATTGGAAAGTTGGTTTCAAAAAATGAGACATTATTGGATCCATCGCTTAGATGCTTTGGATGAAGTGTTAGCAGCAGAATGGAAGGAAATTCAAAAAAATAAAACGAGTGAGGATGACGTGCCATGACAAATGATCACACACAAGAATTAACGTTGACTCGTGTTTTCAATCAACCGCGAGAAGTTGTATTTAAAGGTTGGACGAACCCACGACTCTTTGCACAATGGTGGGGGCCTGATGGATATGGAAATAAAATCTATAAACTGGAACCATATCCAGGTGGAGCTATTTATCTTGATATGCTGGCTCCTGATGGTACTGCCTACCCATATCAAGGTGAATTTCATGAAGTGGATGAACCTGAAAAGTTGGTCTTTTCAGGGGGCTCTTTTTTAGACGAAGAAGGTAAACCTCAGATTAAAGTGCGTTATACACTGTTATTTGAAGAGTACGACACTCAGACAAAGCTTACTTTGCAGATATCAGTTTTAAAGTCTGTTCCAGAGTTACTCAGTGCCATTAAAGGAATAACACCAGGAATGAATCAAAGTTTGAATCGGCTTTCCAGTGTACTTACGTCCTCAGAGACGTCGGAGTAAAGCATATGTCTGCAAAGACCCATGCAACTTCAAGCGATGTTATGAACAAAATTAGAAGCTAACTCATTGCTTCAGTGGTTTATGACTCGATGAATGTTTCTACAGCAAAGGTGTGTTTCTGACTGGTACAGTTATCTGTGTGTTATTAAGCATTCCTTACTGATCGAATCATTCAAGCAAGAAAAAGGGCTGAACTAGGATTTGGTTATAACATACAGTGAGAATTGAGGAGAATAGATGGGGAAATTGATTGCAAACTTAAGCAGCACATTAGATGGTATCTTCACAGGGCCAAAAGGCGATGAAAATAACATGGTGAGTTGGGCAATGCCTGGTATTATGGATTCGAATAATGATAATTTGGCCATGTTCCAAAATGCCGACGCGATCTTGATGGGGCGTGTTAACTATGAGGGCTTAGCTAGTTATTGGCCTTATCAAAAGGACGATGATTGGAAAGATTGGGCAGATGCTATGAATCAGACACAAAAGTATGTAGCATCTAATAAACTTACAGAAGTGAAATGGGGAGACTACAGTGATACCATTACGTTATTGAATTCTGATGTAATGGAAAATGTAGCGAAATTGAAAAGTGAAATCAAGAATGAAATGATTGTTTCTGCGAGCGCAAAGCTTGTTCAGAGTTTGCTCAAAGCTGGATTAGTAGATGAACTACAAATACTTATTCATCCAATTATATTAGGTAGTGGCAAACGTTACTTCGAAAATATTTCAACACAGCATAATATGAAATTAGTCTCTACCAAAGTGTATAAAACAAGTGGTTCTATTAAATTGCGATATGAGATGGTTAACTAAGATTTTTGTATATGTCGCTCTTGAAACGACATTGCCTACTCCTTTGCACCGAAAAACAGAGGAGTGGGCAATGAAACTTTTGTTCGATTACAAGGAAATCATGGAGTCAATATCTCAGTAGGGAGCAACTTTCAAGGCGCCTTGAAGACAGCTACACATCCTAAAAAGGAGTCGAAGCGTGAAAGATTGACAGAACCACTACCTTTTTCTACAAACTGAGCAACGATTACCAATGCTCCATCTTACTTCGATTGGAATATTGGGACGTTTTGTATGGCCATAGCGATTGCCATAAATCAGCTAGTTTCCTGCCTGTTTTGATCGCAGGAACTTCGATATAAAGATAGGTAATATGCGCCATCCAAATGGAGCTGAACAAACATAATGGAATCGCGATCCAGAGTGTAATAAAGGAAGTGAAGGTATGTAAGATAACACCGAAAATAATGAGATGATATAAATAGAGACTATATGAAATTTTCCCTAAAAATAGAAATGGTTTCTGTAATAGTAGCCTTGAGGCACGCTTGGATGAAATGGCAATCATGATAAAGATTACGCCACCGATTGTAATAAATAGATCGTTATAAAGGTATTCTTTTGCGAATTGAAATTGATAAAAGGACCATTTGAATATATATAGAGTAAAGCCAACACTAAAAAGTAACCACTTCCACTCTTTTTTCAACCTTCTGAACCATTTGCTGATCACGATTTGGTGTTTTGCCAACATGGCACCAACCATAAAGATGAAAATATAGTGTAATGTTTTAAAGTAATCATTTGGAAATCCTAAAATTTGCGCACTATCAGCATGCCAAATTGTTCCAAAATAGTATAGAATTAATCCAATCACAAGATTCCATTGCCATTTCACTCGTAGAATAAGTAACATGATTGCGGGAAAAAGAAGCGAGATACGCATTTCATGAACAAGCGTCCAAAAAACAGGATTATAAACATAGTTTTCATAACTACCGATCATAATCAAGTGGTTAATCAATTGATTGATCGAAGTTTCAGTCTTCCACATCGTGTTAAACCATGAACTAAGTTGTGGAATGGAGTTTGCAAAAAAGATCGTTTTACATATAAGAGCAAAACCAACAGCGAAAATATAGGGAATATAGATCCGACAAAATCTTTTCATTAGATAGGAAGGATACGAAAAAGGTTTATTCGTAATGAAAGGTAACGAAAGAACAAATCCGCTGATTAGAAAAAATAGAATCACTGATTCATGCCCTGACCACACAATATGTAAAGGTGAATATTTGAAAAGATTTTCTATCCAATATGCTTTTTGACCATACGTTTCAACAGTGAAATTAGTGAAAAGGATAAACATATGACCGATAACAACAATCAATGCTGCAATCCCTCTCAATGAATCCAGCTCGTACAATCTAGATGAATTCATATTCAGCTCCTTAGAAAGATTTTTAATTTCCACTTAATGTATTCATTTATGTAATAAAAATCAAGGGGTAGTCTTCAAGCACTTGACAAATTTGAGAGATGTTGTAGTCAGATTAGGGACCTGGATCGCTTTCAAATAAAGCTCTCGGAGCCTTATTTAACATAAAAAAACCCGTCTACTCTTTTATGTAGACAGGTTTTTAGATGATAAAAAAAGATATCTCAAGCAACTGTGATAAGCCCCATGACCTTCCACAAATGCTGTTCGAGTTGCTTCAATTGTTTATCTCCAACTTCAATCGATATCAATCATCCTCAACTCGTACAAATGACATACATTCTCTAGTAAGTGGATGATCATATGTATTCTATAACCATTGTACTTCCTCGATCAGAAGGTCAATGTGTAACAAGTCGATGCCTGCATATTTAATGCCGATTTTACTTCTTCAAGTATTGATTCTTGAGTTCCTTGTATTCAACGGATTTTTGAGGGTAACCAAGGGCAAGTCCAAATTCCTTGGCATAGGCTGGGTTCATAGCATGATGATCTATGATGCACTCATCAAATGTATGGTGTACCAAGTGTACGATCGCATTCATAGTTTACGATAATTGGGATGGATAGACAGCGATCATTTCAATTTCCACTTCCCCGCCTCTGACCAAATCTCCCATTGGAACTAAGGATCGCGCAGGATAAGGATGGTTAAAATACTCCCGATATAATTTGTCTATTTTCGAGTAGCTGTCCATGTCATGTAGAAAAATAGTTACCTTTATTACGTCATCTACTGTTAAACCTGCAGCTTCGATAATGGCAAGAGCATTTTGGAGTGCCTGCTTTGTTTGTTCAAGTGTTCCACCCTCAATGAGTTTACCAGTGATGGGGTGGAGAGGAAGTTGCCCCGACACATAAAGCCAACCATTTGCAATTATCGCTTGAGAAAACGCGCCCACTGGCAGTGGTGCATGATTGGTTTCGATAGGCTTTCTAATCATTCTTTGTTCCTACCCTTCATTTAAAATAGAGATTGTACTACAAGTAATTTTAGAACCAGCTTTCTAATCATTTTCTAACTGGGGTAGTATATCACCATGCTTATTCTGACAATCGTATCTCCAGAATTACCATAAATATGAGGTTTATCCGCTCTGAATCGTATGGAATCACCAGTTTTTACTGTGTATTCCTCACTATTTATGCAGATTGTGAGTTCACCCTCAAACACTGTTAGAAATTCCTGTGTTCCTTCCCTATGAGGTTCAGCACTTAAAATCCCTCCCCTGTCGATTTCCACTGTATACATTTCAAAACGCCTCTTATCATCAAAAGGAAAAAATGGATAAAGCCTATACTTCCTATTATCTTCAGTTAGTTCTTGAATCTCCTTCTTAGAAATAATGACCGTATCTGGCTGCGGTTCATTGATGAGGTAAGTAAAGGAAACTTTTAGTCCATTTGCTATTTTCCATACCGTACTTATGGATGGGTTAGATTCTCCACGTTCAATTTGACCTAGCATTGTTTTACTTACTCCTGTCATTCCTGCAACCTTATCGAGACTCAATTTCTTCTGTTCTCGCAAGCTTTTAAGGTTTTTAGAAAGAATAAAATTGATGTTTTCCAAGAAATAACCACACCTTTCTTATTGGACGTTAACCAGCACAAATTGTATAATGATAGAGATCGTGCTATACAACGGTCATTTTATGTAATTATAACATACAAGAGGTTTATACCAATGTCTTAATTCCATTTTTTTCTATGTTTTATAGACTACTTTTTACATCTGGTCCGAATGCTACCATGGCTACTTCAAATTTCTTATCACAACGATTGATAAAAAATGAAATTGATTCACTTGATTCATCTTATTTTTATAAAAAGGGGACTTTTACATGCGTAAATATTACTCTTCTTTACTCGGAACTCCATCACGCTCTATTTATTGGATCGTCGTTGGAATTACATTCCTCACGTTATTGGTTTCAGCAGGCATACGTTCTACTCCCGGTGTTCTCATTGTTCCTTTTGAACAGTCATTTGGCTGGACCCGTGCAGAAGTGACATTTCCCATAGCGATTAATTTAGCTCTATATGGTCTTTGTGGTCCTTTTGCGGCTGCGTTTATGAAACGATATGGAGTAAAGCGAATCATGATCATTGCCCTTTCTTTGCTAGTCATAGGTACAAGTCTATCGACATGGTTGAAAATGATATGGCAGATGACAGTATTATGGGGTTTTATAGTGGGTATCGGAGCTGGATTAACTTCTTCTGTACTGGGGGCTGTTGTAGCTAATCGGTGGTTTAAAGAGAAACGGGGATTTATTATAGGTGTATTTACTGCGAGTGGAGCCACAGGACAGCTTGTCTTTCTCCCCCTATTTGCAAAAATTGTATCCTCTTACGGTTGGCAAATGGTTGTATGGGTTACAGCACTATTTGCTATGATTGTCGTTTTACTTGTAGGGCTGTTTATGCGCGATAAACCTAGTGATGCAGGGATTTTGCCATATGGTGAAACAGAGTCGTTGAAAACCGAATCTACTCCTCATACAAATCCTTTTCTATCTGCGATAAAGGGACTCAAGATCGGGATTCGCTCCAAAGATTTTTGGTTGCTCATGGGAAGCTTCTTTGTTTGTGGATTGTCTACCAATGGACTCATAGGAACTCATCTCATTCCTGCTTGTATGGAACATGGGATTACAGAAGTAACGGCAGCTAGTATGTTGGCTTTTATGGGCATTTTTGACATTGTAGGAACAACGCTCTCAGGCTGGCTTTCAGATCGCTGGAATAACCGCTGGTTATTATTTTGGTATTATGGATTGCGTGGAATTTCGCTTGTCTTTCTTCCCTATGCGTTGGGCTCTACATTTCTAGGACTAGCGATTTTCGTTGTATTTTATGGACTGGATTGGGTGGCGACAGTGCCTCCGACCATTCGTTTGTGTAATGATGTCTTCGGGAAGCAAAGTGGAATTGTGTTTGGCTGGGTCTGGGCCTCCCATCAGCTTGGAGCGGCGACGGCAGCTTTTGGTAGTGGTATCATACGTACATGGTTTGGAACCTATACTTTTATATTTATTGTCGCAGGCATCCTTTGTGTGACAGCAGCTGGTTTTGTTCTTCAAATAAATAAACGAAATAAATCGATTATTCCATCAGTATAATGAATTTACTTCAACCACTCCCCACACATGAATGAATCAGTTGGTATTCTTTTGGATGATAAATAATAAAAACAGATAGGCTGCCCTATCTGTTTTGGCCTGGTATTTCCAGACTTCAATTAGTTGAAGCACTAATTGCATTTATATTTTAGTTGATACTGATGATTTCCTGTCGTTTGTGCAGTCAGCTAGAGCTGGCGGGCAGGACGCATTCAGCTCCGCTAGGCGGCCTTAGCGATCCGCAAGTACCTCTTCACGAGGTCCTTCTCGGGCCACCTCCTCCTGAGGTAGGCAAGCCAGTAAGACCTCTCGTCGGACTTCAGCACCTTCCCACCGTAGTGGGACGTGATGGCGTCCATGTTGGCTACCATCTCCTGGTGGTTCACAGGAGTGGGATATGGCAGGACGAACTCCTCGTCCTCGGCCGGGCGGAACTGACCTTCAGGGACGTTCAGTCCCCACCATGCCATCTTGGTGCAGATTTCCGGATCGTTGATCTGAGGCGTAGCCCAGACCCTGGCCGAAGCCGGCTTGTGGAAGAACTCGTCTCCCGTCGTGATCTTTTTGGTGTTGTCGTCGAACGGGTGATTCCAGCCCTTCAGTTCAAGGTACTGGAGAGCCCAGACGCGGGTTTCGTGTTCTCCCGGGGTCGGGTCGGTCTTGTTGTACATGCCGATCTCCGGGATGACATCGTTGCCCCCGACGTACCGCCCGATCTTGGGAAGCATGATCGGGTAGTCGATCCCTTTCACCGTGCCGGCAGGGATCTTGAGAACACCCCAGGTCGTCGCGAGGTCGTCCAGCAGGTACGACGAGTACTGGATGTACCAGTCAGGCTTGACAGCCCAGTGACCGATCTCGTGGAGAGAGTGCCACCAGGTGCCGTATGACTTGTTCCGCTCGGCAGGGAACGGAACACCGATCTGGGCGCAGAGCTGGAGCAGCTCGATCTGACGGTGATCCAGCTCCTGAGGATTGGAGAACGCCGGGAACATCTCCATGAGAGTAAAACGCTTCATGTTCCTTCCTCTGTCTGCTTCTACAGGTCGCTCCAAGATATCTGATCTTGGATTTCTCCCATTCTTTCAAGGGAGAAAAATAGGTGTTGCGACGATGACTTCCTCATAATAAAGGTCAGATTTATAAATATCAATATTCAGTATATAAATTAAATTTTTAATAAATCTATAATTTAATGCTATTATTATATAATAAAATGTTATTAGTCACTTTTTTGATATATAAGGAGTATGTAAATAATATTTTTTTGTATTATTTTATCACTTGGACGCGTCTTATATTTCTTATTGTAAATTCAAAGAATATACAATAAATCGGAATTATTTTCCATGGTTGAGTGTTAACTTATTTATCCTTCGTAAAAGTCATCGATCGCCGTATATGCCGACACACGAATCACAAGTTAGAAGAGTCGATTGAAAATACAATCATACTTGAAGTGAACGAAGAAAGTGGATTGAATGTCCAAGTAACAGGTTGTGTCGGCATCTATACTGATCTAAACCATATCATTGCCTATTCTGATGGAGAAGTTCGACAACAGTTCTCAATCTGTTTTGCCTGCATGATTACTGGCGGAGAGCTATCCGTAAGTTCCGAATCCACTCAACTGTGTTTTTTTACACAAAATGAACTGGCTGAAGTCGATATACACCCAGCACAACGTATCCGTATTAAAGATTATTTTGCCCAAGCAGAAAAAGCGTTTATCCGATAACTTACGTTCAATGTGTGGTGATACGATGACACAACAATCAAAAATCGATGAGATATCCGATAAAATTGGATATGATCCAAAGGTTATATAATGCTGGACAGCGACTTCCAGCAGTACGTATATTAGCTGAAGAAATGAATGTAAGTCGCGCGACCATTCGAACGGCATTACTTCGACTGCAAGCGAAGAATTTGATTGAGATGATTCCTAGAGGAGACGCATCAACCATTTTAGTCATTAGTGACATCAAGCGTCTCTCTCGCTGGTTATCAACTGGTTGATAAATTTGGGGATGAATTTCAGTTAACAGGTGCAAATAAGGAAATTTAGAAAAAGCCGATTCCTAATCAAGAAACGGCTTTATTTATTTTAAAATTCTCTTCCTCTAGATTTTCCAACAACTTGATCAATTTTATCTTTTGGTGTAAATCTAATCTTCGCTCTAGCCTTCTTCGCACCCAACTGCAATAGTTGCTTCCCGAGCTGACCTGTGGCCAAAAAGGCTGCTTTGCGCTGGGATTCCCCAGATTCCATCGCAGCGATGCGGCTCTGCTGCCAATTGGATTTCACTTTTTCTTGCACGTTGGCAAAATTTCCGCGTGTTTGGCCAATAAACTCATTAAGTTGCATGACACGATCCATTTTCTGATCCAGCATTCGCTCTCGTAAGCGATCGAGGCCAGGTCCGACGTAAAGGCGCGGGGTTTGTCCGTTGCGCGCCATCTGCAAACTCGCCGCTCGACCGTCGAGTGGCATATCGATCAGCTGATCAAACTTTGTCTTTCCCACTGCCCGCTGTTGCTCTTGCAAGTCTTGCAATTCTTCCAGCGTTTTGTCCACATGATCAGCACTCAAGATGTAATAGTTGCCGCGCGGATCTTTGATCGGACCCAAATATTCACGCTCGCTCTCCACCAGAGCCAGCTGTTGCTCCAAATATGAATCAATCACCCGATCTTGCGTCCACACACGTGCATCTTCCCCAAGCTCGTTCAACACGAAGCCACGCTCTTGTAACTCCGCCAGCTTTAGCTGCGTCTCTACCGGCAACAGCGCGGTGTTTTCATTGAGAGCACCTCCAAACCCTTGTATCGTGCCCGCACCGGCGAAATTACTCTTTTGGCTCACCATGCCAAACACTGCTCGTTGTCTGCCACGCCGCTGTGTTATCTGCTCGTTCAACTTCGCCGTTGACAAATCGATCGCCTGTGCAACGATCGCTGGCAGTTTGTCGCGCACTTTTGTCACTTTTGATTCATGCGACGGAGGCTCTTGCTTCGGAATGATCATCGTCATCGGGCTGCCTACAGGGCACGGTGGTACACCACCTATTTCACCAAAACATTCTTGAAGCTTGGCGCGCTTCTCCTTGGATAATTTCGGATCTTGTGAATCGACATAGGCACGGAAATGCACATATGTTGTCTGTTTCGTCTGCAACAATGTCTCCCCATGCGCATTGGTTTGCTCGTTAGTAATCGTATGAATCGGGCCATTGGTAACTTCTTTTTTGCCTACTTCTCGGTTCTCCTCGTTGAGAACCGCCAAATACTTTTCGCATCCTTCTAAAAACTTCGTGTGTTGTTCTGGATCCCCGAATTGGTAATCCTGCCCCGTCTGCACAAAATACGTCTGTCCACGCCGATCTGGAAATTCGGTCACTTCTAACTCGTGGAAAACGGCCACACTGTCGCCTCCTCTATGATGTTCATTTCACCGCTTTTATTGCTCAAAGCTACGAGGCTTATCCTTCCGGCAACTCAATCTGTCACCTCGTATTCACCACATACGTCTAGTCCCGCTCCCTGCGCACACTTGGCTTCAACTTATGCAAAACGCATAAACCACCATTAATTATAATAAAAAGCAGGCATTTTGCACCTAATTTCAGTAAACAAGATGTACGATAAATTTCAAAACTACTGCAAAACAAACGTTAGAGATTACCACTCTTGAAGCTCATCAAAGAAGCATTAAAACTCATATAAACGTGATGTATGGAACTTTTGCCTATTAAACTCTCGTTAGCTGCTGTTTACGTTCGGATAGTATTTGGTACAAGATTCGGTGTTCCTCTCAACGATCCCCTTTGATTCCTTAATAGCATGATTATTGGCGGCGAGCTATCCGTAAGTTCAGAATCCACTCAACTGCGTTTTTTTACACAAAGTGAACTGGCTGAAGTCGATATGCATCCAGCACAACGTATCCGTATTAAAGATTATTTTGCCCAAGCAGAAAAAGCGTTTATCCGATAACTTACGTTCAATGTGTGGTAATACGATGACACAACAATCAAAAACTCGACGAGGTAGTAAATAAAATTGAAGCTGATATTATCCAAGGAGTATTTGCTGCTGGACAACGCCTTCCAGCAGAGCGTATATTAGCTGAAGAAATGAATGTAAGTCGCACGACCATTCGAACGGCATTACTTCGACTTCAAACGAAGAATTTGATTGAGATTGCTCCTAAAGGAGGCGCCTTTGTACGTTCAAAACTGATGATCCCTAAAAAAGACGTGAAGAAAATCCTCGTTACCATGCAAGTTCGTAATGTTTGAAAAAACTTCTTACATAATTCATGACTATCTTGACATTTTCCATGGAGCAATGCTTGTAAACCATAACCCTCAATTTCAATAATCAATTGTGTCACGATTGGTTGCTAGTTAATCCAGATCTCAAAGTTTTGTATTTGAAAATAGCAATCAATAAAACACAAAAAAATACTTGCTATACAAGGGTAGGCTGGTGCTGACAACAGGATTTGAACCTGTGACCCCATCGTTACGAGTGAGTTGACACACAAAATACTACAATTATCCTGACATTGAATATTGTGATCCAATTATCTTTGAAATAGCAATGGACGGTTCAACAAAAATAATACATATTTAAAAATTCAATCATTTTTTACCTTTACTAAAATATTTTCGATCAGTGGTTTTGTTTCTCTGAAATCTTGAGATACAATTTCCCAAATAATTTGCTCATCAATGCCAAAGTATTCGTGTATCAGAATGTTTCTTAGACCAATCATGCTCTTCCATGGAACCTGCGGATATTTTTGCCTAATCTCTTCTGGTATATACTTTGACGCCTCTCCGATCACTTCAAGATTACGGACAACTGCATCAATGACTAATTGATTCTCTTCAAATTATTCATAACTTAAATCAGTTATATAGCTTTCGATTTTATTCATACAATTGGTTATATCTTCTAAAAAAAGAACAAAATTTCTTTTCATAGATAAATAACCTCATTTAAAATAGCTTCTCGTAATTGAGGTTTTAATGCTTTAGTCGTGACTAAATCAACATTTTTACCCAATTCTCTTTCCAAATGTTCTTTAAGCTCAACAAAGCGCAATCCAATTGGCTTAGAAAACTCAACCAATAAATCAATATCACTTTTTTCCGTCTGTTCACCTCGTACATAGGAACCAAAATAGCCTATTTTCTTCACCCCATATGAATCTCTTAAAAAAAGCTTCATTTTCTTTAGACTGTCATTCAAATTATTTACTAACACAACCCCCACCACCGTTTCGATCCATACTCTTTCAAGTGTATTATACCTTAATTAATCTCCTTGACCACTCCCCATGCGTAAACGCGGGAGATTCTTGGGTAATCTCTCGCAATCTAGAGAAATTGACCAAGCTCAGACCGTGAGCCCCACGGCGACTAATCTCATACCTTCATGCAAGATGTTAATGGCTGCGTTCATGTCTCGATCATGATGCTTGTTACATTCTGGACATGTCCATTCTCTTAGATTTAAATCCTTCACGTTCTTGTGATGTATCCGCAAGCGGTGAGCTTACAGTAAGCTTTGAATCAACTCAGCTGCGTTTTTTTACACAAAAAGAACTGGATGAAATTGAAATGCGCCCAGCACAACGTATCAGTATTAAAGAATACTTAGCCAAGTAGAATAAGCGTTTATTCGTTAACTTTCAATCAATGTGAGGTGATATAAGGAACCAATCTGTTAATTCAAAGTGAGTGTGCTGAACCCTAAACATTTCTTTAGTGGTTCAGTTTTTATTTTTACCCCTACTCCATTGCAATGTAATAACTGCAAGCCTCTTGGTATAAATGGGTGAATTATTTGATCAAACACAATCATGACCACCCTTTTTATGTGTGGTGGTCATGATTGGATCATATCATCTTCCAATGATCTCCTTCATTTTTAAAAACACGTAGTACATCCACATCGAGCAGAAAATCAGCCTCAATTAAGCCTGAGTAAGGAACTTCTTCAAACTGATGATCCCTACAAAAGACGTGAAGAAAATCCTCGTTACCATGTAAGTTTCGTAATGTTTGAAAAAACTTCTTCCGTAATTCATGACTATCTTGACATTTTCCATGGAGCAATGCTTGTAAACCATAACCCTCAATTTCAATAATCAATTGTTTCACGATTGGTTGCTAGCAATCCAGATCTCAAAGTTTTGTAATTGAAACTAGTAAACAATAAAACACAAAAACCCCTGATTCACAAGGGTTTAGCTGGTGCTGACAACAGGATTTGAACCTGCGACCCCATCATTACGAGTGAGTTCAGGGTGGTGTTGAGTGAGTTTTGATGAGGTGCGGGGAAGTCCGTTGAGGCGTGTTGAATTAAGGGGTTGGAGAGTTTGGATTTAATTTGAGTTTGTTTGGGATTTAGTTGGGCTGGTTGAGTTGACACACTTAGTGACACACCATCTCTACAACAGCATTCTATGTTTGGGGTAGATTACGCTCCTTCTTTTCATTCTCTTTGTACAACATATATTTTTTGGATTTAAAATCATCGAATCTATTCCGTAGTTCCTTTTCAACCTTTTTTTTGTTTTCCTGTGAATTAGGATTAACTTTCAAGATCTTGAATTCAAATTCTGATTGCTTAGTAAATGACTTGGATTTCATTTGAAAGCCGTAATCTATCTTACATATCCCTTTTGATCCTGAATAATCATACTCATAATCAGCTTCGATACTTGTAACTACTAAACAATCGTGGTAGTTTGGATTCTTCAAAAACATCGTATCATGTAGACCTTGACCCTTAATTATTAAGTTTTTAACTCGATTTTTCATCCATTCAATATCATCAGGAATTTCCCCTTTAGAATCTACATTTAATTCTATATTGGTGATTTCTTTAAAAGTAAACACCTCTATAGGATCATCACTATGCAAACTTAATAAAAATTCAATTCTCCCTTGATTTGTAAAATCACCAAAAATAATCTTTTGAACACGTTCATTCTTATCAATAAAACACTGATCTTTTAAATAGGAAATTACACGATTCAATATTTTATCATTTAGTTCTTTTGTTTCGTTTGCTGTAGATTCCATACTTATTTCAAGAATATTTTTATCTGTTTTTTTCAATAGTATCCTTGCTTCATGTATGCTTTTTAAAGTCGACCAATCCTTCGTTGGATCTTCCCTTTCAATTTTATATTCTAATGCTAATTCATTCTTATTATTTTTATTTAATGCCACAAATCGGGTAGGTTGAATTACTCTAAAATTATTAACTCGCTCAGAAATCATTTCCTGATATGGAATCTGATATCTTTTAAATGCATCAAATAGATTTGTTGATGCGTCCCAGTTTACTCTTCTATTGACTCTTTTTACTTTGCTCTCTTTAGTAGTCTGACGGTTCATTAAATCTTCAAATTCTTCAGGACTAAGTATACTGGTACATATTATTGGAACTGATACTTCTTTTTCTGCATCACAAATAAAAACCCCACGATTAGAGAGAAATTGTTTTAAGTCATATTTAGTTAGTAACGAGGATGTAATTAATGGTCGTATAGATTCACCATATGGTAAAATAGTTTCCACTTGTACATTTTTATTATCCAATTTAATCAGCTCCCAACAATCCGATATCTTCCAAATAAGAAGAGACATAAACATCCTTAATAAATTTTTGATCTCTATACTGTTGTTTAACCTTACTTACTGTGTGATTATGCTTGATATAACTATAATCAGGGTATAGGATCGTTTTTTCACTAGCCCATCCTTCAGTCAAATTGTGTGATAGACCAACCAATCGTTTTAAACTTTGTTCAGAAAAACAATCATTAATGAATAGTAATAGTATTGAAACTTGATTTTCGACATCAACTCTTACTGGTAGTATCGTTGAGTTTATATACTGGACAGGTAAAATATCCCCACTAGAAACCTTATTTAGAGGACTAGAATTATAGCCAGTTGAAGGGTAAACAAATTTGACCTCATCAGTGTTATATTTATTTCTTGCGTAATTTCTAGCGTAGTTAATTGTGTTTAAAAGAAAGGTAGCCCTTTTATTATCCACCAAATATATAGAATTAAAACTCAAGTTACTATTGGGTCTAAAATTTGTTATCTTTTCAATAACACTGCCGTACTTTTCATCTTTGTTACTGGATAACCAGAAAAGAACTCCAGTGGTATTCACATCTTTAATATAATTTGATGTATTCAAGCTGCTTTTGTATTCAATATCTTGTTCGAAACATTCTATTGCATGCGCAAGGTCTTTCAAATACTCCTTAAATTTAGTAGTGGGATTTTTTAGAGGATAAGGTTTAGTTGTATGTTTAACAGAAATTACAATATCCTCTCGTCTATAATCTACTAAGGGACAATCATATGAGTAATAGAAGTCAATTCCATGTCTGGTTTTCGGAGATTTCCCGATTTTATGTAAATCTCCATCAAAGCAGTCTATACCCAATCCTTTTTGGAAAGAACTCCAACCAATCAGTTCAAGCAATCCTTCAACAATTTTCTCTCCAAACTCTCCTGAGTTTTTGGAATCTTCTCCAGCCATTTTAAATCCCCTTTTTATTCTTCATTTTTATAAAAAAGTTTATAAAACCACATTTGTTTCCTTTCGTCATATCCTTTTTCAATTAGCTCTGGTTCTGCATTACTAATTCTAATTTCAACTCCGTCATCAAGATTTATTTTATTATCAACTTTCTTTCTCATCTTTTGAACTGTATTCTGAGTAACTATAAAAGAATCATCAATCGAAATTCTTTCTTCTTCATAATAATTCTTTCTGAAATTATCAAATCCTTCTACTTCATCTTGTTTTTTGATAACTTCAGTTTTAAAATCTTCAATATCAAAATGATCATTCTCCATAAGATATTGAAGCCCCTTATTTCTCATGATTATTTTCTCTTTCTTTTCTAAATTATTAACGTGACCATTATTACAATACTCATTAAACATACTTATGAAGTGGTTAGTTTTGAAGTCGCTATTTTGTATGTAATCTAATTTCAGAAATTCATCCTTCCAATATTGCGCCTCTTTTGCATTGGAATTATCAACAACACTAACTTGAAAACCAATCGACGAACCTATATTGAAGATTAAACAACCCTTATCTAATTTGTTTATATTTATTCCTTTCTCATACCCTAATGTAAACTCGTTATACCTTTCATTAACTTTTAAATAGATATCCTTATTTTCCGTTTTGAATATACCTATTGTATCTACTTTCTGTTTATCAACTATACAATCTTTAAAGTACACCATATAAAACTCTCCGCTTTTAATTTGCGGATGAGTTGAAACACTATAAAGATGTTTTAGTATATTTACTGAGCATCCATGAAATTTGTCAGGATCATCAAAAATCTCTTTAGTATAAGCGTAAACTTCATTCAATTTAATATTCGTTTCATGAGTGAATTTATAAATTGGCTCTTTTTTCCTAAAAGGGGATAGCAAATATTTCAATAAAACATCTTTAGTATCATTGTCTATTGAATCTTGTACAGAATCTGCAATAATTAATTTTTCATTCCTCATACGGTTTCCAACTTTATGTATAACCAAATTTTCAAGCTTTAATTCTGTAAAATCTAACATTTGTGATCCCCCTCTTAGCTAATCATCTAATACTATATCAAAATAATTCTCAATTGATCTTTCGATTGTCTTTTTTACATCTTGATCTATCTCATTACGTATCGGATGAAGACTAACTAAGTACTGTAATAATTCTTTTGGAGACAAACTCTCAACAATTTTTATGTACTGTCTTCTTACTTTATCCAAAACATTTTTTTGTGCTTCTTCTTCAGAAAAATAGATCTCCTCTTGCGTTAATATTACTGTTCCTATTTGATCAATATTTTGTATAAAATATTGTACCATATTACATTCATTTTCTACCATTCTTAATACTCTGCCCTTGCAAACAATTGAGGTCCCTGTAGCTGCAAAATATACGATCTTTCCTACCATTTTCTCTCTCCTCACAAAAGAACATATATTCTGTGTTACGTTTTATTATCCCATATGTAAACGACCATTTCAAAAGCAACTAAATAATTAAAAGCATCTAAGAACAATATTCCGATATAAATATGAGAATACATTGGAGGACTAAATAGAAAAGAAAAGATAAAAATCATATTAATTGAGAATTGTTCAGAGGTATGATTTATACTCAACAACACAAATAGATAAGATAAAGACTAGTATACCTTGAAAAAACCGAAACAGAATAAATATATTGACTATTCTTTTTATATTGATATAATTCAGGTTTGGAGGTGGTCTGCTATGGAAAGGAGATTATTACGCATCACTGAGGTCTCTAAGATTTTGGATGTGAAAGTAGATCGCGTCTACACAATGGCTCGTGAAGGGTTGTTGCTTGTTGTTCGGTTAGGTCGTCAAATTCGGGTTGATAAAATTAAATTAAATCAGTGGATCGATAATGGCGAACAAGCTCTTCCTGGAGTATGGAAACGAACCTCTAAGCAAGTAATTAGACGAAGAAAGCCAAAATAAACCAAGCAATTGCCGTTTTTATAGTAGTTACCAAATTTCCTTTTTCACTGTCTATTTCAATACCTCTTTTTTAAAGCTTCTTTTTATCAAGCTGTGTCTTTCTCTCTAAATATAAAGCAACTCAATCCCCCTTATTTATCGTATGGTTGGAGACCGCATACAAGCAATCTATCATACGAATTTCTTTGACCATACCTTTTTCTATTCTCTTGACTTATAAAGGTAAGCCCTCGCTATGATCAACTAGATAATCCCTGATAAATAAAAAATCAAAAAAAAGCGAGCTATTTCGCTCACCAAATTAGTTATACCACACTAACAGTTTTTATACGTACTTTTCTTACTCCTAATCAATCTACGCAACAGTGGTAAGTCCAAGTTCCTTCCTCAAATACTGTTCGATCTTTTTCAACTGTTCTTCATTCCCATACTCCAATCGATATAAATCATCCTCGACTCTTACAAAAGATATACACTCTCTAGCAAATGGATGATCGTATGTATTCCATAACCATTGTACTTCCTCGATCAAAAGGTCAATGTGAGAGGCAAAATCGATACCTGCATATTTGATACCTATTTTACCTTCTTCAAGCGTTGATTCTTGAGTTCCTTTCGTCTCCTCTGTTATGTACCAAACAAAGTAATCAACGGATTTTTGAGGGTAACCAAGGACAAGTCCTAGTTCTCTAGCATAGGCTGGATTCATGGCGTGATGATCTAAATGCTCTGTCCGGGTTAGAAACTCATCTTTTTGCTGAGTTGTTTGGAAAAAAAGGTGGTTTTGATACTTGTCTTGTTCATCGATATACGGATAATTTTCCTTTAGATAGTCAAAATATCGAAAGTTAGGGCGAACATCGAGAGCAGGTTTGTAACCTGCTAGAAATGCCGATTCAGCAGCTACTTTTCTAGCGATTTCTTGCTGTGTTGCCTTTTTCAATATTCTTTGCATCTCCTTATAAAAGATAGCCTTCTTGAACAAGAGGCTATCGTGTTTATATTTAATTGTTTCTTCATTTACAAGAGATATCCTTTATTTAAAAGAAACCAATTGAAGTTGGTTCATCGCCTTCTTTGAAATCCTTATCACATCTACGGCAGTGGTATTCTCCGTTATCTTTTTCAATTACTTTATCATTATCATTACATCTTGGACAATCAGGTCTACTACTTCCCCACATTGCTAACCCGTGTAGATGAATTGGACCACTAAATGACCGAAATGAGTTTGCCATGTTCACAACCCTCCTTGACGAAGAATTCCGACGTCAACATAGGATTTGGTAGTGAATTCAATGGCACGTCTATTTGAGTAACAAATCTGTTTCGTTGCAATGATCTCAGATTGGTTTATTTCTGTTTTGACTCATTTAAAACACATTTATCCTAATACCATTGATCACCCCATTACCATCATTCCACCCCATTGGATTACAATTGAATAGGTTCAGGTTTTGTTATCGTTGATTCCATTAATTGCGTTAACACTTGGTTCATTAACTGGATTTCATGTTGCATGACTACGTGATGTATGGAACTTTTGCCAATTAAGCTCTCGTTTAGCTGTTGTTTACGTTTGGATAGCGTTTGGTACAATATGCGGTGCTGCTCCTCGTTTAACCACAATGTTATTTTTTCCATTCAACGATCCCCTTTGATTCCCCATTGGAGACAAACTGTAGGTGAAGTGGGAACTTCTTAAATTGGTTTCCTAAATAGAATGTGTATATAGGAATAACAAGTAAATTGTTTAATCATTTTATTTCGTCAATTATAACATTGGTACGTACCAGTGTAAACCCAGTGATCCGCCTTTTTTAAAATTTGTGCTACTATTGGGATAGTAATAATGGAAAAGGAGAGATGACTTCTGGCAAGGAAAGATTTTTATTATGATCCAAATGCGCCAAAACCAAATTCTATCGTTCCCGCTGCATCTGCAATAGTTGTGAATCAAGAGGGAGCCATTTTGCTGCATAAACGGTTGGATAATCAGTTATGGTCACTTCTTGGTGGGGCGATGGAGTTAGGAGAATCGATTGAAGAGACGATTATACGTGAAGTGAAAGAAGAAAGTGGCTTGGATGTCCAGATGACACGGTGTATTGGCATCTATACCGATCCAAACCACATCATTGCCTACACAGATGGAGAAGTACGGCAACAGTTCTCCATCTGTTTTGCCTGCATGATTATTCGCGGCGAGCTAACAGTAAGCTCTGAATCGATTCAACTGCGTTTTTTTACACAAGAAGAACTGGATGAAATTGATATGCATCCAGCACAAAGAAAACGTATAAAGGATTATTTTGCCCAAGCAGAAAAAACGTTTATTCGGTAACTTTCGATCAATGTGAGGTGATATGATGTCCCAACAATCAAAAATTGACGAAGTAGTAGATAAAATTGAAGCCGATATTATCCAAGGAGTATTTGCTGCTGGACAACGCCTTCCAGCAGAGAGAATATTAGCCGATGAATTAAATGTAAGTCGTGCGACCATTCGAACGGCATTACTTCGACTTCAGGCAAAGAATTTGATTGAGATTGTTCCTAGAGGAGGCGCCTTTGTACGTTCTGGTACAGCTAAAATTGTAATGGGTGATACCAATGCCATCATTCCAAAAAATATGGGTCCAGAGCTCCAAAAAGTTGGATCATTTATCCACTTGATGAGAGCCCAAGGCAAGGAAGTGATCGTTCGATATATTGAACCATCTTCTATTGTCCCCGCTGGTAGTGAAATTTCAAAGCAACTAAAGATCGATATAGACGAAAAAGTTCTGCGTCGGTATCGTGTGCAAATTGTTGATCGTGTTCCTTATCGGATGTTAGATACCTATTTACTTGCTTCACTCATGGGTGAACTCGTTGGACAAGAAGATCATCAAGCACCTCTGTTTCATTGGTTAAAACGGGAGAAAAATATTATAGCTTCCAAAGTTTCAGAAAAACTATCTTGTCGAATGCCCTCAGCAGAAGAAGCCTCGATCTTGAATATGGCAAGGAACCAACCCGTGGTACAAATGCATCGCCATATATGGGGAACAACAAAAGAGGATGAAATTTTGTTCGAATATAGCCGTATTATCTGTAACGCTGCGCTTCATGATTTTCAATACCACTACTCTATTGATGATGAAGCACTTTTATAAAGAACTAGACACTTCATCAATGAAAATTAGTATATTAATCCACAATTAAATTGATTACAGATCATGTTGATTCAAAGCGAGTGAGCTGAACCCTAAACTTTTATTTAGTGGTTCAGTTTTTATTTTTACCCCCTCCTCCATTACAATGTAAAAACTACAATCTCTTATGTGTCCTCTGTTACAGCAATTTCAGAATTACTGCTTTTTACACCAAAAATAACCTCAAGATAGATCGTTTATTCTTCGGATATCGACCGATAATTTACAAAGTGAAGACAAAGTAATCAATAGACCTTAGTTCGATTAACACGCAAAAACACCATCTTCTCACAACAATGTAAAAACTCCACATGTAGACGGAGATTAAGATACAGTGGATATTGACTGACAGACTACTGACAAGATGCTGACAACTAAATTTCTAATTCGACGAAAGTTAAAATCATATTAGCTTATATCATGGAAGCATCATAGTTGAGCACTTCATTAAAAATAAATGTATCGCATTAAAAACCTTATGAAACAAGGATTAAAAAATCACAGTGTGTCTATTGTGCTTCTAGTGGAAGTTTAATATAATTAATTTTCAGATTTATTAAATTTTCCTTGGGGAGGAATAGCATGGCAGGACAAATAATTGATCGTGGTAAAAACAAGCAAGGACAACAAACGTATCTACTTCGGGTGTTTATGGGCAGAGATGCAACAGGAAAGAAAAAATATCTTAGTAAAACGGTGTATGGAAACAAAAAAGATGCACAGAAAGAACTGCTGACTTTGTTAAATCAAAAGGATCAAGGAACACTAATAGAGCCTTCAAAGGATTCAGTTGACAAGTATTTAAATCATTGGCTAGAGTCTTCCGCGAAAGCTAAGGTTCGAGAACGTACATATCAGAGTTATATGGATATGTTACGACTGTACATTCGACCTACCTTGGGACTACGGAGATTGAGTAAATTAACTCCTTTGGAAATTCAAGCTACCTACAACAGGCTAGTTGAGCAAGGGCTGTCTGCAAGTACCATTCGAAGAGCACATGCCGTTTTTAATGCAGCGTTAAATCAGGCAATGAAATGGCAAATTATTCAAAAGAACCCTGCTCATTATGTGGAGCTTCCACGTGTACAACGCGAAGAAATGACAGTTTTATCGACTAAGCAAGCAAAGCAATTTCTTGAAGTAGCAGTGTATGACAAGCATTATGCTCTCTTTGTTCTTCTGCTGACAACAGGATTACGCCCAGGTGAAGCATTGGGTTTAAAATGGCGTGACTTACATGATAAAAAAATCCGAGTACAACGATCTTTAATCCGCAATCATCGAGGTGGAGGATGGCAACTGGAGGAACCAAAAACCAAGCGAAGTAAACGGGTTGTACCAATCCCAAATGATACCTTGGAGATTCTTAGACAACACAAAATTGAACAGGCAAAACAGAAACTACAAGCGGGGAAGCAGTACGAGGATCATGATTTAATCTTTGCAACTGATCGAGGACAACCGCTCCATGAACGAAACATTTTACAACGAAATTTTAAACCGCTACTAAAAAAAGCAGATCTGCCAGATATGCGCTTATATGATCTGCGCCACACCTGTGCAACTCTGCTTTTAGCTGCTGGGGAGAATCCCAAAATTGTAAGTGAACGTCTCGGTCACTCCAGTGTTGTGATGACACTGGACGTGTATAGCCATGTATTACCCGACATGCAGCAGCAGGCTACCGAAAAACTACAGTCCATCTTATTTGATTGACACACCACTGACACACTGAATCAAAATAACCGACCTTTTGGGAGAAGGGACGGTTTTCTTTCATCTCTTATCTATCAAGGGCTTTATGCTGGTGCTGACAACAGGATTTGAACCTGCGACCCCATCATTACGAGTGATGTGCTCTACCAACTGAGCTATGTCAGCATATGTGATTGGTGGAGGCGAGCGGATTTGAACCGCTGTCCGAAGATAACGACACGCAAGTTTCTCCGAGTGCAGTCACTGTTTTAAAGGGTCTCGTTCGCGGCACTGTCCAGTGACAGGCGATGCTTTGAACCAGTCACATAAAGATTCGCCTTCTCGTCTGTGACCACCGAGTTGGCTAGCCTGCTATAAGTTGAGACTCTACCACTTCACACAGGCGATGAAGAGGTGAGTCCTAGCTACATCTATTAGGCAGCTAGTGCATAGTTTTCTTGTTTGCCAGTTACATTTGGCGAATGCGTTTTAACGAGGCCGCAACCCCTCGACTCGCTTCTTACGCTCGAACTATCCCCGTCGAATCCCAAAAACGCCCCCGGATTTCGACAGCATAGAAGATTATATCACTATCTTTGCATTTTCGCAAGCATCTACTGATCCCTTATAACTCGGATTTATAAGGGATAGATCGTTATTGATATCGCTCTTTTACCTTGCGACGCAACTCACGATCAGCATCCCGTTTTGCTGCTGTTTGTCTTTTATCATAAAGCTTTTTCCCACGCGCAAGCCCAATCTCTACTTTTGCAAAACCATTACGCAAATGAACATCAAGCGGAATCAATGTAAGACCTTTCATCTTGATCTGTCCATACAACTTATCTATTTCTTTTCGGTGCAGCAGTAATTTGCGCGTTCTGGTTGGATCAACGTTAAAACGATTCCCTTGCTCAAAAGGGCTAATATGCATTCCGATTAATAATGCCTCTCCACGATCAATCCGCACATAGCTATCTTGTAAATTGACTCGTCCCTGACGGATTGATTTGATTTCTGTTCCAGTCAGGACGATGCCAGCTTCATAAGTCTCCTCAATTTGGTAATCATGTCTGGCTTTGCGATTACGAGCGACCACTTTCATCTTTGTCACCTTCTTCCTATACGCAAAGCCCATTCTATCAGGAAAAGAAGAACCTCGCAATTAGAAGGTTCTTTTTTGAGACTTGGGTTTTCCTTTCTTTAACCCTTTTTTCTTTTTCTTCTTCATCGCAGGCTTCTTCTCAGCTTTTGAACCATTCTTAATTGGTTTCTTCTCCTTTAACGCCTTTCGATTCCCTTTTGTGCCTTTACGCTTGCGACGCTTGGTTTTCTGTTCTGGCTGATCCCGTTTCTGGCTAATATGCTCTAATAGTTCAAAATCGATCTTCCGCTCATCTAGATTGACTTGACTCACCCGAATCCGTACCTGATCCCCAATCCGAAAGACTCGAGCCGTCCGCTCACCAATTAATGTATAAGATCGATCATCAAAATGATAATAGTCATCGGTTAGATAGCTAAGATGAATCATTCCTTCAATCAAATTCGGCAACTCAACAAAAAGCCCGAAGTTGGTCACACTGCTAATTGTACCAGGAAATTCTTGCCCAATCTTATCCTGCATAAATTCTGCCTGTTTTAACGCTACTGTCTCTCTTTCAGCATCCACCGCTACACGTTCACGAACTGAAGATTGATGGGCTGCGTCTGGAAGATACGTATTCAGCTCATCAATCCGCTCCAAAGATAATGTACCCTTGGTCAATACTTCACGTATAATTCGGTGAATCACTAAATCAGGATAGCGGCGAATGGGCGATGTAAAATGAGTATAAAACGTTGCTGCCAAACCAAAATGCCCTACGCTTTCCGCGGCATATTTCGCCTGTTTCATCGACCGTAGCAAAACAGTGCTAATAACTGTTTCTTCTGGCTTTCCTTCAATTTTCTCTAATAACTTTTGAAGTACACGTGGACGAACTTTATCTGCTTTCCCTTTGATCGTATAACCAAACGTATTCACAAACTCATAAAAAGATTGTAGACGTTCAATATCTGGTGACTCATGTATACGATAGAGGAACGGAATGTCTAAGCGACAGAAATGCTCCGCAACTGTTTCATTGGCAGCAAGCATAAACTCTTCAATCAACTGCTCTGCTGCTGTACGAGGACGTCTCCGTATCTCAATCGGCTTTCCATCCTCATCAATGATCACTTTTGCTTCAGGGAAATTAAAATCGATAGCACCCCGCTCAAACCGCTTTTTCCGTAAAATCTCCGCCAAATGACCCATTAAACGAAAATGAGAGACTAATGGTTGGTAACGTTCGATTAACTCCTCATCATGATCAATAATAATCTTTTTCACATCATGATAAGTCATTCGTTCATTGGTCTGGATCAAGCTGGGATAAATCTCATGATCCACAATCTGTCCATTTCCGTCTATTTCCATATCACATGTTAATGCTAACCGTTCAACATGAGGATTTAAACTACATATGCCATTGGAAAGGCGTCTTGGCAGCATTGGAATCACACGATCGACGAGATAAACGCTACAGCCGCGTTCATATGCTTCCCTATCAAGCGCAGAACCTTCTTTCACATAGTAACTGACATCGGCAATGTGTACACCCAATCTAACATGGCCATTTGGCAGTGCTTCGACAGAAACAGCATCATCTAAGTCTTTAGCATCTTCACCATCTATCGTTACCATCATGCGATCACGCAAGTCACGTCGTCCCTGGCGATCCTCTGTGCTGATCGTCTCAGTAATTTGCTCCGCTTCTTGCTCTACCGCTTGAGGAAAATCTTCCGGTAGTCCATGCTTTCGAATGATCGAAATAATATCAATTCCAGGGTCATCCTTATGACCCAATACTTCAATCACTTCGCCTTCTGCTGTATGCCTACCTGGAACAAACTGCAATAACTTGACAACGACTTTCTGACCATCGGTTGCTCCCTTACATAATTCGCCTGGGATAAAAATATCTGCATTGACCCTCTTATCATCTGGGACGACTAAACCGAAATGCGAGGTCAATTGCGAAAAGAGACCTACGATTTGCTCACGACCTCGTTTGATAATCCGTACGATTTCCCCTTCAGGTCGACGAGAATCTGATTTCCGAGTATGAATCCGCGCCAATACGACATCCTGGTCTATCGCCCCGTGTAAATCATCAAGCCGAATAAATATATCTGGCTTATTGGGTTGATCAGGAATCACAAATCCAAATCCTTTACTACTTCCTTGGAGTACACCTCGAATTAAATGCAGCCGCTCAGGTACACCATATCTTCCTGCACGCGTACGTACAATTCGACCTTCATTCTCCATGTGTTCCATTAAATTTTCAAATGTTTCCCGTTCATCCTCAGATATGGAAAGTTCAACAATTAGTTCTTCGAAAGTTAAAGGTTTATATGCTTTTGTTAGCATAAATTCTTCAATCTGTTGTTCAGATAACATAAGTACCTACTGCACCTCCTTCTTCTCTAGTTTGTTCCGTTTCCCTTAAATGATTTCATCATTTTAACAAAATGTACTCCCATCTACTACTCCTAGTCCAAATCAGAGGATTCAGATTTTCAAAATGAAACCTAATAGAAAGAAAGACAGCCGATTCGACCATCCGCTGTCTCTCCTTTACTTTATCATTTGATGAAATATCCTACTGTAAGCGTAAGGATCATAAATAAAGTCGCTAATACTGTGGTCAGTTTATGCAATACTGCATCTATTCCGCGCGCTTTTGCTTTTCCGACGAGATGTTCTGCACCGCCGCCGATCGCCCCAGATAAACCTGCGCTCTTTCCAGATTGCAAAAGCACGACCAAGACGAGCAACACACTGACTACTGCCAAGGCAATCTTAACTGTGAGTACCACACCCAGGCCTCCTTTTCCCGAACAATCATCGACCTCTACTCTATCATATCCAACATTTCTTTTCAAACGTGAAATCGGGTTATCATCTGCAATCAGCCTGATTTCTCCGTTATCCTTTCAATTGATAGAAAGCTTGAAGTCCTGGATACTGCGCAGTCTCTCCTAGCTGATCCGCAATGCGTAACAATTGATTATACTTAGCTACGCGATCAGTACGTGATGGCGCACCTGTCTTAATTTGTCCAGCACCCGTCGCAACCGCGATGTCGGAAATCGTTGTATCCTCCGATTCACCTGAGCGATGGGAGATAATTGCTGTATATCCGGCACGTTTTGCTAGCTCGATAGCGTCTAATGTCTCAGTTAAAGTACCAATTTGATTTACTTTTACTAAAATCGAATTGCCGACGCCTTGTTCAATACCTTGAGCAAGACGCTTTGTATTGGTTACAAACAGATCGTCACCCACTAATTGCACCTGGTCGCCCAAACGCTCC
The DNA here is from genome assembly GCF_900129355.1 of Seinonella peptonophila. Classification (GTDB taxonomy): domain Bacteria; phylum Bacillota; class Bacilli; order Thermoactinomycetales; family Thermoactinomycetaceae; genus Seinonella; species Seinonella peptonophila. Next base: position 48,467 of record NZ_FQVL01000007.1, on the reverse strand, counting down.
GTTAACTGCTTCCAACCATCCCAATCGTCCTCTGCTAATCCATCTTCAATGGAGATAATGGGATATTTCTCAACCAGTTGCTCATAAAAATCGATCATTTCTGCTGCTGTCTTGGTTACACCCTCAGCCTCTAAATGATAAACGCCATCTCGATATAACTCAGTAGCAGCTACATCAAGTGCTAACTTCACTTCAGTCCCTGGACGATACCCCGCATTCTCGATTGCTTCAATAATCGTCCCCAGCGCTTCTTCATTCGAAGCAAGGTTTGGAGCAAAGCCCCCTTCATCACCAACAGAAGTAGAAAGCCCCTTTTTCTTCAGTACAGCCTTCAAATGGTGGAAAATCTCTGCCCCTGTTCGAATTGCTTCGGCAATCGATTTTGCACCGACAGGCATAACCATAAACTCTTGAATATCTACATTATTGTCCGCATGCTGACCGCCATTTAAGATATTCATCATCGGCACAGGCAGCGTTTTTGCATTTACTCCACCAAGATAGCTGTGCAGTGGCACATTTAATGAAGCGGCTGCCGCTCTTGCCACTGCTAAAGAGACGCCTAATATTGCATTTGCCCCTAATTTGCCCTTATTTTCACTACCGTCCAACTCGATTAATCGCTGATCGAGTAACACCTGATCATAAGCGGATAAACCCTTGATACTATCAGCAATGATATCGTTCACATTTTTGACAGCTTGTTGAACGCCTTTGCCTAAATAACGTTCTTTGTCTCCATCACGTAATTCAACAGCCTCATGTGCGCCCGTGGAAGCACCAGACGGAACAATTGCTCGTCCGCTCACGCCATCGCTCAGGAAGACCTCTACTTCAACTGTCGGATTGCCACGTGAATCTAACACTTCACGACCTTTGACTTCATAAATGGTTGCCATTTTTATTCTCCTTCCTATTTCTTGCTGATTAACGACTTACCTGACATCTGTTGGGGCTGTTTAATATCTAATAGATCGAGCATAGTTGGTGTAAGATCGGCTAAAATTCCGTCTTCGCGCAGCTTCACCCCAGGCAGTGTGACAATGCATGGTACAGGGAAAGTTGTATGCGCTGTATGCGGCTGCCCTTGATCATCGATGACCATATCGGCATTCCCATGATCTGCTGTAATAACGGCGACACCTTGTTTTGACAAAACGAGATCAACAATCTTACCTAAACACTCATCTACCGCCTGAACAGCCTGAATCGTTGGTTCCAACTTCCCTGAATGACCGACCATATCTGGATTCGCAAAGTTTAAAATGATGGTTTCAAATCGATCGCTTTGAAGTGCCTCTAGTAAGGCATCTGTCACCTGATATGCACTCATTTCAGGCTGAAGATCGTAGGTAGCAACTTTTGGTGATGGGATTAAGATACGCTCTTCACCTGGAAATGGCTCTTCACGTCCACCATTGAAAAAGAAGGTTACATGAGGGTATTTTTCCGTCTCAGCGATTCGCAGTTGCTGAAGCTGATGATCAGCTATCACTTCTCCATATGTTTGCTTCAAATGAGCAGGAAGGAAAGCAATATCGCCTTTTACTGAGTCGCTGTAATGGGTAAAACATACATAAAATAAGTGATTAGGATCATGCGAGCGGTTAAATGCAGCAAAACTAGGTTCAGCAAATGCCTGTGAAATTTGAATCACGCGATCAGGTCGGAAATTAAAGCAAATCATTGCATCGTCCGGTTGAAGCGTTCCAACAGGTTGCCCTACTTTATCTAACATCACAGTGGGCAGAATAAATTCATCGAAGACGCCTTTTTGATATGACTCTTCAACCAAAGAAAGTGAATCAGTCGCTGTTTCACCCTTCCCATCGACTATTACACGATAAGATTTTTCTACGCGATCCCATCTTTTATCTCGGTCCATTGCATAGTAACGCCCATGTACAGAGGCCAACTGACCTAAGCCAATGGAAGACATCTTTTCTTGCAACTGCTTTAAATAAAGACGTGCGCTATCTGGTGGTACATCTCGTCCATCTAAATAGGCATGAACATAAACTGATTCAACCTGATGTTTTTTTGCCAAATCTAACAGGGCAAACAGATGAGAAATATGACTATGAACACCACCATCAGAGAGAAGACCATGCAAATGGAGAGCACTTCCCTTTTGCTTAACATGGTCAATCGTTTGAACAAGTACTGGATTATCATCAAATGAATGATCCTCAACCGCACGTGTAATTCGGGTCAAATCTTGGTAAACTACCCTTCCAGAACCAATATTTAAATGCCCAACTTCAGAATTGCCCATTTGCCCTTCTGGTAAGCCTACTGCATGACCGCTCGCTTGCAATGTAGTGTGAGGATATTGTTGCCAATAGCGATCAAAATTCGGTTTATTGGCTTGAGCTACTGCATTTCCATGTGTTTCTTCACGCAACGCAAATCCATCCAAGATCACTAATAAAACAGGGCGATGTTGGCTCATTTTACTTCACTACTCACTGCTGATAACAGCGCACGATATGAGGCAGCCGTTAAGCTTGCACCACCTACTAAGGCTCCATCGATATCTGGCTGATCCAGATATGTACGTATATTGTCTGGTTTTACACTTCCGCCATATTGAACGCGTACTTGGTCAGCTACTTCTAAATTCCATAATGCTGCGATTGTTTGACGAATGAGTTGGCATACTTCTTGTGCATCTTCGGCTGTTGAAGCCTGCCCTGTCCCGATTGCCCAGATCGGTTCATAGGCGATCACAACTCGCTCTACTTCATGTGTTGAAAGATCAAATAGCGCTTGTTGGACTTGTTTCTGAATAACGCTCGCCGTTTCTCCATTTTCACGTTCCTCTAGACTTTCTCCAACACACACAATAGGCGTCAAACCACCGTCAAGAGACGCCTTTGTTTTCAAGCGCACCATCTCATCAGACTCTTGAAAGTATTGACGACGTTCAGAATGGCCAATGATTACATAGCTAACACCTAAAGACTGCAACATAGGGACACTAATTTCACCTGTAAAAGCTCCTTCGGCCTCCCAATGGACATTTTGAGCGCCGATTGAGACAAATCGACCAGCACTCTGAATCACAAGTGCTTGTAATGTTACAAATGGCGCACATATGACTGCTTCAACGTCATGTGGCAATGCCTCTTCCATCAATTGCTGCAAAAATCCTTCTGCCTCAGCGACCGTTTTATGCATCTTCCAGTTCCCAGCAATAATCGGTTTACGCACAATTTCTACCACCTTTCAACGATCTTCCAGAACAGCAATACCTGGTAAAACTTTACCTTCCAAAAACTCAAGCGAAGCGCCTCCACCTGTCGAGATGTGGTCGACTTGATCTGTTAATCCTGCTTGTTTAATCGCTGCTGCTGAATCTCCCCCACCTATAATGCTATATGATCCTGAATCTGCTAATGCTTGTGCTACAGCATTGGTTCCGCCAGCAAAACGTTCAAACTCAAAGACACCCATTGGACCATTCCAAAGCACTAACTTTGAGCCCTTTACAATCTCAGCATATTTTTCACGTGTCTGTGGTCCGATGTCAAGCGCTTGATAACCTGATGGTATCTGATCAATTGGCACGACTTTTGCCTCTGCCTTTGCGGAAAACTCAGAGGCAATCACTACATCAATCGGTAGATGTAGGGCAACCCCTTTTTCCTTTGCCCGTTTCATAAAAGAAGCTGCTAATTCTTCTTTATCTGCTTCAAATAATGACTGTCCAATATCATAACCTTGTGCATGAACAAACGTATAGGCCAAACCACCACCGATCAAAAGCGAGTCGACTCGATCCAGCAATTGTTCGATTACTCCTATTTTATCGCGCACTTTCGCACCGCCGATGATGGCTGTAAACGGGCGTTTCGGATTCTCTAAGGCAGAACCTAATATTTCAAGCTCTTTTTCTAACAGAAATCCACCAACAGCTGGTAGATACTCTGCGATCCCAACAGTCGATGCATGGGCTCGATGAGAAGTACCAAAAGCATCGTTCACATATATATCTGCAATATTTGCCCATGCTTTTGCCAGAGCAGGATCATTCTGCTCTTCACGTGGATCAAAACGAACATTCTCCAATAAAAGGACTTCACCATTTTGCAAATGATCAACTGCTTCATTTACTTCGATTCCAACAGGAGACAACACCATCTTCACTTCTTGCTCCAATAACTCTTGCAAACGAATTCCAACAGGAATCAGGCGCAATGACTCTACTACCCGTCCCTTTGGACGACCAAAGTGACTGGCTAATATCAGCTTTGCTCCCTGCTCAATCAAATATCGAATTGTAGGCAAAACAGCTCGTATCCGGGTATCATCTGTGATTTTACCCGCTTTTATCGGTACATTTAGGTCAACCCGACAAAAAACTCTCTTCCCAAAAACATCAACGTCTTTGATTGTTTTTTTATGCATATTTCCCCTCACTCTGGCGTTCTGCCAGTCATAGGTTTATACTTCATTTCTATTTTATCAAAATCTAACCTTTATCTAACATTGAAAATAGAAGTCATTTATTCTATCAAAGAAAAGCATCAGCTTGTAGATATAGATAATGGTTCCGTCAATATTTCACGCTTCAACTCATTTCAGGCTACACAGATGTCTTCGAGGCGCCGCGTTTAGTAAAAAAATGCGTGTTAAGGAGCAATTTTCCGCCCGATTCGAAATATTGACTCCATGATTTCTTCCGCTTACCTTATACATATTCATTCTTCTTTTAGCAAACCGAGTCCTTATTCAGCAGCATGATGCTCAGATCGGTTATAGGGAGTCTTGAATCATTGGCAAAGATAAATAAAGTAGGAGCTATTACTAGCTCCTCTCAGACTGACGAAAAACCCTAAGTTGAGAAAGCGAATTAGACAAAGTAGATGTATGATTCCCATGAGGAAATGGTTCGCAATGTAGCCGACTTTCAGGCGCTACAAAGCCGCGACTGTGTAGCGAAGAATAGGCGGTAGTATTGTCTGAGGCATAGCCGAGTTGATACCGCCCTGAGCGAGCAGTCGCGGCGCCTTGAATACACCTTCGTAGCCTGAACTGGAGGCGAAATGCGTAACCATGACTCTAGAAAGAGAGAAGTTGATTACTTTGTCTACAATCTGGCAGGAGCTATTACTAGCTCCTCTGCTTTACACTTCTGTACATTACAATCCTTTGGAGACAATATACTGAGCTAAATCTACGACACGATTTGAGTAACCCCATTCGTTATCATACCAAGAGACCACTTTTACAAGATTTCCTTCTAAGAGCATTGTCGATAATGCATCAATTGTGGAAGAGGCAGGATTTCCATTGTAATCGATGGAAACAAGTGGTTCTTCAGAGTAGGCAAGGATTCCTTTCATTGGACCCTCTGCTGCTGCTTTTAAAGCACCATTTACTTGTTCCACTGTTACTTCTTGCTCTAATTCAGCCACTAAGTCAACCACAGATACATTTTTGACTGGTACTCGCATTGAGTTTCCGTTCAATTTTCCTTTTAGTTCAGGCAGTACAAGCGAAACTGCTTTTGCCGCTCCTGTTGTGGTTGGAATGATCGATTCAGCGGCTGCTCGTGCCCGACGCAAATCTTTATGTGGTAGATCAAGAATTTGCTGATCGTTGGTATAAGCATGAATAGTGGTCATAAAACCTTTTCGAATGCCAAATCTGTCGTTTAAGACTTTAGCAAGTGGAGCGAGACAGTTTGTTGTGCAAGAAGCATTAGAGATGACATCATGTTTTGCAGGATCGTATGCTTCATCATTTACTCCCAGCACGATGGTAACATCTTCATTTTTCGCTGGTGCAGAGATAATCACTTTTTTGGCTCCAGCCTCTAAGTGTTTTGCAGCATCTTCTCGATTGGTAAAACGACCTGTTGATTCAACTGCAATCTCTACACCTAGTTCACCCCAGCTTAGCTTCGCTGGATCACGTTCAGCCAATACACGGATTTCTCGACCATTTACAGAAAAACCATTCTCTGTTACTTGCACATCGGCATCAAATCGGCCATGAACCGAATCATACTTTAAAAGATGTGCCAATGTTTGAGCATCCGTTAAATCATTCACTGCAACAACTTCTAATTCTGGATGATTGATCATTGCTCGAAATACATTACGTCCAATACGCCCAAAACCATTTATCCCTATTTTTGTCATCTGTATATTCCTCCTATTAAGATGTATTATGGTCTTTTATCAATGCATTATTTCAAAATTTGTTCCGCGGCTGCCTCATCTGTAATCAAAATCTGACGTTCTGCATTCGCACAGACTGCAATAATTGCCTCCGCTTTACTTGCTCCACCAGCAACCGCAATCTTATATTCCACTTGTTTGAGATCATCATGTTGCAATCCAACTGTTCGAAAACGCGAGACGATATCACCTTGTCGATTAAAGTAAAAGCCAAACGCCTCGCCGACTGCCCCCGTTTGATCCAAGTGTTGCAGGAGATGAGGTGTTGACTTTCTCCTCTTTGCCATCCGCTTCGCATCACCCACACCGTGTATCACAATCCTTGCTTGACGAAGCGTTTCTAACATTGCCTGAATATGCGGTTCTCGAATAATTGTACGATATGCTTCATCGCTCAATTGATCGGGGACATGCATCAAACGATAGGTTCCACCAGAGTTCTTCGCCAAAACAGAGGCAATATAATTGGCTTCTAACTCTACAGCTTCTCCTAAGCCACCTCGAGTAGGGACAAAAAGAGTGCTTTTGAGCGATGGCGCGGGAGTCATCATTTCAGCTACTGCCATAACTGTTGTTCCACCTGCAACAGCTACTACTTGATTTGGAATCACCATTTTTTTAAGCAATTGCGCTCCATGACGTCCGATCTCTTTCTTCACCCATTCTGACTGATCAGAATCACCAGGAACGACAATCACCTGATCAATCTGTAGTTTTGCTGCAAGTTCCTGTTCCAACTCAGTCAAACCAAAAATCTCTTTTACCCAGTCTTCCATTGCAAAGAGTAATTCTTGACCTCTTTCGTTTAAATGCATTCCAATTGATTCAATTCGAATCAACCCTTGTCCGCGTAAAAAGTCTACCTCAGCCCTTAATACTCGCTCTGTCATAGATAAGACAGAGGTTAAGCTCCGACGCCCAACTGGTTGCATGAGGTGAATATGTCGTAAAATTTCATATCGTTTCCGCATCACTTCTAACAAATCAGGCAATAAAGTTTTCTGTATACGGATTAAGTCGTTCAAACAAACCCCTCCACGGGGACAATTTATGTCCCGCATATAGAAAAAACGTCCCATACTCGACAAAAAAATATGTGTTGTTCCCCTCAAGACAAATATACCCCAATCCCTCGCGTTTGACAAGGATTCAAACCCGTATAGAGGTTATATTTCCCATTCTATACATGTCTAAACATTCTTAGACTAAAAACATGTTATAATATCATTTAAATTATTCTATATTTGGAGGTTTTCATATTGTTTCCAAGCATGTTCGCTTTTATCGCTTATTTACTTAATCTCATTCCACTCACACTCTATGCCATCATTATCGCTACAGCCATTTTTATGCTCCTCAATGAGAATAAAAATTTGAAGTATTTCTTTGCATGGGTAGCACTTGTCGCCTTACATTTTATAATCATGAACCTGATTCCACTGATCACTGTATATGCAAATACGAAACATTTCGTTCTTCCAAGCATTCCAACTATTATCTTTATGATCATTTGGCTTATTTACTATGCAATTTTTGTTGTTGCTACTTATCTTCTCTACTCTAAAAATGTACAAAGAGCCTCATGGATTGGAGCATGGTTACTGTTGTTCTTTGTTGTCTACGAATGGATTAACTTTGCAAAAGCCCTATTTTTACGTGTTTGAGCAATGTTTTACATACAAAACGGCATCCCAATAAATAAGATGATTCAGACTGATGAAAAACCTAATGAGCGAGTGGAGAGGTGATCGGCAAAGCTCCATTTCGGGCGCATCTTAGCGGAATGGCAGCTGTAGCGGCATTTTCCTTTCGGGCAAATTGTTCGAGTCTCCGCAGGCGGATGCCGCAGGAGGCGAGTTTTGCCCGACCGCGAAAGCTGACAGAACGCAGACAGACTCACATCTTTGCAAGCCCGGTCGGAGCGTCGCCGAGAACCACGTTCACGAGCCGCCGATCACGCGGCTTTGTCTACAAGCTGGGCATCTTCAATCTTCAATCTTCAATCAATCAAATGCTCTTCTTTTTGAACAATTGCCTTACTACGAGAGTGGAAAGAGCACCTCTCACCTGACGCTTGCTAATCCTGCGGGGCAGGTACAAACTTGCTTATGTTACACTGCCGAACAATGCTTGCCATGTTTTTTGCCCCACAATCCCATCTGCCGCTAGACCTTTACCTGCTGGGACAACTTTTCCCTTTTCGTCGTGTACACGTTGCCAAGCTACTACATCTTCCCTTGTATCATAACCAAAAATGCCATCTACAGGACTTGATTTTAAGCGATTTTGAACGCGCTTTACATCTTCTCCTCTTAACATTGGATCGTTAATTTTTAGCTCTCGATGATAATTTTGATTCTTATCGTAGGGTTCACTCTTCTGATTTTTTATTCGATTCACAAACCACGTCTTCCCAACTCCTGTCCCTGGACAAGACTTGTCTGCCATCTCCCGATGAAATCGAATCGTAGACCCACGACGCCAAAAATAACGAGTGACTTGTTCTGCCGATTGTAACTGTTTCCCTGTTAAATTGTCATTACCTTTATCAAAATTCCCCAGCATTTCAAACATGAAAGGGTGTTTTCCATCGTCGTCTGCATCATTGTGGCCAGTTGCTGACGCTGGGGGTGTATTCACATTGCGACCAGTCATCACCTTTCCATCTGGAAAAATCGTAATATGTTGGGCAATATCTGAAAAACCTCTTTTCAGATGATATTTTTTCATTCGATCTTGTAAGTCGCGATGGTTCTTTCCATTGAAATGACTATGGTTTGGACTATAGGTGTGATGAACATGAACTTCTGTCATTTTCGCAGATAGATTTGACCTCATCCAACTGAGAAACTCCAGTGCATCATCAAAGAGAATACCATATTTCCAAGCCAATTTAACCATCTCCTCTCTTTCCCTTTACCCTATAAATAACTAAATAAACCAAATTTATGTAAAATAGGATAAATAAAAACATCCCATTTATATAAGGATGTTCCAGCTTGTTGCCAAAGCCGCGTGATCGTGGCTAACGGCTTTGCTCCGACCCGGACTTGCGAGGATGTAGGACTATCGCGTTCTGGCAGCCTCCACGGTCGGGCATAACTCGCCTCCTCCAGCATACGCCTGCGGAGACTCGAACAGTTTGCTCGAAAGGAAAATACCGTTACAGCTGCCATTCCGCTAAGTACCGCCCGAAATGGAGCTTTGCCGTTCACCTCTCCACTCGCTCAAGAGGTTTTTCTTATAAGGACAGCGCCAAGTTCATTTGGATCGACTCATCAATCGAAAAAGCCTTTTTGGAAGCAGCGCTTGCTCTACTCTAGACAGAAGTCCCAAGTGTAATATTGCCCAGAGATAAAGGATAATGCCGACACAGACTGAGCCTAGAGAGGTAAATGCCATGGCCGCTCGTTCTGGTAACCATATTTCAAATAAATAAGTAAAGCCTTTTAAAGAGAAGTATGTACCTACCGCCATGATACAAACAGAAAATAATGCTCGCAAAAGCCATTGAATGCCCCATGACTGAAAAGGAAAACGTTGTCGAATAGACCAAAGGTTGAGCAGACAGACTACTAAAAATGCTAAAACCGTGGCCCATGCTGCACCTACGACGCCCCATTGCCCAATCAATACAATATTAGCTGCTATTTTTACAACCACACCAATCAATAGGTAATAAGCAGGTTGAGCAATCCTTTCCGCACCTTGAAGAATACCTGTCGCAGTGGAAGCAAGTGTAGAAAATAGTGTGCTCAAAGCAAGCACAGCTAACGCGTCCGTCCCCGCAGAGTCTTTAAATAACATAATATTTGTAGGCTCTGCAATAACTGCAAGCCCAATAGAACCTGGTAAACCCAATAAGAGAGTTAAGCGAATAGCAAGCACTGCCCGCCGTTTGGCTCGTTGTTGTTCACCACGTACACAAGCGTTTGTAATCGCTGGGACAACTGAGAGCGCTAATGCTGTAGCAAAAAAAGAAGCAAATTGAATCAAAGGTTGGGCTCGATCATAAGCACCCTTGCTCAAGATAACTTGTTGTAAGACTCCACCTTTTGCGACAAGCAAGTTTCCAATAGAAAATGAATCGACTAGCGAAAAAAGAGGCATTGCTAGAGAACTGATACAGATCGGAAGTGAAATAAAGAATAATCGCTTGATCAAAGTACCTGCTGAAGGTTGTACGAATTCTGCTGGCAAAACGTTTTGCTCATTTCGATGCTGTTTTCGTAAAAACCACCAAAGAACAATAAGTCCTGAAATTCCTCCGATACATGCCCCAAACATAGCACCAGTGCCAGCCCAGACAACCCCATATCCAGGCTGCATAAAAAACCAAGCTGAAACCAAAATGGTGATGACACGCATCAGTTGCTCAATCACTTGGGATATACTTGGTGCTTCCATTTGTTGATAACCTTGAAAATAACCACGTAAAACAGATAGCATTGGTGTAACCAACAAAGCACATGCCACAGCTTGAATTGGGGCTGTTAACATCGTTCGATTCCCCATCCAAGTCGCTAACACATCCGCTCCAAAAAATAAAAGGATAAAAGCAAGTAAACCAATTACAAATAACATTCTTGAAGAGATTTTGATAATTCGCTTTACACTTACAGTATCACCGAGTGTAGCTCGCTCAGAGACAAGTTTCGAAATGGCTACTGGCACTCCTGCTGTAGCGAGAATCAAAAAAAGGCTATAGATCGGATAAACTTGCTGATAAACATAAATTCCTATGTCACCTGTCATATTCTGATACGGCACACGATAGACTGCGCCTAATAGTTTACTAATAAAACCTGCAATTGTAAGAATCGCTATACCTTTTATAAAAGATTTCTTTACATTTTCCATGCTCTATATTGTAGCTGATTCGAAACTGATCTTCCATCACACATCTATCAAAATAACTGAGCCAATCCTAGATGGAATGGCTCTTTTTAAATAAAAGTCTATTTCACATGTATAAAAACCGATTTTATTAGACTGTATGGTCACAGTTTGCATTTGAAACAAAGCAGATTATTGTTCCATTTGTTTACCTAAGAAAGTAGCTGCTGTGCTAGCAATTTTCTGTTCAACTTCGCCAATTTTACCTTGATCTTTACGACCAAAGAGGATAACCGCACCGATTGGATCGCCTCCTGAGTTGATGGGAGCAATCAAATAAGAACTATACTCTGCAGGCGCACCTTTGATCAACTCAGCCGAAGTCCGATTTGTTTCCAATTGAACCCTACGTTGATCCATACAGGTTTCTACGATCTCACTAATTGGTTGATCTGCATACTCTTTTTTTGATGCTCCAGCAACAGCAATCACATGATCTCGGTCACAGATGATGGTGATAAAATGAAGATTTTCATAAAGTGCTTCTGCATATTCCTGAGCAAAATCACTTAACTCACCAATGGGCGAATATTTTTTTAGGATCACTTCTCCATCATGATCCACAAATATTTCAAGAGGGTCCCCCTCACGAATTCGCAGGGTACGGCGAATCTCCTTTGGAATCACCACTCGACCTAAATCGTCGATACGGCGAACGATACCGGTTGCTTTCATCCTCTAGCTGCCTCACTTTCGCTTAATTTATTCCATCTAATTATTGGTACGATTTCCGTTACTAACCATAGTATTGTTCTGTTTCCATAATATTATTCTACAGGAAAATATAAAAACACGCATTAAATAATAAAACCCGGTATCTTAGCGATACCGGATGATACCTATAATTTAACTGTTATTTTTTGTTGTTCAATAAATTTTTGGTTTAATTCTTGTAATTTCTTTTGTTTTACCTCATCAGGAGCATCTTTCATACTCTCTTCATTTCGTTCCATCACAGTTAAGACATGATATCCATACTCTGTTTTAATCGGATCACTGATTTTATTTAACTCTATCGTCTTCACCGCTTGGGCGAATTCAGGTACATACTCATCTGCTGCCCCTTCGATCAGACCACCATTATCTTTCGAGCCGGGATCATCAGAATACTCTTTTGCTAATTTATCAAAGTCCCCGCCTTGATCCAGCTTTTTCTTCACTTCTTCCGCTCGTTTCTTCGCTTCAGCATCAGATCGCTTTTCTTTTTCATTGCCCTCTTTATTAAAGGCGATCAATATATGTTTTGCTTTCACTTTTGTATATTTTTCATTTTCGATCTGTTTATCAAAGTAAGCATTCCGTTGTAAACTCCGTACAATAAAATCGGTTAATTGTTGACGATTAAAGCCCTTATCTTTGATCGCTTCATCCAGTGTAGATGCCTTTTTCACACCAGGTGTGGTTGGATTTTTGATCGATCCCTCAATCTTACTTAACTCTTCATCCGCTTTCTTACGATACTGATCTTGATCTTTTACTTGATCCGCGATCAATAACTCAGCCACATATCCTTTTACTAGGATCTCTTTGAATTCTTTTAACTTATTTTTCATTTGTGGACTTCCCATTAGCATCGCTACTTTATAATCAATGAAAGCAAGGATATTAATGTATAAATTTAGTTCCCCTTCTGTGATCTGACCCTTTTCGTAGGTAGCGACTACCTTCTTACTATTCGTTGGAAATGGTTTAAACTCACCCGTTTCAGTCTCTTGTTTTGTTGTTGGTTTTTTCTTAGGCTCTTCCTTCCCACAGCCGGCTAAAATCGTAGTTAGGCTCATGAGAACAACCAGTACTGCTGAAATCCATCTTTTATTTAGCAGTTGCATTTTGGACTGCTCCTTTCCGTTTCGGAACCGATTCATATTGTATCAAAAATTGTTCTACCATTTCCAGTGCAGCTCTTACAGGCATTCCTTTTGTTTTGAAAGTGATCCCTATGCTTTGCCCTGAGGACAGACGAACACGTCCAGGAAATGATTGAGCAATCCGAAATAATTGTTGACCATTAATTTGGTTACTTTGGCTCGCTTCCACTTTGAGGATAATATCATGTTCTTTTTGTTCAATCGATTCGATCCGATATTGAATCGCATAGGCTCGTATTCGTGCTAACCGAATTAAATTCTGAACAGCTTCAGGTAGATCACCAAATCGATCTTCGATCTCTTCCTCTAAGTCTTTGACTTCTTGTAACAATCGTACCGAACGAATCTTTTTATAGAGTTCTATCTTCTGCTCCTCATCGTGAATATACTCAGTCGGTAAATATGCATTTACAGTAAGGTCAATCTGTGGCTCAAATTCGGTATGCTCTTCCTTCTTACCTTGTAGCTCTCTTACTGCTTCTTTTAGCATCTGGCTATAGAGTTCAAAACCAACAGAAGCGATATGCCCATGCTGTTCAGCACCCAATAGATTACCAGCACCCCGGATTGATAAATCACGCATGGCTATTTTAAAGCCTGAGCCCAGCTCCGTAAATTCCTTAATCGCTTGTAATCTCTTTTCGGCTGTTTCGGACAGCACTTTATCACGTTGGTAGGTAAAATAGGCATAAGCAATCCGATTCGAACGACCCACACGTCCACGAAGTTGATACAGTTGAGATAGTCCCATTTTATCCGCATCATAAATGATCAACGTATTTACATTAGGGATATCGACACCTGTTTCGATGATCGTTGTACTAACTAGCACATCATACTCCCCATCTAAAAAGTCGAGCATCACTTTTTCTAACTCTGTCTCAGGCATCTGTCCATGCGCGACCACGACTCTTGCTTCCGGCACAAGCAGTCGAACTTGATCCGCAATTTGATCAATATTATGCACTTGATTATAGAGAAAGTAAACTTGTCCATCCCTTGCCAACTCTCTCTCAATCGCCTCACGAACCAATGCTCCCGAATATTCAAGGACATACGTCTGGACAGGGAAACGATTTTCTGGCGGAGTCTCGATCACTGAAAGATCTCGAACGCCCATCATCGCCATATGCAAAGTCCTAGGAATGGGGGTTGCGGTTAATGTTAAAACATCAATATTATGTTTTAATTGTTTAATCTTTTCCTTGTGCTTGACCCCAAAACGCTGCTCTTCATCGATAATTAAGAGTCCTAGGTCGCGGAAAACAACATCTTTTGAAAGAAGACGATGCGTCCCGATGACAATGTCGATCTCTCCCTTTGACAAACCATCAATCGTCACTTTTTGTTCTTTCCTCGTTCGGAACCGACTTAAAACACTAATTTTCACAGGGAAATCAGCAAAACGTTCCCGAAATGTTTCAAAATGTTGCTGGGCGAGGATCGTAGTAGGCACTAATAAAGCTACTTGTTTCCCTTCCATCGTCGCTTTAAAGGCAGCACGAATCGCCACTTCCGTCTTTCCATAGCCCACATCTCCGCATAAAAGACGATCCATGGGTTGAATCTGTTCCATATCCCCTTTGATCTCGACAATCGAGCGAAGCTGATCAGGTGTTTCTTCATAAGGGAACAAAGACTCAAACTCTTTTTGATAGGGTGTATCATCATTAAATGAATGACCTTTTGCCTGTTGACGCTTGGCATAAAGTTCAATTAAATCTTGCGCAATATCTTCGACAGAGGAGCGAACCTTATTCTTCACTTTGCTCCATTCACTGCCACCTAAACTATAGACGCGAGGAGCACGCTCTTCACTACCAACATATTTTTGAATCTGATCAATCTGCTCAACTGGGACATATAATTTATCATTTCCTGCATATTGCACATGTAGATAATCTTTCTGCAAGCCACCTACACTAAGTGTAACAATTCCCGCATATCGACCAATTCCGTGATTAACATGAACCACATAGTCACCAGGTTTTAATTCTTGATAATCTTTAATTTTCTCGGCATGATCTAGCTTCGAGACTCGTCTCATCCGACGCTGTTTATTGGTAAAAACTTCACTCTCTGTAATAACGGCAAGGCGGACACCGCTCATTTCAAAACCATTTTGTAGTGTACCAACCCGTACAGTAGCGCGGACATTGGTTGCCTCACCTGACTGGGTTCGAACGACTTCCATTCCATAATCAGCTAATACTCTTTCAAGTCGCTCCATTCGCTCTTCACTACTGGCATAGAAAATTACACGGTAGTTGGCCTTCTCTAAGCGATCCCATTCTCCTTTTAAGACATGCATTTGACCGTGAAATTGTTGCATGCCTTTACAAATAAACTGGGTAATCTTTTGCGGTTGAATACCTGTTATCTGTCTCATAAATAAAGTTAAATAGAGACGTTGGTAGGGACATCGCAACATTAGTTCATCATATGTAAGAGATATCTTTAAAGAAGGTAAAAATTCCCCTTGTTTTAAAAGAGCTGTCTGCCATTCTCCCTCTTCACGTTCCATCTGGCGTGCATTTTCTATGATTCGTGTTAATTCGTCAAAAACGACCACCGTCTCCCGCGGTAAATAATCAAATAGTGATTCCGCTTGTGGATAGATCTGAGAAATATATTTATAGATGCCTGTAAACATCGTTCCATTCTTTAAGCGTTCAATATCAAACTGAATTTCTTCGGATAATTTACGTTTTAATTCAGAATCTTTAACCTCCAATAGCCGCTCATCAAGTAATTGTTGAACACGAAGACTTGCTTCCTGCAATGTTTGCTCTGTAGCAAACAATTCACGAGCAGGAGGAATACATACTTGCAACCACTTATCAAATGATCGTTGATCAACAATCGAAAAAGGGCGAATGGAATCAACCTCATCATCAAACCATTCGATTCGAATCGGGTTTGAGAAAGTAACTGGGTAAAGATCAATCAATCCACCACGAACAGAATATTCTCCAATTCTTTCTACTTTTTCCACTCGTTCATACCCATTTGCAACAAGCTTTTCAATCAGTTGATCCATTTGATATTCTTGCCCTACCTTAAGGGTTACATGTGCATGTGAAAACTGTTGATGCGGTGGGAAAAATTTGCGCAAACCCGAAAAAGGCACAACAATAATACCCGAGAAACCTTGGGTTAGCTTTGAAAGAACATCAACTCTTTCCCCTAAGGATTCGTGGCTTGCTAAGGCAATCTCAGTTGTAATCAATTCATTCGCAGGATAGAGAAGGACTTTTTCTTTGGGTAACAGCTCTTGTAGATCTTCTACAGCTTTTTGGGCTTGATTAAGATTGTGTGTTACCAGCAAAACAGGTCGGTCAACCTCCTCATGTAATGCCGCCAGATAGACCATTCTCGCTGTACCCGATAAACCGACTACCAACTGTTCCCTAAGATATTCACGCAACCCTGAGACGGTAGCCTGGAAATCTTTATCCTGTCTTATATAATGAACCAATGGACCCAAAATGTCGTTCCTCCTCCGTAGAATAGAAAACAAGACCTCGTCTCAGTCGAGCAAGGCCGTTTTCGATTACTCCCTAAGATTCCAGGGATTCAATAAAATCACTTCTATATATTACCAATCATACATATGTTTGTCTAACAATCCCCCAAAAGGTCGAGCTGTAAACCCTTTCTTTCTCAGTGAAAGAGGTATGCTGCTAGTAACAATTCGGGATTGTTTTCAAGCGTTTGTTGACAAGTCTCACAAACAACTCGAACTTGTGTTTTTCCACTCACATTATGAGTTATTATATCTTTCCGTTCTTCTGGGGTCAACTGATCCAAGCCAAGCTGACTTTCGCTTGCTTGGTTTGCATCGATCCGTCCCAACTCAGCGTGGCAATATCGACAGACGTACTCCCACTCCATATATACGTCCCCCTTCGCAATCTATTCCTCTTTCTAGTATCGACGAAGGGGCAGATACTCATTCACGTGGTGCATGAAACTTATTCATCGCTTGTGAAAAACCTTCTGTAAGCCAACAATCAATTGCTTCAGCAGCTCGTTTACTTGCGTCTACCATAATGGGAAGTTCCAATTCATCAAATGTTGTTAGCACATAGTCAACAACCGGGATTGGTCGCTGTGGTCGACCTATACCTATCTTGATTCGCTTAAACTGATCTGTTCGCAAGTGAGCAATTAATGACTTCATCCCATTGTGTCCGCCTGCACTTCCTTTTACCCGCAGTCTCAAATGCCCAAGTGGCAAATCTAAATCATCATAGACAACACACAAATCATCCATTGAAAGTTGATAAAAGTCACATATTGGACGCACTGCTTCTCCTGACAAATTCATATAGGTGAGTGGCTTGTACAGGATTACTTTTTCTCCATGCACAAAACCTTCTCCATATACTGCATTCCACTTTTCCTTCGTTAAGGGAATTTGCCAAAGCTGACTCAATTCATCAATTGCCCAGAAGCCGACGTTATGACGCGTTTCGCGATATCGGATACCTGGATTGCCTAAACCGACAATCAGTTTCAATTGCCTCACCTCAATCAAACAGCTTACTTACAGACTGCTGTTCATGTACACAGACAATTGCCTCACCTAATAGTGGGGCTACTGTTAACACTTTCATTTTATCAAGCATCTTCTCTGGAGGAAGCGGAATCGTATCTGTCACAACCATTTCGACAATATTTGAATTCTCAATCCGTTCAATAGCAGGTCCAGAAAAGACCGGGTGTGTACAACAAGCATATACTTCCTGGGCTCCTTGTTCCATCAATGCATTGGCTGCCAAGGTAATGGTGCCTGCTGTATCAATAATATCATCGATAATAATACATCGACGTCCCTTTACTTCCCCAACAATATTCATTACTTCTGCCACATTTGGGGCAGGGCGACGCTTATCAATGATCGCAATGGGCGCCCCTAATCTTTCAGCTAATCGACGGGCGCGGATTACACCACCATGGTCAGGAGAGACAACCACAATTTGATCTAATTGCTTTTCTTGGAAATAGCGCGCCAGAATTGGAACACCGATTAACTGGTCTACAGGGATATCAAAGAAGCCTTGAATTTGCGGCGCATGCAGATCAATCGTAATGACACGATCCGCACCAGCAGTTGTGATCAAATTGGCAACCAGCTTTGCTGTTACAGGATCACGAGCCTGAGCTTTCCGATCCTGCCTTGCATATCCATAGTACGGAAGGACAACATTGATGACCCCTGCGGAGGCACGTCGCAATGCATCAACCATCACAAGCAGTTCCATCAAATGTTGATTGACAGGGTCACATGTTGACTGAATAACATAAACATCGACTCCCCGGACTGTTTCCTCCAGCCGTATTTGAATTTCTCCATCACTAAATTTGCCCACATGCGAATTACCAAGAGGTATTCCGATATGTTGACAGATTTTTTTCGCCAGTTCCGGATTTGAATTACAAGTAAAAATTTTTAATGGAGCACTGGCTGTATCGATCATATACATTTTTTGCCTCCATTTTCAGCTTGCTTTCCATTTGCTATTTTTGTTGGCTTCTTTTTGCCCATAGCTTTTCTACATAGCCAGGCTTATTTGTTTGTCTTTCTCGTGCAATTGCTAGTGCTTTTTCTGGAACATCATTAGTAATGGTAGACCCTGCTGCCACATATGCTCCCTTTTTCACATGTACAGGGGCAACTAAATTTACATTACAACCTATAAAAGCATTGTCTCCAATGATTGTTTTAAATTTATTCTTCCCATCATAATTAACCGTCACAACACCGCAACTTATATTTACCTTTTTCCCAACGCGCGCATCACCGACATACGCCAAATGAGAAACTTTTGTTCCATCACCCAACTCTGCTTTTTTGAGATCGATAAAGCAGCCGATTTTGACACGTTTCCTCAAATGAGTCTGGGGTCGCATATAAACATAGGGCCCAACCGTTGTCTCTTTTTCAATCCGGCTACCAGATGCAACCGTATATTTGATCGAGACTTCATCGTCAATAACCATATCAGTTAGATCTGCTTGTGGTCCAATTTGACAATCCTCACCAATCATAGTCGTTCCACGAAGGAAAGTTCCCGGATGTATCACGGTATCGGCACCAATGAAAACTTCTGGCTCAATATAAGTATTTGAGGTGTCGACAATCGTAACTCCTTCTTCCATATGCTTTTGAAGAATCATTTGTCGCATATATGCATCCGCTTCTGCTAGCTGCTGGCGATCATTGACCCCCATCGCTTCACCAGCATCGTGTACTTTGACAGCATGAACCAATTCCGAACGTTTTAACAGCAATGATAAAACATCGGGTAAATAATATTCTTTTTGGGCATTGTTATTATTTACTTCATGTATAACAGAGAATAGCTTTTGATTATCAAAGCAGAACGTTCCTGTATTGATTTCAGTAATCTGCCGCTCTTCCTCTGATGCATCCTTATATTCGACAATTCGTTGTACTGAATGATTGCCATTACGAATGACACGACCATACTGCGCAGGATCGTCTAAGTCTGCTGTAAGCACAGTAGCGGCTGCCCTTTTCTCCTGATGGGATCGAACCAGTCTTTGCAATGTCTCTAGTGTAAAGAGCGGATGGTCACCATTCATGACCAATGTCGTTCCTTCTAGAGAAGCCAATTCATCCTTTGCTTGCATGATTGCATGAGCTGTACCCAATTGCTCTTTCTGTTCGACTAATGTAACCGCGTGCTTCTTTTCTAGATGTTCACGCAATGTATCACCTTGGTATCCGATCACACAAATCGTCCGATCACAACCAAGCTCATGTAAACGATCAAGCACATGATCAATAATCGGTTTTCCGCAAACCGAGTGCAGCACCTTATGTTTTTTTGATTTCATTCTTGTCCCTTTACCTGCAGCCAGGACAACGGCATAAAGATTGCCCATCGCAAAAAAAGCCCCTTCCGTTCATCATCAAGATATAATATTGGTTTCAGTCACACGGTTCTATCTTATAGCATTTTGGTTAAAAAGAATAGCTTTGACAAAATCAGTTACAACGATTCATAAATGTAATCTATGTATACACTACATGAAATAAAATTGATCAAACAAAACAGACCTAACATCGCAAAAAGCAAATGTTAGGTCTGCTTTGTATTCGTACAATTTATTGAACGTCTACCTCCTATCGTGGAGGTAGATTCCTGCCAACACCAGTCCAATGACTCGTTATCTATGCAGGCTCAACCCACAGTTCCTGCGGTGAAAATAAAGTATGCTCTGATATGCTCTCTACTGACGCTTAATTCACCCTTTCGAGAGTCATACCAAGAGGCGCCCCATCTATCTCACCGCTTAAAGGGGAGTATTTTGGGGCAATTGGATAACTGAATCAATCCTATGATAGGGCTCTTTCCTCTTCAGTCACAGTCGATATCGTTTCAGATGAAACATCATCCATACTGTGATAAACCTCTAATACTGCTGATTCAATCTTTTCGCGACTTACAGGAGAGATCGGATGTGCAATATCTCGAAAATCACCATCAGGTGTTCGTTTGCTTGGCATTGCTACAAACATCCCATTATTTCCATCAATGACGCGGATATCATGCACAACAAACTCACTGTCAATTGTGATTGAGGCAATGGCACGCATCCGCCCCTCACGATTTACCTTTCGTAGACGAACATCAGTAATTTCCATCCACTTTCACCACCTATTCCCAAGATGACCTATATGATGTATTCGAGCAAAAATATAAATCACCTTCTAGAATATGGGAATATAAGAAATTTTTTTCAAATTATTTTTTGGTGGCGATAACTTCTATTTCAATCAGAGCATCTTTAGGCAGCCGAGCCACTTCCACAGTTGAACGAGCGGGTTGATGGTCGGTAAAATACTGTCCATATACTTCGTTAATGATATGAAATTGATTGATATCTTTTACAAATAATGTACTCTTCACTACACGTTCTAACCCTGAACCAGCAGCTTCTAACACAGCAGTAAGATTTTTCATCACCTGGTGCGTCTGGGCAACGATATCATCTGCTATCATTTCTCCATCTGGTGTAAGAGCGATTTGACCGGATGTAATGATCAATTCACCCCATTCAATCGCTTGCGAATATGGACCTAATGCTTGAGGCGCCTTCGCTGTGCTAACTTTCTTCATTTTTTTCACCTACTTCTAAATTTCCGATCTCAACGATAATCTCACGTTGTTCCATGTCAATTTCACGAATGGCTGCGAGAGAGACGTAAGAATCAATCCTTCGCTCAACTGTTGGTGACTCCACCATCACACCTACGCCTACAAGTTCTGCGTGAAATTCGACTAGTAGCTCCATCATACCATAAATCGTGCCCCCGCCTTTCATGAAGTCATCGATCACCAACACGCGAGAACCCTCAGCTAGGCTTCTTTTAGAAAGCGATAAAGGGCGTATTCTATGGTTGGAGCCAGTGGTATTGACAGTTACGACTGAACCCTCTGTTACTCGATAGTCGTACCGCGCAATGACGACTGGAACATTTAGATATGCGGCAGTTGCATAGGCGAGTGGAATTCCTTTTGTCTCAACTGTTAATATCGAATCAATCTCCCGTCCCCCAAAGAGAGTAGCAAAAATTTTCCCCAATTGGCGCAAAAGCTCTGGATCGCCAAGCAAATCGGATAGGTAAAGAAACCCGCCTGTTAAGATTCGATCAGGATTGGCTAACTGCTTACATAAGACTGTTAAAATTTGCTTGATCAACTGGTTACTCATACTTGGGATATAGCGAACTCCACCTGTTGCGCCTGCAACTGTTTCTAAACGACCATTTCCTTCTTTGCGTAAGACCTCATCAATAATGGCTAAATCTTCACTGATGGAAGACTTAGCCGAATGGTATCTGGAGGCAAAAACAGGCAGAGGTAATAATCGATATGGCTGTGTAATCAGTTGTTGAGTCATATCGGTTAAACGCGAACTTCTCTTCCATTTATCCACAATACTACCCCCGAAAACCGAATATTAATGAGGGAAATATAACATTTTGTACGACTTGAATCAAGAAGGCTCATTTTAACGACCAAGTAAACGAACTGCATAAACTTGCTGACAAAATCCTCGCAAACTATTATATAGTCGCTTGGCTTGGGCTTCCGTTCGGACAAGGCTATAGATCGTAGGGCCACTTCCAGACATCAGTGTGCTTTTTACACCAAATCGCAAGATACGTTCCTTTAACAGGCGTACGTCTGGATAAACGGACATGGTAACAGGCTCTAATACATTCCCTAAATATTGAATCATCTGATCATAGTCGCCCTTTTTCAATGTTTCAACGATTGCTGCTGTACGTGGTCGATCTTTGATTTGATGAATACGAAGGCGTTGGTAAACATCGGCGGTTGACACGCTGCGTGGCGGTTTAGCGAGTACTACCCAACAATGTGGCGGAGCAGGAAGCGCAGTGATTCGCTCACCTCGACCTTTTGCTAATGCAGTACCTCCAAATACACAAAACGGGACATCAGATCCGATTTCTGCACCCAGCCGCGCCAATTCACGTAATGTTAAGTTTAAACTCCATAATTTATTGCAACCACGCAAAGTCGCAGCAGCATCGCTACTCCCACCAGCTAAACCAGCAGCTACAGGTACTCTTTTATCGATGCGAATATGAACCCCTTGACGGACACCATATCTTTGTTGGAGAAGCAAAGCAGCTCGATATGCTAAGTTGCGTTCATCCTGTGGAACTAAACCTGAACTGCTCTCTAAAGTAATTCGTCTCGAATCACGACTCCATAAATCGATTCGATCCGCTAAATCAATCGTCGTCATCACCATCTCCAACTCGTGATAACCATCTCTCCGCTTATATAGAGTATCTAACGTAAGATTTATTTTCGCTGGTGCTTTCTCAGAAACAAACAACGCGTCATTTCCCCCTAACTCTATTCAGTCCATACGACCTACATGGGCAATTTCGGATCGACACAAATCTGATCCATCACAACCCTTCCTATTCCTATTATAAAACATACTGGATGTAAAGCCTATTGCCCTATCATTCTATTCCCTCTTTCAAGCATTCCCGAACTTCCTTTACAACGAAAAAGACCGAGAATACTCTCGGTCTACCCTGTTTCCAATTCGACTATTTTCTCTTTGTCGCAAGCTGTTCTTCAGCGATCTCAATCGCACGTTTGACCATATTTCCGGCATCTCGCGCTTTAATTCCGCCCCAGCCTTCACGTTGAACAGTATCATAGAAACCAAGTTCCTTTGCCAGTTCAACCTTTAGAGATTCTGACATGACACCACGACGAGCCATGCACCATCGCCTCCTTGTACTACAGGGATGTGCATATCGTACCCTTCTAAGGTAAAATGTATGTATCCCGTCTGCCCCAATACTTGGGGGGACAGGTTTCATTTACTGTGTATTTTTTAAGTACTTGACCATCACTTTTTCGTTCTTTTTAAAGACGGTCAACTCGACTGTTTCTGTTAAAATATCAGCATAACTGTATGAAACGCGTTTAAAAGCGTGTTGTTCTTCATCCAACTTAATGATAAATACTGAGGGGTATGTCTGTTCTAAGACACCTTTTCGTTCAATGGTCTTGCGGCGCCCACTATTAGCTTTTAAGAGGATTTTTTCTCCAATATAACCGTCCAGCTCATTTTTGATTTCGGCCAGCGCATTTTTACTCATAATCTACGACCACCTCACTTGTATAAGATTATACAACAGGTGGAAGAGCAAGTCAAATATTATAGCAATGTCACATTCGTTTTGTCAATTGAAAATTTAAACATCAAGAATAAATATGTTAACTTGCTATAACAAAGGAATAGCTTGTAATTTATACTTTGTTCACTTAGAATTCCATTCTAAATAAACGATGAGAACAAGTATTATTTTGAACAGTTGCCACTATACAATCCATAGAATGGGTGCTTTTTGCAAAGAATGACTACTTTAGCAAAATTAATATAAACCTTGCAAAGAACAAATAAACGTTCTGTCTAATGCAAGGTTTTATCTATTTTATGATTTACTTGGTATAACGATCTGCGACCGCGCTTGCCGCATATGCTTCTGGCTTAATTTTTGCCGTATAACCTATTGCTGTAACCCAACCGACTACTTCTTGGATCAGCTTTCTCGTTTCTCCTTCTCGCCCTACATCTAGATGAATTTCTAACGGAACATCCTCTAAAAGCTCTGAAAACTTTCCTTTGAGCAATTCTACACAATCTAAACTATACTCTGTCTCAGTATAAATACGGGAACGTAAATCTTTCATAGAAGGGTGTCTACGTTTATGTGTATAAAAGAGTGCTCCTTTTCCTAACCGCTGGATGATCACTGCCGTCACAAATAGCGTTTCCCGATTATTGGTCTGTGAATCTGTACCAATCACAACTTTATATTGTGCGTTTGCATCTTCTTTAATATAGTCACGAATCTGCCTTGTCATCTGATCAATACTACAGGGTCCTTTTCTTGGGTGGAAAAAGATCACTTTTCTAGCTCCTTCCAGATGTACTGATAAACGCGATCAAGGGTCATATACGAGCCAAATGCTCGTCCGTTTATAAAGAAAAGCTAAGCTACTGACATATGCTAAACAAACGCTCCAGACTAAGAAAAACTCAATTAATAGCAAAATGAAGATAAAACTTGTTCATATGACTTCTTAAACAATCAGTTTTCCCGCAATTCCTCTGCAAATACCTTCGCAATATGGGCAAATTCAGCTAACGTTAATGTTTCGCCACGACGTTTTCCATCAATTCCTGATGTTTGTAACCATGAATGGAGTTGATCTTTTGTTGCTTGACTCTGAAATTGTGCATGTAAAGCATTTTGGAGCGTCTTTCTTCGCTGCTGGAAGGCAGCTCGAATGATCTGAAAAAGTAAAGTTTGATCTGATGTCTGTACAGGTGGAACATTGCGTAATGTTAATTTCACCACCATCGAATCGACTTGAGGTCGTGGTACAAATACATTGCGCGATACATGAGTAACTCGTTCTACTGTGGCATAATATTGGGCAAAGAGCGTAAGTGAACCATATGCCTTTGTATGGGGCTGGGCCATCAATCGTTCAGCCACTTCTTTTTGAATCATGATCACGATGTTTTGAAAAGGATAGCCACCTTCTAAGAGATGAATAATGAGCGGTGAAGTAATATAATAGGGCAAATTAGCAATCACATGGACATCTTTGCATTCGCTAAGGTAGTCATGAATTAATTGATGATAATCTACTTTCAACGCATCACCATGAATAAAAGAAATGTTCTCGTTTGTAGCAAAAAGTTGATGCAGTACAGGCAAGAGTCGACGATCCAATTCGATGCCTACTACGCTTCCCGCTTGCTTCACCAAACGCTCTGTCAACGCCCCAATACCTGGCCCAATTTCAATCACACCTGACTGTTCTGTCAGCGGAATGGCGCTTACAATCCGTTCGATTATATGACGATCTGTTAGAAAGTTTTGCCCTAAACTCTTCTTCAACCCCAGCTTCGCCTCGGCTAAGATTGCTTTTGTTTGTCCACTGATGGTACGCTGTTCATCTTTCATCTTTTTACCCTTTCCAAAGCCTGAGTTAACTCTTCTTTTTGAATTCGCAGCACCTGTAATCGGTGAAAAAAACGTTTCCCATTTGCATAGCCAATATCTAGCTCATCGGCAAGCTGCTCTCGGAGCTGTGCAGAATCGGCTCGACCAATCAAACCAATCGCTACATACTCTGACCAACTCAACTCAGTCCAAGCATCTTGATTCACTTGCTCTGTGCGAACAGATGCAAGGGCATGGCGGAGTGCTTGATCACTCGCATGTTCTACACCAATCTTTCTTTTACCTTTTGCTGCTTCGCGTGATAAAAAAGCGTGCTTTACACCTGGTACATGCTCAGAAATAATTCGACGAATCCGTTCACCTGCACTATCTGGATCGGTAAAGATGATCACACCTCGTGTCCGTTGTGCCCTACTAATTTCGAATAAAACCGATTCACCAATCGCTGACCCACCTGTTTCTATCGTATCTGCATCTACAGCTCGCTGAACTGCTTGTGTATCATGTAATCCTTCTACTACGATCACTTCTTGTATCTTTGCTTTCATGATATATCAATTCGAAACAAGCGTTTCGCATTCTCCATCGTAACTTGAGCCAATTCTTCATACGAAACCCCGCGCAAATTTGCGATCTCTTCCGCTACTAAACGCACATATCCAGTTTCATTCCGTTTTCCACGATATGGATGTGGAGCTAGATATGGGGCATCGGTTTCAATTAACAATCGGTCTAATGGCACGTGCTTTGCCACTTCTTTAGCAAGATGTCCATTTTTAAACGTCACAGGCCCGCCTAATCCAATATGGAAATTAAAGCTCAAACATGCTTCCATCATCGCTAGATCACCACTAAAACAGTGCATCACACCACCAACTTGTTCTGCCTGCTCTTCGCGTAAGATGGCAACAGTATCATCATGCGCATCACGATCATGAATGACAATCGGCAAACCAACTTCCCGCGCTAATTGGATTTGTCTTCGAAAAAGCCGATGTTGAACATCTCTTGGCGAATTATCCCAATAATAATCAAGCCCGATTTCACCAATTGCTACAACTTTGGGATGATGAAGCTGCGCCTTCATCCACTGATATTCTTCTACTGAGCAATCTTTTGCATCATGGGGATGCCAGCCGATCGCTGCATAAATAAAATCATAATCATCTACTAATGCAAGTGTTGACTGAATCGTTTCACGGTTATACCCGATGTTTAACAAATAGCGTACCCCGTATTGCTCCTGGGCACGCTTTAATACTTCTTTCTGATCCTTAGCAAATGCTTGATCGTTCATATGAGCATGTGAATCAAACAACATGAACAGCACCTCTATTTTGCTAGCAAGTCAATCCGGCTTAAAGGCAATACAATCACATCTGCACGTCCGACTACTTCATTCATACTGACGCTACCAATGATCCGGCTATCTTTACTATTGTTGCGATTATCTCCTAGAACAAAGAGTTTTCCTGCTGGAACAACGGTTTCATCCAAATCACCAAGGATTTTCTCACTGATATATTCTTCCTTTAACTGCTTACCGTTTCGGAAGACACTTCCTTCATGTATCTCTATCCGATCATTAGGTAACCCAATAACTCTTTTTACAAAATCACGTTTTTCGTTAGTATGAAAGACAATAATGTCTCCATATGCAGGGTTCTTCACTTTATATATGAACTTATTGACAATTAATAATTCATTCCCATCTAACGTTGGATACATGGAGGTACCCAATACCTCATATGGCGCAAAAAAGAATAAACGAACAACTGCTGCAATGATGAGAGCAGAAACAATAGCTGTCCCCCACTCTTTCACCACATTTTTTTTCATCCTCGAACCCCCGATCGATTTCTCATCATTTCTATCGACCGGTTTCTTACGATGTTTCCTAAATGTCCCGTTCGATCGATAGCAAATAGATAAAAATGGATAGATTTGTTCATAGAGTTTATTATAGCATAATGTTTCAGGATACTTTTGCACCATTCGGAATCTCTGCATCAACAGTTGTCAAGACCAATTGATCTCCTTCAGATGCTGCTAAAATCATCCCATGCGACCACTCTCCACGCAGTTTTACCGGTTTCAAGTTGGTGACACAGACTACTTTTTTGCCTACTAACTCCTCCGGTTGATAATACTGGGCAATCCCAGAGACAACTTGACGCTTCTGAGTTCCTAAGTCTAGTTGTAGCTTTAACAGACGATCCGCTTTCGGGATTCTGTCAACTTGTAGCACTTCCGCCACACGTAACTCAACTTGTGCAAATTGTTCGATGTTGATTTCTGCTGCTTGCGGTTTTTCCTCTACTTCATCCTTAGGCGTTTGAGTAGCACCTTGCTGATAAGCAGCCGTAGAATCAGCAATCATTTTTTCAATCACTTCAACCTCTTCCTCAGCTTCTAAGCGTGGAAAAAGTGGTTTCCCCTTGTTAGTAGAAAGCCCAACAGGTAGGCTGCCAAAAGAATGTAAACTCGTCCAAGCTGTAGCATCTCCTTGTTCTAACCCTAATTTTGCCCAGATGCTGCGAGGTGTTTGCGTCATAATCGGCTGGATCAGCAAGCTGGTAATCCGCAATACTTCTAGTAACTGATAAAGCACAGTATGCAATCTAGCTTCCTGTGCAGGTTCCTTCGCTAGAACCCATGGTTGCTCTTTTTCAATTAAGCGGTTCCCAGCTCTTACCAGCTTCCAAACCTCTTGAATCGCTTGAGAAAACTGCATCTCTTCCATGGCCTGTTCGAAACGTTCTACTGTTTGCTGTGCCAAATCTACCAGCTCTTGATCAAACAGCACTCGATCATATGCTGGCACCTTGCCTTGATGATACTTACCCACCATCGTTACAGTGCGATGAAGTAGATTCCCTAGATCATTGGCTAAATCTGCATTAACCCGTTCAACAAATGTACTTGGTGTAAAGGAGCCATCTGCACCAAAAGGCACCTCTCGCAATAGGTAATAGCGATAAGCATCGAGCCCATAGCGATCAATCAGTGGAACTGGATTAATCACATTCCCTTTTGATTTGGACATCTTTTCACCTTTTACCATAAAGAAACCATGTGCAAACACTTTTTTAGGTAGCGGTAAGCCTAAGGCCATTAAGAAAATGGGCCAATAGATAACATGGAATCGAACAATATCTTTTCCTACTAGGTGAACATCCGCCGGCCAATAGCGGTGAAACTTCTCTATAAGTTTAGGATCATCGCCACGATAACCAATTGCCGTAATATAATTCGCTAATGCATCCAGCCACACATACATCACATGTTTGGGATCATTGGGCACAGGGATCCCCCAGTCAAAGGTAGAACGAGAGATACTCAAATCCTCTAAACCTGGTTTGATAAAGTTTTGCAGCATTTCATTCTTACGTGACTCTGGTTCGATAAAGGTAGGATGTTCTTCATAATATTTGACCAAACGATCAACATATTTGCTCATCCGAAAGAAATAGCTTTGTTCCCGTATTTTTTCGATTGGACGACCACAGTCCAAACATCGACCATCCGTAATCTGACGATCTGTAAAGAATGCTTCACAATCAACACAATACCAGCCTTCATATTCACCTAGATAGATATCATCTTGATCAAGAAGCTGTTGAAAGATTTTTTGGACGATTGTTTTATGGCGCTCTTCAGTCGTACGGATAAAATCATCATAAGTAATATCCAGTTTATCCCATAATTCACGTATGCCCACGACAATCTCATCCACAAAGGCTTGCGGTGTTTTTCCTGCCGCTTGTGCTTTCTTTTGAATCTTTTGTCCATGTTCATCAGTTCCTGTCAAATACATCACATCATAGCCTCGCAATCGTTTATAGCGAGCCATCGCATCTCCAGCAACGGTTGTATATGTATGACCGATATGGAGTCGATCACTTGGATAATAGATGGGAGTTGTCAAATAAAACGCTTTTTCTTTACTCAACTTAGGTCACTCCTTATATCAATCGATAAAAACATAAAAAAGCCTCTTCCCCTTTTGGGGCGAGACTTTGCGTTCGCGTTACCACCCAAATTTAGCATCATCATAATCGATCATGCCCTCTGCATACCCGATAACGTGGGTCACCGTCTCTTCCTACTCGATCCTTCAGAAGAGCCACTCCTGAGTCATCTTCATTCGTTTTCGCTATACCGGCTTGCACCTACCCCGGCTCTCTGTCCATAGCGTCGGCGAATTACTTATCTCAATCATCGTTCTCAGCAACATTGTACATGGCTCATCTAGGAGATGCAAGCTCTACATATACAAGATAGCTCTATGCAGCGTACTTTCTTCTTAGTCTATCGAGTTGGTGTTCGCCACTCTTTCCAGATTGCTGGCAAAACACGTCGCAGGTATGTAGTCCCTTTGATAAAAGAGGTTCCAGCTTGACGGACTTGATAATCGATTGGCACCTCAAGCATTCGGTAGCCTTGCCGAAGAATCGATAAGGTCATAACTTGGGCATAATTATAATCGTGATTGATCCGAAGATCACGTAAGACAAGGCGTGAAAAAGCACGAAATCCCGACTGTCCATCCCAGATCCACCGACCTAGTAAAAGAGATTGTAGCAATGTAAAACTGATATTCGCCAATCGTCGGTGCCATTTCATGCCCCGAATGTGCCCCTTAAATCGGGAACCCATGACATAATCTGCTCTTCCATCCAAGATGGGTTGGACAATCGAAGGAATCGAATGTGCAGGATATTCATTATCAGCATCTATCATCACGGCTAGGTCGGCACCCTGCTGATATGCTTTTTTTAATCCTTCTCGGACAGCAGCACCTAAACCGCGATTCTGTGAGAATGAATAGACTTGCTCCGCTCCTGCTGCTGTTGCAACTTGCGCCGTTCCATCAGTAGATCCATCATCGATCACCAATATAGAGACTTCAAGATCTGGATGCCATGTACGGGGCACTTTTTGGATGACATGAGCAATATTTTTTGCTTCATTCCATGCCGGAATGACAACGATTAGTAATGGTTTCAACTTTGAACGACCTTTCATAACAAAATGGCGATATCGATCTCACCATCGCCGTGAACCACGATCACCAGCAGTTCATATGACTTCCTAAAGTTTAGTCAACAAGTGCATCCTGTAAAATCTGCCCACGAGCATGATCAGGATAAGGAACACCTAATAGATAGCATATCGTGGGTGTAATCGAGGTTAGGTTTACTTTTGTATCGATTGTTACACCTTCGCGAATCCCTTTACCAACCATCAAGAAAGGTGGATATCTTTCTCCCTCGTCTAAGTGTGCATGCCCGCCAATCCCATCTGATTGACCATGATCCGCACATAGTATAAAGACCGCATCTTCTAGATAGCCTGCTTGTTCTAACCACTGATAAAAAGCCCCTACATGTCGATCTGCTTCTTCGATTTTTGCTAGATACTCATCATATAGCGCACCACGGCTATGTCCTGTCTGATCGACTGCAATTAGTTGCACTGCAAAGAGATTCCAGTCTTGCTCATCCATCAATTGCTTTGCTCGCTCAATCGTAAGTCCATCGATTTCATCATTTGGCACAACAGCGCTCATCGCTTCTACATCATTACCAAATGCTTCTAGCAGATGAGCAATTGCTAATAGTTTACCCTGTTTCCCTTTTTTTCGAAGCTGGTCAAAGATCGACTCACAGCGAACTCCTTGTCGCCAAACAAAATTGCTTGTAATCCCATGATCACGAGGATAAGCACCTGTGAAGATGGAAGAAAAACAGACAACTGTTCGCGCTGGGTAAATGGTTTCCATCTGAGTAAAGACGGCTCCTTGTCCTTGCAACTTGTCGATAAAGGGCGTGTTTGCCTCTGCTAAACGATCCGCGCGACAACCATCAATCACAACCATCACAACACGTTTTACTTTCTCCTCTTTTGGAACAGGCGCTAGTTCGCGTGTCCATTGCTCAGGCTCTGCGGGTCGCCAATGAAAGAAGAAATGGTGAACGCCAACACTGTAAAAAAAGAGCAAAACAAGGAAAAGAAGATAAAACCAGGTTGACAGGTTTAGCGAAAAAGGCGGATTCACTATATAAAACCATTGTAATACAGCAAGCAACAACATAAATTTGGGTAATTGCTCTTGCGCATTGCCACTTGTAGAGTCGCTATGTACCAATACTAAACGCCAAAACCGCTTATAGTTATCCAGAGGAATCCCAATTCGCCAATGATAATAGATACTTCCCCAAAAGATGATTGTAAAGAAGAAATATAGCACTAGCGCCCAAAGTTGCAACCCTAGGTGCCATCCGCCAAAGCTACCAATAAAGAATACAAGCGGAGGCCAAAGATACCAACGTAATTTTAGTGGAAATTCAAAACAAGCATAGAGGATCAATAAGGGAACGACACAAAAAAAAGCCCATAAGAGGGATATCAGATGAAAGGAGCCAAATAATAGCTGAAAGCTGATAAACGTACCCACTACAAAAACCGGGGTAAATGGCTTTCCTTCATTTAAGACATTCCAGATTCGCGCGCCTACCTTCTCCCATGTGGGTGCAGATTTCAATTGATTACACCTTCTTATCAGTAGTGAAATCGTGTATGGTCCGATTTTGCTGAAACCATGTAGCAAATCGCTGAATACCTGTAGCAAAATCTACTTGAGGTCGATAACCGATTGTTTCTTTGATCTGTGTTAAATCAGCCCAAGTATAAGCTGGATCACCCAGTTGTTCACCTTTTATTTCAAGTTTCGCTTCTACATGCAAGGCACTTGCCAATTGCTTAATCATCTGCCTTAAAGAAATCCTTTCTCCTGAGGCAACATTAAAAAGCTGAAATCCATTTGGTCGCATTAAGCAACGTTCTACTGCTTGAATCAAATCATCAATATATGTGTAATCTCTAGAAGAGTCTAATGAAAAGACAGGGATAGGTAAACCTTTTACCATTTGCCTTGCGAAGAAATGGATCGCCATATCAGGGCGCTGTTCAGGGCCATATACTGTAAAAGGTCTCAATATTGTCACATGAAGTGGATAGAGTTGCTGGTAAGTTTGACAAAAGATTTCTGCTGATCGTTTCGCTGCTGCGTAAGGACTACTAGGCATTTCCTGGGTGATACCTTCTTTCCAGGGTTGCACCACTGACTGATGTCCATAGACAGACGATGAAGAAAAAAAGATCAAATGCGGCACCTGATACTCAACAGCAAGTTGTAAAAGTTGAACCGTTCCTGTTACATCTATATCAACATATTCAGTTGGGCGCTGCAAAGAGGGGCGCACACCAGGAATTGCAGCTAAATGAATGATGACCTCCCATTGTTCCTGTTGGAAGACTTGCTTGATCTGTTCTCGTTGACAAATATCAGATCTATAGCATACAACGCGCGGCTCATCTTGCCACTGCTCCAACCGTTCTTGCTTTTGCTTTGGGCTATAATAAGCGTCTAAGTTATCAATCACTGCTATTTTCTCCACTGTTGACCCTTGCAAAAAGTGGCGAACAAGGTGGCTTCCAATAAATCCAGCGCCGCCAGTCAATAATATCTTCATCCATATTCGTCCTTTTATTTAAATAAAATCGTGACAACTTGTAAAAAAGTTATACACTCTCATCCAAGTCCTGGCTATGAACACCCCGCATTATGGAAGGTGACGGTTGCCGTTTTGAAGCGACTTGTTAAACTGCTGAACATCTAGCTGATACAATTTTAAATGATGATAAGGTGTATAAATCCGTTCACTTGACTGCCAGCTACCCAATAACTTTAAGTATCGGTCTACATGGTACCCTTGGTTTGCAAATCCATGTACCACTGATGAAGTAAGCAAAACGGTCGTTCCAGAGGGCAGACCTTGCATTCGATTCGTAAAGACGGACCAACTGCGTAGCCGTTGTGTCAGATAGTCAGGAGCAACAGCATGGATCACTCTTTCCTCTTCCCAAGTAAAAGTAATCACATGATCAGGATTCATATGCTGTTGGAGATACTGTGTCAATGCCATAACAGGCGAAGGTGACAAGTAACGTGTGACTAAGTAGCTACCGAATAGCCCTTGACAGAGAAAGATTAGAATGATCACAATCCAGCCCATTTTTCTTGTCCATTTGCCATATTTCATGTAAGATTGAATTCCAATTAACACATACAGGATGACAATGGGAACTATAGGCAGAAGATGACGGGGTTTATCTAGATTTTGCCCATAAAAGACCCATACAATCATCGGAACCCAGCTAAGATAGAGGAAGATTCCTTTTCGATTCATTTTGAGTTCGACTGTTCCCCAAATGATCATTAAAAGTAACAAAAGGGCAAGCCACTGACTGATAAAAGGCTCTCCTGGATTCGCACCATTTAAAATGCTGGTCCATATTTGATGAAAAGCAAGTTGCAACCGATTAAGCAATGACTGATGCTCTGTGAGTAGTGTTCCTCCCCAATCCGTAAAATGGCCACTTAAAAAGGCTTTTCCTAGTTTTAAATAAGCAAGTACGCCACCCTCTGAAAAGCTGACTAACCAAACCCAAAGAAAAAGTGTCATATTTCCAAGAATAAATGCCATCAATGGAAACCGCCAACGTGATGATGTCCATACCCAATGCCCATCTTCCCGGAGAAAGTGCCAAAGGGCAAAGAGCCAGACTACGCCTATTGGAAAATAGGACAAGCGTACACCTAACAATAGTACATATAGAATAGCCGCTCCAATCAATGCATAGCCATCATGCTTTTCATTGCGAGGAGTATCTAAAAAATGACGCCCTAATATATAGAGATATGCCAAAAGGATACATAGACCCAAGCTATCCGACATCGGCTGAAGAGATGTGATCCAAACCAATGGATGAACTGCAAAACAAACGGTTGCCACTATTGACATGGTTTGAGATAAGAATTTCTTAGCCAAACAATAAAAAAGAAACAGACTCACAAAATTGGCAAGAAAACTAATGATAGAAAGTGATAAATATGGATTTGTGACCCAACTGTGGATCATCATCGCAGGAAAAATAAACAGCGGATAGCCAGGGAAATGAGGTTGCATGGCATGAATATCAAATCGATCAAGCGCCAGTGCAAAATCAACCGCATCCCAACTTTCGGGTAAATGTCCTAAAAAGGGCAGTCGCGTACCTCCATATATGATCAGACCGATTAATCCGATCCATAAATAAAGCCAGCGCCTTTTACGCTTTTCTACACCGTTCATTTTTTATTTCGACCCAATAATAGAAAGAGTAGGATAGAACCGATTAAAACGAGTACAATCACGACTAATGGCAGCCATTGTCCCCATTTTGTTTCGCTTTGCTCAGCCACAGATGCTTGCTTTTTTTCCTTTAGATGACCTTTTCCACCACTCTGTACTTTCTCGTTTTTTGGAATATACTCCTTTTGTAATACCATCAAAATATGCTTCTTTGCTGCCATAAATTGATCAAAATGCGCCTCTTTTTTTCCCACATTAAATAACCCCGGATTACCAAGCGAATCAAGAGCTTTTTGGAAGTTTTCTTTCAGTTTGGGAATTTCGCTGGGATTTCGCTGTTCTAAGTCAACACTTAGCACTTCAAATGCTCGATTCGCCTTTGCCAATAAGATTTTATTACTCGAGAAATTCTTAAAGTCTTTTTCTACATTATCCAACCGCCGCTGAATATTCCGAACCAATGCCTCACGCCAATAGGCGAGAGCTTTTTCAGCATCTTTTTGCTCAAGCGCTTGTTTGATTACCTTTGGAAGCTCTGGCCCAATCTCGGCATGCTGACTCATCTCTTGTTCAACCGTTGCCAACTCTTTTTCAGCTTGCGCAAAATCAGGATTTTGCTGCCCTAGCAATCCTACTGCTTTCTGATAAGTATCTGCGATCGGTTCTTCGTCTGGCTTACCATAGGAATATCCCCAACTACTTGGAATAAACCAACTCCAAAAAAAGAGCATCATCAATCCAATCGAGACCGTTTTCTTCATCAGGCAGAATCCCCCTCTCTTCAATACTTTCTTCTCACTACTTTCCAAAATCAAATGTTTTCACCTGGTAGACAAAGTCATGCGATCTGCTCGCGATCGTGGTTCTCGACGACTCGCCGATCATCCCTCTCACTCATTGGAGTTTCTCTACAGCCTGCTAACATCAAAAGTCTTATCTTCTTCTTTCCTATCTAGACTTGGTTGCTTTGCTTGTCCTTGTTTCCGTTGATGGCGATAGCGTACCCAAAGAATCACGACCACAAAGTAAGTGAGGTAGGCACAAAGTTGTTCAATCGAAGGTTGATGTGTGTAGCCTAGCAATGCAGAAAAGAAAATTCCAACATTGCCACTTATTAAGGGAGCGGTTCCGTGTTCACGTATATACTGAGCTTCATCAATTGGACTTTCTGGCATCAACCAAGATAGATCAAAGACATGCGGCATAGCAGAAGGAAGGTGCTTTAGATCTTGCAGCATGCCAAGTGCATTCACTAGGAACCCTGCTGCAATCAGCAGAATAACCGACCCAGTCACCCGAAAAAAAGTCCGTAATGAAAAACGCGCCATCCCACGAAAGAATAAAAAGGCGAGGACAATTCCACCGATTAATCCAATCAAGGCACCCCAACTGGTCAAAACACGGTCAATCTGCCCTTGCGAAATAGCAGCAAAGAAGAAAACCGTCTCCACACCTTCACGCAATACAACAAGAAAGGCATGCATCACCATTCCTATAGCGCTACCCGTCGTTAATATCACATCCAAACGCTTCTCCATCTGACCTTTTATATCCTGGTTTTGATCTGCCATCCAAAATACCATTTGTGTCAACAGAATACAGGAAATAAGTAAAATACTAATTTTTAAATAGATTTCGCTTCCCATTGTTGCATACGTATTGAGAAGTAACTGAAAGAGTAGAGCAACGATTAAGCTAGCAATTACGGCTGTTCCAGCCCCTGTCCAAACCCATTTATTCCACTTTTCCTGGTTGACTCGTTTGATATAGGAGGTAATCAAACCCAAAATTAACATCGCTTCAAATACCTCGCGAAATGTTATGAAAAACGCCTGAAAATGGAGCGATGTTGACATGTATACTTGACCTCCTAACAGTAAACAATCATTATGATCCATTGAAAATGATAATAGTTATCAATATCGACCAAACATATTATATTTTTAAATGTTTTTCAGGTCAATAAAAAATCCCCACAGAAAAGTTGAGTCATTGTGTAGAAAAGGTAAGGTTCTGTCAATATTTCACACTTCATCTCCGTTTTAGACTATGAAGATGTATGCAACATGTTTTCTTTAGAATACTACAAGAACTATTTTATAGTTTCACTTGACTTAGTCATATTATTAATAGTAATGTTATTACTATGAAGAAGCCAATTAGAAGATCCCCGATTGCTTTAGCGATTTTAGCTTTATTGATCAGAGAACCCATGCATCCATATCGTATGCAACAGTTAATCAAAGAAAGAGGAAAAGATATCGTTATCAATGTCCATCATCGGACAAGTATCTATCAGACAATCGAACGTCTCTTGCGTGATGAAGCAATTCAAGTGATGCAGAAACAGCGACAACCCGGAAAACCCGATTTTACTATCTATACCATTACAGATCGAGGAAAAGAGACTGTCTATAAATGGTTGCGCGAGATGTTGTCGACCCCTAAAGATGAATTTTTTGATTTTCCAGCAGCGATCTCTTTTTTGGCGTTGTTACCACCAGAAGAAGTGATTAAGGAACTCCAAAAAAGAATCTCGATCTTACAAACGAAACTAGAGAATTCACGAAAATCCACGAAAGAATCCATAGCTGATGGACTACCCCGTCTCTTTCTGTTGGAAATTGAATATCAACAGGTTTTACAGCATGCAGAGTTGATGTGGTTAAAGGATATCGTTCAATCTATTCAGAGCCATCAGATATGGTGGGATCGTGAGTGGCTGGAGAAGATAGCCCAAAAATTCACATCGGCAGAAGAGGAGTGATTCTATTGTCAGATAAGGGCTATAAAGGGATCGGTATGGAAGGGATCATTGCGACTTGGTTTGCTCAGTCACGGAAGAAAAGTATGGATGAATTTGTTAAAGAAGCGAAGCGCATTCGGGAGATGGTTCCTGAACCTGCTTCCATTTTAGAAGTAGCTCCTGGTCCAGGGTTTCTTTCGACTGAGTTGGCCAAATTAAGTCATGAGTATCAGGTGACAGGACTGGATATAAGTAAAACTTTTATCGATCTTGCCCGCAAGCATGCCTTACAAGAAAACGTAGAAGTGACTTTTCTGCTCGGCGATGCCGCTGATATGCCGTTAGACACGGAGACTTTTGATTTTATCACATGCCAGTCCGCATTTAAAAATTTCTCTAATCCTGTCGCCGCTATTAATGAGATGTATCGCGTTCTAAAGCCAGGCGGCAAAGCTTTGATCGTCGATTTGCGAAAAGATGCTTCAAAAGCAGGAATCAAACAACATGTTAACCAAGAACTAAACTTAGGTGTCGTCAATCGGCAGTTTACCAAGCTCGCTCTTTACCAATTGTTAAACAGAGCTTATACAAAAGCTGATTTTATCAAGATGATCGATGAAAGCTCTTTTACCTCTTATCAAATCGAAAAAACATCAATTGGAATAGAAATTTTACTAGTAAAAACAGGAACTGAGCAGAATTAACCTGAACGTACATTAAAAGAGCCCTCCATATAGGAGAGGCTCTTTTAATGTAGTATTATTTATTTTGCATGTTCTTTTATTGACTGAAAAACTTGCTCTAATGCTTGATCAGTTTCAATTTTACTCATATTTTCTATGTATATTTCCTTTGATTCAAACAACTGGTTTAATTGCCCAAGAAAACGCTCTTCTGTTAGTTCTTCTTCCTCGATCACATCTGCAAAACCTTGTTTTTGAAACGACTTTGCATTTAAGATTTGATCACCGCGGCTTGCCGCCCGTGAAAGTGGAATTAACAACATCGGTTTCCGCAGAGAAAGAAATTCAAAGATTGCGTTTGAACCAGCGCGTGAGACAATCACATCAGCTAAATGAAGTAGGTCTGGCAATTCTTCATTTACATACTCATACTGTCGATATCCTTCCACATCTAGATCTGGAGCTAGTTGGTTTTTTCCACATAAATGAATCACCTGAAAGCGCTCTGTTAATGCAGGCAGATTATGACGAATCAATTCGTTTAACTTCTGCGAACCTAGGCTGCCGCCCATCACCAATAGGACAGGCTTATCTCCTGTGAGCTGACAAAACTGTCTGCCACGGTCTGCATCGCCACGCTTTAATTCATCACGAACAATCGCACCAAGATACTGGGTTTTGTTCGATTTGACATAATTCGCTGTTTCAGGGAAAGTTGTAAATACTTTACTTGCAAAAGGAACGGCTAATCGATTGGCTAAACCGGGTGTTAAATCCGATTCGTGAATCAGAACAGGCACACGATTTAACCATGCCCCGATCACGACTGGAACTGTTACAAAGCCACCCTTTGAAAAAATAACATTTGGTTTATGACGTCGAATTACACGATAGGCATCCCAGATTCCTTTTAATACTTTAAAAGGGTCTTTTAAATTTTCTAAGGAAAGATAGCGTCGTAATTTCCCTGTTGATACCCAATGGTAATGAACATCATCTAATTTCTCTACTAATTCGCGTTCAATTCCTTGTCTGGAACCGATATAATGCGTTTCCCAACCCTCGCGTTGAAACTTTGGAATCAGCGCTAGGTTTACAGTAACATGTCCGGCAGTTCCTCCACCGGTAAATAAAACTTTTTTCATCATCTGTTAGTTTCCTCACTTAAACATATAATTCTCCATTTTAATGCAAAAACAAAAAATCACAAACACTTTTCACTCATTCATGTCATAACGAACTGCAAAAGGCGTTTCTTTTTTTCTGATTTGACCATCAGATGCTAATCGATCCAACTCTTGTTTTAGCCTTTTTACATCCCAAGATAAAGAGAATTCCTTTTGAAGTGTTCCGATCACCTGTGTAAAGTCTGTTTCAAAAATAGGAAATTGTTTTTTTAAATATCGAAGTACTTTTTCATCCTGATGTTGCGTCGCTTGGATTAATTCATCAAAAGGATTAGAAATATGTGGACTCTGTGTATGTGCTGCTCGAATGCGAATAAAGACAGTCCGCCCGATAATGGCAGAGGATACAAAAGCATCACCAGAGCGAAGATATGGAAGTCTTTTTCCTTCTTCTTGCGTGAGATCAGTCTCTTCGCGAAGTGTAGCAATATCGGTTCCCCGGACGGTTCGAAAAACAAACTTCGTATTGAGCTGTGCTGTTATGGTTTCATCTAAGAGAGTAGGACGCTGTGTCGCCAGAAATAAGAACACCCCATATTTTCGACCTTCTTGTGCAATCTCTTTTAAGATCGATTTTGCAGGCGAATCAAAGCCCTTTGGCGCAAAATTGTGTGCTTCATCGGTTACAGTCACAAATGGAGGAAAGAATTCTCCTTCTTCACCATTGGTTTGTGCATCCTTAAATTCGCGCCGCTTTCGATATAGCGCACCAATCACATATGTAGTAAAAACTTGTAAGACCCAAGTACTACCTTGGACAACGACTAACTTTCCTTGTTCCAATCCCCGCTCAATTTCGCGAATATCTTGCTGAAACAAGCCTGCTTGTTCTAAACGATTCAGACGCCAATGAATCCCCTTAACAGAGGCCGCTGGCAATGTACCATATTGTTGTAATAGTTTTAATAAATCTTGAATTCGATTCACTTCGACCGGTGTGAGTTCATCTTGTCTGAGCTGTCGTTCTAGTCCTGCTTTTCCTTCTTCTAATGCTTGTACTAAGTTATTGATCCGATCACTAAACGAGGCATAGGAATCTCTTCTTTTATGCAATGTTTGGATGACATTTACCATCGACTCACTTAGATGACCAGCAGCTCCCAATAAATCTGTCACATCACGTGTGGAAAGATCACTAAAAGAAATACCCACTTCTCTACCTACTTGCACGACTACCGAGCGATCCTTCACCTTACTTGCTTGCTTTTCACTTTCCGGAACTGTATCACGAAAATCCATTTCAAAATGGGGGTCAAAGACAATCGTAGGAATACGTAATTTCATGAGCTCTTCCAGCATCACCCGTAAACCAAACGATTTACCAGAACCTGATCCACCAAAAATACCGACATGTGGATATTGCTGCATTTTTTTGATATCAAAGAGAAAAGGAACGCCTCTTTGTTGACGATATTCTCCCTGTTCCATCATTAACACTTGTTGCTGAAGATCAGATGTTAGTGTGTCGTAAAGCGACTCTGTTCCTCTGATTTCGCCGAGTAGCATGCCCTGTTCAGGAGTCGTCTGCACGAGTAAATGTCGCACTTCCGCAAAGTTAGGCAGTCTAACACTTGAACCCGTACTAATGGGAAATGGTGCTTCTTCAAACAGACGAACCTTCGCGATGTTGATTTCATCTGCTTCAATGTCATAGCCCATTTTCTCTAATGTATCGATCACTTGCGCATCTACAATGGAACGATCAAATCCCATCGGAATCAACCGATTGTAGGCCATTGTTTCAACCACTTCACCCTTTGGATCATCAAGAATTTCATCTTCAATTACAAGTATTTCATTGATACGAAATTTACGTTCTCTTGAGACGATATGTACTTCTTGTTGTGTAGTGACACCGACCACTTGCATATTTATGTCCTCCTTCAAATCATTCGATCATTGCGTTTTAACATCAACAGATGATGACGGATATCAGGATCAATATATTCTTCGATCATTGTACTTACTAGCGGGTTCGTAACTCTGACTTGATGGTCAACGATATCAAGCCAGTAGGGAATTCCTCTCCCTTGTTTTGGCGTAAGGCTGTATACCAATTGAAAAATCATAGATATGGCATCCTCTTGGCTTTTTAAACCATCAATACCAATAGGAATTGGACTGGAAGCAGTTCGCATCGCTACTTTCCAAAGCTGACTGCCAGCTGGGCTCCAATCTTCCCATATAAAGACTTCACCCTGTTTCAAAACACCATACAACAGATCACGATCCGTCCAGGTTGGAAATTCAGGGGCTATTTCTTGGACGAGACGATGTGTATTAATTTCTTCAGCAACGCCAATTAGCAGGGCATTTTCACGTTCTGCATCCCTCATGAGTTGATTCCATTTCTCATGATCATCGATCATAAAATGTAATAGTGATCCATCCATCATCACCACTCGGGGTTTCCAATGTTCAATTGCATAGGAGGCTACTTGTAATTCCAAAGCAGAAAGCAATGCTCCACGTTCTTGGGCTTCGCGAGCTGCTTGTCCTTCTTGAAATCCTAGAAAATTGGGTAAAAGAGGGGTCTGAACGTCTGCCATCCACTTTTCTTCCCCTTTCGTACCTTTGGCTAGAGCCTGAAAGACAGAAATCGTCCGCAAAGGACTTCCAGGAGTTGAATTAACCGAGCCATCCACTCCGATCATCGTCCGATCGCCTAGCCACTCTTTTGCTTCCTCAGGTGACCATGCTTCCACAGCATAAAAAGTGCCTAATTCAGACAATTTTCGACGCGCTTGTTGACGGTTCATTGCTTGTGTTGGATAAACTTCCCTTAATGAACGATTGATTTCCCTTAATTTTTCCTTTAGTTCTTTCGAAATAGGTAGCATGATTTTCGACTCCTTCGACATCATTCATCATGATTCAGCTATTTACTCTTCTTTTGGTATAAAAATCAATCATTAACTTCTTTAAGAAATTTTCT
This sequence comes from Seinonella peptonophila, assembly GCF_900129355.1. Lineage (GTDB taxonomy): Bacteria > Bacillota > Bacilli > Thermoactinomycetales > Thermoactinomycetaceae > Seinonella > Seinonella peptonophila. The sequence continues at coordinate 6,193 of NZ_FQVL01000007.1, read as the reverse complement.
ACAAAATTACCTTCTGTTATATTGACTGGAATGGGAATCACTGGTATGATGTTTGTATGTTGTTCGTTGTCGAAATTTGACGGCAATTCAAAGAGAGATTTTATTTACTTATTTGAATACACATTGAGGGGAGACCAGCATATGCTTAAATCAACCGGTATTGTTCGTAAAGTGGACGAGTTGGGTCGTGTAGTAATCCCTATCGAATTACGTCGAACATTAGGGATTGGTGAAAAAGACGCGCTTGAAATTTACGTTGATGGTGAGCGAATTGTTCTTAAAAAATACGAACCTGCTTGTATCTTTACCGGTGAAGTTGACGAAACAATTCGTTATAAAAATAAAGTAGTAAGCAAGAAATGCATTGAAGAAATGTATGACCTTTTAAACACCGAAAAAATTCCTGCTGATTAAGTAGATGTCATTATATATCATAGCTAATACAATTCCGGCAGATTGATTTGCCGATACACATATGATGAAAACGAAGCGTGCATCTTGATATGTTTCTTATCATACAATGATCCTTACTTTATAAGTATAAATAAGACTTTAACAACGGAAGCATATACCCTTTGTTCGTGTATAGACATACAGCGAGGCCATTACTCACCTCGCTGTTTCATATTTTGGTGATACTGGTTATAAACCTCTCGTTTTGGCAGGTGACGTTCATCGCTCACCTGCTGGATGGCCCCCTTCTTACTCTGTCCTTGTTTCATATAATGGTCAACATGATCAGAAAGCGAAAGACCATTCCACCAAGCATTCTCCTCAGCTTCATTCAAACCATTCATTCGGATAACGATTGTATACTCTCCACGGGAACCTTCTTGCTGAATATACTCACAACATTCAACCACATTCCCACGCAACCATTCTTCATAGCGCTTTGTCAACTCTCTAACGACGACTACCTCACACTGATCACCACAAACAGATTGTATATCCCTAAGCGTATCGACCATTCTATAGGGTGATTCATAAAAGATAGCGGTTACTTCTAACTGATTCAATTGATGTAGAATACTTTGCCGTTTCTTCTGTGTCCGTGGTAAAAAACCATAAAATAAAAAAGGCTGAACAGGTAGCCCTGAGCCAATTAAAGCTGCTAAAGCTGCATTTGCCCCGGGAACAGGAATCACGTCAATGCCTTGTTCCACTGCTGCCGCGACCAATTTTTCGCCTGGGTCGGAAATGGCAGGGGTTCCTGCATCGCTTACAACTGCAATTTGACTCCCTTTCTTTAAACGGTCTATCAATGAATGAAGCTGTTGTGTCTCGTTATGCTCATGCAGACTGACTAAGGGAGTCGAGAATTGAAAATGATTGAGTAGTTTGCGGGTATGTCTGGTATCTTCTGCCGCGATCAAATCTACTTCTTGAAGAATATTTAATGCTCGTGTACTCATATCCTGTAAATTGCCAATAGGGGTAGCAACCAGATAGAGTTTTCCCCCTATACTGTCAAAACTCTTCTGGATTTGCATAAATTTGACCCCCTTTTTCCGCAATTAACTGCCATTTCTGCTGTCGACTCAATTGTCGAAGCTCATGTTCTCGTTTTAAAGCCCACGACTTTCCTTCTCCCCGCTCCAAGTATCGCAAACGAACGGGTAGCCGACTGCGCGTATACCTTGCTCCTTTTCCAGCTTGATGCTTTGCAATCCGTTCCTTGATTCGGTTGGTAATGCCTGTGTATAAAGTTCCATCCGCGCACTCTAACATATAAACATGATATCGATTCGTCATCCGAATCCATTACACCTCACTGGGATGTCTTATTTAAAAAAGCTAAGCAAAAGAGACAATCACCTTCTGTACGGAGTCGTCCATAATGGACGTTACATATATGAAACCCTTCATCATGTAATCGGGTTAAGTTATGATGCCCTTGTCCAGGATCATCTTCCTCCCCTGGATCACGCGGAACTGACTCTGTGTTTTGATCTGCCTCCTCTGTTTGCCTTCTTTCGCGTAGATTTTGGTTTTCCATTGTTAATAGTGTATTTTCCTCGATCAATGCAACAATCTGTTCTTTTAAGCCACCTAGTTCCTGATATAATTCGCCGATTTGTTCTTCTACTTGTGCCACTCTTTTAAAAATCGCCTGTTTGTCCAAACCTCCACCCTCAATCTGTTTCAGTATTGCCCATTATACAGAAAATGGTTTTCTGAATAGACCCCATTGGGAATACCTCCGAGCCCATGCGGATGGTTTTTTCTATTCATAGGTTACCTGTTCCCTTTCTTGGGTTTCAACCTCTTCTAATGGATACTCTTCAGTACTTCCCGATTCAAATAATTTTACCTGCACCCTTTTTTCTAAAAGATTTAAGACAACAACCCGTCCATCTCCATCAGGAGTGACAACTTGTTGACCAATATCTGGCATGCGTTCTTTGATATTCTCGTATGAATCATTTTCAAACTTTAAGCAACACATCAACCGCCCACAAAGACCAGAGATTTTTGCAGGATTGAGTGATAGACTTTGGTCTTTTGCCATTTTTATCGAAACTGGCTCAAAATCTCCTAAAAACGACGAACAGCAGAGCACCCGACCGCATGGCCCAATTCCGCCAAGTAACTTCGCTTCATCCCGCACCCCAATTTGTCTCAGCTCAATCCGTGTTCGAAAAACGGATGCGAGGTCTCTAACCAGTTCTCGAAAGTCAACACGGCCTTCTGCAGTAAAATAAAAGATGACCTTATTTCGGTCAAATGTATATTCTGCATCAACTAGTTTCATCTCTAGTTGGTGCTGGTTGATTTTTTCTTGGCAAATCTGCAAAGCGCTTTTCGCTGCTTGATCATTCGATTGAAGTTGCTCTAAGTCCTCGTCTGTTGCAACTCGAATCACTTGCTTGAGCGGTAATACCACTTCATCTTTATTTACAAAGCGAATACCGAGAACCACTTCCCCACATTCAATACCACGAACGGTCTCGACAATCACATGATCATGCTCATTTATATGAAAATCACCTGGATCAAAATAATATATCTTTCCAGCCTGTCGAAATCGAACTCCAAGCACTTTTAACATGCTATCCCTCCTGACACGTATGCCTTGAGCTATAGCAGACCTACAGGTCGGTACAATGATGACAAAATGAGTCTACTTTTGCCAACGTGCCAAGCCAACTTGTGGTTTGCTCCCCTCGAATCAATCAATCTATCTATTCTCTTTGATTCCATTCTAACATCGTCTATTCCTTTTGAGCAAACTCAGATCGCTTCCATCCCTAAAGAAGATGGGAAATTTGAGCCTCTAAATCAGACCAAATCATGGAAAATACTTGTTCACGAGATTGATCTGCTGCTATCTTTACAAAACGTTGGGGCTGCTTTGCCGCTAATTGTAAATACCCATCTCTCACACGTTGATGAAAATCTTGCTCTTTTGCTTCTTGTCGATCCAACTGTTGACCCCGCTTTGATAACCGTTCACGACTTTTTGAAACACTTACATCAAGCAAGTATGTACGATCAGGCAAACAGCCAGCAATGGCAATTTGATTCACTTGAAGTACATCATCAAACTTTGCACCAGCACCAAATGCCTGATATGCAATACTAGAATCAACAAATCGATCACAAAGTACCACTTTTCCCGCATCTAAAGCTGGTCGAATAACTTCTTCAATGAGTTGAGCACGAGCAGCAGCAAATAAAAGCATCTCTGTTTTGATCGTCATCATCTGAAACTGTGGATCTAATAAGAGTGATCGGATTTGATCACCAATCTTGGTACTACCAGGTTCCCTCACTGCTATAAATGGAATATTTAGTCGATTAAATGCTTCGCTGATGCGCTTCACCTGTGTTGTTTTTCCTACCCCCTCAGGCCCTTCAAATGTAATAAATCTTCCCTTGCCCATTCAGCCCATTCCCTTCAACCAGACCCATACCTGTGGGCCGTTTTCTCTTTCTTCAATCCCATGAACACGATTACATAGCGCTAGATAAGTTTCGATCAATTCAATATGCTCGGCCGTCCATCGCTCCCCAGGAACTAATAAAGGAACGCCAGGAGGATACGGTACAATCAACTCAGCAGACAAATGTCCAACAGCTTCTTTTAAATCCTTTTTCTTACGGTCATGATGCTGCCAATTTGAAAAATGAAATGACTGTCGAGATATCTTTGGCATTTTAGGGAGAATTGGTTTCTTTTTTCTTTTCCTATAGAATAGTCCAAGATGAACTTCTTGTAAAATAGAAAACAAATTTTTCAGATCATTTTCTGTTGTTCCTAGGGTAAAAATAAATAGAGTTCGTTGATGATCTGCCCATTCAGCATAGACTCCTCTATCTTCAAGCATAGAAAAGAATTCAAACCCACTTACTCCCTCCACTTGTAGCGAGAATTTAAATGGATCTTGTGGTAATCCTTCGATATACTCTTCATAAAGCGGCAATGAGACAACTTGCCTCCGAAACGCATCCAACAACGGAAGTATGGACTCGATTTGCTCTTTTCCTAGTGTCGCCATGATCCGTCGTGCCAAATCTAACGAAATCATCAATGGATAGGATGGACTACTTGATTGCATGATTCGCAGATAATGCCTGACCATCTCTTGATCAATACGATCTCCTTGCAAATGCAACATGGAGGCCATTGTCATCGCTGGTAACATTTTATGTGTAGATTGAACGACTAAATCTGCTCCAGCCTGAAGCGCAGTCGTGCCCAAGCCAGGATGAAAGGATAAATGCGCCCCATGTGCTTCATCTACAAATAAAGGAACATGATATTGATGGCAAAGTTCGGCAAATAGCCCAAGAGGCTGAATTCGTCCTCCATATGATGGGCTTGTCAGCATGACAGCACCGATCTCGCCTTGATGTGCTTGTAACAGCTTTTCGATATCACTCAGATGAAAGTGAGGAGGTAATACAATTAACTCTGCTTGTCCGATCATGGCACCATGAAAGAGTGATTGGTGACTATTTCTTTGAATCACTACTTTTTTTCTACCTGTGGCCGCAGTCATCATTGCTACCAAATTCCCCACCGTACTTCCGCCGACTAGAAAGAATGTTTTATTTGCCCCAAATGCTTCTGCTGCTAATTGCTCTGCTGCTAATATGGCTCCCGTAGCATGATGGAGATCATCTAATTCCCCAATTTCTGTCAAATCAATTTGTAATACTCGATGAAAAACGTTTTGTGCTTTTGGATCAAAGTGTAGACCTTGTTTATGACCTGGAACATGGAAATTTCCGTTAGCATGGGCAAGATGTTTTTGAGCTGCTTCCCACAACGGTGCGCGCGTTTGATCCAATTTTTTCACTCCCAATAAAAAAAGAGTACTACCCAATATTGGGCAAGCGCTCTATGAACTAAGACTTATTTTATCATGGAAGAATGGGCTCCCATAGCTTTTTCAATTGACATAAATAGAACAGATAAACTGGATCATCGCATTGTAGTCCAATAATTTGTTTTTCACATGGTTCACAAATAACATGAGCTAGTACTTGAATGCCTCTGTTTGCATGACGAGATCGACAAATCGTACAGACAGGAGTATGTCTTTCCTTCATCACATCGCCTACTTTCCTACACCCATTTTCCCTTCATTTTGGTCAGAATAGAGGGAAAATATACACTCCCGATACCGTGCATTTTAGTCATTCTTTCCATCGTATTGCTTTATACCGTCCATCATTCCTTGCTTGAACTTCCTCACATATTTTTTTTTTGATTGGACAAACTAGACTCCTGAATCGCTAAGTTTTATATCGACCCATTGCCATGTAATCAACTTAAAATCAATATTTCACTAAAAAATAATGAAGTCATTTGATAACAATATGGAGTGATTCAAATGGACGCAGTAAGCGGGATGATTTCATTTGTTTTTTACATCTTTATCCCCTTCCTTCTCATCCTTCGAGCGCTCTATGTGCTACTTAAATTAAGAAGTCGCAGATTAGAGCAAGAGCAAGCTAAAAAGACTTCTGCAAGAACTACTTATATACAAGTCAAAAATAAATCACTATCCTCTCGAATCAAAAAAGACCCTTCTCAAATCTAAAGAAGGGAAAATAAAAACACCCTATCTCTAATAGAGATAGGGTGTTGGTTGCCTGGCAACGTCCGACTCTCCCAGGGGCGTGAGCCCCAAGTACCATTGGCGCTGGAGGGCTTAACGATCGTGTTCGGGATGGGAACGAGTGG
>NZ_FQVL01000004.1 GCF_900129355.1 Seinonella peptonophila | reverse complement strand
CGTTCCACCTCCGAAGAGGCTTCCCGCGCTCGACTTGCATGTATTAGGCACGCCGCCAGCGTTCGTCCTGAGCCAGGATCAAACTCTTCATTAAAGTTTGACTTGCTCAATAAGAATTACAGGTCACATGTTCACTCTTCTGTTATCAAAGTGCTTCATCATTTGTATCTCTTTATGATGTGTTGTCGCTTATTAGCGGCGACAGATAGTAGATTAGCACATAACGTCGAATGATGTCAACACTTTTTTTAAAAAATCATCAACTGTGATGCAACCAAGAAGGCAACCCCAGGTATACCAAGCCCTCCCGCTATCAATGCTGAGAGTGGATTGATCGGCACTTCTATTTGAAAATGCTGTCCGATTAAATTGAGAAGAAATAGTACAATTGCACCTGCTGCGGAATAAAGGATACAATACCAAAGCCAACCAAGTGGTTTTGTAATCGATCGGCTGATCACCATAATCAGTATCACACCCAAAACAGCAATGAAAAGCCACCATTTGATATCCAACATTGCCCTGTCCTCCTTGTCCCACTTTTAGAGAATATCCATGACTGATCTTATGAAAAAATCGTTCCTAAAAGAACTAGGAAAGTAGATCTAAACAAACAGAAATAGAGTTATTGAGCATATGAAAGGCAATGGGTACCCAAAGCACTCCAAAATAATAACGCAACCATCCTAAGATCAAACCTAATACAAATAAGGGAGAGAATAGGGGAATATCTACATGAAATAAGGCAAAACAAAGCGCTGGAAGAAGAATTCCAAGCAAATGTCCCCAACGTTTGGCAATCAAACCTTGCAGCAGTCCACGAAACAATATTTCCTCCGCAATCGGCCCTATACATCCAATAAATAACCACTGAGAAAGAATTGCCCATCCACCTATTTTTCCTGCCTGTTGGATCGATTGGTCAATATTTTGTTCTCTCCAAGAGGACAATTCTAGAGAAAACCATTCAGCAATCGGTTTTGTAATGTAATGATCAAGCAGAAAAAAGACACATACATATAGACCCATGCAGATCACAACTGCTTTTAACAGATGTTTTCGCGGTAAAGGTTGAAGAAATGAGGATTGATCAAATGGATAAAACATAGACACAAAGACCATGATCATCCATAAGTGCGGTAAATAGGGGAGTAACTGCGCGTACCAGGAACCGGTAAACACTTGTGTTAAGATCGTACCCAGAATTGTGAGGCTTTGTATCCATGCGAGGAAATAAGACAAACTTTGTGCGGATGATGTTAAATACCACCTGTCTCGCTCATATCGAAAAAGTGTAATCGCACCTAAGAAAAGAAAAAGAGCGCTACTCACTAACTGAATAAAGGAAAGAGAAAGAGCAAAACAAAGCAATGGCCAGTTATCGATTTTCCCTTGAATAATCAACCAAGTTCCTTTTGTAGTCTGAATCCAATCTAATAATGCAAATTGCAACGGCACTGTCGCGAAAAAACAAAGGGCAGAAATCGCGCTAAACAAATGTCGATAATTAGACAATTTTTCATTTGATAAGCAGACTCGTAAAGACAACACCGAAAAGGTTCGCACAACAAAACTCTCCTTGATCAGAATTGAAAAAGCGGCGTCGCCAACCAAGTTGGTTCTGCCGCTACTATTCTTATGCAAGGAATCGTGAAGTTAAGACAAGCAAATCAAGCTTCCAGTTCGATCCACAGCTAAAGTTCACGTCGCCCTTCCAATGCCTTACTCAAAGTTACCTCATCAGCATATTCTAAATCTCCACCAACCGGTAGCCCATGGGCAATTCGTGTCACCTTCAATGAAAAAGGTTTTACCAACTTTGACAAATAGATCGCCGTTGCTTCACCTTCAACATTTGGATTGGTTGCTAAGATGAGTTCCTGCACTTCTTCATTGCTCACACGTTTCAGCAACTCAGGAATCTGTAACTCTTCAGGTCCAATCCCTTCCATCGGCGATATGGCGCCATGTAGCACATGATAAAGCCCTCTATATTCACGCGTTCTCTCCATTGCTATTACATCGCGTGTATCTTGGACAACACAGATTACACTTTGGTCGCGACTCTTATCAGAACAAATATGACAAGGGTCTTGATCGGTGATATTGCCACATACTGAACAAGTTGACAGATCACGCTTCGCTCGAACAAGCGCTTTAGCCAAATCTAACACATCGTCTTCCTTCATGGTTAAAACAAAAAAAGCAAGCCGCTGTGCTGTTTTGGGCCCAATACCAGGTAAACGCATAAATCCTTCAATCAATTTTGAAATTGGCTGTGGAAGATACATCTGATCTCACACCTTCTTGGTCGTCAAATTAGAACAATCCTTTTGGCAATCCACCTGTCAACTTACCTAAATTTTGAGCTTGTAAATCATCTACTTTTTTCATTGCTTCATTGACAGCAGCAACAATCAAATCTTGAAGCATTTCAACATCTTCTGGATCAACAGCCTCTGGATCAATTTCAATCGATTTTACTTGCTTTGTTCCAGTTACAATCGCTTTGACAACCCCACCCCCGGCAGTTCCTTCAACCTCTTGTTGTTCTAGCTTTTCTTGCTCCTTCATCATCTGTTGTTGCATTTTTTTAAATTGTTTCATCATCTGATTCATATTTTTCATTATGATCCCTCCATAAAATTCTTAATCAAGCCACTCTATTAAGTCAGGGCCAAAAATTTGACGTGCTTTTGAAACGACAGGAGGTGTCGGAGGCTCCATTTCATCTTGTACTGTAGCTGCCTCTTCATTCGATTCTTGCCAATGATCAGCCATAATTGTCTCTAGCTGAAACGGCTGACCTAATACTTCTTGAATCGCTTGCTCAATCACCTTACGATTCTCAGCACGCTCTACAATTTGCTGACGATGAATTTCACTTGAGAAAACAAGAATAACCTTCTCTGGTGTCGCCGCCTTTAGTTCTCCGTTTACCAACCAAGCATGTACCGTAATCTTTAATTCTTTCACCCGTTGCAAGATCCGTTGCCACTCGGCTTTTACACGCTGAAACACATCAGGTGAATGATTCGTTTTCGCCTGCCGATTCCTGCTAACAGCAACAGTTGTAGCTTCACTTTTTGCCTGAGGCGGCGTTGTATCAGTTGATGGGTGATTCGTTTTGACAACTTGAGGGGTAGATGGAGATGACGTCGTAGTCTGCAAACGAAGCTCATTGATTTGCTGCTGTAGTTGGTCTATTTTATGCTGCATTTTTTTCAACATATCAAGATCTAGATCAGTTGATTCGACTTGCTGATTGGGCTCTTTCTGGCAAAGCCGAATCAAAACCATTTCCAGCAGTAGATTTGATTGTGTTACCCGATTCATCTGCTGCTGATAAGAAAGCAAAATTTCCAACATCGTCAATAAATCTTGCCTAGACCAAAGCGAATGAAGCTCCTGCATTTCATCATGGCTATCAAAAATACCCTGTAGTCGATCTAACTGAGGAGCTGTCTGTACAAGCAATAAATCCCTACAAGCATAAATTAAATCATCTAATATTTTTCCTGCTTCTGCTCCGTGTGAAATGAATTGCTCCAATAAACTAATCGACTTTGCCACATCCTGTTGACCAATTGCTTGTAGGAGCTGCAACATATGGCTTTTTGTCCCTGAACCTGTAACCACTGTGGCTATCGACTCATCTAACTTATGCTCTGCAAATGCAAAAGCTTGATCTAGCAAGCTAAGAGCATCTCGTAGGCCTCCATCTGCCGCACGAGCTAGCAATCGCAGTGCACCTAGCTCATAGTTCACCTGCTCAGACTGACACACTTTCTCCAATGTAGCGACAATCTGATCAAAAGAGATTCGTCGAAAAGCAAAGCGTTGGCATCTCGATAAGATCGTTGGTAATAATTTATGCGGTTCTGTGGTTGCCAATATAAAAAGCACATGAGATGGGGGCTCCTCCAATGTTTTGAGCAGTGCATTAAAGGCCTCCATTGTCAGCATGTGTGCCTCATCAATCATATACACCTTATAGCGTGCTTCTGTAGGAGTATAGCGAACTTGATCACGCAATTCTCGGATATCATCAACACCACGATTAGATGCAGCATCAATTTCCACTACATCCATCATTTGACCTTCTGTGATCTTGAGGCAAGCATTGCATTGATTGCAAGGCTCAGCGGCAGGCCCTTGTTCACAGTTAACCGCTTTCGCTAAAATCTTTGCTGCGCTTGTCTTTCCTGTCCCACGAGGCCCATGAAATAGATAGGCATGAGCCAATTGTCCAGAGCTGAGCGCATTTTGCAAAGTTGTTGTTACATGCTCTTGCCCGACTAAGTCTTTAAATTGTTGGGGTCTCCAAACTCGATACAAAGCCCGATAGGACACTGTCAACACTCCAAGCCTGCGTATCTTTTTACAACATCCTTATCATACTACAAAACAAAAGAAGACTCACCTGGGAACCAGACAAGTCCTTTCTATCATAGCGTATCTAATCTCCCATTACTACTGGTAAGCTAATCGAAAACGTACTCCCATGTTGATTGGAATCGACCAAAATTTCCCCTTTTAGTTCTTTCATAATTTGTTTACAAATCGAAAGACCTAAACCGGTTCCTTTTTCTTTTGTTGTAAAAAATGGTTTAAAAATCTGCTTCATAAAATGTGCCGAAATCCCAGGTCCAGTATCTATCAAATGGATGAAAAGTTGCTTTTGTTCTTTTTGATGATCAAGAGAAATTCTTAATTCACCACCATGACCCATCGCTTCAATGGCATTTTTACTTAGGTTGAGCAATACCTGCTTCAATAATTCTGCATCGGCTAAAACCAATGGAACGGGTTTTGTTAAGGGCTCAATCACAAGCTCAATATTATGTAAAATCGCCTCACTTCGTATGATAGGAGCTAGCTCAGGGATGAGTTGAAACAAATCTAATGGCTTTCGTTCGATTTGCCTTGGTTTGCTAAGACAGAGAAACTCGCCAACCAGACGACTGATTCGATTAATCTCTTTTAGCATCAACTCAATATATAAGTCATGCTGGGTATGACCACCCTCATGCAATTGCTGCTGAAACATCTGTAAAAAACCCTTTACCGAAGTAAGTGGATTACGAATTTCATGTGCACTTCCTGCCGCAATTTGCCCGATAGTTGCCAATCGATTGTAATAAAGAATTTGCCTTTCTAAAGAGCGAATATCTGTAATATCCTCCAATAAATAAAGCGCACCCCGTGATTCTTTCTGCTCATTCACAAGTTGCTTGGTCGTAACTAACAAATCTCGTTCTCCTGCTGCTGTCTTATGAATCACCTCATGTTGCTCGATCGACTGATGAACAGGCGGGAAGACCGAACACCAATCTTGACGAATTGTTGAGTAGAGAATTTCTCTTCGATCCAGCTCCAACAATGAACAAGCCGTCTCATTCAGATCAAAAATCATGCGTTCTGTACTCACGAAAACGATTCCAATCGGCAATGAAGCAAATGCTTGCCTAAGTACGGATTGAAAATAATATTCTGGATGAAAGGAGAAAACATAATAACTTTTCCCTCTCTCCATCTTCACTTTCATTTCTATATTTACCGGAATGGGCGAAACTTTCTGGGATACTAATTGTCCTTGACAATGTAGGCCATCATCTTGTTGGGACAACAGTTCGTTCGGAAAGAGGACAAATTGTGTTAACTGCTTCCCGATAATCTGCTTTCGGTTCAGTTGTAATAAGCGTTGAAATGGTCCGTTTGAGGAAAGAATCACTCCTGTCTTATCAATTACAACAGAAGCTCCTGGTACTTCATTCAAGAAAGAACTTTCCTCGATTAATTTGTCGATGCGATATGCGATGGACACAGACGACCCCTCCACTTTCGCAATCAATTTCCAATATCATCCAGATACATCATCTTCTTAAATTCTTCTTCAAATGTTTTCTTCCTTCTTTCTTCTAAAATTTCCCGTACTATACAAAGTCCTTACGAGCTGTAATGACCATAACACCGCAGCTTATAGACAAAGGTTATGATTCCGTCAATATTTCACGCCTCAACTCCATTTCAGGCTTCGAAGATGTTTTCAAGACACCGTATCTGCTGTAAAATATTGACTCCACGATTTCGTCTTCGTCTATCCAAATATTCACTTCTCCTCCTGATAAGTAAAAGACCCTATGAGCATTACAGCTCATAGGGTCTTATGTAGACTAAGTTCATTTCATATATGATGGAGCAATGATTCACTCTTCATTTACAAATAATATGTACCGCGCACCTACCTTTGATCTAAATCGCCCAAGCGGACTCTCTGGCTCCAGCTCAAATCAGGCACTCCCACGGCACACGAATGCTCTTCCTTAGTGCTGCTTCCGTCAGGACCTGACACGGTTCAGAAGTATTCGTTGCGCGGGACCCAATCGTCAACACTTTCGACAGAGACCAGACCTCACACAATCTAGACCTCAGATAGGAATTCAACCCCGCTACGCCGATTGCGAGTTACAGGGCACGGCGAGCTCCCCATCTAGCGCGGCAAACACCACTATACCACAAAAGATTTACATAAAGCAAGGTCGTCTTAATCGAACTCGACCTGCTGATAAGATTTAGAATCTACCTCCTGCACAAATGGACTTAATTCATCCATATAGAATAACTCCAGATCATGCATGGCTCTTGTGCAAGCTGTATAGAAAAGCTTTCGTTCACTCTCTTTGTTATATACAGACAAAGATGCATCATAAATGATCACTGCATCAAATTCAACACCTTTTGCTAAATATGAAGGAATAATCAGCACTCCTGTTTCAAAATTGCTACTTTCTTTTCGGATCAAATGCACTTCAAGCAAAGGATGCAGTTTTTGGTATACTTCATCTGCTTCGGCAGCCGTCTTACAAATAATCGCTACTGTTTTAAAACCTTGTTCTAAACGCTCCTTTGCACTTTTTACGATCGCCTTGATCCATGCTTGCGGCTGCCGCACATGAACCAAACGAGGTAATGCCCCATCTCTTGCAAATGGCTGTATAGATTTCCCATCGGGTATAAACTGTCGAGTAAACGTAACAATGGGTTCAGTTGATCGATACGTACGATGTAATACGATCTCTGCTGTTCTTTGCTCAGGAAATAGTGTTCCAATCGACTGAAAACCATCACTTGCATGTGCAAAGATAGACTGATTTAAATCTCCCAAAATCGTCATCTTGCTACGCGGAAACATTCTTTTTAAGAATAAAAACTGAAATGGTGTATAATCCTGTGCTTCATCAATAAAGAGATGTCTTATTGACAAGTCCTTAGGGAATCCCTCAATTTGTCCTTTAAAATATAGAAAAGGGGTTGCATCTTCATAAGGAATTCTCTTCTTGGTAAACATACGTGCTGTTTGCATCCCAATTCTTGACCAGTCATGTGGCAGTCGCGAATCGGTTTGTCCATCCTGCTGCCATATATTTAAGTAAGTTTGTCGAAAATCAATAAAATGTAGTCTTCTGACCGATTGATACAACTTCTTAAATTGCTTTTTCACAACATATTCTTTTAACATCTTTCGTTGACGTTCAAAATCATCAAATGTCTCTTCTGAAAATCTTTCCTTGCGCTGTACTCTTTGTTGAATTTGTTGATAAACTTCATCTGGTAATAATTCGATCGCTTCTTCCACCCAGTCCGCCTTCTCTTCTTGTTTCGCTTTGATCGACAGACGTTCAAGTAACCACTCTTTCAAGAGATCCATACGCAAAGGAATCGAGCGCGTTGTATCATAAGAGAGAAATTGTCTTTTGATCTCTTCTTTGGTAACCATCGGCTCCCCTCTATAACATATATCTTGAAACCAAAGTCCTTTTTTACCTAAGTGGACAAGGTAATCATCAATGATTTGTAAAAATTCTTCTGTAGATTTAAAATGAACCCCATCTATTCGTATCTGATAGTCTACATCTTGTTGAGCTGTCAAAGTATATTCCACTTGTTGAAAAGGGTCTTCTACTTGATAATCCTTGCCTAAATGTCGATCTAAATATTGTTGGAAAGTAGCTTGTTGCATATTTTCTTCACCGAGCTCAGGCAATACACTTGAAACATAGCTATTAAAGATCGGATTGGGGGAAAAAAGGATAATTTGATTTGCCTGTAATTGATCACGATAACGATAGAGTAGATAGGCAATTCTTTGCAGTGCAGCAGATGTCTTTCCGCTGCCGGCTGCCCCCCGAACAATTAAAAGTTGGCTTTTTTCATCCCGAATGAGACGATTTTGTTCCTTCTGGATGGTTGCGACAATACTACGCATTTGCGCATCTGCTTGCCTTCCCAATACTTCTTGCAATAATTCGTCTCCAATTGTCAGTCCTGTATCAAAGAGACTCAAAATCTTGCCCCTGCGAATGACATACTGTCGTTTGGTGGTCATTTCACCTTTGATTTCGCTCTCTGGCGCCTGGAATGAGACATGTCCAGGTGAATGATCATAGTAAAGGCTAGAAATGGGGGCACGCCAATCATAAATTAAAAAATCTTCACCTTTTTCATCCATCATAGACGCGATACCCAGATAAATAGATTCCGTTTCTGATTCCCCTTCTTCACGAAAATCCACCCGTCCAAAATAGGGTGAATCCTCTATACGGCGAAGACGTTCAATCTCCGTGTTGACATGGCGAAAACTGCGTTCACGCTCCGCCAGCAATTCAGACTGCTGCTTCATACTAGCTGCTGTCTCCGCAGCTTCAGTCGCATCATCCAGATTTACCGTTACATCATCCCAAAAATGTTTTCGTATATCCACAATGTCACTTTGCACTTCCGCTATATATCCACCTAGTCCTCCAATCCTTTTCTTTGCTAATTCAACCACATGGTTTACTCTTTTTTGTTCGAGTTTCCATTCTTCTTTCGAGATACTCATTACTCAACACCTTTCTATATTAGAAAGCTCCAGGGTCCTTCACTTTTTGACCAGTTATTTCAACATTAAAAATGTCCCAAACCCGGTTAAATCGGTCAGATAAGCGCTTAATCTCTTTATTACGCTTAATCTGCTCTTGCCGTAACCGTTCATAATCATCCTTTGGCAATGGCTTCCCTGTTCCCATAGCTTGATAATAAGTTTCGTTCTGCTCGTCCATTTTAATACTAAAATGAAAAAGTTCAATCTCTTTTGCCGTTAGATCAATAAATGCATCTAATGCATGGATTGCCATTTTTTTTCTTTCGCTAGGCAGGTCATGCAAATTATATTTTAATTCTGCGGCTTGACTATAAATTGCCTTTGTACGGTTTAATCGTTCTTTTGTCGATGTTTTTGATCGATTAATTTGGTTGAGCAAATTTTGTAATAACTTTGGATCACTTTTTCCTTGCTGGTAACTCTGTTCTAGCTTCTTAATTGTCCACTGCATATTTGAACTATCGAGGCCTGCACTCAATTTTGAATGAATTGCATTACGCTGATTCACCAATTGTGAAATCTGCCCAATCGCTTTCTCAGATGCTCCAAAATCGAATAAAGCTCCAATATTTGAACAGCCAACTAACGAAATAAAAATAATAGCAGTTAACATCACTCTTTTCATCATGCAAACTCCCATTCTAGGCTTATAATTTAAACAATTCTATCACAGATTATCATTTTCATCGAAAATAAAAAGAACCCATCATCAGATGGGTCCCATCATGAGATAGGTATTAAAAATTGAAATTATCTGGATCAGCACCAAAGCGCTGATCGCGATTCAGTTGATCTAAGATGTCTATATCTGCTTGTGTTAATTCAAAGTCAAATATTTGAGTATTTTCTTTGATTCGATCTTCACGAACAGATTTAGGAATTGTTACCACATTGTGCTGTAAGTCCCAACGTAGAAGTATCTGAGCTGGTGTACGTTGATACTTGTCAGCAATGGAAAGAATCGTTTCATCCTTTAAGAAGTTCCCTTGCATAAGAGGACTCCACGCTTCAAATTGAATTTGATGCTGTTCACAATAAGCGCGTAGCTCTGTTTGAGTTAAATATGGATGAAATTCAACTTGGTTCACCATCGGAGCCAAATTAGCATGGTTTTCTAGCGTCTTTAAATGATGAATATGAAAATTACAAACACCAATTGCGCGAACTTCACCCGTTTCATATAGCTTCTCTAAAGCTTTCCATGCATCGACAAACTTATTTTCAACAGGCCAGTGAATAAGATATAAATCCAAGTAATCTGTTTGTAAACGCTTCTTACTATCCTCAAAAGCACGTAAAGTTTCTTCATATCCTAAATCAGTATTCCATACTTTCGTCGTGAGAAAAATATCTTTACGAGCCACGCCACTCGCTTCAATACCACGGCTTACTCCTGATTCATTCTCATAAATCCGAGCGGTATCGATACTGCGATAACCGAGCTTTAAAGCCGACTCTACTGCTTTTTCAACTTCTCCGCCTTCTCGTGATTTCCAGACCCCTAAACCAAGCCACGGCATTTTAACGCCATTATGTAAGGTTGTTGATGAAGTGAGCTCTTTCGACATTTTTTCATCTCCCTCTGTATAGATAAGTCAATTATCCTATGATTGACAAGATGAGGCAACTACTTGATGATGATAAAGAAACAAAGTAACTAGAATCATTTACAGCAGATAAGTGGGATGTGGTAAAAATCCATGGAAAATTCAATTACTCAATTTATGGAAGAATACGGTTATTTTGGTATTTTTCTGATGATTGCTTTAGAAAATATTTTTCCTCCGATCCCTTCTGAACTCGTTTTAAGTTTCGGAGGATTTATGACGGTAAAATCAGATTTAACGATTACTGGTGTTGTCATTGCTTCCACAATCGGAGCTGTTGTCGGTGCTCTACTACTCTATGGTCTAGGACGCGTGTTAGATGTTCACCGAATAGAGAGAATCGTCGAACGATGGGGATATCTTCTCCGTCTTAAAAAAGAAGATATTCACAAGGCCAATAATTGGTTTCATCGTTATGGCACCTGGACAGTATTTTTTTGCAGAATGGTTCCTTTAATTCGCAGTTTAATCTCTATTCCCGCTGGTATGTCAAGAATGAACCTTCCACTATTTCTACTCTTTACCACCCTAGGTACTCTCATTTGGAATCTAATCCTTGTTCAGCTTGGCGCTGCATTTGGCTCACAATGGAAAACGATTATTAGCTATATGCAGATCTATTCAGAAGTCTTTTATGTGCTCATTGCCATCTTTGCCATCTGGGGGGTTATCTGGTTTTGGCGACGTGAACGCTAAAAACCATCAATATCTCCTTGTACCATTCCTTCAGAAATGCTTTCAGAGATTCGATTTTCAGTCTCCTGATCAAGGGGGCTATTTTTTACTTCTTCTTGATCAATCCCTTGCTGAGGCTGCGTCTCATTCTCCGGTGGATGGGTATTTTTATGATCTTCCATTTGTTACACCTCTCTAATTTATTTTCAATTAGCATGTTCTACCGAGAGATGTCTTATACAAGTATTATCTTTGAGTTAATTCATCTTATCTTTTGGTAGAATTATATATGTTAACGCCACTTAGATGATTCATTTATTTGCAAATACAAAATCGATCTTTTAATATATGAATGTATCAAATAATTAATAGAGATTGGATGAAGAACAACTGAAAAAATTTGTAACCTTATTAGCAATACTTCTCATTATGTGTTGTCTTGGGCAAAGCCAACTACCACAAGAGTCTCCCTTCTACATTCCCAAGCATACATTTACTCTTTCTGAACTAAAAAAACGAACGCCACTATCCCGTTTTCATCCAAGCTTGAGTCAAAATGTAGTCGTCTATTTTAGCCCACACGCTGATGACGAAGTATTAACTTTTGGTGTACCGATTAAAAATGATCTTGCTGCACATAAGAAAGTCTATGTGGTTTTACTTTCTCTTGGTGAATATTCCACTGCAAGATATGTTGTCAATGGTCGTCGAGATCAACCATTTAGCAAACCGATCCTTTGTCCAATTCATCACCGTATCCACAGTCCGAAAAAGGAACACTTTCATTTCTTAAACCCAAATCAATTTGGTCGAGCTCGTGTCCGAGAATTTTTCCTTGCGACAACGGCAATGGGAATTCCTTATGAACAGACAGCATTTTATAAGGTTCGGAATGGTCGATTCCCTAGAAAACAAGTAGAATCTATCGTAAAAAGCTGGATTCATATGTTTCCAAACGCGACTTTTAAGTCCATGTCACAACATGATTTTCACATTGACCATGCCATGGTAGGAAAAGTGGTAAACGACTTGGTCAGGCGCCGTCAAATTCAGGAGCAAGCCTACTATATCTCGATTGCAACAGAAATGAAGAATATCGTGAAAAAAAACAAAAAAATGGTCAAACTAAAGAAACTCGAAGATCGAAAAGATATTTTAAAAGCGGTACAAATCTACAGCAGTTGGAATCCCAGCAAAGGTTACTTTGGATTAGGAATTCATTCGGTTGAAAGCCAATTTGATCACTTAAAGAAACGAACGTCAATCTATCAATATTCCAATTAAAACACCTCTAAGTCTTAGTTACTTAGAGGTTCTGTTTTCTAGACAAGATACAATAGTTCCATCAATATTTCACGCTTCGCCACCATTTCGGGCTAAGATGTCTTCAAGGCGCCACGTCTGCTCGCTCAGGGCGGTATCAACTCGGCTATCGCCTCAGACAGTACTACCGCCTATTCTTCGCTACACAGACGTGGCTTTGTAGCGCCTGAAAGTCGCTCCACAGCGAAATATTGACACCACGATTTCTCCTTCTTCTTCCAATTGTATGACCTCCTATTTTATTAATTTGGTTTTTCTGCAGTCTAACACCTCTAAGCCTTAGTTACTTAGATTTTACTCTGTTTCGCCGTCGGTATAGGAGAATGCCACGCCAACATATTAATGTGATCACCGATATTGTGATGCCCATGTATAAGTATGGGGTACGATAGGCAAGCTCAATCTGGTGTGTACCACGTTCTATTGGCACTCCCAAAAAAGCTGTATTTACTTTTAATGCCTTTTGTTCCTTTCCATCTACCTTGATCTTCCAACCATCACTATATGGAATCGACAGAAAGAGGAGCCCTTTTGTCTTTGCTGTTATTTTAGCGGTTAGATAGCCGTTTTTTCCCATTTTGACTTGTTTTAACTCATCTTGCTGACGCTGTTGCACCAACTCATGATAAGTTTGATAGGTTTGAAATGTTAATGTTAAATCACGTACTTGATAGAGACCAGGAGATAATTTTAGTGGGATTCTCTTCCAATCTTTTGTCTCACCCAAATGAATTGAAATTTCCTCTTTGGGGTAATTGTATTTACCTTTAAAATGGTTAAATACCTTATCCCCTAACTCCATTCGGTATCTTTTATATTTCCATTTACTCATTTTAAAGGTGACGATTAATTCACCTGCACGTTGATAAAATGGATTTTCAATCCATAATTTCCCGTTTTCCTCAATTTTTAGTCGGTTCCCTTTTAGTGAAGCGTTTGATTTCTCAAGCTTAATTTGATGATAAGGAATTCTTTCTACTTGAAGAACCTTGGGCTGAAACTTAGGCAAAGAAAACTTTTCAGGATGATCCACAACAGCCGCAGATAAAAAGAGCTGGTCACGTTCTGATGCATTTAACTGATGAAATGTACGATAATCGGTCACGGATGGATAAAGAAAACCAATCGATAAGGGATGATTGTTTTTCCATATTGTATAATCTCCCGCAGTGCGAAATAGCGAATAATCGTATGGACGGAAGGATTTATCTTTATGGATTACATAGTATTTATTTGCTAGACCACTCATTAGGAACAACCGATTATCTAATTTATTAACTTGGCTTGGGATATTCACCTGTAGAATATTATATTCATTCTTAAAAAATCGATGAATATCACCTGATAGTAAGCTATTGTATAAACCAAACCCTTTAAAATGATATAGTAATCCTTCATTAATTTCATTTATACGATTCATTAATGTAATCCGATAAAACTGACGATCATCATTTTGCAATGATTGAAACATCTGTTGATCTTTTGCCTGACCATACCATGCAAGTCGTTGATCCAACTTTTTGTCTAATAACTCTGGGTCACCAGCAAAGAAATGCATAGCTACATCATTAGTTAGACCTATGTTGACTACTAGAATCAGAACAATTCCACTCGCAACCCATTTCTTTGAAATACGATCCTTCAGATAAAAGAGGAGAAGATATACAATAATCGCAACCCATGAAAAAAGAAGTGCCTCTAGAACATGCTGATCGCCAGAAAAATGTTTCCATTTCTTCATTTTTGTATAGGTAATATAAGTAAAGATGATGATGATAAGTAGTTGAATCGGCATCGCCAAGCGATGACCCCGCTTTAATAAATCATCAAGCAAAAATGCTGAAGCTACGGCAACAGAAAAAACAAATAAATAAAGCCACCGATACTCCATAAATGAAAATCCATTAAATAGAGAATAGACAAAGGGGATCATTACTAAAAATGCAATGAATAGACAGAATCGAAAATGATACTTTCCTGCTGCTGATCTCATTTGAAACCCATATAACACTAAGATCAAAACAAGGATAGGAAATATAACAACAAAATCTTCCTTGCCGGTCATTAGGAAAAGATTCTTAACCAAGTTCTTATAAAAAGGAGCATCAAATAACAAAGGAATGTTTACATGTGCATAGAAGCGATCTACATGCAAATAGCGATCAACTGCTGGAAGAAATGCAAACGCCGCAAGTCCCAGTCCGATCAAATAATAACCAGCTAATTGTAAATAATGTTTGATCAGACTTTTCCAGCGAAATGATTGATGGAGCTGAAAATACTTCATACATGCGTATAAAACAAGAAAAATAGAACTAATATAGGAAAGATAAAAATTGGAGCTAATAATCAAGAAAATCGATAAAACAAAGAGACTTTTTTTATTTTCTTGCACAAGCCGTTCATAACCCCAGATAACAAGCGGCAGCCAGACCATACCGTCAACCATAAAGTCAAAACGCAGTGAAAATATTAAAAAATAATAAGAACCTCCATAAATACATGCACCTGTCACAGCTGCTGTATAACTACGTTTTAGATAACGAAGAAAATGAAACAGCAAAATCATGGCCAAAAATACTTTCCCTATGCTAAGAAAAAGTCTCATCTCAATCGTAGATTGCAGTGAAGACAAGTCAAATGGCATCGTTAACCAGAAAAAAGGATTAGTCGAATAATAATAGAGATATTCTGAAAATACGTCTCCTCCTAACCCCTCTTCCCATGACCAAAAAAAGTTACCTTGACCATATGTATGTTGCAAAAAGGGGTAATAATGGGACAATTGAGTAAATGAGTCGCAACATGCTTCACTAAGATAGTTTTTACCAATTAAAAAAAATAGATGAACCATCATTGCTGCGATGAATAGAGTAAGATATGAAAAAAACAAATATAACCTATGATTAGGTTTTATTATTTTACTTTCCATAGATGATAGCAATTTAAAACTGCTTGAAACCCCCTAAGATTTAATATAATCTCACATTAATCTAACATAATAACGCTTTAAATTCTATTACTTTTAAATAAAGGATAAATGGAATAATATACTAAATTAAAAATTGAACACAAATGTTTTATTCTGCATTTATAATAGCTAGATAAATCCTAAAGGTGGCTTGATACATTTAATTCATCCATGATTTAGGGATATCATGGTTTTGGTGCATATAATAGTCTTCTTTCTGGAACTGTTCATCGATTTATAAAAAAGGATTATAATGTTCTACAACATAATACGACGAGTCTCTTTCAGAATCTAGATCATCGACACTTTCTTGAAACTGTTTTAGCAAATAAATATTATATTCTGCCAAAAGATAACCATTTAATTATTCATTGTTAAAGACGTATGGTCAGTATAGAATATGGGAAAATCAGCTTTCCCTACCGATTGGTTTTCTTTATCATTCATATGTAAGCAACACAGCATTTGAACAACTCAATGCAGCTGTCATGAAAGATCCATTGCCTTTTTCAATACCTACTTTTCCGATTGAGCAATTAGAAGCGAAACAGAAAAATATAAATAGTAAGAACGCGCAACTCAAAAATGCTGAATGGAAGTGAAAATCGACCAGTGCAAATCATTCACTGTAACGATTGAACAAATTAACGCTTGATAAACATGTTTGATTTCACCTAGAAAGTTGGCACAAGTATGTTAGAAATTTGGAAACAGCCACTCCTTCGATTTATTATTGTTGGGGTGTTAAATACACTTCATTATTACTTACTCTATTTATTTTTTATCCATCTGCTTGGATTGAATTATTTAGTAGCTCACATTCTCGCTTTTTTGATTAGCATGATCGGTTCATTTTTTATGAATTCTTATTTTACATATCAAACCAAACCAACTTTAAAGAAATTTTTTCAGTTCCCTTTAACATATGTTGTCAATATTAGTGTATCTACAAGTAGTGCGTATTTTTTTGTCAGTATTTTAAATTGGGATAAAGATATTTCACCTTTACTTGCTTCACTTGTTGCGATTCCATTTACGTTTATTGTTTCTAAAAAGATATTAAAAACTCAAAATGATATTTAAAGAAAGCGGGGATCTTCACCATGATTTCCATCATTACGCCTTGCTTTAATGAAGAAGATGTACTAAATGCCTTTTATGATGAAATTCAAAAAGTGATGAAAAAATTTGATTTTGAACTCATCTTTGTAGATGATGGAAGCCAAGATCGTACTCTTCATATTTTACAGGAGTTGGGTAATAAAGATCAGCGCGTTCGCTATCTTTCATTTAGCCGGAATTTTGGGAAGGAAGCTGCTATGTTAGCTGGCTTAACTTATGCACGAGGTGAAGCAGCCGTCATCATGGATAGCGATTTGCAGCATCCACCTTCTATGATTCCAAAAATGATTGAGGCCTATCAAGAAGGTTATGATCAGGTGATTGCCAAACGGAATCGCAAAGATGAAAAATGGACACGGTCTTTCACGGCAAAACTTTATTATAAATTGATTAATCATTTTGTTGATCATATTACGTTAACTGATGGAGTAGGCGATTTTCGTTTGCTCAGTCGTCGCGCCATTGACGCATTGTTAGCACTTAGCGAGTACAATCGTTTTTCAAAAGGTCTATTCTCATGGATTGGTTTTAAAGAACACTTGCTTGAATATGAAAATGTAGATCGTGCTTTAGGGCAGAGTAAATGGACTTTCTTTAAATTATTAAATTATGGTATCGATGGAATCATCTCGTTTAATAACCGTCCATTGCGTGTAGCCATTTACATGGGTTTATTCACAATGTCAATTGATTTACTTTATGTGCTATATATATTGATCAAAACAATTGTTCACGGAGTTGATGTGCCTGGTTATGTTACGATTATTTCAGCAGTTCTGCTCTTAGGCGGGATTCAAATGTTATTCTTAGGCGTAATTGGAGAATATATAGGAAGAATCTACTATGAGGCTAAAAAACGTCCACACTATGTGATCGCAGAGGATAATGTCTCAGGTCAAATTAAAAAGCAACAACAAAAACAACGGATTGCCCATTAATAAAACAATGCCCAACCTTAAAACAAGCGCTGGGCACTATTGATTACTGTGTAGAAACACCAAAGAGAGACAGCAAAAATTGAAGACTGGTTCCAATTAAACCTAAGGCTTTAATCGCAGGTAACACAACAGGTGTAACAGCTAAAATTACATGAACGATACTAGCAATGATTCCCGTAATAATTCCTAATAAACCAAATATGACCCCATATCGAGCTAAGCGGAGTGTCCCTCCACGAAGAAACATAGAAATCAGAAATCCTGCTGCAGATATCCCGATTCCTACCGGGCCATTAAATAGCCCAACAATAATTCCAGCAATACTTGCGATAAAAGTAATCACAGCTAATGTATTTCGAATCGGAGTTCGCTTCTTCTTTGGTTGAGGCTCTTTCTCTACTTCTTCTTGTGGATCATCATCGGGGAGAAAAACAAACTTCGGGGATTGTTCAGCGGTGTTTTTCAAACCATCACATCCTCTTGTTTATATTCATCTAGCAAAAAGACTATTGTCTTACAAGAAATCAGCTTCTAGTCAAAGTATCATACTTCTTTTTATTTATTAGAGTCATGGTTATGGAAAGTTTGTATAATTGAAATAAGAATATCTTCGATTTAGGATGCGAAGATGTATACCCTTCTCTATAACCTTTGTTTCATGAATGCAAACCCATTATATCGAAAACAATTCCCTTTATCTACGGTAAAATCAAGCGCCCCCTCTCCTTGAGAACAGGAGAAGGGGCGCTTGATTTTATGGAATAAGAGAGTAGTACTCCTCATCCCAAAGAAGGTTTTTGTTATTTTCTGCAAGAGCCGGGAAGATGGTACTCATGGCTTCTTTCTGAGTCCGGTGGGCATTCATCGCCGCCCAGGTCTGCTCCTTGAACGGAAAAGCGGGAACCAGGTGCGTGATGGGCAGACTGTCATGCTCCACGTCAACGATTCCTGCACTCTCTTTGGGGATCACCCGATAGAAGAGCGGAATTCGATTGGACTGTGACTTGACCACATCGTGAGTAGCTTCTTGGATTTCGATATGGTCAGGATGACATGTCACACCCGAAGGCGGAAGGGTGACGACTTGATCTGGCGCTTCCGTTCGAATCACATTAAGTAGATCATCGGTGATCTCTCGTCGCCGATCAGGCAGGTTTCCGTCCCCGTAATCGCGCAAGTACACGCGTGAAACACCGAGGATCGACATCGCTTTCATCAGCTCACCTTCACGAACCGTGCCCAGTTCATGAGGAAGGCAGAGATCGTTGGTCAGCCCACCCTCTCCCTTTGAGGCGGTAAAGACAATCACTTCGTCACCATTGGCGATGATCCAAAGAATTGCCGCTACAGCGAGCATCTCATCGTCTGGGTGAGCAAAAACGAAGAGCGTCTTCCCAGAGGGAAGAAACTTCTTCTTCCCGAAAAGAAGGAACCTATACTTCGAGAACAGGAGGAACAGCATTTTTACGAATGCGAAGAACCTTTTCATTTGCAGTTATTTCTTTTCTTTCGCTCCAACTGTGTTTGGTTGCTTCCATTTGCGAATGGAACTCAAGGGGATTTCCCCAAGGGGATTACATTGTTCCTTTAGTATATAAACATATTAAACCGACTATGTAAATGGGTTTTATATATTTTATGAAATCTGACTTCCCTGAAATGTAGCGCTTGTTTACCACCTCTTGACAGTTTTATCATGCTTCGTTACTATAGGTACATTCCTAGATGAGTTTAGCTTAGAAAAGGTGAGGTAGTGATTAGATGAGTAAATTGAAAGAAAGTTCGGTCGATTTAAGTTGGTTTCGACGAAGACCAAAGGAAATATTGCTCGGAGAAAATATTGACTATTACAAATTGTTTTACTCTCTTAAAAAGAGGCATTCAACTTGTTATTTATTTGAATCTTTGTCTAGCCCTCGTCATCAAGATCGATATTATACGATTGGTTTTGATCCAGTATTAGAATTGATTGCAACTGGAGATCAGCTCCGAATTGTTGGAAAGCAAAACGCAATCTATCAGACTTTTGGTGTTAAACAACAGACGGAGATCCTATTCCAACATATCAATCCATATCAGTTTCTCCAAAAGAATTTCCCACTTCAAACATACTCTAGTACACATCAAGGCGGACTGATTGGTTATTTTAGCTATGAAGCGATCAATTACTTTGAACCTTCTCTCCAATTAAAAGAACATCCTGATTTCCCAACTTTTCACTTTGGACTTTATTTAGATGGGCTGCTCTATGATACAGAAACGGATCTGCTCTATTACTACACATATGACCAAGATCGAAGTGCTTACATCAAAGATTTAATTCAAGAAATGGCACACGATCATATTCCGACCCAGCTACAGGCATTAAAACAACTTGGACATAGCGAAACAGTAGCTGGTCATGCACAAGCTGTACAAAACACATTAGCAGAAATACGAGCAGGTAATTCATTTCAGAGTGAAGTTGGCTTTAAAACTTTCTATCACATTGATGGCGAGAAAATGGCTGTCTATCATAAATTGCGTCAGATTAATCCAAGTCCATATATGTTTTACCTTCAATTTGGTAAATATGAGCTAATGGGAGCAAGCCCCGAAAAGTTAGTTTCAAGCATTAATCGTAGTGTTCTCACCACTCCAGCCGCAGGGACTGTACAGCGAGGTCAGAACGATCAAGAAGACAAAGCATTAGCAAGAAAGCTGTTGACCGATCCAAAAGAAATCGCTGAACATAATATGCTAGTCGACCTCCATCGAAATGATATATCACGTGTTTGTGAAGCTGGAAGTGTAAAAGTCGCTAACTTAATGTATATTATCCGCTTTAGTCATGTGCAACACATTGTTAGCGACATCGTAGGACAACTAGCAAAAAATAAGAGTGCATATGATCTTTTGGCAGCCATCCTTCCAGGAGGAGTGGTGACAGGTGCTCCTAAAATTGAAACCATTAAAATCATCGACCGCAATGAAAGTCAACCACGCGGACCTTATGGTGGAGCTGTAGGTCGATTTAGCCTCAATGGTGATGCTGCATTCTGCTTATCGATCCGATCCCTTTTCTGTAATGGAAAAGATTGTTTTACACAAACCTCAAGCGGTGTTGTTTATGATTCAACAGTAGATCAGGAATATGCAGAAGTTCGTAAGAAATTAGCAGCAATGGAACAAACGCTTCAATCCCTAGCAGAGAAGGTGACATCAAATGTATAAACTTCGACTGCTATTAATCGATAACTACGACTCCTTCACTTACAATCTATATCATATGTTGTTAGAGTTGGAGAATATCGAACTAACCGTAAAGCGTAATGATGAAGCTTTTCTCAATGACCTATCAAACGGTGCATATGATGCTGTCATCATCGGTCCTGGGCCTGGATCACCAATGGACCCACAGTACTTTGGCAACTGTTCACGCGTTATTTTAGACTATGGTACCAGTGGTTTACCTATATTAGGAGTTTGCCTTGGCTTTCAGGGAATCGTCCATGCATTTGGCGGATCAATAAAACAAGCAATACAGCCAATGCATGGCAAACTCAGCAGACTTCAGCTACTAAAAAAGGACACGCTCTTTAAAGGGATTGATGATACACCCAAAGTAATGCGTTATCATTCTTTAATGGTTGATTTAGAGTCGCCTTTTCCAACTGATTTGATCATCACAGCAGAAGTAGATCAAACTGAATCTTCAGTTGCTGTGAATGGACGAGAATTAATGGCACTCGAACACCGTCAATATCCTATTTATGGCGTTCAGTTTCATCCAGAATCATTTGCCACTGATGATGGTATGAAATTACTAACAAACTTTATCCACCTATGCCAGCAACAAAATGTATCCATTTAATAGAAGTAATAAATAAAGACTCCCTATTGAGCAAGGGAGTCTTTCCATTTATTCACCTGGCAATCGACGAGTGGTTACACAAATCCGATTCCAACCATTGATCGTTACAATCGCCATGATGATTTCAGATAGTTCCTCATCATTGTAAAACTGCTTCGCTTGCTGATAGACATCATCTGGTACGTGTGTTTCTGCAACGAGTGTAACTGCCTCTGTTAATGCAAGGACGGCTTGCTCTTCAGGTGAAAAGAAATTTGTCTCCCGCCATGCATTTAAGGCATATATGCGCTGTTCTGTCTCCCCCAGTTTACGAGCATCTTTTGTATGCATATCGATACAAAACGCACAGCCATTTAATTGCGAGGCACGGATTTTTATTAATTCCTTTATAATGGGATCGATCTTTGTTTGTGATAAGTATCTTTCTAAACCTAACATTGCTTGATATGCTTTTGGATTGATTTCGTGCAATTTCATACGTGCTTCCATTTGATTGATCCTCCTATATTAGAGATAAGTGTTATCTATAATTTGACGAAAAAAATTAACCCAACCTTTGTAAAAACCAGCTCTTTGTCTTTTCTTGTATCTCAGGCGCAAGTTCTTGATCTAACGTTTCTTTCAGCCATTGTAATGTTTTCTCTTTTAAAAACTGCTTCATCTGTTCTTCAGCTTGCAACATGGTAATATTAATTCGACAGTGAGCTGCACTTTCTCCATGATCAGATGTGTCTTCCATTTCTCCTGCATGAATCACGCTTTTCGCGATCACATTTCGACATTGAAAGACTGGCTGCTTTCCCTCAATCGCCTCGACAACATCCCAAAAAGAGATTTGTTCGGGTCTTCTTGCGAGTTCATATCCACCTTTTACACCAGGTATGGATTGGATGAGACCAGCTTTGACCAGCTTAGTAAAAATTTTAGAGAGATATGATTCTGAAACACCTTGGAACGATGCTAATTCCTTAATACCGATTGGTTTCTTCACAGGTAGTGAAACAAGATGAAACAAACAATGAAGTGCATATTCCACCCCTACACTGTAATGCATGACTAAGTCCTCCAAATTATAGATAACATCTATCTCTAATATATACATATTGAGCAACCATGTCAATCTTAGATTCTAATACACATACCCCCTACATAGAATGTACTGTTTCAAGCCCTTCCACTTCTTATCTCAATCAAACTTAGTATATGTTCCTATTTCCTTTTACTTCATGTCCTATTCTATAACTTGAAATAAAGGAGTTGCTTTGATGCTATCTAAATCTCGTTTATGGTCAATTGGATTGATCATTGGCTTTGCCTTTTCTTTATTACTTCCTATTTCTCTGACCTACGCAAAACCTCTTCATCCTTCAACTGAAATGACTTATATACCTTCTATGAAAGGCACGCTTGATTTAAGAGATATTCCTGAAGAAAACAAGAAATTAAGTAAAACCTTAAATAAAGGCGCAGCCAAAACCCATTCAGACAAAGAATCCGTTATTGGTCGAGATGATCGTACACAAGTAACCAGTACAAAAGATTGGCCTAGTGCAGCGATTGCTCAAATCGAATTTAAACAGGATGGGAAAAATTATACCTGTACAGGCTTTCTAATTGATCGCAATGTGCTAGCAACTGCAGGACATTGTGTTTATGAAGGTGGAAATTGGTCAACGGATATCAAAGTAACGCCTGGTCGCAATGGTTCTGATGCACCTTTTGGTACTTATCGTGGAATTCAAGTTCATACAACAGAGCAATGGATAAAATCAGAGTCACCTGATTATGACTATGCTGCCATTATTCTTGATGGCAATCCAGGTTCAACTACTGGTACGATTGGGTTAAATACACAATATAAAGTGGGAGATGCAGATACTGTACGAGGCTATCCAGGAGATAAACCCAAAGGAACCATGTGGACACATGATAATCAAATTCGCAAGATTTCAGATCACCGCCTATTCTATCAAAATGATACCTATGGTGGTCAAAGTGGCGCACCTGTCTATCATTCGTTAAATCAAAAATGCGGTGTCTGTGCGGTGGCTGTTCATGCGTATGGCGTTGGTGGTGACCCAGATAGTCAGAACAACAGCGGACCCAAAATTACACAAGAAGTGATCCAAAATTACAATCAATGGCGACAAATGCAATCATTACATTGAAACAATTCCCCCATTGAGGGGGAAATTTACTTCTTTACAAGAATTTTTCCTTATGCTAACCTGATTTAGTATTAATTAAATCTAATAACAAGAAGGTATGATCTACTTGTTTGTGGAGGCTTGCTATTCTATGTTTCACGTAGGCATCTTTTTCATTCGTATACGATAAAAAAAGGTACAGTACAACCCCATT
Source organism: Seinonella peptonophila (assembly GCF_900129355.1). GTDB lineage: Bacteria > Bacillota > Bacilli > Thermoactinomycetales > Thermoactinomycetaceae > Seinonella > Seinonella peptonophila. The sequence goes on along the minus strand of NZ_FQVL01000004.1, from coordinate 231,341 downwards.
CAGTGATGCTATAGCTATTTCACTGGATCTGTTTGCTGTGCCTTTTCATCGTCATTATACGAATGAAAGAGGTGCTTTTTGCATGCCGAAAAAACAAAAAAAATTACAGAAAAAGTCCCATACACCACGCTTTTTAGGTCAACACCTGTTACACAATAAATTTTGGATTCAGACGATCATCAGAAGAGCAAATTTAACAAGAAATGAGCATGTGATTGAAATCGGCCCTGGTTTAGGGGCTCTTACTTTGCCGTTAGCCAAGCAAGTCACAAAAGTGACCGCTGTCGAGCTTGATCATAAATTTATAGAAAAACTAAGCAAGAAAATATGTAATATCCCAAATATCAATCTGATACACAAGGATTTTTTACAGTTTATGCTGCCTCGTTATCCTTTCACTGTTGTTAGTTCAATCCCATATGGGATTACTACACCTATTCTAAGAAAGTTACTTCAACACCCATCATTAACCAAGGCAGTATTTGTATTAGAAAAAGGGGCAGGGAAACGAATAACAGCTAAAAATACAACCAACCCTGAAATTCTCTGTTGGCGCATGCAATTTCAACTGTCATTAAAGGAAACGATTCATGCCCATCATTTCTCGCCACCACCAAGTGTTGAATCAGCCATTCTCATTGTTAAACGGAGAAAAGAATCGCTCATTCCGATCCATCAAGCAAGAATCTTTTTTGCTTTGGCATCCTATGGACTCGCTTCTCCAAATCTGCCCATTCATCTCGCATTCAGAGGGATCTTTACTTCACGCCAATTTACACATTTACTTCGCTCGATACACACAACTCGTGATCAAGCAATCAGAACCTTGAATGAATATCAATGGGCAATTATCTTTCAGACCATGATTCAATATGTTGATGCGCATCGCTGGCCCAAATTAAAACGTCACAAAAAGGTTTAGTAAGTGCTCACCCGTAAGCATGGATACTCCTTGTCATAGCCAACAAGTCTAACGACAATGTAACAACAGTTAACACTAAGGACAGATCAAGGAGGCACTATCAATGTGAAGAGAGTCTTCGTGAGTCCTTTAACTTTTTATTACTAGTGAAAAGCCTACTAACTATCGAGAAACCGGATGAAGTGATTCACCTCATCCGGTTTTATATACATATATATGAAATCAAACAAACAAATCTTTATATGCGGTATAGATTCTCTTATATCGTTCATATTTTTTCTCTAAATGTTCTTGTAGCTCTTCCGTTGGAAAAAATCGAGTCATATTTTGTGAAGAAGATCGAAGAAAGTTTGTTACATTTTGTGTCCAACCTAACTTCACAAATCCAAGCGCTGCCGCGCCAAGCGAAGGGATATATTGTGGCTCTACTGGGATTTGCACTTCAACTCCTAGTACATCAGCAATAATTTGATTCCAAATCTTACTCTTACTCCCTCCTCCTATCAGTGTAATCTGCTGAATAGGCTTCCCATCTGTTAGCTGTTCCATTGCTTGTCTCATTGCCATTGCAACGCCTTCCAAAGCAGCACAACTCATCTCCGCTCTAGTTGTAGTAGGGCGAATTCCCAAGTAAATGCCTGCTGCTTTCGTATCTTGAACAGGATAACGCTCACCATTTAAGTATGGAAGAAAAAGCAACTGACTTGTCTTTCGATTCGCAGACTGCATAGCAGCTTCTAATTCTTCATATGCACTCTGTTGCTCAATTGTTGATGTTGCAAAAACAGAGGCTGCCCATTGATGTACAAGTCCGGCATTCATAATCGGTGGTACAACGATATAACGTTTTGGTTCTATATAAGCGAGATGGAATACACCTACTGGCATTTGACGAACTTGATCAGTTAACATTGCCATCCATCCCGTCGTACCTATATAGGCATATAACTTGCCTATTTGTGTTACACCCGCTCCGATTGTAGCTGCTCCAGCATCTCCTACACCACATAAGATAGGTGTACCCTCTGCTAAACCGATTCTACCAGCTGCCTCCTTTGTAACCTGCCCCACAATTTCATCCGATTGATAAATCTTTGGTAAAATATGACTTGAGATATCAAAAAGACTTAACCAATCTTCAATCCATTTTTGCGCTTTCAGATTGAATAAACCTGTTGTAGATGCCGAGGTAGGGTCTGTCACATTCTGACCTGATAGCTGACGGATCACGTAATCTTTTGCGTTGATTAATATAGATTCTGTCTGAGAAAACAGTTCGGGCTCTTCTTCTTTATACCATAGTATCTTAGGAAAGGTTAAAGTCTCATTCAGATGATTTCCTGTCAAAGTCTGAATAGAATCCATTCCAATCTTCTCTTTTAATGAAATCGCTTGCTGCTGTGCTCGGTTATCTGAATAGAGGATCGCTGGGCGAACAGGCAAACCTGACTGGCGAATGGGAATGCAATCTTGCATCTGACCACTAAATGTGACTAAGGCAATTTCTGTTGGCTGCACGCCCTGTTGCAACCAATAAGCGACAATCTGAACAATAGCGTCAAACCACTGCGTAGGCTCTTGTTCAATTTTCTGATCATCTTGCATGGTGGTCATCGCTATATCTTTTTCAAAATGCAATTTTGCATCTCTAGATAAAAGAACTCCTTTTGTATTTGTTGTTCCAATATCGAATGAAGCAATATATGACAATCGCTTTCATCCTTTCTCATCAAATGCAGTATATAATGTCATATGAAAAGTTATTATATGTTAATTAATAAAGATTTTATACATAATTCAGGTGAATAAAGCTCGATCTAATTAAGATCGAGTAGAATGTAACAAAGTCACGTGATCTGCTCATGATCTTTGTTCACATAGACCAGTTCTAGACTCACTATCTGGATTCGCTCTGCCCTATTTTCTGCAAAACAACTGCAGCGATGACGATTAAACCGGTGATTACATTTTGTAAGAAAGGTGGTACTTCCATAATCGTCAAACCATTTTCAAGGATGCCTAAAATCGTTGCCCCCAGGAAAGTGCCCCAGATATTTGGAATTCCTTCTTTAAATGTGGTCATACCAAGGAAAACAGCCGCGTATGCAGGCAAAAATAGACCATCTCCACCTGTCGGTTGTGCGGAGCCAAGTCGAGAAGCCATTAGAATGCCAGTTAATGATGCTAATAAAGCACATAACGCAAAAGCCATATTCTTATTGAGACGAATTCGAATTCCCGATGCACGGGCAGCCGCTTCATTTCCTCCAATTGCATATAATTTTCGACCAAAAGTAGTCTGAGACATGAGATACCAGAAAATCAAGGTTAATATGAGCATGATAAAGGACAGAAAAGGTAGATTAAATAATTTCTCTTGCCCAATATAGCGAAAAGAGGCGGGGATTCCTTCAAAGATGGTCGCTCCATCGCTTAACCAGAACGTAAATCCGCCTAAGATGGTTCCCATTCCTAATGTAGTAATAAAAGAAAGGACTCGAAACCGCGTTACAATCCAACCATTTATAAAACCAATGATGAAAGCAACGACAAGCGTAATGAGATAAGCGGCCCAAATTGGGTATCCAGCGACCGCTAATTGCGCGGCAAAAATTCCACCCAAACTTGCCATTGCACCTATCGAAAGATCAAACTCTCCTACTGCCATGATCAATGTTGCACCTAATGCAATCATAACCAAAAACGAAATCTGACGGCTTACCGTTATCGCATTATCCAGAGTTGCAAATGTATCAGGTTGTAAGATACAAAAACAGAGGACAATTAACAAGCCAGCAATCAATGTTCCATAGGATCGAAGAATTTCTAAAAATGAAGGTGTGCGCTTTTGTAATTTTAAACTATTATCCATTTGTACGATCACCACCCTGTGTCTGACCAAAACTAATCTGTAACACCTTTTCCAGTGTCAAGTCTTTATTTTCCATCTCTGCAATCGTGGAACCCTGATAGAAAATATAGATTCTATCTGCTATATCTAAAATCTCTTGTAAATCAGAAGAGACATAGAGGACTCCTTTTTGCTGTTTGGTCTGTTTTCTTAATAACTGATGAATCTCACTTCGTGTCCTTACATCAACCGCTTGCGTAGGCTCATCACATAAAAATAGACGTGGCTCCGTAAGCAGTGCTTTCGCAAAGACAACCTTTTGCTGATTTCCGCCGCTTAACTCTTCAACAGCTTGCTCGGGATGCGTTGCTTTTACCTGCAATCGATCCATCCATGTAGAGACTGCCTTTTTTTCTTTTACTGACAGAAGCTGTAACCCTTTAGAAAACCGCTTTAAAACGGGGAGTGTCATATTTTCACGAATCGACATATTCATGATAAGCCCATGTTTACGACGATCCTCAGAAATCAGAACCAATCCTCTTTCTAAAGAAAGATTTGGTGTAAAACGCTGAATGGTCTCTCCATACAGTTTGACCACTCCTGCTTCGATTTCTCGTAGACCATAGATTGCTTCTAGCATCTGAGTTCGACCTGAACCAGCAAGACCAAATACGCCTACAATCTCACCTTCTCTTACAGTAAGACTGGCATTTTTCACGCTGTGGTCAATTGTTACCAAGTTTTCCAATTCTAATGCCAAAGTTGCTGATTGATCAATCTCTTTATTTTCAACGAGCGAGCTTTTCCATTGATTATCTGTCATCATTTGAATGATCTGCTCTTGATTTACTTCAGGTGTTTTCTCGGTTCGTACTACTTGTCCATTTCGCAGGACTGTGATCCGGTCAGAAATCTGAAATATCTCTTCCAAACGATGAGATACATATAGAATCGATTTACCTGTCTTGACTAAGCGCTCTATTAATTGGAAAAGTCTTTCAGACTCTTGATCTGTTAAGGATGCGGTTGGTTCGTCAAGAATGAGTAGGCGACAATCCAGCATCATCGCTCTTAATACTTCAAGCATGGTTTTCTCAGGCGGACTCATTTCTGATACAGTCTTTCTAAGGTCAAGCGGTATCTCTAGCTCCTGACGCAAATCTTCTGCTTGATTTCGCAATGACTTCCAATCAATGGCCTGAGTCAAAGGGTTTTTAGGATATTCTAAACCTAAATATAGATTTTCGTAACCAGTAAAGAAAGGGATCAAATGACGATCCTGATAGACAGCATGGATGCCTAAACGCTTGGCATCTTTGGGTTCAGCAATGTGAACAACTTGATTCTCCCACAAAATCTCTCCCTCATCATGCCCATAGACACCTGTTATAATTTTGATCAATGTTGACTTCCCTGCACCATTCTCTCCAACTAATGCATGTACTTCTCCAGCTTCGATGGATAAGGAGCAATTCAATAGTGCATAGTGATTTCCAAATTTTTTTGCGATCTGTTTAGCTTGAAGCAACGTTCATTCCCCCTCTCCTACCATTTCAATGCAGAGAAGACGGCTCAATCGTATACGAGCCGCCCTTCCTCTTTTCAACGTTTACTTGCTCAAGGATTCTTTCGTAATCAATGAGGCTGGAGCATATAACTCTTTACCTTCTACTTGTTTTCCTTGTAACACTAAATCGATCTGCTTCACAATAATATCAGCCATTCCCGTAAAATTTTGTTTTACAGTAGCGACCAGTGGAGAGCCTTTTTTGATCATTTCAATTGCTTGGCTGTTGCCATCTATTCCTGTCACAATGATATCGTTGCGATTGGCAGCTTGAATCGCTTGTGCTGCTCCGATTGCAGGTTCATCCCATCCAGCCCACACTGCGGTGATCGAACCTGGTTCTTTATTTGCGAGTAGTAGGCTCTCCGTCTGCTTCCGCGCACTCTCAATTGGCCCAGGGACTTGTATATGCTGCTCTGTCACTTTGGTAATTCCAGTATTTTGTTTTAACATCTCGTCCAATTTCAGTGTTCTTTTTAATACACCTGGATGCGGACGGTGAGTAAGCACGACTAATTTCCCTTTTTTACCCATTTTCTCGAATAAATACTGACTAATCATTTCAGACATTTTCTGATTATCACTTGTTGCATTGGCAACAACGCCATCTATTGAACCAGAGTCACAGCCAAAGACGGGGATTTTTGCCTGTTTAGCTGACTGAATCTGCGCTTTGATCTGATTTGGATCTATGCTTACGATGACAATGGCATTTACATGTTTGGTAATCTCATCTTCCATGCGGCTAGCCAATTGCCCCACATCACCTTTTGTATCGACTACATGCATGTTCCAGCCTTTTTTCTCACCTTCTGCCTTAACCTTTTTCACCATTTCATTTGTTGTAACAGATGAAAGATATGGAGTCATGATTGCAACTTTCTTTGCACTTGACTTTCCACCACCACAAGCTGCCAGGCTTAGGATTGATGTAACCGTTATCAAAAGTACTAGAAACTTCTTCACTCATATCACTCCTTTTTACCTAAAAAATTCCTAATATTACTTTCATTTACAAAAGAAGCTAAACCGAAACATCAATATCAATTCCCTTTTCTAGGCGGAACAAACTCCACTATAGAAGAAAAGTTATGTAGACATTGATTCATAAATATGAATGATCTTTGTGCTAAGCTAACCCCATTTCCGATGAACTTTTTTTCAATTTAGATATTATATTCTTTCAGTATACGTTGATTTAATTTTTACTGCAATGAATTATATATTGGAAAAAGCGAGCTAATCTGTAGCTCGCTTTTATCTAGAACGTTCTTGATTTTGACGGATTATCGGCTTTTTATTTCTTTGAAATTGATGTTCATAGTTCTTGATTTTGGATACTAGTTTTTCAGGTGCTGTCTGATGATCCCAGTCGATTGTTTCTTGAGATTTTGATTCATGAACATGGCTTTGGCTCAAATAAGCTCCAAATTCCCTAGCATTAGGCAATTTTGATTCCTGGGCTACATATTCCAACTGTCCCGAAGTAAAACTAAGTTGTTCCCTTACAAATTCTAATGAACGAAGATACTGGGGGCTAGCAAGATCAATGTTATCTTGATAAAAATCGATTAACTTCCTCAGTGCATTTCGATATCTCACACACTTACTCATAACTTGTAAGGCTACTTCTCCATGCTCTGGATCAATCGTTTCTCCTTTACGCTCTTTCTGATCATATGCTTCTTTCCATCCTACAACAGCATTTGAAAACGCTGCCCGGGCCTTTGTCAGCTTGGGTGTAAATAGCTTCTGGTCTGGAAAGCCATCGACAACTGTTTGAAATAGTGTTTCTAAATCTTGATTACATTCTTCCCAGTCCATTTTTTCAAATCTTCGATCTCGCAAGGCAACAAACTGTTGCACATCAATATCATTTGTTCGATTACTCATGCAATATACCTCTTGTTGTATGGTTTATTATCAATATATCAATAATCTCTAGCTCAAGAAATGCAATGTACTACTTTTTTTACGGCTGTTTCAAAACGTTCTAAGGTTTGTTTAATCACTTCTTCATCGTGTACCCTCTGTACAACTTTATCAAAAAATAAATCAACATCTCCCTCGAACACGGAATGTAAAATCCTTCGTCGTTTCATCCTCTCTGCTTTTCTTCACCAGGAATTGGGCAATCTGTCATGATACCTTAGTCATTGCAAAAAATATGAACATTTCCATTTACCACATTCCCCCTCCCTTATCCTTTTGATTATGTATATTATGATTAACAAGGATTGATTTTTTTCACCTAGCAGAGAGAAAGAAAGGTTCATCTAGGTGAAGTCCAAGCCGAAAGGCCCTGGAGCTAAATCTACCCGTATGGGAGAAATATGAAGAGGAAGCAGGGGAAGCAACCCTCCTGGCAACAGGATGGTCATTACGCACGGTTGATCGCAATGGGTGCGGCAGTCGCTGTCGCCATGACGCTCACTGCATCCTGTGGTACCGATGAGGAGAACCCCGACTACGTCGAGATCTGTGTCGATCAGCGGACCGGCGAGAGGGTCGAGGACGACCAGTGCGAGGATGAGGAGCACAGCCACGGCGGCTCCCACGTCCACTTCTTTCACTACTATATCGCGACCCAGCAGGGAGGAACCATCCCTCGTGTCGGCCAGAAGCCGACGGGCGGTACGACCATAAAGCCACAGTCCGGCACCATCCAAAAGGGAGCCCCCTCCAGCGGGGGGAAGATCGAACGTGGAGGGTTCGGCAAACACGGTGGTGGGTCGGGTTCGTAAACCCTATCCCCTGAACTTCCAACAGACCGAGTGGGACTTCCCCGCTCGGTCTGTTGTGTCATAGAGCAAATATAAGTTTAAAATAAAGAGATTTAGATCCCCTAAAGGGATTTGATGATACTGCAACACTCCTTTCATTTCCATTCGATTTACCTGATAAAACTGACAATGAGCTTCTTTTAAATTGACAACCTCTTATATATTCCTGCTTGTAAATAAAGATAATGGTTTCGTCAATATTTCATGTTTTGTCACAGGTTCTAGCTACATAGATATATGTCAACGGTGCCAATTAATCTCGCTCATTTTGGATACATCCCATATTTCAGAGATTTACGATCATCCATTGTGTTACTAGAATATTTGCATATATCTTATCTTTATTTACGTTTTTCTAATAATAATCGATTGCAAAGGGCATTCTATTGAAACGAATGAAATAAGGAGTGATATGTGTGTCACTAGATGTATATCTATTTTTTAATGGAAACTGTCGAGAAGCAATCGATTTTTATGCAGATGTTTTTCAAACTGAAATTCCAAATGTGATGACTTTTGGACAAGCTCCACCTGATCCTAATCATCAGCTCCCTGAAGAAGCAAAAGATTTGGTGATGCATGGTAATTTAAACATCAATGGTAGTCAAATCTTATTTTCAGATGTATTTCCAGGCTCACCATTTGTAGAAGGGAATAACATTCATCTTGTATATATGGACAATGATATTGAAAAGATCAAGCATACTTTTGATCAGCTAAAAGCTGGTGGAAAAGTAACAATGGATCTTCAAGAAACATTCTTTAGTAAAAGCTATGGACAAGTAACGGATCGCTTTGGCATTCATTGGCAAATCTCTCATCAAAGTTAGGCATCTTCACAACAAAAGGCGTATCCAGTATGAATGGATACGCCTCAGACTGATGAAAAACCTATATGCTAAAAAGACAATGTCGTACAATTGGGTAGAAGAAGGAGAAATCGTGAAGTTAATATTTCACTGCGGAGCGACTTTCAGGCGCTACAAAGCCTCGACTATGAAGCGAAGAATAGGCGGTAGTACTGTTTGAGGCGTTAGCCGAGTTGATACCGCCCTGAGCAAGTAGTCGAGGCGCCTTGAAGACTTCTCGCAGCCTGAAATGGAGGCGAAGCGTGAAAGATTGACTGAACTTTTACTTTGTCTACAAGCTGAGGCGTATCCTATATAAATGGATACGCCTTTTGTTTCTATGATTCTACCTGATCATTTCTTTTTAACTGTTTTTCCACCATAATAATGCTGTTTGTAATACGGGTTGTTGAGATTGCTAACGGTTGCTTGCCCCTTACCCGAAGAGTTGTGAATGAACTTACCCTTTCCAATGTAAATTCCTACATGCGTGATTCCTTTTCTACAATCACTACAGTTATAGGTATTTTTGAAGAAAACAAGGTCACCACGTTTTAAATCTTTGGGATCTTTGACTGTCTTTCCTTTTGTATTTAGATACTGTTCATCCGTTTGTCTGGGCAAACTAATCCCTTGGTATTTTTTCATAGCCCATTGAACAAAGGAAGAACAATCTAATACTCCCTGCTGATTCTCTGTGGGTTTTTTATTTCCACCCATTTTGTAGTCAATTTTCCCATTGTTTGTATAATTCTTTTTCAAATCAGCTACATCTTTTTTAGAAAAAGTGTTTTCCTTTTTGGTCTTTGGGTCTTTATCTTGACTTTTTGGGTCTTTATCCTGACTTTTTGGGTCTTTATCCTGACCTTTTGGGTCTTTATCCTGACCTTTTGGGTCTTTATCCTGACCTTTTGGGTCTTTATCTTTATTTGTTGGCTGCTCTCCTTGATCACCTTTTGTTCCACTACCCTCTGGCGCTCCGCTGTCACCTTGGAATCCATCTTCATATGGATTATCCATATTCACTGGTTGCCCATTTTCTGTTAAGACGATCGGCGTTTGTTCTGAGGAAGGTGGTATTGAGAATGTGCCATTACCATTTTCTTGTCCATAAGATTGTACAAGACCAGACTGATCTCCGGTCATTAACGAATCAAGTGATTGACCACCTGATAAATAGTAGGGATCAGTGTTACTTTCATTGCCTACTGTATACGCTGAAAACTGTTGATCGGAAGGGGTATTCACAAAGATAGGGTTTGCAAAAACTGAGACAGGCCACAACATTGCTAACATGGAAAAAAAAGCAATCTTTTTCTTCACTCTATCCATCCTCCTTGTGCAAATAAATAGAATGTAATATATAGATTATACATTAATGTTATTTGAAATTCATATAAAAAAATTATTTATATATTAATTATCTTAATCAGTCTTCTGATTCTGAAAAGCGAGTAACAGAAATACCATTCAATCCGAGTGTTCAACGATCAAAGCGATGGTAGATCATATTTATACCGATCAGCTTCGTTAATTGATCTAGGCATCACAATAGCGCAAGCAAAAAGGCTACAAATCTCTATTAAAACAAGAATTTGTAGCTTGTAACAAATAAGATACCTTTTCCTTAAAGCAAAAGTCCCATAAAATGAAGGATACTTCCCGTTCTAGCGGCGCGGATGTCTTCATAATAGGCTCCAAAAATGTTAGCTTGATTGTGAACCATTTTCTAATAGGCAATTAAAAGCTGGCTCCGTCATGACCATCCTACCTTCCTACTTGGTTGAAGCTAAGATTTCAATATATCCATCTGTTCCATTGATCCGAATCATATCCCCATCTTTTATTAACTTTGTGGCGTTTTCCACTCCTACAACGGCAGGTAAACCATATTCACGCGCGACCACGGAGCCATGCGTCATCTGTCCTCCTACTTCTGTAACTAATCCTTTGATCGACACAAAAAGAGGAGTCCAACTGGGGTCTGTAAATTTGGTCACCAAGATATCTCCTGGTTCGATCTGAGCTTCCTCCATTTTTAAGACAATCCGGGCTCGCCCTTCCATTACACCAGAAGAAACAGGTAATCCAATCAAAGCACCCTCTGGTGCATGTTCGCGACTATATTCTCCTGAAATAATTTCACCATCAGAAGTCATAATTCGAGGTGGGGTTAATTTCTCATACCCTTCATATGCGGATTTTCGTTTTGTAATGATCCTATAATCTAACTGATTCGTACGCACCACTTCTCGCAGCTCATCAAATGATAAATAATAGATATCCTCTTGATTTTGGATGATTCCTTTTTCTAGAAGGATCGTCGCCTCTCTTAATAAGGCTTGTTTATAAATTGCATAACGTCTGATAAAGCCATATTTCGGATACTCTCGATAGCCAATCACATTACGCAAAATACGAATCATTTTTTTCGTTTTTTTCGCTTTACGAGCTCCTCCTGGTAATCGCTTTAATCGTTCAATCAGATGATCTGCAAACTCTTCTGCTTCGATTCTCTTTTGTTCAAATATAATCGTACGCGAATGAGGCTCAAAATTTTGGATATGACCCATGATCGTGGAAATGAGTGCTGTGGGCTTCTCATACCATCGAGGAGATGTAATATCAATTTCACCTGGACAGCGTACCCCATATATATCCAAAAAAGCACGAAATGCCTCACTCACACGTTGCCCGCCAGGTAATCTGCTCAAGTCTTCAAAAAAAGTCTGATCATTCGCATGAGAAAAATATTCAATGACTGACGGATATTCTCTTACCACATCAGCTACATCAAGTAGAGCAAGCCCCATTTCTGAGGTCACATTATGTGGAACCGATTGTGACAGGGTATCGGCAACATTCTTTTCGCCTAACCATTTTTCCATTTTCTTATTGAGCCAATTTGCTACATATACTCCGAGCATGATGACGCCAAAACTTTGTGGATCATACATCACTCTTTTTAATTCTTGTTGATCTTCAATAATAAAGCGAAATACTTCCTCTCCAGAAACCTGCACAATATTTTCCTGAAGTTCATGAATAGATTGATCACACTTGGCGATCAGCTTTGGAATGATCTCAGGATTATGACGCAAATATTGTTTGATCATTTGTATAAACGTCGGCAATGAGAGCCCATCATGCTTTGTATTAATCATACGCTTACCACGCGGAAGCGCTCGAAGAAATTCTTTTCGCTTGCTTAATTTAACCAGCGCACTATATGTGAGTGGATCATTGTTTTTCATCACAGCCAATAAGATTTTTCGTCCGACCATAGAAGCCATATCAGATGAAATATCGAGAAATAATCTACCACCCGCTTCAACAGCAAAAAATTGCTCGGATAGCGCAGAAAAAAAGGCAATCCCTAATGGTTTGAATGCCTCGGTCATCATCTGTTGATGTCCAATTGACATATAGATATGTGGTTTGCCATCCTTTACTACTGGAACCGGGTACAAAGTCGTAATCGGACGACTTTGCACAATATAAAATTGCCCATGATCGATACACCATTCGATATCTTGCGGATAACCAAAATAAGTTTCAATCTTCCGACCAATCTGCTCAAGCTGTAGAATCTGTTTATCGCTTAGTACTTGCTGTTGCTGCATATTCAGCTCAATCTCACGCTCTTGCGTACCTCCTGTTGCGATGGGATAGATCGCTCGCTCTTTCATGGAAATCTTCTTCTCAACCCGTTTTCCATCTTGCACTTTATAAACATCTGCATTTACCAAGCCTGATACAAGTGCTTCACCCAATCCAAAACTAGCATCAATCGAGACGATTTTACGATGTGAAGTAATAGGATCAGCTGTAAACAAGATTCCTGATGCTTGCGGAAATATCATCCGCTGAATTACAACAGATAGATAAACCTTGCGATGATCAAATCGATTTTGAATTCGGTAAGTGACAGCACGATCTGTAAAGAGTGAAGCCCAGCATTTCTTGATATGCTCCAAGATGGCTTCTTGTCCAATAATATTTAGATACGTATCTTGTTGACCGGCAAAGGAAGCTGTCGGCAGGTCTTCTGCTGTAGCACTGGACCGAACTGCATATGGATGATTTTCCCCTAGCTCATTCAAATAGTGGACTACTGCTGCATGAATCTCCTCATCCATGCTCGTCCTTTCGATGATCTGGCGAATTCGTTGACTAACATGACTGATTTGTTCGCTGTCTTGAATCGTAAAATGAGATAAATCATTTAACAAATATGACAGTTCAGCATGTGCGTCAAACATTTTTCTATATGCCTGTGTCGTAACACAAAATCCTCCAGGTACAGATACTTGTTCAATTCTCGAAAGCTCCCCTAAATTAAGCCCTTTTCCTCCAACTTCCATCAACTTACCAGACTCTATCTCTTGAAAACCAAGCACATAGGAACCCATAGAGATAATCTCCTTTTTCACATGATAGTGACTCATCAATGTTAACTTCGTTCACTTTTATTCACAATTCCATCCTTTAAAATCAAAATCAATTCATGATGTTTTTTAACAAATTCCTCAGTTGAACCAGTCTGATAAAATTTCTTCACCAAATGAAGCGATAGTTGATAGATCATTTCAAGTAATAAGCCAGTGTCTAACTCTTCTTTAATCAAGCCTCGCCGCTGATCCAATTCTAACAACTCGCGAATATCAGTTAGATCATCAGATCGATGCATCAATTCCTTCATCAATTGAGGATCATCAAATTCCATTAACATACCAATTTCATGGTATGCCGGATTTGTTGAGATCCATTCCATTGCAACTTTTATATATTGTAGATAAAAAGTGAAAAAATCGGCATTTGGGTGTAAAGCCTTTACTTGCTTCATCACCTTCCTTTTTTCGTTTCCTATTTCTTGCAAAATGTAAAGGTAGAGATCGCCTTTATCTTTAAAGTATTGATAAAAACTCCCTCTTGAGATCCCAGCAGCCTTTACAATTTGATTAATGGATGCTTCACTAAAACGTCTTTTAGAAAACTCTTGGATCGCAGCGTCAAAGATTCTTTGTTGCTTCTGTTCATTCAGATTATAGAAAGTATCCGTTGGCATATAGTTCCTCCTTATGAAATCAAAATAGCACAATCAACCCAAAATGACAACCCTGTCATATGACAAAGTTGTCATTTTTCTGATCGATTATATCTTGATTGCTTCTACGTGAATCACGATCACGAGCCGATCATATGACTTGTCTACAAGCTGCAAAGGTAATTGTATATACAGCTTGTAGACAAAGTATAGGGTCCCTATTATTTCTGGGAGTCAAGGTTTATGCACTCCGTTTTATTGAAAAGGATGGTGCCTCCAGTTCAGGCTACTAAGATGCATTCAAGGCGCCACGACTGCTCACTCAGGGCGGTATCAGCTCGGCTATCGCGTCATAGTGAGACTTGCAGCATTAGCTGCAACTCGTGCACGGAGTGTGCAGACAGTACTACCACCTATTCTTCGCTACACAGTCATGGCTTTGTAGCGCCAGAAAGTCGGATACAATGCAAACCATCTCCTCCTTTTAACAAGCTTTATTTTCATTTCACTTTAACTAGAATGTAGGTTTTTCTTCAGTCTGATATTGTACATTCCTAATGTTTGCTCTAGCTTTCTTACAAATCTCTTCGGTTCCATCACATAACCAACATGGTTGCTTGGAAAATCGATCACCTCTGTTTCAAGAAAGCCTGCTAGCAATGAAATGCAAATGTAAGGAAAATACTGGCGTGATTCCTTTCCTCCCGCAGGTAGAATAGATGAAGACAATGCTTTTAGTGTTGTCAAATCACATTGGTAGCTAAGCGCAGCTATTGCTTCTTTCGTTATAAAATAATGAGCATTTCCGTCAAATTCCGGTACTGATTCTATCATCCCTTCCTCCTCATTTCCCATACCTAAAGCTTGTCCAAATCGATTCATTGCTTTTGCAGCACCCCATTGTTGATAATCTGTCTGTAATTTTTGAATCATTTTGCTAGCCTGTTTCACATCATCCTCGGCAAGCATTTGGAACAGAGGAGGTTCATGAGGGATTAGCATTTTCACTTGCTCAGGATGACGAATGATGAAGTCAAGTCCAATCAACGCACCAGAACTACTGCCAAAAACATATACAGGTTGATCTGTAAGATGAGCCAAAAGTAAGTGTGCATCATGGCTATGAGTGGAGACTTCATATTCTTCAGTGGAATCTATTATTTGACTGCGATAATGACCTCTGCGGTCATATGTAACCACAGTATATGTTTGAGCTAGTTGATCAACAATAAAATGAAACGAATTGGCATCACTTGCCCCACCATGAATGAGTAAAAGAACCGGTCCAGTACCTCTTACTTCATAGTACAATTTTGCTCCAGTCACATGGAAAACATCTGCATGTATCTTCATCTATATATCCCTCTCTCATAAAGAATAAGATCTACATATATCCTAAATGAGAAATATGAACGGAATATGAACAAACTTAACAAAAAAATTAGACAAACAGTGAGTAATTACAATCATACCGGTAATAAAATAGAAACGATCATTCATTGAAGGATAAATGGTATGAACCCTGTAACCCATTTTAAGACATTATATGGTTACAATTCAGGTGGACCCATTTCGTTAATGAGGCTAAGCAAAGCGCCAACAAAAAGTAAACCTGATCCAATCGCGATAACCGCTGCAATCAGTTTCCTTGAAGGAACTTTCATCATAATTCCCCCTTTTTTACTTACTATATGTCTGTCTAGATAATTAGGGTCAATGAATGCCTATTGTTCACCATATTCCTAAGTCTAAATATGATCAAAAATTCCCCTCTTTTGGTTTGACTGATTTATTCGAATATGATTAGCTGTTAATAGAGTATGACTGAAACGAGCCCACATCTAGTAAAAGGATACAAAATCCTTTCTAAGTGGACACAGCCACTGATCAATGAAAGGATTGGTCAGAGTTCAGTCTTTCCTGAGCAAGGTGTACCATTCGTGTTCTGAACCTGAAGGAGAAAGTCATGGGGAACACCCCCACCAAGACGTTCGAGCTGGTTCTCCGCTTCGCGAAGAGCAAGATCAAGATCGAGGAGACCACGTTCGACCTCACCGACGAGGTCAAGAACGAGCTGATCAGCGCGTGGGGTCAGCGACCCGTCACCGAGTTCAGCAACATGGACGTCTTCGACCTTGCCGGCGAGCTGGCGAGTGTCCTCCCGGACAACGCGGACAAGGGGTACAACAACGACTTCCGCTTCGATCTGGCCGAGGCCATCAGCGTGCTGCTCGCGAAGGGACTCCGCAGCAACGACGTCCAGCCGCAGCAGCCGCAGAAGATCGAGGTCAAGGTCGAGGAGACCAAGACCCCGGACAAGATGTTCCTTCCCGAGCTGCTCGCCGCCCTGGTCAAGGACAACTACGCCGATCTGCGACCGTTCATCGAGGATCACTGTCAGGTTCAGACGGCGGTCAACAAGGCCAAGGACGGCGCCTGGGTCATCCCCGGCAGCGAGGCCGGCACGATCGACGTCGAGCAGACGATGTGGTACGTCAACCACCTCGCCGAGCGGGACACCTACTGGCAGCGCGAGGTCGACGGGCGCCGGCCGGTGACCCTTCAGCAGGCGCTGGGCATCGAGAGCCGGTCGTACTTCAACCCGTTCACCAAGAGTGGGGTGAAGGGACCGTGGGAAGGCTACGACTTCAGCCAGCTCGATGAAAACCTGCACGAGGCCCTGGTCTGGGCGAGCACCATCAGTCACAAGGCCTGGCCGAAGGTGATCGACGAGTACACGCATCTGCCCGAGGTGTTCGCCAAGACGCTGGCGCCGCGCTGGCAGGAGATCTTCGACGACTACATCTACAAGGTGCAGACCGGCCAGATCTCCCGCGTCTCTCGCTACTGGACCGAGGACAACGCGACCGGCTCGAACGACTGGACCGGCTTCAACCCGCGTGGCTACACCAGCCGGAACTACGCGTCCGACGGCGGCTTTTACGACTCGCCGAGCAACCTGGGTGGTACCACGATCGACCAGTTCCTGCGGCGCGGCGACATGTCGATGCGCAACCCGGGCAGCTCCGAGCCGCGCATCTACCCGGTCGAGCCGCGTGGCAACATGACCCACATCACCAACGTGTTCGGCAACGTCGGCAGCATCAGCAGCTCCAACAACGTCGGCAGCACCGGCAGCTCCAGCAACTCCGACGAGTTCTACCGTCGGGAGCTGATGGACGCGGCGGCGGACCGCCTCAGCCGATCCGGGTCGGACAGCAAATTCAGCGGTCTCTGCCGTCGGATCAGCGTCAACGGCTCGGACAACGCCTTCAACGTCATCGTGCTGGAGGGCGGCTCGATCAACGGCTCGGACAACAACGGGACGATCTACGTTCCCCGTCGTGTCTCGGTCCGCATCAACGGCTCGGACAACAACGTGGATGAGAAGACCGTCTCCTGGGAGAGGCTCTACCAGATCGCCCAGGAAAACGGCTACCTCGACTGACCATCCGCGTCAATAACATGACAACTGAGTAAGGCAGAACACGGCGATCGGCTGTTCAAGTTGGTCGAAGTCCGGAAGTTCCGGGCGACAGCAGGTGGGCATCCCGCTCACCTGCTGCTACACCAGGATGTATAAGCGATCTTGTACCTCCTGGTGTAGTTTTTTAAGAAGCGAGTATTAACTCCTTTACTCAGCCAGTTGGAGATCATAAGCCATCAGTCAGTATATTTTAGATGAATGGTGCAAATAAAAAAACACGGACAATTGCCCGTGATCGGATGTTGTGTAATTACCTTTCCTATTGATTTGCATTTCCCTTGGCCTTCTGAGATTCAGATGTTTTTTTCGATTTCCCTCCACATTCGGGGAACGATTCGCCTTTTTTGGTATGGATGAATAGGGCAGAAAGATATCCTTGCTGTTTACCAGTCTGAACATGATACCAATCATTTTGTATTCTATTACCAAATATCACTTGCTTACCAGGTTTCACACAGAGTATGTTAGCTTCGGTTCCTTTTTTAAGATTCGCTAATATAGCTGAATTTTGATCTGGCTTTTTGTGAAGAGTTGTGTCTGATTGTACTAGATGGCGCACTTCAGTGTTGTTTTCTATGGATGGATTTGGACAAGGAGGTATAATCGGTCCTGCTGGATTTATTTTTAAATAGATGGTAGGAATATACCCTTTGTTTTTACCTGCTTTGATATATGTCCATGATTGATTAACTTGCGAATCATCTCCTAGAATAGGAGAACCGTTTGTTTGACAAATTAACTGAACAGAAGAAGCTGCTTCTACTTGAGCAACTGAATTAGAAGCGCCTGGCTTTTGATTTAAATAAGCGGTTTTTTTAACAATTGCCTGATCGAGACCTTCTGGTTCTTTTGTAAGTGGATTATAGCTCTCATTTTTCCCGTTCGTTAAGTCAGGACAGTTTTTTTCTCCTTTCGCATAACATTGCGGATTTTTTTCAACTGTAACAGGATTCTTAAAATACTCCTCCCATAATTGGTCAGACCCTGTAAAATTGATCTTTTGACGAGCATATCGATTGATCTCCTCAATGATTGTGCTTCGTTTATAATTCTTTGCCCAGATTAAAAAACGCGCCGCTTCTCTATATTTCTTCTCTTCAATTTCGGATTGGAAAGTTGATCCAGGCTTTGGATGAACAGGAATAGAGATATCAGTCATGCCATCTCCTAAGAGGATGGTAGCATAGTCAGCCATTCCCTCTGCAATCCATAATGGTGTACTTGGATCATACGCCTGAACCAAATGAGCCAATTCATGGTCGATGACACGAAAGCTACTTGCATCTAACTCTTGTGGTACAGCTTTCATATTTAGATAGATTGTATCTGGTTGATCAAATCTATAATATCCTGCCCATTCTGGCTTACTATTGTCAACTTTTACTTTAACCAATTTAGGAGCATTTGGGTTAAAAGTGGCGACTAGTTTTGGATACACACGTCGAAATTCGTTTCTGATAAGCGATTCATACTTTGCATCTATTTTATCTTCAAAGACCAAAGAATAAGATGATGGTTGTTCTCCTGCATAAACGTTTGAAGTTTGCACGACAAGGATTGAACAGACCCATATCAGAGATAAAAGGAGCAATCGAGCATTACGATTTACTACCAATCAATTATGCCTCCTCTAGTTGCTTTGTTAATTTACAATTTATATTTTTATATTATTATATAAAATGGATTAATTATCAATAAAATAAACTTTATTTCAAACTAATGAAAAACCCAATTGATGAAAGAAAGAGGTCGTTCAATTGGGTAAAAGAAGGAGAATTCGTGGAGTCAATATTTCGCTGCGAAGCGACTTTCTGGCGCTACTAAGCTACGGCTGTGTAGCGAAGAATAGGCGGTAGTACTATCTGAGGCATTAGCCGAGTTGATACCGCCCTGAGCGAGCAGTCGTGGCGTCTTGAAGGCATCTTCGTAGCCTGAAATGGAGGCGAAGTGTGAAATATTGACGAAACCTTTACTTTGTTACACTCTGCAATAAAATAAATTTTATTTTGCATCCACCTGTATATTTCCCTTACGCGTATGGATCAGTAACTGACCATAGGGTTTAGATGGATCACGGCGCACATCTCCAACAATTGATCGATCATAGACACTCTTCTTGGTAAGAGAGTGATCGATACGAATAGGAAGATTCGATTTGATCTGACCCTCTTCTGTCTGAAGCGCAACAAAGAGATTAGTCGGCATATCACGAAACTTCACATGAACATCCCCATCTTCAAAGGTAAGTTGATGATCTCCTTGAGAAATGAGCATAGGGTCTACTGTAAGAGTAGACTCACCTTTTAAAATGACTTGCGCATTCAAATTCTTTATGGTGGCTTTTGTACCATTTAAATCGCCAGTCAACTGATATCCTTGAAAATCATCAATGGTTAATTTGCCGCTAAATGTTGTCAAGTGAAGCAAACGAGCCTTTATCAGATGAAAATCCAAGTCTAAACCAGTATCAGAGACAACGCTCACTTCTTGATCGACTCCTTGTAATCCAGATAATCTCACTTTATCTCCAGATGAACCAATATTTTCGATTTTCATCTGATGGTCAGGAGTCTCTTTCTCTTGATTATTTCTGATCTTAAGTCCTCCACTAACGGTTTTTATCCAGATCCCATTTGCTTCAATTTGTTTTAATTGTGTCTTTATTGTTGATTCAGTGATCAGGGTATCTGTCTTCATATGGGAAGCGTCAATCTTTCCTTGTTTTGACTCTAGTTCAATCCTGTGCGACTGCAAAGGTAAATCGGTTGTATCGATATCCCCCTCTACCGCAGAAAGCTGAATACTTTGATATACCTTCTTGGGAAGAAATACTTTCAGCCGTGTTGAAAAATTACGCTTAAAGGAAAAAGGATTACTTCCCCACTTCATTTTCAATATAATCGATAACTCCTGATCGTCAATCTTCATATGTAGGTCAGGTTGATCACGCACTGGAACCTGCCCTTGCATCTGTACAGTTAGCTGATCCGTATCACTTTGATGAAGCGTTATATTTGTATGATCACCGCTTATGGCAATACTGCTAATCTGTTTCACATCTTTAGTTTTGGTAATTTTTACACTTCTTTTTCTTTGTAACAACCAATCATCATTTTGAATATATAAAATGATGCTACCTACAATTAAAATCAACCCAGCTACAATGATGGCTTTTTTTGTTTTCAGATTCAAAATGATAACTCCCTATGTTTTTCTCTAGTTTATAATGATTTATCCAGGTGATTGTTTACCAATTATTAGTAAATTAAGGCATGTAATCAAAGTCTCATAGAGAGCTATCATTAGAAAGTTTCAAACGGATAGAGGATACAGAAATCGATAATGATCAAGCTGTCTTCAATTATGAATGCTTGATTAATTGAATGAGAAAATCAACATGTGGCATGCCATACTCCTCGTCTCCATGTTGCTGAACAAGCAAGCTATTCACTACAAAAAAATACCAGACGATCATTTTCTTAGTATCACCATTACGTAATTGCCCAAGGGCTTGCCCTTTTTTAAAAATGGGAACCATTTTATCATATAAAGACCTAGACGAAAACTTTTCCAATTGCTTAGCTACATTTTCTGAGACATTTTCCGCCTTCTTGACTTGATTGATCAACATAAAAGCATATCGATGCTCTTCATCAAACATGTGCTTTGTTAATGCTTCAATCTGTTGTAATGGGGTTCCAGGCAAAAATTTCGTTTCTTCTAGTCGCTCATTAGCGATTTCTAGCAACTCTTGAACCAAAATCTCAATAAGCTCTTCTTTCGATTTAAAATATCGATAAGCTAAACCTACACTTATACCTGCTTCTGCAGCAATCATGCTCATTTTTGTACCTGTTATCCCTTTTGTTGCAAAAATTTTAATCGCTGCTTGTTTGATTTGTTCCTGGCGTTCACCCTTAATCTGATCAAGTTGTTGTTTATTGCGTGGCGACAATTGAACCCTTCCTTTAACAAAATTGGTTATATGCTTTGATTTCTGATTTTACAATAGGTAACACACGTGATAATAGTTCCTTCAAAAACTGGTCAGGTCTAGCAAAACAAGCTAAATGACCTGCTTGACGAATAAGGACAAACTCTTTATGTGGTGCATTTATCGTATGAAAATATTCTTTAGCAGTAGCTGTGGGAGTCACAATATCAGTATCTCCATGAAATATAAATACAGGAAGTTCAAACGAAATAATCATATGATGATCATAGAAATGCATAAGTTCTTCAAATAACTGAGCGGAAGAATAATTCATTCCTTTAAAATAATCGATGATATCGCGTAACGTATGTTTAGGTGATGATAGCATAGACGGTAATATTAAGTCTGTTATCATATTTGGAACATCTTTGATCGTTTTGACCAATTGCTTATTAAATGCATCATAATCTTGCTGATTCCAGTCTTTTTTATTCGAACCCAGTCGATTCAATAACTGTAAACCTTTTTGATTGGCTGATTTTATAAATGCTTCTTTTGCCAACTGATAACCAATCTGGTTTGGATCAGGTGAGTTTTGATCTGTTCCCACATATGCATAAAAAAGGTCAGGGCGCCGACTCGCCATTAAAATACCGATTAAACTTCCCACAGAACTACCAATCAAAATCATTTTCTGCTGACCTAACCGCTCTCTTAAATATTCTACCACTTTGATTCCATCGTTAACGAGTCGATCAAAGGTTATTCTTTCGCTATCCACTATTCCATTTCGACCAAATGTCTTTCCAGCTCCAGGTTGATCCCAATGCACGATTGTAAAATACTTTTCCCAAGATCGAAGCAACGGTTGAAAAATCGAATAACTTGAAGCAGGCCCACCGTGTACAAAAAAAAGGATAGGCTGATTTCGATCTTCGCCACGTATTGAAATCCATTGATCTTGTTCATTTATCTGAATGAACGCTTCTTCATCAATCCCATTAGGTGTAGATATCTGCAAAAACTTCTCATTTTGACGCTGGTTTCTTTTTCGGAAAATGACTGAAGTAATTAAGTTACTCATCGTTGTTCTCTTCTTTCTGTCTAATTTAACAATGAATGAACAATTCATTCATTGTTAATGTTAAATTACTCTATCTTTACATAATTGTCAATAGGTATTTTCATTGAGCTTTAAAAAATGAAAATCAACTCATGCTCGATTATCCATTAAAAAAGTCGTCCAAAATCAATGGACAACTTTTTGTTATCTTTCATTTCTTTGTGAGATGATTAGATCCTACATTCAAATATAATTTCATTTTTTTCACCATTGATACAAATTTCTTGATCAAGTATGAGAACACCCATCTTGATTCCTCCTCTACACTAAAATATTAAGAACCCCATAACAGTATTCCCTTTGATATAATGAAATAACCCACTATTTATAATTTTACACATATTATGTATAAATCACCCATTGATGAATATTTCGTCGTTAAATAATGGATTCATTTCTTTTCGATTGCTCTTTTCGTTTCTCAAAGTTCTGTTCCACATTCCTGACAGGATCACTCTTTTACTCCTTGCATCCTGCAAAGATCCTGTTGGTTCCTTAAATATCCATTAAAGTTTGATGAAGCAGTGAGCTGAATGGGATGTTTAGGACAACCATTTTTGCTAGAATCGTATTATCTTGTTGAGAACTGAAGATATGGAGTTGGGTATGGAAATATGAGGTTAATGGATCAAGCCGAACAATTATTAAAAGATGTATTCGGATATACTTCTTTTAGGGATGGGCAGAAGCAACTAATCACCCAAACCTTAGATGGTAAACATTCGCTAGGAATTATGCCTACAGGTGGGGGGAAATCCCTTTGCTATCAAATTCCAGCGCTCCTACTTGACGGAATTACGCTTGTTATCTCACCGTTGATCTCTTTGATGAAAGATCAAGTAGATGCTTTGAATCAATCAGGAATTCCTGCCACCTATCTAAATAGTACGGTGGATCGTTTTGAAATGGAGTTTCGGATTCAAGAGATACGCTCAAAAAAAGTAAAGCTTGTTTATCTTGCACCCGAACGATTGGAAAACGAATCTTTCCTTCAAATGATACAGAAGGTTCCTGTTTCTTTCGTAACAGTAGATGAAGCTCACTGTATATCACAATGGGGACATGATTTTCGTCCAAGCTATCTAGGGATCGGCAATATGATTAAACGTCTACCTAGAAGGCCAGTCATATCCGCTTTGACAGCAACAGCGACGGTCCAAGTGCGTCAAGATATCCTACAGATTCTGCAAATTCCAATAGAAAATACTGTAATCACTAGCTTTCAACGACCTAATTTGCGGTTTTCAGTCTTGCACGACCAACACAAAATCGACTTTATTGAAAGTTATATAAAACGACACCCCAAGCAATCAGGTATCATATATTGTTCTACTCGAAAAGAGGTAGATTCTCTTTATCAATATTTAATGGAACAAGGCTATTTAGTTGGACGATACCATGCAGGAATGGGCGAAAATCAGCGTGAACAAGCTCAAGAAGCATTTTCCTATGACAGAATTCCTATTATTATCGCCACCAATGCCTTTGGGATGGGAATTAATAAACATAATGTTCGGTATATTATACACTTCAATCTACCTAAAAATATAGAGAACTACTATCAGGAAGCAGGTCGCGCAGGTCGGGACGGGGAAGAGAGTGAATGCATTTTACTATATCAAGGGAAGGATATGCACATTCAAAGGTATTTGATTGAGCAATCCGAATTGAGTGAGGAACGAAAAGAGCTCGAATTTGAAAAGTTACAGCTTATGAACCAGTATTGTTTCACTCAAACCTGTTTACAAAATACGATTATTAAGTATTTTGATGACCCAATCGAGCAGCCTTGTGGGAAATGTCATAACTGTTTAGCGAAACAAAAATCAAGCGCCCAAGATTTTACGATTGAAGCGCAAAAAATGTTTTCATGCATTCATCGCATGAAAGAACGTTTTGGACTTTCCATGGTGGCAAAAGTATTGAAGGGATCAAAATCGAAAAAGGTACTGAAACTGGGCTTTGATAAACTTACGACATATGGGATTCTACAGGATTATACGGAAAAAGATCTACAACAACTTGGACTCGTTTTACAAGCAGAAGGGTACTTAGAAAGCTATACACCCTACGACGGTTATCTTCCAGTCATCAAACTTACAGAAAAAGCAATCCAGGTAATCAAAGGAGAACGAAATGTTTATCTTCAGCCACTTCAAGCTGCTTCTCAATCGAATTGGAGCCAATATACGATACATACTCAACGTCCTATGATATTGGACCGTTTAGATGACCTTCGTAAAGAGTTTTCAAATGAAGAAAAACTGCCTCCTTACATGATATTATCTGATGCCACCCTTCGCGCCATTGCTGATCAGATTCCACAAGATCAAACTGAGCTTTTATCCATAACGGGCATGACTCAACATAAAAACTCGAAGTACGGATCACGTATTTTAACAGTTACAACTTCTTTTGTTACAGAACGCAAGAAGAAAGCACAAAACAAAACACCTGAAAGACCAAAAGATAGCAACCCAAGTCATCTCGTCAGCTTCGAGTTATTTCAATCTGGTAAATCTATTAAAGAAATAGCTTCCATCCGTAATCTATCAGCCAATACGATTGAAGACCATCTGATACGTTGTCACAGCGAAGGTTATGTGATGACTTGGGACAAACTAATCCCAGAAAAATACCAAGATATAATTCTTCAAACGATCCAATCGTTAGGGGCTTCCAGACTGAAACCAATTAAAGAAGCGCTGCCTGATGAAGTAACGTATTTCCAGATAAAAGCTGTGATTGCAAAGGCGCAGTTGAAGGATGGTGCTAAATTGAACTCCCAATGAACCCGCTTTGCTGAGTTCGAAGCTAGAATCTAGGATGTATATAGTGAATATAAACCATGGGAGTTCGATATTGATTTATATGTGATTAAGAAAACTTTTATATAGAATTGGTATTCACATACTGATTAATTACTTCAAATGAAAGATGATCTTCAACCGACTGATTGTAATGCGCAATATCAATGACTCCATTTTCATTGATAAGAAACTCAGCCGGAAGACGGTAAAAGTTGGAACCTGCTTCATGAGTCAGTGCAAATCCAGCAGCTTCCGCTTTTGCTGTTAAAGATCGAACTTTTTCTTTGTCTTTCATGATTGATTCTATTTTCTCTACTGAAGTCTCTACATAATAACGGTCATAGACTTCTGCTTTTGGATCTGCAATAAGGGCGAAGGGAGCTTGTTGCGAACCTACATGTGCATGTATATTTTCCTGTGGTGATTCAAAAAAAGTTATTACCTCTAAACCTTGTTTTTGCCAGTTTGGATATTGCTGAATGAGCTGATGGACATGTAAGTTACATAAAGCACATGCAGCAAAGCGAAAGAAAGATAACAATACTTTTTTCCCGCGAAAGTTTTCTAGTGAAATTGTTTTACCATTTTGATCGATGCATTGAAATGTTGGGGCAATCGTACCAGGTTGCAATTGAATTCCCATCTTCTCATCCTCCATATTTGTTCTACTTCTATAGTAGTAGGAGGTTAATTTTTAATCTGTAACCTAGTCACATAACGAGAGT
The DNA here is from genome assembly GCF_900129355.1 of Seinonella peptonophila. Taxonomy (GTDB): domain Bacteria; phylum Bacillota; class Bacilli; order Thermoactinomycetales; family Thermoactinomycetaceae; genus Seinonella; species Seinonella peptonophila. The sequence goes on along the minus strand of NZ_FQVL01000004.1, from coordinate 205,241 downwards.
TGCTAGTTGCTTTCTTTGTAAGATTTTGATCCATCCACGACCTGTTTGAATCCAATTTCTGTTCCGATATCGCTGTAGGTAACGACTTACTACTTCCCTAGCAGTACCTAATTCTTTCGCTAGTTCTAGATGTGTGATATAAATGACGCTATTATGTTCGGTACTCCATTGTAATAGTGTTTTTACGAGTCGTTTTTCAAGTGACTCTCCATCTTGTTTTTGCTTTCGTTCACTCATGCGAAGCATTCCGTTCAACAAACCGCCAAATATAGCATGACGAATCGGTTCATATTGGAGAATCCATTTTATAAAACTAGTTTTACGGACGAACAAAACTTTCACTTCTGTGATGGATACAATGGATCCTGGATAATCTCTTCCGCTTAGTCCACTGAGTGTTAGAAGTCCACAAACCTCCCCTGCTGCAAGTGTATTGGAAACTACTTCTGTTCCATCTTTGTCAATTACTGTGATATTGGCTTTTCCTTGAAGCAAGAACATGCTGTAGATTTCAGAGGCTTGTACTTCAAAGAAACGGGTTTTAGCTGGGAATAGTTGTATCGAAGGCTCTGCATCATTCCATTCTCGAGGGGAAAGCACTTTTAAAAATGGAAATATATGAATCACATGAGACAAAGCAGTATCTGTTAACATGCATCTCACCTTTTTGTTTGATAAATGTAGCTTATATTGGATCTCTTTTCTATCTTAATTTCTTGATTGGTCTATCCAAATTCGTCCAAGAGTACTCCCGCTTCTACAAGCGGTGAGGTGAATGGGACGTGGTTCGGTATCCCTTTTGCGGGGATGCTTAGAACCACTTTTTTTGTTAGAATAGTTGTAGCTCTTTGAAAACTGAAGATATGGGGTTGTTGCTGGAAAGGGTCAGTAACGTAAAATCTTCAACCACCCAGCTCACCGAAGTTGCGAAAACCAAGCGAAAGTAGGGAGCATAGCAGAGCATACTTTGTTTTCACCGCTGGGACGACGGATAGAGCCTGCTAAGATAACTGGACGTTGGTCTGGTGTTCGCAGGAATCTACCACCTCTATAGGTGGTAGTAGTTCAAGTCTCAATCGATCCCTGATACTCCACCAATATCTCTATTGTTAGACCACCAAGCTCTTCGTGTTCGCCTCCAAGCTGAGCTGATGGTATCATTTGGAAAATAATCCGCCACTCGTTTGTTTGTGATATTCATTAAAATAGGATATATGAAAACATATGAATTGCTCTTACTTCACTCATAGGAGATATTGTGATGAGTAACACAAAAACATTACGAGGATTTGCTACTATTAGCTATTGGGCTGATGATGTGCTCGCAGCAAAAAAATGGTATACCAAGTTTTTAGATATTGAGCCTTATTTTGAGCGCTCAGGACCAGATGGTCAACTGGTTTATATTGAATTTCGTTTAGGTGATTTTCAACATGAGTTAGGTATAATTGATCGTCGTTATGAACCACTCATGGCTCGTGGTGATTCAGGATTCGTTACTGCTTCAGTGGTTGATCCATTTGGAAACATCTTGGGAATCATGTACAACCCACACTATTTAGAAATTCTTGAAATCCAGAAGAACTGACCCGCTTTGCTTAGTATCCGTCCCTATAGGAGTAATCAATCACAACCTTCCTCAATATAGAGGAGGGTCTCAGCTAGTAGACAAAGTAAAGGTTCCGTCAATATTTCACGCTTCGCCTCCATTTCAGGCTACGAAGATGTCTTCAAGGCGCCGCGGCTGCTCGCTCAGGGCGGTATCAACTCGGCTATGGCCTCAGACAGTACTACCGCCTATTCTTCGCTACACAGACGCGGCTTTGTAGCGCCAGAAAGTCGCTCCGCAGGAAATATTGACTCCACAATTTCTCCTTCTTCTACCCAATTGTACGAACCTCTTCTTTTCATCAATTGGGTTTTTCATCAATCACAACCTTCCTCAATATAAAGGAGGGTTTGTTCCTCGTTCTGCCTTCAGCTTTACCAATGCCTACCATTGCTTCACAATCTTATCACAGTACACAGGGTCTAACTCCATCCTACTATGAAAGAACAAAAGTAGTGAGGAATTTTCCACTGACGTTGAATGGAATAAAAGGAATAAGTAAAAGCTCTCCATCGTAGAGGGCTTTTTGTATTTAGATAAGGCTATCAGTTGATCCAAAATTTGAAACCGATTTGCTCAACCTTATCTTTCTCTGTATATTCAGCGCAATCATACTGGTTGATTAAAAAAATTACTTCAAGAAAATGAAAAAACATTTGACAAGACACCAAATAGTGTCCTATTATGAAGTTAAGATTTACGACACCAAATAGTGTCCATTACACAAAGTAACGCTAGGAGGAGGGTTGAATTGAAAAAAAATGAAAACTCAAAGGATGTTTATGATGCTGTTGCTGATCCTACACGACGTCACATCCTTCACCTATTAGCAAAAGTAGAAGAAATGCCTCTTTATGAATTAACAAGTCATTTTCAAATGGGTCGTACAGCAGTTTCGAAACATTTATCGATTCTCAAACATGCAGGTCTTGTCACCAGTCGAAAAGTGGGTAGGGAAACCCGGTTTCGTTTAAATGCAGAACCGCTACAAGAAATTCAAGATTGGGTAACCTATTACACAAAATTTTGGAATGACAACATATCACTCTTAAATCAACTATTACAGGAGGAACAAAATATGCCCACAGTTTCATTAGATTTTCATTTTAACAGACCTATCGAGCGTGTATGGTTAGCTTTAACAGACCCAAAGAAACTTGCAAAATGGGTCATGGAAAATGACTTTAAACCGATTGTTGGTCATAAATTTCAATTTCGAACAGAGCCGAACCCTGTGTGGGATGGAATCGTTCATTCTGAAGTACTTGTTGTCGATCAACCGAATAAATTATTTTACACATGGGAAACCGCTGGAGAAAGCACAACAGTGACATGGACACTAAAAGAAATGGACGGAACGACACATCTTCATCTAGAGCAAATTGGATTTGAAAATGAAGGTCATGCGTATCATGGAGCAAAGCAGGGCTGGACACTCATGGCTAAAAAGCTCGATCAAGTATTGGCAGAACTATAACCAGATTTCATACCACACTATCAACTCAACTTATAGGAGGAAAAAACATGTCTGCACTATCCATTGTTCTACAAAGCTTACTCATCGCATATTTTCTCTTTTCTGGAACCAGTAAAGTCTTAGGAGTCAAATACTGGGTTGATATCTTTCAAGAAATCAAACTTCCTCAATGGCTGCGTACCATTACCGGTGTTGTTCAATTAATCGGAGCGATTGGGCTCATCATTGGTTATTGGCAAGACTGGCTCGTCGCTTGGTCGGGTCTCTGGCTTACCATCAATCTATTCTTTGCTGTACTTGCCCATATCAGAGTTAAAGATTCGATCGGGAAAACAATGCCCGCCATCACATTTTTTGTATTACTTGCTGCACTCGTTCTTATTCACACAGACTATTTATTTTTTCCCTTTTCATAAGATTAATCAATAAAACAATTAAATATAAAAACCTAAGTATATAATATCCGAATTAATTCTTAGTGATCGTAAATACAAAAAGACAATGTATAGGAAATGTTTTATAATCAATAGGTGCATGATTAAGCAAATTCATCTATCAATTCATTGAGAAATAAACGATGAAAGGTTGACACCCACCATGCCTAAAAATAGAGATAACTACGAGAACATAAGAAACTCACAAAAAAAAATTCTTCGTGACGCAAAAGAAGAAGCAGCAAGAGCATCAGAACGTGGTGACCATGACAAAGCAAGGGCTCTACAGATAGGAGACCAGGTTTTAAGAAAATCTATGGAACAAGAAAGATCGGGTCAAAGTGGGAGTGGAGATAATTGCTTGATTGCTAGTATTGTTTTGGGCTCAATGTTAGCTGCTTTGGGTTATGGTGGACATGCTGCAGTTCAAAAACTTACCAGCGAAAAAAAACTCTCCCCGATTGTCGATAAGCTCGATCAAAATACCCAGGCTCCTCCTAAGACCAATCTGCATACACTTCAACGAAACTCACCAACTCATACTGATATAACCCTGATCGTACCTAGCAGATTACATCAACTAAATCAAACTAACGGAATGACTCGCTAAGAGGGAACAAAGCGACAGGAATACCTGACACCAATGAAATTCATAGGTTTCGTACCACTCATCAACTCCTGTTTTAAGAAAATACATCACAAATAAGCGAACACTTAACATAAGCCTAAGTGATCGCTTATTTTGCTTTCATTACGGTTATATATAGATTGAAACTTTCATGGTAACTAGATCCGTCTGCGGTTCTAGTTTATTCGTTTGTACACCATTAAGTATGATTTTCACTGTACTGAAATTGGATACTTCTGTATCACAAAACAAATCCATACCCTTCCCTGTCTTAGTTTATAAAAGGAAAATGCAGCAGATAGGTTATCCAACACCCTATTTTTATTTATCAATTTTTGAAGCAGTATATGTGTATCCGCCTCCACCTGGATATATCCAAGCACCTGAGAGGGTATTTCCATCCTCACTAAACTTGGCGCTGCAATATGCCGGTGACCCTTTCTCCCCAAACCAAATCGTAAGCTGATCCCCTTTTCGTTCATAAACATAGGAAAAGGTATTACCTGAATTATCAAAGTAACGAGATTTGATTTCCTTACTTGGTTCAGATTGAAAGTCTTGTTCATGTCCGATGATCTCGATGCCTTTTATGATTTGTCCATGACTTTCAAGTTCAATCTTTTGAATAATAAAAAATCCCCCTTCCATCCACTCATAAGTGATTTCTCCATGTGTCTCACCTGATACTTTCCATGTGCCAATTAGAGGACTTAATGTTTTAAGATCTGGATTTGGCTTAGGCATTTCGTGTTCCATATTTTTATTTTCACTTGTCATGTTCTACCTCTTTTCACTTCTAAAATAGCATATTAAATATTACTAAATTGAATAAATTCTATTAATTAATAAATTATATCATATATTTATTCTCTAAACGACCTAGAACATTCAATGATTTTGATTCCTATAGGCTCAATATCAGTTCTATATCTGTCTATTTCCAATTATTGCATTTGTAAAGGTTGTGATAGTTGGATATCCCCAATCTACTGGGTAATGTGTATACGCTAGTATGTATCATTCATGCCTTTGATGCCTGCATTAGTTCATATATTTTACGAGTTGTATTTACATTCCTAACTGTAATTTTTTTATATATCTTTGAACCAATGAGTCTAGCCATACCAGATTTGGTAATATATTTTTTTTCAATCGACCATAGAATGGCTCCAGGTACGTATTTCACCGTATCTAAGTCAGGTTTGATCACCAACTGATTCAGCACTGATTCATCATTAATTTCGTCCCATAAAAACAGCACATCGCTTCTCATCTGTTTATCGTTCGTCCACGAATCTGGAAGGGAATGGATGATTGTTTTCATATCATCCAAACTACGGACTAAAACTTTGATTTGTAATCCGAAGTGTGTATGGATAGCTTCTTCCAAAATATGGGATATCGCAGTTTTGGATTGACTATCCACTGTGAAAATAATATTGCCTGAATTGATATATGTTACTACAGAGCTCATACCTACTCGTTCAAAAACTTGTTTAAGTAACTTCATGTCAATTTTATTTTTCCCACCAACATTGATTCCCCTAAGCAATGCGACATAGACCATGATCATCCCCCTATTCATATGCTTGATGATTAGAGCTAAAACCTATTACAACACCATTTAATATTATAATCATTTTAACTCATAAATAGAAACCAACTTCACCAACGATAATTAGTTAGGTTCCTGACTTATTTATTACGGGAAATGATTACCAAATACTCTTTCATCAGACTTTTGAATATGGCATTATATTTTCAAAGGAGCGAGAAATGATTAGTAAAACAAAACTTTTATGGTTAAATGAAGGCATTAATGTGCTGAAAGAAGATGGACATGAGAAATTAACAATCGATGAACTTAGTTCCCGATTAAAACTTACAAAAGGCTCATTTTATCACCATTTCAAAAACCGCCAAGATTATATTCTCGCGTTGCTTCAATTTTGGGAGGATAATTCGACTCAACAACTAATTCATTTAAGCCAAAAGGAAGAGACTGCACGAGAAAAACTTGACCGATTAACGGAGCTAGTTACAAACTTGGAAAATGGCTCCCTTGAAATTAAAATTCGTGCATGGGCGGCACATGACAAAATAATTCGGTCGTATCAGCAACGTGTTGATACAATCAGAATGAACTATGTGAAAGATTTATGTTCAAGTGTTTACAAGGATCGAGTTGATACCGATTTACTGGCACAAATCTATTTGATGATCTTTATAGGCGCACAACATTTAATTCCTCCGATTAATGGAAAGGATCTTCAACAACTTTTTATGACAATCTCCCAATTAATCCCCAAAAAATAATTCTTTTTGGGTAAAAACATTCAAACTGGACGAATGTCCCTAAAAATCGTCAGATTGCTGAGAGAAAATGTCACGCTCACAGTCTGACTTTATTTTTTACTATATAATTCTTCAACCAATTCGTTAAGATGTTCATCTAAGCATAAATATGTCATATGTTAATGTCTTACTATATATATCACATATTATGAATATTCGGTATTTTATTATCATAACCGCTTGCAACTAGCAAACGGTTTGGGGGAAGCTGCTTATCGTCCCCGTTTCCTCTGTTCACTCCACTCGTAAAGGAGCGCAATCAGATGAAGCGGAATCGGTACCCACCACACCAGCTGATAGCCCCATCGATTGACGACAAGGCCAGATCCCCAAGGGCCGATTAGTGTTGCCAACCTTGCCGGGAGAGCATTGCGTGTCATTTGTTTCCCCTTCTCCTCCGAAGGTGCTTCATCATACCGAGGCTGTAAGAACCCCAGCAGAAAAGCATTCGAAGCTACACCAAGAAGGATGGCTGAGCTGAGTACTAGCAGCACTACATCTGAAAACCTCCATATGATTAAAAGACTTGCAATTTGTATGATATGGACTACACGGAGTACTTGGTACTCAGACCATCCTTTGGTGATCTTGATCACAAGTCCCCCTGAGAAAGCAGAGACTATCGATTGGAACGTGATACACCAGGCAGACAGCATCGGTCCAGGAATGTACAAAGGCAAGTACATCCCATAAATCCCGTTGGTGAGTGGGATAGTCATAAGTGAACTGGCTAGAAATATCTCTTTCCAGTTCAGCTTGCTTAACTTCTTTTTTTGTTTCTCAGAGATCTCACTAGACTGAGAGTCGCCGCCGCTCTGCTCAGCGACACCTGAGATCATAGTGGAAGCAAACAAGGACGCAAATCCACAGATCACCGCCACTCCTGCCCACTCTAGCAAAGTTTGGGAAGAAATTACCCAAGCTCCAAGTGGCGTGACCGCTGCGATGAGAATGAACTCGCAACGCAGCGAAACACTAACAGCTTCTTTGGAATGATCCTGAGGAACAAAATCCAAGAACTGCTTGAATAGCCCTTGTCCTAATCCCAGAGCGACCATATTATGGCAGACCCCTGCACAGAGAAGTTGCCACAATTGATCACACATGGCAAATCCGACTGGCATAAGAATCCAGATCGGAAGAAACCACATGGTCAACTGTCGAGATCCCCAGCGATCGATCCATTTTCCTACAAGGAACAACGAGGGGAGTGCCATCACACTCGTAACCCCATAGAAAAACGGAACTTCCTGTTTCATCCCTTGCCGGTTCAGCAGCCGAACCAAGGACGACACTAGGTATGAGTTCCCCATACTGTACAGAAGGAACGCGATCAGAGCGATCAGACTGTTACGTGATCGCCATTTCCGTAAGTTCTTAAACCAACTGCCCATGGCTTCCTAACTTTTATAGCTGTGCCATCGCTTTCTTTTGTCCTCTTTACGAGAACTCCAAATTCCTCCTTGGTTGCTTCAATAACGAACTCCATGTCTTTTCATGGAGAAAAACTTTCATCATTAATAGTACCATACCGAATGGTATCATTAAATGAATCATAATTATTTTATATATTCGAATTTAGATAGATCGAAATATCCACCCTGGAGAATACGATGGGCTGAAATGAAATGACCTTGTATGGTGTATCGCTCCATTGAGGCCTTGTAATTTCAATCTCCCCTGTACAACGCATACTGTATTTTAATTGGCTATGAAAGACCATTAACAAAATCTTTTATCGAATCAGTTCGGTGTACCATCTTTTATTGCTTTTACCCATACCCTGACTGCCTCTGTATCAGCACGATATAAGGAATTTAAGGGTGCTCCCAACACACGCTCAATGGCATCCATATAGGCAGCATGGACCGAAACAATGCGTTCGATGCATCTCTGTTCATCGTGCTCCTGAGTCAGCGAAAGCAATAACTTGACGTGAGTTGTTCCCATTCCCTGCAAAAGGAACAGGATAACTTCACTAATATGTTCGGAATAGGCTAGCTTGAAGATGCCTTCCTGAATGCCCTGATGAATAATCTCATTCAGCAAGGGCACTCGCTGCTTAAGTACAGCCTCGTCCACTTTCTGACGAACGATAGCATTGCTATCGTCGTACCAGATATGCGCCAGCTCAACCACATCCGTCTTGCGTACAAGTCTCAAATTGTCAAGCGTGTTAAAGAAACCTTGGAGCTTTTCTAGGGCGGACAAGTGAGGATCATGGAGGATGGGGAGAAACGGACTTTCCACTTCTTCTTTTATACGTTCAATGAACCCTTCTAGCACAGCAGGCTTTGATTTAAAATAGTGATAGAATGCCCCGCTGGAAATCTGTAAATCAGTGAGGATATCTCCAATAGTCATACGTTCGTAACCTTTGGTATAGATAAGCCGCTGTGCAGCATCGAGAATTTCATTGCGCTTCTTCTTGTATTCATGTTCTTTTACAATTCGCGCCATCCTTTGAACTCCTTTAATAAACAGAATCTCTCTCTATTAATCTGGAAGATTGTATCCTATAAGATCTCCTGATGTCAAGAGATAAAGATCATAAACGTATTCAGTTCAGAACCAGTCTTTTTCTAAAATGGGTTCAATTTCTGAGAGCTACTACTCTGTTCCTGATTTAAGCGCATCGCTCATTGCAATGCGATTTATCTTTTTGCGGCTCATAAGCTTAGCAAGCTCAAAAGTTAGCATTACAATGACAAAACCTAGCAGGATATACCAAATATTTAGTTTCGCAGGAATGACCATCGGCAAACTCTCAGCAAGAGCCTGGTACATGACATCAACTGACCCTACAAGCAAAGGTACACCCAAAATATAGCCAATAATTACAGTAAAGATATTGCTATTAAGAATCAGCTTATTAATCTCTTTTTTCTTATATCCTAATACCTTAAAAAGCGAAATTGTTCCTTTATGCTCGTCAACAACCAACCCTGTGACAAGATATATAATCACAAGTCCTATGACAAACGCCGAAATTGTCAAACTGTATATCATAATGCCCATTTGGTCAATTAAAGAATGAAAACCTGCTTTGATGGCATCCATTGACTTTGTGGTTTTAATTTCCTTTTTGGCAAAGGTCATTTCTACATCGCTAAAGATACCAATGTATGTGTCTGAAGGCAAGTCCAACATGGCGTTTAGCTCGGAAAGGGGCATAAATATAAACTCACCGCCGTAAGTGTCCGCAATTTCTTCAATCGTAATCGAATATTTCTTACCATCTTCAAAGTTATAAAAACGAATTGTGTCGCCGATTGTAAGCCCCATCTTTTTTGCCAATGGCGTGGTGATAATCACTTTGTCGGGAGTTAGCTTATTACCTTTCAAATCGTTCAATAAGATTCTGGTAGAGTTTTTAGGTAGTCCTGTAATATAGAAGTTGGTTTCCGCCTCGTCGTCCATAATTGCATACATCGTATTAAATTGCTCAGTCCCCTTGGGTGGTGCACCTCTCTTGTATTCATTAAAGACATATTCGTATTTTAAATGATACAGCTTGCTTATGCCTTCATTCAGTAAATAGTCAACCGAGCTTTTCATGGTAAGCCCATACTGCAAAAACATAGTTGCCACAATAATTCCAAACAGTAGAAAAATCGTTCTCGAAAGACTTCTAACCTGCTCACGAATCTGAAATTTTGTCACAAATTTGAACTTATCTAAGCGAAGTTTCCGTTCGATAAAGTTTGCTTTGTCGTTCTTCTTATTGCCCTTCATCAGCTGTGACGGCCGGATTTTAAACATTCTGTTGACCACAATAATAGTACTGACGCAAAGTATTACAACAGGCAACAGCAAACTGAACATCAATATCCCTAAGTCATATACAATTGGCTCTTTGGGCATGGGGAATGTCGTTAACATAAAGTTGTACAAGAAGTTTATCATGAAAACTCCTGCAATCGTACCAATCATTGCTCCCATTCCCGCTACAATCAATGGAAATACTAAGTAGTGACGCATAAGCTCTTTTTTTCTATAGCCCTGTGCATATAATGTTCCAATGATAACGGATTCGCGATTGAGTAGTCGCCACATCAGAATCCCTGTCAAAACACAAGTGAGTAGCAAAATCATGGAAGGTGCTACTATACTTAATTTGCCCATTAGATTGATTTTCACAAGAACATATGACACACTATAATTTTTTTCGGTATTTTCCCATTTTATAATTTTAGTCCCTTTCTCTCTAAGATAGCCTTTCATTGCGGTTTCCTGAGCCTTTAGGTTATTGGAGTTATTAAACTTAATGGCATAGAAAGGAGTCGCATTGGGAATACTTTCAAAATCATCCTTATCTACTACTGCTAATCCAAAGTTTTTGGGATCACGAATCACCTCATCTTTGGACTTGGCGACATAAATATAGTTTGGCAAGGTCATATCCCCTGCATATTTGTACTTTTTTCCAGCAATCTGCACGATGTCGCCGATTTCATAGCCATTTTTTTTCGCATATAGCTTATCAAGAAGAATTTCTCCGCTTTCTAATTTCTTACCACTGGATACGGCAGGAGTATTGATCTGAGTGTTAAAGCTAAATATCCTTAAAATTTGTCCATCTTTAGACGAATAGTCCGTAACACCACTCTGTTCTATTTTGACATTGAAACGTTTCTTCATATCTGCCATGTCAAGTTCGGTATCAAGATAAACTTCAACGTCACTCATCACATGATTTGACTTATATGCTGAGTATGTGTTGTTCAAATTCTTGGATACTAGGTTCATCATTACCATTAGCATACAACTAAAAGCAATTAAAAACATGGAACCTAAATACGGAGCTTTATCTGTCCAAATGGTCCGTAATACTTTCTTTATCAGGATCATCACCATTCAATCCTTTCTGCTGGAACAGGAATCTGATTTACCGATTCTGCTACGATTTCCCCGCTCCGCAATTTAAAGACCCTGTCCGCCATTGCTGCAATCGCAGTATTATGAGTGATCATTAAAATGGTGGTACCATATTTTTCGTTCACCTGCTGCAAGAGCTGTAAGATACTTCGCGAGGTAGAATAATCAAGTGCACCAGTTGGCTCATCACAAAGTAACAACTTTGGATTCTTAATAATCGCTCTAGCAATGGAGACGCGTTGTTGCTCACCACCGCTCAATTCCCTAGGGAAGCGATGTTTTTTGTCCTTGATTCCAACAGCCTCTAAAACCTCATCCATATTAAGAGGAGAATGACTGATATGAGAAACCACCTCAATATTTTCGCTAACAGTAAGACTGGGAACGAGGTTATAAAATTGGAAGACAAAGCCGATTTGTTCACGTCGATATGTAGTCAGTTTATTGTCATCTAATTGATTTACTTCAATTCCATCTACGACAACACTACCACTATCACCACGATCAATTCCACCGATGATATTCATTAGTGTCGATTTTCCTGAACCGGAAGGACCAAGAATAACGCCAATTCCCCCTTTTTCCAGCTTCATCTCAATTCCTTTCAAAACTTCGGTAGTAACCACACCTGATTGATAGCTCTTCTTTAAGTTTAAAATATGAATAAACATATAGATCCTCTCCTTATTTATTAAAAACATTTTTAGAGTAGTATGCGTTGACAAATCGCATGTACTCTTCGAGAAGAAGGGTTCGATTAGCCTCTAGCGGTCTGGATTCTTACTGCATCTGCCACTAGACCATATAAAATGAGATAACAAGATCCAAAAAATCAATCCTTAGCATGATTCATCTTTGGGTCTTTATTACTTTTAATCCTTAGTGTAGTGACAATTTTTACTGTACTGACTCCTATCTAACCCGCTTGCCATCAAATGGGAAAGAACCACCACCGGTGATCGTGGCTGTGCCTTCAAGAAAATCGTTGTTGATCATCCCTTCCCATGTCATGGTTATTGGATACGGTTCCGTCATAGAAGTTGTGAACGATACCTGGTGCTCGTGTACCTTCCCCTCTGAGATTGGCACATTGGCATCCGTTTTCATATCGAAGACTGAGCCGGACAGTACACCCTCCTTTGCCACGATCACGAGTCGAAGTTCCATAGTTGTGGCTGGATGGTAATATTTCAAATGCCACGTCCCGTCTGGTTTCGCCGCTGATCGTACTTGATCTGAGGAGTTGGTGGCAGGCTTTTGCCGAGGCATGGGTGCTTCGTAGGATATACATTGACCGAGCTTGGGACGTCCAGGCTCAGCCTGCACACCTAGTGAATTCAAGAATCCGGCGTTCATCCGGTAAAAGCCAATGAGCATTAGCAATTCGATGATTTCTTCCTTATCGTACGTAGCAGTCAGTGCTTTCCATGTCGTCTCAGAAGCGCAGTTGTCAGCACAAAGGTCATCGACTAAGTTAAGTACCGCTGTATCAGCGTTGGACCATGAATCTGCAACTTGTACCTGTACAAGGGAGGTAATCTCAGCGTTGGTCCAGCCGGCACCGAGAGCTCCAATAACGTGATTGGCCCACTCATACTCGCATGAAGAGTGAAGCGCGACTCGTAAGATCAGAAGTTCACGCGTTCTCATAGACACCCTTCCACTGGTCGTGAGGTGTTTTCCAAACTCCAGCCATGCCTCCGTCAAATCGCTATGGTGCGCAAGCATTCGAAGGACATTCGACGCTCCGATACTCGCCGCTATGCGCTGATTTTTCGACAGCTCTGATAGATCCATCAGCGGAATTCGAGCCTTCGTCGGCCGCTTAATCGCTACTTTCTTTTGCCAGGCATTCACTTGTGTTCCGTCACTCATTTTGCTCTTCATTTCATCTTTCATTAGGTTTTCCTCCTTTAAATAAACCGTTTCTCTATTTATTAATTGGTTATGAAAGGCCATTAACAAAAATCTTTAATCGAATCAGTTCGATGCACCATCTTATTGTTTCCACCCATCCCCTGACCATATCTGCATCAGTACGATATAAGGAATTTAAGGGAACTCCCAACACACGCTCAATGGTATCCAGATAGGCAACATGGATCGAAACAATGCGCCCGATACATCGCTGTTCATCGTAGTCCTGAGCAAGCAATCATTTGCATGGGTCTATCCATGCCCTGCAAAAGGAACAAGATAACTTTCAATCTGATCAGGATAGACTGGCTTGAAGATGCCTTCCTGAATGCCCTGATCCTCTTTTAATAAACAGAGTCTCTCTCTATTAATTAGGACGATCGTATCTTATAATACGGCTTGATGTCAAGAGATAAAGATCGTTATGTCAAAGCAAATGTATTAGGATTTCAATCCACACATCTGTATAGGATGTGACAGCGATTTTGGTGCCTCCAAACTCGCCATTAAAACGGGGATCACAATAGGGCGTACTGAGCAACGTACGCTTTCATCTCCTCATGAAAATGAGGAGGATTCCCATTCACATTCCTAAATCTCGGATACTTGAACGACTACCACCTCTACGATGGCGGTAGTTCAAGTCTAATATTTCGAACGTAGTTAAAAGAACAATCCTCATTTTCTCTATTTCACTAGAAACAGGCTATCTAGACCTTGCGATAGCCTGTTTATCCATATCCTTGAAATTCAATTATTTTGATAGACCGGCTTCTTCTGTTAATATTTTCCAAGTTAATGAACCTGGATAACCGTCAGCATCTCCTGCTAACTCTCGGTGATCAGCTTGGAATCTTTGTAAAGATAATCGATCAACTTCGGTAAAGGTAGGAGTTGGGCCTATTTTGTAAAATCCTTTACCACCTTTACCATATCCAGCTTTCGTTAACATTTCCCCTAGTATTTGCACATAAGGACTATTTTTCCCTAACACAAAACATTCTGCGCCAGGAAACTTAGGAGCTTTCCCAGTATATACAATTTTTTTACATTTATCTGTTGGTTGTTTCGTTTCTTTCGAATTTCCATTAGACTTTTTATCTTTACTCGCAGCTCCTGCTACTAGTTTATCCCATGTTTTTTCTCCTGGATAACCATCTGGCATACGACTTAGGCTAGAATGAGTAAGCTGAAACGCTCGTACAGCATTTATTTCAGATTCTGTAAATTGGGGACCTTTCACGATTCCTTTTGCCCCATTTTTAATCAGTAGCTCATCCAAAACTTCTACATAAGGACTCTTTTTCCCTAATTGAAAACAGTTAGCCCCTGGAAATTCATATTTATCACCTTTGATTGCATTACATTTAGCGGACATACCAGTGTCTACTGGTTTATTGTTTTTTGGAGTTTTGCTGGGCTTTGGTGTTGGAGTTTTGCTAGGCTTTGGTGTTGGAGTTTTGCTAGGTTTTGGCGTCGGAGTTTTGCTAGGTTTTGGTTTAGGTTGATGTACATCTCCTTTAACAGGCTTTACGATAGAATAAATATGAACGTTTTCTCCTTTTGAAGTAGGGCTTGTAACTTGAAACTTTAATTTGTACCTTTTTCCATCCTTAAGTTTCAATCCATCTATGGAGAATGCAACAAATTTATTTTTATCATATCCTTTATGGCAAGCTATTTCTACAGTTTTTCCACTTGCACTTTTTCCATTTTCATTGACTGCTGTCAGAAATAAACGCAAATTGGATTTACCAGTATGCATATCAGACTCTGAACATTGTACACTACCCAATACTTTATTTGCGTCCCCATATTGGTGCCATGTAGAAGAAAAACCTTCACCTCTTCCATAAGCTATATCGAGTACAGTTCTCTCCTCTGTTGCTGATACACTTCCTAAATTCAACATAAATGCCATAATAAAAACGATAGCTATTAATGAGATTCTCCCATACGGTTTTAACAAATCCATTTTAATTCACTCCATTCTTCCTCTGGATTTTACTTTCATAAGAGGGATAGTACACCATTCATTTTTCATACAACCCTGGCTCGACCTTCAATTTGTTCATTTGAAAATTTTGCCCTAACAAGCTGCGATTCTACACAAGAGCAAGCAAAGGAGTTGGATGATTTCTCATCTTTCTTATACAGTTCCAACTCGCCCTATTTAGAATTGTGGATATCATACCATAACGAATGGTATGATATCAATGCTGAAAACGATCTTTTCCATGCTTTTTTGTAACATACTGTGGATATGAGAGCAGAGCCCCATTCTCATTTTATTTTGAACTTCGTTCTTGGCACAGTAGATAAAGCGATCTGATCATTGATCATTGCCTTCGATTTTACCTTCTTTCAACTACGATCTTCATATTGAATTCTACTAAGACCGAAAGTTGATCATTTCTTGAGTGTTAGCTGATGCTTTTGGATAACGAAAAGATATGTTTCTTTATCAACAACGGATGAACGGGATTTACACATATTACCGTGTGAAAATATTTGTTTCTAGCAGATGATTAGGAACTATCAGTTCAATATCAAAATTAGCAGCATTTTTTAAGCTAGTGCGATTTTGATGGGAAGTTGCTAATGTCTTTGAGATGTCTTTTCCATCAACCATAGGCTGTTGTATTGGTTCCTGTACTTTTATTTGAGTAGAGACTCCATACGCAGCTAAACCTGTTGCGCCTAATAACGTACTGCCAACAATGATACCAGCAAGTAGACAACTTTTACCATCGCTATTACCATTGGAGCTGCTGTCCAGTCCTCTCTCTTCCAGATGTCGTCGTGCGACTTCTTTCTGTGCTTCTGTGGCATTTGGGTTTTTTAATATGCCTTTGGCTAGATTTTCACTGTAGGAGTTACTATCACCCATCTCTTCTAGGTGTCGTCGTGCGACTTCTTTCTGTGCTTCTGTGGCATTTGGATTTTTTAATATATCTTTAGCAATTTTTTTACTCTGTTTTGACAAATGTTTTGTCTCCTCCCTAAATTTTCTGCAGCTCATATCCTCTGAAATGAGTTCATTAACGAAAAATAACTAGGTATAGTATATTTGGGTATGAAGTTGATGTATTCGCACAAAATCATATCATTCGGTATGGTATGTAAATTTGACATTTTTAAGACATTCATGAGTCGTCAGATTAATAAACATCACATAATCCCTTATATATCAAAGAATTTAGGCGTTTTATGCCAGTACTTATCTGCTATGCGCAATCGTTCAAGCGCTATGCTTCAATTTCTTATCACATAGCAGGCAAATATAAGCATCAATCTGCTCAATATATCCTCTTTTAAGTTCCTCCATCGATCAATCGTTTTAACATCCAGATAAAACCCATTCTATATAGCTGATTAACAACTCTATATGTTTGTAATAATCCACAATTGTTCTTGGTCGTTTTTATTTGAATATTATGATAATTAATGTCGCACGAAACCCCCATATAATTAGCACACTCTGGCGGAGTGACCAATGGATTGTTAGGGAATTTCGTACTATTATTTTTAATTAGTTTGATGAAGTCCTCTTCTTCTCGATGGATGTTGCCTCTTCCCTGTCAGACATTGGTGAGAATTTCATGAACGGAATGGTGATCAGGCTGATGATGGCGAAGGGACGCCGCACAGCCAGAACATGCCACTCTCACCAAAGAGCCTGCCGATGCCCGCGACAAACAACACGCCGATTGCTACCGACAAGTGATGTGCTCCAGCCTGTGCTGTCTGAAACTCCGTACTCCGCTTGATCAGGAAACCCAGCGGATTGGACACCAGTCCTTCGGCTAGCCCCAACAAGACGATGGCACTCACGAGCACCACCAGCTGATAGGGAGCACTCGCTGCGAGTGCAAAGCCACAGCACGTAATGAAGAGACCGACCATGATCGACATCTTCTCGATCAGTCCATTCTTGGGATCGACGTTCAACCAATGCCACAGTGGACTTGATGCCCCCTCAACTGCCATCTTGCGAAGCCACTTCTGCAGCCGCACAGCCAGCCATGATCCCAAGGGAACCATTACCAGCAAGGTGACCATCGGCGCCCAAGCCAGCCAAGTCTGATCGATGAACAGCGAGGCATAGGCTGAGACCATGGTGAAGGCCATGTAGGTCACGACGCACGACATACTGCGACCCACCAGGAGAGCTCGCTCTTTTTTCGTGATCTTGTCTGCTTTTTGGTTCTTTACAACCTTCGGTCGGACTTCTGGAATCCGCAGAATCAAGCCAATGGTCATCACGTTGAGACCAAAGTCGATTCCTGCCCAGACCCAGAGCCAGACCGGGTTGAGGTTGGGGTCGACCAAGAGAAAGGTCGAATTGCCCAGAACCGAACCCACAGCCCAGGCAAGCGTGTTACCCGTCACCGCTTGTTGGTGTTTCACCGGGTCATCACCGGCAGCTGCGCGGAGCATCGCTCCTACACAGGCGACCCCAAACGCTCCAGCGATAGTGCTGAACACTTTCAAGATCAGTATCAGCGTCGAATCGTGATTTTCCAATGCCAGAACCATGAGGAACGGAAGCGTACTCGTCACCGAGAACGCAATCACGGTCAGCTTCCTGATGCCGATCCGCTCTCCCACCAATAGTACAAAAAGGTGAGACAGCAGCGCGACGCACGCACCTACAGCCATCAGCACATCGAAGAGATCTTGCATTCCTCTGAGCTGAAGTTGCTTGGGGAGAGGTTTGTCCTCGAAGTGCGCCCGTGCCGAATTGACGAAGGTCATCTTCTGCACACGACGTAGTCGTGCATGCCGATTCATTCGGCTCCTTTCCAGGTCTCTCCAGAGCAAAATTTTCACTCTGGAGTTTGCCTTTGTGTTAGGCAAACTGATGCGGATATAATTCCTCTTCATTAAAACAACGAAATATATGAATTGTCAATTTGTACGATTCGCCGAAACCATTCCATATGCTTTATGTAGTCGTGCAAGGTTCTACCTGCTGCTCCTGCTACTTGTCGAGCAGTATAATACCGATTGAATAGCCTTTCTAACGTTAGTGTATTTGCTTCTGGTGCAGATTCTCTCTTTGCTTCCGTTTGAAGCGGTTCTAAGACCGAAGAACTCAAACCTCTAAAAACCCTTTCGAAACGGAAATTTGATTCCTCTTTTGACCGCGCTTTCTGCACTTTTTACCTATCTCTTTACCCATTAAACTCTCCCCTAATAAGGTTTGAATTTAACGGTCTATGTAAATGAAAAACGCACTCTACCGCTTATATGCGATAAGTGCGTTATGTGGTTAATGCCCATTGATACTGATGATTTGTCATTGGCGGAGAGGGTGGGATTTGAACCCACGGTGCGGTATACGCCGCACAACGGTTTATTCAGCGTCAAAGGTATTTTTTAGGTTCATATGAGTGCATAACCCTTGGTTTTATAAGGTTTTTGTTTCTACAAAGTTCACCTAGGTTTAGTTGAATGTAATACGTATGGTAGAAAAATTAGATCAAAAAAATGGGTAGCTAACTTTATTTGATTATTTAATAAATTATTTGTACTGATTTTGTAAGTTATTTATTTTGTAAATCTATACCTTTAAAAATGTTAAATCTTTATTCAATAACACATAAAACAATTTTTCCTTGCAAATGTCCACTTTCCCCTTTTTCATGAGCTCTTGCAGCTTCTGCGAGAGGAAAAACACTATCAATTGCTACTTGAATGTAGTTTAAATCAATGAGACGTGCAATTTCCGTCAATTGAGCACCGTTTGATACTACACTTTTACCTTTAGATATAATCCCCAACTCTTTTAGTTGATCAGGAGTGTGAAACCCATAATTGACAGGTACTAATATTCCACCACGCTTGAGAACTTGAAGCATTTTGTAACTGTTTTGACCACCTACATTATCAAATAAAATATCTACATCTTGAATAACATCTGAAGCATCACACTTTGTATAATCAATATATTCGTCTACTCCAAGTTTTCGTAAAAAACTCTCATGACGACTAGATGCAACACCGATGACCTTGGCTCCTTGTAATTTTGCAAGTTGTACAGCAAAGTGTCCGACACCACCAGCAGCCCCATTAATTAATACAGTCTGATCTTCATGTAGATCGATATTATCCAATAATTGCTTAGCAGTTAACGCCGACATAGGAGTTGCTGCTGCTTCCAGATGGCTAATCGTCTTGGGCTTTAAAGATAGATCTTCTACAGGAGCTGTAACGTATTGGGCATACGCTTTTCCACCCCTTTTTGATGTAAAAGGAGGAAATCGAACCATCCCAAACACTAAGTCACCTATCTCAAATTGATTGACCCCAGTGGCTAAAGCCACAACTTCTCCAGATATATCAAAACCAGGAATTGAAGGAAGAGGTAGCTTGGGTCGAACCTCTGGTGGTAGATCAAGAAATCCTGCTCTGCCACGCCAATCTGCGGGATTTAATCCTACGGCATGAATCCGAACTAACACCTCCCCCTCTCCAACTTCCGGAACAGGAACATCCTCATATCGAAGTACTTCAGGTCCACCGTGATCATAAAACCGAATAGCTTTCATTAATGTGGGTATATCCTTTTTCATTTTTCTATATTCTCCCTTTCCTATTTAACCCCAATAGTCTACTAATTCAGGACACGAAGAGCTGCGTTCAGCAATTCAGTTTGGATTTTTTTATCTATTGAACCATCACCATTAGCAATAAATTGGATAGCTGTTTGTGCTACAGCCATAGCAGCACGAGCACGAACCAAATCTGATTCGGAAGGTTGTGAACCTGCTAATAGATAAACCAATTCTTCACATTGTTCATTAATCTGATGATGTTGTAATTGATCCTGAATCGATAGATCGTTCCACAATTCATACATGACTTTTCCTGATTTCACAATTCCATTGATATAAGCACGAAGTAATTGTTCCTCTTTAAAATGATTTTTTTTCGCTTGTTCGATTAATTGTGATAAATCTTTCATTGGTTGTGATAGTACCTCATCTAGAATGGCTTCTTTTGAACGAAAATGATAATAAATCCCAGCTTTACTTGTTCCTACTTGTTGAGCAATATCATTAATCGATGTCCCTGCATATCCACAGCGGCTAAATAAAATTTGAGCAACTTCCAGAATTCGGTTTTTCATTGTAGACAGATTTCCTTCCTCCTATCTAACATATTTAGACGATCGTTCGCTAACTATACTATATAATTACCGAACGATCGTCAAGTATAATATCTGCATAACGAATGGAATCAATATTTAAATTTGATATAAAAACATAGCGCATTTTTGCTTGTTTACCCTATTTCGAATTCTTGAACTAAAATAGCTGATCACACTTATGTATAAATACATGAGGTGATAACCGAATAATGGCAATAAAACACTCTTCCATTATATAAACGAAAAATCTCTTATTGCCATTTCAATTTCAAGTATATTAACAGACCCGAATCTCCAAATTTATGTATAATAGGCGTAGTACACGTAATAATATACAATTTGGAGGTTTCTTACTTGGGTATTGACCTACTTCCCAAAACAATAACTAGTTTGTATGAAACTATTGAGTGGCGTTATGCATGTGCAATTTTAAGATATGACTTCCAAAATGAATGGAACGACATTTTTCTAGTATATCAGTTGGATTGTTGAACAGTATCATATTTGATGTGCTCGGCTATTCCAATCTCATTTCTTCTTGATACATTTGATTATACATGCCCTTTTTAGTCATCAGTTCACTGTGAGTTCCTTGTTCAACAATATTACCCTGATGGAGTACCAAAATTCGATTCGCGTTTTTAACAGTCGCCAAGCTATGGGCAACAACAATAACTGTTTTATCATGATATAGACGTTCCAAATTTTTTTGCAACTCACCTTCGGTTAGTGCATCAAGCGCAGATGTGGGTTCATCTAACAAAAGAATTTTAGGTTGTTTTAAGAGCATACGAGCGATGGCTAAGCGCTGTTTTTCACCACCAGATAAACGAATCCCTCGATCTCCAATAATCGTATCCAAACCATTAGGAAGATTCGAAACAAAATCGCTAAGACGAGCTGACTTCAATGCTTCTTTCAACTCCTGCTCAGAAATCTTATCCACTCTTGCATAGATCAAATTATCACGGATTGATTGATTCCAAAGAAATGGCTCTTGTGTGACCATGCCAACGTCACCGTCCGCGCTCCGACTCCATTTTGGGCTACGAAGATGTGTTCAAGACGCAGCGTGCATTCGCTTTATGGCGAATGCACCTCGCTCAGGAGCTGTGGAACTCGGCTACGCGTCATAGTGAGACTTGGAGCTTTGCCCCCTTAGCGAAACTTGTGCACTCCTGTGTGCAGACAGTCCTCGCTCGTATCGATGCTAGCACAACCGCTACTCAGAACAAAGCGGGGTAAGGAGCTTTCTTCGCCCAATGAAAAAGGGCTGCTTTTTCCTCCACTTCGAACGATTTCCTCCCTGTTTCATTGGGAAAATAATGCAAATCAACACTCCTGATTTTAGTCTATTTTCCACTTCTCTATACGAAATAACCCGACCGTGCGATCGGGCTATTTAATGTAAATCGCCTGCCATTGGATTAGTCCAGCCCAACTGGATCTGCGGTTACTTTTTCTCCTTGAATCGTAGGACTGTATCATTATACACTCTGTGCCTCCAATCGGATCGATATAAAATGCAAACACCCTTCCCTAGGTAGAAAGGGAAGAGTGTCTACGAATTTCAACGCGGTCTGCGTCGGATGCTACAGTTCTTCCACGGAAGAGCTACTAGGGCAGAGCACACCACGAACGGTAGAGCGAACCACCACATCTGTGAGGTGTAATTCGTCGCGCTACCCACACTTCCTCCAATCCAGAACCCGATGGCATTCCCAATATTCAGAGAGGTCTGCCATGCCGAAGTTGCGTTTGCCTTGAGATGCTCTGGTAGCTGGGACTGCATCTTTTGTACAGTGCCGTTCCAATTCGCTCGATAACCAAAGGACATCAGAATCGCTGCAACCACCAGCGACCAGAATTCCCCATGGATAACGAAGAACACCGACAAAACCATTGTAACCCGTGACAGCAGAATCAGATGACGGCTGTCCGCAAATCTTCCCGTTACCAGAGCAGCGATCACTGACAGAGCGACCGTTAGAAAGATGATATCCTTCCCATATGACGAATACATCGGCATATAGGACATATATTGCCAGTAGAATACCACCATCCCGACGTTCAGCAGACTAGTCGCGTAGCTAGGACCATGGATATTTTTGGCTACCCATTCTCTCACTGTCCGAGCATGTACCTTCGATTGCTTTGGTCGACTCTCCAGACTGAGTAGAATCCGGATAGCCAGGAGCATGGTCATCAAGCCAACAGCAACCCAGACAGAGTAGACCAGGCGATTGTCAGCGACGACATTGGTAAGTTCCGAGATGAGCCAAAAGCTAATCGGACCAGCAAACCAACTAAAGGCATTCGCTGCCGACACAGCAGCCGTTGCTCTACCCTGCTCTGGCTTACTGACTCCGACCCACTGCAACATTCCGATCGCGGCTAGCGATAATCCAAACGCATAGCCCTGAATGACTCGGGCAATGATCAGGACCGTTAGGCTGTCGAAGGCATAGCCGATCGAGCCGACGCCCATCAGCACGAGCCCGAGTAGTCCCGTGGAACGCGCGCCAAAGAGAATAGACTGCGTTCCAGCCAGAAAGCTTCCGATCACAGCGGCAACAGCGAATACTGCCATCACCACTCCGGTGTGCTCCTTGATTCCTTGGAGCTCCAACACCAGCGGGAGGGGCATACTAAGGAGCGCCTGATTGACCACCACAAGAGAAGTGGCCAAAACGGAGACCGCTACATTCCTCGGATAGCCCTTGATACGCAATATCCATTCGATGACTCGGTACATATATCCTCTCTCGAGTACCTTGATGAAACGATTCTGTCTTCCTAGCCATTTGATGCACTAGGTCGCATCAAACTCGTGCTTTGATTTCCTCCTACTAGTTGGTGGACGATTGGCGAAACCCACATTATTTTATCATATCTTTCCGAAAATCGAATCCACTTGTACGATTTTCCGCATGCCTAGGTAACTGTTGTTATGAACAATTAGTATTGGAACGAGCAAGAAAGGCATCACATCTGTCATTGATGCGACAGATCACTTTTTAACTAAACTTTCTTGGTATGTGATCGTTTCTTATATAAATTTATTCTATAATAGGATAAACATAGCGTATAGACACATCAACTCGTTCGATATGAGCTCCAGGAGGTTCCATGTTTCGTAAGCTCATGAACTTGATTAGTGGACTGCGAGGTCAGGCAACTGGCAGCACCGTCGGTGACGCTTCCCAGCAGATCGTCGGCTCTACCGTCGGAGGAGACATCACTCAGGATCGCGGGAGTTGAGGGTGATTTCACCCTGAACTGGACCTGACCAGTGGAACGACAAAATCTCCATGAAAATAAACCTTCGTGGATGATCTATTTAGTACAATACAATTTATCGGCACTCTGCTTCTTCTCTTACAATAAACAAAAATAGAGGTGTAAGAATGCGTGGGTTTTCCGATGGACAAAAAAGAGCAATCAAAAAAAGAGATAACGATTGTTGCCAACTATGTTTGTCCACAAAGCGACAACGCCAGATCCATCATCTATTCTCTCAAAGCTCCTATCCATTGTTAGCAAACATCTTGCACAATGGATTGACTCTATGTGAGATATGTCATGTTAAATTCAATGATTTTTGTCCCAATGGGACAAATAGCGGAGAAGGCGAAGTGGCGCTGGGGTTCCATGCGCAAACCAACGGCGATCACGGGGCACATTCCCGCGGTCGCCGTTCGGCGTTTTAACAGCATACCATCTAGTACAGTGACCCCTCATATTCAAGTACTATGCCAAAAGTCATATAGCCATTGTCTTGCTGAATTCATCAATCAATGCTGTCATTCAACCAAAAATTAGGATTCCATCAACACAAGTCAAATTCATGAAATTATTTGACTCTTCCCCCATCTTCTGCTTAAATGATTTACGTAAACGCCAATTACCCAGTGGAAAGCCCATTGGGAATCAAGCACTTCGGCTTGATGCAACAACTCCAAACAAGGATGGAGAAACCAGTGTCTGAGCAGACGGTTTCCGGGCTGGCCCAGCAGCTTCCGCTGAATGTTCTGACCGATTTCGGCGACCTTCGTCGTCGCCTGATGACAGAACAGGACGCACTCTCGCTGTTCCAGTTGCTCGGTGGGGACAAGAGCTTCGAATTCCTGCTCGTTTCCTGGGAGAACGTCCCCCAGCATCCGACCACGGAGGCTGACTTCGAGCAGATCGTCCGCGAGCTCCTCCGCAAGCACAGGGAGGAGGAGTTCATTCCCTACATCATCGAACGGCTCGACTGCACCGTCATCGGACTTGACCTGTACACCGTTCATCCCGGATGTAAAGCGAACGAGGTCGAGATCATGTTCATCGTCGGCGAACGGTACCGTTCGAGTGCACAGAGCCGCGGATGCGGCTACTTCCAAGCCGCTAC
This sequence comes from Seinonella peptonophila, assembly GCF_900129355.1. Lineage (GTDB taxonomy): Bacteria > Bacillota > Bacilli > Thermoactinomycetales > Thermoactinomycetaceae > Seinonella > Seinonella peptonophila. Next base: position 180,394 of record NZ_FQVL01000004.1, on the reverse strand, counting down.
ATTCTCCAGCATGAAGATCCTCGCCAATCATGGCTTCACCTCGACCCGCTGGATCGACAGGGAGCGAAATCCACAGTCGTGGAAGGCCAACTGCGCCATTGGCAAGGTGGATCGCACTGTCAAATACGATGGTCACCGCTACGAGGTCCTCGTAGTCACCCCGGAGGAGTGGCCTGACGCTGGCACGATCCTGTGGGACAAATACGAGCAACGAATCACCCAAGCTGCCTGAACAGACATAAACGACGTCCTCCACTTGAGCCAACTCAAACGGGGAGGGCGTCGTCCGTTCCACATCCATTAACTAAGGAGTCACCATACATGCCCGTCAAGCTACAGTGTGAATCACAGGTAAATCGAGTTTTATATAACTTCTGGTCTTTAAAAGATTTTGGGCGTTGCCTATGTTTATACCCTATCTCGCTCGAAAATCGCTTAATTCACAAAAAAATAACGAGCCTTTCGGCTTGTTTGTTATACTTTTTATTCGAGATGTATAGCATGGATTTCTATGCACTACGATTCATATTCCTTTCAAACTGATTAGCTTGATGGGCATGTACTGTGACCCCTATTAGCAAACCATTCGTTTTTCATTATCGCCAATCTATAATATCAGCTATTTCACAATCCTGTTCTCCATGGCCTTGCTTGCCTCTCACAAATTTTAATCTTTTGCGCTATCCTTCCCATGTAAGTGTTTGAGGCTTTGTCCAATATTTGTCTGATCAAATCTTTCCTGTCGGCTGGTAATTCCTTACACACACAATCAATCGCTAGAACGATTCGTTCCAATTGCTCAAGTCGTCTATGTCCCATTAATGAAGTGTCTAAGCAAGAACAAGCTGAATTAATGAAAGGAAATAACAAAATCTAACAATGATTGCAAACAATCCATACAACCCCAAAATAGTTTTTAGCATTAGCTAATTGAAAAGAACCCTCTGCTAACGACAGAAGGTTTAAACTGAAGAAAAAGCACTTCTGAAAATGGTTTTCAGAAGTGCTTTCGTATGTTGAAAGATAAAATTTTGAGCAAATAACCAAAAAATCGATGTGGATGAAGAAATTCGCTATCATCAGATGGCGCAAATTTTTTTAGGTTCATGATAGCAATGACTAAAAACCTGGATAACCGCCCATGTTTACTACCTCCTTACACACTAAAATGTAAGCGATGTAATTCATTCATCAATACACAGACCAATTATCAAACATTCAAATCGATACCAATTTATTAAACACTTTTCAATAATATTAACGATTAAAATTATTTATAGATCGCCTCTAAAGTCAATTTTGTTGCTTTTCCTCCATCTACCCGTTCTCTCAATGGAGGAACCAAGATTCCAGTTTTTTTTAGCCTATAATATTTTCTTTCGCTAATCGTTAACTGATTACAAACACCTTTCACAGACATTTTCACCGCCAACTCCAACAGGAATGATTAAAAAATTAAAGAATATGGCGGGGCGCTCTCCGTGTTAACGGCTGAGGAGAAAGAGGTGATTGAAATGACCAAGGCATTAAACGATACAATCACTTTAACGAACTAAAGGTTTGCAATTTCGTTTGCAATTTGCCTTTTCGCGGCGATTTTCTAACCCCTTAGAATCGCCGAAAACCTTGATATTGGCGGAGAGGGTGGGATTTGAACCCACGGTGCGGTATGCGCCGCACAACGGTTTTCGAGACCGTCACCTTAAGCCACTCGGACACCTCTCCATGCTCGACAACAGATTATACAGGAATTTTTTACATAAGTCAAAGTTGTTACTTTAACTCTTTATGATAACAGTGAATGAAAATATCAATTACTGTCTGGTGCAACTAGTTTATCTATTGGCCAGGAGGATCAGATGGGATTTTTGGAGCTGGAGCGGCACATGCACCAATTGGCATGATTTACTTATGATTGAGATGTCACACAGTTTATCGATGCTAGTGCCAGCAACTTTAGCAAGCTGTTTGTCCATTTGGATCATTGATAAACAAACAATTTATCATAAACAACGTGAAACAAGGAAAGTTAGACCTGAGAACGTACTATGAATGGTTACAACGAAAGCAGCGTATGAGCTTGTTATTTCTTTAATTCCAATAGCTTCTCATGATGAGTCGAGTACATCGCCATCTCAAGGGCTTTGGGGTCAAGATATCTTTTTACGCTATTGATCGCTTTGGGGCCTTCTGTAAAGCCGCCGATGATTAATTTTAGCTTTGATGGATAGATTGCCGCATCACCAGCGGCAAAGATGCCTGGTAAATTGGTTTCCATATTTTCATTGACGACAAAGCGATTATTTTCCATCTGTAGTCCCCAATGAGCGATTCCGCCATAACTACCATGGATTCCATGATTCACGATCAATTCGTCAGCGGGAAGTGCCTTTTTCTCACCCGTTTTATTTGATTGAATGATCACTTTTTGCAGATAATGATCTTCTCCATCTAAACGTAGCAACCGATAGTCTGAAAAGACATCACATGTTTCTTTCATTTCATTTACAGATGATTCATGACCTGTAAAGTCTTCCCGGCGGTGGATAACGGTAACTGATTTTGCCACCTGCTTTAGTTCATTTGCCCAATCGACAGCACCATTACCCCCACCAGAAATGACAACATGCTGATCACGAAATTTTGATAGATCTTGAATAAAATAATGTGTTTGTGCAGTGAAACGCTCTGCACCTTTGACTTCGAGCGGTACGGGTTTAAAACGACCTGCTCCTACTGTTAACACAATGGTTCGGGTCAAATGGGTTTCACCTGTTGTACTTGTTAAGCGATAAATACGCTCCGACAAACTTTCCAGCTTTGATACAAATTGATTGAACACAATGGTCGGTTGAAATGTCTGCGTTTGTTGGGTTAATTGTTTGACAAGGTCTTGACCAGCGATTTCAGGAATTCCTCCAATATCACGAAGGATTTTCTGTGGATAAAACATGCTGATTTGTCCACCTAGCTCATTTCGACTTTCAATTAACTTTGTCTTCAAATCTCTCATCCCACTGTAAAATGTGCTGAACATGCCAATTGGCCCACCACCGATAATCGTCACGTCATAAATCGTTTGCGTCATCTTTTTGCCTCCCACTTAATTTTTTCGCAATAAATACATAAAGTATGGGGCTCCGATTAAAGCAAGCACAATTCCTGTAGGAATTCCATCTGGTTCAACGGCAACCCGCCCAATGGTATCGGCAAGTAGCAAAATGCTGCTGCCCAATATTGCCGTGAGTGGCAGAAAGGATTGATGTCTGGGCCCAGCAAGTCTCCGAGCAATATGAGGCGCGATCAGTCCTAAAAAACTAATGACACCTGTAACAGAAATTGCAGCCGATGCCAAGGCGGCGGCAAATAAAGTGAGAATTCTTCGTTCTCGCTCTACTGCAAGTCCTAAGCCAATCGATACCTGCTCATGCAATTGTAAGATGTTCATCTTATTCGCTCGCCACAATGTAGCGGGTATTAAAATAAGAACCCATGGAAGAAGTGCCCATACAAAAGGCCAGTCATCTCCCCAGATATTTCCCGCCATCCACTTGGCAAAGAAGTCGTATTGATTACGGTGTAAGGTAGAGGCAAAGATGTAAGAACCACCTGATCCGGCTGATGCTATTCCGATGCCAATTAAGACCATCTTTAGTGGTGATACACCTTCGCCAGCTTTCACAGCTAACAAATAGATGAGAAAAGCGCTACCCAAACCTCCGATCAGAGCAACAATTGGTAGATAATAGGCAAATGCCAGCGGCTGAGTATTCGAAACAACAAGGATCAGAACGACCATAAGAGCCGCGCCAGAATTAATTCCTAAAATTCCAGGGTCAGCCAAAGGATTACGTGTAATGCTTTGCAGTATTCCGCCAGATATTGCCAATGAAGCACCTGCCAAAATCACAACCAAAATTCGAGGCAAACGTAAGTCATATAATATAAATTGATCTGCTGCTGAACCGTTGCCGAATAAAGTACGAATCACTTGAATAGGCGAGATGGAAGCATTGCCGGTTCCTACACTGATAAAGAAAATCAGAATGAGCAAGAACATTCCACACCCCAGCAACCACCATCGCTTACCTTGCCATCTTTCGCTCATGTGGTTTTACTCCCCCTTCTCGCCAAAAATATAAAGTAGGGAACACCAATGAGGGAAATGATCGCACCGACTGGTGTTTCATACGGAGCGCTAATGATTCGCCCAATCGTATCAGCAATAATCATAAAAAGGCTACCTAAAAATGCTGAACAAGGAATCACCCAACGATAGTCGACGCCAACGAGGTAACGAACCATATGTGGGATCACTAACCCTACAAAAGTAATCATTCCAGCAACAGCTACCGAAACTCCCGCTAACATCAGAACTACACCCATCAGAATTATCTTCGTAACCGTCGTGTCTTGACCTAATCCTTTGGCAACTTCTTCATTTAGACTTAAAATGGTTAGATGCCGTGAATAGATTAGCGCGATGAAGATTCCGAGTAGTACCACCGGCGCAATATACTCAATTTGAACCCAGTTAACCCCTGTGATCCGTCCAATATACCAAAATGAGATATCTTGAGAGATTCGAAATAGAATCGCGGTTCCTTCAGCTAATGCAAGCAAAAAGAAATGTACAATCGCACCTGTTAATATAAGCCGAACAGGACTAGCATTTACTCGAACAGATCCCAAACGATAGACCAGGATAGCGCCAAACGCAGCTCCAACAAAGGCAGCCCCCATCTTACCCAGATAACCAACAGCAGGTATAAATGTAAAGATCAGCGCAAGGGCAAAACCGGCGCCGGCATTTAAGCCGAGCAGCCCCGGTTCAGCTAATGGATTTCGAGTGATTCCTTGCATAATAGCGCCTCCAACCGCTAAAGCGGCTCCTACCAAAATCGCGGCAATTTGCCGAGGTAAGCGGACTTCCATAATAATGGAACGAACCTCATCGGAAGGAGATCCAAACTGAAAAATCGTTTTCCAAACGGTCGTAAAATCAATGTTGGCTGCTCCAACAGAAATGGAGAAAACAAAGCTCAGCAACAATAGTACAGAGCTAATCAATAGAACAACTAAACCTCTTGCGCGTTTGTTGGTTTCCATGCTTACCATATATCAAAGTTCCTTTACTAGCTTACTTCGAGTTTAGTAACTTATCTTTGATAAACTCGAGTTCAGTCTCCAATGTGAGAGGGTCGTTAAAATAGAAGGACTTGGCGTCAGTTTCATAAACACGATTGTTCTTTACGGCAGGGATATTTTTCCACAAGTTAGATTCACTAAAAGAGGTATCCGTTTTTGTTCCTGTTTTACTTAGGAAGATATAATCACCAGCGTACTTTGGAATCGCTTCAGCAGAGAGGGCGTAAAATCCAGGTCCCATCGCATCTTTCACAACAGCTTCTGGCATTTTCAATTGAAGTGCTTGGTAAATCACTTCTGTTGCACGTCCCCAGTTATCACCGTAGACATACAGTTCTTTTTCATAGGCCTCCATCACCATCACTGTGGCATCTTGCCCGATTTTTGCTTTAATCTCTTTACTCGCTTTTGCCGTTTTCTTTTTCCATTGCTCAACCCAAGTTTGCGCTTCTTTCTCTTTTCCTAATAATTTTGCAATTGCTAAATGCTGATCTAAGTATTTTAGCTTTCCATAAGTGAATGCCACAGTAGGGGCTATTTTAGAGAGCTTATCAATATTTTTATTATGTGTACCCGTAATAATCAGGTCAGGTTTTAATTCAACAATTTTTTCAATATTATCTGGCGAAATAGTGGTAACATTTTTTAATTTAGGAACTAGAATTTTACTATCTTTTGCATTTTGCATCACACCAACCGGGGTGAATCCTAAAGCAAGTACATCTCCTGCATACGTTTCAGTGGCGACAATAATTCGTTTAGGATGAACAGGAACTTTCACGACACCTTTTTCCGTTTGGAAATCTTTCATTTCCCCACTTTTTGAATCTGAAAGGGATTGTCCTCCACAGGCGGTTAAAATGCAGATAAAACTTAATGTAAGAAGACTGATCCAGATATGCTTTTTTCTGAACATCTTTTCTTTTACTCCTTTATCTATAAACTGATTTGTTTCTGTTCCACCTGTTCAGGAAGAAGATCATAGGTGAGACAGACCGGCTTTTGCGTTCTGGGGTCTTTCCCGATCTGCGCATCAATTGAAAAAACCTCCGCTAATACTGCTGTGGTCATCACTTCACTTGGCTGCCCCGCTTTCACAACGATGCCTTCCTTTAAAGCAATCATATAATCGGCAAAACGGGCAGCATGGTTTAAATCATGTAGTACCATAATAATGGTCTTCTTTTCAGTTCGATTCAGTTGCTCCAGGAGTTGCATTATTTCTAACTGATGGCATAGATCAAGATATGTGGTCGGTTCATCAAGTAAAATAATCGACGTTTCCTGTGCAAGTGCCATGGCAATCCAGACGCGTTGTCGTTGTCCACCTGATAAAGCCTCTACATCACGATGTTTCAAATGTGCAATTCCTGTTGATTCCAAAGCCCAGTTCACATAATCCAGATCGTACTTTGACATACGTCCAAATCCCTTTTGATAGGGAAACCGCCCACAGGCAACGAGCTCCCCAACAGTTAATCCTTCAACAGCTTCGGGAATTTGTGGTAAAATCGCCATTTTTTGAGCAAGTATCTTTGTCGATTGCAAGCGAATCTCTTTTCCATCCAGTAGCACAGAACCAGCTTGAATTGGAATAATCCTTGAAATCGCTTTAAGAAAAGTCGATTTGCCACATCCATTCGAGCCGATAATGGCTGTGATCTTCCCTTGAGGTAAACTGATTGATAAATCTTTTATAACTAATTGAGAACCATAAGCGATCTGCAAATGCTCTGTTTTCAAACTCTGCATAGTGACCCCCGATCTATTCTTATTGCCGCTTACGCTGTAATTGATTATCATTATCATTTAGATAGTATCGTGTCACTTTTTATTTGTCAACATATAAATTTATTCCGTTATCAATAACGTTTATAAATATCAATAACATTTATAAAATTTAAATCTATCCAAATCCGTCCAAGAGTACTCCCACTTCTACAAGCGGTGAGGTGAATGGGACGTGGTTCAGTATCCCTTTTGCGGGGATCCTTAGAACCACTTTTTTTGTTAGAATAGTTGTAGCTTTTTGAAAACTGAAGATATGGGGTTGTTGCTGGAAAGGGTCAGTAACGTAAAATCTTCAACCACCCAGCTCACCGAAGTTGCGAAAACCAAGCGAAAGTAGGGAGCATAGCAGAGCATACTTTGTTTTCACCGCTGGGACGGCGGGTAGAGCCTGCTAAGATAACTGGACGTTGGTCTGGTGTTCGCAGGAATCTACCACCTCTGTAGGTCGTAGTAGTTCAAAGCAAAATACATGCACCCATAGTAAAAGCCACCCTTTAGGCAGCTTTTATAAAACACTCTCATATTCTTGATGATTATTATAAAAAAAGAAAATCCTCTCCAAAAAAGGGTGAATATTATGTCTATTTTATACACGTGACCGCGGGGTATCCCACGGTCACTCTCATTTACCAATATGAATGACAACAATCAATCCGACGTTAGATCAGTCGTAGTCGCAGTGACGGCATCCATGCGTGCAGCAAACGAGACAGATGCTGCACGCATTATTGGTGCAACACTCAGCTCCACACTCAATGGGGGTAAAGCTGTCGTTCGTATTATTGCCATTCATCACTTTAATTTGCTCCTCACGAACCTACCACTATATCCAATGGCAGATAAAACCACTTTCGCATTTTATTTACCACATGATGACCTATTACAAACCATTCTCATATTGATCAATTTCTATAACCGGTTTATGATCTTTTCTAGAAAATAGACTAGTACCATTCGCTTATTTTCATACATTAACCTTTTTTCCTTTTACGCAATTTCCGAAAGAAAAGCTTGAGTAGTTCTGCACACTCCTGCTGGCGAATTCCACGAACCACTTCGGTTTGATGGTTAAATCGCTCCTCTGTTAACAGATGAAACAGTGTGTCTACACAGCCCGCTTTTGGGTCAACCGTACCATAGATACAAGTTCGCATACGTGCTTGGATGATCGCCCCAGCGCACATCGGGCACGGTTCTAAGGTGACATAAATATCGCATTCCTCTAAACGCCAGTCACCCATGAACTCTGCTGCTGCTCGAATTGCACAAATCTCGGCATGTGAAGTAGGATCATGGGAGGTTTCACGAAGGTTATGACCTCTTCCGATGATTTGTCCCTGATAGACCACAACTGCACCAATCGGCACTTCGTCTATGATCTCTGCCTTTTTCGCTTCTTGAATCGCCTCATCCATATAGTATTCATCAGAATACGGCTGCCTCTTATCCATGCTGATTGATTAGCTCTCCTGATGAATGCTTTTCTACATTTGAACATCCTGAACAGATTCCATATATCTCAAACTTATGACCGGTTATTTCAAAGTTATCCGGCTGCCCTAGGATCGCTTGCATGGGACAAACTTGCAATGTTTGTGTTCGACCGCATCGCGTACAAATCAGATGATGATGATGTGTCTCCCCATCACATTGAAATCGATAACGGCGCTCCCCATTCCATTCTGTTGCCTCAATGATTCCTAAATCTTCAAACAGAGATAAATTACGATAGACCGTATCAAAACTGAGGCCCGGAAAATCACTTTGCATATAATCAAGAACTTCTTTCGCAGTTAAATAGCGTCCTTGTTCTTGGAAAATATTTACGAGCAACTCTCGTTTACCTGTATATTTATAGCCGTTCTCTTTTAAAATCGTGAGTGCCTGATTCAGATCCATATTAACGCCCCCAAAACCGGCTCGATTTAGTCCATATTGTAACCGAAAGTGGGCAAAAATGCGAATCGAGAACTCTCAGTTATCCTCTAAAAATCCAGCGTCGAACCGCAACTGTCATAAAAAAGATACACACAGAGACAAGTACAATCGTTCCGCCAGAAGCCCAATTTAAATAATATGAACCAATTAAACCAATCATCACAGCTAACTCGGCGAAGATGATTGCATATAGCAATGCCTGTCGAAAACTCTTTGCAATCTGCAAGCTGCTAGCAACTGGAATTGTCATCAGAGCAGATACCAGTAAACTACCAACAACGCGAATGCTGATTGAGATCACAAGTGCGACCAATAAAATAAAAATACCATTAATCAGATGATGCCGAATCCCCATCAGACGAGCATATTCCTCATCAAAACTGAGCGCAAATAGCTCTTTGTACAGCAATACGATGACCAACAGTACAATCAAACCCACAATTGAAATCATCTTCACTTCTTGCACCGTAATATTTAAGATATTGCCAAATAAATATCCTGCTACATCTGCATTAAATCCACCACTTGCACTAATAAAGATGACACCAACTGCCATGCCAAAAGAAAGCATGATCGGGATCGCTAATTCTTGATAAGTGCGATATAAGCGACGAATTCTTTCTACAAATAATGAACCAACAAGCGAAAAGAACATGCCAAAATATAGTGGTTGTAGAAAGGCGAACGCCGGGAAATTTTTTTGCACCAATAAACCTGCCGCAATCCCAGAAAGGTTCACATGGGATAAAGCCTCAGCAATAAGAGAAAGACGACGAACAACAAGGAACAAGCCAACTAAAGGCGATAAAAAGCCTACAATCACTCCTGCAATGAATGCTTGTTGCATAAATGAAAATGTAAAGATCATAGAATACTCCTTATTGTGGAAACACCAAATAAATTAGGTAATAATTCTTTTTGTTCTCGTAAGAATTCCTGTGTCGAACCATAAAAATAAATCGATTGGTTTAGACAAAGAACACGATCCACATCACTGATTACTTCATCTAAATCATGGCTAACGAGTAAAATAGATAATCCTTGTTGATGAAGCTGTTTTAAAAGTTGATAAAATTGTTCTTTTGCCTGTACATCAATCCCTACTGTGGGTTCATCTAAAATTAGTAATTGCGGATTGCTCATCAATGCACGAGCTATATATACTCTTTGTTGCTGACCTCCTGATAATTGACTTAATTTTCGACTGGCGAATTCTGTTAAGCCTACCTGATCAAGTGCTCGTTCAACTCCTTGCCAATGCTTTGATCCCATCCAGCGTAAAAGTCCAATTTGTCCATAGCTTCCTGATGCCACAACTTCACGAACAGTAGCAGGAAAATCAGCCAAACCGCGATTTGCTTGCTGTGCCACATATCCTACACGACTTCTTTGAATTTGAATCTGTCCATCTTGTTGCTGCAAAAGCCCTAAAATTAATTTGATCAATGTTGACTTTCCAGAACCATTTGGACCGATCAATACCGTATATTCCCCCGAATACATGGATAATGAAACATCTTTTAAGACATATTGTTTACCGTATCCAAATGAAACATTTTCTACTTGAAGAAATGCTTGTCCATTCATCATTGACTCTCCAATGCTTTCGCTAGATTCTGACGGTTTTGCTCCATCACTGTAAAGTAATCAGATCCTTGGTCCATTTCTTTCTTTGTTAAACCTTCCAAAGGGTTAAGTGTAAGTACAGTTGCATGTGCTTCCCGCTGAATTGTTTGTGCAACTTTGGGATGTACCAGTGTTTCAAAGAAAATATATTTTAACTGATGTGCCTGCATCGTTTGGACAATGGATGTTAGTTCTTTTGCACTTGGTTCATCAACTGGTGAAATGCCAGAAACTGCGATTTGTTCTAATCCATATTTTTTTGCCAGATAAGCAAAAGCGGAATGAGAAACAACAAATTCTTTCTTTCCAGCCCGATTTACCATTTGTTGAAACGATTGATCCAATTGATCAAATTGTTTGGCAAGCTGATCCATATTTTTTTGATAAGTATCTTTATGCTTTTCATCTACTTTCATCAGTGCTTGTGTAATTTGCTCCGCTTGCTTCTTTGCTAAGGCTGGATCCAGCCAGATATGTGGATCAACACCATGTCCATGCTCCTCTTTTTCATGTTCAGCTCCTTCTCGTTCAGCTATAGTCAACAATCCCTTCGAAACCTCAACCCAACGCTTTTGATTGGAATCACTCTGTTTTACCTTTTCTAGCCAATTCTCAAATCCACCGCCATTGTACAAGATGAGATCAGCTTCTTGCAAAGCAGCACGCTGCTTAGGCAACAGTTCAAAATCATGAGGCTCAACTCCAGGTGGTACCAAGTTATGAACCTGTACTTGATTTCCACCAATTCTTTTCGCAAAATACTCTATCGGGTAAATACTTGTATAAATGAGTAACTTTCCAGGTTGTTTAGTAGGAATTTGGGCAGTTTGGCAACCACTGATGATGATCATACTTATGAGTAAAAGCATGTACCAAACCTTTCTGCTAATGAACACAAGGTAAACCTCCAATGAATAATAGTTTTTTTGTTTAGCTTGTTTTTATTATATTTTAGATGCAACTAAATGTAAATCGTAATTATTACGTTTTTTATCATACCAGAATTTTATCCCTAAAGTGATAGCATTTCCTCCAGCGAGACGCTTACTCATCATTGATGGACAAAAAAATCTCCATCACTGACGGAGTGATCGAGATTTCCCTTGTTCATATGGTTAAAAGAGTATTCTTTTTCCTATCTAACTTTAAGTGGATACATGGATCTTTTCGACAGATGTAAACAAAGCTAGGAGGCAAGTTAAAAGGAATAAATCTGGTGTCGACATGAGGAAAATATTCTTCAAATAGCCCACGCATTTGTAATGAATATTGATAGGCAATAAAAACTCCTTTTTGAGCTAGCACTTGTTGAATTCCCTTGAGTAAAATTACTCGTTCTTTCATTGAAAAATTAGCAAATGGCAAGCTAGAAATAATGCAATCAACTTGATGTACTCCATTCATCTCCAATTCGAAAGATAATTGTTTTGCATCACTGCAATGGATCATCTGCGGATAACGAGCTTTTAATGCCTGTGCCAATTTGGAGTCTTGTTCAAAGATGTAGACATGGGAATCATCTCGAATTCGTCTAGCGATTTTCCTTGTTAACACCCCCGTTCCAGCTCCTAATTCTACAATTGTTTTCACTTTTGCCCAATCGACTGGGTCTAATAATGCTTCAACTAAGAACCGAGAGCTTGGTGTCACACTACCAATTTTCTTGGGATTTTGTAAAAAACGCGAGAGAAATTGAACTCGTTGTCTCCACGACATGATTGTATCTCCCTTCACTTGATCCACATGCTAAATATTTTCATTCTTCCCTGCCTCAACGAAAAAATGAAGAATGAAACGAAATAACACATTTTCTTATTTTATTAAATCGAGTGAAAAATAGGAAGTTTTACAATCGATTTTCCATTGGATATAGACTAACTCCTCTCTACCCATTTTCCTGATTGCCAGATCAATGTTAATGTACGTCGTCGTTCATTTAAGATCAGTTCAGGGCCACTATGGGATAGAAGCATGTTAGCGCCTTGTTTGATTACCCATTCTCCCTGAGTCGTGACCAATGTTAGTTGCTGTCCTTCCACCCAGCCATCAGGAATGGGGTCAGACGCAGATGGAAAGCCCGATCCTTCAAGCAGAAGGGATGAGCTATTTCCGTTTAAAAATAGTTGGTCTTGCGATATTCTCCAATTTTTCTCTGCCCGAAAACGGGCTGTTCGGTCACTGCGAATGTTATTGATATAACCTTGATTTCCAACGGTATAAATCTGTTTTGGCTGATTTGTAAATTGACATTTAGGGGATTTTTGCACGGAGAGTCCATCAATCACGAATTCTTTAAATGATCCAGTACCCGAAAGCTCAAGTAAAAATGAATGAATGCTCTGACAATCGATATTGTATAGAGATACTCGCCTTTCTTTTCCTTGATAACAGAGAAATGCCGATTGGCAATTTTTAATCCGCGAGTCGCGCACTGTAATCGCACAATCATCTTCATTTACCAACTGGACTTTACCACCGACTTGTAATGCCACACCACGACGAAAGCCGGTAATATCACAACCTGTAATTGTAACATCCGACTCTACAGGATAAATACGAATGCCTGCATTGCACCAGACTGCAGGCAATTTCACGCCATCATATCGTAATGTGCAATCGCGAACAACGGCATTCTTACATGGTGAATACCAGTAAATAGCTGCTGTCGTAGGATTTTGAATCACAGCCGTACAATCGATCACTCGAAAATTGTGGAAGGTACATTTTCGTCGATCAGCGAATCCCTGACTATCTGCGACAAATCCTGAACCAATCGAATGAAGGGTTTGACAACCACGAAATGTTATATCGCTACAACATCCGTTATGACTCATGACAAAAGCGGCACCTTGTGAATTGTAGTCAAAAACATGTTCGATAGTCGCATCAAATGTACTATCCAAATCAACGGAATGACGACAATCTAGTGTATATCCATTCTGAATCAAGATATGACTACAGCCTCCATAACATTGCACACCATAACCTTGACCGCTTCCTGTATGTTGTGGTTTGAGAAATCGAAAATCACGAACCGTTATATGCATGGACTTCAGAATTTGTACACCAGATCCTGCGCCTCGATCTCCTTGAATCTCTTCGATCATCCCGCCACGAATATACTGTAAGGTCAGCCCATTCCCTGACTCAGAACCTTCTTTCAGTCGATATTTAAAATTTTTAACCTTGATATTATTTAGTGGATGAATCCGATAAATATTAACTCCTTTTGTAGAGATCTGTTTGGGCAGCCGGACAAAATCACGTAAAATCAGCCGTGTGGAGGCGGATTGAAACTTCAGGTTTCGAAAGTAAATCGTTCCATATGAACCTGGCGTCTCTGTCTCCACTTCTAGAAAAATTTTGCAGAATGCTGAACCTGCCGGAGGTTTTATATTGTGCAGGCGAATCGTTGACCAATTAAATGGGGTAAAGTCTGAGACATATTCTCTACCGATTATTTTTGACGCTCGATCATACCAGACTAGATAACAGGATCCTTCAAAATCTCCAGATGCTTCTGCTACTTTTGTTTCCACCTGAAATGTGTAGACTTGATCTTGTTGCAGTGGAATACTTTGCACAATTCCAGCACGTGTGGGCACCGCGACTCTGGGTAACTGAATCACTTGTGCTTGCAGTTCTTTTGATGCTTGAAAGATTTCACTTAATGGATGGTTCGAATAGCTTGAAAACTGATCGACTACTCCATCTCTATCAGAGTCTAAAACCATTGCTGCATTTCGGACAAGGTTTTGATTTTGATTTACTACTGCTTCTATTTCATGAATTTCAGTATTCATATCCATCTGTTGATCCGCATTTCTTCGAGTATCGTCTGTCAGGATGATGACATCGCCCTCTTGAAATGATGGCGTAGTCGATAATAAGATTTCCCGATCCCCTCTTTTTAAGGGCTTGGACAATATGTAATTCCGCTGATCTCTCGAGCCCTCTATTCGTAAAATATCACGGTTAGGCGCGGTTGCTTCAATTGTTGCATTACCTTGGAAGATGACAGAAATATTTTTATGGATAGTCAAACTATCTGCGAAATAATAGCCGTCAGGAACCACTAATTCCCCACCGACCGGTGTTTTCGCTATGGCACGTTGAAACCGTCCACAGTCATCCCGTTCACCGGGCAATGCTGGAAAATCGCTCAAATAGGTTCGTCGCTTCTTGATCTGATCAATTGAAGATTTTAGCTTAGACCATGAAGGATAAAATGATTCCCGACTCATAAGCACCTCTCCTTTGTTTCTTCCGCACACTTCGATCTCAACTATATGAATATGCATAAACAATATAAAAAAGCACCACCAAAGGTAGTGCTTCCAGATTATAGATAAAATCGCGTGATCGGCTCGTGTTCGTGGTTCACGGCGACGCTCCGATCCGGGTTTGCTTCTCATCAAGTGGAGAGCGCTTGTTCCAATCTTTGCAACACAGTGTCCTGACCTAACAAGGCTAATGTCTCGTTCAGGTCTGGTCCCTTACTCTCTCCTGTAGTAGCGACACGAACTGGTAGAAAGAGTTGTTTTCCACGGTAGCCGGTCTCTTTCTGGACTTTTCGAATTGCTTTTTTAATTTGTGGCGCTAGATATTCATCTGTGCCCAAAGCGGCTAAATTTGCCCTTACCGCTTGTAAAACGATCGATACATGCTCTTCTTGAAGAAGTTTTTTGGCTTCTTCATTGTATTCCACCTGATCTTGAAAGAAAATTCTCGATACATCTACAATCTCATGGATTGCTTGAATGGCAGTTTGATATAGCGTCACAAGCGAAGTAACCCAATCAAGCGGCAACTTTCTATCATATTCCTTTTCTAGATAAGGAAGAGCAAGCTCAACAATCCGCTGAGGGTCTGAAGCTTTAATATACTGTGCATTAACCCAAGCTAACTTCTCAGGATCAAAGACTGCTCCTGAACGATTGACCCGTTCATATGAGAATTGTTCGATCAATTCTTCTTTTGTAAAGAGCTCTTGTTCGCTATGTTCATCACTTGGCGACCAGCCTAATAATGCCAGATAATTAATCACTGCTTCTGGTAGATAGCCGAGTTCTTTATACTGATCTATAAATTGAATAATCGAACCATCGCGTTTTGATAATTTCTTCCCATTTGGATTTAAGATAAGCGGTAGATGTCCAAAGCGTGGTTCTTCCCAACCAAACGCACGATAGAGCAAAATCTGTTTGGGTGTATTGGAAATATGCTCTTCACCACGAACAACATGCGTAATCTCCATTAGATGATCATCAATGGTTACAGCAAAATGATAAGTTGGGATTCCATCTGATTTTACAATTACAAAATCTTCAACGTCTTCGGTAGTAAAACGAACGTCACCCCGAATTAAGTCATCAAAATCAAGTAAATCGGAAGCAGGTACAGCAAAACGAATGGTATAATCAGCACCTGCTTTTTCCTTATATGTTCGCTCATCTTCTGTTAGATGACGGCATGTTCCTGGATAGCGATAGAGACGACCTTCTGCTTTGGCAGCTTCTTTTTCTGTAGCCAACTGTTCACTGCTACAGTAACACTTATATGCTTTACCTTCTGCTAACAGTTGCTCGACAAAGGGTTGGTATAGTTCTAATCGCTCCATACAACTATAGGGACCATAATCTCCCCCCATTTCTGGACCTTCGTCCCAATCCAACCCTAACCATCGGAAACCATCGATGATGCCTTGAAGTGCATCCTCTCGATTCCGGGCGAGATCAGTATCTTCAATCCGAAGTATATAACTTCCACCTTGTTGTTTCGCAAATAAATAATTAAATAGTGCTGTTCGAGCCCCACCTATATGTAAGTGTCCTGTAGGACTGGGAGCAAAACGCATACGAACTGACATGTTTTACCCTTCTTTCTCGTCCAAACTTTACTGGCTTAGTATATCACTATCGGCGGGTTATAAGTAAGCATCCTGTTCAATCTGCTTACGATGCTGTTGTTCACGAAGACTTTGTTTTTCCATTAATGCAATTCCTGCTGGAATAAATAAAGGCAACAGAACAAATGCGAGGAGTAATAATGCGAGTATCACGACAGTAGATATTTGCACCAGTGTCGTTACGCCGGCTGGATACATGGCAGCAAATGTTCCACATAGAATGATGGCGGCGGAGATGACAACGCCTCCGATCTTTCTCATCGCCAGCAAGATTGCTGCACTTGCTGATTCACGTATCGATTCTTGATAACGCATCAATAAGAAAATACTATAGTCAACTCCCAAAGCAATGATCAGAATAAAGGAGAAAAATGGCACTGTCCAAGAGAGTCCCAATCCACCAAACCAATGCGAAAAAACCAGCTCGCTAAATGAGAGGGCGGTATAGTAGGAACCGACCAGACTTAACATGACGAACACAGGTAACCAGAATGAACGGAAAAGAAGGATTAACATAATCCCAATACCAATCAACATAAAGTTGACCGTTCGCGAAAAATCACCTGCTGAGATATGTTGAAGATCATCATTACTAGCCGATACACCGCCCGTTCCAATTTGTAGGTTTTTATATGGTGTGTATGTGGCAAACTCCTTAACCGTTTTATCAATCTCTTTCGCTAAATCCATCGCTTTTGGAGAATATGGATCAACTGATAGAGCAATGTTATACTTGATCACTTTACGATCCTTTGACATATAAAGGTCTAATGCTTTTTGGAAACTATCCCCTTTTCTCACTTCATTTGGAACAAAGAACCTCTCAATTGATGATCCACCTGTTAACTCAGCTAGATATTGATTTCCTTTTACTAATCCACCCGATATCTTATTCAGGCCATTAGAGCTTTTACTTAATCCCTGCTGTAACTCTTTCATTCCCGCTGCATATTGCTTCAATCCTGTATTTAATTGCTTTTGTCCTTGATTGACCGCTAGTAATCCCTGGTCCATCTTCCCAATTGATGCAGTTACAGCTGCCTGTCCAGTGGCTCCTTGCTTTAGCCCATTTGCCAACTGCTTCGCTCCACTACTCAACTGACTACTTCCTGACTGCAATTTCTTTTCTCCTGCGACCACTGCGGCTAGCCCTTGATTGGCACGGTTCATTTGCTCCACTACTTGTGAAAATGATGCCCCTGCCGTGGGATGGGCAGCCTGCTCTTTTAGTTTTTCTGCAGTTGCGCGAATCGTTGCTAACTCTTCACTCTGCGCCAACTCAGGATTTTTCCGCTCCATCTCTTTAACAGATGTCAGGATTTGTTCGGCAGCCTGCTTTAATGCGGTGGATTGCGCTTTTATCTGTTGGTTCATACGACTTTCAGCTTTTCCCATTTCCTTAGCCAATAGCCGATAGCCCGATAAAATTTGTTCGGTTGAATCTGTTAATTGCTCAATTCCATGATCTAATTGGTTTAAAGAAGTAGAAAACTGACTTGCACCGGCTGCCCCTTGATGAAGACCCGTTTGAATCTGACCGAGTACCTTCCCTACTTGTCCCAAACCCTGACGGATCGAGTCTGTACCTGTGATCAGTTTGTTAACATTATCAAATCCGCCAGCTGTAGAAGCCTGAATTTGACTTGCGGCTTGATTTAGACCACCCGATATTTGTTGCAGCCCTTTGTTTGATTGGTCCAAGCCTTTATTTACTTGCTTTGTCTGCTCTTTTGCATATAATTTGTCTATTCTCTGTCCATTTGGACGGGTTGGTCCATAGACAAGTTTTACACCCGGAATTTGCTCTAATCTCTCCTGTAGTTCATCTAAAAAACCTAATCCTTCTGCTGAATCAAGCGCTTGATCAGATTTGAGCAGTACGGTGGTTGGTAGTGTTTGTCCAGCTCCAAATGATTGAGCGACCAAGCGAAATCCTTTTACTGATTCATAATTTGGATGTACTTCCTGTAAGCTATCGAATGATAATTTACCTTGATAAACAAAAAAGAAAGGTAAGGTAATGGCAATGACAATGACAATAGAAAGAATGGGACGCTTTACTGAGAATCGACCAAACCACTTCCAGAGACGACTCTCTTTATGCTCTGAAGATTTTTTCGATGGCCAGAAAAGGATTTCTCCAAAGATCGCCATACAAAACGGAACAATTGTAAAGAGAACCGCTAATAAAATCACAACCCCTACAGCAACAGCTACACCCGATTGGTAGATGCCAAACTTTGAGAAACTAAGCATGCTAAAGCCAATCAACACGGCTAAACCACTGAAAAAGACTGTTTTACCGGCAGTGCGATAGGTTGCGTGGATGGCATCACTGATTTTATCCCATTGTTTTAGCTCTTCTTTAAATCTCATAAAGAGCAAGATATTATAATCCGTCCCGATCCCAAATAGGACTAGAACAAGGAAAATTTGCGTTGTGTTCGCAAAGGGAAAATTGAAATATTCAACCAGATTGGCAACGATTCCAATCGATACAAGATATGAAATCCCTACAATGATCAGTGAGATGAATGGAGCGATAGGCGACCGAAAGACAAAGATTAATACAGCAATGATAAAGATAACCGTAAAGAGTTCAGTTTTCTTCACCCCATCAATCGATGTCTGCGCATAATCCTCCATAATAAACTTATCACCTGTAATATAGGTGTCCATCTTGCTACGATTGATCTCTTGTTTCAATTGATCATGAATTTCCTGAATGGTATATTGCTTTGGCTTGCTTACTGTCGCAATCGCCATTAACGTTTTGCGATCTTTCGATAACAAACGCTTTTCAGCCTCTTTATGCTCAAATGGAGTTAAAATACTATTAATATGTAAAGATGGCTTCTGCTTCATCTCTTTTAACAGTTGCTCTACCTGTTTAAAATCATTTTTAGAAAATGCACGTTCCTGATGGAAAACAAGGATGGCATCAAACTCGCTTCCTCCTTGCTTACCTTTATTCAATTCTTTTTGCAACTTTGCTGCCAAACCCGACTTATAAGTTTCACCTACAGTAGGCTGACCTTTCTCTTTAACGAGCTGATCTAGTGATGGCATGGTAGCAGAAATCCCAATGGCAAGTACTACCCATAAAATTGCCCATATCCATTTCGTTCGTAATATCCACTGCATATTCAAACCCCCACTCGTTATCTACTACATTCTAATAAATAACCAGCGGAGTTTATATAAAAAATCTACCATCAAAATAATTTTCGATTTTTGTACAATAAAAAAGACCTCACAAGAGAGGTCACAGACTGAAGAAAACCTAGTGAGCGAGTGGAGAGGTGAACGGCAAAGCTCCATTTCGGGCGCTACTTAGCGGAATGGCAGCTGAAGCGGTATTTTCTATATGGGCAAACTGTTCGAGTCTCCGCAGGCGAATGCCGGAGGAGGCGAGTTTTGCCCGACCGCGAAAGCTGACAGAACGCGGCAGCCATACATCTTTGCAAGCCCGGGTCGGAGCGTGCCGGGAACCACGATCACGAGCCGCCGATCGCGTGGCTTTGTTACACTCTGAGACCTCATAAGAGAGGTCACAGCTTGTAGACATCATCACTTTCTGGCTCATGATCGTGGCTGGAGGTGACGCTTTCTCACTCGCTTGTTAAGATTTCACACCTTGTATCAAAACAGATAACAGGCTGAAGGATTTCGGATGTCCTGTTTGATCCAGTTCAATTTGAAATAGCTCTTTTTGCTTTGCTGTAGCTTGCTGTAACATTTGAATGAGCTTTTGTCGTGTGTCCTCAGGAGTGGCTGACCGTTCAACCCAATTATCAAATTGAAGAGAGATATGCCAATGCTTTACTTCTCTATATTCCAGTTGGTTCTCTTCAAAAAAAGATCGCCACTCTGACAATTTATATTCCCGTACATGTGAAGGATCGCGTAATTGATCCAATCGATTGATAAAATGGTCTTGTTCTTCTTCTTCAGGAGCATAATGATCAACCAATAAGAAACTTCCGCCTGGCTTTAACACCCGTGTGATTTCTTTAAACGACTGCTGAATATCTACAAAGTGATGGGCAGCCAACCGACAAGTGACAATATCAAAAAACTGATCTGGAAAAGGAAGTCTCTCTACATCTCCCACTTGAAAGGTGGCGTTCTTTACTCCACGATCAGCAGCTAACTTTGTCGCTACTTCGACCATTGCAGGTGTTACGTCTAAACCGTATACTTCGGCTACCTGCGTGGCAAATGCTAAAGCTGTGTGACCTGCGCCTGCCCCAATATCTAGTAACTTTTCCGATCCAGTCAAAGGAATGCATTCAACCATCCAGGTTAAATCATTGCCTACAGCAAATACCGCTTCATCTCGATATTTCTCTGCTTTATCCGCAAACTGTTGCTCGGCTGAAATCTTTGGATTGTCCACATTGCTCCCTCCCATCTGATTGCTCTATCATATCGACAGTTCAAACTAGTTTCAAGTTACATCATTATGCAGCGATGTGAAGCTTTACAACTTTTTGCGCGTATTTTTCTCTAAATCATTTACTAGAAAAAAAGCAGGTAATAACCGACCGCTTTTATATATCGATCAGTCTATTCAATCTGCTTATCAGACCTAGCCTTCATCCACAATTTCCTGTAATCGCTTTTGCACATCTCCTTCATAAATCCCTCCATGATAACAAAGAACTGACTCAATTTCATAGTCAAGTAATCTTTTTACAGAGTCTTGTGCTAATCGATGGTCGAGAGATGTTACTCGATCAGGGCCATGCAACTGACCATCTCGAGCAATCAGCGCATCTCCTGCGATTAGCATCTTAGACGCTTGATGATAGAGACTAATATGTCCAGGTGTATGTCCTGGCGTTTCAATGACGATCAATCCGCCACACCAAGCAAAATGATCCTGATCAGAGATTGTATGCGAGACAGGGGCTTTGGGAGGATGAAGCATGATTCTTTTTAGCCCTTCTCGAAATGAAGCAGGTACACTTTTAGGGAGTTGATCAATAGAAGCAATTGCTTGATCAGTAAAGCGAAGGATTCTCTTCTCCCCCTCAATATAGGGCTTCTCTAGTTTATGTGCATAGACTTCTATCGGGTATGTGGAATCTTCTAGTAGACTTTGTAAATTCCCAATATGATCTATATCTTGATGTGTCATGATGATTCGCTTTAAACGAGCTGGTTTTAATCTGGCGGAATGAAATGCCGAATATAATTGTTCTAATTGATCAGGGAATCCAGTATCGACCAACACAACTTGATCCTCGTCCCAAAATAAAATGGGATAAACCGTATCCATTTTCCCCATAACAGGCGCAGAAATTGGAATAATCATCAATCCTTGACCCACACTCATCAGCTTTCACGCTCCCAAGTAAATCATCATTTACCCGGCCGGGTCTTACTATCATAATCCGAAATTCCTTTTATGTAAATATTATAATCAAACATCATAACATATAAAAATTATTTTGTCAAGATTATATTGGTTTTTTTACATAATAGAAGCCCATAATAAAATGGGCAACCGATAATTATTCAACCTCTTTGATCATCCGGTGAACTTCTTTTAGTTCAGTATCCATTTGTGCTAGCTTTTGTTCTAAGATTCCTAGTTTTTTGCTTGTCTCTTCCTGAACCGCAAGACTCTGTTCGGAAAGTTTACGATACGCCTCGTCACGTGCAATTTCTACTGCTGTTTTTGTCTTTAGTTGGTAGTTTTTAAAGAGTTGTATGATCAATACAATCAACAACACTCCTACAATAATTGCAAGTAACATACCCAAACCCATCCCTAAGTATCCATACCAATCATTTGCTTGATTCAACGATAAACGACCTCCTATTTCCTTTTTTTGCCCGAGTTATTTGGTGCTTTTGTCGTCAATGTCTCGACTGCCTCGGTGATTAGCTCTGGACTTAGCTGTAAGAAGAATGGGCTGACTTCCACATACTTCATCGCTTTCCCATCAGACGACAGTTCGAGGCTACTCGTGATCAATCCAGCACTCTCTAAACGTTGGAGATGCATATAGAGCAATGGTCGACTCATTTGTAGCATACGAGCCAGTTCACTCACATAGCTTCGTTCATGGGTCAATGAAGCGATGATGCGCATTCTGTGTGGATTTGCCAATGCTTCCAGCATCTTTAACATTTGGTCACCTGTTGGCACTTGATCAATTTTTTTATGTTTCATATGTAATAAATATATGTCATATGAAACATAAAATCAATAGCTTGTTATGATAAAACGGTTAAAAAAATAGTAATTTCCAATAAGCAGCCCAAAAGGCAAACAATATGCTGCCTAAAGTTAATAAACTTAGGCGAATTCGTTCTATTTTTGATGCAATTGTCCAATGTTTATGCAGAATAAAAAACAAGCTGATACTAAACAAGCAGGCAACAAGAGTAAATATTTGAATGATCAACCAGACAAGAGAATGACCCATCAAAACGGGACCGATATGTTTACCTGCTTTTATCCAGATATAGAAAAAGAAGCAGACAAAACCAATCGTTGCAACTCCCCCTGTGATTGCTACCAATCGAGGTATCCAACGAATCATCTTAGATAAACGATCTTGCCGATGCCGACGTAACCGAATTCCATATCCAAAAAAGCCGATCAAAAGAAATAGTAGTAATGCTCCTTGAAACTGAACAGAATCATACCAATGCGTTTTCGCTGCATCTACATATGTGGAAAATGCTTGTTTGGGTTGAACAACCCCTGATAAAGGCTGTATTTTTTTGCTTAAAAAGAGCTGATCTAGCCAAGACGTCATGACCTCACCATATCCCTGTGCGAGTGGTTGTAGTCTTTTAAATCCATCGGGCGTTTGATGGGCTGCATGATCAGCATTCGGTATAAAGGCAAGGGTGTAGTTATCCTTTCTCACTTGAGAAAATGTTTCCTTCATGATCGCAGCACTTTCAGCGGGAGGGGACTGACGATCTTCACTTCCCCAAATAGCGAGAATGGGTTGTTTCAAACGCTGTAGCACAGGAATCGCATCATAAGTAGCCTCGGGAAACAATGATGAACCTACAATAAATCTGACCCCATTTCGATTGACAGCCCCAATCATCGATTGATCAGTAATTCCTTGATAACGCAACATATTTTCGATGCTCCAATTTTGTTGCGCAATCGGTAAAACGGTAGCGGCTCCAAGTGTGATTACAAACTTGATCTCACTAGACTGTGTGGCTGCTAATGGCGCTACCCAGCTACCTTCACTCTCTCCAAATACACCAATCTTATTTGGATCAACATCAGGACGTTTTTTTAACGCTTGTACAGCAGCGATTACATCCTTAGCAAGCAGAGCATACGAACGATTAAAAGTAGAATAACCTTTTGTCCGTTTATCATAAATCAACGTCACATAACCCTTCTTCGCAAATATCTCTGCATGATCCCGCAGCTTATTTCGATCTCCTTTTCCTGACCCATGCACAATCACGATGGCTGGGTGGCGTCCTATTTTTGTAGGGGCAAGAACCGTTCCATTTAGCATGACACCTTCCCCTTGAAATTTGATTGGCTCCTCATGACTGCTTACATTTTGAGCAAAGATTGATGTCGGCATGAATAATGCAACAAATAATAACTGGATGATTCCCATCAAAATGACAAATTTACGCTTTCCGATCCGCTTCATCTGGTTCATTCCTCTCATATGTATTTTTCATATGTAATAAATATATTACATATGAATATTTTTTGCAACAATAAAACCATCTAAAAAAGATGGTTCGAATGACCTAGACATTTTTGCAAATTCATGCTTCGATATAATGAGACAACTGAACATAGCCACCCACTTTTATGACTTTTATGCTGGGAATTCGGAACCGAATCAACAAGGAGGGCAAGTGACAGCCGCATACCCCCATCCGCATGATGTGGTCGTCTTGCGGGATCTGCTGGATCGTCTCGCCGCCGACTCCCTGATCCAGGAGACCAGAGCTCACATCATCTGGATGCTGGAGACGTACTCCATCCCCTACTACAGCAGGCTGAATCCGGAGATGGAGGAGCCCTTCAAGCAACTCATCGATGGCATCTCCGACGGGGATGCAAGCACTGTTCAAGCGGCAATCGAGCAGATCAAGGCGCTGCTACCTGCATGCTGACACCTTCCAAGTTCAAGCCCCGTGCGGACCGCGCGGGGCTTGGCTTATTTCGAACTAAATATCTACTATGTACTAGGTTCTCGTTACATCTGAATCCAAACACCATTTCGCCAGATCATAGAGACCATTCGTCGATTGGAATCAAGCGTATATGATGCGGCATCTCCCAAAAAAGACATATTGGATCCTTTTTGGATTGTCCAGGTTCCGGAAAGCGTCCCTGTATAAAAAACAGCCGATGATGAGTTTGTAATGGATTCCATCCAAAGAACATGAGTTAACTGAAACGACACAAAACCCTGATTTCAACCACTAAAGTTAAAAGTCAGGGTTTTTGCTATCTGAAAAATAAAGTATGATTTCATTTACTTTACAATCCCCTAATATCGAGTCATTCTTGACAATCTCCTGAAGGCAAGTAAACGGCAAATGTTGTCCCTTCATCCAGTTGGCTCTCGACGTTGATAAAACCACCATGAGCTTTCACAAATTGGTGAGCAATGGACAATCCGATTCCTGTTCCACCTGTATGCCGTGAACGAGCCTTTTCAACCCGATAAAAACGATCGAACAAATGAGGAAGTTCTTCCTTAGGGATACCCATTCCTGTGTCGCTTACAGAAATACATGTATAAACCTTATGTTGATCCACAACCTTCGTTTTGATATCAATCGCTATCATTCCACCTTTTGGCGTGTAGCGTATTGCATTGGTTAACAAATTGATAAATACTTGTGTAATTCGTCTGGCATCGACTTTTACAATCACAGGTTTTGCGTTAGAAGTGAAGCAAATGTTCAATCCGTTCTCTTCTGCCTCCATCTTTACATCATTCACAATTTGTTGCAGATTTTCCCTCAAATCAATTGGTTTACAATTCAACGTCAATCGCCCTGCTTCGGCTAAAGATAAAACATGAAGATCATCAACTAACAAGCTCAAACGGATCACTTCGTCATGAAGTCTTAACAGTATTTCAGGAGAGATATGCTGACTTGCTTGTTGCGTATTTTCCAACTTTAATTGCATAATTGAAAGCGGAGTGCGAAGCTCATGAGCAACATCCGCAACCATCCTCTTTCGTACATTCTCAGCTTCACGTAAGCGAAGCGTCATATCATTGAATGTCTGAACTACTTTCCCATATTCGTCCCTAGATTCCATAGGAACGTTCACATTGAGATCCCCTTTTCCAACTTGTTCAATAGCAGTCATCAGTTTTCTAAGTGGAAGTGTAATAACTCCCGATATCCAATGACTAAAATATAGACCTGTTGCGATAAAAAATATAGCGATTCCAACCCCCATCAGTTTCATTTTATCAATTACATACGCCTTCAACATCTCAATTTGATCATTGAGCGAGACGTTCAAAAAAGCAGCTCCAAATTGTCCTTTGCGAAAACCGTCAAATACAAAGTCCATATAAATTTGATAGGTAAAAATGTGAGACAGGGTGATGATCAAAACGAGTAGTCCCATGTAAGCAAAGATTTTTTGGCGTACTGTCATTTTCATGTTTGCTCACCAAATCGATAGCCAAAGCCGTATACCGTTTGAATATATCGTGGATTAGAAGGGAGGTCTTCCAATTTTCTACGAAGGTTTCGAATATGGGAATCCATCGTCCGTTCATAACCCATATATTCGTCCCCTAGAGCGACTTTTAATAATTGTAGACGACTAAAAACAATTCCAGGACGTGCTGCCAAAGTATATAAAATTTTAAATTCGGTTGGTGTAAGTTGTATTTCTTGTCCATCTTTGTATACTTGACATTTTGCTTCTGAAATGGTCAAGTTGTCCCTTTTCAAAAGTTGTGGCTTATTTTCGGAGCCATGCATGCGCCTAAGTAAAGCCCGGATGCGCGTAGCCAATTCTCGTAAGCTAAAAGGTTTTGTCAAATAATCATCTGCGCCAATTTCCAAACCAACGATTTTATCCGATTCCTCTGATCGCGCTGTGACCATAATAATTCCACAATTCGATACTTGTCTTAATTCACGACAAACATCAAGACCACTTTTTTCAGGTAGCATCCAATCGAGAACAACGAGTTCGGGTTGTTCTGACTGGGCGAGCTCAAGTGCTTCCCTTCCGTTTTGACAAGTATGGACTTGAAAACCTTCTCGCTGTAAGTAAGTTTGCATTTCTTCCAGCATATTAGTCTCATCTTCTACGATCAACAATTTTGGTTCCATTCCAATCTCATCCTTCCAATACAGGAGATTCTATTATTATAGCGTGTCTACTCAAATAACTAAAAAATCCACACAAATTGGGAAAAATCTGCATCAGTTCTCGATAATTGTTTTGTAAATTATCAACTGTGAATGATGAACGATTCATTTAGATTCTCTTTACAAAATCATATCATCTGAGGGAGAGAGACAGCGTGAAGAAAAAGATTGTAAGTTTATCTGTAGCCTCTGCATTCATTTTTAGCTTGGCACTGAACGCTTCAGCTGAGACAGCTAATCCTGTGCATAAACCTGTCCAACAGTGTAGAAATCCAATCAGTGATACGTACGATGTATCTAAAATGGCAACAATATTTGATGAGAGTAAAATGATTTGGAATTTTGTTAATATGGATAAAATCCTACCCCATTCTATTATCAAAACGGGCAGCAAGATTCAGCCATTTAAAAAGGGTAAAAATGTTAGTCTTGACAAGCTTACTTATCAGTTCAAAGGGGAAACTCGCAAGTTCACAGATTTAATGAAACGTAGTAAAACAAACGGTCTTCTTGTAATCAAAGATGGTAAGATCGTGAACGAACAGTATTTTAACGACAACAATGAATGTACCCGGTTCACATCTTGGTCAGTAGCGAAGTCTTATGTTTCTACCCTTGTAGGAATCGCAGTAGATGAAGGCAAAATTAAGAGTATTGATGACATCGTCACAGATTATGTTCCTGAGCTTAAAGGTTCAGGCTATGAAGAAGCTACCATTCGCGATGTCCTTCAAATGTCTTCAGGGATAGTTTGGAACGAGGATTATAACAATGAAAATTCGGATATCTGGCGCATGTTGCAAGATGTAGTGTTCAACAAAATGCCCATCCAGGACTTTATTAAAGAATTGAAAAGCGGCCAACCACATACGTTCAACTATAAGAGTGCAGATTCTCAAGTCCTTACTTCCCTAGTAGAGAAAGTGAACAAAAAACCACTGCATGAGGTAGCTTCCGAAAAGCTCTGGAAACCACTCGGCATGACAAGCGATGCTTACTTAAACCAAGATTTACACAACAATGATGTAGGTCTGAGCTTCATCAATGCACCACTTCGTGACTTTGCGAAACTTGGTCAGTTATACTTGCAAAATGGTAAGTGGAATGGCAAGCAAATCGTTTCCGCAAAATGGATAAAAGAAGCAACCACACCCGTTGATGCAGATTTACAGCCTAATGCCTCTTATCCTCACTTTGGCTATCAGTATCAGTGGTGGGTTCCAGAAGGGGCAAAGCTGGGATATGAGTTTTCAGCGATAGGGGTCTATGGGCAGTATGTTTACGTAAATAAAGATGCAGGGATAGTCATCGCTAAAGTTTCTGCTGATCCAGACAATGATTTAAATGATTACGAAGAGATCACTGCTTTTAGAGAAATTGCAAAAGCGGTATCGAAAAAGCATTAACATAGAAGACCTCTCTAAGATAGAGAGGTTCAGCTTGTAGATAAAGTATAAGTGGTTATCATTTCTGGGAGTCAAGGTTTGCATTTCGCCTCCAGCTCAGGCTACGCAGATGTATTCAAGGCGCCGCGACTACTCGCTCAGGGCGGTATCAACTCGGCTATCGCCTCAAACAGTACTACCGCCTATTCTTCGCTTCATAGTCGCGGCTTTGTAGCGCCTGAAAGTCGGCTACATTGCAAACCATCTCCTCCTTTAACCATGTTGATTTTCTTGTTCTTTAACCAGAATGTAGGTTTTTCATCAGTCTGACCTCTCTAAGATAGAGAGGTTCTTTTATGTTCTATAAAAATAACTAAACCATTATATGGTGACTGATCGAATAACCAAAAGATCCACTAAAACAGAAAAAGATTTGCATCAGTTCTCGACAATTCATCTGTAAATTAACGGTGAAAGAGAACAAGAAAAGGATTCGAGGTGTTTGATTTGATTCATCCCAAGTGGATTATTTTCTCATCAATATTCATTAGTTGGATGGGAGTTGCGGTAAATAATCCGTTAATGGCACCGATTGCGCGTAGCATGGGTCTAACAGAAATACAAGCTGGATGGCTCATTTCCATCACGGCCATCATGTCCATCATAGGAAGTCTTTTTCTAGGACGCAAAAGTGATACTTTGGGACGCAAAAAAATTCTTTTGATCGGCATGACTGGATTTACTATTACAATGTTCTTTTTTGGAATTTTGGTGCAGATGGGTTTATCCAAACCGACATTGATAGGAATAGAAAAGATTTTTTTGCTCTTGTTGCTCATTCGACTCATCCAAGGTTTATTTTTTGGAGCCATTCCTTCTACAGGACAAGCTTATATGGCTGACATCACAACTGGAAAAGAACGACTTTCTGCAATGGCACTAATTGGTAGTGCAAATGGCTTAGGGTTTGTATTAGGACCAATGTTAGGAGCTTTCACTGTTGGATTCCATATGGCAACGCCATTTTATATATCTGCCTTTTTAACTGCTGGGGTTACGATCTGGCTTTGGATATCCCTAACCAACAAAAAAACACATATCTACAGTGATGAAAATGAAAGTACAGCAAAACCCATTCTTTTTTCCAAAGTGTGGTTACCACTGGCTTGTAGTTTATTACTTACGATGGCATTATCCATATTGCAAGTGACTTCTGGTTTTTATATTCAAGATACCTTACACATTTCCATAAAAGCGGCAACACGTTATGTCACGATCTTGATTACCATCGCTGGTATATCCGTTGTTCTTACACAAATACTCATTGTTAATCGATTTCGCTGGTCGCCGATCACGCTGATCAGGATAGGCTTACCAATTGTCTTTATTGGTTTTTTCCTTATTTCCATCACTTATGGGATTTTTTATTTGATTATTTCCTTCCTGCTGATCGGCATTGGTACTGGTATGGCTTTACCTGCCTCTATGTCAGCTGCTTCATTAATGGTTGATAAAACGCAACAAGGGAAAATTGCCGGAATGATTACAGCAGCTAATGCGGCAGGCTCCATCATCGCACCTTTACTTGGAACCTACCTCTATCACTTTTATCCACAAAGCCCATACTATACTTGTGTCATTTTGCTAATGGGAGCAAGCTTGTTAATTTGGACTGTTGGTAGAAAGAAACTGAATATATCAAGTAGTGAAGTTGGTAAATAAACTAATCTGCTTCTACGTTCTCACCAATCCATTGTATCCTCAACGTCTTTAAAATGTGCAATTACATATCCTGCAAACGTCGTGATTGCAGTTTCATCTCGACGTTTGCAATCTTGAAAACGCGCACATCAAGATTTTTTTGTTTTTTGTTTGACATTACTAGCGAATTCAATTCCATTCCCAAAAGAATCCATTGACGAATGTTCGCTGCCATGAGCTCTGACACATCAATAAATATAAGAATATTCTAACAATAAAAAGGAGTGTTTTCAATAAATGAATGTACACTCATGTCTCTTCCTCATGAAATGTTACTATACTCCTTTACTCAACTAAAGGTTGCATTTCGTTTGCAACTCTCGTCTTCAAAGCAAAATCCATCCTGCACTAATTCCCCAAACCCCTTGATAGTACTGCAATATGAATGGTGCACCCGGAGGGATTCGAACCCCCGACCTGCGGTTTAGGAAACCGTCGCTCTATCCTGCTGAGCTACGAGTGCATATTGTAAATTATATTATAGACCAGAAGGATTATTGATTTCAATGGGCGTTACTTAATCATCTACTTGAATTTGTTTCATCTATATCTACTCAGGGTAAATAAATGTCACGGAATTTTGAATGATTAATGGCTTGATAAAGATATATTTGTCATACTGACTATTTATCTGGAGGTAGATGGATCGATGAAAATATTTGAACCATCGGTTTATATTTACGCACGTTTTTTTTGGGGAGGCGATGGTCATAAAAAGCCAAAAAAATGTCCGCGCTGCGGTTCTGATGTGATCAAGGAAGATGATGATCGCTTCATCTGTCACAATTGTGATCATCGCTGGATTCCAAATTAAGCATTACATGATCCATATGATACAACAGTGAGGTGAGCGAACAAGATGCCGATTTGGATCAAACGAATCTTCATCGGTTTATTTACGCTTCTTTTTTTTGCATTTTTATTTTTTTTCATTCGCTGGTGGATTCAAAATTGGGTTTCAAACAACCCTTTGTTTTCGAGCGAGGTAAATGCCGCAATCATTACTGGCATTATCTCTGCGCTTACTTTTATCGGGATGATCTATGCGACAATCTATAGCACACAGCGAACGAATAAGATCACGATTCGTGATGAAATTTTCCGTAGAAGATTAGAAGTCTACTTTAAATTGATGGATTATGTGAGCGATATGTATCGTCAAGTACAGGATTTCATCTATTTTCCAACAAATGAGCGACAGGAAAAAATTCTTACCCTAGAAGCTGAGGTAAGTAAATATTTAAAGCTGCACCGCTACTCTCTTTCCAGTCCGATTTACAAACTTACTTTTGAATTAATCAGTGGAGCTGGGAATTTGGTAAAAAATCAGCGCTCATTCCACCGTTTAACAGATGACCTCGCACTAGATAAAATCAAGCTCCTTACCCCCATTGACCTAGAAAATTCTTTTCATCAAAAATATGTACTACCCTTTCATCGACAATTCGAAAAGGAGTCAGGACTGCAAAGTATTGAAAAAGAATTACATAATCTTCGCTAAATCCTCATCTACATGGAGATGAGGATACAATCAAATATGCGCTTTTCTTCGATCCACTGATCTGTTTTCATCTGACCCCGTTCTGGTACAATGGGATCAGAAACGCGAGGTGGACAAATTGTCATTCACAAGATTTACTGGTATAGAACAAGTGATTTCTTTTTTTCAAAAAGCCCTGCGAAATAAACGCATTGCGCATGCATATTGTTTCTATGGTTCTCATGACACAGCAAAGGAATTGTTTGCAAAAGAGCTTGTCAAGGCGATCCATTGCGAAGAAAAAAGAGATGATGCTTGCGGGAGTTGTCGTAGCTGTCGTCAGATTGAACATGGAAACCACCTCGATGTTGTCACACTTCAGCCTGAAGGTTCATTGATCAAAATTGATCAACTACGACAGTTACAGCAATCATTTCGCTACAAATCCTCTTCATCCAAGCCCAAAGTTGTCATGATTCATCATGCTGAGAAAATGCGAGCAGAAGCAGCAAACAGCTTGCTGAAATTCTTAGAAGAGCCAGCTACTCCAATGGTAGCTATCCTCTTGACTGATCAAGTCCAGTCACTGCTACCAACCATTCGTTCTCGATGTCAGCAAATCCGTTTCCCATCACTATCTCCCCATATCCGTAGCCAACAATGGCAACAATATGGACTTTCTACTGAACTCGCCAAGCTATTTGCTCATCTTCATCTGACTCTACCATCAGAGGAGAAAAGTATTGATCCCAATGAATGGCAAAGACGCATTACTCAGATCATCAAATGGAACGAAGCAATACTGAAAAGTCAGAGCCAAGCACTGCTGCAATTGGAATCCGAATGGTTCAAGCAGGAACTAGAGCAAAATCATCTACCATTATTGCTTGATATTCTTTTATTATGGGATCGGGAATTGCTACTCTTTATGGAAAGCGGACAAACTTTCTTGTTCCCTTCTTGGTTTGAGGACATAAAAAAACAAGCGTTCACAAATGAACCTAAACCCTTGATACAAGGATTTCAACAAATTATGAACGCTCGTATGCAATTAGAAAATACCTTCTTACAGCCAAAAAACATTATGGAACGTCTCGTTCTTGAATTAAGCACACCTACAAGCGAATCTGTACCTGATACGTTTCAAGCCATTGATTAAGCTGTAGAAAGTACGCAAACAGTTGAGGTACGTTCATCAACTGTCCAAACCAAGGAAGATGTACCTTACTTACATCTTGTTTCATAAAGGATTCCACTTGTCGTCGATCAATCAGTTGGAATAGCGGAGCTTCCTTTTGCTGAAGTAGGTAAGTGATTCGACTTTTCATCTCTTGGACGTATCCAGGATGATGTGTTTTGGGATAGGGGCTTTTCTTCCGTTCCACAATCTCTTTTGGAAGCAAATCACGCAACGCATAGCGTAGTAGCCCCTTTTCTCGCTGTTGATAGGCTTTCATCGACCATGGCACATTCCATACATATTCAACCAATCGATGATCACAAAAAGGTACGCGAACCTCTAAGCCGACTGCCATACTCATCCGATCCTTACGATCTAATAGTGTAGGCATCCAACGTGTTAAATTCAGATAGAACAGTTCTCGCATCCGTTCATCTAGCGCACTCTCTTCACCAGTCAAACGAGGAACCTCGCTCAATGCTTCTTGATACCTTGCATCTACATAAGAATCTGGTTCAATCATTACTTTGATTTCCGGGGAAATAAAAGCTTTTCGATCCGCTTGATGCCTTGACCATGGAAATGTATCAGCATGGATCAACTCTTCGCGATGAAACCAGGGATACCCACCAAATACCTCATCCGCACATTCCCCTGACAGAACAACCGTAGAAACTTTTTTGATCTCACGACAAAAAAGCAATAATGATGCATCAATATCTGTCATTCCAGGGTGATCCCGCGAAGATAATGCTTGATTTAATGTATCAATCAGTTCAGCATTGCTTAAAACAATTTCATGATGATTCGATTGAATCGCTTGAACCATTTTCTGTACCCAAGGTGCATCCCGATTGGGCTGAAATTCATTCTCCTGGAAATAATGCTCATTATCTGCATATTCAATCGAAAATGTATCGAGTTCCCCTCTACCTTCTTCAGAAAATACCTGTGCAGCGCAAGCTGAAATGGCACTTGAATCAAGCCCACCTGACAGCATTGTACCAATGGGCACATCTGAAACCAATTGACGGCGAACCGTATCAAAGAAAAGTTCTCGAACAGTTTCAACTGTTGTTTCC
Organism: Seinonella peptonophila; assembly: GCF_900129355.1. GTDB lineage: Bacteria > Bacillota > Bacilli > Thermoactinomycetales > Thermoactinomycetaceae > Seinonella > Seinonella peptonophila. The sequence goes on along the minus strand of NZ_FQVL01000004.1, from coordinate 146,724 downwards.
CAATCATCTGTATGAGGTTGACTTTTTAGCTCCCAATATGGCTCCATGTGCAAACCAGCTCGACTTAAACACCCCCAATACCCAGGCTTACATTCCTGAATTCCTGCAAATATACCTTGACCTGGTGTACGTGCAGGTCCCATCAAAAGTACTTCTGCTACTCCTGTTCGATCTAAAACTGGCTCCACTTGAGGATGAGCCAGTATTGACTTCAGCTCTGACCCAAATAGGAAGCTACTTCCTTGTTGTATATAAAAAAATGGCTTTACACCTAATCGATCTCGGGCAAAAAATAATTGTTCTCTACATTCATCCCAGATTGCAAATGCAAAAATGCCGTTTAGATAAGTCGGACATTCTTCTTTCCATTCTGCATAAGCAGCTAGCACAAGTTCTGTATCACATGTTGTTTGGAAAGTATAACCACAATTGATTAATTTTTTTCGTATTTCATCCATGTTGTATAACTCACCATTATAGGTGATAATGTAACGTCTTCCACCAACTTGCTTAATCATGGGTTGCAGTCCGCCCTCAGGGTCAATCACAATTAAGCGTCGATGCCCTAACAAAGCATGCTTCGATACCCAAACTCCTTCTGCATCAGGCCCACGCATCTTTTGTGTTTGATTCATTCGTGATAATTTATCTTTCTCCTGACTGATATTACGAGTAAAATCAACCCAACCCGTAATTCCACACATCTTTCACCACACTCCCTTGCCAGCAACTGGGCGTTACCCTATTTTATGTAGGCAAAGCGTAAAGCGTGACTTCAAATTATCCCTTTTTATTTTTTCTTCAGAATGGAAATGTGATTTTTGATATTAAAATCTACACATTTTAGAATATATTTACCATTCCATTTTAATAGAAATAGTGTATTCTAAACGTATATCCCTTAGGTAAGGATGTGGACCATTGGCTGAGTTCTATTCATATCAGTATGGGGAAATCCTACGCAAGCTCCGTAATGAGCAAGGGCGAGCGATGAAATTCTTTGAAGATGATCGACTATCGCAAGCTACTATTTCCAAAATTGAAAATGGACACCCCCATGTTAGTGAAGAGAAAGTTAAACTCTATGCCGAACGCCTAGGTACCAATTTAGAAGCACTTCCTCAAATCTTATCCGAAGAACAAGAGCGGCATGAACGCATTGAGCTAAAGTTACTTTCTGTGGAAAACTATATTGACCTTTTAGGGCCTGATATCGGATTAAAAAAATTAAAAGAACTACAAGTTAATGATGATGACCGTTATAAACCAATTCTTAACTACTTAAAAGGAAAATGTTATTTCCATAAGAAACTATTAAAAAAAGCGAAAACCTTTTTTTTAAAAACAATCATGTATATCAACCAAGAATCATCCTTTAATCATAAAAACTTAAAGTCCATTTGCCTGAATAAATTAGGTAGAATTGCAAATGTCGAAAATAATTTAGAAGAGGCACTGAATTATACACAAGAAGGAATTCGAGAATTTGAAACAGATCAGAAGCGCGAGTATGTTCTCTACTCTCTCATGACAAATAAAGCGATCTATCTTGAAGAGATGGGATTACTCGAGCGATCGCTACAAACGATTCAAAAGATTAAGGAAGCGCAGCATGGGGCCAAAACAATGGATGGCGCTTTAAGTTTATTTGATCTCGAATCACGTATCCTGAATAAGAACCAGATGTATAGTAAAGCGATTGCACTTGTCAAAGAAGGAATAGAACTTGCACGGATCAATCACATGTATGACCGCTCTTTTGCGCTTTGGAACACATTTGGCAATATCAACTTTGATATGAATAAGCTAGATGAGTCCAAAATCTGTTATCGCACGGCTCTTGATTTAAAAGAAAAAATTACAAAAAAGCGCCCGATTATCTCCGTGTATAAACAACTTGGTATTATTGCACAAAGACAAGGAGATATAGATTTAGCAAAGGAATACTTAGAGAAATCAATACAATATGGTGATAAGATAAGGGATATGTTACAATTCATAGGTGCATTTATAGCCTATGGAGATTTTTATCGAAAGCGCTTGCTATTTAGAGAAGCGAGCCATCAATACCAACAAGGTTTGGAATTAGCTCAAAAATACAAGTATCTAGAAAAAGAAGAAGAAGCCTTAGCAAAATTGAGCGAATGCTTCAAACACCTCGGCAATGATGAACATTATCTCGATTATTCACAGCAACTTCAATCAGTAAGAGTTCGACTCTTAGATGGAGGTGATGGTTGATGGTGCATGTAACCAAACCACCAACGGATACACCAACTGAGACAACAGGTACTTAAACAATGAAAAGCATCTTTCCTTAGACGGAAGATGCTTCTTTTTCAAATAAAACTTAATCACTGGGAGCGTATAGTTCATTAAAGTAGATGCGAGTTGAAATTAATAACCGAATATTCTCAATAATTTAATGGTGATGATGTATTGGACTTTCATACCTTGTTTCCCTTAGGATCAATATCCCAGTCACCTACTCAGCCCAAAAAGCAAAGTCAGATGTACTTAGGATTTATGTCGTCCGTTGTCGTTGGATTTGAAAAAGAAAGGACTGGAAGATTCCGTGTGAATACATATTTCTAAAGATCATAAGACCTTACAATATATATCTATTAAATATATTGAATAAAATATATCTTAAAGATATAATAAATGTTATAAACCCTACTGAATGGGAGGAGGAAACGCAATTTACGAGTTATATATCCTTGGTGAATTAATGGGTGGTAATTTACACGGCTATTTGTTACACACGATTCTTAATCAGGTGGTCGGTCCATTACGTAAAATTAGTTGGGGTGTTTTATACCCATTGATCCGCAGATTAGAAGATGAGGGGCTAATTGAGCAAGTTCTGGATGAGCAAACGCACAAAGGTAGGGGAAAAAAGAGAAAACCATATCGAATTACTCAAACTGGCAAACATCAATTTTATTTGTTGATGGAAGAGCCGATAGCGTATACAGCAGACTATGATTTGCATTTTCAAATTAAGCTTTCAAATTTTTGCAATGTAAAAGATGACGTCAAACTCATTATTTTGCATCAATATAAAGATCATTTATGTTTTATCCGTCGGCATATTGAAGATAATAGAGCCCAAATTGTTCATTTCAATCAAATACCAGATGTGGAAAAGCCACATATTTTAAACGTTCTTGATCTTCGCTCTAAACAGGTTGAAGTTAATGAACGATGGATCGAGGAAAAGATTCAAGAAGTAAAGAAAGCGTTATCAGTTGATAATCATTGAGACTACTCAACAAATTACAGATTGCGACTATCAATAGCGCTATGAGAAGCCATTTCCAGTTATGTACAATTACTTATGAAAGGTGATAACTATGTCACGAGTTTTATTTGTCAATACAGGCGCTGAAGGTCATACTAACCCCACTCTTGGTATTGTTCAAGAGCTTGTTCGCCGCGGAGAAGAGGTTGTTTATTTTACTTCGGCTAACGATGACCGTATGGAAGCGATGGGCGCTTCTGTACGTACATTTGATGGCAATAAATTTTTAAAAGCGTTTCTAGAAGGCGGAAGATCTGGTCTTCTCTCCAGAGTGAATGGTCTTCTACGTACAGCCGATATCGTGATCCCCAGTGTTTTGGAGCAGACAAAGGATGAAAGATTTGATTACATGATCCACGACTCTATGTTCGGATGTGGTCGTTTGCTTGCGCAAATACTTAACTTGCCTACAATCAATTCATGTACAAGCTTTGTACTCAAGCAAACCATCTTTAACAAGATGTTGGATGAATTTGCACACCATGCCCCCGCAGCACTCAATGATCGTTTAAATCAAAACTTTCAGCAGTTGGTTCATTCTGTGCAAAGGAAATATCATGTGAAAATCGACTCACCATACGAAGTATTCTGTAATCCAGCTCCGTTAACTCTTGTCTATACGACTAGGGACTTCCAACCAGAAGGAGACAGTTTTGATGAATCATACAAGTTTATTGGACCGTCTATTACACCACGGTCATCTAATCAAAATGAATTTTCTAATTTGAAAACAGATAGTCTGATTTATATTTCTCTTGGCACGGTGATTAACCAGGCAATGGATTTCTATCGGCTTTGTTTTGCTACTTTTGCCAACACGAAACATACGGTTATTCTGTCTGTTGGCAGTCAAACGCAAATTGGGGAATTAGGGGATATTCCTGAGAATTTTATTGTGCGTCATTATGTACCACAGCTCGAAGTCTTGCAACATGCTAATTTATTCATCACACATGGTGGAATGAACAGCACTTCTGAAGGGTTGTATTATGGAGTACCATTAATTGTATTTCCTCAAAGTGCTGATCAACCCATCATTGCACAAAGAGTGGCACACCTTGGTGCAGGGGTTCAGTTAAAACAAGATGGGTTAACTCCTGATATTTTTAGAGAGGAGGCAGAGCGCATACTCGAAGATTCTGCTATTCATGAGGTATGCAAGAAAATTGGCGATTCATTTCGTGCGGCAGGAGGCTATCAACGAGCTGTTGATGAAATATTCGCGTATAAACGAAGGATAGGGTTAAATCATTAACACATCATATATTCAAAATATTATAAATCATGATATCCACCTGTATATATGTAGGCTTACCATCCCCATTACGTGCTCAATGTTGCAACACGAGTTAGGGGATGGTATTAGCTTCTGAGCGAGATGTGTAGCATTTCGAATTGACTCCTCAGTTATGTGCTCGAGCATGCAGCACAAACAAGGAGATGATACTGATCATCAGGATGGGAAGAGTGATGTACCAGATGGCGTCGAAACCCCACTGGCTATTCAGACGGGAGAACCCGATAGCTCCAAAGCCCTGCCCTAATCCAATCATGACAACAGGAATGGATACGCCGATCGGTCGCTGACCGGAAGCGCGAAAGGCAACTTGTTTCAGGCAGATGATCGCTATACCAATTGCTATCCCGAAAACGAGACCAGCAATCAGAATCAGAGGCGTCTGACGGGTAGGAATCAGGACATTGCCTATCATGATCAAGAACAAGCCGTAACCGACTGTTCGAAGATCGCCGAGTCGATCCGATACACGTACCAGAAGGAAACCACTTACTCCACAGGCAAAGTACTGGATGGACACTGAAAGTCCACCGATCTTTTCCCCATTGTTTATCGGGAGCTGTGGAAGATAAGTGAACACTGCCATCTGGCAGCAGGCGACTACAGAAATCACAACTGTAGAAATGACCAAGTGCAGGATGTTACTCTGACCCCCTTCTTTGGCCTCCTTAGCTCGCCGAACCGATGAATGAGAAAAGAAGAAAAGTGCCAGACAGAGGGTGGCAATCAAGCCAGTCCCAGCACTTCCCCACATCCACTTCTGAGAAGAAGTAACCAGTGCTGTACCGATCATTGCAGCAGTTGATGCGGAGCCGTAGGTAACTGTGGAAAACCAACCCATTAAGCGTTTCTGTTTGCCTTCAGGTGTGGTTTCGCGGAGATAGGTGCTAATGACCACCATCAGTGCATCGTTGACTAGACCATGTCCCAGACGGACCACGATCAGCCACTCATAGCTGGTTGCCCACAGATATCCGAGATTAACTCCCAGATAGAATGGCAGGAGTGTCAATCCGACTGTTTTTGTTCCGAATTTGTGGAGGAGAACCCCCGCAGCCAGCGCTCCAACCATGAGACAGATTGGAGTGACACCGATGATAATCCCGATCTCGTCTTCACTAAATCCTCTTTTTTGAAGGACGAGGGCAAGCGATGAGGCGTACCAACTCATCACAAAGACGATCGCTGCTCCTGCAGCAATACTTAATTGTTTGCTGTTCATTGAACCCCTAGCTCTTTGGTTCCTAAGAAGCCAAATGGACTAGCTTCTCCGTCAGGACGGACCAGATATCATTCTTGAATCTTGGCATCGCAATTATCTGTTTACTAAAGGTTAACTAAAAACTATTAATTGTTCAACTATAATTGATTTTTACTCAATATGATTCTCCATCATGTTCAAATTATGATACAAATCCTCTTCACATCTAGTTATCTTATTCTTGACCCTAATATATTCACTGTTTTACTTATTCATTGCACAGGTCTTGCTCAACTCCTGTTTCAATCAGTTATGAGAAGTAATTCATACAAAAAAGCACCTTCCTTTTAAGAAGGAAGATGCTTTTTTCATCATGTCAATGAGGCAATCCTGCCTGTTCAATCGCTACTTTGGTTTGATCTGTACCAAGTTTGTAAATCATCCGGTAGATGGCAGAAAGTTTAGCATCCTCCGTCCAACTCTCTTGCATCCGTTCCTGTGTTTCATAAGGAATATGTGCTTTCAGAAACGATCGAAAGTCACTTTCTTCCATTTCTACAAATAAACTTTCTAATTGAGCTATCTGCTCTGGGGTTGCTTCAACCTCATAATCATAGTAAGGGTCATCTGAGACTGGCATTTCATGAATTTGTCCTGCATTTGCTGCTGTATCAATCGATATATAATATCGTTTTTTATCCATCCATTATCACCTACCCATGATTACCTTACCCCGATTGATCATGAGTCATACCCTACGTTCTGCACTATCTACAGTATGCTTCATCAGATACGATATAGTGACGGGACCTGGTCCTCCTGGTACAGGCGTAATGGCTCCAGCCACTTTAGAACAGGATTCAAAATCAACATCACCAACATTACCCTCATTATATCCAGCGTCGATTACGACAGCACCTGGTTTAATCCAATCACCTTGTACAAAGTGCGGCTTTCCTACCGCAGCTACGACAATATCAGCCATTCGTAAACAACTAGGCAAGTCTAGTGTCTTTGAATGACAGATCGTAACCGTTGCATTTCGCTCTAGCAACAACATTGCCACTGGTTTCCCCAAAATAGGGCTCCGTCCGATCACTACAGCATGGGCCCCTTCAATTGGAATTTGATAATAATCCAGAATGCCAATAATCCCCGCAGGGGTACAGGAAGGGAACTGACCAAATCCCATTGATACTTGCCCAAATCCCCAACTGGTGACACCATCTACATCCTTTTCAATTGCAATCGTATCAAAAGCTTTCCGTTCATTGATCTGACTCGGGACAGGGTGCTGAAGCAATATACCATGTACTTCGGGATTCTGATTCAGCTCCACAATTTGCTGACAGAGCTCTTCAGTGGTTGTCTCTTCAGGCAAATGAATGCGTAATGACTTCATGCCCAACCGTTCGCACATTTTCCCTTTCATTCGTACATATGTCTCCGATGCTGGATTATCACCGACAAGAATTGTTGCTAAGCATGGTATAACCCCATGTTCACGCAACTTCTCTACCCGTTGCATCGTCTTCTGATTGGTTGCTTCTGCTACCCGAGACCCATCTAATATCAATGGCTTTGCCATTATAGCACCTCCAACAATATCATTATTGCCCAGGCGAACGGCAGATTCTAAGATAGCAGTTTCCCCGTGGTCAGTTCCACTTTTCTATCGCCAGTCACTGCAATCGGTATTATTATATATACAAAAGCCGTTACTTTCCAATATAAAAGGAGGAGTTTGTAATACAGATTCTCGAAAATCTGTTGATTTGGATCATAGGATTGTTTACGATCGTCGTCATTAGTATTAGTCTTTATGGCTTTTATCGAATCACCCAAACAAAAAAACAATTGGCTGATCGTTGTTTTCAGATTGTGGAGAATAGAGGCTTATATTCTCGACAGGAATTTTCTCTATTACCAAAAGAAGAGGTTACCATCAAAAGTAAGGATGGTCATCAATTGCATGGTTATTATATCGATGCATTTCCCGAGCAACAAGATGTTGTGATGATAGTTCATGGATATACAGTCGCCTATCCTTGGTCCATGCAATTTGCCTCTGTTTTCCTCAAAAAAAGATTTAATCTTTTGGTGATTGATCAACGGGCGCATGGTGAAAGTGAAGGTCGCTATACTACGTATGGTGTTCAAGAAAAATATGACATTGAACGCTGGGTGGAGTGGCTAAGAACTCGTAAAGGAAGAAATGTAAGAATCGGCTTTCATGGACAGTCACTAGGCGGAGGTACAGTATTAGAATATTCACGCCTATCAGATGAAATCATGTTTATGATCATTGATTGTAGCTATGCTGATTTCTCGGAACTAGTCAAATACCAGATACGTCGTCTCTATCGAGTTCCACTATTTCCAGTTTACTATCTGATCCAATGCTGGGTGTATCTGTTCGCTCGATTTAAACTCTCAGAAGTTAAGCCAATCACGGCTTCTGCTAGCAGCAAGTTCCCAATTTTATTCATCCATGGCAGCCATGATTGGTTTATTCCACCATCAATGTCAAAACAACTTTATGATGCGAAGAAGGTGGGTAAAAAAGAGTTAGTCTTCATTGAAGGCGCTGGACATGGAAATTCGCTTCCTCATAATCGAAAACGATATGAACAAGTAGTAAAGAATTTTTTAAACGAGATTTCGCTGGAGATGAATCAATCAAATAAAGGCGACCCAATCAAGATAAAACAAGGTTTATAGGCTTTTCCAAGCGGGAAGGTTGTTATGAAATATTTTTTTATTATTATATATGAATTAATTTTGAGGTGAATAAAATGAAAAAAACATTTCGTTTATTAACTATATTTCCCTATTTATTAACTCTTCTGCCAATTCAAGCCTTCGCAGATGATAATCAATTACCAAACACAGCAACAGATTATCCAAATATGGTCTTAATTGGTGCTTCCATTCTCATATTGGGCATTCTGTTACTCGGTTGGCTTTGGTGGCGAGACCGTTATTAAATACATTTATTAATTAAATAAATTCTGTTACAATCATATTAAAACTACTACTCTTCTACAAAGAGGAAGGAGTGTTAAGGGTGAGAAAACTAAGTTTATTAACGATTTTTGCACTTCTTTTTGTTGCTGTTTTACCATATAGTACTTGGGCTGAAGAAGATAATCCAACGACACAAGGCACTGACAATCAACTCCAACCAAACCAACAGCCGATTCTAAAGGACCCTTCAGCAGCTCACCCTGGAGAATTAGATACCAAAGCCAAGCTAAAAGAATACCAACTCATCATTGAACAATATCTGCATAACCAAAAAAATCTAGAAAAAAATTATGTACTCTCTTCTACTTGGCGAGGAGATAAGAAATCATCAATTCTCAATCAGGATGCTTCGTCTGCTGAAGTCAGAACGATTCCAATCTCAGAAATTGACAAAGATTTAACGAAAAACAAACTAGATGTTACTTATAAGAAAGGGATTGCCTCACCAGTAAGTGTTGGAAAAAACACTGTCACCATCGAGAAAAAGGCCGCAATCTTTGATCTCCAAGTCAAACCAAATGAAGACAATTTAGTCGTAACAGCCAAACATAAGACACGACCTGGAGATTGGAGTTTTACCATAACTGGTAAGAAAAAGATCATCATTAATAAAGCTAATCTTCAAGAAACCAGTTTCATCGTGAAAAAAGATCAACTCTTTGATGCAAATGATAAGAAAAATCTTAACTTTACTGTTAAAGCAACCTATCTGGGAGTAGGGGTTACCAATCAAATTTCACAATCCTCGAATACAATCAATGCTGATTTGATTAGTTTGTATACGAATACACAAGAAAAGAAAAGCCTCTTCCCTGCGAAAACTGAAGAAACACCAAAAAATCCAGATCCTAAAGATCCGAACCCTAAAGATCCAAAGGATCCCAAAGACCCTCAAACTCCAAAAGAGTTAACGGTTCCAATTAAAATTTCTAAGAAAGTAAATGCAGCTGGTGACTTTGTCATCACAACAAAGCTCGACGATAAAGGAAAAGAAGCCACTGGAACTTGGGATTTTCTTTTTGGTAATCAACAAGTAACCAAAACAGATAAATCTTCCACTACTTTTACCATCAAGAAAAAAGATATCAAGGCCGGAAAATATGATTTGACCATTACCTTTAAAGGGAAACAAGGTAACCAAACAGTAACAGCTAAATATCAACTGACCATTACCATTCAAGATGATCAAACATCACCAAATGAGAAAAGTGATATAAACGTCTCCGTCTCTGCAGGTGAAGATCAAAAACTGTATGTCAAAGGTAAATTAAACAATGCGACCTCCGCTGATGGAACATGGACTGTACGCGTAGGTACAAAAGAACAAGTACAATCAACGAAAAAAGCAGAAGTAGCGCTCACTTTTGCAGATGTGATGAACAAAGATCAATCTATGCCCATCAAAATTGAATTTAAAGGCAAAGTAGATGGTAAAGATAAAACGGTTCACTATGTAGGAAAATTGGTTCCACTGTTAGTTACTACAACAGAACAGAAAAACGGCGATTTTACTGTAACAGCAAAAACAGGTGGTACTGAAAAACCAGTCGGCGCATTCCTCTTCTATCTGGGTAGTAAAAGTAAAACTGTAAGTGAAGGGAAAAACCAAGCTACAGTCACTTTCAAGAAAAATGAACTACCTTCTGGTTCCACCAAACTTTCTGTACTTTTCCGTGGAAAATCAAAATCAGAAATTCTTCCACTGATTAAAGAAGAATCTTTCAGTGATCAAAAACTAGAATTAAATGCTACGATCAAGGCCGAAATAAAAGGTCAACAACAAGAAACAGATCAGACGGAAACACAAAATAAAGATGAACAACAGGTTGAAAAGAAATTTAAAGGTGATGAAGGTCAATTAAACGATGATCAACTTCCAAAAGTTCAACCTCTCGGTTCGATCGAACAAAATAGCGATTTACAACTGAATCGTTCAAACCTTACATTGAACCAACATTCATTTATCTTGCTCAATGACCAAAAACAAGAAAAACCAAAAGAAGAAAAGCCCAAAGAAAAACCTAAGAAACCAAAAGAAAAGCCTAAGAAAAAACCTAACATCACCATTTGTCCTCCACAAATCAAAACAATCGAGTACTTAGGTGCATATATGAAAAAAGTTGAGTTTAAAACGCCAACTCCACCTAATGATCAAGGGGGCAAAGTAGCTGGCGGTGATAAAACAGGGGATACGACGAAACCACCTAGTGATCAAGGCGGCAAAGTAGCTGGTGGCGATAAGACAGGGGATACGACGAAACCACCTAGTGATCAAGGCGGCAAAGTAGCTGGTGGCGATAAGACAGGGGATACGACGAAACCACCTAGCGGAAGTGCAGTTGGTGGGCCACTACCTAAAACAGCAAGTACTTTACCTACTTCCTTGCTCTACGGACTTCTTTTATTGCTAATTGGAGGAGCTAGCTTAGTCTGGGCTGCTCGCCGTGAAGCAAAAGGAAAATAATGAAAAAAGCCAACTCCTCTCTCATGAGGAAGCTGGCTTTTTCTTTGATTTTTGAGTATGCTTTGCTGCACCTAACCAAACACCTATTATAATCAATATTTCACCCAGCCATTGCCAAATTTCGAGCGAACCATGACGGACAAAATCAAAGATGACTGCGAAAAAAGGAATCAAGAAAAGATAATATAAAATTTGATCAATTCTTATCTCACGTAATCCAGTCAACCAAAACCAGAGAACACCGCCAGCAAGCCCTATTCCTAAGTAGATGATCTCAAAACCATCTTTCAATGTGATGGCAGGTAGTCCTTTTAACCAAAGCTCAATGACTGTGATCGGTAATAGAAAGATCAATCCATTTATCATACCAATTACATGACTTACAGAGGCTTTATACAAAAACATCTGCTGTTTTCCTATAAAGACATAGAATGAAAACGAAATCACACTTAGAATCACTAATAAATAACCAAGCCAACTACTTTCAACCATTGATATTTCGGAAATTTGAATCGTTAAAAAAACACCTATCAGCGCTACACAGATCCCTGACCAAGCAAACTCGTTAGGACGGTAAGTAAGAATCGACCAACTTAAAACAAGTATACAAACGGGAGCTAATGATTGAATCATTAAAGTATGTTGGACAGAGATAAAAAGAAGCCCCATGTGAAGTAAGCCAAAGCCAAGCACTACGCCCATTAAACCAAAAATCACATGATTTCGATGTGCAATCTGACTCGTCTTAAATCCTTGCTTATAGGCAAAGGGAAATACGAAAATCAACCCAATCAAAAAAATAAGTGTTGTCAATGTGAAAGGTGGTATCTTTCCAATCAAGTCCTTAATCAGTGAAATCATCGATCCCCAAAGAAACATAGCAAAAATAATAAAGATGATATTTCGACTCCCCTGCAAAACAAAACCTCCAATCATCGATTAAATCATCGGTATTCTATTTTATAAAGCATTCTATCATTCTAAAACAAGGGATTTCTATATTAATTTACAAACTACGCTCAATTTGATATTCTTTTAATAAATTTATACTTATGAGAGGTGAAAAGATGCGACGCTTTTCAATTTGGGCACTCGTTTTCTTATTTATCACCGCTTTATTTCCAGTCGGAGCATCTGCTGAACCAGCAAAAAGTAAGCGTTTAACGATCGAATTATCCGGTCAATTTGCAGATAACAAAGATTTGATCCTTACTGCCTCTCTAAAAGATGTAAAAAACATAAAAGGGAATTGGACGATTAAATGGGATAACAAAACTGTCCAAGAAGAGAAGGATAGTAACAAGGCTACTTTTTCTTTTACCATTCCAAATTCGAAAATGCATCTTCAAGTACACTACCTTGAAATTAGTTATTCAGGTAAAACAAAAGATCAATCAATTAACGGTTATCGTAAGCTAAAGTTAGAGAAAAAACAGTCTACTCCTGAGAATGGTAATGGTGATGTAGATAGTAATGCTGGTAACCAGCAAAATCCTAGCTCCACTGCTGGTAATGAGCAAAATCCAAATGCCACTGCTGGTAACGAGCAAAACCCTAGCTCCACCGCTGGTAATGAGCAAAATCCAAATGCCACTGCTGGTAACGAGCAAAACCCTAGCTCCACCGCTGGTAATGAGCAAAATCCAAATGCCACTGCTGGTAACGAGCAAAACCCTAGCTCCACTGCTGGTAATGAGCAAAATCCAAATGCCACTGCTGGTAACGAGCAAAACCCTAGCTCCACCGCTGGTAATGAGCAAAATCCAAATGCCACTGCTGGTAACGAGCAAAACCCTAGCTCCACCGCTGGTAATGAGCAAAATCCAAATGCCACTGCTGGTAACGAGCAAAACCCTAGCTCCACCGCTGGTAATGAGCAAAATCCAAATGCCACTGCTGGTAACGAGCAAAACCCTAGCTCCACCGCTGGTAATGAGCAAAATCCAAATGCCACTGCTGGTAACGAGCAAAACCCTAGCTCCACCGCTGATAATGAGCAAAACCCAAATGCCACTGCGGGCAATGAGCAAAATCCCAATAGTACCTCTGGATCAGAGAATAACTATGTTACACCACCAGCAACAGATCAAATTAAGCTAGGTGGGCCACTGCCTAAAACAGCCGGTCTAGCACCTACAGGCATTTTTGTTGGATTTCTTTTATTAATCAGTGGGTCATTACTCTATCTATACTTTCAGCGTAAGCAAACGCTGTAAATCAAAAAAGCCTTCTCAATCATGAGAAGGCCTTTTTTGCTTCATTAACCAATTTTGATATTACAAAACGTGCAAGGAGACGGATTTGGTTTTTGTTTTTGATCATTTGCTAACAAGTTAGAAGAATCACTCGAATGGGTAAAAGTAAATAGTGCACCAAATACACTGCAAATAACCAGAAAAGTACCAATCCATTTCACCATAAGATCACCCCAAAGTCAGACTTGCTATCGAGAGAGTGATGATAGCTTATCCGATTAATTAGACCCGGTATGTATCCGGAATTTGTATTACTTTACTGTAAATTATTTCAATATCAATCTCCAATATCCTGCTAAAAAGGAAAATAAAAGAAAAATAATTATTTGATCAACAGGGGGTTTCTATGATTGATCAATTGATAAAACAGTCTTCTCCCACAGCCATAAGCGATTGGTTAAATGATAATGATATAAATTCCTTTCCGAAAAATAAAAGTAAATGGAATCTACTGATTGAATTTTTGCTCAATCGGATCAAATTTCACTCAGATGATCTGAGATGGCTATACTGGATTAAAGTATGTCATGATACGATTCAACAAACCAGGCAGCTTCATATCTTTTCGCCTATTGAAATCAGTGAAAAAATGCTCTCTTTCTCAACCTTATTAATCCTCTGCCATCCCATCACACCAGCTACTTATCGTTGGATCAACCCACAACAACGTGTGCATGAATTTTTTTCTCTTTTTAAGCACTTGCCACGTGAACTTAAACAGTGGGATCTATCTATACAAAAAATGTTGAACACAAAAAAAAGAAAACTTGCCCCGCATTGGAGAGTACGATACGAACAAGTACAAATGGTTCAACAATTTTTATATTTCATTTCCTATCTTCTTCCTTTGATCCCTGATCAATCTCCGCTCAAAAATCAGTTAAGTGAATGGTACCATTATTTCCCTTCATATAATCTCTTTCAACAGTTACAAATCAAACACAACTTTTCACTTCATTCACCTAAAGAATTCATCACTTGGTTTCACAGCTCACAAGATCAACTTTTACAACTAGAAATAGAATCTTGGAACCTTCTCCTGACAAGGATCCGAATTCAGATCTTCCTCTCATGTCATTTTTCATCATTAGAGTGGACTAAGATTTACTTCTCTTTGTTAGATCAAGGAGCTGAATATCAACAAGCGTTTAAATGGAGCTTTCTGGACAAGAAAATCGATATGATTCGTTACTTACAAATCTCCTCGCATCATGGGGATCAATTTTATGTAGATTTTTTAGTTAACGAATTCTGTCAACTCTATCCCTTCTCTGCGGATGAAGCAAAACGAAGATCCATCACCATTGAAAACCTCTATCAAGAAATAGAATATAAGCTATTTCAAAATGAGAAATGGTCAAAAGAATACCACCTATTGAATAACCTACAACTTCTTCTCCGTAAACTCTTTTCCCTCAAACAATGGCTAACTCCTCGTTCTCATGCTTACCATACCCTCCAACGGTGGCTCTTAAAATTCCCTCATCTTGATGAGACGAGATCAACTCACTAGCACCATATAAGACCAAGTAGACTTTTGTATAGACTTCTACTATCATTTGAATTAGGTTCTTCAGGAGAGGAGAAAAATGAATGCCCGTTGATTTTGGTTTCTTTTCCTTTGATTGGAGTGTGCTTTGGTGGGGTATCGTTATCCTGCTATTTTGTTTATCTTACCTTGGACTTGTCGTTCCTGGTATACCTGATGCTCCTTTGATGATGGCCGGTTTCCTTGTCTATCATTTTCTAATCGACAGTGAACCACTTGGTTGGTGGTTTTGGTTATTAATGATTGGACTTGTGCTTGCCATGATGTCGCTCGATTGGTTATCGGCTGGCTTTGCAGCAAAAAAATTAGGCGGCTCTAAAGGAACGCTTGTTGCAGCACCATTAGGGATTATCTTTTTCTTTTGGATGCCTTTTGGTGTATTGTTAGGTCCCTTTATTACTGTCTTCGCACTTGAAATCTACTATAAAAAACCCGTCCAGACAGCAGCAAAAGTAGCTGCTGGTACAGTGGTTGGATTTATCAGTAACATTGTTGTCAAACTTATTCTCTTAACTTTGGCGAAAGCCTGGTTCTTCTATTTGGTGGCATGATGATTATCTATTTAATCATAATAAACTTAATTGCTTTTTTTATGATGGTCTATGATAAGCGTCAAGCAAAAAACCAAAAATGGCGAGTTCCAGAAAAGCGACTTTTTATGATCGCTCTGATCGGTGGAGCCGTTGGTCTTTTTGCTGGAATGCGCTTGGTTCGTCACAAAACCAAACATTGGACTTTTGTTATTGGCATCCCTTTTTTGATTCTACTTAACATGATCTTACTGTATCCGATGATCTACTATAATCCTATGGAATGGTTATCAATACTGGTTCAGTTTAAAAAATAAAGCTCACCTCTAATGGTGAGTTTATTTTACCTCTTCTTT
The DNA here is from genome assembly GCF_900129355.1 of Seinonella peptonophila. GTDB lineage: Bacteria > Bacillota > Bacilli > Thermoactinomycetales > Thermoactinomycetaceae > Seinonella > Seinonella peptonophila. The sequence continues at coordinate 130,741 of NZ_FQVL01000004.1, read as the reverse complement.
TTTGATAAACTGTGCAATGGCGTTTGGGAATTGCGCTTCACTTAATTGTAAAATTGCCTTCGCATAGAGTTGTATTTCTTTTTGTGCATCATGCTCCAAGCGCTGACTGAGGAAATGACAGACTGCTTGAAGTGAGGCAGTCCAATACCACCGTACATAAAGACCATACGCTGGCAAGAAAAGCCGAGCCTGTTCAGCGCAGATCCCCGCATCTAAAGCAGCTTGATATTTCTCCAGTCCTTGTTCTATGTACTCCATCAATGAGGCTGTAAATGCTTCACCTTTTTCCCACTCAATGGGTTGACCACTACCCTGCTTAGAATTGTCCGGCTTACTCCTCCATTCATCTTTCCTTGGAACATAGAAGACTGGTTCCTCCGTAATATAACGTCGACTTGATTCATTCCAAGCATCTAAACTATCGCCTGTCCCCTCCATATGAGCTGATCCGACTACATATTTCCACCATTGACGTGCGACCATGAGTGGGGCGTAGATTTCAAATTGTAAGACTGCATGACGAAAAGGGGAAGTATGTCCTTCACGAGCAAGAAAACGAATCAAACGAATATCTCGATCTGTTAATTCTTTTGATTGTTTCGCATAGGATACCCTCGCTGCATTCACAACTGTTAAATCTGAACCCATCTTATCTACTAAACGTACATAACCTTGATCCAAAACCTGTATAAACGACATCAATCACTCACTCCATCTTTTGGATTCAAATGCTAAATTTATTATGGGCATATTCAAACAGTTTGTCTAGGGTAGGGAATGGGTATAGATGTATCAATGTTCTTTTCTTCTCTCCATGACGAACAGATTTGAGGTGTTCATCATGAATTTAACCGAATGCCTTCAAGAACTATATTATGAATTAAATCATCTTCATATCTTTTATGAAACGAAGCAGATGCCTCAATCTAGAAATCAAGTTTTTTTTGGGGATGAGGTTCTTGCCTACTATACAGATCAACTCATTACACACGCTCAAGGAGATATTTTTGAATCTACTTCGGAAATGCTCTATTACCTCGATGAATCCTTCTTCTTTGAAGATATTACGATTAAGAATTATGAATTTTACTTTGAAGACCTCTCTCCTGATGCTTGTCTCTCCTTTATTATTTTTTATTGTCGACATCGAGGCATTCCCATTAAGGATTTTCCATATGATTGGATCGATTACTCCATCCGCTGGGAACTAGGTGATGTTAAAACAACAGGAAAACCTTTTGAGTCTTGGGGTTGTTTTCATAGCGCGCTAGCTCATAGTTTTTATATCATTGAAGAGCAGATGGACAGTTATGGTAAAATCGATACAATCGTAGATCCAAACAATGTCCTAGATGGGCTAAAAGCATGTATCTCCTTAGCTGTTTCTCTTCTAATTGAAAATGTCCCTCCCTATAACCTCCCTTTTCTGGAACATATCGATGAATTTAACCGCGCTTTGTCCTATTTAAAAATGGAATATCAAAAATATATACTACGACTTAAAAAAGCAACAATTACTCAATTAGAATTACCTATGATTGATTCAGAAAAGACAATGCTGGTAAATGCTTTTATCATTACAGAGAACACCTACATTGGATTGCTAAAATCTTTCTTAATTCATGAAGAAGAACATTCTTGGCTTCAATCTGGATTTCAATTTTTTGCTATCCACCGTCCAGAATTAAAAGGGACAGGCAGAGATATTGTCATTCAAGTAGATGCTCGTTTAAAAGTTCATCTAAGAGATTTATGGGAGATGTTAGAGGATTTAGAAAATGAACGATGGCTTGGGACACGTCCACAAGTAAAGATTTCACCTGATCGATTTATCGCCACACAACCTTGGAATGACCGATGGGATACGTATCATACAATTACAGCTCCAAAGATGATCGATGAACGAACATTTGGCTCAAAGTTAGAATGGTCCGATGTCGTAGGTGCGATCTGGGAACTTTACAATCCAGCAAAGTCAATTACAGTAAATCCATTCTTTCATGATGGATCGATTGGAGCACCTTGTCGGATTTATGAATGCAAACCCATCTTATCTAACAAAAAATACCTTACTGCTGCAAAATGGAACTCTCTAGGACAACAACAAATCCTAGTTACTTCGCCAACGATGCAACGTTATTTGGCAGTCTGCGCTTCTGGACAATATCAAGATCAAGTCCCCCCTATTTATCCATTACCTTCACCAGAGTCCTTTGATTTCCTAGAAATACCTTCTGGTTTTATTGTCATCCACCCTGAAGGAGTCTTTATTCTAGATGATTGGAACAATAAAAATCTTGACCTAACTACCTACCGAAAAGAGATGCAAAAAATTGTAAAACGTTTTATTGCCTTTCAGGAAATTCACCGTGAATGTATCATGATTATGAACAAAGTTCAAAACTGGTTATTTGAAGGTCAAGCTCTTTCAAGCGCAAAAATCCGCGAAATCAATAACTGGCTAACTCTAAATAAAACCAAAATTCGTCACACCATCTTAACCACTATGTTCTCTTCTAACGACTACTACTTACAGCTTTTCCGAGATACGATTGAAAAGCGTTGGGCGATTCAAACACAGTTAAACGAGCTGTACGATACGGTTAGTGAATTAGAACAAATGGTAGAAAATCATACAAATATGAAAAGTAATCGTTTAATCGTGTTGATTACGATCTTCGGTTTTCCGGTTATGCTCTTTAGCAGTCTATTTCAAATGATCTTTGAAGATGTACCCAGTCCCAAATGGCTGGGAGTTCATTGGGTAGGGCTATTTATGTTTATTGGTCTTTCATTGATTAGTATCTGGGCAATAAACCGATATTTAAACGTATCTACCAAAAGTGAACATAAAGCCATTAAAAAGGCTAGGGATCGCTCCTAGTGTCAGACTGAAGAAAAACCTAGTTGAGCGAGTGGAGAGGTGATTGGCAAAGTTCCATTTCGGGCGCAACTTAGCGGAATGGCAGCTGAAGCGGCATTTTCCTTTCGGGCAAACTGTTCGAGTCTCCGCAGGCGGATGCCGAAAGAGGCGAGTTTTGCTAGTGAACAATTCGTCACCCGGCTGCCCGGCCGCGAAAGCTGACAGAACGCGGATAGACCCACATCTTTGCAAACCCGGGTCGGAGCGTCGCCGAGAACCCCGAGCATGAGCCATTATATGACTTTGTCTACAAACGAAGGCTAGGTACCACCCCTAGCCTTTACTTTACGATGCATTTGATTCCTTAGATTTAGGCATAACCTTGTAGTTCGAATATATTCTCATCACGTTTAGGATTGGAATTGTGAACAATTTTCCCTCCACCCATATACATTCCTACATGGCTGTTGCCAGCATACAAGAAGTTGAGATCAACTTTTTTCAACTTCTTCAATAAATCTTTATTAACCTTTGCACCTTTCCAGCGATCTTCTTCCTTTATGAATTTGCTGAAAAGTTGTCTCTGAAGACTGAATATTTAGATATTTTTATAGAGCCATTTAACAAAACTCGAACAATCTAAACAACCCGTACTATCTTTCTTTGGAGGGTTAGAAACTAAATGAAGATTAGTTCATCCGGATCAATATCGATTTAATAAAATCACACAATAAGTAAATCTAATAATGATTACTATATATTATATATATAAACATCAAACATTTCTTTGAATATCGATTTTATATTAGTATAATGTTTGTAAGTTGCTTTTAAGTCTAAATATTTTTATAGGAGTGAGTAGATGAAAAAACCTTTTCTCATCATTGCCATCGCTCTTGTTCTATCTGTCATTCCCATGTACAGTTTTGCAGTAAAAGGAGAGACTCTCCATAGCTGGAAATGGTATCCGTATATTGATCCCGAGCAGGAAATTATCTCCCAAGATAACCCAGAAAATTCATCAGATAATCCCCCAAATAACCAATCTAATGAGGATCAACAGCCAAGTGGTGAAAATGAAACAAATGTACCAAACAATGACGCTAACATGCCAAAAGGGGATCTACCTGGATGGAAGCAAGTCTTCAGCGACGATTTTGAAGGGGTCACGTTGCCTAAAGGCTCTTTTAAAGATTGTAAGGAAGAGGGCTGTCAAGGGCTACCTGAACCAACGCAAAGTAACTGGGGTGCTTATCCCAATACTTACGATGACACTGCTGGGTTATGTAACAAAGGTTCAAATCGATGTCCTACTGGTCAAAAGTATAAATTTGGTGGAGTCTATGATCCAGAAAAAACGGTTTCCATTGTGAAAGAGAATGGAGACGGTGTCATGAAAATTGATATGTTTAACGATGGTCAGAAAAACCACGTAGCAGCGATGATTCCAAAAAAAATGGCAGGGAAAAAATATGGTCGCTACGCCATCCGTTTTAAAACAACCAAAACCCCTGGATATAAACTGGCTTGGCTCCTTTGGGCAGATAATGAGGAAAAATGTAAGGGGTGTGAAATCGATTTCCCTGAATTAGAGCTAGATAAGAAAATCGCTGGATTTGTTCATCCAAAAGGTGGTGGACAGCAGGATAGTTATGAAACAGGAGCCTCATTTGATCAATGGCACACTGCCGTAACAGAATGGACACCAGGTAAAATCAAATTCTACCTTGATGGAAAAGAAGTGAAACAATCTGGTTCTGGTAAAACAGAATCGACAAATAATATTCCAGATGAACCCATGTCTTGGATCATCCAATCGGAAAGCTCTCTTGACCCAAGTTCAGTTGCAGAGCCAAATTCAAAAGCAACTATCTGGATCAGCTGGGTCGCTGGCTGGGAATATGAAGGCAAACAATAATGCTTACACATTAAACCCAACTTCTATGATAGAGGTGGTCAGACTGATGAAAAACCCAATTGATTAAAAGGAGAGGGCATACAATTGGGCTGAAGAAGGAGAAATCGTGATTTCGCTGCGGACGGAAAATGCTCCTTAACCCGCATTTTACTTGGCACTACAAAGCCTTGTTAAGTGTAGTGAAGAGTAGGAGGTGGTAGCACGGTCTGCACACTCTGTGCACAAGTTTTGCTAAGCAGCTATCGCTGCAAAGTCTCACTATGACGCGATAGCCGAGTTGATACCGTCCTGAGCAGGCAGACGTGGTGCCTTGAAGACATCAACGCATCCTGAAATGAAGGCGAAGCGTGAAATATGATGGAAACATCACTTTATCTACAATGCCCACCTCTGCTATGGAGGTGGGTTTAGTTTGTAGACAAAGTTACAAGATCGTACGGCGACGTTCTGATCTGGGCTTGCAGGATGTGTGGCTGTCGCGTTTTGTGTTTTACAGTCTATACGCAAATAAATTCCTGAGTTGAATAAATTCAAACATACGCATAACAATCACAATTATGTTATCCTAATGGTACAGCACAACGATTTATTCCCTAGGCATAGGAGGTATTACCTAGGAACTCGAATTGATCGAGGAAACGTTTCGGAACGAGGTGCAGATGCACCACTCTCAAGGGAGAAAAACAGTGAGCAACGACAAACTGACGCCGGAGACGCCCCATCACGAGCCCATCGGCTCCCCGCAACCCGAGACGGGAGTCAAGCTCGGCAAGGATGCTCAGTCCTCGGCCGATCGACGCGGTCAGCACGACCCGGACGTTCAGAACGAGCAGATCGGTTCGGACGACTGGGAGCACGTCAAGGTGCCGCCGGTTCAGAAGGCGCCGGACGAGCAGCCCTCGGAAGGCAGCCAGCACGACACGGACGACCAGCAGCCGCTCATGGTCGGTCAGTGGTCCGAGGAGACGTCGACCAAGAAGCACACCTGGAGGGCGCCGGCCATCATCGCGATCGTCGGGTTCGCCATCGGCGCCTTCGCAGCAGCGGGCTCTCGATTCATCGCCATGCTCTTCTACGCGATGCTCCACGCCGTCCCCGAGGTCAGCCCGACCGGGCGAATCATCATGCTGCCCCTCTTCGCCGGCGGCATGATGTTCCTCTTCTGCGTGGTCAGCCGCGCGAAGAAGAAGCTCGACTGGCTCGACTTCATGCTCGGCAGCACACTCATCAGCGTCATCGGGATCGCCATCCTGATCGCCAAGCAGACGGTCGTCACCACCCGGATCGACTCGTCCGGCTACCCCACCGAGTACATCCGGATGCTTTACCCGGAGCTGGGACTCCACTTCATCCACGGCGCCATCGTCGGCGTGCTCATGCTGGCTTTCCTGCTGTGGCTCAAGTCGGAGAACGCCAAGTCGCTCATCCCGCTCTGGGCCGGACTCGTCGGCGGGATGGTGGCCATGACGGGCTTCATGCTCTTCTACTTCCTGGTCGTCAACCCTTCGGCGCTCGTCGGGACCACGATGGGACTGTGCGCCATCACGTTGTACGAACTGACGTTCTGCAAGCTCGTGCGCCGCTGCTCGCCCGTCGAGTTCGCGCGAGTTCTGGAGCAGGAGCTGCACAACGGCTTCCAGCGAGTGGACACGGCGTTCCGTCAGCCGTCGCAGTGACCTGAGACGCCTCATCCAGAGGCTGTCTTCTCCCACAAGAAGGAGCCCGTCTTCGTCTTCACAGACGAGGGCGGGCTTCCTCGTTCTATATAGATAAAAACATGTAATAATAACATAGATGTATAAAGATAACCTCCTAAAACCATACTACAAAAAACAAAAGATGGAGGTATCTACATTGATTAAGCAACTAAAGATATATTCATTGCTCTTCTGCTCACTTTTCCTCATCATGACGGGCTGTGCCACAACGTCTAAACAAGGGGCACAACACCCTACAACACAAAAAACTCGGACTAAAGCGAACCAAAATATAAATCGTGTAAGTAACAGACGCGATCAAGTTCCTTTTAATCGAGTAAATTATCCCCAACAGCCAACCCATTATAATCGGATGGGTACTACGACTCATACTACTGCAACGAACTATCGGTTAGCAGATCATGTGGCAAAGAGAGTCACTCACTTAAAAGAAGTGAAAAATGCTACAGCTGTCATCAATGGCAACAAAGCATATGTAGCTGTCGCTTTACGTGGTCACCATGGAAATGAAAAAATGACCAAGTCGCTTGAACACAAGATTTCCAAACAAGCTCGAAAAGTTGATCCACGACTACGTCATGTATATGTATCGACAAATCCTGATTTTGTGGGTCACCTAAACACTTATGCACGTCAAGTGCGTAATGGTCATCCAATCCACGGTTTAACCAAGAATTTATCAGAGATGCTCTACCGAACATTCCCAACAGCTAGATAAAGGGGCAAAATGTTACCAATCAATGTGGCTGCTGACCTTTCGCTAGTTCAGCAGTTTTTTATTTAAAACAACCAATAGAGGAAGATGAACATGACCTATAGATATGGGATGGTTGTCATGCTTTGTCTCACACTTGTAATAGCTGGATGTTGGGATCATAGTTTTGCTGATCAGTTTCTTGATGACCCAAAAGGACGCAAGTACTATGAACAGCGTGGCGAAATTATCTGGGAAAAACCAATGAAGAAAAAGTGGATCGCGCTTACTTTTGATGATGGTCCACATCCAATGGTAACTTCTGAAATCCTTTCAATACTAAAACAGTACCATGCGAAAGCCACTTTTTTCTGTATGGGAGCGAAAGTAAAGCTACGCCCACATATTGTCAAGAGAATGATTTCAGAAGGTCATGAGATCGGCAATCATACCTATCATCATAAAAAGTTACAACGTTTATCTAGTCAAAGTATCCAAAAGGAAATGGATTTATCTCAACAAATTACCATGAAGACAACAGGTAGACGTCCAGTTCTCTTTCGACCACCAGAGGGATACTATAATGCAGATATTATTAAATTAGCCAAGAAGAATCGACAACAAGTAATCTTATGGAGTTGGGATCAAGACACAAAGGACTGGCGTAATCCTTCAGTCTCTTTTATCGTGAATAAGGTGACGAAAAACGCCAGTAATGGCGATATTGTTCTTTTTCATGATACACAAATGGTAACGGTCCGAGCATTAAAACGGATTATACCGATTTTAAAAAAAGAAGGTTATCAGTTTGTAACAGTATCACAATTGATCCAAGGAGTTACAGGTAAAAGTGTTACACATTAACTATAGGGTTGCTCAATCAGTCACCACCTCGAGCAACCCTGATTAACATTTATTAAAAAGGTTTCCACAGTACATGCTTCGCGGTATGATATCTCTTCTCCACTTCTTTCCAACGGACGATATTCCACCAGTTTTCAATATATTTTTTCCGGTTATTATTATATTTTAGATAATAGGCATGCTCCCACACGTCAAGTGCTAATAAAGGAATCACATCCCATTGCGATAGATTCTGATGTTTTTCTGCTTGTAGTATTTCCAATCGATGTGCTCTAGGACTCCAGACTAAGATCGCCCAACCGCCTCCTTCGACTTTTTCAGCCGCTGAAGAAAAATGCTTCTTAAATTGGGAGAAGGTTCCAAAATCGTGTTTGATTTGCTCATATAATTCTCCCCTTGGCTTTCCTCCACCTTTCGGGCTCATCACATACCAAAAAATTGTATGTAAGTAATGTCCAGCCCCATTAAAGGCTGCCTCTCGCTCCCAATGTTTAATAAGTGAAAAATTACCCGTCTGTCTTGCCTTTTGCATCTCTCGTTCTGCAATATTTAAATCTTCCACATATTTTTTATGATGAATATCATGGTGTAAATGCATAGTCTTTTCATCAATATACGGTTCTAATGCATCATAAGAATAGGGAAGAGGGGGTAACCGGTGCTGGCCAATTGGTACAGCAGAGAGCGTTTCTGCTTGATCTTCAGCGTTACCCTCCGCACTTGTATCTTCATTTTGTTGAATCTGAGCAATCGGTTGCCTTTGTAGTTGATCATACCATTTGGTAAACTTTTGCTGAAATCGAGTTAAACTTAGTTGAAATTGATATAAAACATATGGGTTCATTAGAAACGATTTTTGCAACTCCTGTTCTAATTGCGTTAACCTTTTTTCCAACCGTTCCAAACGAAGTTGAGATGTTTCATTTTTTAATTGTGATGGATATTTATGTTTTAACTTCTGTAATTGTTCACGATACATATATATCGAATCTAAAATGGGCCGTTTCCACCAATCTGCATACTGCATATGGCTCTCCTCCTTCGATTCATAATATGAATAATTACTTTTAATTATGAATTGAAGCGAGGATTATTTCGAATAGGATAGAAAATTATATATTTCACAGATCACAGTTCTTTTTGGAAGTGATGACATGTAATATCCATCCGACTTTTTAAGTAAAATCGATGAGCGCCAAATCTATGTACAGCAGAATCAAGATGGAATTGGTTACAATTTTTCCTTCTTGCTTCGTCTTCTAACCAATTCATTAGTAGACCTGCATGTCCTTCTGCACGACTTTGTTCGTCTGTTACCAAATCATCTACATATAAGAATTTCCCCCATGCAAGGTTTTCAGTAATCCGATAGCCTGCTACCGCTTTTACTTGATCTGTTACTAAGACCGCGACAAGCTGATAACCTGCTTGCTCTTCAAGTCTCCGAATAGTGCCAATAAATTTCTCTTCGCGAATGTGTGTACGTAATTGTTTTAATACAGGAAAAGATAACATCAGTTCTTGATCTGTCTTCATCAATCGAATGATTGGCTGTGATTGGTTTGTCATGTTTGATCAACCTCTCCTTTAGTTTTATATATTATATATAAAACTAATCTGCATTAATCGTATAAAAGAATTTGCATATGGAAAAATAAAGCTATGATCTTTAGATAGTTTGAGGGGAAAAGATGATGAGATGGCGATGGATCATACAAATCGTTATGTCTATATTTATTCTATTTTTGCAAGGCTGTTCAACAGATAGTGAACCCAAAACGGTAATCTTTTATAGTCCTCATGCCGATGATGAGAGCTTATCTTTTGGTGTTGCCATTCGAAATTATCTTCATAAACATTCTCAGGTTCATCTGGTTTTATTAAGTGATGGGCGAAAAAGTGGTGCCTTTAAACAAATTAAACAAGCAGCGAAAAACAAAGTTTCAGCAAAGGATTTTCCAAACCTACGCATTCATGACTTCCAAAAAGCATCTTCAGCACTCGGCATTGATCAACAAAAACAACATATTCATCACTTAGAAAATGGTCGTTTCCAATTATCTAAAGTGAAAGAAATTATTCTTCAATATGAAAAAAAATATCCTCAATCCATGCATATTTCGTTTAGCGAAGTCGATATGCAGAAAGATCATGTAGTTGTAGGAAAGGCTTTAAATCAACTCAAGCAAAATAAACAAATCCATCATAAACAAAACTATATTAGTCTTGCCACTATTTATTATTCAAAACTAAAAGTACCACCCTACAAAAAAGAAACTTTATTGAATGTTGATGACGCTGTTTATATTACCCATGCTTTAAAAGTATATGAAACCTGGAACCCCAAAAAAGGTTTTTATAAAACAGGCGGCTTTAGTGTACCTGAGCAATTTCAAATTGCGCATCAAGAACATTTTAACCGAGTTTCCCTTTACTAATCATAGATGTATAAGATCGAGTGTTCCGAGGAAGGATAGATTCATTGAAACTGTTAAAAGGAGACAGAAGATGAAGAAACAATATCTTGGGCTCTTTTTGCTTTGTATATGCATGATAATTAGCACACAAAATCAAGCTTATGCAACGATAAAATATAATCAACCAATAAAAAAAGAAACTGCCATCATTATTGATGACTTAGGCAATGGACAAGGGGGAACAGATCAACTTTTTTCTGTCTCCGCCCCTTTAACAGTTGCAATCATGCCCTTTTTAAAGACATCAAGAACAGATGCGATTCGTGCCCATCAAGCAGGTTTTGAAGTAATCCTTCATGTTCCAATGGAACCGATGCGCGGTAAACGCAATTGGTTAGGTCCAGGGGCGATCACGACCAACCTTACTACCCAACAAATAAAACAACTTCTCCGTAAAGAGATAGAAAGTATCCCTTATGTAAAAGGGATGAACAACCATATGGGTTCGAAGGCGACCTCCGATTATCGGGTCATGAAGGCGATCCTCGAAGTAGCGAAAGAGAAACATCTTTATGTTGTGGATAGTGTCACCACTCCTCAATCAATAACGATTCCCTTAGCAAAGAAAATGGGAGTCCCTTGTGTTGCTCGTTCTGTCTTTATTGATAATGAAAACCGGGTTTCATATATGAAAAGACAACTGCAACAATTGATCAATCATACTGCTACCCAAGGTTGGGGTGTCGGAATTGGTCATGTAGGACATCAAGGAGTCCATACAATGACAGCGATTCGAGCAATGCTACCCGTATTTAAAAAAGCTAATATTTCATTAGTACCTGTCTCTAAAGTGATTAAAACTGCAACCCATTTCAAACAGCAAAAAATATATCACGAGACTTTCGCTGCTTGCGATCACACGCAAAGCTAGAAAAACCAGGTGAACCAAAATGAACAATAACTCATTTCTCTATAAAAAATGGCTCATTTTTTCGATTATTTTTATGCTCATGTCCATGTGCTTATTTAGCTCAGGAAGTTATGCTGAAACTGCTAAATTAACTGGTAAAGTGATCATTCTTGATCCAGGACATGGTGGGCCAGATGGTGGAGCTGTTAGTAAGCAGGGTTTGATTGAAAAAAATATTACACTGCCAATTGCCAAGTATTTGCGCAGCTTCTATCAAGAAGCAGGCGCAACCGTTATCTTAACTCGTGAAAAAGATCAAGACTTGGCAAATCGTGGGACAAAGAGGTTAAACCGCCGTAAAAAAGAAGATTTGGCCAATCGTATTCAGCTTATTAAACAAGTAAAACCACAAATTGTGATCAGTATTCATCTCAATGCTTTCCCACGGCGATCTGCCAAAGGGGCACAAGCATTCTATCATCCTGCAAATCCTGAAAATAAAAAGTTGTCCATTGCAATTCAAAAAGAGCTGTTAAGACATATTAAAAATGCTAGATCAAATCCTTCTGAAAAAAAGAATGTCTATCTTTTAAAATACTCTACTGCTCCTACTACATTAATTGAAGTTGGATATTTATCAAATCGTTTTGAATCAAACTTGCTTAGTCAGCCGATCTATCAGAAGCAGTTAGCTGCTTGTATTTACTATGGGAGCCTGGCTTATTTTAAATCGAAAAAATAGACATGTTATTTGACTGCTCGAGTCGCGATATAACAGGGCATATACTCAGATAAAATACCTTCATGATGGTGATCCTCATATAAATCTTTTAGCTGAAAGCCGGCTTTGAGTTGACCGCCGATTTGTGTTTCTAATGAATGGCTAAATTCAATCAGTTCTTCTTGGGATTGCTTCCGACCATCATATGGTAAACGGTTTACAACTTCTAATTCACGCCCTTTTTCTTCAGAAAACAAATAGATTGCTGGATTTGCAAAAGCTGCGAGTAGTACGCCTCCTTTTTTTAATACCCGATATGCTTCTCTCCATAAATGAGTAACGTCATGAATATAACAATTCGAAACAGGGTGAAAAATAAAATCGAATTGATCTTCTGCAAAGGGGAGAGGTTGGGTCATATCTCCTTTAATCAGATCAATCGAATAACCTTCTCGTCTTGCAACTAACTCTTCTAAAGCTAATTGCTCTTTGGAGTTGTCAAAAACAGTTACATCTGCTTGCTGCGCTGCAAAGATCGGACATTGTTGTCCGCCTCCACTTGCCAATCCTAACACTTTTTTACCTTTTAAAGGGATTAACCACTGATTAGGTACCAACTTACAAGGTGTTAGATAGAGCTTGCTCTCTCCTTGCTCAGCCTTCTGAAACTCCTCATGAGTAATGGGTGTGGACCATTTTCCACCATCCAACGCCCATTGATCCCACATTTTTGAATTCATATTGGTATATGAATTTTCCTTCATCTCTTCGCCCCCTTATGGGTCAATATTCTTCAAGGATACCATTTTACTATGTGGTTTGTTATACAATAAGCATAAGCAGTTTAACAACGGAGAGTGAGTATGCAAATGGAGATTCGCATGATTATTGCAGATGACAATTCATTTATAAGAGAAGGAATGAAAATCATTTTACAATCATATGAGGAGATCAAAGTATTAACGACGGTAGAAAATGGTCGAGAAGCCGTTGACTATTGTTTAAAATATGATGTTGACATTGCTTTGCTTGATATTCAAATGCCATATCTCAATGGAGTAGAGGCTGTCAAGCAAATTGTTGCCCAGACAAAGACAAAACCTCTTATTCTCACCACATTTGATGATGATCATTATATTTTAGAGGCCATTCAAAACGGGGCAAAAGGATACCTACTTAAAAATGCAGAACCTGAGCGAATTCGTGAAGCGATTCGCAGTGTATACCAAGGCAATAGTATTTTGGAAGAATCCATTTTCAATAAACTCAAGTCAAACTTATCTGGACAGCATTCTTCCAATAGCGGTTTTGATCCAGAGCTTTTTACTGCGAGGGAACTGAGTGTCATTGACTTAGTTGCCAAAGGATATTCAAATCGAAAAATCTCACAAGAATTGTATATCTCAGAGGGTACCGTTGCGAACTATATTACAACCATCCTCAGTAAAACAGGTCTAGAACATCGAACGCAAATTGCCATCTATTATTTGACAGGCAGGATCAATTCATGATTGCAGAAAGAATTACATTAAAAGGCATTATTTTGATTTTCATTATATTACATACAATCCAAGTATCTCTCCAAGATTTACCAAAAATTATACTCGCGCTTTTAATTATGATTTGTATAAATCTTGGGATCGAAATAGTAAAAGATAGAAGATGGAAACTAACTTTATTGATCGTTTCAACTGTGGTTAGCTTCGTTTTGTCACAAAACGTTTATCAGTGGTTGATCCTCTTCATCCCCATCCACATCTGTGAGTATATATTTGAATATATCAAGCAAAAGTGGGTTCAGTTGATTATACTGATTGCTCCCTTTTTTTTCATCTCAACTAGACAGGAACAATTTATATTTGGATTGATCTTGATCTTTTCTTTAATCATTTTCCAAATGCGAAAACAATATGAGGAACACTTATTGAAACATGAAACCATCAATGACCAATTGCGTCATGAGTCCCAAGTATTAAAAAAACAGCTTATCCTTAGTAATCAATATCTCAAGCAATCCGAATATACGATTAAATTAGAGGAGCGCAACCGACTCTCTCAAATGATCCATGATCAGGTTGGACATGCCATCGCTGGTTCTTTAATTCAACTAAAAGCGATGAAAATGCTGAAGGACTCTGATCAAGAGAAAGCAACAGAACTGCTCCAAAACGCCATTCACATTTTGAGTGAAGGTCTTGATACAATACGGGCAACGTTAAAAAATATAAAACCAAAAACAGAACAATTAGGGATTCATCAGATTCGCCTAATGTTAGATAAGTTTTCTAGTACTTTTCCCTTACAAAATTCATTTCATTTCCAAGGAAATATTGAAAAAATATCTGCAATTCATTGGAAAATCATTTATGAAAATCTAGTCGAATGCCTGACAAACACTATGAAATATAGTAAAGCCACAACAGTAAGTGTAAAAATACATGTTCTTAATAAATTAATTAAAATAGAGATGAAAGATAATGGCGTAGGTGTATCCAAAGTAAAAAAAGGCTTAGGGATTCAAGGAATGGAAGAACGCGCAGCAAAAGTTCATGGAACCATCATTGTTGATGGTTCACACGGTTTTTCTGTTACCATGTTATTTCCCTTGTAGAATCTATGAGAAATCTAATATAAAGAAATGAATATCATCATGCTATAGAAGGAACGAATTCACTCCTAGTCGCTCCTTCTATTTTTTATACTTAGTTCAAGTGATATAAAGAGGTGATTGAAATGAATATATTGGAACTTACAAAACTAACAAAGAAATTTGGGGATTTTATTGCGGTTGATCAACTTACTTTATCAATAGCAGAAGGAGAAATTTTCGGTTTGCTCGGCGCAAACGGCGCTGGAAAAAGTACCACGATCAATATGGTTTCCGGTTTGATTCGGGCTACGAGCGGTGAGATTCAATTAATGGGTAAAAGTATCACCAATAATAGACATTTTGCAAAAATGAATATTGGTGTTGTACCTCAAGATATTGCCATATATGAGGACTTGACTGCTTATGAAAATGTAAAGTTTTTTGCTGGTTTATACGGACTTCGAGGTACTAAACTCGATGAACAAGTGAAAAAAGCGCTTGAGTTTGTTGGTTTATCTGATCGACACAAAAGCTTTCCAAAGAACTTCTCTGGCGGAATGAAACGAAGACTCAATATTGCTTGTGCGATTGCCCATCAGCCTAAGTTAATTATTATGGATGAACCAACGGTAGGGATTGATCCACAATCGCGAAATTATATTTTAAATTCTGTTCGTAAGTTAAATGAGATGGGTTGCACGATTATCTATACAAGTCATTACATGGAAGAAGTTGAAGAAGTCTGCTCACAAATCGCCATCGTGGATCATGGCAAAGTGATCGCTGAGGGAACAAAAGAACAATTAAAATCGATCATCACAGATACAAAAGACGTCTGGGTTGAAGTAAAAAACATCGATGGACTAAAACTAGAACCCATCCAAACGATCAATGGGGTACTTGGTGTTGAAGTGAGTGACAATCAGATCAAAATCAATTCAGATATGGGTGTAAACAACTTAAATGCAATTATTCAACATTTTATTACAAATCAAATTGAAATTCATTCTATTCAAGAAAAAGAACCAAACCTAGAAAGCGTCTTTCTCACGCTCACAGGCAGAAGTTTACGTGATTAATTTGAAAGGAGGAGACTTGTCATGAACATTTGGTCAATGACTTTAAAGGAAATCCTAGTTACCATTCGCAATAAAAGAGCTTTTATCTTTATGTTAGCCTTTCCGATCATCTTGATCCTCATCTTAGGAACTGCACTCTCCAATAACTTTGAAAACACTAGCTCAATCGGTAAAATTCACATCTTGTATTATGAAGAACAGGCAAATTCATACACAAAACCTTTTCACGACTTTATGGCAGCAGTCAAAAAATCTGATCTCTCTTTTGAAAAAACAACAAAAGATGCAGGGAAACAAGCTATTGCCAAAGCAAAAGCGGACGGTTATATCGAATTAAGCAACAAAGGAATTGATCTATATGTGAATAACACTTCTGGCATCTCGGCTAGTGTTATTCAAGGCTTATTAAAAGGTTTTTCTGATCAATATAATTTAATTAGTGAAGTGATAAAAGTAAATCCGCAACAAGCCAAACAATTGATGGCCTCCTCTTCACCAACTCAACATATAAAATATATAACATTGAATCCTGGTAAAAAACCAAATTCGATGGACTATTATGCTGTAGTGATTAGCACGATGATTACATTATTTGGAGCGTTATCAACAGTCGCCTTAGTTCATGGAGAAAACATTCAAAGAACAGCAGATCGACTTTTGCTTGCTCCGATCCATCGATATGAAATATTTATTGGAAAGATGCTAGGGAGCCTATTTGTAAATGGGATTTGCGTCCTCCTTTTAGTAGGCTTTAGTAAATATGTGCTTCATACAAACTGGGGAAATCATCTATGGATAGTAATCTTGATCCTATTAAGTAGTGTTCTTCTTGCGACCAGTTTAGGCTTAATGCTTAGTTACATCCTCCAGAACAGTGCATCCGCCAGAACGATTATCATGATCTTTGCAAATACATCCGCATTACTTGGTGGCTCTTGGTTTGCAATCCCTACTCCTGGCTGGATCAACTTTCTTTCCCCACTCACCTGGGAAAATGAAGCAGTCTTGAAAGTCATTTATGCCAATGACTTTACAGCTACCATTCCCACTTTCACATATAATCTTGGGTTTTCGGTCTTATGCTTATTGATCGCGATATTCTCATTACGCAGACGGGAGGGATTGTAATCATGAAAGATTTTATATGGCTTACGAAACATTTTTTTTCACTCATTTTGAAAAAACCAAAAACCCTCTTATTATATTTAGGTACACCTCTGGTTTCAATCGGAATCGCATTTTTACTATTTGGAAGCATGGGGACAGAAAGTGTTCATGTTGGGATTATTAATGATGATCATCAAAAGCTTGCCACTGAAACGATTCAATTTATCCAAGGGTTAAAGCAAATGAATGTAAAGCAGATTCAACAAAAAGATGTATCAAATCAGCTAGCCTCTGGCAACTTGGATTTAGTGATTCGCTTTCAACCTGGTTTCACGAAAGGTCTTTATTCAGGTAAGCCAAACCAAGTTGAGGTAATCTCCATCAAAGGTGCTGCTGTTACTACACAAGTAGAAAGTTATCTCAATCACCATCTGGACCAGTTAAGCAAAATGGGACAAGCAGCAAATGGTGATATAAAAATGTTTGAGCAAATTTACCAAGGAACAAAAAAAGGAAGTTTGCAAGTCGTTACCCATTCTACACAGGATGAATCCATTAACGATCAAATTTCTACTGGTTCTATTGGATACCTTTTAGTCATTATGTTGATTTCAGCAGCTAACCTATCAGGCACTATTTTACAAGAGAAAGAGAATAGAACATATTTCCGCCTTCTATCAACACCAATCAATGCTCGAAAATTTGTCTTAGCTAACGTTTGTGTGAATATGTCGATTATGATCATACAAGCAATCATTACAATCCTACTAATGACCAAGGTATTTAATATACAGACACATATACCAGTCTGGGGTTTAGCGCTGGTTATGATACTCTACTCTTTTGTTGCAGTGGCAATCTCTTTAGTGATGATCTCTTTTTCCAACAGTTCATCGACTGCCTCAACCCTGCAAAACATCATCATCACTCCCACTTGCATGTTAGCGGGTTGCTTTTGGCCAGTGGAAATCATGCCAAACTTCGTTCAGCGGATTGCCGATTTCTTACCCCAACACTGGACTTTAGAGACACTTAAACAACTTCAACTAGGGGAATCGATCAGTCAATTATCCTTACATCTAGCGATTATTTGCGCATTTGCTGCTGCCTTTTTCCTCATCGCCATCTACAAATTTAGCCGTAATGATGATGTAAGAACATTTTTATAAAAAGACTCCATTGATTATGGGGTTTCAGCTTGTAGTCAAAGTAATGAACTTCTCTTTTTCTAGAGTCATGGTTACGCATTTCACCTTCAGTTCAGGCTACAAAGGTGTATTCAAGGCGCCGCGACTGCTCGCTCAGGGCGGTATCAACTCGGCAATGCCTCAGACAGTACTACCACCTATTATTCACTACACAGTCGCGGCTTTGTAGCGCCTGAAAGTCGGCTATATTGCGAACCATTTCCTCATGGGAATGATACATCTACTTTGTCTAATTCGCTTTCTCAACTTAGGTTTTTTCGTCGGTCTGAGACCCCATTGATTATGGGGTTTTTCATTTGTTCAAGAAAAATCTATTCTAAATACATATTGGAATAGATTAAATCTTAATTAAAGTATTGTTATGGAACAATTATATTGAATTTTATTCAATAATTAATCCCTACTAAATTAATCTAATCAACCAAAGTATAATTTTATTTATTGTGACCGTTTTACATGATCAGGAAGAGGGAGGAAACAGAATGAATCTAAAAAAGATCTTCGTACCATTTCTTTCTTTACTTTTCGCACTCGTGATACCGTTTTCATCAGTATTTGCTGATTCTGCAGGTTGGCAGGTGTTGACCTCCGAAAAAGTGCATTATAACAAGACCCTTGATTCTTATATTACAGGTGTTGATAACGCACATGCTTCAGGCTACATAAAAGTATGTAACTGGTCAGATGGAGGAAGATATTTTTATATCAAGGAATATGATCCAGATAAAGCAGATAACTGGATAACTTATGCTTATCTCGGAAAGAATGGATGCAATTCATGGAATATCCAAGATTATGTGGATGGATCAAATAAAAAAGCTGAAATTTATATTCAAACCTCGAATAGTAATAGCTGGTTCATTATTTATGATTGATTTCAAAACATGACTATTGATTTGAACTGCACTCCCATTGTTAAGTGTGACTAATAATGGGAGTGCAGTATTTTCTATGTTGAGAAATAAGTTACGTTTCTAAATGGAGCTTTGCCGATCACTCCGCCATCTGTTTACACCTTATTGATTCGCGACTTTTTGAATCAATAAGGAACCATCTGCTTGAATTTCTGCATAGAAGACTTCATCGATTGATTGGATTCCTTGTTTTCTTAACTCACGAAGCACCCACGATTGGTCTAACCCTAATTCCTTTAGATTTTTTTCAACAATTTTCCGATCTGAGATAATCTCCGACGGTAAATATTTGGAATGCGAGGAGATTTGTATATCTTGTTTTGTAACGGACTGTTGCGTCACTTTCTTTAAAACGCTTAATTTCCCATCAGGTTCTAAAATCGCATAATCTACATCTTTCAGACTAAAGACAGATTTTTCCCGTAATAGCATACTCAGATCATCTAAATTCAGTCGATTTGCTTTTAAGACATCTTCCATGATCACACCTTGTTTGATCAAGATTGAAGGCTGACCATCAAGTAAAATTCTCCCTTTTGTTGATTTTAGACTAATATAACCAACTAAAATGGTTAAGATAGACCACCAGATCAGACTGATCAGTCCATTTAAAAAAGGAGTTTGTGACTCTGCTGCTATATCTGCTGCCATAGATCCAATCGTAATGCCTGTAATGTAATTAAAAAAGGTTAATTGGCTAATCTGAACCTTCCCTAAAATCCGCGCCAACATCAATAACACCACAAACGAAATCACCGCACGCAATGTCATTTCCCAGAAATGAACATGAAACCATCCACCCAATGAAATTCCACCTTTATATAATTTAGAATAATATAGCTCAAATGAGCGAATCGTATACTTTGTAGTAAAAATCTAGCACGAAACTTCTCAAGAAAATCATCCATTTACCCTTGACATCAATTCTGATAAATCCTATAATCTTTACTTGTAGCCCGATTTTAACCGTGGAGAGGTGGCCGAGCGGTTGAAGGCAACGGTCTTGAAAACCGTCGTGCGTTCACGCGTACCGTGGGTTCGAATCCCACCCTCTCTGCCAATGTTTATGCAGGTTTCACGCGTTTTACGAAGGTATGTATTTAGTGGAAAATAGGGGAAAACTTCTAACATTGAGTTAGAAAAGCCCTTTTTACTTACCAAATAGGAAGTCGCCCAATCTTTGGGCGGCTTCTTTTATATATTTGGTAATACAATGAAAACACTTTCTATTGAAGGTGATAGCTGCAGCGAATGAGCTATGGCTTAACAGATTCACTCTTTTTTTATGCAGATTTTTTAAGGATCGAAATTCAGCGAATCCAATCTTCAAATTCTACTGTATCTACTGCTGGATCTAATTATGAAAAATAATGCAAAAAGATGACCGAATGAGTTTCATTATACAATTAGGGGTTCTATTCTTTATTCCTTTTGTAGTCGCTGTGATCAATACTATATTGGGACTTATGATTTTACAAGATAAACTATTTACCTCGATTACAGAATATACAGTGATAATAATTACAGGATTTTTTGTATTACATTTGTTATACTTTCTGTTTATTCGATCCAAGTATATTCAAGCTTTATTATAGAAAATATCCAGTGAGAAGATTGGGATATGATGTGAACATAATTTGCTAACACCGAACAAAGTGGATGATAAGGCTGTTTCTTTGTAAACATATCATCAACATTTTGGCGATAAGTTGTGACAACTAACTAATCTATTTTCTAGCTGGAATGGTACTCTAGCGATAGTAAAAAAAGAGGGGGAGCAATCTTGTTTCGAACTGCACTGAGTCGTTTTCATCTGATTAGTCTGACTGAAGGCTTGTCCTTTCTAGCGCTATTGCTTATCGCTATGCCATTAAAATATGTTTATGATTTACCGCTAGCGGTAACGATTGTTGGCAGTATTCATGGTGGTCTGTTTCTTGGCTATTTGGCTGCTGTAGCCCAAGTCTCATGGGCTGACCGCTGGTCGTTTATACAAATCATCGTTGCACTGATTGCGTCTGTTATTCCTTTTGGCTGGATTTTTTTAAATCGAATCCGATGGGTGTAGAGGTTCGGTTGATAGTGAACCATGAACATTGTTCATGATCTAAAGTCCTTGTACTCCAAGGGCTTTTTAGCGATTCCTAACTTGGAGATTGAGTCTTTGTATGAAGATGTGGTACTGAGTTGGTTTGAAACGAGTATTGAGGATGACCAACATTGTGTGATGTTAGAAGCACTCATCAAGGGTGATATAGAGACTTTTCAAAGTATATTTCAAGATTTAGTGCTGAAAACCTTTAGCATGTTTGACACAAGTGCGAACGAGCCAGAAAAAGTGGATTTTCGGTAGAGGTGAAAACCATCAAAAAGGGCAATCTTCTACTCTTTAATTAAATAAAGTTAACTTCCAAAAGAAACTGTCTAATGATAAGACAGTTTTTTTTGTGTTATAAGTAACTGAAATAATGATATTTTAAGTTCTATAAGAAACAGATGAGCACATGATCTCTAAAATATACGATCAAACATATAAAGGGGAGTTACCATGTTTAAAATATTTATTGTAGAAGATGATGAAATGCTTGTTTCACTGCTATCAGACTTCATTCAAAAGTATGGATACGATACCTACGCAGTTAAAAACTTTAATCTGGTGATGGAAGAGTTTAAGGAAGCGGAACCGCATCTGGTTTTGCTGGATATTAATCTCCCTACGTATGATGGGTATGAATGGTGTCGTCGTATTCGTACCATCTCTAATTGCCCCATCCTCTTTATCTCGGCTCGCGATAGTAAGATGGATCAAGTCATGGCGCTTGAATATGGTGCGGATGATTATTTGACCAAGCCTTTTGATCATGAAATTGCGTTAGCAAAAATCAAAAGCCAAATTAGGCGTACATACGGATCTTACGCTTCTTTTCAACATCAAAGGCAGATTGAAATTAACGGATTACAATTAGATATCGATCGGCTTACGTTAAAGTGGGGCATGCAAAAAGTGGAATTAAGACATACAGAAGCAAAAATATTGGATCTACTGATGAATCAGATAGAATGTGTTGTTTCACGTGATCTGCTATTAGAAAAGATTTGGGACGATGAAGCGTTTGTTGATGAAAATACACTTAATGTCTATATAAGAAGGGTCAGAAGTAAGCTGGATCAACTTAAAATTGTTGATGCGATTCAGACGGTTCGCGGACAAGGATATCGTATGTTACCAATATGGAGTGAGCAGTCATGAAGCTGTTTTTTCGGGAACATATTCCACTCTTTTTGTTGAATTTGATGCAATTGATTATAACCATTCTGATCTTTTGGCTAGATGGATATAAAAATGCTTCAACTATTTTATACGCTAGTTTTATCAACTTTTTTTTATTGACAACCTATCTCGTTTATCAGTTTTTGAGTCATCGATCCTTATATATGAGATTGACCAAACCAGTTACAACGCTTGACCATTTTCAAGTGTCAGCTCAGTCAGCTCCTTTAACACAAAGCTTTGAACATTTACTAGGAATACTTAGACAAAGGTATAAAAAAGAGATTTATACCTACAAGGATAAATTGGATCAACATGTACAATTTATCCATCAATGGGTACATCAAATGAAGACACCTTTGTCTGTGATTGATTTGATACTACAAGAACAGAATCAGTCACAGGTTAGCCCGATTCTGTATGAGTTGGATCGGCTGAACAAGGGCTTGGAATTGGTTTTATATACAGCGAGGTTAGATACATTTGATCGTGATTTTTATGTAGAAACATTGAGTTTACTGCATGTGGTTCGCTCAGTTACTTCCGATCTAAAAAGGTTATTCATACGTAAACAGTTATATCCAGAGATAGTGATCGATCCAAACCTAACCATTACCTCTGATGAAAAATGGCTTTCCTTTTTACTCACGCAGATCACGACCAATGCAATTCGTTATACACAAAAGAAAGGAAGCAAAATTATCTTTCAAGGAAAGAAAGATGGAAATCAGATTATATTAGAAGTAATCGATTCAGGAATCGGTATCGTGAAAAGTGACCTACCCAGAGTCTTTGATCCCCATTTTACGGGAGAAAACGGACGGATTTTTCAAGAATCCACTGGAATGGGCTTGTACTTAGTGAAACAAATCTGTCAGAAGCTGGGTCACCAAATCGAGATTGAATCAATGGTAAATCAAGGAACCACTGTACGGATTTTATTAAAATGAAGTGAACCTTACACCATGGTAAGGTTATGTAATGTTAACAATTGGTAGGGTTGATTCGTTTTACTTTATGATGAACTTACACCACAGAAGGGATGAAACAGATGGCGATCCTAACAGTACAACAACTAACAAAAGTATATGAAGGAAAGCAGACATATAGAGCGTTAGATCGCGTCAGTTTTGCCATGGATCAAGGCGAATTTGTTGGAATCATGGGTCCCTCTGGAAGTGGCAAAACCACTTTGTTAAACATGGTGAGTACAATGAATCAACCAACATCGGGGGAAGTGTGGTTAAATGGTGAGAATGTAAGTCTGATCAGCCAAAAGGATATAGAACAGTTCCGTCGACAGCATTTAGGATTTGTTTTTCAGCATTTTGCATTATTAGATACATTAACGGTTGAAGAAAACATTCTACTTCCTTTGATTCTTGATGGTAAGCCAATCGATGAAATGAAAAGACAGCTTCATAACATTGCTACTCGGTTAGACATCCAGACGTTATTACAAAAACAAATCGATGATCTCTCCGGCGGTCAGAAGCAACGTACTGCGATTGCACGTGCTATTATTCATTCACCCACGCTGTTATTAGCTGATGAACCTACAGGTAATTTAGATTCAAAGTCCACAAAAGATGTGCTAGAAGTGCTTTTAGATTTAAACAGAGAGAGAGCAACCTCCATTTTAATGGTGTCACATGATCCCTTGGTCGCGAGTTATTGTGATCGAGTTCTCTTTATGAAAGATGGTCAATTATATAACGAGCTCTATCAAGGGGAAGATCGAGAAGCTTTTTTTCGCAAACTATTAGATATGCTTGCATTACTTGGAGGAGACAGACGTGACTTTCTTTCAGTTTATCTACCGAAACATGATTCGTAATCTGCGCATCTACGTGGCCTATTTTCTCAGCAGTATGATTTCTGTGATGATTTTCTTTATATACACACTCTTTGTTTTCCATCCTCAAATGGATCGAGGAGTTGTAATCGAGAATACAATCCAGGGAATGATAGCGGCTAACCTGATTCATTATTTGTTTGCATTCTTCTATGTAGCCTATTCAATTGGGGCTTTATTACAAGCAAGAAGGAAAGAAATTAGCATCTTGTTTATGCATGGGATGACGAGTAAGCAGTTTCGCCAGATGGTTTTGGTTGAAAATACATTGATTGGTTCAAGTGCGATTGTAGTTGGAATCAGCTGTGGACTTGTGACGGGGAAACTGTTCCTTATGGCTGGGGCAGCGATTATGCATATACCTCCACTATCTTTTTATTTCCCATGGCAAGCGATAGGGATTACGATTATCCTCTTTATCCTTCTGTTTTTGCTATTGTCATGGACGACTCCTTTTTTTGCTCATCGAGGTCAAATGGCTCTGCTTGAACAGAGAAAGAGAGATGAAACTTCCCGGATTTCGATTTTTTTGTCACTATTCTCAGTGACACTCCTCTGTAGCAGTTACTATTTAACTCTTACAACGACTAAATTTACCGTGTTCATTCGTTTTTTTCCTGTAGTGATTATGATGATTTTAGGTTCTTATTTCTTTTTTACACAAGGAATCATTTGGTTGATGAAATTCATTAAAAAAGCAAAGGGAATCTTTTGGAGAAAAATCAATGTCATTGTAATTTCGAGTCTTGTCATCCGTTTAAGAGAAAACGCACGTCATCTGTTTTTAGCGACGATGGTATTCACAGTCGGTTTTTGTACACTTGGTATATTTGCTTCTACGAATGTCCTAAACAAACAATTTCAGCTGGATTATCCTATCGCTGTTGGCTATGTAGCTAAAAATAAACAAGCAAATCACCAAAAGAACCTTGGGCTAATAAAAAATGAGTTATCAATGAAAGGAATTCATTATACAACCGCTTCAACAGTGATCAAATATATTGAAGTTGCATCAAAAGAGATTCCGATCATTGCTTTTTCAGAATATAAAACTCTTTCTAGTAAGTCGGGTTTTCGTTTTCGAGAAGAACCTTTAGGTATATACGAGGCAATGGGTTTGTTAACTTCTCAATTAGATCAATATCCCAAACAAGAAACATACAAAATCAAAAAGTCGAATGTCGAACTCAATCAATCAAAAACTGGACAACATGTTGTGATTCCTTGGAGATTGTTGCAAAGTCAAGGTTTGATCGTCAGTGATGAACTGTTCAAACAGCTGCCAGCCACTCATACAGAGGTGTTTACAGGTTTTTATAGTGAAAAGTATATAAAAACAATTGGCATCGGCAATTCATTGGCTAAAGAAGGAAGAGTTATGCCTTCAGATCATAAAAATTACGCGATGGTTGTAAGTGGTACCTTGCTACAAAATCAAATTCGTTTATATCGCATGATTTTTTTCATCACCTTGTTAACAACGATTGTATTTTTTATTGCTGCCGGAAGCATCTTGTACTTTCGCCTGTATGCTGATCTCGTAGCAGAATCAAAACGCTTTACGATTGTTTCGACAATCGGTTACACAGAGCGAGATCGTAATCAAGCCATCACTTGGCAACTCGGAGTTCTATTTTTGCTACCGATCGGAGTTGCGACTCTTCATAGCCTCGTTGCTTTTGTGGCTTTGCAAAATTACTTTGCCTTGTCGATTGCAGTGGAGATGGCGATTGTGATCATCAGTTTTTGGATCGCTCACATTGTGTTCTTCCTCTTGATTCGCTATCGCTATTTATGGAATTTGAAGAAACAGAACAAACAATCGAGGAGAGAGATTCATGGAGAATTGGATTATTGAGCTTATGGAGGAATTTGGGTATTTGGGGATATTTCTAATGATCTTGTTAGAAAATATCTTCCCGCCGATCCCTTCAGAAATCGTGCTTGCCTTTGGTGGTTTTATGACGATAAAGTCAGACCTCACAATTACCGGTGTGATCATTGCATCTACATTAGGAGCAGTGGCTGGGGCGTTGATTCTCTATTACTTGGGGAAATTGTTACATGTAGAACGACTCGAGTGGATCGTCGAACGCTTTGGATCCATTCTGAAAACGAAAAAAGAAGATATTCATAAAGCAAATCGTTGGTTTCATCGATATGGGATATGGACTGTCTTCTTTTGCCGGATGGTACCTATTCTACGTAGTTTAATTTCAATACCTGCGGGAATGGCGAAAATGAACTTGGTCACTTTTTTACTCTTAACTACAGTCGGATCACTGATCTGGAATTCAATTTTGGTTAACGTGGGAGCGGCGTTAGGTGCATCATGGACGAAAGTGTTGGAGTATATGAGTATCTATCAGGATGTTGTTCTGGTTATTATTGGAATAGTAGGGATTATCGCTGTCGTTTGGTTTATAAGAACCCGTCTCTATCCAGCAAAAAGTAGATAACCGTAAAGTTTACAACAGCAGAGGAGGGTACATATGTTTAAAGTACTGAAAATTAAGAAAACAAGAGCCGTGTGTGTATTAATTATGATCTTTGTGTTTGCAGTGTTAAGTTTATCCGAGCATATACCACCAAAACCAGTGAGTAAGACAGCCCCGGACACCGATTTTTCAGCTGAGCGTGCGTTAATACATCTTCAAAAGATCGCGAAAGAACCACACCCAACAGGAACGATTCAGAATGAGAAAGTAAGAGAGTATCTTGTGGAGCAGTTAAACTTGATGGGACTTAATCCCAAAGTGGAGCACTCTAATTATTCAAGTCTATTTCCGAAAATGTTGATTGGTGGAGATATCTATAATGTAGTCAGCAAACTGGAAGGAACCCAAGATGGAAAAGCAATTGTGATAGCAGCTCATTATGATTCAGTCCAACATGGTCCGGGTGCAGGTGATGATGGCGCAGGTGTAGCTGCTTTATTGGAAACGATCCGTGCTTTAAAAGCGAGTACTCCATTGAAAAATGATATCTACTTTGTTTTCACCGATGGTGAAGAACAGGGATTGATGGGAGCTCGAGAGTTTTGGAAAAGATCCAATCGAACACAAAATATTGGTCTATTCATCAATTTTGAAGCACGTGGAACAAAGGGTCCATCGATCATGTTTCAAACAAGCAAACAAAACGGTGGAATGATTCAAGAATTTGCCAAAGCGACTTCTGATCCGGTGACAACTTCTTTTTTAGGGAATCTATTTCAAATCATGCCGAACGATTCCGATATGACGGTTTCCAATGAATTGGGAATACCAGGTCTTAATTTTGCCTTTGGTGATGGTTGGACTGGATATCATACACCACAAGACGATATTGAACATCTCGATCTCCGTTCACTCCAGCAACATGGAGAAAATGCTTTGAACATGGCAACTCATTTTGGGGAAATCGATATAGATCACCTTAAAAAAGAAGATTACGTTTATTTTAACCTCTTTGGGTTGGTGATTCACTACTCTTATTATTGGGTCTACCCAATTACGGGTCTCATTCTTCTATTGTTTATAGGTTCGATGGTACTTGCTGTTAAAAAAAAATGGATATCGATCAAAGGAATTGGTGTGAGTCTGTTAGCCATTGTGATCTCGATGTTGACAGCTGCCCTTCTTTGTGTTTTGGTCTGGATGGGGGTGAGTGCATTATGGGCAAAGCCAATGACGCTATTTACGGGAGCTGTTTATGATAGTAATCTGTATCAATTCAGTTTTCTAGCACTTACCATCGGCATCTGCATGTTCATCTGGAATCGATTTCGCTCGATTAATCAATTAGAGATGACATTTACAGCAATGCTGTTTGGAGTGATTTTCCTTGGCTTAAGCTCACAATTTCTACCAGGTGCAAGCTATTTATTTGCTGGACCTCTACTTGTTCACTTATTGATCATCGGTTGGCAACTTTTGAGAAATCGTGTTGAGCAATCAGAAAGTCCATCTTTGGTTCTATTAGTAACGTTATCTTGCTTACCAGTCATGTTGTTTACACCAATCATCTCATTGTTATTTACCTTTTTCCCAGTCGCTTTAACACCTTATTTGATGATTGTAGTCGTATGGATTCTCGCTTTATTATTTATGCAAATCAAAATCATTGCCCAATTAGGTCGGTTAACTACTCCTCTATTGGTGGGGATTGCAGTCATTTTGCTGGGAATTTGCTGGTTTTATACAAGCCCAAGTCCAGATAAGCCAATCGATAGCCACCTCTTATATGTGATGGATCAGGACAAACAACAGGCGAAATGGGTTAGTACCCGTCCACCTGATAACTGGTCAAAGCAATTCGTAGAGTCAGATTCTACGACATCACTCAAAGATATTCTCCCTTTCAACTATGATAAAGAGGCATGGACAGGGAATGCTCCGCTTGAAAAGGTTCATTTTCCAAAAGTGGCTGTAACGCAAAAGAAAAGCATACAAGAAAAGAGAAAGATCCATTTTCGGATATCAGGAGACCAAAACATACAAAACTTGTATCTGATGATACCTAATCAGCGGATCCAATCTGTGAAAGTGGAAAATGAATCATCTCAAGTCCCAAGCAATATGAAAACATTCTATTACAAACAGAACGGGATTCCAAAGAACGGACTCAACTTGGAAATCGAGATCATCGGAAACCAACCGATCCAGATTACATTTGCTGCAGAACGTTTTCCTTACTTACCCATTCGTACAAAGAGACCGAACTATTTAATGACAAGTGGTTTATTTGATGAAAGCATGTTTATAATTAAGCGTTTTACTTATTGAATTGGCTAAAAGAAAAGGGCTTGGTAAGAGATGTAATTCAAATCTCATATAAAAAACTAGGTCTAAACATATTCAATCTTCTTATCATAATGATAAGACAATATAATCGGTAACATCATTTTTATTTATAAAAGAGCAACTATAAGTGGGAATCTTCCAACCTATAGTTGCAACTTTATATTTCTTTTCTACTTGAGTAAGGCAGAGTTTTGCTTATAGCTGCATCAATCTCAGTGAAAAGAGATCCCCAAAAAAGTTGCATGAAAAGTTATTTCTTTTCGTTTCATAAGGAGTTGTTACCTTGTGTAATAAAAGTAATACAGAAAACTTCCTCCTAATGCTACCAAGAAAGCAACAGTCGCTATGCCAATCATACCAATCACAGTGAAAGGTACGAGATACATCAAAATAATACTTCCTATAACCCAAATTAAACACATGGTCGCAAATAGCAGAACCAAAATTGCAGGTAACTTCTCTTTCCTTGCTGCCCAAAAGCTAAAAGAAGCAGGGAAGATTGATCCAATACCAACTATTTGAATCGTTATGGTACTCTCTACTCCTATTAGCTCTCCAGTTAATTTTGCGAGTAACATTAGTAATAATGCAAATATTCCTGTCCCAATTGCATCAAAGAGGAATACCCAACGTAAAACGGGATTGACCAATATTTGCTTTTTATTTTGTGCCACCAATTAAATTCCTCCTTATTAAATTTGCCGCTTGCTAGCTATATTTTGGCTTACTTTTCACTGCCAAGCCCATACATTTCACTGCCAAACAGTGCCGATTTGTAATATGATGCAGAATTTTCTACACTGATTTTTATAACTCCCTATTGATATTTACGATTGTGATCTTCATTGCTATAGTATTCTTATAATCTCAATAGAAACTAGGGGTGTATGATAAAAATAATTTTGTTTTCCTTCTATAGTCTATTAATTTGACTTGGTATTTACCTTATCGAACGGGATATGAAGAATCCAGGTCTTTTACTACTTGACGAAAGCCTATTTGTGATAAAGATATTAAGCTTTCTAAACGGAAGTTATGGAATATTTTGATTTGACAGGAGATTGGTAATATGGACTCATGGGATACTACATTGGATGGTGTTTTGCAATTGCCCTCAGGCCGACTTGTTCGAGGGCGATCATTAAGACGTCCGCTACCTTCAGGACTGCAGCCTACCTTCGCATTATATCTGTTGGGACATCAACCTCCAAGCGTGGCTTGGGAAAATCGTTGGATACGATGGCCCGACTTCTGGCTACCGACAGACCGCGTCAAAGCAGCTGATGCACTACATGAGGCATGGGTACGGGCTGAAGTTGAACGAGTAGAAATTGCCTGCACTGGTGGCAAAGGACGCACTGGTACTGCACTCGCTTGTCTTGCTGTACTAGATGGAGTACCTCAACATCTGGCAGTTGACTATGTTCGTCTGCATTACTCTCCACGTGCAGTTGAAACACCTTGGCAACGTCGTTTCGTTACCCGTTTTCTCATTGATTAGCATCAATATCTTCTACATTTTCGTCTCAACGATATCGGTTGCTTCATCTACACTTTGAATAAATAACTCGGTTTGTTCCAAAATAGTGTACATATCTCTAGATAGTGATACGTCGAATTTTCTCTTCAATCCAATGCCATCTCATCTATGTTTAAAACATAGATATCTGTGGTTCCCTTGGGTGATCAATATACTTGAATCATTTCTTTTCCATAATAAAAACTCCCGCAAAGGTACAAGAGTTTGTTTCCCACGGTTCCACCTTGATTGAAAGCTGCTGAATGAATATGCAACCTCCACTTCAGCTCTATTATTGCCAGAAATACGTTATTACTGCTTGCGGAGAGTGTCAGGGAGCATATAAAATGATCGACACTGAGAACCAATATGGGTTTGAATCTTCCTCCAATAGGGTATTGAACAAGGTTAGACATTTTTTGTAAACTTATTGACTTAATATCATCTATTCATATAAAATCGAGATAAATTTTTTCCTAATCTCACTATTCTTATATATCTTTTTAGAAATTTCCCATCACCTATGAATCGAATGACAAAACATCATCTGTCACTCTTCACAGAATACAGATGAAAAGGGGAAGTTGATTTGCCACAACCATCTATTGACATCCAGTGGAACCATGGGCTAAGTATGCCACACTTACTGCAAGAAGAATGTTTACATCAAATCTTTGAGGCGGCAGCCGATCTATTTCCAGATCATGCAGCGCTGGTTTTTGATCAGGATATCATGACCTACGCTGAATTGGATGAACGATCCAATAAATTTGCTCGTTTTCTCCGTCTTCAAGGAGTGCGTAGAGGCAGCCGTGTGGCGATTCTACTTGATCGCTCTTTCGAACAATATATCGCCATCCTGGCAATCCTTAAAGCTGGTGGTGCATATGTACCGCTTGATCCTGAATATCCAGCAGATCGGATATCATATATTTTGGAAGATTGTGATATACAACTCATCATCACCCGACAGTCCTTGACCGAAGATATGCACTTAACCTGCACACAAGTAGACGTATTTCAGCAGGCAGTCGAAATCAGCAAACAATCGGCTGAGCGGCTTTCTCTAGCCGAAACCGAACTCGAATCCAACGATCTCAGTTATGTGATCTATACCTCTGGATCAACCGGACGTCCTAAAGGAGTCATGATCGAACATCGCAATGTCTGTCATCAGGTCAGAGCCGCCCAAACCATTTACCAAGTATCAGAGACTGATCGTGTCTACCAGGGTTTTACTATTGCCTTTGATGCATCGGTTGAGGAAATTTGGATGGCCTTAGCTAATGGGGCTGCATTAGTGATCAGAACGGAAACCTATTCACAAGCGGGAAACCAACTCCCTCAATTATTAACACAAGCCGGAATTACTGTTCTTTCCTGTGTTCCGACCTTGCTTACGATGTGGGAAGATGACATTCCAACGCTTCGCTTACTCATTGTTGGCGGTGAAGAATGCCCCAACTATATAGTCAAACGCTGGGCCAATCCACAGCGTCGAATGTATAATACCTATGGTCCTACAGAAGCCACAGTGATTGCTACATACGCTGAATGCGTTGTTGATCAACCTGTCACCATTGGCAAACCATTACCAAACTACCAAGTATATGTTTTAGATGAGCAATTGCAGGAATTGCCAATTGGACAAGCAGGGGAGTTACACATTGGCGGACCAGGTTTAGCTAGAGGTTATGTCAATCGAGCAGAACTCTCAGAAAGTCGTTTTATTTCGAGTCCATACGCGGAAAGATTATATAAAACAGGTGACCTTGTTCGTTTTAATTCAGACGGCAATGTGGAATTCTTAGGGCGCATTGACAGACAGGTCAAAATCCGCGGATATCGTGTTGAGTTATCCGAAATAGAAGAAGTATTATTGCAAACAGAAGAGATTCAACAGGCTGCCGTCCATGTCTACGAACAATCACCTGGGCTCCAAGTACTTGTCGCATATCTCGTTCCTAAAGCTGACTCAACATTGAATCGAACAGCACTGTTAGAACAACTCAGAGATCGGCTACCCGCTTACATGATGCCAACATATCTCGAAGTACTTGAAGAATTGCCCACTTTAATCAGTGGAAAAGTAGATTTCAAAAGTTTGCCAATTCCATCAAAGGAAAGCGCGATCGGTTCAGAAAATTATATAGCCCCAGAAACAGAGCTAGAAGTGGAGATCGCAGCTGTATGGAGTGATGTCTTAAACCGACACCAAATATCGGTTGAGAGTGATTTTTTCCAGGAGCTCGGGGGCCATTCTCTCTTTGCCGCTTTGGTTGTCTCAAAATTAAGACAACCACCATTAACGCTAAATTTGGCAATCTCAGATTTTTACCAGTACCCGACTATCCGTAAACTAGCTCAGTTTATCGAATCAACTGGGAAGCAAAAACAGCTACTCCCTGATAAAAAAGAGCAGCCTAAAAAGAAATTTACAACTGTTTCCTCACTCACATATTGGATAACTGGATTAGCTCAAGCCGTCTCCATCTATTTTCGCTATCTCTTTGTTACATTGCCGCTCTTGCTCCCTTATCTGTACATGATGCGAGTTTTAGGGGAATGGACTTGGAATAATCTATTGATTGGTGTTGGCATTGCCACAATTCTTTACTTTCCTACTTCGATCATCTTATCGATTATTACGAAATGGACCATTATCGGACGATATCGAGCTGGCACCTATCCATTGTGGGGGTATTACTACTATCGATGGTGGTTAGTGAATCAATTTCAATCACTTGTACCCATCAGTATGATATCTGGAACACCGTTACTAAATCTCTATTATCGCTTGATGGGAGCAAAGATAGGTAGAGATGTATATATTGGCACAGAAGAGATTCAATCGTTCGATTTAATACACATTGGTGATAAAACCAGCATAGGTCTGAGTGCCCAATTACTCGGTTATACCATCCGAGATGGAAATCTTATTCTAGGGACGATCGACATCGGCTCTGAAGTATATATTGGTTCCAATGCCGTAATATCTCCTAATGTATCGATTGGAGAACGTGCCCAACTCGGCGAACAATCGATGTTATCAGAACAAAGTTATCTACCTGATAATGAACGCTGGATTGGATCACCTGCTCAGAAAAGTGCCACAGTCGATTTAGAAATAGAACAACTGACATCAGAGAAAATTCACACAAACTCCGCCTTTTATAGAGGATTATTACTATGTGGATTCTTATTAGCAATGATTGTACTTGTTACTGTCCCCTTCATCAGTCTGATTCCAGGAACGATGGCCATTTATCTCTGGTTTCCTTATCTTGGATACTGGCAGTTCTTTTTAGTGCCCATCTGTGCAGCTTTTTTTACAATCAGTCTATTTTTACAGATTATCCTACTAAAAAAACTACTCTTACGAAGAGTAAAAGAAGGGCAGTACCCGCTACAATCTTTCTTTTATGTACGAAAATGG
Organism: Seinonella peptonophila; assembly: GCF_900129355.1. Taxonomy (GTDB): domain Bacteria; phylum Bacillota; class Bacilli; order Thermoactinomycetales; family Thermoactinomycetaceae; genus Seinonella; species Seinonella peptonophila. The sequence goes on along the minus strand of NZ_FQVL01000004.1, from coordinate 96,873 downwards.
TTAATTGACAAATTTCTATTATTTAGCCTCTTTCTAAACAATTCATTATATGCAACCATTTATACAGCTCCTTTGTTACGACTTTTAGGAGCAAAAATTGGTAAACGAGCAGAAATATCTACAGTAAATCATATCTCACCAGAACTTTTGAATATTGGTAGTGAAAGTTTTGTAGCTGATGCTGCCTGTATTGGCACTCCCAAAGTGCATATGGGACGCATGTCTATATCGGAGACTGTGATTGGTCATCGAACTTTTATCGGTAATAGTGCTCATATCAATGGAGGGGAAGTAATTGGAAACCATACACTACTAGGTGTGTTATCCACTCCTCCCGAAAACAAAGAATTGACAGATCGGACTTCTTGGCTGGGTACACCCGCTATGTTTCTCCCACGCCGTGATATCAATACGAACTTTTCAGAAAAAGAAACGTATCTTCCATCCAAAAGGTTACTGTGGACTCGTTATGCTATCGAATTTTGTCGTGTCACTTTTCCAGGTGCTTTTCTGATTGTGATGATCTGGGTGTGGTTAATCACTGTTACCTATACCATCCTTCATTTTTCCTTTATCGAGGCAATCTTCCTTGTACCCTTAGTCAACATGTCCATCGCTTTCATTACTACATTATTAATCGTGTTGTTAAAACTTCTCCTCATCGGTCGCTATCGAAAAATGGAGAAACCACTGTGGAGTACGTATGTCTGGCGGAGCGAGCTGATTACTGCCTTATACGAGAATGTCACGGTTCCCATACTCATCACTCATTTGTTGGGAACACCTTTTCTTCGTTATGCCTTGCGACTGTTTGGAGTCAAAATGGGCAAAAAGGTTTATATGGAATCTACTTATCTATCGGAATTTGATCTCGTCACAATCGAAGATTATGCCATGATCAATGCCAATACTACTCTGCAAACACATCTTTTTGAAGATCGTGTCATGAAAATGTCCCATCTTACGATTGGCAAATTCTGTACCGTCGGTAATGGCTCGGTTGTTCTCTATGACACAAAAATGAATGATTTCTCTACCCTGCGCAATCTATCTCTGTTGATGAAAGGCGAATCTCTCCCTACCCATACTGATTGGGAAGGATCACCTGCAAGAGCAATCCAACATTATGAATAAACCCAATCGAGAGAAACCCCTTTTTATTTGCCAAATCGAAAGCTGTCCAGTTGCTGGGCAGTTTTTATTTTAACCGCGGAGAGGTGATCGAGTGGCGGAAGACAACAGTCTAGAAAACCATTGTCCGTTCACATGTACCCGTAAGCTTACATCCCACCCACTTTACCAATGTTTATGTGGGTTTCAGCGATTTCAGTAGAAACCTTTTTGATCAACTAAATGCTCCAAAAAATAAACATCAGAATAGTATGTTAATTGTTTACCACCCCCAACCTAGCCTGATCGACCAGGCGGAGGCGTCCTTGAAGTTCCTTACACCTACTTAGTCGACTTGTCTTCCTCTGGCGGCATCCTGTGGAGAGGCAAGTAGGATGCGATGATGACAGCCAACACCAGACCAGGCATCAGACACCAGAGAGCCACGTTGGGCCCGTAACTTTTTGCCACCCAGGTGAGCAGGATGATGGACCCAAAGATCGCAGAGGTGTCCCATGAAATTTTCGCGATTGCATGTCCCCATGCTTCGTTGCGGGCCTTCAAGTAGCTAACTCGAGTAGCAGGCCCATTGCCACCGCAACTGATCAGCAGTGCGCCAGCGATGAGGAGTGGCCATTTGCCTTCCGAAAGGCACAGGAGAGCAAGCCCCCCTGGGAGTGAAAGCCGAGTGACCAACACGATTCGATTACTCCATGACGGTCGATCCGCGAGGATGAGTGTCATGAAGTAGCTCGCGAAAGCACGACCCATGGTCGCAATCCCCAGAATGACCCCAGCCATCTCAACTGTGACAAAAGATGTCTGAGGGAGGAGATACGGGAACGCGTAGTAGAACAGTGAACTTCCGAGCGTCCCAATGAAGATCCAAAGCGAGGGGTCCTGAATCCACCGCTTTAGCCCCTTGCACTGAGCTCCCTTTGACGGTTCAATCTGCTTGAGTTGCTCTTTCTCCTCCTTGGACGGTCCTTCCCCTCCTGACGGAGTTTTCCACGTCATCCACAGGCAGACAGCCAAAACTCCTACAGCTACCCATACCCAGATTATCAGTGGCGGCAGAAAGAGGACTGTGACGAGTGCTCCCTGTAAGAGCGTGTTCGACAGGGTTAACAGCGCCATGCCCGCAAAGGATGCTTTCCTACCCTGTTGCTTTAGCGCCTGATCAAAGAGCAAGCCGCTAGCCAGTACAGACACTGTCCCGCTGACTGCAATGACTACTGCATATCCGTAGTACATCCACAGTTTAGAGGACAGAATGGCACCGATCAGGAAGATTTTCCCGAGCAAAGCCAATCCGAGGCTCCTGAACAGGACTTGTTGGGGTCGCTTCTTCATTTTGACGAACAACCAGCTCATGATACACTGGACGATCGCCGTTATTGTGATATATGTCCCCTGATGGTCTCCGAATCCTTTCTCTTTAAGATGAGGGATTACGGCCAAATCCAAGGCCTGGAGTGGGTACATACAGACGAACAGCAGAGCCAGACTGCGAACGCTCTTGATTTTTAGCCACTGGTTGGCTTCCCACCAGCCAGCAGCCAGTTTCCTGATTTTCATGCCAAGTGTTCTCCCAGAGTTGTGAGCCCTATTTGGGCCTTCGGTTATCCCGATTGCTCATTGAATTCGCCTAGGTATACTTCCTCTCTTCTAGGTGAGTAATGGAACCTTCTAGTCTGTTATTATTTTATAATTTACCTAAAAAGAATAGAATACTTTCTTTTCCAGAGGTTATTGCATCATGATTATGAAACCTTTCGATCAGAAATAGGAAATGGATATCCCATATGGCCCGTGGCTCAGCATTGATTTTTCTCTAGAAAGCAACTGTGTGCTCATTCCAACAATTAAGTAAAAAGAGATTGAACAGTTTGATAAAATATATTTGGGGATCATCTATATTTGGTTAATCTATTACATTCAAGCAGTTTCACTTGGTCGTGCTCACTCTATGAATTGAATCGAAACATCCAATGAAATGTATTTCAGAAAAGAAAGGACAGATTTAAGATACTATTTACTGGTAGATTATTATATTGTAGAGTAAACATGATTATCCAAAGCTATAAATATTTCATTTGAATATTTTTCTTAAAACTATTAATATTAATCCCTGAGATGAAAAGGAATTGTTTTTGTTCAATATTTGTTTTTAAGAGATTAAGGGAGAGAAATTATGCAACTAAGAAAAGGATGGTTCAAAGGATTTAGTATAATAATTGGATTGATGTGTTTAATTGGATGTACCATGGAACCACCCAAAATAGTAAAAAGACCTGAAAAAATACAAGTAGAACAAGAAGTAAACCAGAAGGTTGAAGTAATACAAGAAAATCAAAGCAAAAGTGTTCCAAAAGTAGATACCAGCCCAGAAAGTATAACGGTTTTGGTGAATAAAAAGTTAGCATTAACACCAAAGAACTACAAGCCAAATGACTTGGTATTTCCTAAAGTTCCATTTACATCAAAAGGGTTAAAAGAAATCCGTCAACTACGAAAAGAACCAGCAGAGAAATTAGAGAAGATGTTTAAAGCTGCGGAAATTGCAGGCTATCCTTTAAAGGGACACTCTGGTTATCGCTCATATGAAACACAAACGGTACTATTTGACTCTTATGTAAAGCGCGATGGTTTAAAGAAAGCTAAAACATTTAGCGCTGAACCAGGAACAAGTGAACATCAGACTGGCTTGTCAATTGATGTTGCAGGTAAAGATGGGCGCTGTGCTGCTTCAAGCTGTTTTGCATATAAAAAAGAAGCAAAATGGATAGCAGAAAATAGTTGGAAGTACGGATATATTGTTCGCTATCCCAAAGGAAAAGAAGCAGTCACTGGATATAAATATGAGCCATGGCATATCCGCTATGTGGGTTTAGAAGTTGCGAAAGATCTTTATCAAAACAAAATAACACTTGAAGAATATTACAATTCTAAATAAATTCATAAGCACCTGAGAGATGCCGAGCAGACAAACAGGTGCTATATTAATGGTTCCAACGACGATCCATCCTGATCCCATTTACACGAACGATCATGTAGATTTTCCAATGTTTTACGAATAGATGGATTCTCCATTTTTCTGAGTAAGTAAATAAAGATTAAATTAAATACATGATCGGCATTTGCGAATCGATGAAAACGTCCATCTATTCCTCTAAACGGTGCATCTTCGTCATCAGCAGTAGCAACTTCTTATTAAATCGTTCATCCACTTGAACAAGTTTCTGTTTTAAAATGAGAGCGAATAACTCATCTTTGCTATTTACATAGTGGTAAATAGCACCTTTAGAAACTCCTGCCTTTTGCAAAATATCTTGTAGGGTGGTACGATGGCATCTTCTTTCTAAAATCAATTCCTCTGTTATATCTAATAATAAACGTAAAGTTGGATTTAACTCATTTTATAAATCTCAGTAATAGAGACTATAGATAGTAAAAAAAATCATCTTGTTGACAATGAGCAGTTCTTATTTTATTATCTATATAGACCAGTTGTTATAATTTATTTTTGATTGCATAGATGACGCAATCAAAAAATTTACCTTCTTTTATATAGACCGGTCTAATAAATTGGTTGATTGGAGATGTTGATCATATGGATTATGGATTACAAGACAAAGTAGTCTTAATAACTGGTGGTTCTAGAGGGATCGGCAAAGCAACAGCAAAGAAATTTGCCAATGAGGGTGCTGATGTGTTTATCACCTATGTCCAAAATAAAGATAAAGCACAACAAACGATACACGAGATTCAGGAAGCAGGTGGAAGATGTCAAGCATTACAAATGGATTTATTAGATCAGACGAGTATAAACCAGGCAGTGAAGGAATTAAAAGAAGTTCGAAACCGATTAGATGTATTAGTGAATAATGCGGGCATTGGGGGCAATGACGCATCTATTGAAAATAGCATCAGAGACACTTGGTTTTCAATGATTGATCTAAATCTAAAGGGTACGTATCTGATAACGAAGGCTATTTTACCCATAATGAAACAAAATAAATGGGGAAGAATCATTCATATTTCATCGAGCCTAGCTAGTGATGGCCAGGCAAATGGAACCGCCTATACAGCAAGTAAGGCTGCACTTCATGGTTTTAGTAAATCACTTTCACTTGAATTAGCAGCAGATGGTATTTACTCAAATATCGTTATGCCAGGATTGACGCAATCCGAATGGCTGACCAAAGTGATCTCAGAAAAAGTGTTAAAAAAATACGCTGAAACCTTCCCAACCAAACGATTAGGTATTCCTGAGGACGTTGCGAATCTGATTGTTTACCTAGGTTCAATGGCAAATAGTTTTATTAATGGTGAAGCAATTCGTGTCTCTGGTGGAAAATAACCACAGCAACAAAATACTTAAAATAATAGAAAAGAGTGATTATCATGGAAAAAGAAAAAGAGATTAGAGAGATTGAAGATTTGTTTAAGAAGCTGGCTATTGCTTGGGATCAAGGAGATGGTAAGGCTTATGGATTATGTTTTACAGAGAATGCAGATTATATCACGTTTCAAGGAGAGCATTTACAAGGAAGAAAGGAAATTTCAGATACACATCAAAAGCTTTGGGAAGGAGTCTTGAGAGGCTCTATGCTCGAAGGACAGATAAAAAAGATTGAATTTCTTACTTCAGAAGTAGCTGTCTTTCATGGACTCGGTGTAGTCAAATTAAGATGGCAATCAAATGCTCCAAAGAAAAGAGACTCTATTAATACCAATGTCGTTGTAAAAGAAAATGGTGAGTGGAAAATCGCCGCTTTCCAAAATGGACGAATTCAAAGCCCTGGATTGATGCAAAAAATATTTACTTTATTTAGCAAATAGGCTTTCAACGATTTGACACACGGTTTTTTTACAGCTAGTATATATAGACCGATCTTTATATTTAGGGGGTGAATAGATTGGAAAGAAAAAATTCTTCTCGAATTCGGTTAATGGAAGCGACATTTCACTTAATTGAACAACAAGGATATCATGGTACAGGGCTAAATCAAATTATCAAAGAGAGTGGTGCGCCCAAAGGCTCTCTATATTATTACTTTCCAAATGGGAAAGAGGAACTAGTCGCAGAGGCGATCAAAGAATATGGTCAGTCTTTGATTAACAGAATTCAAAGCGTACTGATCGATGCGACTGATCCTGCTGAAGTTACTCAATTGATTTTTATCAACTTAGCAAAGAAAATGGATGAATCTCAATGCACAAAGGCGGGTTCTTTCGCCTCTGTCACCTTAGAAACTGCAAATAGTAGTGCTATATTGCAAAAAGCTTGTAAAACCATGTATGACGGCTGTACAAATGCCTACCAAGAAATGTTGCAAAAACATGGATTTTCTAAAGCCCGAGCCGTGCAAATTGCCAGCTTTATTACATCTTCAATGGAAGGTGCGATTGTCCTATGCAGAGCCAAACGAAATTCACAACCTCTTATACAGGCTGCTGAAGAACTATATTTTTATTTAAAAATGCTTTTAGATAACAACACCAAGTGATTGATTAAAGCGATAATCTGTATAATCCGTTAAATAAATCTAAGTGAACTGTAAGCGCTATGGGATATCACCTCTATTCTTTATCATATCCTGTTAGATTTATTCATAATATGGGGAATTATGGCTCCACTGATATATCAATCAACGTAGTACCCGTTTCCAATAATGTCTTCATTCCAGAGAGAACGATTACAATTCCACTTTCTAAAATCTGTGCGGTATTTGCCGCTTGATCATATTCATCATGAACGACTGTTACAATGGTCGTACCCTTTAAGTCTGCATGGGGTTCAATTTCCCAAGTTACACGTGACGGAGAATCGTTTTCTGTGCCTGGGAATGTAAGATATCGCCAACTCATCGACAAACGATTTGGCTCATCGATCTCAAGAATGCTTCCTTCAACTTTTTTCTCTGATCCATTCCATAGCGCAAAGGGGGACCCTATTTCCCAAGTAGATTCAATTGCACAGTTAAACCAAAACTTCGATGTCATCCCTGGATTTGTTAATGCATTCCAGATTTGTTCAGGACTCGCTTTTATTGCAATTCGATTGACAGAACGAGTTTTTTGCTCCATTTTTGTTTCACTCTCCAATTCGTTTTTCAAAGTTGTTAATTCAATCGCCCACGGTTCAGCATATTTACTAATCCATCGATCATATATGTGCCGAATCGGAACTGCATTTAAAAAATGAAGTTTTTCGCGACCCACTTTTCTTGTAGTAATCAATCCAGCTTCTTCCAATATTTTTAAATGCTTCATAACTCCAAATCTAGACATATCTAATGGAGTACACAATTGATTTAATGATTGTCCATCTGAAACTCGTAGTAGATCTAAGAGAATGCGACGACTAGGATCAGCTAATGCTTTAAATATATCATTTTCCATTCAGAATCCCTTCTTTAAGAATCAAATTTAAAGTACATGGAAAGCTTCAGATGTGACTAACTAGTCACATAATATCATAGACAGATGAACCTGTCATCTATGACAGATCCAGAGTGTAGACAAAGTCACGTGATCGGCTCGTGATCGTGGTTCGCGGCGACGCTCCAACCGGGTTTGCAACGATGTGTGACAGTCGCGTACTGTCAGCCTTCGCGGTCGGACAAAACTCGCCTCCTCCGGTATCCGTCTGCGGAGACTCGAACAGTTTGTCAAGAGAAAATACCGCTACTGCTGCCATTCCACTAAGTTGCGCCCGAAATGGAGCCTTGCTGATCACCTCTCCACTCGTTCAAAAGGGTTTTCATCAGTCTGGAACCTATCATCTATAACAGGTTTCAGCTCATCTGATAGTAGTTCAATGAATCTCTTACTGGGCTTGCTGCTTTATTTCATTAAAATACATAAACTTCCGTTGCCTATTGTTTTACTTATCTAAGTGCCAAGATATACATGACCATAGCAGCGATACATGTTACCGTTCGTACATGATTCCATCTTGTCCAAATGGTAAGATAATCTTTCCATATCTTAACATCGGCTGAACTGCTGGCGTCTACTACAGCTAGTTTATTATTTAGTGGAACATTAAACAAAGCGGTAACAATAAAACCGCCTATTAGGTAAAGCAAACTCCCCAAAAAAAGATAAATCGTATTTGCTTCACTCCATCTAAAAAAAGAACAGATGATGAGGATCAATGATGTGAATGAGGTACCTAAGAAAAGAAATAAGAATGAGGGATTAAGGATTTTGATGTTAATCGTTTGCATGACCGCAATTCCTTTGTTGGTTGGAAGAGAGGCAAGTGACTTCATCACGAATGAAGAAAAAGCAAAAAATATTCCTGCCATGAGTCCTGAGCCTAGTAATGAATAAAGAGTGATCCCCAAAATGAAATCGTTTATCATCATTTCTGCTCCTTCTATTTGATATCGTCTATTCTTTCTACTTGTATAGGTTGATTCGTTATAATTTCCATAGATGAAGAATTTTTCATCTAATTTAGTTGCACATACAATATAGATGACCCAGCCTAAACCTTCAACCCATTATCGGAGATCATTTATTTTGAATATTTCATAATGAATTGAACTAACTATTATTACACATGATGAACCACTTCTCTTTTTTTTGAATCCTCTTGACATGTGACCATATGGTTATGTAAAATAAGAATCATCATATGTGACCTAAAGGTAACATATTAAAATCGTAAGTAAGAATAGGAAAGGTGATATTACAATGAGAGTAACCATGATCGCTGGCAGCAATCGAGCAAATGCAACAAGCACCCAGCTCCTTCGCTACATTGAATCTTTATTAAGAGAGAAGCAAATTTCGGTCTCATTCCTCGAATTATCTCAATTAGTGTTGCCCCTTTTTTCACCGGATCACTCAGACTTCCATCCAAATGCTAAGTACCTAGTAGAAGCTGTTGAATCCGGCGATGGCTTGATTCTTGCGACTTCCGAATACCACGGATCGATATCAGGCACGCTAAAAAATGCCCTAGACCATGTCAGACCTGATCAAATGGCTGGGAAACCTGTTTTATCGATCAGTTCTGCTGGTGGTCCTGTAGGAGTAAGTTCACTCACCCATCTACAGACTATTATCCGGTGTCTACATGGAATCAATTGTTCGGAATGGATTTCAATTGGTTACGGAACAAATCAATTCGATGAAAGCGGAGTACCGCAGGATGAGGGAGTAAAAGATCGAGTCCAGATTGGCATACAACACTTTTTGGAATTAACTCAAAAATTAACGAAAAACACTTCTGTTTCTCATTAACAATCCAAATTTTTTTGCTTCAAATGTTACCATTTGGTAACATTTGAAGCTTTCAACTCACCAATCACAAGGAGATGTTTTAAATGCAATCCATTGAACAAAAAAATTCAGAGTTAGTCACCCAATTCATTGAGAACGTTAAAAATCAAACCTTTCTAAATCGGACTGAACAATCCTTTGCACCACAAATGGCTAAATCCTTTACCGACCAAAAATATACGATTGATGAGATATTAGCCCAGGGGGAAAAAGTGATTGCCAGAACCTTGATTACAGCTATACATTCAGGTCTTTTTGATGGGCATGAGCCAACTGGAAAAACGGTGCAGATCACACAGTTTCACGAATTTCAGCTCCTAGCAGGTGAAATTGTGAAACATTATGCTTGGTTCGATACAGCTACACTACTCCCTCAGCTTCAAGCTGAATAAAGCACACACCTAACCAAAATAACGACAAGGAGAGAAGTAAAAATGAAAACCATTGAACAAATGAATATAGATATGATCCATCAATTTATTGAGACATTTTGGAATCAAAGCGATTTTGATTGTGTGGATCAGTTTGTTACAGATGACTATCAAGAGCTCGCTTATCAATCAAAAGAAGGATTAAAGCAATTTGCTGCCACGATTTTGACAGCATTCCCTGATAAACACTACACCGTGGAAGAGATCATTGGGCAAGGGAATATTGTCCTTGTGAGAATGACAGTCAAAGGGACCCATCGAGGTATGTTCTTTGGAACCCCGCCCACTGGTCAGACCATCGATGTAACCTTATATCGCCGGTATCGTCTAGAAGATGGTAAAATAGCCGAACATCGCGGTTGGATTGATATGGTAACGATGTGGAAGCAGATTCGTGGCAGCGAAAAAAACAGTCGCTCATAAAAAATAAACGGTTAGCCTCATCAGTTTTCGATTTAAACAATGATATATCCTGCATCATTGAACTACTATGCTTCTAAAGTATGGTAGTTCGTTGAATTTCTAATGTCGAACGACGGATGGCTGATCATATGGAATGATGTTATATGAAAATATTATAATTTATTTTAAAAAGCAACCAGTTGACGCGGTCCTCCCGATGTGTTACATTTCTTTTAATTAAGGTTAAACGTTTTAGTTAATCGTTTAACTATTTGGCAAGGGGGTTATAGATGGTTACTTTAAAAGATATAGCGAAACATGCTAATGTAAGCGTTGCCACTGTTTCGAGATACTTGAATTCCGATATGATGGTAAAAAAAGAAACAGAGAAAAGAATTTTAGCTGCTATTCATGAACTTGGATATGTACCCAATGTGGTTGCAAAAGCGCTAAAACGTCAGGAAACCTCTAATGTAGCAGTGATCTTGCCAAAGATTAACAACCTTTATTATTCAGAGATCACTTCTGGGATCAGCCAAACACTAGGGAAACATAATTATAATCTTTATATATATGAAGTTGAGAATTTAAATTTATCTGAAGATGAGATTCTTCAACTAATGCGTGAAAATATGATAGCTGGGATTATATTTGTGGGATTATTTTCTGATACATCCTTTCAAGAGAGTATTCATCGTGTGATGGAGTGGGAAATTCCTGTTGTATATACAAACCGTCATATTCCATACACTGGCTTTCCTCTTTTATACCCTGATTTAGTTCAAGCAGGTAAACTAGGGGTAGAACATCTATATTCAATCGGCAAAGATAGAATCGCTTTTGTTCATAAACATTTCCCAAGCCATGTACTGAAATGCTTTCTAGACGGTTTTTGGCAAGTAAGCAAAGAGCAGCAAAAGCCGATGATCATTGAAATCGAAGACGATATGGACTTATCAAAAGAACTAATCCCAAAACTTCTGCAACATCATATCGACGGTGTATTTGTACTCAATGAACTCAGTGCCGTATTTTTGACCAAAGCATTGGTTCAAGCAAATATTCAAATCTATGAAGATATGGCTGTATTAAGCCTAGGAAATTCTCTGATGTCACAAGTTTCCACACCAGAGCTTACATGTGTAGATTTACAAAACCGAACTTTAGGAATCAAAAGTGCCGAGATTATTCTAAGTCAGATTCGAAAACAAAAGTTTGAACCGATTACGATCTTAGAACCTTCGATCGCTAAACGTAAATCCGCCTGATTCATTGGCATATATACTCAGCTCATTTCAGGTGGCGTTTATTTTCATCATCTTGTTAAACGTTTAACTAAAGCTATAGGTTAAACGTTTAACAAAAAATATCCTAACTAGTAAAACGTTTAACCTAACTTCCAATTAAGAGCAAGCGGCTCTTCTTATACAATCAAAAAGGAGCATTTACGATGAAACAAGTAGAAACCAATCATCTGGAAAAAGTTCGTGCTATCTTCGATATATTACATGGGGATAAAGAAGCTGATCTGTTACTCAAAAACTTGAACATATTAGATGTTCATGGAGAAACAGTGTATCAAGGGTCGATCCTTATCTATGATAAGCGTATAGTCGCGCTCAATCCAGATGAATCGATCACGAAAGTAAAAGATGTGTTTGATGGGCAGGGGCTCTATGCTATCCCTGGATTGATTGATGCACACTTACATTTTGAGTCTCAGTTAGCACATCCAACTGCTTTGGCTGAAGCAATGGTTCCTTGTGGAACAACGACAATCTTTGCTGAGTGTCTAGATCTACTAAGTGCAGCAGCCGAAGAAGGTGTGCAGGCTGCCAAAGATTTATTTAAAGACTACGATAAACTGCCTTACAGACTCTATGCATTTGCACCTGGCAAAAAAGTAGATGCTTCTGTCACTAAAGCAGTTTTAGAGATGGAACCTGTCATCGGATTGGGTGAATTTGAACATTTCACATACAGCTCTGGGGATAAAGATGACTTTCAAAAAGCAGCTTGGGTAAGGGAAAAAGGCGGCTTTATGAATGGACATTGGGGTGTGACTGCACTTTCCGACATGGTATTAAACTATTTACCTGCTATTGGCGTATCGAATAACCATGATGTTTGGAATGTGAATGATATCGAAAAAAGCATTCGCTATGGTTTTCCTACCCATATTAAGTTTGGTGTAGGAAGTAATGAAGTGATCAAAACACTTTTACGTGCTATTGTCGACCGTAAGTTTCCAACAGATAACTTTATGCTTTGCACGGATAACATCTCCGTTGAGCGGTTGCTTAAAATGGGGCATATGGATTGGATTATCTCGTTATGTGTCGAAATGGGCATCAATCCGATCAAAGCAATCAAAATGGCGTCATATAATACTGCTCGATCTTTTCATATGGAAGATCAAATTGGCTCCTTGACACCAGGGCGTTTTGCCGACATCGTTTTAACGGATAGCCTATCTAAAATTAATCCACTTTATGTATTTAAAGATGGTGAATTGATAGCAAAAGAAAGAAAACTATTAAAGAATGCTGACATTGACTATTCAAATATGTGTACAAAAGGCAAAAAAGGCTTGAATGACTTAACACCAGAGCAATTAGATATCGTTCCATTAGATGTTTCTAAGGATGGTACACAAGCAAAAGTATATCTTTTTGATGTATATGGTCGTGGGCATGCTGATTTTTACCAAGAAATCTGGGTACCTTTCGAAGATGGCAAGATTTTACCAGAGTATGAAGGTGAAACACTAAGTCGTCTCTCTGTTATTCAGCGCTACGCAGATGGAAAACGACATATTGTAAATGGCTTATTTAAGGGTGTACGTATTGAGCGAGGTGCCGTAGCAACTTTCTGGCCTGCTCCAAAACCATATTTTGTCGTAGTTGGACAAGAGAGTGAAGAAATGTGCTACTGCGTGAAAGAAGTTGATCAGTACTCGGGGGCATGTATCGTAACAGAAAATAAAACGGTTAAAAGTGTGTTGCCACTTGAAATTTACGGCGTGATGGCAAATATGACTGTTGATGAGTTAACTGCTAGTGCTGACGCCATTGATGCTGCTTTAGCAGAAATGGGTAACCACAATGAAGGTGAACCCGTTGTGAATAAGCTTTTAAGCCTGTTTATTTCCCTTCATCGATTCCGCTTTATGAAATAGATCGCTTGGATTATCGAAGAAGTGCCTCTAATCTTTGATCCGTGTAAGAAGGGGCACTCTACTTCACAGTATATGAAAGTTTCAACCATGAACATTCTGATCCTGATCGAAAAGCAAAAGGACAAAGCCGCGCAATTTGATTCATTTGAAAGCGCTTTAACTATCCTATTACAACTTGGCTCAATGAATGAAACCAAATTTATATCTCACTGTTGAATGACTGTCATCATGCGCTTTTGAATTTCAGGTTAAAAATATCTTCTTGAATAAAAGGGGTGGTTGTGAATGGAAAAGAATGCTGTTATAGCCGAAATGCAAAGTAATAGTAGTTTAACCAAGCGATGGATCATGTATTTAGTCGGTATTTATATCTTGACTTTGGGTGTTAGTTTATCCATTAGAGCGGGTATTGGCATATCACCCCAAAGTGGTCTAACTCGGACAATGACGGTGATTTTCCCTCAACTATCCCAAGGTACTTACAACTTCATTCTAGAACTCATCATGTTGTTGTTAACATTTTTGGTGTTGCCAAAAGCGTTTAAGCTAACAAACTTTGCTTCGTTGATCCCAGCCTTTGCGCTCGCCTTATTTTTAGATCTTAACTTATCGATCACTAATTTTATACAACTGGATGTCTATTATGCAAAAGTAATCCTGCTCATTATTGCAGATGCTGCTCTTGCCTTTGGGCTATTTCTCATGATTCGCGCTAACCTTGTTCTAATGCCGATTGATATGTTTGTAGATACAGTATTTAAACGTACCAAAAAGAAATGGGGTAATATCAAAACGGCTTTCGATTGCTCATTGCTAATTATCTCTGCATGTATTGGATTAATCTTCTTGAGTAAAATCATGTTTATTCGCGAAGGTACCATCCTAAATGCGATTTTGGTTGGACAATATATAAAATTGTATACATTTTTATATAAGAAAGCAAAAGCTAGAAAGAGTATCACAGAACCACAAACCCAAAACCTTACAAAAGAATAATGAAGAACCTGCTTGTGATCGTGGTTCACGGCGACGCTCTGGTCCAGGCTTGCAAAGATGAGCGGCTGTCGCAGTCTGGCAGCCTTTGTGGCCGGGCAAAACTCGCCTCCTCCGGCATCCGCCTGCGGAGACTCGAACAGTTTTCCCGAAAAGAAATGCCGCTTCAGCCGCCATTCCGCTAAGTTGCGCCCGAAATAGAGCTTTACCGGTCACCTCTCCACTCGATCGTTAGGTTTTTTCATCAGTCTGGGTCGTCTAATTTTTAGACGGCTTTTTATTTGAATGATCCTCTCTTTGTTTGTGCAGACCATCGATATACAACGTAATCAGAAAGTCAAAACTCTCATCCCGACTTACATCCATTTGAAAGCCATCTGCCTGTTCTAATGTAGCAAAACCGTGAACAATACTACGTAAGCTCCTGATTGCATGAATCATCTGTATCTGGGAAAAACCATAACTTCGTAAGACTTCTACTATGATTGATATGATTTGATCCCCGGCCTGTTCAACCTGTCTATCAAACTTTGCTGGAAAATGTAAGATCGCTTCATATAATCCGGGATTTGTTCTCGCAAAATTTAGATATGCCTCACAAAGTGCACGAACTGCTATATCACCTGATTTTCCGATAACTGAACGCATCAAGGAATCTCCCAACTGTTCTAAAGCATATAAGGCCAAGCGCTTTTGTAAATCAGAAAGCCCAGAAAAATGATTATACAGAGAGGGTGAACGAACATCTAATGATTTCGCTAATGCCGCAATGGTAATCTGGTTAAAACCTTGTTCATTCACAATTTGAGTCGCTTGTTTTAATACTTTTTGTTGATCAAGCCCTTTTCTCGGAGACATTTTTGTACTCCTTTAGCCATTTATTTTCTGCTCTCGTTATGACCTTTGCTAGGATTTCCCCTTTATTCTCTAACATATTTCCATGCCCTGTAGCTAGGAAAGATGGCTGCAGACTTGCTATTTTTTTTGCGCTTTCTATGGCAAGTTCCTGATTCACTGTACAGATGCCTGGAAACGGAAATAACCAACGTGTATCGCCAGCTACTGCTACACCTCCACGTGTTTGAAAAGCGTCGCCTACAATCATCATTTCACTTGCCTCCTGATAAAATGAAACGGAACCAGGCGTATGTCCAGGTGTAGAAATAACCCGTAAAGAGCCAATCACATCATTTTCTACAATCAATTGATCTGGTTTTGTCTTACACGGAAAGGCCTTGTCCCGAACAGGTTTGTCTGAGTCTGTTTCTAATAATCCCACCCATTTTGCTTCTTGCTCAGAAATCAAAACTTTAGCCATGGGTAATGCTTCTTTTAACCGATCAAGCGCACCTACATGATCATCATCTGCATGTGTTAACACAATCTTTGTAATAGGCTTTCCTAATTTATTTGCCGTCCTCAAAATAGATTGATCGCTATATGGTAATGCGCAATCAATTAATGTCAATTCATTCTCTTCTTCCACTAGATAACAATTTACAGGGAAAAGTCGTGGTAAAAAAGTGAATTGATAAACATTGCCTATTTTTTGTAAGCGCATGATATTAGCCCCTTTAGTCATATGATTAATGTTATTATTATAATAACTAATCATGTTAGTTTTATCAATACGGAAATTAATATACGAAATAGTTAGTTTCTATATAGTAAGTCAAATCTATAGATGATAAATGTCTTTGCTTCATAAGATATTGTGGTGAACATAGGTTAGTTTGAACAAGTAGTATAAATCGGATTTATTGGTGCTAATAACTAATTGAATGTTACAAGATTGCTTATTTATTAGATTTATGGTTAGATGAGGGGTAACAATCGTTCATGTTCCGCAGATACACCGCAATGCGGAACTCGCATCAACTTGGATGTGGAGCTTCGAGAAATCGAGACAACAGTCAAGATTGATGCCTAGCCCAAGGAGGACTCCCATGACGGGGACCATCAGCTACGAGATCAAGCGCGGCGGGCACAACAGCAGCCCCACGGTGGAGATCACCGACGAGCGCGGACGGGTGCAGTTCTTCCCGACCGACATCGACGACGTCCAGGTGATCGAGGGCCCCATCATCCGGATCAGCGGCAGCGGGCTCGACATCATCGTCGACACGAAGCACCGCTGCTTCCTGGTCGTGAAGATGACGGTGACCGGGTGCCTGAGCTCGATCGACGGGAGGAACGACGAGCCCGACACCTTCGGTCAGCCTCACCTCACCGGCCTGACCTGGTGGTCGTTCGACGACCAGGGCGAGGTCATCGCCGCGACCTCCTGAGCCTCCGGAACCGAGCATCAACTGCTGTGTCCCGTGCCGTCCCTTTGGGGCGGCGCGGGGCATCGCTTTTTCCGCTCTGAATAGGCTCCTTTATCCAAACAACCTCACAAACCATCATTTGAATGGAATGATACATACATCTTCAAGCGACCATTCATACTCTCCAATATTCGATTCCATTTTATAAGGTTTAGATAAATGAGATAGCCACACATCATTACAAGCCGGATCGGAATGTCTCCATGAACCCCAATCACAAGCATCCCATGACTTTATCTATCAAGCTCTATCATTTTCACCCAACTAATTTGGATACGTGTTATCGAGCTGATTCCCGTCCTGATTCATTTTCTCGCTTTGATATTAGACCTTTCGGTTTGAATGGTTTTTGTGCAACTTGCAATGACTTTCGGAACATCCCACTTAGTTTTTGTCTTGCTGTTTGTTTTTGCTCAGGCTGTGATAGATGCCAATTCGCTTTTGCCAATTGACCCAAATTTTGTTCAACTGTACTGAATAGTTGATCTGAGTGTTGCAACTGAGTGATCATATATGGATCAGATCCAAATGCCCTACTTGCTTGTCCAAACATTTCATTTCTTTGATTCTTGGTCATAGTCAATAATTCATATATCTCTTTTAAGTCTTCCGCTACTTTTTCTTGCTGGTCTGATGTTAACTGCTGATTGGGACTATTTTTTCCGTGAGTGGTTTCAAAGGAAAGTTTTTGACCTACAGTAGCGATTAACGAGGTTGCTTTATTTCCTCGGAAATTTCGTTCTGCATCATGCATCTTATCTGATGCGTGAAATACGGCACGATCAGTATCCGTTAACTCGGCTCCAGTTTGCAAATTTCCAATATGATCAAGATAAAAAGGAAAATGATCCCTTAACACTTGATTCAATTCACTAGATGCAAACAAATACTCGCTCAGACGGTTTTTCATAGTTGCTGTTTGCTCTGGATGTAATGTATGAACGTTACCCTTTGCTAAATCATAAAACCCTTGTGCCACTTCACTCTCTTTCACACGGGGAATTTGCCGAAATAATACATCTGGACTTGATTTACTCTGTTCAAACGCTTGTGTGATGTTATTCTGAACTCGATTAAAAAAGTTAATCCGATTCGAGAGAAAATTTCTTTGTTCAGCGGGTAAATGATTAATCGCTTGCTTAAACTCATTCTGTTGCAAATCAATTTCCATTTGAAGAAGTTGTAAACTACTCCTTTTATCCATGAATTCCTTTTTAGAGTATGTAGGGACTATCGCCTCGTATATAGATCCTTCAAAAGTCCTTGCATCTTGTTGCAATACTCCCCAGCTTTCCCCAAACCATATGTTCATCTGATCCTCTTGAATCGCTTGATAACTATCAATACGGCTTTGTTGGACGTCTAAGTTACCAAGATTTCGATAATGTGAACGATGCTGTTGAATCTCCATCCTAACTGCGTTAATCTCTTCAACCGTTAAACTACCAAATTCACCAACATACAAAGCTTTTAACGTTTCTTCCTTATCTATTGGAAAATGAGTAGAGGAATAGTCAAGTTGTTTAAATAAACTTTGCGCGCTCAACAACAGCACCTCGTTTCAAA
The DNA here is from genome assembly GCF_900129355.1 of Seinonella peptonophila. Classification (GTDB taxonomy): domain Bacteria; phylum Bacillota; class Bacilli; order Thermoactinomycetales; family Thermoactinomycetaceae; genus Seinonella; species Seinonella peptonophila. The sequence continues at coordinate 78,565 of NZ_FQVL01000004.1, read as the reverse complement.
TGTAAGAGTTACCCTTATATTATAAAATTCTACAAACGATAGAAACCCTAATTAAACGAATTGTAAATACTTGTATATAAAGTTGGATAATATCCCCTATTCATATCATAAATTTCTTGTGCAACTTAAAAGTTGAGCAATTCTAGATCAAGCATCTCCTTTTCTCGTATCACTTAATCAGTTTCTTATCAGTTCGCCAATATATAAATTCATTTTATCTCTACGTTTATTTGATAATGAACGCACCATTGCACAAATTTCCGTTTTTCCTTATATTGAAAATAGCTAAACGCCCTATTCCGCACATGCACCCGCGCGGGATTCGCATCGACCTTGATGTGAAGCTTCGAGAAATCGAGATGACATATCTAAGGTTGGTTTCTGACCATTGGAGGATCATGATGGACGACAACGACATCATCGTCGTCGACGTCGACGAGTACCCCATCAGGAAGCTCGAATGCACCATCATGCCCAGCGATCGCTCCTACTATCTCTCGATCGAGGTCACTGACGGGCGCGGCAGTGTCATCTTCTACCCCGACGACAATTTCGCCATCAGTGAGAAAGAAGCGAACATCGATGGTGAGCGTTACACCAACCTCTCCGGAGGCGGGCTCAACCTGAAAATCGACCATGCCTTGAACATCTTCCAGGTGACGCAGAGCCCGGAAGGCGGCTGTGTGGCCATGATCGAGGGGCTTCCCGACAGCACCTTGGTGGAACTCACGGGCAGCTCATGGTGGATGTTCGACCACAAGGGCACTGTGACGGACGCCCGTACCCTCCAGTTCGAGCTCGTCCGCGGCACTTCCCTCGTGTCGATCTACAACAAGTTCGGTTGGGTGGACTTCTTCCCCGGCAACCTGGACGATGTGCAGGTGGAACCGGAGAAGATCGACGGTCAAACCTGCACCCGGATCTCTGGAGGCGGGCTCAATCTGACGATCAACCACTCGCAGAACACCTTCCAGGTCAAGCAGATGACGGACAACGGATGCTTGAGTGGACCGGAGGGGAAGGAACACTTGCCCGCCGCTCTGAGGTTTCCGAACCTCGTCGGCAACGAATGGTGGAAGATCAACGATGATGGTCTGGTGACCCTGGTCTCTCAAAACTGATCCTACTCTGAAGTACGCCAACCGCACCCGCCGCCCATCCCTGATCAGAAGGGTGGACAGGTGGGTGCATATGGTCATTGGTCGAAATATTCCCAATATGGGTTCCGGAATCACGATTATTTTGAATCCTCGAAGCTGCTTCAAAGATTATCTTTTATTCTTTACCATAATTGAGTCCTTGTTGATACGCTTGATCCAGTAATTGTTCAATATGTTTTGGATCGCCTTTCAACGTTTCATACAAGTATGCGACTTTAGAATCTGGGATGCCAACATAATCAGCTAATCCAACATGAAGATAATGATCAATCATCTCATCATATTTTCGTTTCGTTAGATCTTGAGAACCTGCAGCAGCTAGGATCAACCATAATACATGCTGATGATGAAGTTTACTTGTACCATATGCATATCCATAATTCCAGACACGGTCGATATATCCTTTTAACATGGCGGGCAAGCTATACCACCAAAGTGGAAAAACATATGCTAATCCATCGAACTGATCCATTCTTTCGATTTCCCGTTCTACTTCTGGAGAGTACTGAGGGCGCTCTACTGAAATATCGGGTTCGTCCGCTTCCCAGAGTACAGGGTTAAAACCAATCCGATGTAAATCTAAAATCTCCGTATCATGTCCTGCATCTTTTAAACCTTGAACCAGTTTTTCTGCTGCGGCAAACGTAAGCGAATTTCTTCTAGGGTGACTGACTACTGTTAAAACTTTCATCTTGGTCCCTTCTTTCATTTAATCTAGGTTTATAACGTTTAGTATGAATATGATCGATACATATGGGAAGTACGCACTTAAAAGTGCCATAGGATCTTGAAAGAATCATAGGATATTAACGAACCCTTCTTACGATCTGTTAGGATTTATCCTCTGTTGTATTTACTTCGTTAGTTTCAGAAATATTTCATTTAAGTTCTCTAACATTTCATCGATAAGTTCCTCGATCAGAAGTCATTAAAATCGATAGTTATCTCCCCACTTTTGAGCGTTTAGATTGTATACTTATAATTGGAATCATCTGCTTACTCTTATCTAACACCAAAGAATCATGGAATGCCTGTATGAGAACTCAATCCATATAGAAATGAGAGAGAAAAATGTCAAATATCCGTCCTCCTAGCTAAACCGGACACGATACTCGTTCACGATCTCCTCCTCCGAAATCCAAGTCAATGGATTTCAAAAAGAGAGGAATGAATGGTGTGAACGATTTCAATAACACGAAAAAATTGTACTTAATCTGTTTTTTCAACCACTTCATTTTGGCCTATGTGATTGAACGATTATTTTGGGAACAGCACGGAATAACCATTGCACAAGTAGTCTATGCAGAAATGATCTATTCACTCACTGTGATTTTATTTGAAGTCCCCACTGGGATCATTGCCGATCGCTGGGGTCGTAAACAGATGATCATATTAGGTATATTGCTAGGGTGCTTCGAATTCTTGATCTTAGTCTTTGCCTCAAGTTTTTGGCATTTTGCTGTTGTCATGTTAATAGCAGGTATAGGAAATGCTTCCATCAGTGGTTCAGAGAAAGCATTATTGTTTGATTCTCTATTGTTTACAGGAAATGCAAGTACATTTGAAAAATATGTAGGACGACTTCATGCAATAGAGCTCATATCAGCATTGCTTGCAGCATTATCTGGAGGGTTTCTTGCCCATCGTTTTGGATTTGAATTTAATTATTGGATCTCGTTGATCAGTATGTTAATCGCCTTATGCTTATCATTTACATTAGTAGAACCACCTATCAAAAGCGAACTAGATGAATTAACTTCTATCAAAGACTATGTAGTCACTTCACTGCGTTTTTTTCGGAACCACCCAGGAATTTATCTAACTGTCCTGACAGGTATGATTACAGGCGCTGTTTTAAATTACATCGATGAATTTTGGCAGCTCTATTTAAAAGGACTAAACATACCCGTTCTCTATTTCGGTCTATTCTCTGCTAGTATGATGATATCGAGGATACCAGGCAACCTGTTTGCACATATATTGATACGCCGTTATCCTTATCGTACTATTTTCATCGTCATGCTTAGTGCAATCACATTTTGCTTTCTCTATATCACTTGGATACACAACATAACAAGCTTGATCATGATACTCATCATTTGTATATGTACAGGACTAATCGAGCCAACCACAACAGGTTACCTACATCACAGAATTGATTCTTCCTTACGCGCAACCCTTGATTCCTTTCAAAATCTAGGCGAGAAAATCTTTATTATGTTAATAGGTGTAGGTTTTGGTTTTTTCGCTTCCAAAGTTGATATATTTGGTGGATTTGGATTTATTTCATTGATGTGCCTGATATATTTATTTTGCTTTCTTTTTACATCCAAAAGATATCTATGATGAATAACCCCTCATTACGATGGGGATGGCCAAATTAAGCATAAAAAAGACCCATAGCTTCTCTGCTGTGGGCCTTCTTTTTCTTTATTTTTACTACTTAGAAACAGAAACTTCTTTCAATGTGCTAGGTTTCCCATGATCATCATAGTAGAATCCAAATGTCAAAGTATACTTGCCTTCTTTGTAATCAAGGTAGTATGCATCTGCTCCAGAGCGTGTTTTATATGGTTTTTGACCTGCTTCTTTTTTCACTTCTTGGACAGTGATGTTATCAAATCGTTTGTCATTAGAATATAGAGATACAGTTTTGTCATGCTCCAATTGGAAATATAATCTCCATTTGCTGTAATATAAATTTTCTTTATCAGAACCTGCATCTGGTTTACCCCAACGCTTCTTAATCTGAGCGCTAGTAGAGCCGACTCCGGTTTTATCACTGTTAATGGTTTTTCCCTGTTTTGCTTTGTTTACTGTATCTTTAATCGTCTTTTGATGCTGTACATTCACTGTTTTGACAACTGGTGCTGCATGGCTCACTTCATTCGTTGTAAAAGCACCAAAAAATCCTCCTGCTAAAACGGCAGTAGCGACAATTACTTTTCCTACTTTGATCATCCAAGTACCTCCTGATTGACTCACAAAAATTGGTTCTCTCTTATTGATTCGAAATCTCCACATTCTTTGATGTCGAATCAATCTTTTGTTTTATTACTCTTTTATTCTAAAGAAGATGTATTTCCAACAATCATCCAAAATGTTTCTGAGTTGTAAACTTTTGATTACTTAAATGAAATGATTGAATTTAAATAAGTATATTTTCCTTCCTTTTCTATAGTATCCGTAACCGATAATTTTTTACCAGATGGGCTCCATCTCAGGTTAGAAAAGGTAGTTTGATCTGTTAATATTTTTGTGCTTCGTTGTGTTCGGATATTGTAAATAAAAAGCCCCCTTTTTTTCTCATCATCTGCAAGCACAGAATAAGCAACCGTTTTTTGATCTGGCGACCAACTTACTTCTCCAATTGAGCCTCCTGTCTGAATGACTGGTGACTGCTCATTTCCATTTCGATCAGTGATCGTCAGGCTTTCTTGCTCATGGTGATCTGGCTTTGCCAATCGAAGAATCAATCGTTGTCCATTTGGAGAAAAAGCAAACGCTTGAACATCATTTTTCATCAGACTCAATTTTTTCCCTGCTAAACGATATAGCTTTGAATCAGGGGTCACAAAATATATATACTGACCTAACTTAGCAATTCCATCTACTGCCAATGGTTTTGAGATGGGAATATGTTGACTCTTACCCGCAATGTTCATCAAATAAATTTGGTTTGTTTCGAAAGTAGCATAAATAATTTGTTGTGAGTTTATCCATTGCCCCATGGCTTGATCCAATTCCATTTTGGTTTCTACTGGATGAACAGATTGATTCATTAAATCAATAATAACTCCTTTGCCGATTGGGTCAATATTTTGAATGGAATGATAAAAGATATGTCGTTTATTAGGGGAATATCTTGCATTTACTTGATTACTTGCTTCTCCCTTCACAAGCTTTGCTTGCCGATTGTTTAATTGATATTGATAAAGGTTTAGATATGGCGTCTTTGTCCCATCATCTAACTCGGAACCAATCGGCAGTTGAGAATTCGGTCTCGCGACCAAGAGGGTTAGATCATCTTTCCAATCTTCCCCACTTTGATTATAGATTTGATCAATTTTCTGAACCACCAATTGATTATAAGGTGCTAATTGATGATCATCTATGACTTTCACCTTAGGTTGACTTTCCATTGCATTTATACAACCCGATAAAACCAGGGTCAGCGTCAATAAGAAATACTTTTTCAATTCCTATCCTCTTTCGTTAGATGTATATGCTCGTGATCTAGATCGAATCTTGGAAAGGTAAGTAGAAAACAAGTACCTTGATCACTTGATTCTAAAATCTCGATTGTCCCTCTTTGTTGTGTCACCCATTCTTTTACTAAGGAGAGTCCTAATCCACTTCCACCCGTTTCTTTCGAACGTTCTTCATGAACGATATAAAAAGGTTCAAAAACTCTTTCCCACTGCTCTGAAGGTATACCGATTCCTGTATCCTTGATGAAAATTCGTATTTTCCCGTCTTCCTGCTTTGTAGATACTTCAACCTTTCCATTTGGGCGATTATACTTGATCGCATTATCGATTAGATTTAAAAAGATACGAATCACAATCTCTTGATCAACCCATACATATAAGGATTTTTCAATGTTATGTTCAATCGAAACTTGATATTTTTGTGCTTTTTGACTCATTCTTCTACACTGTTCTAATAATATTATATCTAGTTCTACTAGCTCTGCACGCATCGAAAATTCATATTTTTCTATTGATGCTAGTTGAAGTACCCTTTCAACCATTCCATGAAGTCTTTCTGACTCCTGTTTTAAGTGGTAACGTGCATCTTTTAATAATTCTTCATCATCCTGATACATGTCCATTAAATCTACATATGTATGAATCACTGTTAACGGTGTTTTTAGTTCATGTGTAACACTATTGATAAAAATCTTTTGTTTACTTTCCAACATCTTTACTTGTCGAAGCGCATGTTCTAACTTCTTCTGTTCATCTTTTAAGTGATCAATATTCTGCGCAATCGTGTTGCCCATATCTACGATTTGATGACTTAATTTCCCTAACTCATCTTTTCTTTTTAATGGTGTATGTAGATAGATTCCTTTTGAAATTCTTTCTGCCATTATTTTTAATTTGGATATTGCATTTGTTAACGACTTGGAATATAGATAGCTAATAATAAAACTAATAAAAAAAATACTGAAACCCACACGAATAAACAAATGTTCGATACTGCTATAGAATTGTAGATAAGATTGCAGAGAATAAATGAACTGAATCATCCCGATTTGTTGATCAATCCCGTATAAAGGTGCTACATATATGAGTTGATTTCCTACAATTTTATATGCGATTTTCCCTTTCTTTGCAACACGTGTTAAATCTGGGGCAATAATTTGAGAGTTTGTGACCATTGAATCAGCAATTTGCTCTTCTTTTTGATCATAGATCATGACCCTCATCTTACTCATATAACTAAGTTGATGAATAAAAACTTCAGAGAACAAAACTTTCTCTGGTGAATTCAATTGATTTTGGGTGTAAGTATGTTTCAAAAAGAGGTTGGCAGCTTTGCTTTGTTGATACAACATTCCTTGTGTTTGATTCTGGTAGTTTTCCTTGATTCCATGCAATACCAAAATACTAAAAAGACTCATTGTAAATAGCAACAAACCGGCTAAAAACAAGGCTGCTTTTAATTGAATTCTCATATCTATTCCCTTACACTTGCTTTATAGCCAATTTTATAAACAGTTTTCAACATGTGCTGACCGCCCATACCCAGCTTTTTCCTCAAACGCTGGATATGGATGTCGACTGTGCGCGTTCCTCCATAATAGTCATCACCCCAGATTAATTCTAGCAGCTCCTCCCGGCTAAACACACGTTCTTGATTAGAAAATAACAAGACTAAAAGATCGAATTCTTTTGGTGTTAATGTTAGCTGATCTCCATCAATTATTGCATTTCGTTGGGATTTTGCAATCGTCAGTGAGCCAACCTGCAAAATATCGGAACTTTTCATATCTCGATCACTCAATCTTCTAGCTAATGAATTAACGCGAGCTAACAACTCTCGGATATCAAATGGTTTTGTCACATAATCATCCGCGCCTAGCTCTAACCCAAGTACTTTATCTACAATATCATTTTTTGCAGTTAGTAAAATGATTCCAATCTGTTTAGATTGCATCTTTCTTAACTCTCTGCATACGATATAACCATCTTTCTCAGGCATCATAATATCGAGAATCATAATAAATGATGAAAGTTGACCTGCTTTTTCTAATGCTATATTCCCATTATAGGCGGTGTCTACTTCATAACCCTCTCGTCGCAGCGCATATGCAATCGCATTTGCGATACCCTTTTCATCATCGACAACTAATATTTGGTTAATCAACGACAGTCCCCTCTCTCTTGAATAATTTTTTAATAGATTAATGTTATATAAAAAGTCATGTCTACAAAAAATTCCTGTTGATGATAATTGCAAGCGGAGCAATTCACGAATTTATCTAATTGCCAAACAAAAAAGCCCGATTAATGATTGACCGGACTCATTGATAAAATGGTTCTAACGTTCAACAGGATGAGATTGAATCTTCTCGGAGCTTAAATTATAGTTTGTTTGAACCTTTATTGTCTTTCCTGCTACTTTTCCATCAAATTCTACGAACAGATTCGAACTATTGCAGTTTTCCGCTAGGTCACTATAACCGTAACCGAAATCGAGGACTCCTTCTTTATCTTTGTACACATCTCTTTTTTTACAATACTCTGTAGTCCAGACTCCTTTTGCCTTGCTAGAAGGAATTAAAGTAGCCTTCAAATCAAGCCCATCTTCATATCGTTTCGTGATTTTTACATCAATTTTTGTTTTGGTCTTACTTGTACTTACTGAACTTGTTTCTTGTGTATTCTTATTATGCTGTTTTTCATGATCTTTTGTTGTTACTTGAGGCTTGTTCTCCGTTTTGCTTTCTGTTTTTGGCTGGGATTCCAGTTGATCATTCGAAGAAGAATCATTTAAAGCAGTAGATTGATTATTTTTTTCGATTGGTTTTGAGTCGTTTTTGGGAGCAACATCGATTGAACAACCACTTAATATAAATTGAAATAAAAGCAAACAAAAAATAACGCTGGAAAATCTAAACACTGCTATCATTCCTTTGGATAAAATTTGGTGACCTACCTAGGTAAAATAAAGCTCAACTATGTGGATCATGTTTGATATCTCTGTTCATTCTAGATATAGGTTGTTTCCATCAATGATCTAAATTATTTCCAAGTTGTAAATAAACCATCTTTTTCTTGATCGTAATATAGAATTTAGGTTATGTTTCAACAGATCATTTACTTGCGTCATACAAACAATCACTTGTATCATACAAGTAAAGGTCGAAGAAAGGGAGGTAAGTGAAATTTGAGCGAAAATCTCAATCAAATTGATCACGAAATTGTCATGCTCATGCTTCGTGCTGATTTTAAAAAAGCATTAGACCGAAATAAAGAGAGTTTAGAGCGATCCTCATATCTAATTTTAAAAGAATTAATGGAATCTCGAGTAAGAGGGCTTAGCGAATTGGCAGAGCACTTTCAACTCGACTTGTCTACCATTAGCCGACAAATTCGGATATTAGAAAAGAATAACTATATTCGTCGTTTTGTACATCCTCAAGACGCTCGAATCAAGCTGATTGAAATTACAAAGAATGGAATAGAAGTGCTTCAAAAAACACAGAAAAAAAGGCTAAAAGCATATCATGAATTGACACATGATTGGACATCGGAAGAAGTTACGATGTTTGCTCAACTACTGACAAGATTGAATCGTGCGATGGAAAAACGCAGACAAATCATAAATCAATCATCCAAGGAGGATCTATGATAGTAATGATCCTTAAACTTGATATACTAAGATATAAGTCCAAAATTACATATTGAAAGGATACTATTATAATGAAATCGATCAAAACCTCATCCAATACCACAATCACATATAAAGACGAAGGAAACGGACACCCTATTGTCCTCATTCATGGATTTATGGGTGATCATCGATATTGGGACACTCTCTTTTCATCGTTAACGAACCACAGTCGTGTCATTGTCCTAGATCTACCTGGTCATGGTTCATCTTCAATGCCTAACCAAAACCTGAGTATAGAAGAATATGCAGCTGAAATTGATTCGTTTCTTGAACAACTTCAATTATCACAAGTAACTTTAATCGGTCATTCCTTAGGAGGATATATTACGGCTGCATTTGCCGAATTATACGCACATCGATTAGCACGTTTTGCGTTCATTCATTCTACTGCCTTACCAGATACCGAGGAATCAAAGAAAAATCGAGAAGCTGGAATAAATGCTATTCAAAAAGATGGCGTTCATCCATTTGTCGACGGGTTAATTCCAAAACTCTTTGCACAAGACCACCATCAACGCAATGCTGACGCTATTCAATATGCGAAAGAAATTGGTTATCACACCAGTGAAGCAGGCGCAATTTCAGCGCTATATGCGATGAGAGATCGCCCAAATCGCGTAAAAGTACTTGAAGATACCCAGCTACCTGTTCTCGTTGTTGCTGGAAGCGACGATGGTGTTGTACCTCCAAAAAGGGCTTTTACAACTGACCGACCCAATATTCAACATGTTTTATTACAGGACGTAGGCCATATGAGTATGTATGAAGCACCAGAATCATTGCTATCAGCATTAGAAAATTTTATCAAAAGCCCATCCATATAGCGAAACCTAATTGTCAGATGAGGGAGGGTTTACCCTCTCACAATCTGATTATCACAATGAAGAGAGTGTGACACCAAACAATAGAACTTATAGTGAATTCTGTTTGACTGACTCAGGAATGGTGATATTTGAAAAACGATTGTATTGCAACTCAGAAAAATACATTTTTAATACAGTTTTACCAGTAGGATCGATCTCTTGAAAATCAATCTGGTTCGATATAGAATTCACTAAAAACGTTCTCGAATCAATTGTGATAATCATATTAAAATGTGTATAATTTCGTTTTCTTTTTGGTTTATTTTCCTTTTGTTTTGGATTATTTGGTGGAATCTTGGTGAATGAGAATTGTTGCCTTTGCTCAAATAAGGATATCCATCGAGATGGAATACATATTTCTCTATTGTATTGCTACTCTGTATAATAGAAATAAAGGGTGTCAGATATGTCCATCATAAAGGATTTGATCAGATTAGCATTATTATCACCAGAGGAAATAAGCGAATTTCGCCCCCCTCAAATGAAGCAAGCGATCATCATCTGTTTTTTTGGTGTACCAGGAGCAGGGAAAACAACGGTGGCTCAATCTTTTGTAAACCGTTACAAGAGTAATGGGGTCTACTTCTTTCAGATTAATCCAGATATTATTTTTGAAAAACTCCATATTAATCATGAGGGTGCGACAAAAGCAGACGAAGAAAAAGTGAATTGTCTATTACTGCAACAAGTAGACTTTATTACAAAAAACAATCTCTGTGCCACAATCGAGGGCAGCTTATTTACACCCAGCCATCTACCTCAAAACGAACCTCCCATCTGGGAGCAGATGTTACAAATCTGTCAAAAAAACAATGCAAGCACCCATGTATACCTAGTGGGTATTTCTACTAAGACAAAAGATTACCACAATAGAACAGAACTGAGGGCAAAGTTGACTCAGGGACATCAAGTACCCATTCAAAATCTGGAACAAAACGTAGATCATTTTTTTATGAATGCATCAAAAGCGATGTCCTATGCAAATGGAGTACAAGCTATATTTGATAATTCATTCAAATCTCCAAATCTTGTATATATCAAAAACCACAAGCGAGTACTAATCCCCCAACTTTCCCCAAAGTCATGGGTATACAAAATCATGAATCCGTCTTCATTCGTGGTAGCTGATGACTTTTTTAAACAAAAAAAGAGTTTGGATCGAGATAAATGAATAAAGAAAAGGGAACATTATATGGTTTTTTTGGAATTCCTGGCTCTGGAAAGACAACAATAGCAAATCGATTAAGAGCAGAATTACATAAACAGTCAATTCCTTATATAAACCTAAAACCTAGTCGAATATTCGAAAAATTCCACATAGACCCAGAAAATCCTACCAAAGAATAAGAAAATTTTGTAAATCAGCAAATGATACATGAGATACAGAACATAGGGCAAGAGGGCAGAGTAGCAGTATTAGAAGGTACATTATACCAACCTCCGTCATTAGAGCCTACTGAAACTCCTGTTTGGGAGGCAATCTTACAAGCAAGTCAACAACAAAGCATGCTCATTCACTTGTTAGGGATCATTGTATCAAGTGGAATTATGGAAAACCACCGACGAATTCAAATACGTGCTGAACTGGAAGGGAGAGCTGAGATTCCTACACATGTGTTAAAAGAAAATGAGCATTGCTTTAAACAAAACCTTCCACGTGCGCTTTCTTATGGGACAGGTATTGTAGGAATGATCGATAACTCAACATCAGATACAAAAGGTTACTATATCAAACAACCAAATGCACAGACATTATCTGTGACAAAGCTGTTTTTTGCTCCGATTGCCTCCTGCTGGTCAGCTCAAGTTCCGTTCAATCTCATCCCCCTAAGAGACCGAATTCATTGGGCTGCAAAAAATACAAATACAGTATCTAAAATTACATTTGAGGATCGGACAAGATAATTGTGCTCACAAACATGGGCGACAAAACATATCATAAACAAAATGCGATTCCCTATGGATAAACAAACCAATGAACTCGTATACTCCTTTTGTATTTGTGTGAAGGAGCATAATGCTTATTGACGAATATTGATTAACGAATATAATGGAGATGGTTAAACTTATTAAAAATGAGTGAGTAAATTGAGACAAACACCTACCCACATAAATTTTAAAAAAATCCCTTGATCCTGATGGATCAAGGGATTTTTGATGTTTCCCTAAGTCAAAAAAGCTACCTGAGGTGAATAGTTTGAGCCTAACTAAATCAAAAGCATTATTTGCAGCATGGATTAGTCTCCTCAGCAATATCTTCCTAACAGTAGGTAAGATCACTGTAGGTCTTGGTTTTAAAAGTCCATCACTTTTAGCAGATGGCATTCATAATGCAGCAGATGTACTTGCATCAGGTGCTTCACTATTTTCTATGAAGATCTCTCAACAACCACCCGATGATGATCATCCATACGGTCATGGAAAAGCTGAGGTGATCGCTTCAGCGCTGGTGGCAATCATTTTGGTATTTGCATCCTTCTATATGATTATCGAATCATGTAAAACTTTTTTCTCTCCAGCTCCCGAGATACATCTCTTACCATTTTTAGCAGGTCTGCTGTCACTGATCTGGAAACAATGGCTCTATCTATACACGATTCGAATTGGCAGACAAGAGAATAGTAAAGGTCTCATTGCAACAGCTTATGATCATCTATCCGATGTTTACGCTTCTATCGCTGTAGTCGTTGGAATCGGTTGTGCCTTGCTTGCACAACTCATTGATATATCTCAGCTCTCTTTCCTACTCTATGGAGACTCACTGGCAGGGATCATTGTATCCGTTATTATTCTTAAAATGTCATATCAGATGGGAAAAGAATCAATTGATATATTAATGGACAAGAATGTTGCGGAAGAGATCATTCAGCAATATGAAAAGAGAATCCTCCAAATTCCACAGGTTAAGAGGATTGATAGCATCCGTGCACGTGAACATGGCTCTTATATACTCATTGATATAAGAGTAAGTGTACCGAGTTATTTGTCCGTACAGAAAGGCCACGATATTGCCCTACAAATACAAACAGAACTAATGAATGATTTCCCCAATGTAAAGGAAGTGTTTGTCCATATTAACCCCTGGGTTGACCAACATAAAAAAAATCTAGATAAAAAATAACCTCAAGCAATTTAAGTCTGTACTACCTTTTATACATAAAAAGGCATCAAGCGATAACACTTGATACCTGCAATCCAGATCGGAGCGTCGCCGTAAATCTCGATCATGAGCAGTTAAGACGTGTAGACAGATTGATCGAGCGAGTGGGAGAGATGATCGGCACAGCTCTATTTCGGGCGAACTTAGTGGTATGGCAGTTGAAATTTTCCTTGCGAGCAATTAACGTTCTGACCGATTATATAAAAGATCTGTTTCAGTTACCACATAATTCACATGATGACCACCTGGAAAATGTTTGGGATTATCAGTGTTATAAACTAAGCGGATTTGATCATCTCCCAGTTCAACTTTCCCATGATCAACTGGCTTTCCAATGACAATTGGCTCTTCAGGAATGGTCTGCTGCTTATTCAAATTCAATATGAGACTTACTGAAAATCTCCCTTTCGCACAATGTAACTGCTCTAAAAAAAAGTTTCGACTCATCTCATCGGCGTTTGGCAAACTATTTACATAGGTTACGACAGTACCATCAGCCAATTTTTTACTTCTTTCATTGCCCAAGTCACTTGGCAACTGATCAAGTACCTTTGATTTTTGAGCGATCCCATTTCCTTGGTCATCACATTGAATCGGAATTGCCTCATATTGATGATGGGAATCAAGATCTTGATTTGCAGAGCTTGTTACATTTACTGCTGGTGGTGTAGCACTGCTAAATTCTTGACCTTGAGTCGAACAGGCCGTTAGAAAAGCGGCGGCACTAGCAGCAATCCCCATCGCAATCATCTGTCGCCTTTTAGCCATAAACATAGGAAGACGCAAGATCAATCACCTCAATTCGCTGATGAGTAATCCTTCTAAGATGAAGAGTTAACAAAACAACCTATTTTTATACAATAGATTCATTTCATACAAATATAAAACGTGATGGATTATCACCACTGTCCAAATTTATTACCCATTGCCATCCAATTTCAAAATAGTAATAGATAGATGCAAGATATCGACCAAGCGGGAAGGGGAAATTCCCTCCCGTAAGACTACATTAACGAATCTCCGTTAATCCTCCCATATATGGTTGCAAAGCAGTAGGGATCTGGACACTGCCATCTTTTTGCTGATAATTTTCTAGGATCGCCGCAACTGTCCTTCCGACAGCTAGACCAGATCCATTTAACGTATGCACAAATTCTGGTTTTGCTTTTGGTTCTGGGCGATAGCGTATGTTGGCACGACGTGCTTGAAATGCTTCAAAATTACTACAGGAAGAAATCTCTCGATACTGATTTGCGCCAGGCATCCAGACTTCGATATCGTATTTTTTGGCCGCAGTAAAGCCGAGGTCTGCTGTACACATATTTAAAACTTGATAGGGAAGTTCTAACTTCTGCAATACTTTCTCCGCATTTCCTACTAGTTTCTCAAGCTCATCATACGAATTTTCTGGACGAACACACTTGACCAATTCGACCTTATTAAATTGATGCAGACGAATAATACCACGGGTATCACGTCCTGCGGAACCAGCTTCAGAACGGAAATTAGAACTATGAGCAACCCATTTTTGTGGCAAGTCAGTTGCTTCAAAGATCTCACCTGCAAAATAGTTCGTAACAGGAACTTCAGAAGTAGGGATTAAATACATCTCTTCACCAGCAATCGCAAAAGAGTCTTCTGCAAACTTAGGCAGTTGCCCAGTACCAATCATACTTTGTCGATTCACGATATATGGGGGAATCATCTCTTGGTAACCATGCTCATTTGTATGGAGGTCAAGCATAAAATTAATTAACGCACGCTCAAGTCGCGCACCTAATCCAAGATAAAAAACAAACCGAGAACCACTCACTTTTGCAGCCCGTTCAAAGTCGAGCAATTGTAAAGTCTGGGCGATCTCCCAATGAGGTTTTGCCTCAAAGTCAAACTTTGGTTGACCTCCCCAGAAGCGAATGGGTTGATTATCTGCTTCAGAATCTCCTATTGGCACTGATTCATGAGGGATATTGGGTACAGAGAGCAGAATCTGTTGAATTTGTTGATCAGCTTTTCGTAATTGTTCATCCAATTCTTTAATTTTGTCCCCAACTTGACGCATCTCTTTAATTTTGTCATCTGCTGCTTCATTTGCTTTCTTCTTTTCTGCAATTTCTCGAGAAACAACATTTCGTTGATTTTTTAATTGCTCTGTTGCCTGAATCAATTCACGTCTTTTTTGGTCTAGATTGAGAAAGGAATCCAGTCCACTTAAATCCTCATTGCGGTGTTGTAACTTTCTTTTTACTTCTTCAAATTGACTCCGTAGTTGCTTAATATCTAACATTTTTATCACTACTTTCTTCCAAAATAAAAAACCTTCATCCCCTAAGGGACGGAAGGTTTCCGCGATACCACCCTTGTTGATCGACTGATCATCGATCCACTCGCTTGCGCAATAACGGCTCGCTCCCGTATGCGTTCTGGTCTCCAATCGACCTCACCGCTCCGCTCCAAGTTGGATTCGCTACTCCTGGTGGCGATTCACACCATCCATCGCCTCTCTGAAATCCAGTTCATAGGTACTAGACTTTTCATCGCGCTTGTATGATTCATATTGTAGTATATTATATCCCATTTTTCCTAATTCGTAACTACTAATTTATCCCCATTTACAAGAAAAATCAACTAAAACCAACTCTTTACCTGATCCACTACTTGACGGGAAAAGAGACGAATCCAGCTGCCTTCCTCAACTGGCTGGTATGTAATCAGGTCATACGGTTTTAACCCTTCCACCGGCTTGCCTTGAAAGAGCAATTCAACTTGACCGACAACTGTTCCTTTTAACAAAGGAGCTTGTAGTCCTTTTTTATAAGTAACTCGGAAAGTGTATTGATCTTCTTTTCCTTTTTGAATGGGTAGCTCAATGGCTGATTTACTCACAATGGGCACAGTTCGATCCACCCCGTTTGGCAATGGCAGATGACCATATTTCGGAATACCATTTCCTTGGGGAACCAGTTTTTTTTGTTCAAATCCTTCAAAACCATATTTCAGTAGCTTCTTCGTTTCTGTGAACCTTTTAGCCTCGATCGGTGCGCCCATCACTACAGTGATATAGCGAATTTGGTTACGTAATGCAGTACCAGTAAAACAGTAACCCGCTGCATTTGTATGACCCGTTTTCATTCCATCTACCCCAGGAAAGTAGAAAGGAAAGCCTTTCAACATCAGATTCCAATTGGGCTTGGTCAAAGCGCGATTGGTTCCTTTAAAGAAAGTGTAATGCCCAATTTTCGTTGTTGATAATACTTCTGGGTAACGTGTCATTAGTTCTCTTGCCAAAATCGCTGTATCTCTTGCGGACATAACATGTTCACCTGGAACTTGTGGTGGCTGTGGATAATCTTTCATATCTAGCCCTGTACTTACACGAAAGTGTGTCTGTGTCATGCCAAGCTCTTTTGCTTTTGCATTCATCATGGATACAAAGTTCTCTTCTTTTCCACCGCCTACATACTCCGCTAAAGCAACGGTCGCGTCATTAGCTGAATAGACAAGCATGGCTGTATACAATTCGCGAACGGTCAACTTATCATTTGGTGCAACTTTAATTTGAGCCTCTTCGATTTTGGCAGCTCGATCACTTACAGTCACTATATCAGTCCAATTTAACTTTCCTGCTTTAATCTGATCCAAAATAACGAGAGCTGACATCATTTTGGTCATACTTGCTGGTGGTCTTGCTTGATCAATATTCTTTTGATCCAATATCGCTCCCGACTTTTCGTCCATCAGGATATAAGCCTTTGCCTCAATCTGTGGTGGTAACAGATTATCCGCCCAACTTGTTGAAGTACTAAGGAGCAAGACCGTTATAAGCAAAAAGGATTGCAGCAGATAACGGTAAAAACTATGCAAATGATTCGCTCCAATCTTTTTATAAAGTCATATTTTATTATATCTTTTTCTACATAAAAAAAGGAGGGTTGGACATGATCCAACCCATTTAAATATTTACATATGGTAATTAGGTGCTTCTTTCGTAATCTGCACATCATGTGGATGGCTTTCACGAAGAGAGGCATTTGTAATACGAACAAAGCGACTATTTTCACGGAGATCATGCAAATTTTGTGTACCGCAGTAACCCATACCTGAACGGATACCGCCAACCAATTGATAGACAGTATCGGCTAGAGGTCCTTTATAGGGAACACGCCCTTCAATTCCTTCAGGAACGAGTTTGTTTTCATTCTCCTGAAAATAACGATCCTTACTTCCAGCCTGCATTGCGCCAATCGAACCCATACCACGATATACTTTAAATCGTCTACCTTGGAATATCTCCGTATCTCCTGGTGACTCTTCAGTTCCAGCAAATAGACTACCAAGCATGACAGCATTCGCACCTGCCGCTAATGCTTTTACAATATCACCTGAGTAGCGAATGCCACCATCGGCAATAATCGGCACTTGATACTCTCGAGCAACAGTAGCGCAGTCATAAATTGCGGTAACTTGTGGTACGCCAATTCCTGCTACCACACGAGTTGTACAGATTGAACCAGGACCGATTCCTACCTTGACAATCGATGCACCTGCTTCGATTAGATCTCGCGTTGCTTCTCCCGTAGCAACATTTCCAGCAACAATCACTAAGTCAGGATAAGCAGCACGAACCTCAGCAACTTTATTTATGACATTACGTTGATGACCATGTGCAGTATCTAGGACGATCATATCAACATCTGCTTCAACCAAAGCTGAAACCCGGTTCATCGTGTCAGAAACACCAACAGCTGCACCAACAAGCAGTCTACCCATATCATCCTTGGCCGAGTTGGGATATAGTGTAGCTTTTTCGATATCTTTAATGGTGATTAACCCCTTGAGAATACCGTTCTCATCCACAAGCGGTAACTTCTCAATCTTATGTTGTTGTAAAATTAACTCAGCCTCCGCTAAAGTGGTTCCTACAGGAGCTGTTACTAAGTTCTCCTTTGTCATTACTTGATAAATTGGAGTTGAGTAATCACGGATAAAGCGAAGATCACGATTGGTAAGAATACCTACTAATCGTTGCTGTTCATCAACAATCGGCACGCCTGAGATACGATATTTTGCCATTAGTGCCTCTGCATCATGAACTTTATGATCTGGATTTAAGTAGAACGGCTTTGCGATCACACCGCTTTCTGAGCGTTTCACGCGATCTACTTCTTCAGCCTGTTCACGGACTGTCATATTTTTATGAATTACACCAATGCCACCCTGACGAGCGATTGCAACAGCTAATTCTGACTCAGTTACAGTGTCCATGCCTGCACTTAGAAGAGGAACTCGTAAACGGATTCGATCAGTAAGTTTCGTCTCCACGCTTACATCACGTGGCAATACTTCTGAACGGGCAGGCATCAGGAGAACATCATCAAAAGTAAGTCCTTCTTTTGTAAATTTATCATTCCACATCTCATCCATCGTCCTCTCTAGGATGTTCCGATTTTTATATTTTAGCAAGTGTAACAGGCGGTTTTACATGTGTCAAGAAAGTTCAATATAAACACTTTATCAACAGAATACACATAAAACTGTGGATAACTTTGTGGATAACTGTGGATAACCTGTGGATAAGTCGAATCAAACGACCTTACGACTGTTCCCATATTAGATTATCGAAACAAGTCACTTGACATGACTTATGTTACTTGACGCTCACTCTCCCCATAGATGAAGCTCGGGTTTTCTCGCTCGATAAGCTATAAAGAGCTTATAAACTGGCAACGATGGTTAAAAAGGTGAAGGGACCGTTACCATTGTTTACACCACTACAAATCATTGATGTCGAACATCCAGAAACTTGGTTGTGGGAACAACTTACATATCTTGAAAATGAATATCTAGCAAAACCATTCTTAACGAAAAGGTATCAACATTTTGGATTTGAGGAAGTAGAGAAACTTTCATTTCACAATGTCCAAGCATTTAGCCACTATCTTCGTCAGGGGAGAGCTTGTCTGCAAACAACATCAGCTCTAGAAGGATGGGTGGAACCACTTACTCTGTATTATGGCATGTTAAATCTGCTAAAAGCAGTCCTGATCACCTTTGATCCAACATATCCTGCGCTTACATCATTGATGCGTCATGGTTGCTCCACACGTAAAAAAAAGCGCCAACCCTATCGCTTTCTACAAGATGAAGTTAGGATTCAGAAAGAAGGATTGTTACCTCATTTACTTCATTTCTTAACGTCATCATCAAAAGAGGGGGAACGATTTACCCCGCAATCTCTATTTGGCATGGTTCCTGAGCTACAAACACCCTATTCCCTGATTACGAAAAAAAAGACTCTTTTTCCAATCCATCTGCATCAAGAGCACGATTCCATCTGGCTAATCGTTTCAGAAGATGTGCTAGATCAGGTACATTTATCACTTCAAAGCTGGTTGCATCAATTTTCACGTTATGTATCTGAGGAGAATAAGCCAAAACAATCATTTCAAAAAAACAAAAAAATCTATATCCAATGGTCTTTCACAAACATACAAGAAGCAAAAGTTTGGTCGATGGATCATCCTTGGATTTACCGAAATCAAAAAGGCGTTCATTACCTCTGGATCGATAATGAACGCCCGTATCGCGACAGTTTACCGATGATCGCAGTCATCTATCTCGTTCTTTTTTCACTTAGCATGTTAGCACGCTATGACTCGCCTCTTTGGGGAGAACTATTACTTGACTCCCCAGAGTCAGCTTTGATTCAGCCATTATTTCAATGGGTAAAACGTTGGCTTCCACATTGGGTGTATGACCATCTATATAATCATCATACATTGCTACAAATTAACTAGACGATGATTCGGATGTTTCCTCTTCATCATTGATTTCAACACGTGCAACTGTTGCAACTTCGTCTGTATCTGTATTCATCAATTTTACACCTTGTGTATAACGACCCATTCGATTGATTCCCGAAATGTTCATTCGAATCACCATGCCTGATTGCGTCACAATCATTAAATCTTCTTCCTCTGATACAACCTTATGCCCGACCACTGGACCTTTTTTCTTTGTAACACTCAAGGTTTTAATTCCTTTTCCACCTCTGGATTGAATACGGTATTCTTCCAGAGTGGTCCGTTTTCCATAACCATTTTTCGTTACAATTAGCACATCTTTTCCAGGAACAGCTATATCCATATCAATCACTTTGTCCTCTTTTTCAAGAGTGATTCCCTTTACACCTGTTGCAGATCGACCCATTTCACGTACATCTTTTTCATGGAATCGAATCGACATACCAAGCGTTGTTCCCATGATGATCTCTTGTTCACCATCTGTCAAATGAACACCTACTAGCTCATCATTTTCTCGCAGATTAATCGCAAAAAGTCCGTTTCGACGGATGTTTTCGAACTCGGATAAACTGGTTCGCTTAATGACACCCATCTTTGTAGCAAAGAAGAGGAACTGATCAGGAGCAAATGTCTTCACAGGAATTAACGCTTGTACATGTTCATCTTGGTCGATCTGAATCAGATTGATAATCGGTGTTCCCCGTGCTGTCCGACCCAATTCAGGAATCTCATATACTTTTAAGCGATACACTTTTCCTTTATTTGTAAAGAACAAGAGATGATTATGCGAATGGGTAACAAATAGATGTTGAACAAAGTCATTCTCTCTTGTCCCCATTCCTGCTACGCCTTTTCCACCCCGATGTTGTGCTCGGTAAGTTGTGAGCGGCATCCGCTTAACATATCCACGATGTGTAAGCAAAACTGCCATCTCTTCCTCTGGGATCAAATCTTCATCCTCAATATTGCTTGCGTCTAATTTGATCTTTGTACGGCGTTCGTCCGCGTACTTAGCGCGAATTTCCTTTAATTCATCGCTTACGACACCACGAATTTTCTGTTCATCCGCTAAGATAGAACGCAAGTGGGCGATCTCTTTCTTCAGCTCTTTATACTCAGCCTCGATCTTATCACGCTCTAATCCAGTCAAACGTTGTAAGCGCATATCAAGAATCGCTTGTCCCTGTTTATCTGTCAGACCAAAGCGCTCAGTTAAGCTATCTTTCGCCTCAGCAGCCGTCTGAGAGCCGCGAATAATGGTGATAACCTCATCAATATGATCAAGCGCAATTCGATATCCTTCGAGAATATGTGCTCTCTCTTCTGCTTTGTTCAGCTCATACTGTGTACGTCGGCGAATGACTTCAATCTGATAGTCTAAGTAGTGCGCCAACGCTTGTTTTAAGTTTAAAACCTGCGGCTGCCCATCAACCAATGCCAACATGTTCACACCAAAACTAGTCTGTAGTGAAGTATGCTTGTATAGGTTATTGAGGACAATTCGTGGATTTACATCACGGCGCAACTCGATCACTACACGCATTCCATTTCGATCCGATTCATCACGTAAATCGGTAATACCATCGAGTTTCTTTTCTCGTACAAGTGATGCGATCTTTTCCACTAGACGAGCTTTATTGACTTGATAAGGCAATTCCTCAACAATGATACGCATCTTTCCATTACCGGATTCCTCCATCCGTGTCTTTGCACGAATTTGGATACTGCCTCTTCCGCTCCGATACGCTTTCTTGATTCCATCATAACCAAGAATAATTCCACCTGTTGGGAAATCAGGACCTTTGATCACTTTTATCAATTGATCAATCTCGGTTTCAGGTTGATCAATTAAAAGTAAGATACCATCAATAACCTCCCCTAGATTATGAGGGGGGATATTGGTAGCCATTCCTACAGCGATGCCGGCTGCCCCATTTACTAAAAGATTAGGGAAACGAGAAGGTAAAACAAGCGGCTCCTTTAACTGACCATCATAGTTTAAGCCAAAATCAATCGTCTCTTTCTGTATATCCCGGAGCATCTCCATTGCAATTGGAGCCATCCTCGCTTCTGTATAGCGCATCGCAGCAGGGGCATCTCCATCGACTGAACCAAAGTTACCATGCCCATCTACTAATATGTTCCGGTAGGAAAAATCCTGAGCCATTCTGACCATGGAATCATATACAGCCGAATCACTATGTGGATGGTATTTAGCTAACACATTCCCTACTACGTGTGCTGACTTCTTATAACCTTTATCCGGCGTCAGTCCCAGCTCATGCATAGCATAAAGGATTCTTCTATGCACAGGTTTCAGCCCGTCGCGCACATCAGGCAAAGCCCGACTTACAATCACGCTCATTGCATAGTCAAGAAAGGAAGATTTCATTTCCTGACTAATATTAATTTCCTCTATACGTTCTATTTCTGGCATCTAATCATCATCTCCCTGCCCTCGAAAACGATCATTATACGTCTAGATTGGCCTGGGCTGCATAGGCTTGTATAAAATCTCGTCGTGGTTCTACTCGATCCCCCATCAACATCTCAATGACTTGATCTGCATCTATTGCATCTTTTAGAGATACTTTTAACAAAGTACGAGAATCGGGATCCATTGTTGTCTCCCAAAGTTGTGTCGCATTCATCTCTCCAAGCCCTTTATACCGCTGAACTTCAATCTTGCCTTTTCCTCTTGTTTTGAATTGCTCCACAATCTGTTCCATCATCTGATCATTATAAGCGTAGCGAATCACTTTTCCTTGTGACACTTTAAAGAGCGGAGGCTGCGCAATATAGATATATCCTTCTTCAATCAACGAACGCATATAACGATAGAAAAAGGTGAGCATCAATGTCCGAATATGCGATCCATCGACATCAGCATCCGTCATAATAATGATTTTATGGTAGCGAGCTTTATCAAGTTGAAAGTCTTCGCCAATCCCTGTACCAAGGGCTGTAATAATGGTGCGAATCTCATCATTTGACAATACCCGATCTAAACGCGCCTTCCCCACATTTAAGATTTTCCCTTTAAGTGGCAGAATCGCTTGAAACATCCGATCTCGTCCTTGCTTAGCTGTGCCTCCAGCGGAATCACCCTCCACGATAAAGAGTTCACTCTCATCTGCTTTGCGCGATGTACAATCTGCCAATTTTCCAGGCAATGCGCTAACTTCAAGCGCATTTTTCCGCCTTGTTAGTTCCCGTGCTTTTCGGGCTGCCTCACGTGCACGAGACGCCATCATCGCCTTATTAATCACTTTCTTAGCAACAGCAGGGTTTTCCTCAAGATAAATTTGGATTTTTTCATTCAACAACTGCTCGGTAATCGTACGGACTTCGCTATTTCCCAATTTAATCTTCGTTTGAGCTTCAAATTGTGGGTCCATAATTTTCACACTGATGATCGCAGTCAGACCTTCCCGTACATCATCACCGGTCAGATTACTTTGGTTCTCTTTGAGCAGGTTATTGCGCCTTGCGTAATCATTAATCACCCGCGTTAACGCAGATTTAAATCCAGCCTCATGTGTTCCTCCTTCATGAGTATGGATGTTATTCGCGTAAGACAAGATCCTAGAACTATAAGAATCATTATATTGCAGAGCTACCTCTACTTGTGTAGTATCACGCTCACCAGTTACGTAGATAGGTGGTGCATGTAATGTCTCACGGTTCCGATTCAAATACTCTACAAAAGAGCTAATACCACCATCATATTTATACTCGGCTTCCTGCTCTGTGCGTAAATCTTTAAAGATAATCCGTAATCCTGCATTTAAAAATGCTAATTCCCGTAGCCGATTTTGTAGTATTGTCGCATCAAAGATCGTTGTCTCTTTAAATATCTCTGGATCAGGCCTAAATGTAGTCGTGGTTCCGGTTCCTTCCGCTTCTCCAACCACTTGTAGAGAACTCTGCGGAATGCCGCGTGCATACTCCTGACGATGTATTTTTCCATCTCTTTTTACTTCAACCGCAAGCGATTCAGAAAGAGCATTTACGACAGAGACTCCAACACCATGTAATCCGCCTGAAAACTTATATCCTTCATTGTCAAATTTTCCTCCGGCATGCAAGATGGTCATAACCACTTCCAAAGTCGGTATTTTTTCTTCTGGATGAATACCGACTGGAATGCCACGCCCATTATCGATTACAGTAATGCTCTCGTCCGTGTTTACAATAACCTGAATCGTGTCACAGTATCCTGCCAACGCTTCATCGATACTATTATCAACCACTTCCCAGACAAGATGATGAAGTCCGTCAGAAGAGGTTGACCCAATATACATGGAAGGTCGAACCCGAACAGCTTCAAGACCTTTTAAAACACCAATCTGCGACTCATTATAATTGACATCCTGAACTGGCATCTACGTCACCTACCTTTAAATTCTGATGTTGAAATCCCGCTCGCTTCTTCAGTGTGATCGAAGAGATGGGCGAAGCGTAGATTTTAAAATCAGTCACAACATAAGATTTGATTTCATCTTCTGTGATTCTCTCTATCCATCCTTCCCGATCTGCAGCCGCGATAAAAGAATCATGCACTGAAAGGTCTTGTCCTTCTGCCTCAAGAATAGCGATTATTTCACGAAGACGAATGGTCTGACTACCGCCTAGATGAATAAACATGACCGTCACCTCTGTTTTGTTATCTTTCCTTGAGCAACTTGATAGATTGCAGCTCGACTCACCGTCTGCGCATCAAGCCCCTCTAGACTCGTCGCTGTTACAAACGTCTGTACTCGTCCTTGGATTTTTTTGAGTAGATGTGAACGCCTTGAGTCATCGAGTTCAGACAACACATCGTCTAACAGGAGGATCGGGTAATAACCGATCTCTTCACGGATCAGTTCCAATTCAGCCAATTTAAGTGCTAAAGCAGCTGTCCTCTGTTGACCTTGTGAACCAAAAGCACCAACATCGACTCCTGCTACTTCTAATCGCAAGTCATCTCGATGAGGGCCGATTAAAGTTGTTCGCCTTCTCAGCTCTTTCGTTCGTATCTGCCGAATTTCCTGACTCAGCATATCTTCCCACTCAGCAGACTCATGTTGACTCAATTGCGTGGTAGATGGCTGATAATATACCTCTAACGTCTCTTTTTCATCAGCAATCATCTGATATGTTTCCTTAGCCCACACTTTGAGAGAATTCAAAAAAAGCAATCTCCTTTTCCAAATCGGGATGGAAAATTGAACGAGTTGCTGATCTAAAACCTCAAGGATGCTCTCTGAAGGAACGGGGTCTTTAAGCAAACGATTCCGTTGTTGGATCAGTTGTTGGTATTGATTTAACTGATAGATATAGGTAGGACTTACTTGTCCAATCTCCATATCTAGAAAACGACGTCGAACCCGAGGGCTTCCTTTAACAAGCTCAAGGTCTTCGGGTGAAAAAAGTACCGCTGGCAATGTGCCAACATATTGACTAAGTCGTGGTTGTTCGACTCCGTTTTTTTCGATTCTTTTTCCTTTTTCTGATAGTACAATCCGTACATGATCCGTTGTATGTGGTTTTTGGATGGTTGCAGCAACTACCGCAAATGGTTTCCCAAATTGAATCAAATCGCGATGAGATCGTGTTCGATGAGATTTTCCTAGAGCCAATAGAAAGATGGACTCAAGCAAATTCGTCTTACCCTGTGCATTCAGGCCGATAAAGAGCTGTAGATCTGACGAAAAGTCGAGTTGAGCCGACTGGATATTGCGATATTCTTTCACTTGTAACGACTGGATACGCAATCGATTCATCGGCTCCTCCTTTGTTCATCTCACTCTTCTTCTGTGACTATGATCCAGCTACCCGTATTCCTAATCTCAACATTTGCTCCTGGATATAGCTTACGCCCACGACGATCTTCTACAATCCGATCAACTTTTACTTGCTGATCTGAAAGCAAGTGCTTTACCTCTCCACCTGTTTGAGCCACACCTATTTTCTTTAGAAATTGACCCAAAGTAATATAAGACGTTTGAATCACTACACGCTGCATGATGAACGCCTCCGATCCAATCTTCTTCATACATCGATCCATTTCCCCAAAAATTAGTGAGTACGGATCGGTAAAATGAGATGCAGTGTATCCTGGTATTCTTTTGGACGAAGTGTAAAAGGAGCCATTGTTCCTTTGAATAGGAGTCGCACTTCTTCGCAATCTAATGAGCGAAGAGCTTCCATCATGTATCGAGGATTAAAGGAGATGCTTAATTCTTCCCCTGACACCTGTGCCTTTACTTGTTCCGTCACTTTCCCAATCTCTTGAGAGATCGAACTGATCTCCACAATACCATCTTTTATTGTCCATTTTATCACATGATCTCGTCCACCACGGCTAATCAATGATGCACGATCAACAGATTGTAATAAATCACGTGTAGAGCAAATCACTTCAATCTGGCCATCTTCTGGAATAAAGTCATCTGTGTTAGGATATTTTCCTTCGATCAATCGCGTATAAAATTCAAGATGTTCATTTTGAACAAGCAACTGATTATCGGCAACTACAATATCGACATAACCATCCGAGTCATTAAATGTTTTTGCTAACTCAGCCATACTTTTGCCTGGTATAATCACATGCTCAAAAAACAAATCCTCTGATCCTTCGATATCGACTTGTTTTCTAGCTAAGCGATGACCATCTGTACCAATACTTGTAAGTTTGCCTTGTTTTAATTGCCAGAGCACACCAGTCAAGATCATCTTTGCTTCATCATGTGAAACAGCAAATTGTGTCTGACGGATGATTGTTCGCAATGTATCTGTATGAAGTGTAAATGAGCTGCGGTTAGTTAGGTGTGGAAGTCGAGGATACTCATCAGGGTCCAATCCAATGAGTTCAAAACGAGCCTGCTCAGATTGAATAACCGTCTGGAACTTTTCTGTCGTTTCCCAAGTTACTTGATCTCCAGGTAACTTTCGAACAATATCACCTAAAATTCGACCAGGAAGTACGATATTGCCCATTTCTTCGACAGTTACTTGTTGTTGTTCCTCTTTTTGATTTGGTACATTGACTTGAATGGTCAAATCCGAATTACTCCCTGTGAAACAGAGGCCCTGATCATGGGCAATCACCTGAATACCAGTGAGAATAGGAATTGTCGTTTTGGATGAGACCGCTTTCGATACCTGGGAAACAGCCTCAACCAATGCCGACTTGCTGACTTGAAATTTCATGTTCTTCACCTCTCTTACTTTCAATCACAGGGTTTCATTCAAACTTGTGTATGTAGAGTGAATGCGCACATATGTTCACATTATTGATTTTATCATGGAGTGAGGGAAAAATAAATACCCCTCTATTATCCACAACATAGGTGCCGAGGAAAAGGGGAACATATTTTGAATGCAACGCGCATATATTAATTAATTATTATTTTTAAGTGTAGTAGTAGTAGTAGGGGCTGTGGATAATGTGGATAAGTGGGTAAAACCCGCAGTAATATAAGAAAGTGCCTGTGGATAAAATGTGGATAAGTCGCTAAAGTTATCCACATTTTATCCACAGGCACTTTTTCTATACTGTTCGTTCTGGTGGGGGGAACAGGGGAGTTATCCACAGAAAATTGTGGATAACTTTATAAAAATCCATAATTTGTTCACAAATTTTGTTCTATTCTCTTTCGAATTTCCAAAACTTCTTTTTGTAGAATGGGATCATTTTCAATGAGTCGACTTATCTTTTCATGTGCGTGGATGACAGTTGTATGATCCCGTCCACCAAAGTCACCACCGATTCGTGGAAGCGAGAAATCGGTTAATTCGCGCGAGAGATACATCGCTATTTGTCTAGGTACAGCGATTGTCTTGGTTCGTTTTTTACTTTTGAGATCATCAACTTGTAGATGGTAATAATTACAGACGATTTCTTGAATCTGTTGGATACTGACAACTTTCGGTTTTGGGTTTTGCATGATTTCTTTAAGGGCTTCACCTGCAAGATCAGGAGTAATCGGTTGATTGACTAGAGCAGAGTAGGCGACGACCCGAATCAATGCTCCTTCAAGCTCGCGAATATTGGTACTTACACGATCTGCAATGTAGACAAGTACTTCATTGGGAATATCTAATTTGTCGGCGATCGCTTTTTTACGCAAAATTGCAATTCGTGTTTCTAGGTCAGGAGGCTGTACATCAGTAATTAAGCCCCATTCAAAGCGAGAGCGTAAGCGATCTTCTAAAGTGGGAATCTCTTTTGGTTGTCGGTCGCTAGAAATAATCAGTTGTTTGTTTTCCTCATGAAGAGCATTAAATGTGTGGAAAAATTCCTCTTGTGTCTGTTCTTTTCCAGCTAAAAACTGAATATCATCAATCAGCAAGATATCCACAGAACGGTATTTATCACGGAACTGAGTCGCTTTATTATCACGAATTGCATTGATAAATTCATTTGTAAATTTTTCGGAGGATATATATACGACTCGACTTTCTGGGTTGTTATCCAAGATATAGTGACCAATTGCATGCATCAGATGTGTCTTTCCAAGACCTACTCCACCATAAATAAAGAGCGGATTATAAGCCTGGGCTGGCTGCTCAGCAACAGCAAGAGATGCGGCATGAGCAAATCGATTGCCTGAGCCGATCACAAATGTGTCAAACAAGTAACGAGGATTAAGCTGTGAGCGCGAGTGATTGGTTTCCTCTGTCTGCTGCCTTTTTGGTTTTGGCTTTTCAACTTCTTCTAGCTTTTCCGTTCGACTTACAAAGCGAATGCCAATTACGGAATCAGTCACTTCTTTTAAGGCTGAACGCACGATGTCAGCATACCGAGAGTCAAGCCAGTCACGCGCAAAATCGTTGGGCGCTGTCACAATTAAAATGTCATCACGAAAATCG
Organism: Seinonella peptonophila; assembly: GCF_900129355.1. GTDB lineage: Bacteria > Bacillota > Bacilli > Thermoactinomycetales > Thermoactinomycetaceae > Seinonella > Seinonella peptonophila. The sequence continues at coordinate 49,818 of NZ_FQVL01000004.1, read as the reverse complement.
ATAGCTTCAGTTGCTTTCAGCCATGTTTCAAAGCTAGGTTTACTCACTTGCTGCTGTAGTAGATTAAGAGCTTGCGCCCATAGCTCTTGAATATGAAGATGGTCCAATCAGATTGGCTCCTTTCAAAAAAACTTTATCCACAGGGCAAAATCGAATCGCGCCCACTATTTTCCTTAGTTATTCACATATCCACAGGTGCCGTAGAAGTGCTCATCCACACCTGTGGATAAAAAAAGAGGGACTTATCCACAACCTGTGGATAAGTGTGTTTGATGATGAAGTTATCCACGGATAAAAGCAAGATTAGCATATCAAATTTAGCCTTTATTTACAAGGACTTCAGAGAATATATCCACATTATCCACAAGCAGTAAAAATAAGTTATCCACAGCTCCTGAATATGTGGATAAGCTGTGGATAACCTGTGGATAAGCTGTGAATAACTTTAAATCTGCAAAAATGGGTGTGGATAACCTGTGGATAATGAAGAATCTTGACATAGGCAAGCTTCAATCGCTATAATGTGAGAGATTGTCGACTGTACGACCGAAGTATGAGAAGGGAGGATAAACTGACCATTCAGAAGCATTTCAACAACGCATTTTTGTACGTGAGTTGCTTTTATATAGATGGTCAGACAAAACTTATGAAACGCACATTCCAACCGAGTAATCGGAGACGTAAAAACGTTCACGGGTTTCGTGAACGCATGAGCACAAAAAATGGCCGCAGAGTCTTGCGTAATCGTAGAAGAAAAGGTAGAAAAGTTTTATCTGCATAATTTAGGCCACCGTTTGAACTGTGGCCTTTTTTCCTATTTATCGATGAAAATAAAGGAGCTGTTCCTCATTTGCATCGAACTTATCGTTTAAAGGCACGACGGGACTTTCGTCGCGTGTTTCGGCTCGGTCGATCAGTCGCAAACCGCCAATTCGTTGTTTTCTTACGTTACAGACGCCCTGGAGAACATGATTCTTTTCGATTAGGGATCTCAGTTAGTCGAAAAGTGGGAAAAGCCGTGGTTCGCAATCGGATTCGCCGTCGTGTAAAAGAGGTTGTTCGCAGTTGGGCAAATGAATTAAAACATGATGTCGATCTGATTATTATTGTTCGTAAGCCAGCGGTTGATCTAACCTTTCAACAAGTCGAGTCCAGCTTGCGTCATGTGATGAAGAAAGCAAAATGCTTCCGGTCGCGATCACCGGAATGAGGTGATATCGATGCTTAAACGTTTTGCATTAGGCATGATTCACATATATAGGCGTTATCTCTCTCCACTTAAACCACCTGTCTGCCGGTTTTACCCCACTTGCTCGCAATATGGACTCATTGCGATTGAGCGACATGGTTTTTGGTTAGGCGGATGGTATACATTGAAACGGATTGCCAAATGTCATCCATTTCATCCAGGAGGGATTGATCATGTACCACAAAAGGAGCAGAAAGAGGAGGATCCCCTTTGCTAAAACGAAAACGTACAATCGCTATAATTCTCGTTTTGGTTATCTCTCTCGTTGCGCTAGCGGGTTGTAGTCCAAATCCTTCCAGTATGAAAAAGATTGATGAACACAATGCTGGATTTTGGGATCGGTACTTTGTCATTCCTCTCTCTCATTTGTTGGATTTCTTTAAAAAAATTCTAGGAAACTATGGTTGGTCCATTTTATTAGTTACTTTCCTAGTGCGATTAGTACTTTTCCCGCTTACATGGAAGCAACAGAAGAGTACAAAAGAAATGCAAAAAATCCAACCTTTGATGAAGAAAATACAGGAAAAATATAAAGATAAACCTCAGCAGCAGCAAGAAGCTATGATGCAATTGTTTCAAAAACATAAGGTGAACCCGATGGCAGGCTGTTTACCTTCATTGATCCAGTTACCGATATTGTTTGGATTTTATCAAGCGATAATGCGAAATCCGCATATTGCTGATTCAAGTTTTCTCTATATGCAGCTAGGAAAACCAGACCCATACTTGATTTTACCGATTTTAGCAGCGATCACAACATATTTGCAATTGCTCGTAACGGGCTCTGGCGACAATCCACAGATGAGAATCTTGATGTTTATCATGCCTGTGATGATCTTTGTCTTTGCCTATAGTTTTCCTTCTGCTTTATCACTATATTGGTTCTTTGGTAATATCTTAACCATTCTACAGTACGTCTTGATCTTTAAACCCTCAGGTGGTAATCCACAGGAAAAAACGGCAAGTTAGTCCCTGTTTATGTTTACACATCAGAACCCCCATTGAGGGGTTTTTCATATTGATAGAAAGGTGGTGGCATAATGGAGCATGATACCATTGCCGCAATTGCGACTGCATGGGGTGAAAGTGGAATTGCAGTAATCCGTGTTAGTGGGTCAGATGCAATCGCATATGTTGATCAACTCTACCGTGGCAAAGAAGTGCTGTCAAAAGTTGATTCTCATACTGTTCACTATGGTAAAATTCATCACCCACGTACTGGGAAGCTGATTGATGAAGTGCTTGTGACAGTGATGAAAGCTCCACGGACATTTACGAGAGAAGATACTGTCGAGATCAGTTGTCATGGTGGGCTGATCCCAGTTGAAGAAGCGATGAAAGCCTTATTAACGATGGGTGTTCGTTTGGCAGAGCCTGGTGAATTTACCAAACGAGCTTTTCTAAACGGTCGCATCGATTTATCTCAAGCGGAGGCAGTGATTGATCTTATTCGCGCAAAAACAGATCAGGCGGCGCAAGTAGCTTTAAATCAAGCTGAAGGTAGGTTATCTCGGCTCATTCGGCAGTTGCGCACTGAAATTGTAGAGACACTTGCACATCTGGCTGTAAATGTTGACTATCCAGAATATGATGCAGAAATGATGACATCTGATTTTTTACAGGAACGAATGAGCGAAATTCACCAACGTATTGAAGGATTGTTGCAGACTGCTAAACAGGGTAAAATCATTCGTGAAGGTATTTCTACAGCGATTGTGGGAAGACCCAATGTAGGTAAATCTTCTTTGTTAAATGTGTTGACACAAGAAAATCGTGCAATTGTAACAGATATACCAGGAACGACCCGAGATGTAGTTGAAGAGTATGTAAAAGTACGGGGAATTGCGTTACGGTTATTAGATACAGCTGGAATTCGTGAAACAGAAGATGTGGTTGAAAAGATCGGGGTAGAACGGTCAAAGAAGGCTTTAGAAACGGCTGATCTTATTCTGCTAGTTTTAAATGCTTCGGAGCCATTGCATACCGAAGATCGAAGACTGCTTACCTGGTTGCAAGGAAAGACTGGTATTATCATTGTAAATAAGACTGACCTTCCTCAACAGGTCGAATGGGATGAGCTGAAATTGCTCGCTAGTGACTTGCCTTTGATTACGACTTCATTGGTTCAAGAGCAGGGCGTTGAAGAGTTAGAGCAAGCAATTGCCGATCTATTTTTTTCTGGTCGAGTTGTAGATCAAGATGCTACGTATCTATCGAATGCGCGACATATTGCTTTATTGGAACAAGCTCTTTCAAATCTTGATGAAGGAATGAAAGGTATAGAAGTAGGCATCCCAATCGATATGATTGAAATCGATTTAAAAAATGCTTGGCAAGCATTGGGCGAAGTGATTGGGGAAGCGGTTGCTGAAGACTTAATTGATCAGATTTTTTCTCAATTTTGTTTGGGAAAGTAAAGATGTTCAAGTGATGAAAAGGGGTGATTGAAGTGAAACATTACGATGTGATTGTGATTGGTGCTGGTCATGCCGGATGTGAAGCTGCACTAGCAGCCGCTCGGATGAATTGTCGCACCCTGCTCTTAACCTTGAGCTTGGACACCATCGCCTATATGCCCTGTAATCCATCGATTGGTGGGCCTGCTAAAGGTCATGTGGTCAGAGAAATTGATGCGCTGGGTGGCGAAATGGGAAGAAATATAGATAAAACATATATACAGATGCGGATGCTGAATACAGGGAAAGGCCCAGCTGTGTATGCTCTACGTGCCCAAGCTGATAAAGTGATGTATCAGCGTGAAATGAAGAAAACAATCGAACAGGAATCGATGCTTGATTTACAACAAGGGATGGTGGAACGTCTTTTGGTAGATAAGGATCGTTGTTATGGTGTGATAACGCGAACTGGAGCTGAGTATCGTGCAGATGCAGTCGTGTTAACAACGGGTACTTACTTGCGTGGAAAAGTAATTATAGGCGATCTTGCGTATGAAAGCGGACCAAATAACCAGCAGCCTTCCATTCAATTGGCTCATCATTTGATGGAGCTAGGGCTTGAGATGGTGCGGTTTAAAACAGGTACACCTCCTCGCATTAACTCACGATCAATCGATACTGAGCAGATGGAGATTCAGCCAGGTGATGAAGAACCACGTGCTTTTTCATATGAAACAACCGAATATATAACAGATCAACTTCCATGTTGGTTAACCTATACGAACGAAGAGACACATCAGCAAATCCGTGATAATTTACATCGGGCGCCTATGTTTTCGGGTGTGATTGAAGGAAGAGGACCTCGTTATTGTCCTTCTATTGAGGATAAGATTGTTCGTTTTTCCGATAAAGGAAGGCATCAAATCTTTATTGAGCCGGAAGGTCGGCATACAGAAGAAATGTATGTGCAAGGATTATCAACTAGTCTACCTGAAGATGTACAAGAAAAAATGTTACGTACGATCAAAGGTTTAGAGAAGGTTGAAATGTTGCGAACTGGATATGCGATTGAGTATGACGCCATTGTCCCTACTCAATTATGGCCCAGTCTCGAAACAAAGCGAATCCAAGGTTTATTTACGGCTGGTCAGATCAATGGCACATCAGGTTACGAAGAGGCAGCTGGGCAAGGTATTATGGCTGGAATCAATGCCGCAAGGAAAGTTCAGGGTAGAAAACCAGTCATTTTGGATCGTTCACAGGCGTATATCGGTGTATTGATTGATGATTTGGTCACGAAAGGAACGGCTGAGCCTTATCGCTTACTTACTTCGAGGGCTGAATATCGTCTACTGCTCCGCCATGATAATGCTGACCTTCGTCTTACAGACCTCGGCTATGAGATTGGGCTGATTAAAGAGAAGCGATATCAGCGTTTTCAAGCAAAACAGCAGGCGATCAAAAGTGAAATCGCTCGCTTACATCAGACAAGAATTCGTCCTACTGCTGAAGTACGGGATCAATTAGTGAAAATGGGCACCAACGAGATCCAACAAGTTATCGAACTAGCTCAATTACTAAAACGACCAGAGCTGAGTTACCAAAATATTGCCTCGCTATCACCATCGCCGACACCATTAAGTGAGGATGTAATGGAGCAAGTTGAAATTCAAATTAAATATGAGGGCTATATCCAAAAATCTCTGCAACAAGTAGAGAAGATGAAGAAAATGGAAGAAAAGCGGATTCCTAATTGGGTGAATTATGAAATGATCGAAGGTATTTCTTCTGAAGCGAGAGAAAAACTCACACAAGTTCGACCGCTTTCACTAGGTCAAGCTTCTCGAATCTCAGGGGTAAGTCCAGCCGATATTTCCATTTTAATGATTCATATGGAACAAGGAAACCGAGCAGTACGAAAGGAAAAGGTACACGAGTGAAAGAAATGAGTAGATGGATGCAAGAGCGAGTGGCGAAAGATTTTTCGATCTCGCTCACATCTCTTCAATTGGAACAGTTTGATCAATATTATCATCGGATCATCGAAACCAACCAGTATTTAAATTTAACAGCGATTACAGATGAAAAAGAGGTTTACATCAAACATTTTTATGACTCTCTCTCCATTGCAGCATATACTTCTTTTGAACAAATCAAGAAGTTGATCGATGTAGGGACAGGAGCAGGCTTTCCGGGTATTCCTTTGAAAATCGCTTTTCCACAGCTTGAGGTCTTATTAATCGACTCTTTGCAGAAGAGAGTTCGCTTTTTACAAGGAGTGATTGAAGAATTACAGTTAAGTGCAATTGATGCGGTTCATAGCCGAGCGGAAGAGTTAGCGCAGAGGGATGAATATCGGGAACAGTTTGACCTAGCTGTAGCTCGAGCAGTTGCTCGTCTGAATATATTAGCTGAATACTGTCTCCCTTTTGTAAAGGTTCAAGGTTCCTTTATCGCACAGAAGGGGGCTGTGATCGACGAAGAAATCGAGGAAGCCAGTTATGCCCTCCATGTGTTAGGAAAAGCAAGTTTAAAGAAGTGCCATCTTACATTGCCGGGGTCAATAGGAGAGCGAAATCTCCTGTTAATGAAGAAAAGAGATCATTCTCCGCGTCGTTACCCAAGGCGTGCGGGCTTACCACATAAAGAACCGATCCAAGCAAAGCGCTAATTGATAGCTAGGATCGGTTCTTTTCTTTTCATCAACCTAGATTATTAATTAAATTGTGTAAGCCACGTAAAGCGATTTTCCGTTTCTCAATTTGATCTAGCTCTTGCCGTTTGCGATTATTTGTAGAATAAGGGGTCACAAATTCATCCCAAGAGTTATAGCCGTCATATGGTTCTTCAAATTCAATATCATCCCGTTTTAAGGAATCGTTATTTGAAGTTGGTAAAGTAGGTTGTGCTGTTTCAATAAATTCATCCGTATCAAATAAATCTTTTTCTAGTACTGGTTGTTCATCGTTTTTAAAGGCAGTAATCGGATCTTCGTTTGTTGAAGGCGGACGCATAAACGGCTGAATTGAAGGATTCTCGAAGTTGTATAAGCTTTCATCGGTCTCTTCAATTTGGCTTGCCTTTCTTGATGGATGTGGTCTTCTTTTCTTTGATTTGGTTTCAAAAAGCGCTTCATTCTTTGTAAGCATAATCTTCTTCTTCTGTGTCCTTGTACGACGTCGGGCAACGATGGGTTCTATGTTAACTGGTTTGCTCACTTCAAGAGGATTTGCCTCTTCCTTCTGTTCAGAGATTGGTTCAGATTTTTGTTGAATCATTTGTGGCTTAATCTGTGTTTTAAAAGTAGGTGGCTTAATCTCTGGCTTTTGACTTGGAATTGGAACAGGCTCAGCAGATTTTGGTTCATGATAATCCAATTGTTGCTCGATGCGTTGCTTGTTCATAAACCGTTTTCGAAGTCTTGATTCCCGTTCTACTGGAAGCGGCTTATCTAATAATGTGTCAAGGAAGGAATCCTCTTCTTCGGGCTGTTGATGAAGCTCTTTGTTTGACAAGAGCGGTGTAACATTTTGCGCCCAATTTGTCGTTGGTCGATGGTCATCCATCTGTAACCCATCAAAAGAGAGGGGGAAGGATGGCTCAATCGAATCTTCAGGATCATCAGCTTGAAATTTGCGCCGTAACAATTGTTCATGCATGGGTGGTTCTGATTTTACATTTTGCTCTTCAAATGTATGAGATTCTACATTTGAAAAATGAGTTTTTGGGGCTGGGAAAGGTGTTTTAAACGGTGATGAAAACTCCCCATCAAACAAATCTTCATGATCTGTCAACGACTCTTTTTCTTCCCCAATCAGTTCTGGTTCAACAACTTCAAGTATTTCATCAGCTTCATGTTCATCCATAGCTATATCAAGATTCTGTCGCTCGGTCTTTGGAAAAATATCAATAAACTCAGCATCCACAATGTCGCTTTCTTCTATTCTTTTTGTCTGATGATTGATGATGGAAGATGTTTCTTCAGGTGTTACAGGTTGGGTCAATTGTGGTAAAAATGAATATGTAGTCGTTTCATTGAACTGAGTTACCAATTTTTGTTGACAGACTAGAATCTGGTCCGTATCTTCTGCCGTTCTCTCTATATTATGCTGTTTCGATAGTTGACCGACTGGAGAGGAGGGCTGTTGCTTGGTTTGTACCGTGGTAATCGATGTACCAGGTTCTAACTCAATCAACAATGCTTTTTTACCTTGTTCTTGTAGCGTTTTGATTACAGAATGGCCCGTTTCTCCTGATCCAATAATGATGAGATCATACTGTTCTGTGCTACGATTCATCAGCTTTCCCTCCTTTATCCACTTTTGAAAGAATATAAATATAAGTTGCCAATCTCTATATTATTATCCTCTTTTTTTAGCAAACTCGCTAGTCTAATTTTTTACATCGTGTTGTGAATAGCATGGCGCATGTATTTCTTGCAAAGAAAAGAAAAAGATAAAACAGTATGTTTCAGCTTGTAGACAAAGTCATCTGAGCTGCACGTGATCGTGGTTTACGGTGATGCTCCGACTCGGGCGTCATCCAGGATGTTTGGCTGATGCGTTCTGTCATCCTTCGCGGCTGGGTAAAACTGGCTTCCTCCAATGTACGCTTGCGGAGACTTGATACGTTTGCAGAGGAGAAAATGCCGCCTCAGCTATCATTTCGTAGTTGTGCCCGAAATGGAGCTTTACCGATCAAAACTGCCACTTGCTCATAGGTGTTTATCTACAGTCTCAACATGTTCTTCTTTTGTAGATTTCTTCTAAAAATCATGCGCTACCGATCAGACCAATTCTTTGTATGAGCTTACTGTGGATATTTTGTAATCGAAAGGGGTTTTCTAAGACAAACTCAACCCCCAAGTCATTCTTCTTGGGGGCATTGAACAATCGGTAAATCGGGCTAAATTATTTTTTTGCCTTTACTTTTTTATTTGAGCTAACAGGTTCACTGATCGCATCAGGGACTGAGAATTCTTGTTGAATCGTTGCAGCTACTTCCATGACATCTTTGATCGGAACTGATTTTGATTTGGATTGAGAGAACTTACAAAGTCCAAAACCGTTAGCGAATTGGGCTTCTATTCCATAATCTTCTGCGAAGATTAATTTATCACCAAAGCGTTCCCGATAGTATGGTTTAAAGGGAATGGAAGCTCCACCAGTTAGGATGATGTACGTAATGTCGTCACCATAGTCTAGGCGGTTCCATACCTCTTCGATTAATGATTCACCCACTTCTTTAATCGATTCTTGGACAAGTGGTGTTACATCATGAATTTTCCCTTTAAAGCTGATCTCTCCTGAACGAACAATGCGAGGTAAGCTCCAGATCGGATACTCTTTTCCCGCCTTATCAGGATCAACACCTTGCGTAAATTCGAGCAGTCGTTTGGATAGATTTTGGTAAACGTTAATCATAGCGTGTCGTGAAGTGAAGCTTTGGCGCTTAATGATGGTTTCACCATGCAGCGTTTCAATGTCGGAAGTACCAAACCCAAGATCATTGATACTTACTTTTTGAATAAAAAGATCTTCATTTAATAGCTTTCCATCTCTGTCAAGCGCGATATGGAAGAGCGTTGCCATAGGCTGGCTAATGACATAAAGATTTTCTTTTTTTATTTCAAATTCAATTTTACGATATGGTAGATTTCCTTGCTTCACTTCAAAGCTATGTTTACCAATGAGTCTTCTTTTTAACTCTTCTTTGAAATCAATATAACTATCCGTAGGCAGTGCAACTGATACGACAGGTTCTGAGTTACCTTGTAACATGAGTCCTGTACTCACACGAAACATGATCAAATATTCTTGCTCACGAAACCAGGATGGGCTAAACAGACGACGTTTATGTGAGTCAAATAATTCATCATCACCTGATTGCTCAACGGCCAACTTTCCGCAGAACCATTCCCGATCCCCTTCTTTTTCTCTATACATGATGTTATGCGGATCGTTGTTATACGTGATCTCTCCTACACGATTCGGGACAACCATATTACGAATAAACATTTTGTAAAATTTGCCATTTGCCCGACTGACAACCTTGGTTCCATAGTAACCTTGGTCATTTCCTATGTATACAGGTGTAGTCATTTCCTTTTTTCCTCCTAGCCGTTTTTGGACTGCTCCTTCTTTCAAGATTCTATCAATAGCAAGGGACAAGGGTCAATAAGTGATCGTATGTTTTAAGAGAAAGTTTTGCTAGCTAAGACTAGGATACCCTTGCTAGCAATCGAAATCGGGTGATTTTAACAAAACTGAAGATTAATAAAGAATTGTATATCCTTTCACCTACGCTAACATTAAGAGATAAGGGATTTTTTGATCAAGAAACCTTAGCCTGTAGACAAAGTAAAGGTTCCGTCAATATTTTATGCTTTGCCTCCATTTCCGAATGTGTTGATGTCTTCAAGGCGATGCGTCTACTCACTCAGGGCGGCATCAACTCGGCTATGCGCGTCATTGTGAGACTTGCAGTTAGCTGTCTAACGAAACTTGTGCACGGCGTGTGCAGACAGTACTACCACCTATTCTTCGCTACACAGATTCGGCTTTGTAGCGCCTAGTAAAATGCGGGTGAAGGAGCATTTTTCCGTCTACAGCGAAATATTGACTCCACTATTTCTCCTTCTTCTACCCAATTGTACGAACCTCTTCTTTTCATCAATTGGGTTTTTCATCAGTTTGAGGATTCTTGGATCACAAAAAACTACTGGATTCTAATGAATCAGCAACTTTTATGTTCAGATCATGTTTTGTACCACAATCAGGGCTTGTTCATCGTCTAAGGTTCAGGTTTTTCACTTTTCTGTTTCTGTAGCCAAAGCTTAAACACAACTGACTAGATGGAAAGGTTTTGATGTAAGCATATCAATAACAGGAAAATATGAGTCTGATTAAAGAGAAGTCGTCCACTATTATTATTGTAATGAAGTAAGGGCTTGATTTCCAAGTACTACAAAATGAGCTTGTAGCATTTGTCTACAAGCTACATTGTTCCACGTGAAACATCGTTACAGATTGTAGACAAAGTCACGTGATCTGCTTGTGATCGTGACTTATTGACGACGATTCGATCCACATTTGCAAAGATAGGTGGCTGTCGTGTTCTGTCAGCCTTCACGTTCATACATACTTCGGAGCATCGAACAGTTTGCTTGAAGGAAAAAGCCGCTTCAACTACCATTTCGCTCGTTGCACCCGAAATAGAGCTTTATCGATTATCTCTTCACTCACATCATCAGAGTTCTTCTACATCTCACTTGTATTTACTGGTAGTGAAGCAGGGGTATTTCCAGGAAATAGCGAATTTTATAGTGAAGGGTGGTGTGAGGATGCGTCTATTTGGTTTAACAGATCGGGAACAAGATCAAGTAAAGCAGATCGCTGTCCATCGGATTCAACCAAGCCCTTATCAACCACGAGTCATTTTTGACGATGAACGCTTGGAAGAGCTCTGTCAAACCATTCAAATACATGGTGTTATTCAACCTGTTGTCTTACGACGAATTGATGCTGGATATGAGTTGATTGCTGGTGAACGAAGATGGAGAGCAGTGCAAAAGCTCCAGTTACCAACGATACCTGCGATTATTCGGGAGATGGGAAATGAAGAAGCTGCTGCTGTTGCACTGATTGAAAATTTACAACGTGAAGAGTTGACAGCGATTGAAGAAGCGCAAGCATATCAAAAGTTGATTGAACTTCATCAATTAACTCAAGAGCAACTGGCGAAGCGATTAGGGAAAGGTCAATCAACGATTGCAAATAAATTGCGCTTATTGCAACTCCCTTTAAAAATTCAACAAGCACTTTCTTCACGAACAATTAGTGAGCGCCATGCTAGGGCATTACTTCCTTTAAAAAGCCCCATTCAACAATTAACTCTCTTGGAAGAGATCATTGAACGGAAATTAACAGTAAAACAGACCGAAGAGAGAGTTCGACGAATGCAGTTCACTGAAAAGGAAGATCACACAAAAGCAATGAAGGCTAGAAAGAATTATTCGCGTGATGTTCGAATTGCTGTGAATACCATTCGTCATTCGATCGAAATGGTTCGGCAAACAGGGATGATGATTGAGACCATTGAACAAGATGATCAACAGTTTATTGAGATGACAATTCGAATTCCAAAACAAGAGAATTAGTTTTTTTGTCGATTGATTGAGAAATTTATCTTTCGTTCTATCCTTACAATTATTACAATGAAGAGAGAATTCTTTCACTGAGGCGACATCATGCCTCTTTTCTTTATTTTGGCTTACGATGAAACTTATGATGAGAGGTGATTCGATGGGTCGAATAATTGCGATTGCGAATCAAAAAGGTGGTGTGGGTGTGCGTCCGTAAAGGAGATTGAACATTGCCTTGTTGGAGGTCAGGATCGGAGAGAAATCCTGTGGTCATCTGACTTACCTGAGATGGAAACATCAAAGGGGAACATAGCATGTCAGAAAAGCACTTGGGTTGGATGTTAGCTAAACAGCTTGAAGTGCAAGACCATTGATGCGATAAGGTCAAAGCTAAACTGCTTGAAACCCAGTTTCTTTGCCCTAACTGCCGGGGTGTACAGTTTGCTAACATATGGTACACGGAAAAATATTACGTAAGGATGACCCACGTCTTACGCACTCTCCATATTTTTTCCAACACACAAGTATAGTGTGTAAAAGAAACGAACGGGAACCTACGTCGCATCCATGTGTTCAATAATCAAAGCGGAGATCATCTAAGTGGGAATGCTTATGCTCATAAGCTATGTAGAAAACCTTACATTGAGAAAACAGAGTGGGCAAAGAAGCTTGATCTATAAGAGGAAGTGGTTTTCAATGTATCTGGATAAATGCTCTTTCACCCGCATTTGTCTAAGTCCTACAAAGTCGCATTTGTGTAGGTAAGAATAGGCGGTAGTGTTGTCTGCATGCTCTGTACACAAGTTTTGCTAAGTAGCTAATGCTGCAAATTTACTATGACGTGTATAACCGAGTTGATACCGCTCTGAGCGAGCAGATACGGACCATCCCATATAGCTTTGTCACCTGAACGGGAGGCATCTCTTATTTCAATAACATGGAGTGTCTGTAACCACGACTCTGTAAGCGTGCTTTGTCTTTCAGTTTGCGCTCAATGTAATAAGCTATGAAGAATATCATCGATTAAGGTGGATGAAATGTCTTCTGAATATCCCATATGATGACGGAGTCCTCATAGTAGTCGGAGGTAGGGAAAGCCTACTACATGGCGAAGGAGGTCAGGTCGTTTAAATGAAGGATTACGGAGGTACGCGAGATGCGAAAAGCTGAAGTTATCCTAGCATTACTTAACCAACGAACAACAGATTGTGCTGAATATGTTTTTCACAGACTTTATCGTAACTTTTATAACCCTGAGTTTTACTTGTTAGCGTATCGTTTCATTGCACAGAGAAATTCCATCACAAGAAGGAATCAACATATCCACTTAGAACAGGTTCGACGGCTGATTGAGAAAATGAAAAGGGAAAGCTTTTATCCAATAGCAATCAGGAATAGCAACACCTCTCAGAATAAGTCCACATCCTTTGATGTGTTACCCATCGAGGATCAATTGGTGCAAGAAGTTTTGCGATTTATGTTAGAGGCAATTTTTGCTCCCTTGTTTCTAGAGTCATCACATGGCTTTAGACCAAATCGCAATATCCATACGGGTCTGTTATCCTTTAAACAAGGTGCGGTCGGGTCAACTTGGCTCATAAAGGGCACGATTCAATCTTTTTTTTCTGGAATTGACCATAGTCTGTTGATCAATCGATTGGGTAAAAAAATGAATGATGGACGAATTCTGGAGTTAGTGAAGCGCTTTTTACATGCTGGTTATCTAGAGTGGCCGAACAATCAGCTATGTCCCATCCTAAGTAATATTTATTATCATGAACTTGATGTGTTTGTTGATGAGCTGATGGAAAATAAGAAAGGGGCTTTCGCACAACATGAGCCCATCTTATTATCTAGTCGTAATATCCATTATGTTCGATATAATGATCATTTTTTAATTGGGATTAGAGGGACTAAAGGATTGGCAAAGCAGGTTTATCAAAAAATTGCTACTTTTTTGGATCAGGAACTAAACATTAGACCATCACAAGGGTTACTACAATTTTGCCATCTTGCTGATCAATCTATTCAGTTTTTAGGCTATGAATTGACTAGAGCCAAATCAAATCAGGAGTTACAACCCATTCAACTTTTGGTGTCTAATCAGGTGCTGCGCTCGTATCTAAAGCCATATTCGAAGCATAATAAACCAGCGCCTCATCCTGCACGTGTTCACCTTGATCTATTTGAGCTTATTTCTCTCTACCGTAGAGAGATGAGCAGACTTTATGATTATTATTGTTTGGCAAGTGATGTTAGCTCTAAACTGGGAACGTTTCGTTACTTTCATTATTACAGTTTGGCAAAAACAATTGCGCTCAAGGAAAAAATTTCTGTCAAACAGGTATTTCAAAAATATGGGGTCGATGTGAAACGAAGGCAGGGTACAGGAACGAAAAGATTGATTGGAATTGGATATAAAGCGGAGTCTGGTCTACATAAGGTGCTAACCTACTTCGATCAACCGTTAAAAAGGCAAGGAAAAGCAAAACTTCATGTAAACGATGATAGCTGTAGAATGATCAAAAAGCATATTATTTCATAACTCAAAAAGGCAGAAAGAGTTGAGTGATCGTTTGGTTGAAAATGAGAATCAATTTGAGATGATCATTTTGTGCGATGAAGTGAATGGAATTTCGTAATGAAAAAAATGTTTTGTTTGGTTAAGAAACGACTGAAGAGCCGGATGCATTGAAAGGTGCACGTCCGGTTCGGAGGGGGGGGTTTGGAAACCAACTGTGGTGACACAGTAATGGCGCCAAGCTCCTACCCTACAAAACGACCACTTCTGTTAATTTAGCAGCAAGTTTAGCATATCAACAAAAGAAAGTGTTGTTAGTGGATATCGACCCACAAGGAAATGCCACAAGTGGTTTAGGAATTAATAAAGCAGACGTAAAAGCATGTATTTATGATGTGTTGATTGATGAACATCCGGCTGAAGGAGTAGTATTATCAACAGATTTGGATCATCTCTGGGTGATTCCAGCTACGATTCAATTAGCAGGAGCAGAGATTGAATTAAGTCAGGCGATTTCAAGAGAGAAACGGTTACAACAGGAAATTTTGCCGCTCAAAAATCGTTTTGATTATATTTTGATCGATTGCCCTCCGTCATTAGGGATCATTACCTTAAATGCCTTAACGGCAGCCGAATCAATCTTAATCCCGATCCAATGTGAATTTTATGCGTTAGAAGGGCTTGGACAGCTTTTGAATACCATTCGGTTGGTTCAAAAACACCTAAACAAACGCTTAGAGGTAGAAGGAGTTCTTTGTACGATGTATGATGCTCGAACTAATCTCTCTGCGCAGGTAGTAGAGGAGGTACAGAGATACTTTGGCGAGAAAGTATATCAGACGGTCATTCCAAGAAATATACGCCTAAGTGAAGCGCCTAGTCATGGGAAACCGATCTTAACCTATGATCCTCGGTCAAGAGGTGCGCAGTGCTATCTCCAACTTGCAAATGAGGTGATTCAACATGGGTAGTAAAGGGCTCGGAAAAGGATTGGGTGCTCTTCTCCCTGATTTATCGGAAGATGAGACAGTGACGGAAGTCTCTTTATCAGAGTTACGACCAAATCCATATCAGCCACGGAAACAATTCGATGAAGAATCATTACAAAGTTTAAGTCAATCGATGCAAGAACATGGATTAATTCAGCCATTGGTTGTTCGACAAAGTATTCATGGTTATGAGATTGTAGTCGGTGAAAGACGATTTCGAGCTGCTGAACTGGCGAAAATCGAAACATTGCCTGTGGTTGTCCGAGAATGTGATGATCGTCAGATGATGGAGATTGCCTTAATTGAAAATCTACAACGTGAAGATTTGAATCCGATTGAAGTAGCCAATGCTTATCAAAAATTAATGCAGCATTTTTCGTTGACGCAAGAAGAATTATCGGATCGTGTAGGTAGAAGCCGGCCGCATGTAGCTAATTTTCTACGACTATTACAACTTCCGCCTACACTTCAGGAAGATGTTTCACGTGGAACATTGAGCATGGGTCATGCACGTGCATTGCTTGGAATTAAAGAAGAGGCTTTACAACGGAAGCTCGCAGAGAAAGTAAAGAAGGAGCAGCTAAGTGTACGTGAGTTGGAAGAATGGGTACAAAAGTTAACAAGTAGACAAACTTCAAAAAAGCAACAGTCACAACAACCCTCTGCTCGTTTTAAACAGTATGAGGATTTATTACAAGAAGTTTTGAGTACACCTGTCAGGATTCGTCAAGGCAGACGTAAAGGGAAGATTGAAATTGAGTATTATTCTGAGCAAGAGCTAGAGCGGCTAATCGAATATCTAAATCAAAATGCATTTATTGACTAATCAAGATTGTTTTCATGAAGGCCATTGATTGCCAAGCAATTGATGGCCTTTTGACTGGGGTTTGTTCTAGATATCAATATCGCGGAGCCTTATTTGAAAGGATCAGAAACTTTGTTGTCTTCAAGCTGATAGGAAGAGAACAATCAATATAAGGAGTCTGAAAATGAACCGATCAGAACAAAAACACATGAGTAAATTTTTGACTCTTGTATTGCGTCATCAGCCAGAAATCATTCATATACAACCTGATCCACAAGGATGGGTTTCTGTGCAAGAATTATTAATTGCTTTGCAAAAGAATAAAAAAGGTTTATCAGTCGATGAGCTGCATCAAATTGTGGAAACGAATGATAAGAACCGTTTCGAACTAAGTACAGATGGTAAAAGGATTCGAGCGCGTTATGGTCATTCGATATCTATATCAAAGGAACACTCAGAATCAGTAAATCCACCTGAACTGTTATTTCATGGAACGGCAACACGATTTTTAGCATCTATTCTCCGAGAAGGATTACAAAGAATGAATCGACAATATGTCCATCTTTCTACGGATCTCCATACAGCAAAGCAAGTAGGTGGTCGACATGGGAAGCCGATAATTCTGATCATAGAAGCTGGTAGGATGAGAAGCGATGGATTCCTCTTTTACCGAACAGAACCAAATGTTTGGTTAACCAAGCATGTACCACCCGCTTATATTCGATTTCAGGAGATGAGCAACCTCTAGTCAAACTGAGTAGAGAGTGGCTGCTGGATCGAAGTTTGATCGATACTTGTCTCTATTTGATTGTCAAACTGAACGGTTGATGAGAGCGTAAGTTGGATTGCACCAGAGATGATTTCTGCCATTTGCAAGACCATACTTAAACGTGTATTTTGCAAAACAAAAAATTCCATATATCCAGCGATATTTACGATACCCGTAATATGGAGCTCTCCAACTGCGGGTAAATTTTTATTTACAGCAGCTCCAGGACGAATAGGACCTTTTCCAATTTGTAACTGCCCTACACTACGTGCTTTTCCAAGACAAGCATCGATTGCAAGATAAGTCGCATCAATATGCTTGCGTTTGATCTCTTTTAATGTTCCTTCAAGGTTTAGCGCATGAACAGGCTGATCTAAAGTGCCATAAACTGTACAATTGGTTAAACGATTTCGAGTCAATAAAGTTCCCACCATTGGACCTAAAGAGTCTCCAGTAGATCGATCTGTTCCAATGCAGATACAGACTAATTCATGAATAGGGTGGAAAGGGAGAAGCAATTGCTGCAAAATATGAGCTGTTTTTTCTTTTGCTGAGTGATCTGTAATAGAGACTCGATTCACTCCCTCGAGCTCTTGCATATGATCATACCTTTCAGAAAAAAGTTCTTTATCAGTATACGGATAGATTTTCAGAAATATACATGTACCAATGAACTGCGGAAGGTGATTGAATGTGCGGATACGGCTGATTCCATCGTTAAAAATTAGTATGACGATAATTGGTACAACGATTGGTGCTGGCTTTGCTTCTGGGAGAGAGATTTGGGAGTTTTTTGGATCGTATGGAACAGCAA
This sequence comes from Seinonella peptonophila, assembly GCF_900129355.1. Classification (GTDB taxonomy): domain Bacteria; phylum Bacillota; class Bacilli; order Thermoactinomycetales; family Thermoactinomycetaceae; genus Seinonella; species Seinonella peptonophila. The sequence continues at coordinate 32,132 of NZ_FQVL01000004.1, read as the reverse complement.
GTCATTGGTCACTATTATTATCTTTGTTTCTTTTCTTTGGAGCGGGTATGATTATTTTATTTATCAGTTGGCGCTATCAAACGGAAAATTATGCGGAACTATTACGCAAGTTAATGGGAGAACGTTTTGCGATTTTATTTGATGGGTTGATATTAATCTATTTATTGACCACTTCGATTGTCATGTTAGCTGGGAGTGGAGCTATATTTGAGCAATGGGATCAATCATTTTTTGAGGGATGCTTAATATTAGCGTTACCATCTTTCTTGATACTCTTTTTTGATATTCGCGGGCTGCTCTCTATCAATACAATTCTTATGCCCATCTTATCGATCATTCTCTTAGCTGTTTTTATATATTACTTAATTCAACCAGATCCATATGTCGGAACAAAGGTTGCAGAAAGTATACATTTGCCCGTATGGCCATCAGCCATTGCATATGCAGCTTTTAATATCATTTCTCTAGTAGCTGTATTAGCGACCATGGGGAAAACAATCAATCATCCAAGTGAAATTTGGATTGCAGGAGTGATCAGCTTTATTGTACTTGGATTGATTGCAATTCTTTTTAATATCTGTTTGCTTCGCGCCTCACATTTGCTATCACAATATGAGATCCCATTATTTGCGTTAGTGCAAAATGTATCTCCGATGATCTTATTAGGAATAACCATTGTACTTTGGTTATCGATCTATACAACAACTGTAAGTAATCTCTATGGACTTGCTTATCGCATGCAGGGGCTTCTTCCTTGGCCTCATTGGTTGATTGGATTCCTGATGTTAAGTATTTTGATCCCATTTGCACGAATCGGTTTTTCTTCATTAGTAAGTTGGTTGTATCCACTCTATGGGGTCTTAAATTTGTTTTTACTCGCTATGATTTGGTTATATCCATTCACACAGAAGGAGTAAGTGAAATCATGGTGAATCTTTTCTATCCAGGATATTTCTTTTTATGGGATGCTAAGAACAGCCATTTTTGTTAGAATCGTATCAGCTCATTGAAAATGAAAGATAGAGATGGGTGCTGGAAGATGTCTCATATAGACTCAACCACCCAAACTCACCAATGATGCGAAAACCAAGCAATAGTCAGGAGTAATCAGAGCATACTTTGATTGCACCGCTGATACTACTAAGCTAATGAGTCGTTAGGTTTGTGTTTGTAAGAAACTCAGGTGATAGTCGTTCAACAAAATGAGAAGAATGAGATAGAGAGTGTGATTTGATTTGCAGCGAAAAGAGTTTGCGCTAGGGGATATCGTTGAGATGAAGAAAGTTCACCCCTGTGGTACAAATGCTTGGAAAGTGATTCGAATGGGTATGGATATTCGAATTAAGTGTACAGGATGTGGACATAGTGTTCTGTTACCGCGCAGCCGGTTTGAAAAAAGATTAAAAAAAGTACACCCAAATAAAAGTGAATCATAAAAACCAGCTTGAAGTAAAAATCTACATTTTGGTTAATAGTCAAATGAAAATAACATTTGTTCACTGAAGGAAAAAGATTGCAAGAAAGCTGGACAAATGCTCTTTACCACATTTGCCTAGGCGTTTCAAAACCACGACTATGTAGTGAAGAACAGGCGATAGTACTGTAGTAACACGTCATGTACAAGTATTGCTAAGTGGCTAATGTTGCATGTCTCATTATGACGTGTGTAGTCAGTTGATCCCGCTCTAAGCGAACAGTTGTGGCGCCTTGCATACGTCTATGCAGACTGAACCTGTGGTATCCATACTTTTTGATCACACAGCGTATCTAAAGCTAGGTTCTCAGAAATAAAAAACGACTTATACTTTGTCTACAAGCTGGAAGCACCAAAAGGGTGCTTTTTCTCTGCTTGATATAAATCGGAGAGGAAAGATGAAAAATGGCATTAACTGCTGGTGTGGTGGGCTTGCCGAATGTAGGGAAGTCAACATTATTTAATGCAATTACACAAGCGGGTGCTGAATCAGCAAATTACCCTTTTTGTACCATTGATCCAAATGTGGGAGTCGTAGATGTTCCGGATAAACGATTACAGAAACTTGCTGAACTAGTTCAACCACAGCGAGTAATACCTACTTCTGTTCAGATAACAGATATTGCAGGTCTAGTAAAAGGAGCAAGCAAAGGAGAAGGACTAGGAAATCAATTTTTAGCGCATATCCGCGAAGTAGATGCAATTCTTCATGTCGTTCGCTGTTTTGAAGATGATAATATTTCCCATGTGTCAGGTAAAGTGGACCCTGCAGCAGATATTGAGACCATTCATCTGGAACTTGTGTTGGCAGATTTAGATACAGTAGAGCGTCGAATGGATCGATTAGCAAGGCAAAAGAAAAGTGGTGATCCACAGGCAAAGATAGAATATGAACTTCTGTCACGCTTACAACCCGAATTGGCAGAAGGGAGAATGGCCCGCCTAGTCGAATGGAATGAAGAGGAATTACAACTTTTAAAAGGTTTAAATCTATTGACTTTAAAGCCGATTCTTTATGTGGCAAACATTGGCGAAGATGAGGTAGCGCAAGCCGATCAAAATCAGCATGTACAGATTGTCCAAAAAATAGCAGCACAAGAAGAAGCTGAAATGGTAACGGTAAGCGCTCAAGTTGAAGCTGAGATTGCCGAACTAGAAGGTGAGGAAAAAGAACTTTTTATTGAGGAACTAGGTCTTCAGCAATCAGGACTTGATCGGTTGATTGCAGCTACTTATCGCTTACTAGGTTTAATTACTTATTTTACGGCTGGAGAGAAAGAAGTACGCGCATGGACGATTCGCAAAGGTACCAAGGCACCGCAAGCGGCAAGTGTAATCCATACCGATTTTGAACGAGGATTTATTCGCGCTGAGGTCGTTGGATACCAGGCATTAGTAGAAGCTGGCTCCATTACTGAAGCGAGGGAGAAAGGATGGCTTCGCTTAGAGGGTAAGGAATATGTAGTCGCAGATGGAGATGTGATCACATTTCGCTTTAATGTTTAGCTTGCTAAGTTGTTATTGTGATTTTGTCTACAAGCTAAAGAGCTTGCCTTGAGATCAGACAAGCCTCAGACTGAAGAAAAACCAAATAAGCGAGTGGAGAGGTGATCGGCAAAGCTCCATTTCGGGCGCAACTTAGCGGAATGACAGCTGAAGCGTATTTTCCTTACGGGCAAACTGTTCGAGTCTCCGCAGGCGTATGCCGGAGGAGGCGAGTTTTGCCCGACCGCGAAAGCTGTCAGAACGCGACAGTCCCACATCCTTGCAAGCCCGAGTCGGAGCGTCGTCGAGAACCACGATCATGAGCCAATCACGTGGCTTTGTCTAACTTTGGAGCTTGCCTTGAGGAATCAGGCAAGCTTTATTTGATGGAATGAAGTTTTATCGTTCTCGAATGCCTACTGCTTTATTGATCACTACAATATCCCCTAAATCTTTGAGTTCGCTTGGTGTTAACTTAGACGCTGTATTGATAGATACGTTTTCACCTGTGAATGATCCAATTCTTCCCATGCGTGCAAAAAAAGTGTCCACTTTTTTATCTTCCACCATTAAGACATTGTCTTGCCATGAAAGGTCATAGCGATATTCTGTATTCGATCCATCAATGAATGGCTCGCTCTGATCATCTCCACAAATTGTCTTCACCAAAGTAGATTCTGCTTGTTCTTGACCTGAATCAGTTGTAAGACCATTAACCCAGACCGTTTGTTCCCGTTGATCATCTGGGATCGGTTTACCGTCTGGTGACTCAGCAACAGTCCCCCAGCCATTCAATTCTTTTGGTGATTCTTTATTGATGATCTCCTCTTCTTGACAATCGATTTGGTAAGCCGCTCTCGATGGTGGAGATGTGTTTACTTCACGTTTCACTTGTAATGGGCTTAGTGTTTCCACAAGATCTTGTAGATAAGTTCCTTCGATCTTTGTCCCTAATTTCATTTCTAGTTCTTGACTTGTTTCATTAAAAAGAACTTCGCCAATTCCATTTCGCTTCTTTTTAGATATGTCTGGTAATATTCCATCTGCTTTTCGGCTTGCAACCAATGTACCATTAAAAGAGGCGACTTTATATTCATTGGTCGATTCAATATTGCTACAAAGGATATCGGAGATGCTTTGCATTTGTTGGTCGCTTTTTAGATAACCATTCACCCAAACCGAAGAGGTATCCGCTTTTTCGCCACTCGGTCCTTCTTTTGACGTACCCCATTGAGCAGGGGGATCATGTAAACGAACGGTTTTGGAAAGGGTACTTTCCTGTCGATCACAAGTTAATAAATAGGATGCATAGGGAGTTGATGATTGACCTGAACATCCGCTTAATAATGAGGCAGCAACCGATACAGCAAGAACAGTTCCTTTGACCCTATTATTCTGAATGCGTTTCATCGACGTAACTCCTTTCACCTAGTTTATCTTGTTCGACTCTCTATAAATGATTCACCGAGTAAGTTTACTTGATCATTCGTAAGGTTTGTGTTGTTTTTGGTAGTAATATATATCGTATCTTTAGTAGCAAAGATATTTCCTTTTACTGTGTAGCTAGGTGATGAATAGATTTTGTAGTCTTTATAACCGCTAAATTTATATCCTTGATTTTCTTTTTGGATATCACCTTTAAAAAACTGTTCATTATTATCAAACTGCTTCCCTTGTGCACAAATAATAGAGATGAGTAAGTTCTGTTGAGCTTCTGTCTGGTCAGGGGCTTTGATTAGATGGACCCAAGTACTGACAAATGATTGTTTATTTGTTAGTGGTTTACCTTTTGGGGAAAGCTGATTGGAGCCTAATGAAGAAGGTGCTTTGATGGTTTCTTCTTTGGCAATTTTGCCTGTATCATCTGCTTTACATTGGATTAAATATGCTGCATATTCAGGTGATTGTTCAGTTGGAGTCGGGGTGGGCATAGGTGTCGTTTCTGTGGTGGTTGGTGTCGAGGTAACCTTTACTTTTGATTGGGGTGTATCAGTACTTTGTGCATAACCAGTCGAACAACCCGCAAGGGCAAGCACACTTGCTAAGATAGCTGTTCCATGGGTTAGCTTACTTCTGATCGGGTTTGAGACATAGGGACGCATCTCAAAAACTCCTTTCTATAGTACTTTAGGTAATATTCTAATATATTTGTAGAGAATTGTATATAATTGATAAATACGATACGAACATATGATCACATATTTGTGTCAAATAGTGGATCATCACTTGCTGATCTGTACATGATTTGTTAGAATGTATTATCGTGAGTGAAAGCTCGCCCCTTGCTCTATGAGAGAGTAGAGCCGTTTTAGTCCAGAAGGAGGTGGAGACGAATGTCTAAGTATGAGATCATGTTTATTGTACGTCCAAATGTAGAAGAAGAAAAGCTAACGGATGCACGTAACAAAATTCAAGATGTGATTAACCAACGTGGTGGACAGATCACTGAAACAAACGATATGGGTCGTCGTCGGTTTGCTTATGTGATTAACCATGATCAGCAAAAATATCACGAAGGTTTATACACTGTCTATCAATTTGAGACAACAGATGCTTCAACGTTAACCGAATTAGACCGTGTGATTAACATTGATGATCGCATTATCCGTCATTTGACGATTAATCTAGATGAAAAATAGAGTATGCTACTGAAGTCGTGAGAAGAAGTGGAGCTACAGACAGTTCTGTCAATCGATTTTAGAACAAGGGAGCGGGATGTCTATGTTGAATCGGGTTGTTTTAATTGGTCGTTTAACGGGTGATCCAGAGCTACGCTATACACAAAATGTAGGAACTGCCGTGACTAGATTTCGCTTAGCTGTCAGCCGCAAGTTTACCAATCAGCAAGGGGAACGCGAAGCAGATTTTATAGATATTGTTTGTTGGCGTGGACTTGCCGAGAACTGTGCGAATTACTTGAGAAAAGGTTCATTGGTTGGATTAGAAGGTCGGATTCAAACTGGACGATATGAAAATCAGGAAGGTCGAACAGTGTATACAACAGAAGTAGTGGCAGATGATGTTCGTTTTCTAGATTCTAGAAATCGGGATCAACAAGCAAGCGGTCAACCTTCCTACGCGGGCACTGGCTCTTATGGAAGCGGATCGAATAGTGGAGGATATGGCGGTGGTCGCTCAACTGATCGTGATATGGATCGACCAACGGATCCCTTTGCGAATGATGGCAAGCCGATTGACATCTCGGACGATGATTTACCGTTTTAATTGTGTGATCAGCCAGTGATAAAGGAGGGAATCAGATGGCTCGTCGTCGTGGGAATAAACGTCGTAAAGTTTGCTACTTTACCGTGAATAAGATCACGTACATCGACTATAAGGATGTCGATTTGCTACGGAAATTTATTAGTGAACGGGGTAAGATTTTACCTCGACGTGTGACAGGGACTTGTTCTAAGTATCAGCGTCAACTTACACGAGCAATCAAGCGTGCTCGGCAAATGGCACTATTGCCATATACAAACGATTGATCAAGCAGGGGGTTTAGAAAATCCCCTGTTTTTCGTCTAGATATAGAAAAGTTCAAAAGAAAATCTTGGAGTCATGTTGCTTGACTACAAATGATAATAAAGTGTTATTTCACTGTTTATTAGTTGATTTGGAAAGGTGCTCCAATGAGCAAGCAGGAAACGAAAGGGAAAATGTGGAAATTTTCCTTATAGGTTCTGCTTTTATAGTGAAGGAGTGCTTTTCGATGGGACAACCGGAACGAAGAATGCAATTTGCGAAAAATGTAAAAATGCTCGATTGGTTGAAGACTGAGCTGCTCGATCAAGTATCAAACCTCTTTAAAGGTCTATACCATGCAAATCAGCATTTAATGATTGAGGCAATAGCTAGCTTATTGATCTGTATATATGTGTTAGGACGCCGAGTAGGCTTTACATACCGAGAAGTTGATCAAGTAGTAACTGAAAAATTGCGCGATCATAGTCGTGAAGGTCATCAACTAGAGCGTTGGTATGGTGACTTATCGACACTTGAAGAATATATGAATAAGAGGTGACGATCATTTGTCACAGAATTCAACAACAGGAGCCATTAGGGACATCTTTTTCTATATGGGTTTGTTTCTCCTATTATTGCTCTCCGTCTTGATACCACCGATTAATTTGATCACCATATGGATTATACCTTTACCGATCATGATGCTAACAGTTAGGCGGAATTTTTGGACAGCATTTATTAGTGCATTTGTAGTAGCGGTTCTGATTGCCATTGCATATCGATCGATTGCAATAGCTTTAATCGATCCGATTTTGATTGGTTTAGTAATGGGGAAAGTATATCGTGATCAAAAGCAACCGAGTACGGATGTAGTTTTAAGTGGGATCGTGACAGCTTTTATATCACTTTGGATCGTCCTTGGACTAGGGGAATGGCTATTTTCCCTACTGAGCAAAGCGCAGCAATATTGGGCTCAAGTGACACAGGTACAGCAACAGATGACCACAGTCTTTGGTTTAAAGATGGAAACGACCCCTTTAAATTTTTATGACATACTGCCTTTTGTACTTTTACTCGCCGTTATTCCGATCCCCATTTTTACCTTTAAACTAGGACGCCGATGGCTGACGAAGCAAGGATTTACGCGTGAACCAATGCCCAGATTTCACAATTGGCTTCTGCCGCGGGTTTTTGCCTATACAACAATCTTATTGGCTATATTACTCATGTTTAGTTCGTTCCAGCAATATCCATATTTGAAAGTAATATATCATATTTTGCAACTACTCTTTGTCCTACAAGGTTTCTCATTCTGTGCATTTCTCCTCCATGTTTGGGGAAAAAGTAAACTATGGTTAATCCCTCTGATTTTTCTAACCTTATTCATCCCCATTTTAGTTCTTGTCATGGTTGTCTTTGGGGTTCTAGATGCTAGTGGTTCTTGGCGTCAACGAATCAATAACCGTTACAAGAAATGAACTTCTGTACTCTGACCGAGGAGACAGGATAATGCCAAAATTTACAAAAAGGTATCGGCATTCTTATCTGCTACTTTTTTTTCTGTGGTTAATTTTTTTAGTATTTATATATCATTTCACTAGTAATTGGTGGCTTACTGGACTTGGGGGCGGTTTATGGTTTTTAAGTTTACTCTTTGTCTGGTTACAAGGTCGTTTATATCAAGATGAATGGCGGCGTGCTTTGTTGCTTATACAGCGAAGAGTGATTCAGGGGCATCGATTTGCTATTCATCATCTTCCATATGGACTTGTTTTAATCAATGACGATGGTGTCATTGAGTGGCATAATCAATATGTAAGTAAAAAAATGAATGTATCCACTTCATCCATTGGTAAGGTGGTTGATCAAGTATTTCCTTTGGATTTAGAGCATTTACGCAATCCTGCGACAGTCAGTGAAATGGCTTTAGGCGAATCTACTTATGAAGTTAGTTATGATTCAAAGCATCAATTTTTATTGTTTCGTGATATAACTGAATTGGTACAGCTCGAAGAAAAATATGAGCAGGAGCAGCCAATCGTAGGCTATCTCTATATTGATAATTATGATGAAGTCAGACAACAGTTAACTGACCAAGAAGAAACCATTTTACTAAACACTGTGAATTCGATGATTTCAGCTTGGACAGAGCGCTATCAAATCTCATTGAAACGCTTTGACGTAGATAAAATGTTTTTTGTCACGCAGGCTCTCTACTTGAGAAAGTTGATCGAATCTCATTTTGACATTTTAGATGAAATGCGAAACGCAACACATGATCAACCGATTCCACTTACGCTAAGTATGGGCGTTTCAAACTCAACGGGATCGGTCTTAGATCGTGCCAAAACCGCCCGTGCAGCCTTGAACGTAGCGTTAGCCCGTGGCGGAGATCAAACAGCCGTGCAGGAAAAAGAACGCCTCGTATTCTTTGGTGGAAAAACGAATGCGATTGAAAGGAGAACGCGTGTACGCGCTCGGGTTATTTCACATGCGATGAGCAATCTCTTTCGAGCAAATCGCAGGGTGGTAATCATGGGCCATATGAATCCTGATTTAGATGCGATTGGAGCTGCTGTAGGTGTAGCTTGTTTTGCTCAATATCATCAATGTGAGCCGCATATTATTTTAAACGAAAGTAATCCATCCATTGATCGTGTATGGAAAAAAATCAAGGAGTACCCTACCATCGAATCGCTCTTTAGTCTTGCATCGGAAGTAGAAGATTGGATTCATGAGCGTGATACATTGTTAGTGATGGTTGATACGCATCGACCTAGCTTAACGATTGAACCAAAATTATTAGAAAGAGTTCGTCATATTGTTGTGATTGATCATCATCGGCGTGGGGAGGATTTTGTAGAAGATCCGATTCTGGTCTATCTGGAGCCGTATGCCTCTTCTGCTTGTGAATTGGTAACGGAGTTGCTTCAATATCAAGATGAGCAATGTGAAATGAGTGCGTTTGAAGCAACATTACTTCTCGCAGGCATTGTCGTTGATACCAAGCATTTTGCTTTTCGGACAGGATCGCGCACCTTTGAAGCTGCTTCTTTTCTTAGGGAAAAAGGAGCTGACTTAGCGTTGGTGCAATCCCTACTAAAAGAGGATTTAGATCAATATATTAAGCGTGCAGAGATGTTAAAGCAGACTGAAATGTGGGGAGATGAGGTTGCTGTTGCCGTTGGCAAGGAGGATGAGGTATATGATCAATTATTGATCGCTCAGGCTGCTGATACCTTGTTAAATATGAAGGGAGTAGCAGCTTCGTTTGTGATTGCAAAGCGTAAAGATGGACTAGTAGCAATCAGTGCGCGTTCGCAAGGTGAGATTAATGTCCAACTGATTATGGAAGCAATGGGTGGAGGCGGTCACTTCACCAACGCAGCGAGCCAGATGAAAGATTGTTCACTTGAGGAGACAAAAGAGATCCTAAAAAAAGTGGTGGAGAAGTACAGTGATAGAGAGGAGAAAGACTGATGAAAGTCATTTTGCTCAAAGATGTAAAAGGAACCGGAAAAAAAGGGGATTGCAAAGAGGTTGCTGATGGATATGGACGTAATTTTTTGCTACCAAGAGGATTAGCAGTAGAAGCTTCTGCTTCAAATCTAAATCAATTAGAAAAACAAAGACAAGCTGAGGCTGAGAAGAAAAAAGTTGAAGAAGAAAAAGCTCGTCAATTGGCAGAGCGTTTAAATGAAATGACACTTACCATTGTAGTTGACAAAGTGGGCGCAGGTGGACGGCTTTTTGGCTCTGTTACTTCAAAACAAATCAGTCAAGAATTGCGGAAACAATATCAAATAGATCTCGACAAAAAACGAATTCAGTTAGCTGAGCCAATGCGTACATTGGGTGGTACAATTGTAACGATCAAGTTATATCCAGGAATTCGTGCCCGTTTAACTGTTGTGGTGAAGACAAAACAGGGAGAATAGGAAGTGTAATAGAAAGGAGGGAACCCGTTACGGAAACGGATAGCTCGTAATGGGAAGCGTATGAGTGATTTATTTGCAGATCGTCTACCTCCCCACAACCATGAAGCTGAACAAGCTGTATTGGGAGCGATCTTAATAGAGCCATCCGTTCTGATCCCTGTCATTGAGCGGTTGAAACCCGATGATTTTTACCGCCAGGGGCATCAACGATTACTTGAAGTGATGATGGGGTTGGCTGAAAAGGGAGTACCAGTCGATGTTGTCACACTTACATCCGAATTACAAGACAGGCGATTATTGGACGAGGTAGGAGGCGTAACATATCTCACCGAATTGACAACCGTGATCCCAACAGCCGCCAATGTGGAATATTATGCCAAGATTGTGGAGGAGAAGTCGATTCTTCGACGTCTGATTCGTACTGCTACACAGATTGCCACAATGGGCTATAACAGTGAAGATGAGATAACAGAGATACTAGATGAAGCGGAGAAGCAAATTCTTCAGATAGGACAAAAAAGAATTCGTGGTGGCTTTGTACCCATTCGCGATGTGTTGCTTGATACATACCAGCAAATTGAGATGATGCATGAGAATAAAGATAGTCTTAGAGGATTGGCAACTGGCTTTATTGATCTAGATCGAATGACTTCTGGTTTTCAAAAGTCTGATCTGATCATTATTGCGGCGAGACCAAGTATGGGTAAGACTGCTTTTGCGTTAAATGTGGCACAAAATGTGGCCATGCGGACAGGTGAGACAGTCGCTTTGTTTAACTTGGAAATGTCCGCACCACAGTTAGTGATGCGTATGCTGGCCGCAGAGGGGAATATTGATGCGCAAGCTTTTCGAACAGGACGGTTACAAGATGAAGATTGGGAAAAACTAACGATGGCGATCAGTAGTTTAAGTGAAGCTCCGATATTTATCGATGATACGCCAGGCGTTAGTGTATTTGATATTCGTGCCAAGTTGCGTCGCCTTCAGACAGAGCAAGGGTTGGGAATGGTCGTAATCGATTATTTACAGCTTATTTCTGGACGTGGTGGAGATAGTCGTCAACAGGAAATCTCTGAAATCTCACGTTCGCTTAAACTGATTGCCAGAGAGTTTAACGTACCGGTCATCTCTTTGTCCCAGCTTTCGCGCGCTGTAGAGCAACGCCAGGATAAAAGGCCGATGCTCTCCGATCTTCGTGAATCGGGCTCGATTGAGCAGGATGCTGATATTGTCGCGTTTCTTTATCGAGACGATTATTATAATGAAGAGTCAGAGAAGAAGAATATAGCAGAAGTGATCATTGGTAAACAGAGAAATGGTCCAGTAGGAAAAGTAGAACTGCTATTTCTAAAAAACTACAATAAATTTCTAAGTCTTGAAAGTACATTTCAAGGAATTGACGAATAATCAAATTATCATCTAAGGGTATTGTTCGTCTTTTATTTGACTCATTCATCTTCTCATTGATACAATATAGATAGATATCTTATGAGTGGAAACATGTTCGAATCGATTTCATACACCCAAGGAGGAATCAGGCAAATGTCCACAGTCGTAGTCGTTGGCACCCAGTGGGGAGACGAAGGGAAAGGAAAGATCACCGATTATTTAGCCGAGAGAGCTGAGGTTGTAGCTCGCTATCAAGGAGGAAATAACGCTGGTCATACGATTGTATTTGGAGGAACTCGCTATAAACTACATATGATACCTTCAGGTATCTTTTATCAACATAAAGTATGTGTCTTAGGCAATGGCATGGTGATTCATCCTCTAGCTCTTGTGGAAGAACTCAATTATCTAAAGGAGCATCAAGTTGACCTTTCCAACCTACGCATTTCTGATCGAGCACATTTGATCATGCCATATCACCTTCAGCTAGATCAGGCAGAGGAAGCCTCTAAGGGTGAAAGTAAGATTGGAACGACTGGCAAGGGAATTGGCCCTGCCTATATGGATAAAGCGGCGCGAGTTGGGATTCGTGTAAGTGATTTACTCGATCCTGATCTATTTGCTAAAAAGCTAAAGCGTAACCTTGAAGAGAAAAATCGACTGTTAGAGAAAGTGTATCAACAAAAAGGCTTTTCGTTTGATGAAATTTATGAAACATATCAAGATGCTGCGGAACGGATTCGCCCTTATGTCACAGACACATCAGTGGAGCTAAATGATGCGATAGATCAAGGACGTCGTGTGTTATTTGAAGGGGCACAAGGAGTCATGTTAGATATTGACCAAGGTACTTATCCATTTGTTACTTCTTCTAATCCTGTAGCTGGTGGGGTTTGTATTGGCTCAGGCGTTGGTCCTACCAAGATTCATCAGGTGGTAGGTGTAGCAAAAGCCTATACGACACGAGTTGGTGATGGTCCTTTTCCTACTGAGCTTCATGACGAAGTTGGACACCAGATTCGAGAAGTGGGGCGCGAATATGGGACAACAACCGGACGCCCTCGTCGAGTGGGTTGGTTTGATTCAGTAGTTGTTCGACATGCACGAAGAGTAAGTGGAATTACAGGTCTCTCTCTTAACTCGATTGATGTATTGACCGGATTGGATACCTTGAAGATATGTACTGCCTATCATCTAAATGGAAAAGTCATCGAAAATTATCCAGCAAGTCTTGATCAACTCTCCCAGTGTGAACCCATCTACGAAGAGTTGCCAGGCTGGAAAGAGGATATTACAGGTGTTCGTAACCTAAATGATCTGCCACTTGCTGCACAGCATTACTTAGAGCGAATTACCCAATTAACTGGTATTCCCTTAACGATCTTTTCCGTAGGCCCAGGACGAGATCAAACGATTCAAATACGACCTGTTTACACATTATAGACGAGAAAACACCATGCATCTGCGTGGTGTTTTTAGCGTATTTTACTAAGCAGCTACTGTTTATCCATTGAATTAACTATTTATGATACTGTTCCCCACGATTGATTTTACAGGATCGATAAAGTTGCTCAAGAAGCATGACACGAAAGAGTTGATGCGGAAAGGTGAGCCGAGAAAATGAAAGTTGGAGATTTGCATGTTTAAGTACTTGGGAAGAAAGGCCATATGAGCCACCAACTAAACAAGTAAAATGGCTTTGTCCATAAGTGGTCTGTTGCTGTAGATATTCAGCCAATTGTGGTGAACTCATCATTTCCCCGGAAATAGCTAAGGCAATGACATGAGAATCAGGTGAGATTGCAGCTAGCATACGCTTTTCTTCGTCTGTAACTTGCTGCTCCGTCGAGAGAGCGGGTGAAGCCTCTGTTAATTCGACCACATCCACTTTTGCATAGCTTTGTAGACGTTTAAGATATTCTTGGCAGGCTTGTCGTAAATATTTCTCCTTGAGTTTACCGACTGTGATCAGTCGAATGCGCATCGGACTCACCCTCCTCACAAATGGATAACAGATATCTGGCCTGTTGCTGACAAAAGAAGCATTTTTCATTTGGTGAAGTAATCTTTTCCATTTCAGGGGCTAGAGTCAGTTGATCAACAAATTCATCCAAAGCAATTTCAATATGTTCTTCACAGGTATATAATTTTTTATTCATATATGTTTAACTCCTTGATTTTAGTCATCTTTAGTGTGCTTTAATTTAGAGAGAAGTTGTAAGTTGAAATGGGAAATGTTTATGAAAACCGATAGAATAGATCATATTGTTTTTGTTTTAACCATATCAGATTTCGGTAAAATATATATCATAATATTCGGTCTATTATATGCGATGTCCATGCCCAATGCACTGCCACCGAGGATCGACTAGTCCTCAACCAGCATATTACTTGGTGTGCTGATTCGGGCGGTGCCTTTCACCGCAGTCGCGGCAGTAGGTCAGAGCGGGTCCACGCTCCGATGCGTTCGGCTTCCGCTTCGTCGTGTGCTTGTCCCTGTCGGGCGTGTTGTTCGTAGGGGTTCTGTTGTTGTCGCCAAATCGACACCCATTGGGTTCTTCCTTGCACTCTGTAGGGCCCTGTTACCCTATTGCAAAAGGAATTTCTATACTCTTTCAGTATAATATATGAGTAACTATATAATTGTCAATCTAGTGAAAATTGAACTGATCAGAAATTCATAGCACACATTTAAGAAAAAATCCCCCTAGATAAGGGGGATTTCGTTATGATCTTACTATTGATTTAGTTGAAAATTAGGTGCTTTGGTTAATTGTACGGTGGTTGTTTTTAATTGACCATTTCGATAGAAGCTGACTGTAACTTTATCGTTTGGTTTTTTGTACTTGTAGATGTATCGGCGTAGCTCTGAACGTGATTTGATCGACTGGTTATCCAGTTTGACTATCACATCTTTAAATTGAAGACCAGCTATGGCAGCGGGGCGTTCAATTTTATCAGAGGCAATGACGGTACCATCGATCATATTTTGTGGAAGTCCTAAATCTTGTGTCCGGGTTTCGATTGGCAAGTCTTGTAGGTCGACTAAGCGAATACCAAAGTATGGACGAGGGACTTCGCCTTTGGTAATCAAGTTACGGATGATCGGGATGGCATCATTGATCGGAATTGCAAAACCTAAGCCTTCAACGCCACTTTCTGCAATTTTAAGACTGTTGATTCCGATCACTTGCCCAGCGCTGTTCACCAATGCGCCACCGCTATTTCCGGGGTTGATTGCGGCATCAGTCTGGATTACATCAGTTGAAATATCTTCGGTCAAATTGATCGAACGCTTAGGTGAACTGATTACACCAACTGTTGTAGAAGATTCAAGTCCCAGTGGGTTACCAATCGCAATTGCAGGTTCTCCAGATTGCAGTGAGGTAGAATTACCGAATTGGGCAACCGTTTTGACATGACTCGCATCGATCTCAAGTACAGCTAAATCGGTTACTTCATCATGTCCAAGTACTTTTGCTCTTTCTGGCTGTGACTTACCATTCTGATCTGGGAGAACGACTTGAATCTCATTTCCTCCGGCGATCACATGGTTGTTAGTAACTACACGCGCTTTACCATTAACTTTTTCAAAGATGATTCCCGAACCGGTTCCTTGCTTAACTTCTGAAGATTCAAATGGGTTGTTACTATGCTGTAAATTAATAATTCCAACAACCGCACCACCCGCTGTCTTAACAGCTTGTGTAATATTCGTATTTACTTTTACGGTTGTTGTTTTGGTTTGACCGGTCTGTTCTGTTAACGAAGTGCTCTGTTTCTCATCATTGAAGAAGGTACCCTTCATTAAAAATATAGGGGTTAAAATAACTCCTACGATCAGCCCACCAACAATGGCAGAAATGATGGCGATTAAGATTGTGGGTGGGCGGCGGTTATATGATTGGTTATTATCATAAAATCCCACACAAACGCCTCCTTCAAATTACATAAGTTCAGTATGACAATGCTTCCAGAGTATTATACGAAATTCGTTTATTTCTATTGGCAGGTTTATGAAAAATGTCATGAAAGTTTCGGTCTTACATTTATAGACAGAGTCACGTAATCGCTTGTGATCGAGGTTCAAGGGGGCTTTTTTATCAATCTAGTTCACGCTTTGACTCCATTTTGGGCTACGAAGATGTATGGCGGGTTCATATATCTTCAGTTTGCAATTGCATAGCGTTTGACTTCTTTTAGTGGAGTAGGACGATCAGCAAAAGTAGGGTGCAATGATAAGTCTCGCCCCATTTGATATCCAGTTTCCTCTAGAATCTCCTTAACGGTAAGTTGTGCCAGTTCAATCAAGTTATTCTCTTGGCTGAGATGGGCAAGATAGATTTGTTCACCTTGTCCAGAAATGATCTGGGCTAATGCTTCACCTGAATCTTGGTTGGAAAGATGCCCTGTATCGCTGAGAATACGACGTTTGACATTCCAAGGATAGCGACCCATCCGTAACATTTCAACATCATGATTACTTTCCCAGATTAAAGTATGCGCACCCTGTACTCGGTCGATAATTTTTTGGCTCACATAGCCCAAATCGGTCACAATTGCCAGTCGGGAATCATCTGCTTGAACCAAATAAGCCATCGGTTCAGCGGCATCGTGTGAGATAGCAAATGATTCAATATGTACGGTCGAAAGGTCGATTTCACCATAACAGGGAAAAAGCTGAATCAATTCCTCTGGAATCTCGCCAACACTTTTGGGTAGGTGTTTCCAAGTCTGTTCGTTAAGATAGATGGGTAGTTGATAGCGACGAGCTAATACTCCAATTCCTTTTACATGATCAATATGTTCATGTGTAACAAAGATGGCTGACAGAGTTTCAGGTTCAACTGAGATTTGCTTCAAACGCAGCTCCAGTTGCTTTGCAGATAGACCAGCATCGATTAAAAACCGCGCGCGATCTGTTTCGATATAGATGGAATTTCCTGTACTACTGCTTGCTAAAACACTAAATTTCACGGGTTTCGGCCTCCTTTCTACTGAACAGATTCAGCATTTTCCCCTAGATTCCCTGTTGTTGCATTTGTTGCATTCGTATAATAGTATTTTTGATTAGCTTGGAATCGCCAAACAGGTACAAGGATTACTTCTTGTGGGTTTGCATAATAGGGCGAGCGGTATCCAAGCTCGATTTGTGTAATCGTAGAGTTTCTCGGCAGCTTTCCGCTTGTAATGAGATTGTTTAAGGCATTGTTAAAAGGAATAAATTCGACTGCTGTCTCTTTCTTTAATTGAAAATGAAGGACATGGATCGCGACCAATTTTCCTTTGCTAAATTCACAAACCACTCTACCATCAAAAATGGGGATTCCATTATGGTTTTGGATATATACTTTTCGATCTGCTGTAAATAGTTTTGGTTCAGGTTGAAATTGATCGAAGAAGGGAAGTTGTTGCTTTAGAAATCGTTGTAATGAACGCTCATCTTTAAACTGAATCCCTTTCTCCCAACGTTTGCGGTAGGCCCATTTCTCATCTCGTTCCCAGCCTGTTAATGTTGTAATTGTTGCTTGATGAACAGGAATATTGCGAATCTCCTTTGGAAAAGGAACAGATAGGCGAATATGATTTGCTTCTAGTAGATCGCGGATTTGGTTTTCGGTAATCTCATTACTCTCTAAGTAACGGGATTTCGCCTCCATGATTTGGGAAACTTGCAAACCGAGAAAGAGATCGAGAACGACAAAAGATATAATAAATATGGTTTTGGCTCGATTCCAATCCATCTTTGTCACCTCTCCTCTTTCTCCGCAGAGATTGTTTCGATTTTCCCATCTGTATACTTGACTACCCAAACAGGTTGAAGCAGAATGTGTTGTTCATTACGCTGTGCCCCCATTAGAGCAGGGTAAATAGATGATATGCTGGCCAGCGACACTTTTTTCTTTTTTAATTGGTCGAGTAATTGATCATGAGCTGGTAGCAAGTTGGGCTTTTGTTCAGGTGTTGATCCAGTTAACAAAATAAGTGAACGCGAATATTTGCTAACACTGTTTTGGGTTACACTTAACTCAATCGTATTGGGTTGGTTTCCGGGTTGTTCGTTTTCCCAGTATACAGGGAATCCACGTAGTAACATGCGAAAAAGATACGTATTTACCTGTTTATCTGATGTTAATTGATCTAGAACATAAGACCCTGTCCAGCCACGGTGTAGCTGCATAAATTGATTGATTAGATTTAATTCCTCGCGTATTAACATTCTAGGTTTTTCTGTAGGAGTAGGCGAATTGGTGTAAGTCATCATGCCTTGTTTTTTGCGATAATTGATAATCTGATCACTGTAGATATTTTGATCTTGGCTGTTGTACATATAAAGCAGCTCGTCATTATTAAGCTGAATCGGTGTCACATAAGGGTCTTTAAAAAGCCATTGCTTCATCGTATTAATATCGATTGTTCGAAAATCGTATGCAAAGCTGTTTACCCTTAATGGCGCAGTGGGCAGATAAAGCATATGTGAGAAAGGAATATTTTTGTTCATAGGGTCCCAAGGTGCTTTTTCATTCGTGGGGACTGGAATGACAAGTGGATTGCGGTTAGGCATCACTTGATTTAAAGCTGTTTGAAGCTGGGTTGGTGTTAGATTATCAACGCGCGCTTGTACCACTTGTTGTGCATCATCGGAAAAAAACCACATCCATACCCGATTTGATTTACTATCTGTAAAGAAACCAAGTCGGTTGATTTGTGATAATGCTTGTAAAGTACTTTCATCCCTTAGTGTTGTACGTTGGAAAAAAGTGTCCAACTGTCCTACGGTGCACCCATTTGGAAACTGCAACTCTGATGCTTGTGATTGATTGTAGTAACGGTTCCAATCTTCAGGTGTTGGTTGTACCACCGTAAAATCAACTAGAGAGACGCCTCGAACCATATTATATAATTCCTGAAATACTTTTTCATTCGAATGGATGAGCAGATGTTGACCTGTTCGATGAGCGATAATCTGTTGGGGCTGTGTAAGATCATAGGTTGAAATATCGTTGTCTTTTTCACTGCCAATGTATGGTGGTTGAATATAATCGTCATCACGATTCTCTTCATAGGAGGGTGCACTGTACCATAGATAACCTGTTAGGACAAAACTGAGCAAAACTAAAAAGACTAAGATGGTTGATTTGATTCGCTCTAGATAACGTTGATTCATCACCTGATCACCTCTGGTTCAAATGGCGGCAGGGTAAATGAAACAGTGGTCCCTTTTTTGTATGTGCTATGAATCGCAATTTCCCCACCATGCACTTCAACAATTTCTTTCGCAATGGAAAGCCCCAGCCCTGTGCCACCCATATCGCGAGAGCGAGCTTTATCAACACGATAGAAACGCTCAAAAATCCGATCAAGGTCTTTTTTTGGAATGCCGATGCCTGTATCGCGAATCGAAACTTCGACAGATCCGTCTAATAAGCGGTGAGCATGGATCGTAATCGTTCCCTCTGTCGATGTATACTTGACTGCATTTGAAATCAGGTTGTCTAATACTCGATCCATTAGATCGGGGTCGATATAGACCTGTGGAAGTTTCTCTTCAATTGTACAGGATAAATGAACTTGCTTCTGCTCGGCAGGGAGTGAGAAGCGATCAGCAGCGCTCTGTAGGATATTGTCAATTCGCATTGCTTTTTTCTGAATCTTGATCTTCTGTGCATCAAGTCGAGACAGATGCAATAAATCATTGATCAAGCGGGACATTCGCTCCGCCTCTTGCTGTGTTACTTGCAGAAAACGAGTTGCCAGCTCTGGCTCTTCCATTGCTCCATCGCTAAGCGCTTCCAAATAACTCTTAATCGTCGTTAAAGGCGTGCGCAATTCATGGGAGACATTGGCAACAAAATCTTTTCGTTGTCGGTCGAGCTTTTCTTGTTCTGTTACGTCCTCAAGCACAGCAACTATGCCGATTGGCTCTTGGTCTTGCCTAGTAATCGGCGTAAAAGTAGTCTTGATGATTGTCTGTTCCTCTGGGTCATCATTTGAGCGTTCTACTAAGGACTGCCTTTTTTTAGTCAGAGGAAGCGAGATGGGCTGTCCTAATGTAAGTGTGTCATGAATCGATTCACCGAGTTGAATGGTTTGTCCAAGTAATCGTTCAGCTTGTTGGTTTTTAACAATAATCTTGCCATGATTATCTGTGGCGATCACACCATCACTCATGTGAGCCAGAACCGATTCAAGCTTACCTTTTTCCTCTTCATTTGCAGAGAGTGCCTTTCGTAAGTGTGAAGCTAGATGATTAAATGCTGTACCCAATTGTCCGATTTCATCTTTACTATGCACATCTACTTTTCGATCAAAATCGCCGGAAGCCATCGCAGTAGCCTGTGCTGTTACCTCTTTAACGGGGGTCGTGATCGTCCGCGCTAAAATGATGACAAGGAAAGCAGTCACAAATAGAGATAATGCTGTAATCTGGATAAAGTGATTACTGATGGAGCGAATGGTACTATATGTTTTTTCTAATGATGCTTCCATATAGATAGTACCAACTGGAATACCCTTGTCATTTACAATTTCATGCTTATAGACAAGATAATCTTTTCCTGTTTGTGTATCACGCCTAATATTGGTGCGGTTTGGTTTAATTTGATTTAAACGGACATTTTTATTGCCGATAATATTTCGATTGGTTCCTGTTGTAGTAATCACAAAACCTTTTTCATCTGTAATCTGAATCTCAATATTTGGCGAGGTTTTATCCATCAACTTTAAGTAGACAAGACGTTTTAGCAATTTATCAATTTCTGCTCGTGTCTTTACGAGACTATGGTCTTGTTGCATTGTGTCTCGAAGAGGATTTTCAAGTAGACTTGCTTGAGACTGTAAATCTTTTTGTAGGTCGGAAACATACTCATCTTCTAATGAACGAAAGAAGTAGGCACCAATGAGTTGCATGGCAATGATAATCAACAGCAGGTAGATGATTACCAGTTTCCATTGGAGGCTATTTACGGAATCAAACCAGTTAGAGAACGATTTTTTAACGTTTTGCATTTGGATCCCGCAATGTGTAGCCGATGCCACGTCTAGTGATAATATATTTAGGTGCGCCTGGATCGTCCTCAATTTTTTCTCTAAGTCGGCGGATGGTTACATCGACTGTTCGTACATCGCCGAAGTAATCATATCCCCAAACGGATTGAAGAAGATGTTCCCGAGTTAAAACTTGATTTACATTTTTTACCATATAAAGAAGTAATTCAAACTCACGCTGCGTTAAGTCGATATCATGATCACGCTTGCGAACGATAAAGCTTTGTTCATCGATTGACAATTCGCCAACTCTTTGGAAGGATTGTTCTTGATTTTCCTTTGGTGTAGTCGGTTTGTTCTGTTCCTCCACTCGACGTAAGTTAGCTTTGATTCGAGCTAACAATTCTCGATTACTGAAGGGTTTCGTCACATAATCATCTGCGCCGATCTCCAGCCCAAGCACTTTGTCCACTTCAGAGTCTTTTGCGGTGAGCATAATGATCGGAAATTGATGATGCTGGCGGATTTGCCGACAAACCTCAATCCCGTCTGCACCAGGTAACATGAGATCAAGCAGCATCAGCTTTGGCGGATTTGCAATTGCAGCCTGAATCGCTTCATCTCCATTATGGATACATTCTACTTCATAACCTTCTTTTTCCAAATTAAACTTTAAGATGTCGGCGATTGGTTTCTCGTCTTCAACCACTAAAATACGTGTGGTCATCCAATCCAGCCCCCTCACATCATTTGAATTCCTTTTTTAAAAGCATATCACATGAAATACGTCAGCTTGTCGACCAAGTTACAGGTTCTGTCAATCTTTTACGCTTTGATTCCAATCTAGGCTGCATAGATGTATGCAAGTCACCACGTCTGCTGGTTCAGGACGATTTACTCAGCTTGCCTAATGATTGAAAAATGATGCGCACAACGATGATTTGGACGAGGTACTACAAGCTATTCATGCCCTTGTCTATTGATTATACAGCTCGATCTATGCGTATAAGACATGTAATTAATCTTATAGATAATAAAATATTTAATGTTATGCATTATTGTTCACATTCTGGACATTGACAAGGATAGAAAAAAGGTGCAATAAAGGATATTGTATCATGAGATGCAGATTTTCGCTGCCGCTTTTTGCGCCTGTCGAAAGACGGTGGAAGGAGATAACGAATTATAGAATAAATTGTCGAATTTAGATGAACTAATAGACTCAGACGTAAATTATCAAAATAAGGAAAAAGAAAAAAATATTAATAGAATAACATTGTCCTTTTAAATAAGATGATGAAATATCAAAAAGGCGTTTTAGGAATTTAATAGAATAGGAACTAAATTTTGGAATTTATGCAGTAATTAATAGATGAAACATTTAACGTAAACAATGGATGTCAAGGACAGGGAGTTTGCAATAGGAAGGAGTGTTCAAAAGAAAGAAAGCGGGTTTGCATTTTTTAATTTTTTTGTAATTACAAAAGAGAAATAAGACCAAAAGAAGAATTTGTACATCCAAAAAGCATGTTTTTTTCGCTTCCGAGTATATTTGCTATCTTTCGACAAAGTATTTGGTTGACTATATTGGATGGGTACTGTTACCATTAATATTAATTCAAGTAATTTAAAATTTTTCAATCGTTTTTCGGAGGTGCTGATATGTCTTCTATTACTGTGGGAGTATATCTTGGTAAAAAGGATCGCTTAGTGCGATACTGGTATGAAATATTACCAAAAGGTCAGTTTCCAATGTTAGTCAAGTATTGCATTCAATCTTATCTCAGAAATAACTATTTTCCATTACAGTCAATCTGTGATGCACGTACGTTGAAAGAACAAATTCAAATGCGTGGTGACTATGTACCAACGCAACGAAATGTTACCTTCACACCAGAAGATGGGCCTGTCTATCAATGGATCAAAGGCTTAGAGAGCGGATACCGGAGTGAAGAGATTAAAAATATCTTAAAAGAAACAGTTGTACACACCCTGTTAAATGATCAACCTCTTTTCCCACCGCGTGGAGTGGAGCAAGCCGGAAATTTTAATGGTGCGATGGAAGCCCATGAATCGGGACAAGCCTATGGTGGGCAGAATGTAGCCATGTTTCGAAATGACCAAGTCATTCCAGTAAATGATCCTTATACGATTTGGGAGAATGGCACAAAACAAGATGCGCGTCAGGAGATGGACAATAAAAAGGAAAAAGGAAATCCAGTTTATAGCCATCTCGTAAACTATACAGGCTGAACCGGCTCCATCGCATACCACTCTTATTCGATGCTTTGTTTATCTATCCCTGTTTTGACATTGTTTGTCATATCAGGGTTTTTATTTTGCCTATCATCGTCAGAAATGACAAAAAAACTTGATATATTTTGTCGAAATAGTAGACATAAGATGAAATTTTCCTTATTTTAGAGGAAATTAAATTGAGGAAATCCCCTATGTTTCAGCTTAAATTCATCAGTGGGGTGCACGCTCAATCGGTAAAGGAGTGTGGTCATCAAGTATGCTGAGTTATCATAGCAGCTACGAGTATCATATCCTCTATTTTCTCGTGAGAGATTTTGCTCTGAAGCATCCCTTTCTACACTGGCTGTGCGTTGGTGTAGGGACTGTTTTGCTATTGAGTTTACTTTTTCTGGGGATTGCTTGTCAGAAGAGAAAATCCACGGTCTATCTTTATGCATTACTCGTACTAGGATCAGTTGCTACATTAGACATTTTGACACAGACGATCCCGATGCTCGCAGTTTACCTTATTGCACAGGGTATTGTCTTATACCGAACGCAAAGCAAAAGTAATATTGCGATCACGCTTATCTTTGCCACTGTTTTTCTCGTTATAGACAGTTTTACGACTTGGAATAAGTATATGCTCATAGAATTAATGGGTGAGGTATTACTCTTTATAGGAGTTGCCTGGACTTTGTTACAACTAAAGCAGTCAAATCATAAAATTGAGCACTATAAAGAGAAGAATCAATATCTGGCTGACAAAGTTCGGGAAAATCAAAAGAGGTTGAAAGAATATCATGATACGATTGAAGATACTTACCGTAGAGACTATTTGACGGGCCTATATAACTTTGGCGGCTTTAAGGAACAAGTGATTCAAAGTCTTGTGCGCTGTGGACCTGATCAATATTATCATGTCGTTTGTGTTGATTTGGCAGACTTTCGTCAGGTCAATATGGAAGAAGGGCTTGAGTTTGGAGATCAAATCTTAATGTTATTAGCAAGGCAGCTTAAAAAAAACTTACCCCATTTCGCCAAGTTAGCTCGTTATGATGGAGACCAGTTTGCCATTGGCATTATTGGAGATCGATCTGTTCTTCGTCTCTGCTTGGATACGATTGAGCGTGTGATGGAAGAGATTAAGGCTGATCGAACGCTAGTGAACTATTGCGTTGGTACAGCAACATATCCATTGGAGGCAAAATCGGCAGATGAGCTGATTCGCTTAGCAGAACAACGCTTATCAATAGAGCAAAGACGATTGCGCCATCGGGAGGAAGAGCATCGTCAAAGACTGGAAAAATTATCTGCGGTCGGTCAGTTGGCTGCGGGTTTGGCACATGAGATTCGAAACCCTCTCACTTCGATTCGCGGGTTTGTCCAGATTTCAGCGGCGGAAAATATGGAGGTGAAAAAATGGGAATCGATCATCCTACCTGAAATTGATCGTATCAATGATTTACTAAAGCAATTTCTTAACTTGAGTGAGACAAAGCCAGCTCGTTACCAAGAATTTAGTCTAGATCAACTAGTGAAAGATGTGATGAGTCTACTTCAACCCAAGTCTTTTCTAATGGGTCATGAGATAAAAGTGATTGCACCCAGTAAAGCGGTGATGATCGAAGCTGATGCAGAACAAATCAAGCAAGTCATTATTAACCTTATCCAAAATGGCTTAGAATCTTTAATGGATCATGGAAAAGTAGAGGTGAAATGGAAGGAGCTTCATGGTCGTGTGATGATTCGCATTCAAGATAATGGATGTGGCATTAAACCTGAACATTTTTCAAGAATTTTTGAACCATTCTTTACAACAAAAGGTGAAGGGACAGGTATGGGTCTTTCCATTTGTCATCGGATTATCAATGATCACGGCGGACAGGTTCATGTTACCAGTCAGCCTGGTCGAGGCACTACTTTTAATATTCATCTGCCTCTGCGGCAAGTTCGAAAACAGATTGTTTCGGAGATTCGGCATTTACAGGCACAATTATTTGAACAACAAAACGAGCATCATCACAAACGTCCAGAGACGCCGCAAAAACGCATGAGTAAGCCTTCTTTTTTTCTTCATTAAAGTCTCAATATGATTCATCCTACATTTACATTGATCCATTTGGTACAATGATTGGCGAGGAGGTAGGGGATATGAAAGAACGTAAATCGCAATTCAATATTGTGAGTGGAGATCGGACAACTCATGGTGGTTATCATACTGGAACATTAAATTTGAATCATTTATCTGCTCTGTTGATTAATGGAGAAAAAGTATCGATTGAACCGGGCTTGATTCATGCTAAGAGCCGGGTTGAACGAGGGATTCGTTTTCAGGAAGATCAAGAACTCGTTAAAGACGGAAAATTATACTGGATTATCTGGGTGACTGTGGATCGGAATGCAACCGGTTCTTTCTATGCTGGGATAACAGCTTGTTCCATGATGATTGATCACGAATTGCGAAAAGGATGGAAAAACCTTGCTGAACATGTGAATCGAATGGATGATGCATTAAAGCGAAGAGTGAACATAGATGAATTACCTGCTGCTGCTAAACAAGCCTTGCGCGATTTCCTTGAAGCTCATAATAAAGAGACTTGGGCAAATAGTTCTGATGAGTTAAAGCAGCAGCTGTTATGAAAGTGAACGGTATGTGAACAAAAGAATGATCTTCTTGTCGCAAGAATGGCACAGGAGTACACTAAATATGGTTTCGGAACACTTTGCTAGGACACAAAAGTAGCGAACCCCTTCACTCTCTCTGAGTGGTCGGTTCGCTATTTTTGTGTTTATTCACGTTCTTGGTCATCTTGGTTTTGTGCCTGTTCCTTAGGTTTTAAGAAATGGCTTATAGGGTCTTTACTTGGTTTGTCTTTTTTTGACCCTTTTAAATAGTCTCCTACATTCCGATTGGGTTTTTCACTTCTTTGTTCATCCATGTTTATCTCTCCTTGACTAGAACTTAATTTGATAAGCGGCTAGTCTCTTTGTCGATCATCTCTCACGCGATCTTAGGCTAGTCGTCAGTGTCTGTGTAAATATTATATTTACCATAGCTTCCATTCAAAAATCCTTCTCCACCAAGGTTTTTGACTAGGTGAGGTGGAGGACGGTACTGGATGAAGGGGGCAGGTTTGGTGTGGCTCCGTTCCCGCAACATAATATTCCTGGGTGGAATGAGGGCAAAAAGGAGTTGCTAGAAAGCCTGTTTCTGGGTCAATGCGAACACTTTTAACACCTGCTGGAACAGGAAAAAGTCTTTGTTTTTGCCTTTTACTGGCCTGATCCATATAGTCACCCCATATATATTGAGCAGCCCTTGTTTTGATATGGGGGAGTTTTCGGTTTTGATCATAGCCAACCCAAACGGTAGTAGTCAGATTCGGTGTGTAGCCAGTAATCCAGCCGTCCCAGTCTGTACTCCCCGTTTTGCCAGCAGCTGGTTGGTCGAAAAGTTGACGAACGCGATAAGCTGTACCACCCGGTTCAAAAACAGAAGTAAGTAAACGTGTCAGGACAAAGCTATGTGCAGGCGAGACAGTAGGTGTTCCTTTCGAGTGTTCGCGAAGCAATTCTTCCCCATTCGCGTCAACGACTCGTTTGATCCCAGTTAAATCATGATGAACACCATAGTTAGCAATGGTACTGTATACTTCGGTCAATTCATAGGGTGTGACAGCATAACTTCCTAAAGCAAGCGAAGGAGTGGGTTGCAGTGGACTTTTCATGCCAAGCCTCTGTGCTAAGTCGATCACAGAGTTAATCCCGACCTGGAAAAGCGTTGTAACTGCATAAATATTATCAGAGCGAGCAATTGCCTCACGTAAATTGATCATCCGATTTGGATAATGATTTTGAAAGTTGGCAGGCTGATAGACTCCACCCTCATAAGCAAAAGAAGTGGGACGGCTCATGATTTGTGTAGAAGGTGTATAGCCCTGTTGTAAGGCATGTAAATATAAGATTGATTTAAAGGTAGAACCAGGCTGCCGCTTAGCAAAGATTCGATTAAACTGCGATTTTCGATAATCTTTTCCTCCTACCATTGCTTTGATTTCACCTGTATGTGGATCAACTGATAGGAGTGCGCCTTGAAGTGAATCTGCCGATGATAAATGGCGTTGAACGGCTGTTTCAGCTTGCTTCTGAAGCTGTTGATTTAACGTGGTATAGATATGAAGACCGCCAGATTGGACATATTCTGGTTCAAGACCGTATTTATGGACAAGCCGTTGTAATACATAATCACGGAAGTAATATGCACGCATCTCTGTGGTTTTTTTCGGTTTCGTTAAAGCGATCACAACTTCAGCAGCTTCATGTGCTTGTGACTGGGTTATCATATGATCTTCGACCATTAAGGCTAAGATGTGTTGTTGCCTTTTTTTTGTTCGCTCAAAATGATGATAGGGTGAGTAGAGAGCAGGCCCTCGGGGAATTCCGACAAGAAAAGTACTTTCGGCAAGATTTAGTTTGCTTGCATCTTTGCCTAGATAGAGACGTGCTGCCTTGCCTACACCATAAGCACCATTTCCATAATTAATTTTATTTAAATACATTTCTAGGATTTGATCTTTATTATAGTGGAGTTCCAATTGCAATGTTAATATGGCTTCCTTTATCTTGCGACTCCATGTGCGATCTTGTGTAAGATATAGATTTCTAGCTAACTGTTGTGTAATAGTGCTGGCTCCCTGTGTAATTCTACCTGCTTTGATATTGGTCCAAATAGCACGTGCAATCCCCCGAACTGAGAAACCAAAGTGATGATAAAAAGATTCATCTTCTGCAGCCAAGGTCGCTTGGATAAGATGTTTGGGTAGTCGATGAAGTGGAACAAACTCAGATTGTGCCCCTGCTTGCATTTGTCCAATCAATTTACCTTGATCGTCGTATATTTTGCTAGGCATGGGTAGATCAGGGGGAGGAAGCGGTTTTAAATATAAATAGAGCAAAAAGAGCCCAAACAACAGGGCGATTCCTAGTATAATAAATCCAATGTGTCGTAAACGTTGCATCTGCATAGAAGTCGGCTCCTTTTGATTCCAATTCAAATGATAGGCAATGTTAGTATTTGGAATAAAAAGGAATAATATTCTTCTAGCATTCGCCTTGCGCAAACAGGCACACCATCAAAAAGTTTACAGTTCCCTCCATGCTCCCAGACTTTGCTATATGGTTAAGAGAAAAGTAACCAAGTTACTAGATTACTTGCTTCAGACTGAAGAAAAACCGAATGAGCGAGTGGAGAGGTGATCGGCAAAGCTCCATTTCGGGCGCAACTTAGCAGAACGGCAGCAGAAGCGGCATTTTCCTTTCGATCAAACTGTTCGAGTCTCCGCAGGCGAATGCCGGAGGAAGCGAGTTTTGCCTGGCCGCGAAGGCTAACAGAACGCGACAGTTACACATCTTTGCAAGCCCGGGTCGGAGCGTCACCGAGAACTACGAGCACGAGCCATTACGTGACTCTGACTACAAGCTGAACCAAGCTATCAATTAGCTTGCTTATGAATGTATGATAATATTCAAAAAAAAGATAGAGGAAGGAAGATGAAAACATGCGATTTGATGAAGCATATTCAGGAAATGTTTTTATTGGATCAAGTCATGATTTTACGACTTCACGCGTTGTTCTTTATGGCATGCCGATGGACTGGACAGCTAGTTTTCGCCCTGGTTCCAGGCTAGGCCCTGCTAGAATTCGCGAGGCTTCTTTGGTACATGAAGAGTATAGCCATTATCTACGACGTGATTTATCAGAGATTCAATATTTTGATGCAGGCGATATTCCACTTGCTTTTGGCAACCCCCAGCGAAGCTTGGAACAGATTAGTGTGTTTGTTCAACAATTGCTAAGTTATGAGAAGATTCCTTTTGGAATCGGAGGAGAGCATCTGGTAACTTGGCCGATTGTAAAGGAGATTTATACGAAGTATCCAGATTTAGTTGTCCTTCATTTTGATGCGCATGCTGACTTGCGGGAGGACTATGAGGGAGAAGTATATTCGCATGCAACTCCCATGCGTAAGATTGCTGAGCGGATTGGAGGAGAAAATCTATATCAATTTGGAATTCGTTCCATGACACGTGAAGAAGCAACCTATGCTGAGGAAGCAGGGATTCATTTTTATCCCTTTGCAGTGATAGAGCCTTTAAAACAAATCATTCCAACGATAAAAGATCGACCCGTTTATGTTTCAATAGATATTGATGTATTAGACCCTGCATTTGCGCCAGGGACTGGTACACCAGACTCAGGCGGAATTACCAGTCAAGAGATGTTTACAGTGATCCATACGCTTGCTGCTGCGGAGTTACAGATTGTTGGAGCTGATCTGGTCGAAGTTGCACCTGCCTATGATCCAACTGAGCAAACGGTCGTATTAGCTGGAAAGATGATTCGTGAAATGTTATTAGGGCTATTTGTGTAAAAGAAATCATTATTTATTTTATGATAAAATATATATAGATTGAATAGTACCAGACTGAAGAATACGCTATGAATCATAGGAAGAAGTCGTGGAATCAATATTTCACAGCAGAATATTATGTTGAATCATTATGGTTGTAAAAATGAAGCATACATCTTAGCTGAAATGCTGCAATCCAAGGTCTTTCTATTCTAAAGTTAACCTTTCTATACAGAGTGATACACTTGATTGAAAGGAGAGCGGCCAGTGATAGGATGGCAGGTTGTACAGCTATTGGCATTTCTCATGATGACAGGTTGTGTGCTTTGGCTATTTTTTGATGTTGTATATCGTCGATATCGTTGGATTCGTTTAGGGCGACCTCACTTGTTCGATTGGCGCATAAAAGATCGTATACATGAGGTCGCAATTCATGTTTTTGGACAAAAAAGGCTTCTTCAAGATCGTCGAAGTGGTTTTATGCATGTTGTGATGTTTTATGGTTTTATCATCATCCAATTTGGAGCGATTGATCTTGTGCTAAAAGGTCTCTTTCCAGGGCAGCATCTACCGCTACCTGCTTATCATGTTTTTTTAGGTATTCAAGAAGTTACCGTTACGCTTGTGTTGTTTGCGACGATCTATGCAGGGTATCGTCGGTATGTCGAGCGTCTACCTCGATTAAAAAGAGGCTTTCGCTCAGGGATTGTTGTCATACTATTGACTAGCTTGATGAGCACGATCTTAGGCGCTGCTGTATTTGAAAAAATCATCTTTTCATTGCCCTTAGGATTTGCGACTCCGATTTCCTCATTTTTTGCTCTTCTGTTTCGCTCATCGATCTCTCCATCATTTGCTTGGTTTGCCTTTTATGTATGTTGGTGGCTCCATCTATTTGTCCTCTTTGCATTTCTACTCTATATTCCCCAATCAAAGCATTTTCATCTATTAACAGCACCGATCAATGTTTTTCTCAAGCGATTGCGCTTTCCTGGCAAATTGGCACCAGTCAATTTTGAAGATGAAGAACAAGAAAGTTTTGGTGTGGCAAAAATTGAAGACTTTAACCAAAAACAACTGCTTGATCTATATGCATGTGTAGAGTGTGGGCGGTGTACAGAAGTTTGCCCTGCTTCAGGCACTGGAAAAATGCTTTCGCCAATGGATTTAATTGTTAACTTACGTGATCACTTAACTGTCAAAGGAGCAGCGATGACTTCGCGTTCACCATGGGTTCCCGGCTTTACTTTTTTAGGAAAGGATAAGCCTACACAGGTTTTACCTTTACATGAAGGAGTCGTAACAGCACAAGAGCTGTGGGCATGTACGACTTGCCGCAACTGTGAAGAAGTCTGTCCTGTTATGAATGAACACGTAGATAAGATCGTAGACCTACGTCGCTATTTAGTCATGGATCAAGGAGAGATGGCGCCTGAAGCTGCCCGAACCATGCAACAGATTGAACGACAGGGGAATCCTTGGGGGTTGAGTAAAAAAGATCGTATTCGATGGGTCGAACATGCGGAGGTACCTGTACCGACTGTGAAAGAAGCTCCTGATTTTGAATATTTATTTTATGTAGGGTCAATGGGTTCTTATGATCGTCGTAGTCAGAAAATTTCGCAGTCTCTTGTTCGAATCTTAAAAAAAGCCAATGTTTCATTTGCCATTCTGGGTAACGAAGAGAAAAATTCAGGCGATACCGTTAGGCGTTTAGGAAATGAGTTTTTATTTCAGGAATTGGCACAAGTCAATATTGAGACATTTTCAGAATACGATGTCAAAAAGATTGTCACGATTGACCCACATGCACTGCAAGTCATCAAGAATGAGTATCCTGATTTTGGATATAAGGTGGAGGTACTTCATCATACACAATTGATTGCCCAGTTACTGCGCCAAGGGCGATTAAAGCCTGTCCATCCAGTCTATAAACGGGTCACCTATCATGATTCATGTTATCTTGGTCGATATAATGGAGAGTATGATGCGCCCAGGTTTATTCTGAAACAGATTCCAGGGCTTACACTAGTCGAGATCGAGCGCAATCGTGAGCGTGCGATGTGCTGTGGTGCTGGGGGTGGGCTGATGTGGCTAGAAGAGAAAGAAGGAAAACGAGTCAACATCGCCAGAACCGAGCAAGCCTTAGCAGTTAGCCCTGATTTAATCGGGAGTGCCTGTCCATACTGTTTAACCATGCTTTCAGACGGTGTCAAAGCAAAAGAAAAGGAAGCACAAGTCGATACATTAGATGTGATTGAGATCTTGGCACAATCATTAGAGTAACCTCGTCGAAGATCGCGACGTGGAGTGAGACCAGGATCACCCTCGAATTCACGGAGGGTACCTACTTCCCGGGATACAAGCAGGGGAACGGGTGGATCAAAGACTCGCTGGTGGGTGACGTGACGATCATCACCAAGGTCATGCACGTCGTACGCGAGGCAGAGGTGGAGCGCATCGACTAGCGCTTCCAGAGTCGCCGTTGAAAAGCTCTAAGATGGCGACCACTGCGTTCCCAGGGCCCTTCGGGGGTCTGGGACACGCGTCGATCAAATTAACATAATATTATGGATTATTCGTCTGCGATTCCATTTTTGGAGTGATCTTGGATATCTTCCGAATCAAGATATGATAAAATAAAACGGAAATAAAATTGCTGATTATCATTGAGATTCCCATCTGGGAGCCACTGGTCGATCGAGCGAAGTACGCTGATCAGACTGTCAAATTGACAGAAAA